>NZ_JAFCUC010000012.1:0-19608 GCF_049896345.1 Caulobacter sp. DWR2-3-1b2 | reverse complement strand
GATCAAACTCTCAGGTTGAGTTGACCGCTAACACAGACTTCAGTTCCAAGGGGAAAACCGAGGAACCGGTTCTGGTTTGCATAGTATCTTGACGAGTTCCCAATCACATCGATGGATCGGAGCCGAAGCTCCGGTCCATGATATTCATGGTGTCTTCAAGAGACCGCAATTGTCAGCGTTCGATGATGACCCGTGAGGTCATCGCCAGAGCGCCGCCGCCTGCGTTTCTCTTTCCAAATCAACAATGTCAAAGACCCAGAGCCTAAGCTCCCAGAACCACCTCGCGGCAGAACCACCCGTTTAGCGCCCGATGTCGGCGGAGGCGGCTATCTATCCAACCTCGACTTCCGTGTCAAACCGTTTCTTTCAAAACGACCCGACCAAACCACCAAGCCAGCTTTCTAACCAACCCAGCAATCCGAGGCACCCTTCTAAAGAACAGCGCCAATCCAGTCAACAAAGAATTTCAAAGAAACCCTCAGAAACCGTCCTAAGAAACCTCAAAAGCTCTTGCGAACTCTTTCCAGTTACTCCGGAGCCGCGCTTTCTAGTGAAAGCAAAACTCCGTGTCAACTGACTGTTTCCTTCCCAGTCGATGCTCTGGCCGAGGCCGTTGCGAAGGACAAAAGACGGGGTGACGGAGCCCTTGAAGACAGGGTCTTCGCAAATTCGTCACCGAGCCGGCTGAGGCCGCAGAACTTAACGATCCACCTTCCCAAATGCAAGGCCGCAAGGCCCTGGATCGGTCCGGCGGGCGTCAGCCCCGAAGCGAGGGCGGTGTTTAGCCATCGCTTCGGAGAGTCGCAACCGCAAAAGCGACCCGATCAATCGCACCTATCCCTTATCTGTGCGCGGATCTGTGCATGGTTTCGCGCCGCGCCCGCAGGCCGCCGCTTGCGCCCTGCCCCGCCCTGGCTTCATAGACCCGTGTAATCAGGAGTCTTCGCGTCCATGCTGTCCCAGAAAGCTCGCTACGCCCTGCGCGCCATGATCGAACTGGCCCGCGAGAGCGGCCAGGTCACGGCCGGCGAGCTGGCGGTGCGGGCCGATGCGCCGCGCAAGTTTCTGGAGGCAATACTTCTTGCATTGGCGCGCAAGGGCCTGGTGACGAGCCGGCGCGGCAAGTTCGGCGGCTATCTACTGGGCCGCGCCGCAGAGACCATCAGCTTCGCCGAGGTGATCCGGCTGGTCGACGGCCCCCTGGCCCTGGCCCCCTGTGTCAGCCGCACGGCCTTCCGCCGCTGCGAGGATTGCCGGGATCTGGCCACCTGCTCCCTACGCGAGGCGCTGCTGCGGGCGCGCGACGCCACGGCGCAGGTGCTGGAAGGCTATAGCCTGGCCGACGCGGTCAGCGGCCCGGGGGCCGAACTGCTGGGCGAGGCGGAGCGCTGAGGCGCACGGCCTCTCTCTAATATTGCGCCCTCTATATAGAGGGCGCGCCAGTGGCCCTTCGAAGCCGTGGTCAGCCGGCCGCGATATAGGCCTTGAGGCCGTCGGCCTCAGCCTGGGTCTCGCGGATCTTGTACTTTACCAGGTCGCCAATCGAGATGATGCCGGCCAGGCGCTGGCCCCTGCAGACTGGCAGGTGGCGGATCCGGCGATCGGTCATCCGCTCCAGCAGGGCGTCGACCGTCTCCTCGGGCTGGGCGAAGACCACGTCGCGGGTCATGCAGGTCGCGATCGCCCGGGTCAGGGCGCTGGCGCCCTCCTTGGCGATAACCCTCACGATGTCGCGCTCGGAGAGAATGCCGGCGATCGTCTCGTCTTCCTCGAGCACGACCATCGCCCCGACCTTGCGGGTGTGGAGCAGCGCCGCCGCAGCGCCCACCGTCTCATTGGGCGAGGCGGTAAACACAAGGTCGCCCTTCTCCTTCAGGATCTGAGAAACCAGCAAAGCTTAATCCTCCCTGCGATATCTTTGTTTTGTTGAGCGTCCTCCAAAGCGCGCTTCAGATCAATGGGCAGCATCAATGTCGCAGTTTCGGGTCTCCGGCCGCCTCCGGGCTTTACCTTAACGAAATCGCGAGACCTTGGGGGTTAGGTCGAACGTTGTCCGATTTTGGCACGAGGGTTGCTTAACAGCCCCGTGTCGACATTCGCGGAGCTTGAGATGGTCGTTTCCATGAAAAAATTGCCGGGTGGCATGGGTGCTTTGGGCCTTTGCTCGGCTGTTTTGACCCTGGCCGTCCTGCCCCTCGGCGCTGGCGCGGCCCAGGCGCAGACCTTGGAAACCAATTCCGCCGCCTTCAACGCCGGCTACGGCCGTCTGGCCGGCTCCGAAAACCACGTCGTCCAGTATTCCACCCGCGACGCCAACGGCAATCGGGTCATCGTCGATGGCGTTATGCTGACCGGCGCGGACCAGAGCGTCTATTCTTCTGGCCAATCGACGGGCTCGCTCGACAGCTATTCCGGGGTTGGGGGCCTCGGCGGCTACGGCAGCTCGACGGCGATCGGCAACAATCTGACGGTCGTCACCCAAGGCAACAACAACACCGTGATCGTCAATTCCAACCAGATCAACAACGGCAATATCAGCGCCGGAACGAATGTCGGGACATCGGGCAATGGCCAGTAAGCGCCTCCTCCTCCTGCTGGCCAGCGCCTGCGCGGCGCTGAGCGCCTGTGGCAGCGTGCCCACCCCCATGGGCAACGGCAATTACGCCACGCCGATCGGCACGGCGCCGGTGACGGCCAACCCCACGCCCTACACGGCGGGCTTGGTGTGTCTGGCGCAATATGCCCGCGCCAACCGGGTGGTCGCCCCGCGCGTCGCCATCGGCCGCATCGCCGACTATACCGGCAAGGAGGAGTCTGACGGTTCGGGCCGCAAGGTCACCCAGGGCGCGTCCCTGCTGGCGATGACCGCCTTCGCCAAGGCCGGCATGCCGATGGTCGAGCGCTTCGACACCTCGGTGTCGGAATATGAGCTGAAATACGCCAACAACAAGCTGATCTCCGACAACCCCAAGCCCGGCGCCGACGCGCCGGCCGAGTATCGCAAGATCCTCGCGGGCCAGGTCCCGGGCTCGGACTTCTACGTAGCCGGCGGGATCACGGAGCTGAACTACAACATCCGCTCGGCCGGCGTGGACGCCTATGCCGGCGACAAGGACACCGACGGCCTGAAGGGCAATTTCAAGCGCCGCGTGTTCGTGATGAACATCGCGCTGGACCTGCGCCTGATCAACACCCGCACGCTGGAGGTGGTCGATGTGATCTCCTACCAGAAACAGGTGGTTGGCCGCGAAGTCAGCCTCGGGGTGTTCGACTTCCTCAATGGCAACATCTTCGACATCTCCGCCGGTCGCGGCGCGCTGGAGCCCATGCAACTGGCCGTGCGCTCGCTGATCGAGCGGGCGGCGATCGAGATGAGCGCCAACCTGTATGGCATGCCTGGTCCGCAGACCTGCCTGAGCTACGACCCCTATGCCGGCAACACCGTCGGCGCGACCGGGGCCTTCGTGCCCGCCTACAACAACCTGGGAACCAACAATGCGCAAACCCGCGAAGACCCGTCTCGCTGGAATGATCGCAGCGATCCCAATGTGCGTGGCGCTGGGCGGAGTCGCTACTAGCCAGACCCTGCCCAGCCAGGGCTCGAACGACCAGCTGAACCTCGGCGCCATCAACGCCGAGCAGACGTTGAACGTCGTCACGGCTGACGAAGGCGTCACGGCGACCACCACGGCGGGCGCCAACAGCTTTGGCATGACCCTGAACGGGGCCGACGGCGGCCTGACCTCCAACCAGGACAACCAGGGCGCCGTGCTGGCCCATGGCGTGGTCAACGCCTCGGGCTCGCTGGGCGACAGCAGCAACATCAACACCACGGCTGTCGGCAACAGCGGCACGGCCCTGGCGGCCGGCGGCACGCTCAGCGCCTTCATGGTCCAGACCAATTACGGATCGGTCACCGCCCGCAGCCAGATCGAGGCCGTGAGCGCCCTGGCCGGTGACGTGATCGAAAGCACCCAGGCGGCCGGTAACAGCCAGGGCCTGTTGCTGGTCAATGGATCGATGGGCGCGCGGGTGAGCCAGAACAACCAGGCCGACGTCGCCGCCGACGGCGGGGCGATCATCCAGTATGTGGCCGGCATCGCTGTCGTGGCGGGTACAGCGGCCGGCAACAATATTGACCTGACCGGGGCCGACCAGTCGGCGGCCCGCGTCATCACAGACCAGAACAACGTCGCGGCCAATGTCACGGCCACCAAGTTCACCGCCTATGGCAACAGCAACCTGACGACCACGGCGGCCACCGCCTCGGGCAACAACCTCAACGCCTCCAACGAGGGCCCGCTGCTCGACGTGGCCAGCCACCAGTACAACACCGCCTATGTCCGGGCCCAAGCCGAGGGTAGCTCCTACGCGTTCGGCGGGGCCCAGGCCACGGCCTACGGCGTGGGCAATTCGGTCTTGGCCGGCAATACCGGGCCGGACCTGGTGCTCGACAACAGCCAGGTCAATGACGGCGGCGGCGTCGAGGTGATCGCCAGCTTCACCGGCGACAACGGCTATGACGCCGGATCCAGCGCCACGGCGGTGGGTAACGCGGTCAGCGGCTATGTCTGCAACCAATGTAGCGGCACGATGAGCGCCACCAACAGCCAGTCCAACAATGTCGATATCAGCGCGCGCTCGACCGTGTCCCTGACCGGCGCCGCCCGCTCGGTGGTCGGCGTCTCGTCGGCCATGGGCAACAACGCCAGCTTCTCGGTGACCAGTCCGGGGTACTAGCCCCCCCGGCGCGTGGGTCTGCTTTCCAGGAGTTCGCGCCGAGCAGGTTCGCGCTATGCGCGGCGGCGAGTCTGTCCGTCGTATACTCGAAATGAACATCAGTCCGGACGCCAGAGTCGCGTGCGGCGCCGTGGATTCAAGACGCGGCCCCAATGTCTTTACCGTCGTCCTTGACCAGCCATTACCCCATCAGACCGAAGTCGAGGTTAAGGCGCTTCCCGACTTCGGGCCGACCCTTTCCCCGGAAACGAGCGAGCGCGTCGGCCGAGACGTGCTGAGATTATTGAGAGCGATCACCCGTGTGTGCAAAGGGTCAGGCGCTCCGCTACCCTCGCACCTCTGAACTGATCGACCATCGGTCCGCACCGGGTCGAAAAGCGGCCCCTTCAGTTCGGCCGCCCCTCCGCCACCAGCTCGAACGCCGCGTCCAGCGCGTCGTCGTTGGCCGCCTCGCCCCGCTTGAGCGCCGCGTCCAGCACGCCCTCCAGCGAGCCCCAGACGAAGGCCAGCTGCTCCAGCACGGCCGGCAACCGCTCGGCCTCGAACCCGGGATAGAGGTCCTCGACCAGCCACAGGCCGGTGAAGGGGTCGAAGCCGAAGCGGCAGCCGATCAGGCGGAACTGGGCGCGGGCCACGGTCTCGAACAGGGCGTCCAGGGTGCGGGCCTGGTCGAGATCGGCGCCGTCGAGCACCTGGCAGCGCACCTGCAGCCAGCCGTTCTGCGGGAACAGGTAGAAGGCTCCGCCATCCTCGGCGCCGGAGACTTCGAGGCCATTGTCGATCTCGGCGACGCGGTAGCCGGCGGCATGGCAGGCGGCGGCGATGTCGTGGAGCTGGATCTCAGACATGAGCCTGTCCTTACTTAAATCCGCTCATCCCGGCGAATGCCGGGACCCAGATCCCATGGCGGTGTGACTGATTGGAGGGGCTCGGAGCCCGTGGCGTCAGCCTCAAAGCCATTCCATCCGGGCCCCGGCCTTCGCCGGGGAGACGGAAGATAGATCGCCCCCTTATGACCGATAGTCCCCGTTGATCGCCACATATTGCTTGGTCAGATCGCACGTCCACACCGTGGCCGTCCCCTTGCCGACGCCGACATCCACCGACACCTCGAACTCGGCCTTTTTGACGTAGGCGCTCATCGCAGCCTCGTCATAGTCGGCCGAGACGAGGCCGTCGCGGGCGGCGTAGAGGTCGCCGAAGCGGATGCTGATGCGCTCTCGGTTGATCGGCTCGTCGGCGCGGCCGACGGCCATGGCGATGCGGCCCCAATTGGCGTCCTCGCCGGCGAAGGCGGTCTTGACCAAGGGGCTCTCGGCGATGGTGCGGGCGATCTTGCGGGCCGAAAGCGGGCTTTCCGCGCCATTGACGGTGATCTTGACGAACTTGCTGGCGCCCTCGCCGTCGCGGACCAACTGCAGGGCCAGGTCCAGTAGCACGGCCTCCAGCTTCTCGCGGAAGTCGGCCAGGCGGCGGTCGCCCGCCCGGTGGATCTTCGGCGCGCCCGACTGGCCAGTGGCGAACAGCAGCAAGGTGTCGTTGGTCGAACGGTCGCCGTCCACCGTCACGCAGTTGAAGGTGGTGCGGGTGTAGAGCGACACCAGGGTCTGCAAAGCGGCCGGGGCGATGGCGGCGTCCGTGGCCACGAAGGCCAGCATGGTGGCCATGTCGGGCGCGATCATGCCCGAGCCCTTGGTGATCCCGGCGATCCGCACCTCGTGCCCGTCGATCAGGGCGGTGGCGTAGGCCCCCTTCGGAAAGGTGTCGGTGGTCATGATCGCCGAGGCGGCGCCAGCCCAGGCGTCCTGCGTGAAGCGGGCCTCCACCTCGCGCAGGTTGGAGATGATCTTGGCGTCGTCGAGTATGACCCCGATCACGCCGGTCGAGGCCATCATCACGTCGCGCTGGCGGCAGTCGAAGCGCTTGCCCACGGCCGTCGCCACCCGGCGCACGGCGTCGGCGCCCGGCTTGCCGGTGAAGCTGTTGGCGCAGCCGGCGTTGACCACCAGGGCCCGCACGTCCTGCCCGCCGGTGGCGGCGAGTTGGCGCTTGCACCAGTCGACCGGGGCCGATCCGACGCCGTGGCGGGTGAACACGCCGGCGCAGCTGGTGCCCTCCGCGAAGCGCATCAGCAGCATGTCCTCGCGGGCGTACTTGTAGAAGCCGGCCCGGCCGGTGGCGATCTCGACCCCGGCGATCGGCGGGATGGTCGGGAACGGCACGGCGAGGGGCGAGACGGCCAGGCCCGGCTTGCCCAGCGCGACGGCGGCGGGCTTGGCGGCCTGAACCGCCTCCTCGGACACAAGGGGGGGCGAGCCCTGGCTGGCGGCCTTCTCGGCGCGGCGCAGGCCGGCGCGCTTGAGGGCCGTGGTCAGCGGGTCGAGCGCCCGCTCCAGGGTGTGGCCGACACTGGCCCCGACCTGGCCGACGATCTCGGCCGGGGTCGGCGACGGCGCGGCGGCGGCTTTTGGCGCGGCGGCGACGGCCTTGGCCGTCGTCTTGGGAACGGGGGGCTTGGTCATTATTTCCTGGCCGGCGCGGCGGCCGGCGCGGCGGCGGGCGCGGCGGCGTCGAGGTCGGAAGGCGGATTGCCGGGACCAGGCTGCAGCGAAGCGGGGGGCGCCGAGGCCGGCTCCTGCGGCGCGCCGGGCACGTCCTGCGGCTTGCTGGTCAGCATCTCCACCTTGCTGGCCCCCCGCAGCTTTTCCAGCAGGTCGCGCACCTGGTCATAGGTCAGGAAGCGGACGATCTGCGGACGGGCGGCCTCGAGCGTGATCGGCTCTTCCAGGCGCTTGTCCTCGACGCGCAGCACGGCCCAGCCGCCCTCGGTCTGGAACGGCCCGACCAGCGCGCCCTTCTGGGCGTCCTTGAGGGCCACGGCATAGGCGGCCGGCATGACGTCGACAGTGAAATAGCCCAGGTCGCCGCCGTTGAAGCGGGTGGCGGGGTCGGTGGAGCGCTCCATGGCCAAAGCGTCGAACGACGCGCCGGTCGAGAGCAGCTTCTTGACCGCCTCGGCGTCGGCCTGGCTGCCGACCAGGATCTGGCGGGCGCGGATCTCTTCCGATCGTTTGGACAGCTTCTGCTGCTCGGCATAGAGGCCGCGGATGGCGTTCTCGTTGACCGCCTTCTCGACGACGTTCTCGACCAGCATGTCGCCCAGGATGCGCTCGCGAGCGGCGGCCAGGCGGCGTTGCGCGACAGGGTCCTTGTCGAGCTTCTGCTTAAGGGCCTCGGCGGCCAACAGCTTTTGGTCGACCACCTCGTCCAGACGCTGGCGGAACAGGTCCGAGCCGATGTCCAGCGGCTCGCCCTCGCTGATCAGCCCCTGGGCCACGGCCTCGCGCTTGACGTCCGACGCCCAGACCGTATGGCCGTCGACCCGCGCCACGGCGGTGTCGCCCGGCTCGGGCGGCCGCTCGTCGGCCTTGTTGCGGCCGCAGGCGGCGACCAGCAGGGTCAGGACGATCGCGGCGGCGACGCCGAAGGCGCGAGGCTTAGCAATATTCATAAGGGGCCGATCTCCGGCTGCAACGCTTTCAGCGCTCTAGCGCGGATTACCGCCAAGAGGAAACAGCTTCGCGATGCGGATCGGAAAAGGCCCGAACCTATTAAACGCCGCTCAAACCGCCACCAGGCCGCCCCGCCTCGCGTTGACACCCGCAAGGGCGGTGCTTAAGTCTCCGCGCGCGCCCTAGACGCCAGTTTCCGCTGGCTTCCATGCCACGAATTTACCGTAGTGAAGGCCCCAAAGCCCTAGCGCCGGCCTCACAGACACACCTCCGGATCCTGTATTCATGCTCGGCTTCGCCAAAAAGTTCTTCGGCTCTTCCAACGACCGCAAGGTCAAGATCATGTCCGCCCGCGTGGCGAAGATCAATGCGCTGGAGCCGGAATACGCCGCGCTGTCGGACGACGCCCTAAAGGCCAAGACCGACGAGTTCAAGGCCCGCCTGGCCAAGGGCGAGAACCTGGAAGACCTGATGCCCGAAGCCTTCGCCGTGGTGCGCGAGGCCAGCAAGCGCGTGCTGGGCATGCGTCACTTCGACGTCCAGATGGTGGGCGGCATGGTGCTGCACGGCGGCGGCATCTCGGAAATGCGCACGGGCGAGGGCAAGACCCTGGTCGCCACCCTGCCCACCTATCTGAACGCCCTCGAGGGCAAGGGCGTCCACGTCATCACGGTCAACGACTATCTGGCCCGCCGCGACGCCGACTGGATGGGCAAGATCCACAACTTCCTGGGTCTGTCCTACGGCGTGATCGTCAACGGCCTGAGCCAGGGCGAGCGCCAGCGCGCCTATCGCAGCGACATCACCTACGGCACCAACAACGAGTTCGGCTTCGACTACCTGCGCGACAACCTCGTCTACAGCGTCGAGGAAATGGTCCAGCGCGGCCACCACTATGTGATCGTCGACGAGGTCGACTCGATCCTGATCGACGAGGCCCGCACCCCGCTGATCATCTCGGGCCCGACCGAGGACCGCAGCGAGTTCTACAAGACCATCGATCTGCTGGTGAAGGATCTGATCAAGGACAAGACCAACTACGATCACGACGAGAAGCAGAAACAGGTCATCCTCACCGAGGACGGCCAGGAGCGCATCGAAGAGATCCTGATGGAGGGCGGCCACCTCGCCGAGGACACCGCCGGCCTCTATGACGCCGCCAACATCTCGGTGGTGCACCACGTCAACCAGGCCCTGCGCGCCAACATCCTCTACACGCTGGACAAGGACTACATCGTCAAGGACGGCGAGGTGATCCTGATCGACGAGTTCACCGGCCGCATGATGAGCGGCCGCCGCCTCTCGGAAGGCCTGCACCAGGCCATCGAGGCCAAGGAAGGCGCCGACGTCCAGCCCGAGAACCAGACCCTGGCCTCGGTGACGATTCAGAACTATTTCCGCCTCTACGGCAAGCTGGCCGGCATGACCGGCACGGCCGCCACCGAGGCCCAGGAATTCGACGACATCTACAAGATGGGCGTCAGCGAGATCCCGACCAACCGCCCGGTCCAGCGCATCGACGACGACGACGAGGTCTATCGCACCGAGCGCGAGAAGAACGACTCGATCCTCAAGCAGATCACCGACTGCCACGCCCGCGGCCAGCCGATCCTGGTCGGCACCGTATCGATCGAGAAGTCCGAGGAGCTGTCGCGCCTGCTGGCCGTCTATCCCTGGGAATGGGAAGGCAAGAAGCACAAGGGCATCCCGCACCAGGTGCTGAACGCCCGCTTCCACGAGCAGGAGGCCGGCATCGTCGCCGACGCTGGCGTGCCCGGCGCGGTCACCATCGCCACCAACATGGCCGGCCGCGGCACCGACATCCAGCTGGGCGGCAATGTCGACATGCGCCTGGCCAATTGGCTGCAGCAGCAGAAGGGGCTTGGGATCACCCCGGCCCATGAGGACGAGCTGGCTCAGAAGGCCGAGCTGGACGCCGAGATCGCCGTCGCCAAGGCCCAGGCCTTGGCCGCCGGCGGCCTGTTCGTGCTGGGCACCGAACGCCACGAAAGCCGCCGCATCGACAACCAGCTGCGAGGCCGCACCGGGCGTCAGGGCGACCCGGGCCACAGCAAGTTCTTCCTGTCGTGCGAGGACGACCTGCTGCGCATCTTCGCCGGCGAGCGGCTGGACGCGATCATGCGCACCTTCGGCGTCCAGGAAGGCGAGGCGATCACTCACAAGTGGCTGAACAACGCCATCGCCACCGCCCAGAAGCGCGTCGAGCAGCGCAACTACGAGATCCGCAAGAACCTCCTGAAGTACGACGACGTCGTCAACGACCAGCGCAAGGCCGTGTTCGAGCAGCGCCAGGAATTTATGGAGGCCACCGACCTCTCCGAGATCATCACCGAGATGCGCCGCGACGTGGTCGATGACTTCGTGGCCCGCTACATGCCGCCCAAGGCCTATGCCGAGCAGTGGG
This sequence comes from Caulobacter sp. DWR2-3-1b2, assembly GCF_049896345.1. Classification (NCBI taxonomy): domain Bacteria; kingdom Pseudomonadati; phylum Pseudomonadota; class Alphaproteobacteria; order Caulobacterales; family Caulobacteraceae; genus Caulobacter; species Caulobacter sp. DWR2-3-1b2. The sequence continues at coordinate 8,931 of NZ_JAFCUC010000012.1, read as the reverse complement.
ACATCGAAGGCCTGGACGAGCGCGTCCAGTCGATCTTCGGCATGGAGCTGCCGCTGAAGGACTGGGCCGCCGAGGAAGGCATCGGCGACGAGGAGATGCGCGAGCGTATCGCCAAGGCCGCCGACGAACGGGCGATCGAGCGCGAGGCGATCATCACCCCCGACCAGATGCGCTCAGTGGAAAAGAGCTTCCTGCTGCAGATGATCGATCTGCAGTGGCGCGAGCACTTGATGCACCTGGACCACCTGCGCAATGTCATCGGGCTGCGCGGCTACGGCCAGCGCGATCCGCTGAACGAGTACAAGACCGAGGCCTTCTCGCTGTTCGAGAAGCTGCTGGGCGACCTGCGGACCAACACCACCCGCTGGCTGATGACGGTCGAGATCGCCTATGCCGATCCCGAGCCGCTGCACACTCCTGAAGGCCTGATCGAGGTCCACCTGGACCCGCTGACCGGCGAAAACGTCGCCGTGGCCGGCGCCCTGCCCGAGGGCCTGTCGCCCCAGCAACGCGAAGCCCTGCCAGTCTCGGTGTTGCCGGAAGGCTGGGAATATACCGCCCGCAACGGCGCCTGCCCGTGTGGATCGGGCAAGAAGTTCAAGCACTGCCACGGGGCGCTGGTTTAGGCGCTGAGCGCTTGGTGATCTGAAGACGCCCGCCTTCGGAAACCAGGGCGGGCGTTTTTCTTTTGGCTTTTTGACCCGCTCATCCCGGCGAATGCCGGGACCCAGATCCCAAGGCGCCGGGCTGATTGGAAGACCTCTGAGCGAGCGGAACCCGCCTCGGACCATTCCATCTGGGTCCCGGCATTCGCCGGGATGAGCGGAGTTTAAGTGACTCTCTTCCCCCCACTCCGCGCCGCCACCCACGCCGCCCCCACCAGCACTGCGGCCGCGATCATCCCGGACGCCCGGAGCCCCGCCGCGATCCGGTCGGGTCCGCCGGCCGCCAACGCGCCCATCACCGCCACGCCCGCCGCCCCCGCCGCCTGGCGGCAGGCGTTGAGCACCCCCGACGCGGTGCCTGAGAAGTGCCGGTCCACATTGGCCAGCAGGGCGCTGGTCATCACTGGCACCGCCGTGCCCATGCCGCCGGGGATCAGCAGGAAGCCGGGGACCATCAGCCAGAAGGGTGTCGTCGGCGTCAGCCGGCTGGTCAGGGCGTAGCCTAACGCCGCCACCAGCACCCCGCCGGCCATGGTCCGCGCGGGTCCAAAGCGGGCCGCAATCCGACCGCTCAGCAGGTTGGCGGCGATGAAGGTCGCCGTCAGGGGCAGGAAGGCCAGGCCAGCCTGGACCACGTCGTAGCCGGCGGAACGCTGAAGAAAGAGGCCCAGCACGAAGATGACCCCGTAATAGGTGAAGTTCACCGACACCCCGACCACCACCACCGACCAGACCATCCGGTTGCGGAACACCTCCAAAGGAACCGCTGGATGGGCGCTGCCCCTCTCGACCGTCAGGAAGGCCGCCACGGCCAGCAAGCCGCCGACCAGCGCGCCCAGCACGAGCGGGTCGCTCCAGCCCCTGTGGCCGCCCTCGATGACCGCCCCGACCAGCAGGGTCAGGGCCACGAAGGCCAGGGCCTGGCCGGGCAGGTCCAGCGGCCGCTTCTGGCGCGGCGGGGCCTCTGGGACGAACAGCAGCGTCAGGATCGCCCCGGCCAGGCAGAGCGGCAGGTTGACCAGGAACACCCAGCGCCAGCCCAGCGCGCCGATCAGCAGGCCGCCGATCACCGGCCCGGCGGCGATCGACACCCCGCCGGCCGCCGTCCACCACCCCACGGCCCAGGCCCGCGCCTCGTCATCGCCCGCCGCCGCGTGGGTGATCAGGGCCAGGGACGGCGGCACCAGCAGGGCCGCAGCCGCGCCCTGCACCGCGCGCGACAAGACCAACTGCGCGGCGCTCTGGGCCAGGCCGCAGGCGGCCGAGGAGACGGCGAACAGCACCAGCCCGCTTAGGAACGCCCGCCGGGGTCCGAACCGGTCGCCGAGCGCGCCCGCCGAAAGCAAGAGCGCCGCCAGCAGCAGCGCATAGGCGTCGACCACCCATTGCAGGCTGGCGGTCGGCGCGTTGAACTCGCGGCCGATCGCATCCAGGGCGACATTGACGATGGTGACGTCCAGTTGGACGATCGTGAAGCCGAAGCTGGCGGCGAGCAGGATCAGCGGCAGTTGGGCGACTCGGGGCGTGGTCATGGCGTGATCTTCGCCCAGCGCGGGCATGGATGTTACAGCGAAGACTGAAGCTTTCGCTGGCGGCCCAGAATATTCTAAAAATCCGCTCATCCCGGCAAAGGTCGGGATGAGCGGCAGAAAGGTTAGGTCATGGAAGCCAACATCGCCTCCCCCGCCGCCCTGATCGGCGATCCCAGCCGGGCGGCCATGCTGCAGGCCCTGATGGACGGCCGCGCTCACCCCGCAGGCGCCTTGGCCTGGGCGGCGGGCCTGACCGCCCAGGCGGCCAGCAACCACCTGGCCAGGCTGGTGGACGGCGGCCTGCTGAGCGTCGAGCGCCAGGGGCGCCACCGCTATTACCGCCTGGCCAACGCCGAGGTCGCCCATGTGCTCGAGGCCCTGGCCGTGCTGGCTGCGCCGGTGCGGTCGCTGCAACAGCCCCGCTCGCCCGAGGCCCGCGCGCTGCGTGAAGGCCGCCGCTGTTACGGTCACCTGGCGGGACGGCTGGGCATCGCCGTGACCGACGCCCTCGTCGCGCGGGGCGTGCTCGCGCTGGCCGACGACAAGCTCTACGCGGTCCCCGACGCCGGCCGCGCCTGGTTCGGGGACCTGGGCCTGGAGCCTACCGCCCTACGCGCCAAGCGCGGCGTCGCCCGCCAGTGCCTCGACTGGACCGAACGCCGCCACCACCTGGCCGGCCCGTTGGGCGTGGCCCTGCTGTCGCGGATGGTGGCGCTGGGCTGGATCGACGCAGGCACCGGCAGCCGGGCGGTGAAGTTGACCATGCTGGGGCGTGAGGAACTACGCTTGCGGCTGGGTGTAGACTTGGAGACGATGGAGGGTAGGGAGGCGGCTTAGCGTCCTTTCTCCCGCAAGGGGAGAAAGATTTAGGCCGCCTCCACCCCGAACTGCAGCCGCGCCAGCTTCGCATACAGCCCGCCCTGGGCCGAGAGCTCGGCGTGGGTGCCTTGCTCCACGACGCGGCCGTCTTCCATGACCACGATCCGGTCCGCTTTCAGCACCGTGGCCAGGCGGTGGGCGATGACCAAAGTGGTGCGGCCTGACATAGCGTCGTGCAGGGCCTTCTGAACCAGCCGCTCGTTCTCGGCGTCGAGCGCCGAGGTGGCCTCATCGAGCAGCAGGATCGGGGCGTTGCGGACCAAGGCGCGGGCGATGGCCAAGCGCTGGCGCTGGCCGCCCGACAGGGTCTTGGCGCGTTCGCCGACGGGCGTGTTGAACCCCTCCGGCAGGGCTTCCAGGAAGCCGGTCGCCTGGGCGGCGGCGGCGGCGGCGCGGGCCTCGGCCTCCGTCGCCTCCTCGCGGCCAAAGCGGATGTTGTCCAGCGCCGAGCCGGAGAACAGCGGCGAGTCCTGGGCGACCAGGGCCATGCGGGCGCGGACCTCGGCCGGGTCGGCAGCGCGCAGATCGACGCCGTCCAGCTTCACCGACCCCATCTGCGGGTCATAGAAGCGCAGCAGCAGCCGCAGGACGGTGCTCTTGCCCGCCCCCGAGGGTCCGACCAGGGCCACGGTCTCGCCGGGCCTGACGGTCAGGTCGAAGCCCCGCAGCGCCGGCAGGTCCGGACGACCGGGATAGGCGAAGGTGACGTTCTCGAAAGCGATCGCCCCCAGGGCCGGCATGGGCAGGGCCTGGGGCTTTTCCGGCGCGGCGATGCCGGGCTCGGAATTGAGCAGATCGGAGATTCGCTCCATGGCGCCGGCCGCCTTCTGCACGTCGCCCCAGACCTCGCCCAGGGCGCCGACCGAGCCGGCGGAGAAGATCGCCAGCAGGGCGAACTGGGCCAGGGTGCCGCCGGTCATCTCGCCCGCCAGCACCAGGTGCGCGCCCACCCACAGCAACAGGGCCACGCCGCAGAAGGCCAGGGCCATGACCACGGCGGTCATCGCGGCCCGGGCATTGATACGCTTGACGGAAGCTTTGTAGGCGCCTTCGACGGCGCCGCCGAACCGGATGTCGGCTGCGCCCTCGCGCCCGAAGGCCTGGACGGTGTCCAGCGCGTCCAGACTCTCGCCGGCATAGCCCACCGCGTCGGCGAACTTGTCCTGGGCGCTGACCGACAGCTTGCGGACATTGCGGCCCAGCAGGAAGATCGGCGCCAGGATCACCGGCACCATCAGCACGATGAAGCCCGCCAGCTTGGGACTGACAAAGGCCATGTAGCCCAGGCCGCCGATCAGGCTGAGGATGTTGCGCAGGGCCACCGAGACGCTGGTCCCGACCAGTTGCTCAATGATGGTGATGTCGGTGGTCATCCGCGACAGCACCTCGCCGGTGCGGGTCTTCAGGAAAAAGGCCGGGTCCAGCTTGAGCGTGTGGCCATAGAGCGCCCGGCGCAGGTCGGCGACCACGCGCTCGCCCAGCCGGGTGACGAAGAAGAACCGCAGGGCCGTGGCCACGGCCAGCAGCACGGCGACCGCGCCGAGGCCCAGGAAGGCGCTGTTGATCGCGGTGTCCGAGCCTTTGGTGAAGCCCTTGTCGATCACCCCCTTGAAAGCCCCTGTCAGGCCCAGGGTGGCCCCGGTGGAGAACAGCAGGAAGAAGCCGGCCGCCAGGGCGTCGCCCACGTGGCGGCGCACGAACGGCAGCAGATGGGCCAGGGGACGGATGTCTTTCCGACGGGGACGACGGTTGGCCGCCTCGGCCAGGTTCTGCACCAGCTCCGCGCCGGCGCTCGGCCTGCCCTCGGCCGAAATCTCGCCCGCGTTCACGTCACTCATCAACTGTCCCTTGCCAAATTCGCGCGCTTTCTTTATATCCGCGCGTCTCCGAGAGCCACCCGCAAGGCTGGCCCCCGCCCACATTACACGCCGCCTCAAGTCGGTTGGATCGCCCGATGAAACAAGACATTCACCCCGACTACCACTTCATCACCGTCACCATGACCGACGGCACGTCCTATCAGACCCGTTCGACCTACGGGAAAGAAGGCGCGACCCTGGCGCTGGACATCGATCCGCGCGTCCACCCGGCCTGGACCGGCGGCAACGCCCACATGATGGACCGCGGCGGCCGCGTCTCGCGATTCAACGCCAAGTTCGCCGGCTTCACCGCCAAGAAGTAGGCGTCCCAACGCTTCTCGCCGCAAGGCGACGAAAGGCCGGTACCGCGTTCGCGGGCCGGCCTTTTTGGTTTTGGGGGAGTTCCGCCCCCTATGGGGGCGGACAGGCGGCGAAGCCGCCAGGTGGGGGGTAAGTGCGGGCTGCCCGTGCCGCGAACACTTGCCCCCTCCGGGCCTTCGGCCCTCCTGCCCCAGAGGGGGAAGAGCCTCTAATCCATCTTTAAGCCGCGCCGAACGCCGCGGTCAGCCGGTCGAAATGCGCCTGCACCGGGCGCGGAGCCTCTTCCAGGGCCGCCTCGACATACATCCGCTTGTCCAGGTGGCGCACCCGCTCGTACAGGCGCTCGGAGCGTTGCAGCAGGTTGACGAGGCCGAAGGGCAAGTCCTCGATGGCGGCGGGGTTCCCGGACTCCAGACCCAGGCGATAGTTGTCGGCGCAGGCGGCCTCGGCGGCCATCTCGCCTTCCTTGACCGCGCGCTGCACCAGCAGCCACGAGGCCACCTGCATCAGGCGGGTCGTCAGGCGCATGCTTTCGCTGGCATAGGCCAGGGCCGCGTTACGCGACAGAATCTTGCTGTCGTGGCGGCCCGCGCCGTCGAGATAGGCGGCGGTTTCCTCGACCAGAATCATGCCTTCCTCGAACGTGCGGTCGAACAGTTCGGAGCGGGCGAAGTCCTGGATGACTCCGGCGCGCCAAGGGGCCGCGGACGCGTTCAACTCGGTCATAGCTACTCATTGCCCCTTCGAAAGGCCGCGAGACGTCTCGCCAAGGCAGGAGGACTGCAACCCCCGTGCCAGACGCAACCGTGCCGTTTCGCGACCGCCCCCCCAAGTCCGAATGAAGTCGAATTGTCCGAGTCAGGCGGGTTGAAGACTCCGCCTTTAGGGTAAACCGTTCGTTAGTCCAGGCGACCAAACAGCGCATTGGCCGCGTCGCGCCCAGCTTTTTTCTTCGAGAGCTGCGTCCGGGTGCGGGCGATTTCCGCCTCCAGTGCGTCGATACGCTCTTCCAGTTCGGCGACCCCGTACGTCTCTAGATCTTCATGCGTGGTCGCGCTCAGCGCATCGCCGCGGAAAGCGCGCGGCTCGACCGGTTCTTCCAGCATGGATCGGTCTCCCTTGGCTCGACCCCTTTTCGAGCCGCCATCTGACGCCTACCAAGGGCGGGACGCAAGCCTCACGGGATTCTCCGCCATGTCTGACACCATGACCGCCATCGCCATCGAAGGCGGCAAGGGCCCCGCCGCCGCCCTGTTCGCGGAGACCGTGGCGCGACCCGAGCCCGGCCCCGGCCAGATCCTGATCCGGGTGCGAGCCGCCGGCGTCAACCGTCCCGACCTGTTGCAACGCCTGGGCTACTACCCGCCGCCGCCCGGCGCGTCGACCATCCTGGGCCTGGAGGTATCCGGCGAGGTGGTGATCGGATCGGGCCGCTGGAAGGAAGGCGACAAGGTCTGCGCCCTGCTGGGCGGGGGCGGCTACGCCCAATATGCCGTGGTCGACGCGCGCCACGCCTTGCAGATTCCGGACGGTTTCGACTTCGCCCATGCCGCCGCCCTGCCCGAGACGGTGTTCACCGTCTTCGCCAACGTGTTCGAACATGGCACGTTGAAGCCTGGCGAGACCTTGCTGGTTCACGGCGCGACGTCCGGTATCGGGACAACGGCGATCGCCATGGCCAAGGCGCACGGTGCAAAGGTGATCGCCACCGGCCGCGGCGCCGACAAGAAGGCCCAGGCCCTGGCCCTGGGCGCCGACATCGCGGTCGACGCCAAGACCGAGGACTTCGCGCAGATCGCCAAGGCGGCCGGCGGGGTTGACGTGGTGCTCGACATGGTCGGGGCTAGCTATCTCGACAAGAATCTCGACGCCCTGAAGCTGGGCGGCCGCATCGTCTATATCGCCGCCCTGGCCGGGCCGATCCTGGAGGTTCCGGTCATGACCCTGATGCAGAAGCGCGCGGTGCTGACCGGCTCGACCCTGCGCCCCCGCTCCGCCGACGAGAAGGCCCGCCTGGCCGCCGAAGTCGAGCGCGTGGTCTGGCCGTGGATCGCGGCAGGCAAGGTCAAGCCGGTGATCGACGCGACCTTCCCGTTGGAAGACGCCGCCCGGGCCCACGCCCACCTGGAAGCGGGCGAGCATGTCGGCAAGGTGGTGCTGCTGGCGTGAGGAGCCATGCTGCGTTTACGATTGCTCTGAGACAATGTTGAGTGCGCTAGAGGTTCAAAGCGGGGAAGCGTTATGAGCCTCAATAGCCTGCGCGACTTGATTGAGAATCCGCACCACGTGGCGCTGGGTGCCCTTGTTTTAGCTGGTGTAGGATTGATCTCGGCTAAGAAGCCCCATCCCCTGCTTCAGTGATCAGGTTGGTCGGTGGTGATTGCTGGGATGATGTTGTTTGGGTCTGACTCGAAGGGCACAGGTCTCGACACCTCAGTTCCACACCTGGCGGTGCTAGCAAGCATCGGGTTGCTTGTGGGCGGTATGGTCACGGCGCGGGAAATTCTACGTAACCGCCGCATGCCAATCCGAGACCGCATAGCACTTGAAAGGCGGCGCTATGGCCGGCAGCCCCCCGCGAACTTGGGCTGATAGACGCACATTGCGATCCCCGTTCCCTTTCGAGAAGAACCGCATTATAGGTCCACACTAGAACATCCCGCCCGGCCGCAAGGTCGGGCGCCGTCATTTCTGGAGCCCCTCATGGCCGACATCCTGATGCCCAAGGCGACCGCCGTCTGGCTCGTGGAAAACACGTCGCTGACCTTTGAGCAGATCGCCGACTTCTGTGGTCTGCATCCGTTGGAAGTCAGCGGCATCGCCGACGGCGAGGTCGCCCGCGACATCCGCGGCGCCGACCCGATGGGCAATGGCCAGCTGACCCGCGAAGAGCTGGACAAGGCCCAGGCCAACGACCAGTACCGCATGAAGGCCCAAGTCAGCCGTCACGCCGAGCTGCTGAAGCCGCAGAAGAAGGCCCCGCGCTACACCCCGGTGTCGCGCCGTCAGGACCGTCCGGACGCCATCGCCTGGTTCGTCCGCCATCACCCGGAAGTCACCGACGCGCAGATCTCCAAACTGCTGGGCACCACCAAGTCGACCATCGACCAGGTGCGCAACCGCCAGCACTGGAATTCGGCCAACATCAAGCCGGTCGATCCGGTGACGCTGGGCCTGGTGGGCCAGCTGGAACTGGACGCCTTGGTCAAGAAGGCCGCCGAGAAGAAGGCCAAGGACGACTTGAAGAAGGGCATCCTGCCCGAGGATCCGACCCTGCGTCCCGCGTCGGAGACCAGCGCTTTGCCCGATGACCACGACGCCGAAGAGGCCGCGATCCGCAAGGGCCGCATCGAGCCCAAGGCCGAGGACGTATTCGGCAAGTCCACCTATGTGCCGGACGAGGACGAAGACGACGAGGACTGATGAATTGGGGACAGGCGCATGCGCCTGCCCCGACCGCAGACAAAAGGCCCGCCCCGGTTTCACGCGGGGCGGGCCTTTCTGTTTTCGGCCTCCTCAATCGGTCACCGCGCTTCAGGCGATGACGCAGAGGGGGCTAGGCCGTAGTGACGATTTAGCTATTTGAGCCATAGCATGATGGCGGCGAGGGTTACGAAGCCCATGAAGGTGGTTGCAAGCTTGTCGTACCGGGTTGCGATGCGGCGGAACTGCTTG
>NZ_JAFCUC010000011.1:0-38455 GCF_049896345.1 Caulobacter sp. DWR2-3-1b2 | reverse complement strand
TCCGAGCCCACTGATCGTCCCGAAGAACTTCGCCTTCCAACACCGCCTCCAAAAAGCAGCGTTGAATCAGAACCGCCTCTCGATGGGAATCCTAAATCGTCACTACGGCCTAGAGCATTTCCCGACCTGACTGCGTCAGGCCGTGAGCTCTAATCTTTTGTTTTGAAGCATTCTTCTCCACGCGAACCGGAACCACTTCGCTCGAAAAATGCTCTAGACGCCTCTAAAGACTAGAAGCTCTGGGCGCTCAGGGCGACGATGGTCTTGAAGGCCCAGACGGTGACGGCGATGCAGATCAGCAGCGTCCAGACATCGGCCATGGCCGTGCGCGGCTTGGCGGCCTTGGCCGACTTGCCGCCTTTGCCGCTCTTGCCCTTGGCGGTCGCGGGCCCCGGAGCCTTGGCCACCGCCGTTTTCGCCGCCGCCTTGGCCAAGCTGGTCGCCCTCTAAGTCCGTGCCCGACGCGCGATCTACCGCCGTTAGACACCGCAGGTGCTGAAGGTCGCGCTTCCAAAGGCGGTTAAGTGAGGGTGAAGGGTGTCACCTTCCCCGGCGACCGGTTACGCGCGTCGCATTGTCGTCGCTGTCAGGTTGGGAAACTGCCAGTGGTGAGTTAGCCCCAAAGTGCTGCTGACATCTCCTGTCAGCAGCTCGCCCCCGCACAATCTTTGTTCGCATCCTGTTCTTGTGTTAATTGCGAGCGTAGCCCCTACATATAGCCGTCGCGTCGCGTCCTCCCCGCGACCCCAAACCTCGCCTCACGCGTTCCGGAAAACATGGCTGAACAACTGAACTTCATCCGCGTGCGCGGCGCGCGCGAGCACAATCTCAAGAACGTCAGCGTCGATATCCCGCGAGGCGAGCTCGTGGTGCTGACCGGCCTGTCAGGCTCGGGCAAGAGCTCGCTGGCGTTCGACACCATCTACGCCGAGGGCCAGCGGCGCTATGTCGAGAGCCTGTCGGCCTATGCCCGCCAGTTCCTGGAATTGATGAGCAAGCCGGATGTCGACCTGATCGAGGGCCTGTCGCCGGCCATCTCGATCGAGCAGAAGACCACCTCGCGCAACCCGCGCTCGACGGTGGGCACCGTCACCGAGATCCACGACTACATGCGCCTGCTGTGGGCGCGGGTCGGCGTACCCTATTCGCCGGCGACCGGCCTGCCGATCGAGAGCCAGACCATCAGCCAGATGGTCGACAAGATCACCGCCCTGCCCGAGGGCACGCGGCTCTATCTGCTCGCCCCCGTCGTTCGCGACCGCAAGGGCGAGTACAAGAAGGAGATCGCCGAGTGGCAAAAGGCTGGCTTCCAGCGGCTGAAGATCGACGGCGAATATTACCCGATCGAGGACGCGCCGGTTCTCGACAAGAAGTTCAAGCACCACATCGACGTGGTCGTGGACCGCATCGTCACCAAGCCCGGCATGGAACAGCGCCTGGCCGACTCCATGGAACAGGCGCTCCGTCTCGCCGATGGCCTCGCGGTCGCCGAGTGGGCCAATATCGAGAACGGCGAGAAGGAGCCGCGCCGGCTGCTGTTTTCCGAGCGCTTCGCCTGTCCGGTCAGCGGTTTCACGATTGCCGAGATTGAGCCGCGACTGTTCTCGTTCAACAATCCGGCGGGCGCCTGCCCGGCCTGCGATGGCCTGGGCGCGAAGCTGGCCTTCGACACCGACCTGGTGATCCCCGACAAGGACAAGACCCTGCACAAGGGCGCCGTGGCGCCGTGGTCGCGCGGCCCCTCGCCGCTCTACACCCAGACCCTGCAGGCCCTGGCCCGTCACTACGGCTTCTCGATGGACGAGCCCTGGCACAAGCTGCCGCAGAAGGCGCGCGACGTGGTGTTGCAGGGTTCGGGCGGCGACAAGATCAAGTTCGTTTACGACGACAACGCCCGCAAGTACGAGGTGGCCAAGCCCTTCGAGGGCGTGTTGCCGAACCTGGAGCGCCGCTGGCGCGAAACCGACAGCGCTTGGGTCCGTGAAGAACTCGGCCGCTACCAGTCCGACACCCCCTGCGAGGTCTGCCACGGCAAGCGCCTGAAGCCCGAGGCCCTGGCGGTGAAGATCGCCGGCATGGACATCGCCGATGTCTCCATGCTGGCCATCCGTCCGGCCAAGGACTGGTTCGCCAGCCTCGACGGCCAGCTGTCCGACAAGAACATGGAGATCGCCCGGCGGATCCTGAAGGAGATCAATGACCGCCTGCGGTTCCTGGTCGATGTGGGCCTGGACTACCTCAACCTGTCGCGCGGCTCGGGCACGCTTTCGGGCGGCGAGAGCCAGCGCATCCGCCTGGCCAGCCAGATCGGCAGCGGCCTGACCGGCGTGCTCTACGTGCTGGACGAGCCGTCGATCGGCCTGCATCAGCGCGACAACACCCGGCTGCTGCAGTCGCTGCAGGGCCTGCGCGACCTGGGCAATTCGGTGCTGGTGGTCGAGCATGACGAGGAGGCCATCATGACGGCCGACTATGTCATCGACATGGGCCCGGCGGCGGGCGTGCATGGCGGCGAGATCGTCGCCGAGGGCAAGCCTGCTGACATCATGGCCAATCCCAACAGCATTACCGGCCAATATCTGACCGGCGTGCGCGAGATCGCCGTGCCGGAAGAGCGTCGGCCGATCAACAAGAAGAAGATGCTGACGGTCATCGGCGCCACCGGCAACAATCTGAAAGGCGTCACGGGTTCGATTCCCGTGGGAACCTTCACCTGCATCACCGGCGTCAGCGGCGGCGGCAAGTCGACCTTCACGATCGAAACCCTTTACAAGGCCGCGGCGCGCCGCCTGAACAACGCCTCGGACGCGCCGGCCTCGCACGAGCGGATCGAGGGGCTGGAAAACTTCGACAAGGTCATCGATATCGACCAGTCGCCGATCGGCCGGACCCCGCGCTCGAACCCGGCCACCTATACCGGCGCCTTTGGCCCGATCCGCGACTGGTTCGCCCAACTGCCGGAGAGCAAGGCGCGCGGCTACGGCCCCGGCCGTTTCAGCTTCAACGTCAAGGGGGGCCGCTGCGAGGCCTGCCAGGGCGACGGCCTGATCAAGATCGAGATGCACTTCCTGCCCGACGTTTACGTCACCTGCGACGTCTGCAAGGGCAAGCGCTACAACCGCGAAACCCTCGACATCCTGTTCAAGGGCAAGACCATCGCCGAGGTGCTCGACATGACCGTCGAGGAGGCCGCAGAGTTCTTCAAGGCCGTGCCGCCGATCCGCGACAAGATGGAGACGCTCAAGCGCGTGGGCCTCAGCTACGTCAAGGTCGGCCAGCCGGCCACCACCCTGTCGGGCGGCGAGGCCCAGCGGGTGAAGCTGTCGAAGGAGCTCAGCAAGCGCGCCACCGGCCGCACGCTCTACATCCTCGATGAGCCGACCACCGGCCTGCACTTCGAGGACACCAAGAAGCTGCTGGAAGTGCTGCATGAGTTGGTTGACCAAGGCAACACCGTGGTGGTCATCGAGCACAATCTCGACGTGGTGAAGACCGCCGACTGGCTGCTGGACTTCGGCCCCGAGGGCGGCGACGGCGGCGGCGAGATCGTCGCCGTGGGCTCACCCCAGGACGTCGCCAAGGTCGAGGCCTCGTGGACCGGGCGATACCTCAAGGGCGTGCTGGCCCGCCACGAGGAGCGGCGGCTGGAGCGAGTGGCCGCGCTGAAGAAGAGCAAGCGGGCCTAGGCGCTTGCGGCGCGCGGCCGCCAAGCTCGGCGGTTGAGCTTCAGTCGAAGGCCGCCGCCAGTTCCAGCGCCCGATCGCCGGCCAGCGCCCTGTAGAGCGCCGCGCTCGTCGTGGCTTGGAGGATGATCCCCAGGCCGAAGAGCAGCCCCTGCAAGAGCAGGAAGGCTAGCTGCACGGGTTGAAACGCCGACTTCAACACGAAGTCCCAGGCGCCGAAGGTGGACCAGTTGAGAACGGGGACCGCCTGGGCCAGCCGGCTGAGGCCGATATTGGCGCCGACGCCCACCAGCAACGCCGCCGTCATGGCCAGCATGTAAAGGCCAAAAACCTTCCCGCGCCGGGTCGCCGTCAGACGCCATGCCTTGCGCAATCCGATCCGGCCCTCTTGCACAGCCATCGGACCCGCCAGCCACAATCGACTGGCCAGCCAGAACGTCGCCAAGACGCCCACCGCCATGCCGCTCCACATCCATCCGTCCAACGCCTGTTCGCCGCTGCTCCCGGCGACGCCGGCAGCGACCAGCATGACCAGGAGGACAATCAGGGCGGCCGGCACGATCAGCAGCCACAGCACGAAGAGACGCGCCTCGTCGCCGCCCAGTGACAGGCGCAGGCCCCGGCCAGCATCGGACGCCTGGTCTCTCACGATCGCCGCACCGACGATCGCGATTACCAGGCCAACCACCAGCGCCATCGCCAACGCCGCCAACAGGGGCCCCGTAACCCGCGAGGCGCCGAACGTCGAGAGCCAGTAGTGGCTGTTGACGACGACAGCCACGCGGCCGCCGACGCTGACCAGCGTTCCCGTCAGCGCCAGGCCAAGAGCCGCTACGGGCCGGCGGCGCAACAAATCCAGCGGCGCCAGGGCGACCCGGACAAAATGGAAATCTCCCGGGGCCGTCACGTCGATCAGGCGAAGGTGTCGGATACGTTGCGACCGCGCAACTGCGCGTAGATCGTCGGGGCGGGGGCGAAGACGATCAGCAGCACCAGGATCGACAACAGGCCCGAGAACAGGGTCCGCACGATGCCCGCCGGCGTGAAGAAGGCCGACATCGAGCTCATGTCTGGATTGAAGGCCGCGCTCATCGCCGAAATCCCGCCGCCCAGGCTGGCGCCGATCACCGCGATGATCACCAGCAGCAGCAGGTAAACGACGATCGCCAGGATCAGGGAGACGACATAGGCGCCCAGCAGCGGCCAGAACTTGCCCTTGGTCAAGTCCCACGAACCGCGGATGTCGATCTTGCCGGTGTCGAACGCCAGGGCGCCCGCGAACGACAGGCGCACGGCCAGCACCAGCAGGAAGCAGAGCGCGGCGATCCCCAGGAGCAGCCCCAGACCCACGCCCAAGGGGGCCCCGCCGATCGCCGCGCCCAGACCGCCGATCAGGGCCACGACGACGACTAGGGCGAGATAGACCGCGAAGATGATCAGATTGACCAGGATCAGCACCACGGCCTGACGGAACTCATCGGCGCCCAGGCGCAGATAGGCGCCGGCGCTGTCCTGCGGGCGCAGCACCAGGCGGTTCAAGCCGGTCAGCAACACAGAATAGACCGCCAGGCTGTAGACGACCGAGAACAGGAACAGCGGCCACATGCCCTCCATGGCCTTGAAGGTGGCGGCCGGGTCGCCGCCGGGCTCGGCGCCCAGATCCACCATCGCCGCCATCTGCGGCCCGGCCAGCTTGATGGCGCCGATGCTGACGATCAACGAGGCGACGGTCATCAACACCGCCCAGACGCCCACGGTCTTCAGGTGTTCGCGCACCAGGCGAAAGCCCGAGAGCGCCGCGTCCGTGGCCGAGAACTGTTGCATGGCGCTGCCCCTCGCTGGCGTCGTGATCCGGGATCACGCCTAACAAGGTTCGGGGGCCGGCGACAGTCCCGCCGACGCAATTCGCGAGCCACCTCTTGCATGAGCGGCCGCGCAGCCTCTAACGTTTGTTTGAAAGTGGCCGAAAACAGGTCGCGACTGGAGGAAACGGCCGATGAAGCTCTATGGCGAAGCCAACCCGGCGCCCAACCCGCGCCGGGTGCGGATGTTCCTGGCCGAGAAAGGCGTGGACCTGCCAGAAATCCGCGTTGCGCTGCGGAAAGGCGAGCACAAGACGGCCGAGCACAAGGCCCGAAACTCGCTGGGCCAGGTGCCGGTGCTGGAGCTCGACGACGGCCAGACGATCAGCGAGAGCGTCGCCATCTGCCGCTATCTGGAGGCCCTGCACCCGACGCCGCCGATGTTTGGATCCTGCGCCCTGACCCAGGCCCAGGTCGATATGTGGGTGCGGCGGATCGAGTTCCAGATCATGTCACCGGTGGCGATGTACTGGCGTCACGCCCATCCGCTGACCGCGTCGCTGTTGGCGCAGAACAACGACTTCGGCGAGTCCAACAAGCCGATCGTCGGCAAATCCATGCTGTGGCTGGACCGCGAGCTGGCCGACGGCCGGCCGTGGATCGCCGGCGAGGCCTATGGCATGGCCGACATCGTCGCCCTGACCACGATCGACTTCGCCGGCTTCATCGGGTTGGAGGTTCCCGACGAGGCCTCGGCGCTGAAGGCCTGGCGGGACCGCGCGTCGGCCCGGCCCAGCGCGGCGGCCTAAGCCGCCACTACCGCCACCGGCTCGCTGGCGTGCAGGTCGTGATAGGCGCGAGCCGGGGCGGCGGTCAGGATCACCATCTGGACGGTGAAGAAGAACGGGGCCAGCAGCATGTTGGCCAGGCCGGTCAGGGCCAGCATCACCACGTTGGTGATCCCGCCCGACAGCCCCAGGATCAGGCCCGCGACGACGGTCTGGGCCACGCCGACCAAGATGGTGATGATCACCGCCAGGCCGTACATCCACAGCAGCTGCCAGAAGTGGCGATCCGTCAGGGCCCAGGTCCGCCGCAGGTCGAGCCGGCCTTCGGCGAAGGTGGTGATCGACAGCAGCGACAGGCGAATGCCGAACCAGATCGACAGCCCCGCCACGGCGATCGTCCCCAGCACCTCGACCCAGCGATTGGTTTCCACCGCGCCCAGGCTGATCAGACCGGAGCCAATCAGCACCAGCAGCGCGCTGGGAAGGGCGGTGACGACCAGGGTCACCGCCCAGCCGACCAGGGCGACGACGAACTGCCGCGCCTCTTGCTTGCCGATCCGCATGTAGGCCAGGCCATGATCGTCCGGCCGAACCACTGCCCGCATGATCGCCACGGTGATCACCGACTGCAGCGCAACGGCCAAGGCGATCAGGGGCAGCAGGGTGCCCTTACGGCGGGCGACGATATCGACCCACTCGCGCAGGTCGTTGGTCCGCTGCAGCAGGGCCAGGTCGGCGCGCACCGAGCCGCCGAACGCGAAGGCCACCACCAGGCCCAGCAGGACCAGCATCGCGAAATAACAGGCCGCCCAGGCCAGCACCACGAGCGGCTTGCGGCGCGTCATGCGGACCCCTTCGAGCGCGGCTTCGACGGGCGAGAAGGTGGTCATGGCGCGAGAGTTCCAAGGGTCGTGGCGGGGGCTGCCTGGTGTCGATAGACATCGACCAGCGCAACCGTCCAGACCGGGATGACATAGAAAAACAGCACGAGCAGTTCGATCAGGTCGGGGATGGGTCCGGCGGGTAAAACGCGAGTGAGCGGGATCACCAGGATCGCCGCCGGCGCCATCAGCGCCAGGCCTGCCGCCGCCAGGCGCGGAACCGCGCCGCGCGTGCGGCCAAAGGCGCTGAGCACCTGCACCGCCCCCGCCTCGATCGTCGCGGCGGGGGCAAGAGACAGACGCAGAAACAGCCAGGCCAGCAGGATCGCCGACAGCAGAGGCGGCAGGCTGGCGGGGATCGCCCCTGGACCCGACAAGGCCGCGCGCCAGGCGTCTAGCGACCCGTTGTCAAAGCCTGGGGCGTTGCTGCGCGCCACCCCCACGGCCACCGCGCCGATGATCACCAGCAGGACGGCCCCGACCACCGCGAGGATCACCAGAGACAGCAGGAAGACCGCTGAGAGCCGCCATTCCTCGCGCCCCCAGCGCAGGCCATGCCAGCCGCCGGGCCCGGCGAGCAGCACGCGATAGACCGCGCTGCTGCCCAGCACGATCGCGGCGAAGATGATCATGGGCGTCAGCGCGGACAGACTAGGCGGCAGGAAGCGCGACGCCAGCGCCAACCCCGCGCCTGCAACCAGCGCCGCCCAGCAAGACCGCAAGGCCGGGGCCCATCCGGCCAGCCCGGCCCGGACAGTCCGTTCGATCCCCGCGCTCGCCTCGCCCATAAAGCCCCTCTCTTGTTCGCGACCCGCGCGAACCCGTCAACGCGCAGACCCTAAGCCGTTCGCCCCCGGCTTGGCGACGAGTCGCGCCAGGTGTCACGCTGAATTTCCGGGGACGTGGCCCCGGCGCCTCGCCCGTCCAATGCCACACGCCGGTTTCGCCGGGCGACAGGCGGGGGTAAGAGGGCGCCCATGAGCACGCCCCCTCCTTCCCTCTCCCCCATCCACGTCATCGGCGGCGGCCTGGCCGGGTCCGAGGCCGCCTGGCAGATCGCCCAGGCCGGCGTCCCGGTGATCCTGCACGAGATGCGGCGCGACCTGCCCTCAAGCAGCGAAGCGGTAGGGCCAACAAAAGTGCGTACCGACGCCCATCACACCGATGGCCTGGCCGAGATGGTCTGTTCCAACTCGTTCCGCTCGGACGACTGGCAGTTCAACGCCGTGGGACTGCTGCACGCCGAGATGCGCCGGCTGGACTCGCTGATCCTGTCGGCCGCCGACCAGCACCAGGTGCCGGCCGGCGGCGCCTTGGCCGTTGACCGCGACGGCTTCTCGGCCGAGGTCACCCGCCGCATCGAAGCCCACCCCCTGATCACCATCGTCCGCGAGGAGGTCGCCGGCCTGCCGCCGCAGGACTGGGACAGCGTGGTCGTCGCGACCGGCCCCCTCACCTCGCCCGCCCTGGCCGACGCCATCCTGGAGCTCAGCGGCGAAGGCCAGCTGAGCTTCTTCGACGCCATCGCACCGATCATCCACGTCGAGTCGATCGACATGGACATCGCCTGGCGCCAGTCGCGCTACGACAAGGAAGGCCCCGGCGGCGACGCGGCCGCCTATATCAACTGCCCGATGGACAAGGCCCAGTACGAGGCCTTCATCGACGCCCTGATCGAGGGGCCCAAGGCCGAGTTCAAGGATTGGGAGCATGTGCCCTATTTCGACGGCTGCCTGCCGATCGAGGTGATGGCCGAGCGCGGCCGCGAGACCCTGCGCCACGGCCCGATGAAGCCAGTGGGCCTGACCAATCCGCGCGATCCGTTGGTCAAGTCCTATGCCATCGTTCAACTGCGCCAGGACAATGCGCTGGCCACCCTGTGGAACATGGTGGGCTTCCAGACCAAGCTGAAGCACGGCGCCCAGGCCGAGGTGTTCCGGATGATCCCGGCCCTGGCCAACGCCCAGTTCGCCCGGCTGGGCGGCCTGCACCGCAACACCTTCATCAACAGCCCGCGCCTGCTGGACCGCTCCCTGCGGATGAAGGTCGCCCCGCGCCTGCGCTTCGCCGGACAGATGACCGGCGTCGAGGGCTATGTCGAAAGCGCCGCCACGGGTCTGCTGGCTGGCCGCTTCGCCGCCGCCGAGCGGCTGGGCCAGACACTGGAAGCCCCTCCCCCCACCACCGCGCTGGGCGCCTTGGTCGACCACGTGACCGGCGGTCACATCGAGGGCGAGGCGCTGGGCAAGACCAGCTTCCAACCGATGAACATCAATTACGGCCTGCTGCCGCCGATGGAGACCCCCAAGATCGGCGACGACGGCGTCAAGATCCCGCTGAAGGAACGCGGCCGGGCGAAGAAGCGGCTGATGAGCCTGCGGGCGCTTGCGGATCTGGAGGGGT
Source organism: Caulobacter sp. DWR2-3-1b2 (assembly GCF_049896345.1). Classification (NCBI taxonomy): domain Bacteria; kingdom Pseudomonadati; phylum Pseudomonadota; class Alphaproteobacteria; order Caulobacterales; family Caulobacteraceae; genus Caulobacter; species Caulobacter sp. DWR2-3-1b2. The sequence goes on along the minus strand of NZ_JAFCUC010000011.1, from coordinate 28,898 downwards.
GGATCGCCGGCTAGGCTTCGCTAGGAACGGGGACACACACTCATCCCACGATTTCAGCCAGCGTGGCCCAGGCCGTGGGATGAGTGTGTGTCCCCAGTCTTTGCCGCAACCTTCTTTGGCCCAGGCAACAACCGAAAACCCTTGAGCACCATCTTCACCGCTTCCCAGTGGATCGCGGCCAGAACGCCGGCCACCTGCCAGGGGTGGGTAGCCACCGCCCGCAACAGCGCTCGGTCGGTCAGTTCGCGCCGCTCGCCGGCGAAGCTGGCGGCCAGCAGCAGGCCCGCCTCGTCATGCACCGTGACCCCCACGCCCACCCGGTTCCCCGGCGGCAACAGGTCAAACTGGTAGTCCAGGTCCATCGGCATGAACGGCGACACATGGAAGCCCTTGCCGCAAGCCTGGCGCACGCGCTCGTCGGGCGAGGCCTCGACCGGCAGCACATAGTCGTGGCGCTCGCCAAAGGTATTGCGCACGGCGTGGATCGTCGCCGCCAGCCGGCCGTCGCGGTCATGGCAGAAATAGACGCTGAGCGGGTTGAAGCCCTTGCCCAGCAGGCGCGGCATGCACAGCAGGGTGATCCGCCCACCACCCAGATCGAAACCGGCCTCCGCCAGCTTGGCCTCGATCTGGGGCCGCAAGGGCGCTCGGACCTTGCCGGCGAAGTCGCGGTCGTGGAGCGACACCAGATTCCAGCCATTGTGCGTGAATAGTTTCAGACGGCTCGCCAGCGTGTCCAGCTCATCAAGATCCAGCGCCAGCATGAAGACGCGATAGTCCAGTCGATGACGCCGGGGTCTCATCCGCCCGTGGGCGACGACGCCGCTGTAAAGCGCCGATCTCACGCCACCACTCTGAACGAGGGCGGCGCCGCGCTGGCGACCGCCGAGACGAAAATCCGGCCCGACGGGTTGGGGGTCAGCCAGGGGCGATGGACGCCGCCCAACTGTTCGGCGACGGCAAGGCCGGCTTGCAGGCCGTCCTCGTGAAAGCCCGATCCAAAATAGGCGCCGGCAAACCAGGTGCGGTTGGCTCCCTGCAACGACCACAGGGTACGCTGGGCGGTCATCGCTGGTCCGTCGAACAGCGGGTGCTCGTAGGTCTGGTCATGCAGCGTGGACGCCAGGGCCGGGTCCCGCGCCGGGTTGAGCGAGAGGAAGAAGGGGTCGGCGGCCGGGGCGCCGTCCTTGGCCAGGGGCTGAAGGCGGTTCATCCAGTAGGTGACCCCGCCCTCGCCGTCGCCGCCACGCAGGCCGACATGGTTCCAGCTGGCCCAGGCGGCCTTGCGGCGCGGCATCAGCTTGGCGTCGCGATGCAGCACCGCGCGGTTCTTGCTGTAACGGAAAGCGCCGAGCAACCGCCGTTCCTCGGCCCCCGGCTGGACCAGCATGTCCAGGGCCTGGTCGGCATGGGCGGCGATCACCACCTGGTCGAAGCGTCTGCTCTGGCCGGCGACGTCCTCGATCGTGACGCCGTCCGGGCCGCGCAGGATGTGGCGCACCGGCCGGCTGGTCAGCACCTCACCGTCGAAGTCTGCCAGCATGCGGTCCACATAGGCCCGGCTGCCGCCGACCACCGTCCGCCAGATCGGCCGCTTGTCGACCGGCAGCATCAGGCCGTGATTGTCGAAGAACCGCAGCAGCGAGGCGGCGGGAAATTCCCGGATGTCGCGCAGCGTGGTCGACCAGATGGCGGCGGCCTGGGGCAGCAGGTGATCTTCCTGGAAGGCTTGGCCAAAGCCCTGGGCCCTGAGATAATCGGCCAGGCCGCACAGCCCGCCGGCCTCCAGCCCCGAAGCTTCCAGCGCCGCCACGTCCCGCGTCCCGGCCCGATAGAAGCGGGTGACGTCGAGCAGCATCTTCAGGAAGCGCGGGTTGAACAGGTTGCGCTTCTGGGCCAGCAGGTTGGTGCTGCTATATTCCAGCGCGCCGTTGTCGAGTGACACCCCGAACGACATGTCGCTGGCGGCGGTCGGGACGCTCAGGTGAAGAAACAGCGCCGTCAGGTTGGGATAGTTGGGCTCGTTATAGACGATGAAGCCGGTGTCGACCGCCACGCCCTCGATCTCGACGGTGTTGGCATGACCTCCGACGCGCGGCGCGGCTTCGTAGAGGGTGACGTCGTGACGCTTGGCCAGCAGCCAGGCCGCCGACAGGCCGGAGATGCCGCCGCCGACCACGGCGATATTCAGACGTTCGGCGGCGTGCGGCACGTTCAGCTCCCGGAAACGCGCCATGGCGGCGCTGTCTTCCCAAATACGGTGTCACTGAAGGTTTGGACGCGCGAATTCGTCGCCGCATCCAACGCGCTCCCGCGCCCGTACCTGCATACGTCTAGGCGATTCGCGCGTGCGGGCCGTCGGACGGGGAGTAGAAGTGATGACGACGACGTCGCCCTTGGAACGGGCCGCGGAGGCGAGCGACCGTGATCGCGCCCCGAAACAGGCTCCGATAGCAGCGGGCCCCGCGCGGCCAAGCGTGCGCATGGGCCTGGTCAAGGCGGCGATCCACGCCTTCGAGGACGCGCCTATCCCGGACGTCGTGGCGCGCGCCGCGATCAACATGCTGGTCGGCGGCGCCCGGCGGCGGCTAACTGGCGCAGATCCCGACTTCGACGAGGCCTTCGCCCGCGAGATGCGCGATTGGCCGATCGCCGTGAACACCGACGAGGCCAACGCCCAGCATTACGAGCTGCCCGCCGCATTCTTCGAGTGCGTACTCGGCCCCAATCTGAAATATTCCAGCGGTCTCTATCCCCCTGGCGCCAAGACCCTGGCCGAGGGCGAAACCGCCGCCTTGCGTGAGACCGAGGAGCACGCTGACCTGCGCGATGGCCAGGACGTGCTGGAGCTGGGCTGCGGCTGGGGTTCGCTGTCGCTGTGGATGGCCGAGCGGTTTCCGGGCTCGCGCATCACCTCGGTGTCGAACTCGGCCTCGCAACGCGCCTTCATCGAAGCCCGGGCCCGCGATCGCGGTTTGACCAATCTGACGATCGTCACCGCCGACATGAACGTCTTCAAGACCGACCAGCGCTTCGACCGCGTGGTCTCGGTGGAGATGTTTGAGCACATGTCCAACTGGCGCGCCCTGCTGGCCAAGGTGAACCGCTGGTTGCGGCCGGACGGACTGCTGTTCCTGCACGTCTTTTCGCACAAGGCCACGCCTTACAGGTTCGACGTCGATGACCCGTCCGACTGGATCGCGCAATATTTCTTCACCGGCGGAGTGATGCCCAGCCACGACCTGATCCGCCAGTTCCCCGACCTGTTCACCGTGGACATGAACTGGCGCTGGAACGGGTCCCACTACGCCCGAACCGCCCGGCAGTGGCTGGAAAATTTCGACGCCCATCGCGCCGAGATCGATCCGGTGCTGGAAGAGGTCTACGGTTCCGACGCCACGGTCTGGCGGCGGCGCTGGCGGCTATTCTTCATGGCCACCGCCGGACTGTTTGGCTATCATGGCGGCGAGGAATGGGGCGTCAGTCACTATCGCTTGCGGCCCGTCTCGAGAGGTTAGAGCATGATCCGCTACGCCCTGAGCTATCTGGCCGCCGCCGCCACCTTCCTGGTGCTGGACATGGCCTTCCTGACCTTCAGCGTTGGCCGCGTGTACAAGCCCCACATCGGCCACCTGATGGCCGACAAGGTGGCCCTGGGGCCAGCGGCGGCCTTCTATCTGATCTACATCGCCGCGATCCTGCTGCTGGCCATCATCCCCGCCGCCAAGAGCGGAAGCTGGAGCCAACTTCTGACCAGCGCGGCGATCTTCGGTTTTGCCGCCTACGCCACCTACGACCTGACCAATCAGGCGACGCTGAAGGGCTGGTCCAGTTTCGTGACCGGTGTCGATCTGGCCTGGGGGACCTTCGTGACCACCGCCGCCGCCAGCGCCGGCTATCTCGTCGCGCGGCATACGCGCTGAGATTGCTTCGCCACTAAGGCCGTGCGACCGTCGGTCGCACGCGAGTCCGAGGGGCAACCGATTAATGGACGTAGAAACCAGCCGGGCCTTGCTTTCGCGCGCCATTGCGCGGATCGCCAATCGCGACAATGACGCGCTCAAATACGTCTACCGACATACATCCGCGAAACTGTTCGGCGTCGTCCTCCGTATCTTGAACGACCGCGAGGAGGCGGAAGACGTGCTCCAGGATGTTTATCTGACGGTATGGAACAAGGCCGACCGCTTCGATCCGGAGCGCGCCAGCCCGATCACCTGGCTGGTGACCATGGCTCGCAACCGGGCCATCGACCGGCTTCGCGCCCGAGGCGGCCGGGTCATGGCCGGCGTCGACGAGGCCGAGGCCTTGCCCGACACCGCCCCCCTGGCCTCGACCCTGATCGAGGCCGACGAGGACAAGGCGCGGCTAAATGGCTGCATCGACGCCCTTGACCCCAAGCACGCCAGCGTGGTGCGCACGGCCTTCTTCGAGGGCTTGACCTATGACGCCCTGGCCCAGGCCGTGGGCGTGCCGCTGGGCACCATGAAAAGCTGGATCCGGCGCGCCCTGATCAACCTTCGCGCGTGTCTCGAAGCATGACCGACATCGAAACCCCCGTCACCGAGGGCGAACGCCCCTTCGCCGGCGAATACGTGCTGGGCGTGCTGGACGCCGTCGAGCGCGCAGAGGCCGAGCGCCGCGTCACCGCCGAACCCGCCTTCGCCCGCGCCGTGCAGTGGTGGGAAAACCACCTCGTCCCGCTGGCGGCCGAGATCGCTCCCGTGCAGCCTTCGGTCGGGCTGTGGCCGCGGATTTCCAACCTGGTCGGCGACGTCGCCCGGCCCAGCGCCTGGAACAATGTCGCCGTGTGGCGCGGCGTGTCGGCCGGGGCGGCGGCCCTGGCGGCCGCCTGCCTGGTCATCGTCGCCCTGCCCAAGCCCGCGCCGCCAGTGGTCGCGCCAGCGCCGGTCGTGGTCCAGGCCGCCGAGGTGGCGGTGATCGGCGACCCGACCACCAAGGCCCCGCGCCTGGTCGCCACCCTGGACCACGCGACACAGCAGCTTGTGCTGACCCCGGTCAGCCTGACCATGCCGACCGGCCGCGACGCCGAGCTGTGGATCATCCCCGAGGGCGCCGCGCCGATCTCGCTGGGCGTTATCCCAACCGGCGCCGCCAAGCGCATCGCGGTTCCCGCCGGGCTGAAGGCCGGGGGGGTCTATACCGCCACCCTGGCCGTCACCGACGAACCGCTGGGCGGCTCGCCGTCGGGGGCTCCGACCGGGTCGGTCCGCGCTGCGGGCAAGTTCGTTCGGGCTTAGCAACCTAGGTCCTCCCCCTGTGGGGGAGGTGATCGCGCAGCGATCGGTGGGGGCAGTTTTAGGGGCGTCGATCGGGCGCGCGGTTAGGGCGCATCACTCCCCCCTCCCTCGGCTTCGCCGACACCTGCCCCACAGGGGGAGGATTTGCGCGCCGAGCCCTATGCCAGCAAGGCCTGTCGCTCGCTAAGTAAGTGGTTTATGACTTATCGCTGGGCGCCGGTCACCGGGACTGGCGCGTGGCGATGCATCCGTCATGGATCGCCGGCCAGGACGAACTTCTCAATGAGGAAGCCGGGTCCAGGCTGCTAGAACGATGACATGACGGAGGGTTTGGGGAAAGACCGCTTGTCCGAGGGCTGGCAGATCGGCGTGAGGGCCAAGGCTCGCTGCGACCTGATGGGCGTCGCGCCCTTCAGCGAAGCCGAAAACATGCTCGTTCGCCGATTCCTGACCCCCGCCCATGACGAAGCCCTGAAGACCCTGGCCTTCTGGATGGACGAGGCGGGCATGAGCGCCCGTCGCGACACCGCCGGCAATCTAATCGGTCGCTATGAGGGCGAGACCCCAAATGCCCCGGCCCTGCTGATCGGCTCTCACATCGATAGCGTCCGCAACGGCGGACGCTATGACGGGGCGCTGGGCGTGATGCTGGGCGTCGACCTGGTCGAGGCCTTGAGCGTCGCCGGCCGCCGCCTGCCCTTCGCCGTCGAGGTCATCGCGTTTGGCGACGAAGAGGGCTCGCGCTTTCCCGCCTCGATGACCTGCAGCCGCGCCGTGGCCGGAACCGTCGATCCCAGCATCATGGAGATGACCGACGGCGAGGGTGTCAGCCTGGCCGAGGCCTTCGCGGCCTTCAGCCTGGACCCCACGCGTCTGGAAGAGGCCGCGCGCCGGCCCGGCGAGGTGTTCGCCTTTCTGGAGGCCCATATCGAGCAGGGCCCGGTGCTGGAGGCCGAGGGCCTGGCCCTGGGCGTTGTTACCGCCATCGCCGCTCAGAAGCGGTTGATGGTGAGGTTCACGGGCATGGCGGGTCACGCCGGCACCACGCCGATGAGCCTGCGCAAGGACCCCGGCCCCGCCGCCGCCGAGGCGATCCTGGCGCTGGAGCGGATTTGCGCGGGAGGGCGAGATGGCCTGGTCGGCACCGTGGGTCGGATCACCGCCCTGCCCGGCGCCTTCAACGTCATTCCCGGCGCGGTGGAATATTCCATGGATATCCGGGCCGAGCTCACCGCGACGCGCGACGCGGCCGCGACAGCCGTCACCGCCGAGATCAACGCCATCGCCGCGCGGCGCGGGCTGGAAGTGTCGGTCACCCTGATGCAGGACCTGGCCGCCAGCCCTTGCGACGCTGGCTTGACGGCCCTGCTTGAAGACGCCGTCGCCGCGACGGGCCAGCCGCCGCGCCGCCTGCCCAGCGGGGCGGGCCATGACGCCATGGTGATGACAGACCTTTGCCCCACCGCCATGCTGTTCATCCGCTGCGAAGGCGGGATCAGCCACAACCCGCGCGAGGCCGTCACCGAGGCTGACTGCGCCTTGGCGGCGCAAGCGATGTTGGGGTTCGTGGAACGCCTGGCGACCCAATTTTCCCTGTCATCCCGGACGAGCGCGCAGCGCGATGATCCGGGACCGACGCCTGAGCGCCGCGCTTCCGGCGGTCCCGGATCTGCCCCCGGCTTTCGCCGGGGTTGTCCGGGATGACAAGCTTTGAGCAATGACATGAACACCTTCGGCGAACTCGACCACCCGCCCCGCCTGCTGATGGGTCCCGGCCCGATCAACGTGCATCCCCGCGTGCTGCGGGCCATGTCGGTGCAACTGCTCGGGCAGTTCGACCCGGAATTCACAACCTACATGAACGAGACAATGGCGCTGTACCGCCAGGTCTTCCAGACGACCAACCGCCAGACCTTCCTGATCGACGGCACGTCGCGCGCGGCCATCGAGGCGGCCCTGGTCTCGGTGCTGGCGCCGGGCGACGACGTGGTGATCGTCAATGCCGGCCGCTTTGGCCTGCTGCTGTCGGAGATCGCGCAGCGCTGCGACGCCAAGGTCACGACGGTCGAGGGCGAGTGGGGCGCGGTGGTCGATCCACAGGCAGTGGAGGACGCCGTCAAGCGCGTGCGTCCGCGCCTGGTGGCCTGCGTGCACGGCGACACCTCCACCACCATGGCCCAGCCCCTGGAAGCCATCGGCGAAATCTGTCGGCGCTACGACGCCCTGCTCTATGTCGACGCCACAGCGACCCTGGCCGGCATGAGCGTTCCGGTCGACGCCTGGCACGCAGACATCGTCACGGCCGGCCTGCAGAAGTGCCTGGGCGGCCCCTCCGGCTCGGCCCCGATCACCATCTCCGACCGCGCCGCCGAGCATATCTTCAGCCGTCGCCACGTCGAGGCCGGGATCGCCACGGCGGGCGCGGTCAGCGGTAACGGCCGCCGCATCGCCTCCAACTATTTCGACCTGGCGATGATCATGGACTACTGGTCCGACAAGCGCCTGAACCACCACACCGAGGCCGCCTCGATGCTGTATGCGGCCCGCGAATGCGCCCGCGTGGCGCTTGAGGAAGGGCTGGAAGCCCGCTTCGCCCGCCACGCCCAGGCGGGCGCGGCCGTGGTCGCCGGGGTCGAGGCGCTGGGGCTCACCGTCTACGGCGACAAGGCCCACAAGATGACCAATGTCACCGGCGTCCGGATCCCGGCGGGGGTCGATGGCGACCGGGTGCGGGCCCGGATGCGCACCGACTTCGAGATCGAGATCGGCACGGCGTTTGGGCCGCTGACGGGCAAGATCTGGCGGATCGGGGCGATGGGGGTCAATGCGCGGAAGTACGCTGTGCTGACGACCCTGGCGGCGCTGGAAGCGGTGCTGCGGGGCGAGGGGTTCGGGTTTGTGGCCGGGGCCGGGGTGGATGCGGCATTGGGGGTTTACGCATGATCCTCCCCCCTCAGTCGCTTCGCGACAGCTCCCCCACAGGGGGAGCACTTGAGAAGGTCCTCCCCCCATGGGGGAGGCGGCCCGAAGGGCCGGTGGGGGGAGTGGCATGACCTACCCTCGCGACCTCATCGGCCACGGCGAGCACCCGCCCCACGCCCAGTGGCCCAACGGCGCCCGGATCGCCGTGCAGTTCGTCCTCAACTACGAGGAAGGCGCCGAGCGCTCGATCCTGCATGGCGACCCCCAGGCCGAGCACTTCCTTTCGGAGATGATCGGCGCCCAGCCGATCCCCGACATGCGGCACATGGCGATGGAAAGCCTCTACGAATATGGCTCGCGCGCCGGCTTCTGGCGTGTTCGGCGATTGTTCGAGGAGTTCGGGTTCCCGATCACCGTCTTCGCCGTGGCCCAGGCCCTGGAGCGCAATCCCGACGTGGTGGCGGCGATGCAGAACTATGGCTGGGAGATCGCCAGCCACGGCTATCGCTGGATCGACTACCAGCACTTTCCCGAGGACCTGGAACGCGAGCACATCGCCAAAGCCATCGAGATTCACAAAAGGCTGACGGGGGAACGCCCGCTGGGCTGGTACCAGGGCCGCACCAGCCCCAACACCGCCCGGCTGATCGTTGAAGAAGGAGGTTTTAGCTATGACGCCGACTCCTACGCCGACGACCTGCCCTATTGGGACGACCAGCACGGCAAGCCGCAGCTCATCGTGCCCTATACGCTGGACGCCAACGACATGCGCTTCGCCGCCCCCCAGGGCTTCAACAGCGGCGACCAGTTCTTCGCCTATCTGCGCGACAGCTTCGACGCCCTCTATCTGGAGGGCGAGACGGCCCCGAAAATGATGAGCATCGGCCTGCACTGCCGCATCGTCGGCAAGCCCGGCCGGATCATGGCCCTGCGCCGGTTCCTCGAGCACGTGGCCCAGCACGAGAGGGTCTGGGTGGCCCGTCGCATCGAGATCGCCAACCATTGGATCAAGACGCATCCCTACAAGGGCAAGACCGTATGAGCGCCCCGCCCCTGACCCTGGCCGATCTGAACCGGATGAACCGCACCGGTTTCGCCACGACCCTGGGCTTCGCCTTCGAGCTGTCGCCGTGGGTGGTGCAGCGGGCCTATGACGCCGCGCCATTCACCAGCATCGAGGCCTTGCACGCCGCCACGATGGCCGTGCTGGAGGCCGCGCCCGAGGCCGAGCGTCTGGCCCTGATCCGCGCCCACCCCGAACTGGCCGGCAAGGCGGCGATCGCCAAGACCCTGACCGCCGAGAGCCTGGTAGAGCAGGCCGGCGCCGGGCTCGACCGCCTGACGCCGGAGGAGTTCGAGCGCTTCCACGCCCTCAACGCCGCCTATGGCGAGCGCTTCGGCTTTCCGTTCATCATCGCCGTGCGGCTGAACGACAAGACCTCGATCCTGGCCGCCATGCAGGCGCGACTTGACAACGAAAAGGCCGCCGAGATCGCCGAGGCCATCGCCCAGATCGGCCTGATCTCCAAGCTTCGGCTGCAAGACGCGGTGACGGGCTAGATGGACTACGACGTCGCCACCTGGCTGAACCTGTCGCTGCGCTGGCTGCACGTGATCGCCGGCGTCGCCTGGATCGGGGCCTCGTTCTACTTCGTCTGGCTGGACAACAACCTGCGCCCGCCCGTGCCCGAAAAGGACGGCGTCAAGGGCGAGCTGTGGGCCGTGCACGGCGGCGGCTTCTATCACTCGCAGAAGTACATGACGGCCCCAGACCATATGCCAGGTCACCTGCACTGGTTCAAATGGGAGGCCTACACCACCTGGCTAAGCGGCTTCGCCCTGCTGATCGTGCTCTATTATGTTGGCGCGCCGGTCTATCTGATCGACGCCAGCAAGCACGCCTTCAGCCAGTCCGGCGCGATCGCCACGGGCCTGGCCTTCATCTTCGGCGGGCTCTTGGTCTACGAGGTGCTGTGCCGCTCACCGCTGGGCCAGCGGCCCCGGACGTTCGGCGTGGTCTGGTTCCTGGCCCTGACCGGCGCGGCCTACGCCCTGACCCACCTGTTCAGCGATCGCGGCGCCTTCATCCACGTCGGCGCGATCATCGGCACCTGCATGGTCGGCAACGTCTTCCTGATCATCATTCCCAACCAGCGCAAGATCGTCGCCGACATGCTGGCCGGGCGGCCCGTCGATCCGCGCCTGGGGGCGATGGGCAAGCAGCGCTCGATGCACAACACCCACATGACCCTGCCAGTCATCTTCATCATGATCAGCAACCACTATTCAGCAGTGACGGGCCACCACCTGGCCTGGCTGTTGCTGGCGCTGATCAGCGCTGGCGGCGTGTCGATCCGCTACTTCTTCGTCCTGCGCCATCACGGGATCATCAAGCCCGACTACCTGTTCCTCGGGGCCATGCTGATCTTCAGCGTCAGCCTGATCGCTAGCGTCAGGCCCAAGGCCACCGCGATGATGTCGGACGTGCCGTTCCCCGTCGCCCAGGCCATCGTCGAGAAGCACTGCGTGACCTGTCACGCCGCCGTCCCGACCCACCGGGGCTTCACCGCGCCGCCAAATGGCGCGGCTTTCGATACGCCGGCCGGCATGGCGCGCTACGCACCGCGCATCCAGCAGATGGCGGTCGACAGCAAGAGCATGCCGCTTGGCGACGAGACTCACATCACCGATGAGGAACGCGCCCAGCTGGGCGCCTGGATCAAGGCGGGGGCCAAAACGCAGTGACGACCCGGGTAGAGACGCCCTCCGCCTCCGTGACGGACGACGCCGCGCCGGCGCCGCGCAGGCGCAACGCCCAACGAACCCGCAAGGCGATCCTGACGGCGGCCCTCAAGGAGTTCGCGGCGGCGGGCTATGCCGGCGCGCGCATCGAGCGGATCGTCAAGGCCGCCAAGTGCAATATCCGCATGCTCTACCACTATTTCGGCGACAAGAAGGGCCTGTACCTGGCGGTGCTGGAGGCCGCTTACGAGGATCTGCGGGGCCGCGAGTCCGAGCTGAAGATCGACTTCGACCAGCCGCTGGAGGGCGTCTTCGCCCTGCAGCGCTTCACCTTCGACTATTTCGAGAAGAACCCGCGCATCGACGGCCTGCTGCGCAACGAAAACCTGATGCAGGGCAAGTTCGTCTCGCAATCGCGCAAGGTCACCGAGACGGCCTTCCCTTTGCGCCGGACCATCGAGCGCTTGATCGACAGCGGCCAAAAGCAGGGCGTATTTCGGGAGGGCCTCGACTGGGTGCAGATCTATGTGACCATCGCGGCGATGAGCCGCTTCCACCTGGCGAACGGCTATTCTCTGTCGGTGACCTTGGACACCGACATGAGCAAGGCCGAGTGGCGACGCGAGCGGCTGGTCCATGCGCTGGATTTGCTGGAAGGGTACCTGACGAAGGGGAAATAGGTCCTCCCCCTATGGGGGAGGCGATCGCGCAGCGATCGGTGGGGGGCGTTTTAGGGTCGGCGATCGTCGCTGAAGCCACCTTTCGAACACTCCCCCCTCCGTCGGCTTCGCCGACACCTGACCCACAGGGGGAGGACTTCAGAACAACACCCCCTTCTCCAACATCCCATGCACGCCCTTCTCGCCGTTGACCGTCTGGGTCACGCGAAAGTCCACGGCCAGCGAGCAGAACTGATAGGCCTGAACCCGGGTCAACGCCGACCGTGACACGATGAAGTCGATCATCCCCCGCAAGGCCTGTTTCATCGCCAGATCCAGGTCCTCGTTAAAGCCCAGGGTGATGAAATGGGTCGGCGTCTCCGCCCTCGGCCACGTCGCCACGCCCACCTCGCCAGCTTTGTGCAGCAAGAAGGTGAAGGTCCCCGTCAGCCCCATCTCCAGCGCGTTGACGCAGACCTCGCCGTCGCCCTGGCGGCCATGACCGTCGCCGACCGAGAAGTTGGCGCCGGCGACCCAGACCGGTAGGAACAGGGTCGCGCCGGCCGTCAGCTCCTTGCAGTCCATGTTGCCGCCGTGGGCGCGCGGCTCGCGGCTGGAGATCCGGCCATAGCTGGGTGGCGGGGCGACGCCGGCCGTGCCGAAGAACGGCCTCAGCGGCAATGTCGGGCCCCAGCTGGGCTTGCAGGTCCCGGCCGCGCCGTCGACGGCGATGTAACTGACATAGCGGTCAGGGAAATCCTCCGGCAAGGTCCCCGCCAACGGGCGTACGGCGCAGTAACCCCAGCTATTGTTGGGTTCGATCGCGTCGATCCGCACCTCCAGCGTGTCGCCGGGCTCCGCCCCCCGGATCGCCACCGGACCGGTCAAGATGTGCGGCCCCAGGCGCTCCAGCTTGGCGTCGTGGATGGCCTGCAGGGTGGCGGGGATCGATAGCCCCAGCTCGGCCGGTGGCATCACCTCGGGGCCGCCCGACACACACTCGAACGTCACCGTGTCGCCTGAATCGACGGTCAGAACCGGATCGAAGGCGGCGTCGAAGATCCCGAACCGGACGGTCTCGGGGGACGAAGCCAGGTGATGGCGCATGAGATAAGCCTTCTACTAAAAGCCGGCAGAGGACCCCCGCCCGGCGAACCGACCCTAGCCGCGACCGTCGCCCAAGCCTATCCCGGCGCCTGGCGCCCAACACGCGGGCGCCAGGACGACCGACCTGACCCGCCGCTGGGCTCCTCCCTATCCCGGGCCCGCGCGCTCTAGCGGTGGCCGAATATCCCGGTTATGAAGAAATTTCTTACTTGTGGAGCTCGCCCGACATGGCGGCCGATCCGGCGCTCGCAACGTTTCTCGACCTTTCCGACGATGCAGTCGCGGCCTATGCCGACGCCCGCGCCGAGGCGCTGGGCCTACCGCTGCCGCCCGCCGCGCGCGCCGGGGTGATCGACAACCTGACCCTGCTGCGGCGTCAGGCCGAGACCTTCATCGCCGCGCTGCCTGTCGATGCGCCTGGCGCCGCCAAGGCCTTCGAGCCATGAGCTTCCGCTCCGCCACCACCATCGCCGCCGACGTGCGGAGCGGGACGACCACCGCCCGGGCGGAAACCGAGGCCGCATTCGCCGCGATCGCCGCGCGCAACAGCGACCTCAACGCCTTCACCGCCGTGTTCGAAAGCCGCGCCCTGGCCCAGGCTGACGCCCTCGACGCCGACCTTGCCGCTGGACGCCCCGTCGGTCCGCTGGCCGGCGTGCCGTTTGCGGTGAAGAACCTGTTCGACGTCGAAGGTGTGACCACGATCGCCGGCTCGAAGATCCGCCGCGAGGCCGCGCCCGCCACCCGCGACGCCACTGCCATCCAACGCCTCACGGCCGCCGGGGCGGTGCTGGTCGGGGCGCTGAACATGGACGAGTTCGCCTATGGCTTCGTCACCGAGAACGCCCATGACGGGCCAACCCGCAACCCGCACGACCTGACCCGCATCGCCGGCGGCTCGTCGGGCGGGTCGGCCGCTGCGGTGGCCGGAGGCCTCGTGCCCCTCAGCCTGGGCTCGGACACCAACGGTTCGATCCGCATCCCCGCCAGCCTGTGCGGGGTGTTTGGCCTCAAGCCTACGTTGGGCCGCCTGTCGCGCCAGGGCGCCTTTCCCTTTGTCGAGAGCCTCGACCACATCGGGCCGTTCGCGCGGTCGGTGGAGGATCTGGCCCTAGCCTACGACCTGATGCAGGGCCCCGATCCTCTCGACCCGCTCTGCCGTCGGCCCGCCGAACCAGCCGCCCCTCGCCTGCAAGCTCCCCGCTTGCAAGAAGGCGCCGACGGTCCTCTCCGCGTCGGCGTGCTGGGCGGCTGGTTCGCGCAGGGGGCCTTTCCCGAGGTGTTGGAAGCGCTGGAGATCGTCGCCGACGCCCTGCAAGCAAGGCGCGGCGTCGAACTGCCCGGCGCCGAGATCGCCCGCGCCGCCGCCTTCTGCCTGACCCCTGCCGAGGCCAGCCATCTGCAGCTGGACGACCTGAAGACCCGGCCGATGGACTACGACCCCGCCGTCCGCGACCGCCTGCTGGCCGGCGCCCTGCTGCCGGACGGCGTGGCCGAGGCCGCCCGCCGCTATCGCCCGATCTTCCGCGACGCGGTCGCCAAGGTGTTCGAGGACTTCGACATCCTGCTGGCCCCGGCCTCGGTCTGTCCCGCGCCTGGCGTCGGCCAGACGACCATGGAGATGGACGGCCAACAGGTTTCCGTCCGCAAGCACCTCGGCGCCTATACTCAGCCGATCAGCTATATCGGCCTGCCCGTGGTGACCGTGCCGCTCAATCGCCCCGGCAAGCTGCCGATCGGCGTGCAGATCATCGCCCCGGCCTGGCGCGAGGACCTGGCCCTGGCGGCGGCTTTGCACCTGGAGCAGGCCGGCGTCGTCGCCGCCCACCGGCCGCCAGGCTCGGTTTGGGGAGGCTTCTGATGATCATCAACGACCCGCCCGTGCTGGCCGAGGTCACCGCCGCCGTCGACGCCTATGAGGTCGCGCTGATGACCAACGACGTCGAGGCGCTGGACGGCTTCTTCCGCGACACACCCGAGACGGTTCGCTATGGCGTGGCCGAGAACCTCTATGGCTTCGCGCAGATCGCGGCCTTCCGAATCGGTCGGTCCGGCGGTTCGCCGCAGCGGTCGCGCCTGCGGACCGAAATCACCACGTTTGGGCGAGATTTCGCGATCGCCAACGTCGAATTCCTTCGCGAGGGGGCGAAACATCCCGGCCGACAGAGCCAGACCTGGATTCGCACCGAAAACGGTTGGAAAATTGTCTCGGCCCATGTGTCGCTTCTGCAGGAAGGCGTTGATCAACGCCTTTCCCCGTAAGCGCCAGATCGTCCGCCCCATGACGATAAGTAATAAAGCTCTGACTTGTGATCTGCTTTTGGGCGCCCTTGTCGCCCCGTGGTCAAATAGTGACATCTGGTGGCAAAACTTCATCAATCCGCGGCTTTTGCGTCATCAAAGCTTTGGATTCGTCTCCGCCATTGTGCATTGCACCCCTCAAGCGTCGGCCCCGCGGCGCATGAAGGGGATCTTCACATGACCACTCGTCACCATCTGCGCCGTAGCGGCGCCATAGCCGCCCTGGTCGTCGCCGCCGGCCTCGCCGCCCCCGCCTTCGCCCAGGAAGCGCCCACCGCTCTGAGCGACGTGATCGTCACCGCCCAGAAGCGTTCGGAAAACATCCAGGACGTGCCGGTCTCGGTTGCGGCTGTCTCGGGCGAGAAGCTCGCCGCCGTGTTCGCCGCCGGCGAGGACGTGCTGGCGCTGTCGAGCCGCGTGCCCGGCCTCTACATCGAATCCTCGAACGGCCGCGCCGCGCCGCGCTTCTACATTCGAGGCCTCGGCAACGCCGACTTCGATCTGGCCGCCTCGCAGCCGGTTTCGGTGATCATGGACGACGTGGTCATGGAAAACGTCGTGCTGAAGAGCACGCCGATTTTCGACGTCGATCAGGTTGAAGTGCTGCGCGGCCCGCAAGGCACGCTGTTTGGCCGCAACACCACCGCCGGGATCGTCAAGTTCGACAGCGTCAAGCCGAGCCAGACCTTCAAGGCCAACGGCGCCGTCACCTACGGTTCGTACGGCTCGTGGACCGCTGAAGGCGGCGTCGGCGGCCCGCTGGTCGAAGGCAAGCTGGCCGGCCGCATCTCGGTGCTGGGCCAGCACCGAGACGACTATATCGACAACACCTTCACCCACATCGACAACGTCTTGGGCGGCTATGACGAATACGCCATCCGCGGCCAATTGCTGTGGACCCCGACCGAGAACCTCAGCGTCCTGCTGAACGCCCACAACCGCTCGCTGGACGGCACGGCCGCGATCTTCCGCGCCAACATCCTGACCAAGGGCAGCAACAAGCTCAACGGCAACTTCGACCGCGACAAGGTCTTCTACAACGGCGGCGACAACAATCCGCAGAAGTACGACGGCAACGGCGAGTCCTTGAAGATCGACTACGATCTGGGCGGCCTCACCCTGACGTCGATCAGCGCCTACGAGACCACCAACGGCCGAAGCCGCGGCGACATCGACGGCGGCGTGGCCGGCGTCGGTCCGGGCTTCATCCCGTTCGACTCCGCCTCGCAAGACAGCATCGACGACCTGGACCAGTACACCCAGGAAATCCGCCTGGCCTCCGACAATGACGGCCCGATGACCTGGCAGGTTGGGGGTTACTACTTCAAGTCCAAGTTCCTGGTTACCAGCGACCCGGGCTTCGTCCCGCCCTCGACCCTGGAACACAAGAACACGTCCTGGGCGGTGTTCGGTCAAGGCACCTATCAGGTATCCGACGCCCTGAAGGTCACTGGCGGCCTGCGCTACACCAGCGACGACAAGGACATGGCGGTGATCTTCACGCCGTTCGGCAAGCCAGCACCGGTCTCGGTCTCGGACGAGAAGGTCAGCTGGGACCTGTCGGCGTTCTATGCCCTGCAGGACGACGTCAGCCTCTATGCGCGCGTCGCCCGCGGCTTCCGCGGCCCGTCGATCCAGGGCCGGGACATCGCCTTCGGCAGCGGCTCGTCGGTGGCGCAATCGGAGACCATCCAGTCGTATGAAGCGGGCTTCAAGAGCGAACTGATGGATCGCCGCCTTCGTTTCAACGGCGCCGTGTTCAACTACACGATCAACGATCCGCAATTCAGCGCGGTGGGCGGCGGCTCGAATTCAAACCGTCTGATCAACGCCAACAAGGGTAAGGCCTACGGGGTCGAATTCGACGGCGAGTTCGCGGTCACCGAGAACCTGCTGGTCACCGCCGGCTACAGCTACAACCACACCAAGATCGCCGACAAGAACCTCATCGTCGCCACCTGCGCCCAGTGCAGCGTGACCGATCCTCTGGTGACGGGCGGCGCCAAGGTCGATGGCAACCCGTTCCCGAACGCCCCGGAATACGTGCTGAACTTCACGGCCCGCTACAGCTATCCGATCGGCGACGGCGAACTGTTCGCCTACACCGACTGGTTCAAGCAGGGCTACACCAACCTGTTCCTGTATGAGAGCAAGGAGTTCAACTCGAAGGGCGCCTTCGAAGGCGGCCTGAAGCTCGGCTACGCCAAGGCCGACGGCGCCTACGAGATCGCCGCCTTCGCCCGCAACATCACCAACGAGGCGAACCTGCGCGGCGGCATCGACTTCAACAACCTGACCGGTTTCGTCAACGAGCCTCGGATCGTCGGCATCTCGATCAGCGCCAAGCGGTAATCTGAAGACCGCCGCTCGGCTCAGCGCCGGGCGGCATACGAAGGATTGCCATCGTCCGCCATGCTCCCGGTTCGCGCCGGGAGCATGGTTCGTTTGAGGGGTCTCCCCCTTGTCCCGCGATGAGTTAAGTCCTTCGAATGACGACCAAGATTATCTTCGACACCGATCCCGGCATCGACGACGCCATGGCCCTGCTGTTCATCGAGGCCAGCCCGGCGCTCGACCTGCTGGCGGTGACCACGGTGTTCGGCAACGCCGACATCGACACCACCACCCGCAACGCGCTGTATCTGAAGGACCGCTTCGGCTTGAAGGCGCCGGTCTACAAGGGCGCGGACAAGCCGCTGATCCGGCCGCGCAATCCCTCGCCCACCTTCGTGCACGGCGAGAACGGCTTGGGCGACGTGGAGTTGACGGGCCTGGTTCCTGCCGAGCCCGAGGCCAAGCCGGCCTATCAGGCGATCATCGACCTGGCCCGCGAGCATCCCGGCCAGATCACGCTGGTCGCGGTCGGTCCGCTGACCAATCTCGCCCTGGCCCTGCGGGCCGACCCGGAGGTCGCGACCTTGCTGAAGGCCGTGGTGATCATGGGCGGCGCCTTCGCCGTGGCCGGCAAGCCGGGCAATGTCACGCCGGTGGCCGAGGCCAATATCTGGAACGATCCCGAGGCGGCCGACCTGGTGTTCACCGCCCCTTGGTTCGTCACCGCCGTCAGCCTGGACGTCACCAGCCAGGTGGTGATGACCCCCAGCTTCATGGAGGGTCTGGAAGCGTCCGCCGGTCCGGCAGGCGCGTTCCTCCACGCCATTTCAAAGCCCTATGCGGCGTTCTATGGCGGCCGCGACGGGATCATCGGGTGCTGCGTGCATGACGCCGCCGCAGTGGCGTTCGTGATCGATCCGTCGATGTTCGAGGTTCGCCGCGGGTCTATCCGGGTGATCACCGACGGGATCGCGCTGGGGCAGACCTTGCAGAAGGTGGAGGGGGAGCTGTTTGGGCCGTCGGCTTGGGACGACCAGCCGATCCAGGCGATCACGGTGGGAGTGAGGGCCGAAGGGCTGCTGAGGTTGTATGCGGAAACGATGAGGGCCTGACGCTCACCCAAGCCTCCCCCTGTGGGGCAGGCGATCGCGCAGCGATCGGTGGGGGGAGTTTTAGGGCTGTTGATCACAGGTTTGGCGGCCTATCACGCCCCCCTCCGTCGGCTGCGCCGACACCTCCCCCACAGGGGGAGGAATTAGCGCCGATGCCGCTCCACCCCCGCCACATAGGTCCGCTCCACAACCCTATCGTCCCCCAGCACCGTCAGCGCGAACAACCTTTCCTCCAGCGACTTCGCCGCCGGCATCCGCCGCGCCAGCAGCGGCGTCGCCGCCAGGTCCAGCACCAGGAAGTCAGCCATCTTGCCGGGCTCCAGGCTGCCGATCTCGCTCTCCAGCCCCAGGGCCCGCGCGCCGCCCAGGGTCGCCAGGTACAAGGCGTGGAACGGGTCCAACGCCTCGCCGCGCAGCTGGCCCACCTTGTAGGCCTCGCCCAGGGTGCGGAGGATCGAGAAGGTCGTGCCCGCCCCCACGTCTGTTCCGATCCCGACCTTCACCCCATGGGCGCAGGCGGTGGCCAGGGGAAACAGGCCCGAGCCCAGGAACAGGTTGGAGGTCGGGCAGAAGGCCACCGACGACCCTGCGGCCGCCAGCCGCTGAAACGCCTCGCCCTGCAGATGGACGCAGTGGGCGAAGACCGAGCGTCCGCCGATCAGGCCGAAGCGGTCGTAGACGTCGAGATAGTCCTTGGCCTCGGGGAAGAGTTTCGCGGTATCGACGATCTCGCGGATATTTTCCGACAGATGGGTCTGCATCCAGACCGTCGGGTGCTCGGCCAGTACTTGGCCGGCCATGGCCAGTTGCGCATCACTGCAGCTGATGGCGAAGCGCGGGGTCACGGCGTAGCCCAGCCGGCCCTTGCCATGCCAATTGGCGATCAGGTCCTGCATGTCGCGCCGGCTGCTCTCGACCGTGTCGGTCAGGCCGGGCGGGGCATTGCGGTCCATCAGCGCCTTGCCGGCGATGATCCGCATGCCGCGCTTCAGGGCCGCGGCGAACAGCGCCTCGACCGAGCCCTTGTGCACCGAGCCAAAGACCAGGGCGCTGGTCGTGCCGTTGCGCAGCAGTTCCTCGAGGAAGAACTCGGCGGTCTCCTCGGCATGGACGGGATCGGCGAAGGCGGCCTCGGCGGGGAAGGTGTGGCGTTCCAGCCAGTCAAGCAGTTGCTCGCCATGGGCGGCGATCACGTCGACCTGCGGGAAATGGATATGGGT
This sequence comes from Caulobacter sp. DWR2-3-1b2, assembly GCF_049896345.1. Classification (NCBI taxonomy): domain Bacteria; kingdom Pseudomonadati; phylum Pseudomonadota; class Alphaproteobacteria; order Caulobacterales; family Caulobacteraceae; genus Caulobacter; species Caulobacter sp. DWR2-3-1b2. The sequence continues at coordinate 9,240 of NZ_JAFCUC010000011.1, read as the reverse complement.
GTCGACGAAGCCTGGGACGATCAGCTTGCCGGTCAAGTCTTCAACCGGCGTGTCGCCCAGCTCGTCGGCCAGCTTGGCGTAGTCGCCGCAGGCCACCACGCGGCCGTCCTCGACCAGCAGCAGGCCGTCCTCGTGGAAGGCGTGCGCCTCTCCGTCCGTGGTGGTCGGGTCGTCTTCCAGCTGGAAGATCGACGCCCTATAGGCTTGCAAGCTGCATATCCCTTGTGCGTTCGCGGCGGGCGGCCTCGAGCCGCATCAGCAGATCGGCGACCACCGAGACGGCGATGACTTCGGGCGCCTTGTTCTTCAGATGCGGCAGGCCGATCGGGCAGGTCATGCGGGCCACCGACGCGTCGTCAAAACCGTCCTTGCGCAGCCGGCTGAGGAACCGCGCCCGCTTGGTGTCCGAGCCGATCAGGCCCAGATAGCCGAACGCCCCACCGGCCAAGGCGGCCGAGGTCAAGGCGTAGTCCAGACTGTGGTCGTGGGTCATGATCAGGATGTAGCCGTCGCGGCCCGCGCCCAGGGTGGCGGCGGCCAGCTGGGCCACCGTCCCGACCGTCACGCCGGAGATGCCGGCCGTCTCGGGGCGGGTGTCGTACCAGGACAGGCGGAACGGCAGCGGCTCCAGCGCCCGGGCGACCGCCTGGCCGACATGGCCGGCGCCAAACAGCAACACCGGGGGGCGCGGCAGGTCCTGAGGCTCGACCAGCACGTCACCCAGGGTCGGCCGCGCGCCTCGCGCCGTCGCCGGCTGGCCCGCCAGGGTGATCGCCGCGCCTACGCGGCTCGAGGCGGTGACGGGCGCGACGGTCTTGGCGAGGGCGCCGGAGTTGAAGCGGGTGCGAACCTCAAAGGGCTGGTCGGCGTCCAGCCGGCGCGCCGCGTCGGTCAGCCAGTCGACGGCGGTGTTGTCGAGACGCTCGATCAGCAGGCGCACGCGGCCGCCGCAGCACTGGGCCAGAAGCGGACCAAGGGGGTAATCCTGTAAGGCGAAGTGCACCGGGCTCAGCAGCATCCGTCGCGCCTGGTCGGCGACCTGGTGCTCCAGATTGCCGCCGCCGATGGTGCCGGCCTGGCCGCCCGCCCAGACCACCATCTTGGTCCCGGCGTCGCGCGGTGCCGAGCCCTCGGTGGCCAGGATGGTGACCAGGGCGACGGGCTCGCCGAGGTCGAGGCGGGCGAGGGATTGGCGAGCCCAATTGCTCATTGACCCTCTCCCAAAGGGAGAGGGAGGGGTCCGCGCGAAGCGTGGGAGGGTGAGGGGTTACGACGTCTGACGGCGTGCCGGCAGGGCGCGGGTGTGAAATCGGTGAGGGTGTAACCCCTCACCCTCCCACGCTCTTCGAGCGCGGGCCCCTCCCTGTCCCTCCGGGAGAGGGTCAGCATGACGCGGCCCGCCGCTTCACATCCTCGACCGCCATCAGGATCCGCTCTGGCGTGGCGGGCGCGTCCAAGTCGGGGAACACCTTGTGATCCGCCACCGACGCCACCGCCCGGCTCACCGCGCTCAGCACGGAGAGGGCCAACATCAGCGGCGGCTCGCCCACGGCCTTGGAGCGGTGCACCGTCTCCTCGACATTGCGACCCGCCTCCCATAGCGCCACGTTCAGCACCGCAGGGCGATCACCGCAGGTCGGGATCTTGTAGGTCGACGGCGCATGGGTCAGCAGGCGGCCGTCGTCCGAGAACACCAGTTCCTCGGTGGTCAGCCAGCCCATGCCCTGGATGAAGCCGCCCTCGATCTGGCCCAGGTCGATGGCCGGGTTCAGCGAGCGGCCGGCGTCGTGCAGGATGTCGGCGCGGGTGACCTTCATCTCGCCGGTCAGGGTGTCGATCAGCACCTCGCTGCAGGCTGCGCCATAGGCGAAATAATAGAACGGCCGGCCGGTGTGGGTGGCGCGGTCATAGTGGATCTTCGGCGTGGCGTAGAAGCCGGTGGCCGACAGCGACACCCGGCCCAGATGCGCCTGGCGGCAAAGTACGTCGAACGGGATCAGCTCGGCGCCGGCCCGCAGGCCCACGGGCGTGAACACGACCTCGGTTTCGTCGCAGCCCCACTTCCCGGCGGCGAACTCAACCAGGCGCGCCTTGATCGTGTTGGCCGCATTGAGCGCCGCCATGCCGTTGAGGTCCGTGCCCGAAGAGGCGGCGGTGGCCGAGGTGTTGGGCACCTTGTCGGTGACCGTCGAGGTCACCTTCACATGGCCGATATCGACCTTGAAGGCCTCCGCCACGATCTGGGCCACCTTGACGAACAGGCCCTGCCCCATCTCCGTGCCGCCGTGATTCAGCAGGATCGAGCCGTCGGCATAGAGGTGGATCAGCGCCCCGGCCTGGTTCAGATGGGTGGTGGTGAATGAGATGCCGAACTTCACCGGCGTCAGGGCCAGCCCCTTCTTCAGCACCGGGCTGCCCGCATTGAACACCTCGATCGCGGCCTGGCGGGCCTCGTAGTCGCAGGACCTCGCCAGCTCGGAGAGCAGTTGCGGTGCGACATTGTCCTCTACCACCTGGTGATAGGGCGTCAGATCGCGCCCCTCGCCATAGAGATTGCGCTGGCGCACCAGCAGCGGGTCCAGCCCCGTGGCCTGGGCGACGGCGTCCATCACCCGCTCGATCGCCGCCATGCCCTGCGGACCGCCGAACCCCCGAAAGGCGGTATTTGACACCGTGTGGGTCTTGAAGCGATGCGAGACGATCTCGACGGCCGGCAAGAAGTAGCAGTTGTCGGCGTGGAACATCGCCCGGTCGTTGATGGCCATCGACAGGTCGGTGGTCGAACCGCAGCGCGACGCCAGTTCAAGCGACAGGCCCGTCAGCCGTCCTTCGTCGTCGAAGCCGACGTCATAGGCGATCTCGAAGTCATGCCGCTTGCCGGTCATGACCATGTCCTCGTCGCGGTCGGGGCGGGCCTTGGCGGCGCGACCGGTCTTGACCGCCACCAGGGCGGCCGCAGCCGCGAACAGCGAGGCCTGGGTCTCCTTGCCGCCGAACCCGCCACCCATCCGGCGAACCTCGATGGTCACCGAGGTGTGGGGCACGTCGAGCACGCGGGCGACCAGGTGCTGCACCTCACTGGGATGCTGGGTGGACGACCAGACATGGACGTCGCCGCCCTCGCCCGGCGTGGCCAAGGCGACCTGGCCCTCGAGGTAGAAGTGATCCTGGCCGCCGATCGCGAACTTGCCTTGCAGACGCCGGGGGGATGTGGCCAAGGCGGCGGCAGCGTCGCCGCGCGCCATGCGTTGGGATTTCTCGATCTTCAGATCGAGGTCGCGGGCCTGGGCGATGGTGATGGCGGCCGGCAAATCCTCATAGACCACCACGGCCTTGGCGGAGGCGGCGCGGGCTGCGGCGATCGAGGTGGCGGCCACGGCGAACAGGCTCTGGCCGACGCAGACCACCTCGCTGTCGGCGAACAGCTTGTCGTCGTGGATCACCGGGCTGACGTCGTTCTCGCCAGGGATGTCGGCGGCGGTCAGCACGACGACGACGCCAGGGCTCGCGCGGGCGGCGTCAAGATCCATCGACACGATCCGCGCATGGGCCTTGGCGCTCATGCCCAGATGGACGTGGAGCATGCCGGCCGGTTCGGGAATGTCATCGACATAGATCGCCGCGCCATTGACATGGCGCAGGGCGCTGTCGTGGGGCAGCGAGGCGTGAACGCCCTGAAAGACGACGGGCTCGATGACCGTGGCGCTGGAGTCAGCCATGGGTGGCGGCCAGCGGCACACGGGTAGCTACGCCGGGCCGGTCGGACTCTATGAAGACCTTGCGCAGCATGTTGCCCGCCGCCAGGGCGCGATAGGCCGCCGAGGCGCGGACGTCGGTCAGAGGCGTGAAGTCCTCGGCCAAGGCGGCGACGGCGGCGTCGATCGTCGCGGCGTTCCAGGCCTGGCCCACCAAGGCCGCCTCGCAGGCGCTGGCTCGCCCTGGCGTACCGGCCATGCCACCAAAGGCGATACGGGCGCCAAGAACGATCTCGTTCTCGACCTTTATGTTGAATGCCCCGCACACCGCCGAGATGTCCTGGTCGAAGCGCTTGGACAGCTTGAACACCTTGAACAGCGCGCCCGGCGGCGGCGGCGGCACGAGCACCGCCTCGACGAACTCGCCGGCCCGCCGGTCCTGTTTTCCGTAAGTGATGAAGAAGTCTTCCAGTGGCAGGGTGCGCTGGGTCTCGCCCTGGCGTAGCACCAACTGGGCCCCGGCCGCGATCAGGGCCGGCGGCATGTCGCCGATCGGCGAGCCGTTGGCGATATTGCCGCCGATCGTGCCGCTGTTGCGCACCTGGGTCGAACCCAGCCGCCGCATCACGGCGCCCAGGTCTGGATAGAGCACGCTGAGCGCCTCCAGCGCCTCGACATAGCGCACGCCCGCCCCGATGCGCAGGCTTCTCCCCTCGCGCGTCAGGGTCTTCAGCTCCGCCACTCGGCCGATATCGATCAGAACGGCCAGGGGCCTGCGCAGCTTGGTCACCCACAAACCGATGTCGGTGGCCCCCGCCACGATTACGGCTTGGGGATGCTCGGCGTAGGTCGCCGCCAACTCGGCCAGCGAGCGCGGCGCGAACCAGCGGCGGGTGAACCCCGCGATGGCGTCGTCGTGTTCCAGGCCCAGCATCGCCGTGCGCTGCAATGGAGCCAGCGCCGTGGCGACGTCCGGCGCGGCCTCGGACGGGATCGCCTCGGCCGCCGCGAGGATAGCGCCATAGCCGGTGCAGCGACATAGATTGCCGGCCAGCACCTCCTCGATCGGCGCGCCCGCCCCCTGGGCCGCGATGGCGCGGGCATACAGCGACATGACGATGCCCGGCGTACAGAACCCGCATTGCGAGCCGTGATGCTCGACCAGCGCGGCCTGCACCGGATGCGGCTGGTCCTTGGCCCCGTTTTGCCCCGAAAGGCCCTCGACGGTGATCACCGCCTTGCCGTCCAGCATCGGCACGAACTGGATACAGCTGTTGACCGCCCGCCAAGCGGTCCCACCCTGCCCGTCAAGCTCGCCGACCAGCACGGTGCAAGACCCGCAGTCGCCCTCGGCGCAGCCTTCCTTGGTTCCGGTTCGCCGCAGGTCGCCGCGCAGGTGCTCCAGCAGCGTGCGGGTGGGATCGACGCCCCGGGCCTCGACCACCTCGCCGTTCAGCAGGAAACGCACCGCGTCCATCAACTGCCCCGATAGGTCGAATAGGCGAACGGCGAGACCAGCAGCGGCACATGGTGGTGCTGCTCCGGGTCGGCGACGTTGAAATCGATGATCACCACGTCGAGGAAGGGCGGATCGCTGACCGTCGCGCCCGAGGCCTTGAAATAGTCACCCGCCGAGAATTCTAGCCGATAGCCGCCGGCCACCAGGTCCGCGCCTTCGACCAGCCGCGCGCGACCGTCGGCGTCGGTCCGCGTTTCGCCCAAAAGCGCGAGCGCGCCGCCGCGATGGGCGGAAACCCGTACAACGACGCCCGCCGCCGGGCGGCCGGCCGCCGTGTCGAGGATATGGGTGGTCAGGCCGCTCATGCTTTCGTCGTTCCTTGCTCGGCGTTTCGGTGCGCCAGTCTAGACTTTCGGGACACGGAACGATGCTGAAACCGCCTCGCCCACAAGTCCAGCCCGCCGTGTCCGCCATCGACGCGACGGTCGCAACCGCCTCGCCCGCCGGCGCTCAACGCCTGCCGCCTGAGCATTATATAAGTCTTTTATTACTTATTGAGCCACGGTTGATCGCTTCAGATCCGTCGTGACGCCCAAAAAACGCCAGCATACGCCCTGTAAGGTTGGAAATACCGGACCAACACCGGTAGCTAGACCTGTGACGGATCGCGCCAAGACGATCCGCGCCGCTTTGCCTGCGCAGTCACCGAGGAACGACCGATGGACGAGGACTTCCGTAAAGCAGCCCTGGATTATCACCGTCTGCCACGGCCCGGGAAACTGGCCATCGAAGCCACCAAGCGCATGGCCACGCAGCGCGACCTGGGCCTGGCCTATTCGCCCGGCGTCGCCGCCCCCTGCGAGGCGATCGCCGCCAATCCCGATCTGGCGCGCGACTACACCGCCCGAGGCAATCTGGTAGCCGTGATCTCCAACGGCACCGCCGTGCTGGGCCTGGGCAATATCGGCCCGCTGGCCAGCAAGCCGGTGATGGAAGGCAAGGCCGTCCTGTTCAAGAAGTTCGCCGGCATCGACGTCTTCGACCTCGAGGTCGACGCCGAGGATCCAGACAAGTTCATTGAGGTGGTCGCCGCCCTGGAGCCCACCTTCGGCGGCATCAATCTGGAGGACATCAAGGCCCCCGAATGTTTCATCATCGAGCGCAAACTGCGTGAACGGATGAACATCCCGGTCTTCCACGACGACCAGCACGGCACCGCCATCGTCTGCGCCGCCGCTGTTCGCAACGCCCTGGTCGTGCAGGGCAAGACCCTCAAGGACGTCAAGCTGGTGACCTCGGGAGCCGGCGCCGCCGCCCTGGCCTGCGTGGACCTGCTGGTCTCGATGGGCCTGCCGGTCGAGAACGTGACTCTGACCGACATCAAGGGCGTGGTCTATGCCGGCCGCGACGCCGACATGCTCGACAACATGGCCCGCTATGCCCGCCAGACCGACGCCCGCACCCTCTCTGAAGTGTTGGCCGGCGCCGACATCTTCCTGGGCCTGTCGGCCCCTCGCGTGTTCAAGGCCGAATGGCTGCCGCTGCTGGCGCCCAATCCGCTGATCCTGGCCATGGCCAATCCCGAGCCGGAAATCCTGCCTGAGCTGGTCGCGGCCGCCCGGCCCGACGCCATCGTCGCCACCGGCCGCAGCGACTATCCCAATCAGGTCAACAACGTCCTGTGCTTCCCGTTCATCTTTCGGGGCGCACTAGACGTCGGCGCCAGCGAGATCAACGAGGCCATGAAGGTGGCGGCCGTCGAGGCCATCGCCGAACTCGCCCGGGCCGAGGCCTCCGAGGTGGTGGCCAGCGCCTATGGCGGCGTCGCCCCGATGTTCGGCGCCCAGTACATCATTCCCAAGCCGTTTGACCCCCGGCTGATCCTGCAGATCGCCCCGGCCGTGGCCCGGGCTGCCATGGACAGCGGCGTCGCCACCCGGCCGATCGCCGACTTCGACGCCTATCGGCAGGAGCTGGAGCTGTTCGTCTATCGCTCCGGCCAACTGATGCGGCCGCTGTTCGAGCGGGCTCGCAAGGCGACCAAGGGCCAGACGGTGCGCGTGGCCTATGCCGAGGGCGAGGACGAGCGCGTGCTGCGCGCCGTCCAGACCGTGCTCGACGAGGGCCTGGCCAAGCCGGTGCTGATCGGCAAGCGCGAGACCATCATCGCCAAGGCCACCGAGATGGGCCTGCGCATGAACTTTGACGGTGCGGTCGAGATCCTCGACCCGGCGGCCGACACCGAGCTCTTCGCGCCCCTGGTCGATCGCTATCAGAGTCTGGTCAGCCGGCGCGGCGTGCCGCCCCTCGCCGCCCAGCGCCGGGTGACCAACCGCCGGACGGTTTCGGCCTCCATGCTGCTGCAGGCCGGCCATGTCGACGCCGCCCTGGTGGGTGGGGCCGGCGACTGGTGGCAGCACATGACCTATGTGCTGCCGATCATTCCCAAGCGCGAGACGGTCGGCCGGATCTATGCGCTATCCGCCCTGATCATCGACAACGGCACGCTGTTCTTCTGCGACACCCATGTCAATGTCGATCCGACCGCCGAACAGGTGGCCGAGATGACGCTGCTGGCCGCCGAGTCCGTTCGCCGCTTTGGCTTGACGCCGAAGGCGGCCCTGTTGTCGCACTCCAGCTTTGGGGCCAGCAACTCGCCGACCGCCCGCAAGATGCGCGACGCGCTGGCCATCGTCCGCGCACAGGCCCCCGAGCTTGAGGTCGACGGCGAGATGCACGCCGACGCCGCCCTGTCCCAGGCCCTGCGTGATCGCCTCGTGCATGACAGCCAGCTGAAAGGTTCGGCCAATCTGCTGATCATGCCGACCTTGGACGCCGCCAATATCGCCCTGACCTTGCTTAGCGCCGCGACCGAGGGCCTACTGGTCGGCCCCGTGCTGCTGGGCATGAGCCGCCCGCTGCACGTGCTGACGCCCAGCGTCACGGCGCGCGGGATCGTCAACATGACTGCCCTGGCGGTGAACCAGGCCGCAGCCGAGCGTGAGCAGGGGTTGGTCTAGGCCGCCTCTCCGGCCGGCCCCGGACGCGAAAAAAGGCCCCGCAGGAACCCCTCCGCCGTCGTTGAGACGGAGGAGGGGTTCCTGCGGGGCCTAAATGCAAGGGCAAAAGACCGTCCAAACGCTCCGCGTCCGGCGGAGATCTGAGCCCTTAGAGGATGCGCAGGTTGCCGGCCGAGGTCTTGCCCGAGCGGCGATCCTGTTCCAGTTCGTAACCGACTTGCTGGCCCTCGTTCAGACCGCGCAGACCAGCACGTTCAACGGCGGAAATGTGCACGAAGATGTCGCCGCCGCCATTGTCGGGCTGGATGAAGCCAAAGCCCTTGGTGCTGTTGAACCACTTCACCACACCGGTTCCGGCTTCGCCCGAGGCGCCGCCACCGCCACCGCCACCGCCAACGCCAACGCCGCCACCACGCGGGGCGTCGTAACCGCCGCCGCCGCGGGGCGCGTCATAACCGCCACGCGGGCTGTCAAAGCCGCGCGCCGCGGGACGACGCGGGGCCGAAGGCGCCGCGCCCTGGCCCGTCACGCGCAAATTGCCGGCCGAGGTCTTGCCCGAACGGCGATCCTCTTCCATTTCGTAGGCGACCTGGTCGCCTTCGTTCAGGCCCGCCAGGCCCGAGCGCTCAACCGCTGCAATATGGACGAAAACGTCTTCACCGCCGTTTTCCGGCTGGATGAAACCGAAGCCCTTGGCCGGGTTGAACCACTTAACGACACCGTTCGCCATCTTATCCTCAAAACCTTCGTGGGCGGGCCAGTTGCCGACCCGCGTCCTTCCATCCTGCTCTCATGACGCAAAACCGTGGAACGCGCTACGGGGTTTGACTGCAGAACCACGGGCGCGAGCGGGTCTTGGCGATAAATTTTCGCGTGACACGGGTCCGCTGCGGCCCAAACGCCACTTTGGGTGGCATAAGAGCCACTACCAAAACTTGGTTTTGAAGAGATCTTGGGTGCGGGGACAGGATTTGAACCTGTGACCTTCAGGTTATGAGCCTGACGAGCTACCGGGCTGCTCCACCCCGCGGCAGAGGTGATTATCGTTTGGGTAGGGTTATGGACT
>NZ_JAFCUC010000010.1:0-72673 GCF_049896345.1 Caulobacter sp. DWR2-3-1b2 | reverse complement strand
CGTCGTGGCCAAGATCGTCGAATAGTCTCGACGCTCTAAACTTCGGCTGAGATTGCGAAGGCCCCGGGGGAAACCCCGGGGCCTTTTGCTTTACCAAGTTCCTCCCCCACAGGGGGAGGACCTAGTCCGCCGCAGGCCGATGCACTACCTTCACCACAAGCCTGGAAGGGAAGTCCCGTGATCCGCAAACGCATGCTTGCCCTGTCGATGGCGACAGCCCTGACCGCTTGCCACAAGACGCCCGACCCACCCGCCTCCGTGCTCCAGCCCCCTGGCCTGGGCGACCGCGTGCGGGTGCTCGGCGCCGACGCCTTCGTGATCGACGGCCGGCATGTGCGGCTGGCCAACGCCTATGCTCCCCAGGGGGTGCCGGACGCTCGCTGCTGGGCCGAGGCCAGCGCGTCCAAACTGGCCAATGACTGGGTGCGCGCCAAGGTGCGCGAGGCCCGCGCCGTCACCGTCGAGCCGACGGGCGGGGTCGACGAGTATCATCGCGACCTAGCCCATGTCGGCTTCGACGGCGTCGACCTGGGACAGGCGCTGTTCGAGGCCGGCCTGGCCGGACGGCGCACCGACGCGCCCAATGGCCGGTTCTCGTGGTGCGATCCGATCAGCGGCCGGGCCACCGGGGCTCCGGCCGTCGGCACGCTGCTCGACAACGGGACGCGCTGAGGCGCGGCGGAGCAACCGGAACGGCGCACGGCCATTGATAGCGGCGGGAGAGCCGCATGATCCAGATCTATCAGACCGCCACCGGCGCCCTTCACGGCCTTGCGCCCTACGCCGCCCTGGCGGCCAGGCTGGTGATAGGCGTGATGTTCGCACTGTCGGGCTGGTGCAAGCTGACCAATGCCGAGCAGCACGCCAAGATGCGCCGATCGCTGCAGGAGGCTGGGATTCGCGCGCCGGAGGTTCAAGGCTGGCTCGTTGCGGCCTGCGAGCTTCTGTTCGGCGGCCTGCTGGTCCTGGGCCTGGCGACGCCGCTCGGCGCCGGCGTCCTGGCGATCATCTGCTTGGTGGCCCTGTTCACGGTGACCGGCAAGGAAATCGAGGGCGCCTCGCCACTGATGCGGCTGTCGTCGCTGCTCTACAAGCCCGAGGTGCTGCTGCTGACCTTGCTGACCTGGCTGATTGTCGCGGGGCCGGGCTCGTTGTCGCTGGACGGTGCGCTGGGGCTGGCGGCTTAGCGACAGGCTTGGGGACACAGGCTTGGGGGCACACACTCATTCCTCGATACCTGCCGTCCTGGCGAGGCCGTGGAATGAGCGTGTGTCCCCGCTGCGCCCTACAGCCGGTCCACCGGCGACGCGGCCGCGCCGCCAGCCGCCTCGCGCGGGGTGGTCCAGCGCGACAGCTTTGGCGTCAGCCATTGCTCGATGTCGTCGACGATCTCGTAGACCACCGGCACCAGCACCAGCGACAGCACGGTCGAGGTGATCAGGCCGCCGATTACCGCCACGGCCATCGGCTGGCGGAATTCTGACCCCGTGCCGATGCCGAGCGCCGTCGGAAGCATGCCGGCCATCATGGCCAGGGTGGTCATGACGATCGGCCGGGCCCGCTCGCGGCAGGCCTCGATGATGGCCTCACGCTGGCTCATCCCGGCCCGCTCCTGCTCGATGGCGTATTCGACCAACAGGATCGAGTTCTTGGCCGCCAGCCCCATCAGCATCAGGAAGCCGATCAGCGACGGCATCGACAGCGACTGGCCGGTGATCAGCAGGGCGAAGAACGCCCCGCCGATCGCCAAAGGCAGGGCCGAGATGATGGTGATCGGTTTAAAGAAGCTGCGGAACAGCAGGATCAGCACCCCAAACACCAGCCCGACCGCCGACAGCAGGGCGACCGCGAAACCGGTGAACAGCTCGACGAAGGCCTCCTGATCGCCGGCCGTGGCCGGACCGACGCCGGGCGGCAGATGCTTCATGGTCGGCAGGGCGCCGACGTCGCTCATCGCCTGGCCCAGCTGGGCGCCGTTGTTGAGGTCGGCCTCGATGGTCACCTGACGCTTGCGGCCGAAGCGGAGGATCTGGGCCGGACCGGCCTGGAACGACAGGTCGGCCACGGAGTCGAGGCGGGTCGTGCCGCCGCTGGCCGTGGGGATGCGCAGGGCGCCCAAGGCGCTGAGGTCGGCACGGGTCTCGGCCGGCAGGCGCACACGGATCGGAATCCGCCGCTCGCCCTGGGTCATCTTGGCGACGTTGGCGTCGATGTCGCCCACCGTGGCCACGCGGGCGATGGCGGCGATGTCTGCGGCGCTGACGCCGAGGCGCGCGGCCTCGTCGGCCTTGGGCCGGATGACGATTTCGGGGCCGCTGGGGGGCGAGGACGGGCGCGGATCGGCGACCGTGCTCAGGGCCTGCATCTCGCGCTCGATCTGGGCCGCCGTGCGCTCCAGCAGCGGGCCGTCTTCCGAGGTCAGGATGGTTTGCACCTCCGAGGTGCCCCAGTCGCCGAGCAGGTTGACCCGGGCGTCGGGGATGTCGTGCAGGCCGTTGCGCACCACCTGCTTGATCTGCGTCACCGTCAGGTCGCGCTTGCCGTTCAGGACGATGGTGATGGTCGCGTCGCGGATGTCCGAGCCGGCCACGCCGCCAAAGCCGCTGCCGATATTGGAGCCGACCTGGGCGAAGACGTGGGCGGTTTCCGGCCGGGCCCTGAACATCTTGGTCACCGCCTGGACGGTGCGTTCCATGTCGGCCGGGGTCGCGCCGGGCGGACCCTGGACCTTCAGGTAATAGAAGTTGGCGTTGGCGGCCGGTTGGAAGGCGGTGGGAATGAACTTCACCATGCCAAACGATCCGACCAGGATCACCGTGCCGATGATGATCGCCAGGATCCGGTGGTCCAGCGACCACTCCAGCACATTGCGATAGAAGCCCTTGAAGTCCTTGCGCGGGTGGGCGTGCTCGACCGGCTTGAGGAAATAGGCGGCCAGCAGCGGGGTCAGCAGGCGAGCCACGACCAGCGAGAACAGCACCGCCACCGCGACGGTCAGGCCGAACTCCTTGAAGAACTGGCCGGGCGTGCCGGGCATGTAGGACACCGGCACGAACACCGCCACGATGGTGAAGGTGGTGGCCACCACGGCCAGGCCGATGGCGTCGGCCCCCTCGATCGCCGCCTGGAAGGGCCTCTGGCCGCGGGCGACGCGTTTCTCGATGTTCTCGATCTCGACCACAGCGTCATCGACCAGGATGCCGATGACCAGGGTCAGGGCCAGCAGGGTCACGACGTTCAGCGAGAAGCCCATCATCGCCATGAAGGCGAAGGTGGGGATCAGCGACACCGGCATGGCGATGGCGGTAATCAGGGTGGCCCGCCATTCGCGCAGGAACAGAAACACCACCAGCGAGGCCAGCAGCATGCCTTCCAGCAGGGTGTGCTCGGTGGCGGCGAAGCTGGCGCGGGTCTCATCGACGGTCGAGAAGATCTTCACGAACGACACGCCAGGCTGCTTGGCCTCAATCCCGCCGATGGCTTTCTTGATATTGTCCTCGACGGCCACGTCGCTGGAATCGCGGGTCTTCATCACCTGGAAGGCGACCACGGGTTTGCCGTCCAGGCGGGCAAAGCCGCGCTGCTCCTCGGCGCCCTGGCCCACCTGGGCGACGTCGGTCAGTTTCACATAGCGGCCGCCGACGATCGGGATGGTGATGTCGCGCAGCTGCTCGATGGTGGTGGCGGCGCCGAGCACCCGCAGGGTCTGCTCGCGACCACCAATGGTGGCCCGGCCGCCCGGCGCGTCGACGCTGAAGCTGGCCAGGGCCTGGTTCAGTTGCGGCGCGGTGACGCCGAAGCTGGCCAGGCGATCGGGGTCGATGATGACATTGATCTCGCGATCGATGCCGCCGACGCGGGACACCTGCGCCACGCCCTTTTCCCCCTGCAGGGCGCGGGTGACGGTGTCGTCGATGAACCACGACAGCTCGGTGGCGCTCATGTTGGGCGCCGAGACGGCGTAGGTGATGATCGGGGCGCTGGTGATCTCCAGCCGCTGGACGATCGGCTCGTCAACCTCCTTGGGCAGCAGCGAGCGGGTCTGATCGACCTTGGAGCGCACCTCGTCGGTGACCTTCTGCAGGTCTTCGCCGAGGTTGAACTGAATGGTCGTGATCGACGCGCCCTGGACCACCGAGGAGGTGATGGTCTTGACGTTGGAGATGCTGGCCACGGCGTCCTCGATCGGACGGGTGACCTGGGTCTCCATCTCGCCGGGCGCGGCGCCGCTCTGGGTGACGGTCACCGACACCGAGGGGAACTCGACATTGGGGAACTGCTTGATCGGCAGGGTCAGGTAGCAGCCGATGCCGGCGATGATCAGGGCGATGAACAGCACCGCGACCGGGATCGGGTTGCGGATCGCCCAGGCGGAGATCTGCAGCTCGCGCGTTTTCTGCTGGGGGGCCTTCTGTTCGCCAGCCATCAGCGGGCCGCCTGCTGGGTCGGCGCCGAGGGACGGATGACATCGCCGTCGGTGACGAACGAGGCGCCGCCGAGCACGACGCGCGTGCCGGCCGGCGGGCCCTGGATCAGTTGAGCCCAGCCGCCGCCCTTCTGGCCGACCTTCACCGCCACCTGGTGGGCGCGGTTGTTGCTGTCGACGGTCATCAGAAACAGGCCGTCGGCCTCGTAGCGGATCGCCGACTCCGGCACCGCCGTGACGCTGGCGCCCGAGGCCCCAAAGGTGGCGCGGCCAAAGCCGCCGGGCCTCAGGTCGGGACGGACCGGTAGGCGCACGCGCACCTTGCCCAGGCGGTTGGCGCTATCAACCCGGGGACTGACCAGGCGCACGACGCCCGAGACAGATTGGCCGCCGGGCAGGGACACCTGGGCGGGCTGGCCGGCGCGGATACCCGCCAGGTCAGCCTCGTTGACCTCGGCGTCCAGCTCGACCAGGCCGTCGCGGGCGATGGTGAACCAGGGCGCGCCGCCGCCGCCGGCGATCTGCCCCGGCTGCACGCCGCGCTGCAGGACCCGGCCGCTGACCGGGGCGGTGATGGTCATCCGCGAGACGCGGGTGCGGATTTCGTTGAGCGCGGCTTCCTGGGCCTTGGCCTGGTAGCGCCGGGTCTCGATCTGCTCCTGGCTCAGCACGCCCTGACCATCAAGGCCCGCGACGCGCTTGGCTTCCGCCTGGGCCTGGGCGGTGAGGGCGGCCTGCTGGTCGACCTGGGCGCGCAGCAGGGTGGAGTCAAGCTGAGCCAGGGGCTGGCCGGCTCGCACCCAGTCGCCTTCGTCGGCGAACAGCCGCGCCACGCGATAACCGCTGAGCTCGGAGCCGACGGCGGCTTCCTCGCGCGAGACGAGCTGGCCCGACGCCTCGACCCCGCCGCCCAGCGGCCGGGTCTCGATGCTGCCGACGCTGACGGTGCGGGCCTGGGAGGCCGCCGTCTTGACGGGCGCCTTGTCCTTCTTGTCGCCACAGGCGGTCAGGCCGACCGACGCGATCAGCAGGACAGCGGCGAGCGTGGTGCGGGTCGTCATGGGGGAGGATCTCATTTCGGGGAAACCTGGGTCGGGGAAACCTGGGTCGAGGAAACCTGGGTCGAGGAACCCTGGGGCGAGGCCGGCGCATCCGGAGACCAGCCTCCGCCGAGCGCCTTGTAGGTCTGGACAGCGTGCAACAGGGCGTCGGTGCGGGCCCCGGTCAGGGCGGTGCGGGCGGCGCGCCAGGACTGCTCGGCCTGGAGGGTGGTGGTCAGGTCGATCAAGCCCAGGCCGTAGCCCTTGCGGTTGGCGGTGTAGGCGCGTTCGGCGCGGGCCTCGCCGGCCGTCAGCAGGGTAACGCGACGCTGGTCGGCGGCCAGTTGCACCATGGCGTTCTCGGCCTCGCCATAGGCGGTCTGCACCGACCGCTCATAGGCGATGGCCGCCTGCTGGGTGCGGGCGTTCTGGGCGTCGATGTCGGCCAACAGGGCCGGGATGTTGAGCACCGGGATCGAGACATTGGCCCCGATCGACCAGGCCGAGCTGGTGGTCGAGGTCTGGCCGCTCCCGCCGCCGCCCGCGAAGGGGAAGGACGGCGAGACGCTCTTGGACAGCCCGACGCCCGGCGTCAGGTTGAAGGTCGGCAGCAGGGCGAGCTCATTGATCTTCAGATTGCCCGAGGCCGAGGCCAACCGCGCCTGGGCTTCGCGGATGTCGGGGCGGCGACCCAGCAGATCGCCGGGGATGGTCGCCGGCACGGGCGGTGCGGCGTCCAGCACGGGCGTGACCGTCAGGCTGCCTACAGAGTCGATCCCGCGGCCGACCAGGATCAGCAGGCTGCGCCGCGACGTGGCCAACTGGGCTTCCAGGTTGGCGACGCGCGCCTGGGTTCCGGCGAGGTCGGATTCGGCGCGGTCGGATTCCGAAGTGGCGATCAGGCCGGCATTGGCCTTCTTGACCGAAAAGTCGCGCAGCGAGGCGTTGATGCGCTCGGTTTGCCGGGCGTCATCTAGTTGCACGGCCAGGCCCCGCGCTTCGAAATAGGACTGGGCGACATTGGCGGCCAGAGAGGCCCGCGCGCCCTCATAGGCGAAGCGGGCGGCGGCCAGGTCGTTGTTGACCACGCCCAGGGCGGCGCGCTTGCGGCCGAACAGATCCAGTTCCCAACTGACGTCGAAATTGGCGGCGTAGGCCTCGCTGTCGCCAGCTTGGGTGAAGCCCGCTGCGCCGCTGCTGTCGAGGATCTCGGTGTGGGTCTTCTTGGCGCTGCCGGTCAGGGGCGTGCCCGGGATGTAGATCTGGCGGATCTGGCCGCGGCGCACGGCGCGGGCCTCGTCCAGCACAGCTGCGGCGCTGCGGGCGTCGGGCGCCTTTTCAAGCGCCGTCTCGATCAGGCGGGTCAGCAGCGGGTCGTTGAAGGTGGTCCACCAGCGATCCAGGCTGGCCCGGGGCAGCACGGTTCCGGCCGGCGCCTCATAGGCGGCGGGCAGGCGGGTGTCGGGCGTCGGGCGCGGGGTGCTGACGCAGCCGGCGAGGCTCAGGCTCAGGCTCAGGCTCAGGCCCAGCGCCAGGCCCAGCGCCAGGATCGACGCCGAGGTTTGGAATGGCCGAGGGCGGCGACGCTCACCGGTCATGAATGCACTCATCGACAAATACCTTTGGGCGCGTTCGCGCGGAGAGAGGGCTGGGCATCGCGTTCAGCAAGAGTCCGCGGTCGATGGAGGAAGGCCCGCAACGTCGCGATAGACGTCGACGACCTGATCCAGGAAGCCCTCGATGATCTGGCGTTCGGCCGGTGTCAGGCCGGCGATCACTCTGTCGAGACCGTCGATCATCGGCGCCAGCTTCTCGAAGGCTCTCTCCATCGAAGCTTCCACCGGAACCACGAAGATTTTGCGACGGTCGGTGGCCTTGCGTTGTCGCGAGACGTGACCGGCGCGCTCCAGGCGATCGACGATCTGGGTGGCGGCGGCGGTCGTCACCTTGAGACGTTCGGCCAGTTGACTGGGCGTCAGAGGCCCGTTGTTCAGAAGCTGTTCCAGGGCCGCCATGTCGGTGACGTTGACGCCGAGGGCCTCGCCGATCTTCTTGCCGATCTCGCGATTCAGGAAGGAGATGGTCTTCAGGCGCTGACCGATCGGGTCGCGTGGCACATGCGCGCGCCATCCCTGCAGAGTCGGAGCCGGATGATCGGTTGTCATGACGGAGGACGTATTATTAAGATGCTTAGTAGTCAACCATCTTAATGGTGCGGTGCACAAATTTGCGATTGGCTGACCGACCTGCAGGCGTGTTGACCAACGCCGCAGGCAAGTATCGTCGTGGCCGGCGCGGGCTGTCGTTGACCTAGATGGGATCGCGAGCGACTTCGAAAAGAGGCGCGGCGTCATTTGATTCCCTTGCTCTCAAAGGCGTCGCGCGCATGGCAGGCGCCGCCTACGGCGTCGACGCTTCCCGGATATGACGAACGACAGGCCGACTTCGCGACATAGGCGGGCCGAATAATTTCGCCCTTCGGGATTGGTCGCATCGCAGCATCGGGCGGTCATTCGCAGCCGAGCGGTTGACGTACCGTCAAAACATACCGCATCATCGAAACAGGTGTTCGACTCCTCGGGGCGGCCGCCGGTTCGCGCGGAATGGCGGACTTAAAATCAAACGTTTCAAGTACTGGCCCAAGGAGACCCTAAGCTTGTCGGCTCGTTTATCCGCATCTTCAAGTTTCGAAACGCGTCCTCGCGGCGACGTCGCAGCCTTTGCGGCGCCACGTTCCTCCGATCGGCGCGGCGCGGAGCGTGCCGCCGACTGAGATCTCTCCGAAGCCCAAAATGTCTGCGTTCAAAAAAAGCAGCTCGGGAGGGAAGACAATGAAAAGAACGACGTTCCTGCGGGGGGCTTCGGCCCTGACGCTCGTCACGGCCTTGGCGTGCAGCGCCGCCCATGCCCAGACCAAATCCAGGGATCAGGGGCCGGTCGAGGTCGAGGAGATCATCGTCACCGGTTCGTTCATCCGCGGCACGCCCGAGGACGCCTCGCTGCCGGTCGATGTGATCGGCGCGGAGGACCTGCAGAAGCAGGGCTCGCCCTCGACGGTCGAATTGCTCAAGGCGCTACCGGTCTCGAACGGCGTGCTGGGCGACACCAACCAGTTCGACAGTCGCGCCCAAGGCTCGGAAGGTTCAGGCTCGGTCAACCTGCGAGGCCTTGGCTCGCAAAGGACGCTGGTGCTCTTCAACGGCCGACGCATGGCGATCAATCCGCTGGCCGCGGCCGGCGCCGGCATCGTCGACACCAACATCATCCCCGCCGCCGCCATCGGCAGGATCGAGGTGCTGAAGGACGGCGCGGCGGCCACCTACGGTTCGGACGCCATCGCCGGCGTCGTCAACTTCATCACCAAGAAGAACTTCAATGGCCTGGAAGCCGGCGCCGACTATCGGTTCATCGACGGTTCCAAGGGCGACTACGGCCTGAACGTCACCTACGGCAAGGTCTGGGACAACGCCAATTTCCTGGGCTCCATCGGTTGGCAACACCGCTCGAAGCTGTCGGTGGCCGATCGCGACTGGGCTAACAAGCCCTATCTGACCAATCCGGAAGCGGGCTGGTCGGCGGCGGGCAATCCCTCGACCTTCATCCCCGCCGCCGCCTCGACGACAGGCTTCCGCGACCCCAGTTGCTCGACCCTGGGGGGCTTTGCGGGCTTCAGCGGCCTGACGCCGGTCTGCTACTGGCACTATTCGCCGTTCGACAATCTGGTCGAGAAGCAGGACGCCATCCAGGCCTATGGCGAGGTCAACGCCGACCTGTCGGCCAAGACCAAGTTCCATGCCGAGGTGCTGTACAGCCATACCGACGTACCCGACTGGAACACTTCGCCGTCCTACGCCGGCCTGGCCGTGCCAACCGCCGAGGCCGCCGCCGCCCCGACCCTGGCGGGCCGCTATTATGTGCCGGCCAACAACCCCGGCCTGATCGCCTTCATGGCCGCCAACCCGACTATCACCACCACCAGCCTGGTGACCGGCGCCCAGACCACCGTGCCCTCGACCATCCTGGCGGGCGGGGCGATCAACGCCGCCAACCGCCCGTACGGCCTGGGAGGCAACCCGGCCTTCGGCTACGGCCCTTCGATCGGCGCCCGGGCCTATGACGCCTTCCGGGTGTCCAGCGACCTGTCAGGCGAGTTCGACAACGGCATCGGCTGGGACATCGCCCTGACCTATTCGCAGGAGGTCGGGATCCGCACGGGTTACGACACCCTGGTTAACCGCTTCGAGTTGGCCCTGCGCGGCCTGGGCGGTTCGCGTTGCGACACCGACGCGGCCACCCCAGGCATCCAAGGCACGCCTGGTGTCGGCGGCTGTCTGTTCTACAACCCCTTCGCCAACGCCATCCCCGGCAACGCCATCACCGGCGTGGCTAATCCGGCCTACAACTCGGCCCTGGCCAACAGCGAGGAGGTGACCCGCTGGTTCTTCCAGAAACTGTCGACCAAGCAGTCGTCGCGGCTGTTCGTCGGCGAGGCGGTGCTGAATGGCAAGACCAACATCACCCTGCCGGGCGGCGACATCGCCTGGGCGGCCGGGGTTCAGTATCGCCGCACCTATTTCAAGGCCGACTACAACAACATCAGCAACGCGGCGATCAATCCGTGCGTCAACACGCCCGACTTCGGCGTGACCAACTGCACGGGCTCGGTGCGCAACGGGCCCTTCATGTTCCTGGGCGTGGGCACCGAGGCTGACAAGCAGAGCGGCATCATGGCCGGGTTTGGTGAATTGAGCCTGCCGATCACCCAGTCCGTCCAGATGCAGCTGGCGGCCCGCTACGAGGACTATGGCGGGGCGACGGGCTCGACCTTCAATCCCAAGGCCGCGATCCGCTGGCAGGCGACCAAGTGGATGGCGTTCCGCGCCTCGGCTGGCTCCACCTTCCGCGGTCCGCCGGATCCGCAGTTGGTGACCTCGTCCATCACCTCGCTGCAGAGCATCCTGGGAGTGTTCCGCGCCGTCGACATCTACGGCAACCCCAACCTGCAGCCGGAAGAGGCCAACACCTATAACGCCGGCGTGCTGTTCAAGACCGGCGCCTTCAAGGCCAGCATCGACTATTTCCGGTTCGATTTCAAAAAGCCGATCGTCGCCGAACCGGTGGCCGGCATGGTTAGCGCCCTCTATCCGAACGGGGCGACGGGAGCCAACAACTGCGGCGTGGCCGCCTTCGCCGCCCTGCAGTCGCGCTTCACCTACAACACCAACTGCAACACGATCTCGTCGATCGCCCGCCTGCGGACCAACTATGTCAACGGGCCCGACATCCGCAATTCGGGCTTCGACTTCTCGGCCGACTACCTGTTCGAGGGTGTGCTGGGCGGCAATGTCGCGCTGGGGACCAACGCCACCTACATCTCCGAATACAAGGTGTCGGCGCAGACTGTCGAAGGGGTGGTGGTCTCGCCGGCCTTCGACGCGGTTGGCAAGCTGAACTACCAGACGATCGCCGTGCCGATTCCGCAGTGGAAGGGCGACGTCTATGCCCAATGGTCGATGGGGCCGCATAACCTGCGGGCCACGGTGCACTATATCGACAGCTACACCGACCGGCGCACCGCGCCGTTCGCCACCGGCGCCTACAAGGACACCACCGGCGCGCCGGTGACGGTCTCCGCCGGCAAGACGATCGACAAGCAGATCCTCACCGACCTGGCCTATCGGGTGTTCCTGCCCTGGGACACCACCCTGACGGCGGCGATCACCAATGTTTTCGACAAGGATCCGTCCTATGCGAGGCTGGACCTGGGCTATGACCCCTTCACGGGCGACCCCCTGGGACGGACCTACAAGATGGGGATCCGCAAGAAGTTCTAACCCTTTTTCGCCCTCTCCCGGAGGGAGAGGGTTTCCTACTTTGTGAACAGTCCCATCAGAAGCGGCCGGGCGAACAGCCTGGCCGCTTCGTCGCGTTCGACGCCGGGCACCCAGGCGCCCAGCGAGGCCGCCGCGTTGAGCATCGAATTGATCATGTGGGCCGCGATCATCGGATCGACCGCCCGCACCGAGCGCTCCGCCACCCCATCGGAAATGATCGCCGCGAACCGCTCCGAGCCACGGTTGTAGCCTTGCGACATCTCGTGGCGAATCTCGATCGGCAACGCCCCCATCGACGAGGCGCGCAGCAGCGGACCGTGCTCTGATAGCTGATACTCGACCAAGGCCGCCGTCGCCGCGGCGACCTGCTCCCAGCCATCCTGGCCAAGGGCCCGGGCGTCGGCCTGGGCCTTGCGGGTGACGGCGAAGGTGCGCTCGAAACACTCCACCACCAGGGCGTCCTTGTCCTCATGGTGGTGGTAGAACGAACCCTTGGTGACGTTGAGCTGGGCCGAGATCTCTTCGACCGAAGCCCCGCGATAGCCCCGCTGGTTGATCAGGCGGGTGGCGGCCACCAGGAAGGTTTCACGCCATTCCTGGCCGTCGGGCGACTGCGGCGTCGGGTCGGGCAGGGCGGCGGGCGCCCAGTCGCGGCTCTCCCCCTTCTCGTTGGGAGGGGCCAAGCCATTGACCAGGATGTCGTACATCTTGTCGCGCACCCGGCCGTAATCATCGACGTCGTAGCGCCGCAACCACGAGCCGGCCCAGAACATCTGCTCCAGCAGCAGGTGAGTGCGGGCGTTGCGCTCGCGCTTGTCGAGATGCTCGAAGTCTGGCCCTTCGAAAAAGCGCCTTACCCGGCGAAACAGGTCGGCGAACGCGCCCTGCACCGAGGCGCGCAAAGGCTCCTTCAGGGCCCGCATTTCGGTGAAGCTTGTCAAAGGCGCGGCCTCCCCCAATCGCACCCTGCGGTTCAGGTCGAGATAGAGCTCGAGGAACTTCAACAGGCGGCCACGGCGATCGGGCGCGCGGTCGGCCTCGGTGACGAGGGCGTCGAAGCGTTCCAACCCGCGCATGAAACAGGCGGCCGCCAGGTCGTCCTTCTTGCGGTAGTAATAGGTGACGCTGGTGGTGATCAGTCCGACCTTGGCGGCGACGTCGGCCAGGGTCATGCCCTTGACGCCCTGGCGATTGAGGATCGCGGTCGCGGCGGCGAGGATCGCCTCCTTCTTCTTCGCGTACCGCTCCGTGGCGGGGGTCGCGACCCGACCGTCATCCATGTGCTTGCCCCTCAACGCCGGTCACCGCGCGCGGCTTTTGGACCGGTTAGTCCAATTTAGGAAGCCCCAGCGACGTCACAAGACGCGCGCGACCCTTCCGGCGCCGCTTTCATGGGCGCTCGATCTTGCTGCCGTATTGCAGGCGTACGGCGGAAGCGGGACGCTCCAAGCCTCAGGTCGCCTGGCGTGCGCTATCCGCCTCCGTCAGGGTCGCGGCGGCCAGGACGGCGGCGATGGTCTGGACCAGGACGGTGGGCGACAACGGCTTGGCGACGGCGCCGTTCATACCCGCCGCCAGATAGGCCGCCTGCTGGTGCGCCATGGCGTTGGCGGTCATGGCGACGATCGGCGTCCGCGCCGCCGCGCCGCCCAGGTCGCGGATTCGCCGCGTGGCCTCGACCCCATCGATGCCGGGCATCTGAATGTCCATGAAGATCAGGTCGTAGCCGCCTTGGGCGCCAGAACGGTTGGCGGCTTCCACGCCGGCCGTGCCGTCCTCGGCCGTTTCGACCACCGCGCCCATGGCCTGCAGCAGGCGACTGGCGATCAGCCGGTTGGTGGCGTTGTCCTCGACGATCAACACCCGCAGGCCGGCCAGCAAAGCAATCTCAACCTCGTCGTTCTCCGCGACGGTCTCGACGGCGCGTTCGACGTCGATCTCCAGCCAGAAGGTCGAGCCCTGGCCTGGCTGGCTGGTGAAGCCAATGTCGCCGCCCATCAGGGTGGCCAGGCGACGGGTTATGGCCAGGCCCAGTCCCGCGCCGCCGAACCGCCGCGTGGTCGAGCCGTCGGCCTGGTTGAAGCGCCCGAACAGGCCCGCGCCTGCGGCCTCGTCGATACCGACCCCGCTGTCTTCGATCTCGAAGCGCAAACGCAGGCCGTCGGCGGCTTCACGTGAGGTCAGCCGCGCCTGAACGCCGCCTTCCAGGGTGAACTTCACCGCGTTGCCCAGCAGATTGAACAGCCCTTGGCGCAGCCGCAGGGGGTCGGCGTTGACCCATCCAATGCCAGGATCGACCGTGACATCGAGCGTCAGGCCGCGTTGCTGGGCCTGGGGCCTCAGCAGCTCGGCGACGCTGCGCAGCAGGGCGGCGGGGTCGATCGGCTCGGGATTGAGTTCAAGCTTGCCGGCTTCGATCTTCGAAAAGTCGATGATGTCGTTGAGCAGTTCGGACAGCATGGCGCCGCAGCCCAGGGCCTCGTTCAGCAGCAGGCGACCGTCTTCAGACAGCTTTTCGCGCTTGAGCAGGTGCATGACGCCCAGCACGCCGTTCATTGGGGTGCGGATTTCGTGGCTCATATTGGCCAGGAACTGCGACTTGGCGTCGGCGGCGTCCAGGGCGGCGTCGCGGGCGGCGACCAGTTCTGTCACATTCTGGCTGATGCCGATCACGTCCCAGGTGTTGGCGCTGGCGCCTTTGACGCCGCGCCAGGCCGCGCGCATCCAGACCCAGATCTGGTTGGCCGGATCGAGATAGCGGTAGGTCAGGACCTGATGGTCGCCCTGCGCCAGGGTCTGGATGAAGGCGTCCCACACCCTCTGGCGATCCTCGCCATGGATCGAGGTGGTCATTTCCTGGATCGTCATCATCCGGACCCCGCCCTGGGGCGAGGAGGGGGTGGCGATGTCCTGCTCGAAAACATAGACGCCCTTGCGAGCATCGAAGCGCCAGACATAGACCCCGGCGGCGTTGCGGAGCAATTCGTTGGCGCGCTCAGCCTGCTGGCGCTCGATGCGACGCGTGCGGTCCTCGCTGAAATCCTGGAACACGATAAGCAGGGCTTCGCCGGGCAGGGCCTTCGATTGCGAGCGCACCCACAGCCATCCGCCGCCCTTGCGGGCCAGGCGGTGTTCGGAGCGCGCCTGGCCTTGTGCGCGCAGGGCGGCCCCAATGGCCTGGATGGTCTCGGTGTCGTGCAGGTGGAAGAAATCGCGGATGGGGCGGCCCAAGGTTTCCTGGGCGGTCCAGCCGGTCAGCCTGATCCAGGCGGGATTGACCCGCGTGATGGCGCTCTCCTCGATCACCACGAACATGTCGAGGCTGTTGTCGAAGAACCAATCGGCGGCGGCCTGCTCGATCTGCGTGGGCGGCTTGTCGTGCAAGTACTTGCCCATCCCCATTCCCTAGTTTTCAATCGATATGCGCATGATCGGGTAAAGTTAGCGTTTCGACGTACCGCTTCTTCGATCGGCCTCAAGAACAGTGGACGCCGCCCGCCTCGGGTGGCCGTGGGAGATACGCCGTTGAGCACACCGGAAGCCGTGGGTCTGTCGTCGGACCGATTGAAGCGCATCGACGCCTTCATCCAAGACCAATATATCGCGCCCGGAAAACTGCCGTGCGCTCTCGTTCAGGTCTGGCGTCGTGGCCAGTTGGCCCATACCGCGATCCTGGGCTCCGCCGACAAGGAACGCGGCTTGCCGCTGAAGGCCGACAGCCTGTTTCGCATCTATTCGATGACCAAGCCGATCACCTCGATCGCCTTCATGATGCTGGTCGAGGAGGGTAAGGTCGCGCTTGACGATCCGGTGCACCGCTACATCCCGGCCTGGAAAAACCTGGGTGTGTTCCAGGCTGGCGTGGCGGGCGCGTTCCAGACCAAGCCCGTCTCCGAGCCCATGCGGATCGTCGATCTGCTGCGCCATACCGCCGGTTTGACCTATGGCTTCCAGCAGCGAAGCAATGTCGACGCGGCCTATCGCAAGCTGAAGCTCGATGGGGTCGATAGCGACGGCGGGCTGAATGACTTCATCGGGACGCTGGGAACCGTGCCGCTGGAATTCAGCCCTGGCGAGGCCTGGAACTATTCGGTGGCCACCGACGTGCTGGGCTATCTGGTTCAGCTGATTTCGGGCCAGCCATTCGAGACGTTCCTTAAGGAGCGGATTTTCGACCCGCTGAAGATGGTCGATACCGGTTTCTTCGTCCCGGAAAGTCAGAAGGACCGTTTTACCGCCTGCTACACCCTCAACGCCAAGGGTGAGGTGGTGCTGCAGGACGATCCCGAGACCAGCCGCTACCTCACCGATCCCTCGGTCAAGTCGGGCGGCGGCGGGCTGGTCTCGACGGCCGACGATTACATGCGGTTCTGCCGCATGCTGCTGAACGGCGGCGAACTGGACGGCGCCCGGATCGTCAGCCCCAAGACCTTGAAGCTGATGACCACCAATCATCTGCCAGGCGGCAAGGAACTGACGGAGATGTCGCAATCGCTGTTCAGCGAAGCGGTGTTCGAGGGCCTGGGCTTTGGCCTCGGCTTCGCGATGACCGTCGATCAGGCCCGAACCAGGAACCTTGGCTCGCTGGGCGAATATTTCTGGGGCGGCATGGCCTCGACCGCATTCTGGATCGATCCGGTCGAGGATCTGGCGGTGGTGTTCATGACCCAGCTGATCCCGTCCTCGGCCTACCCGATCCGGCGCGAGCTGCGCACCCTGGTCTATGCGGCCTTCACGGAGTCGGCGGCTTAGGGCGCAGAGCCCGGAAAGAAAGCGGCGCGGGAGAGGGCTCCCGCGCCGAGTGCGCTTCACCTAGTCGACACGCCTGTCGGCGCGCCGCGTCCGCTCCGGATCGGTTTCGAAGATGGGGGACGCATGCAAGTCGCTCCCTGGAAACCGAGTCAGTGCGTACGCCCCTTGTCAGCCGGACCATTTGTCCAAGGCCGCCTGGTGTTGGCGGGCCTCTTGTCCAGGCGATTATCCCCCACCGCCCGAATGTTCAGACTGAAACTGGCATTTTCGAATTTCTAGTATGATCTTCGCGCCGTCAACGGCCGGCGCCTAAATTTCCGGCGCCGTTCGCGACCCCTGGACTTCACCGCCCGGTCTGTGCAGGTTTCGCTTCAAACAACCGTTCAAACTCAAGAACGTGCAACGCCAGCTCAGGGATGGAAGCGCCATGGCCGCGATCAACACCGTCACGGACTTCTCGGTCGAAGGCGACATCGGCGTCGTCACGCTGAACTCGCCGCCAGTCAACGCCCTTTCGGCGGCGGTGCGCGAGGGGCTGTCCAAGGGTTTCGAGGCGGCGATCGCCGATCCGGCGGTCCGGGCCATCGTGCTGATCTGCGAGGGCAAGACCTTCATCGCCGGCGCCGACATCACCGAATTCGGCAAGGCCATGACCGGGCCGTCTCTGCAGGACGTTCAGAACACCATCGAGAACTCGCCCAAGCCGGTGATCGCCGCGATCCACGGCACTGTGCTGGGCGGCGGGCTGGAGGTGGCGCTGGTGGCGCACTACCGCGTCGCCGTGCCCTCGGCCAAGGCTGGCCTGCCCGAGGTGAACATCGGCCTGCTGCCCGGCGCCGGCGGCACCCAACGCCTGCCGCGCGTGGTGGGCGTCGAAAAGGCGCTGGAGATGGTCACCACCGGCCAGCACATCCCGGCCAAGGCCGCTCTGGCCATGGGCCTGTTCGACTCGATCGTCGAGGAAGGCGCTCTACGCGACGGAGCCATCGCCTTCGCCAAGGTGGTGCTGGCCGAGGACCAGCCCCTGACCCGCATCCGCGACCAGAACGCCAAGGTCGAGGCCGCGCGCGGCAAGCCCGAGATCTTCAGCGAATATCGCAAGGCCAACGCCCGCAAGTTCCGCGGTTTCCTGGCTCCGGAAAACAACATCAAGGCCGTCGAGGCGGCCGTCAACCTGCCCTTCGACGAGGGGCTGAAGGAAGAGCGCAAGCTGTTCATGGAGCTGATGACCGGCAGTCAGTCGGCCGCCCAGCGCCACGTGTTCTTCGCCGAACGCCAGGCCAACAAGATCCCCGACGTGCCGGACGACACCGCCATCATCCCGGTCAAGAAGGTCGGCGTGATCGGGGCCGGCACCATGGGCGGCGGCATCTCGATGAACTTCCTCAACGCCGGCATCCCGGTGACGATCATCGAGGCCAAGCAGGAGAATCTGGATCGCGGCGTCGGGGTGATCCGCAAGAACTACGAAAACACCGCCAAGAAGGGCCGCCTGACCCAGGACGACGTCGAAAAGCGCATGGGCCTGCTGACACCCTCCATGCACCTGGAAGACCTGGCCGACTGCGACCTGATCATCGAGGCGGTGTTCGAGCTGATGGAGATCAAGAAGGAGGTGTTCGGCAAGCTGGACACGATCGCCAAGCCCGGCGCGATCCTGGCCTCCAACACCTCCTATCTCGACATCGACGTCATCGCCGCCTCGACCTCGCGGCCGCAAAGCGTCATCGGCCTGCACTTTTTCTCGCCGGCCAATGTGATGAAGCTGCTGGAGATCGTGCGCGGCGAAAAGACCGACAAGTCGGTGATCGCCACCTCGATGCAGATCGGCAAGAAGATCGGCAAGGTCGCGGTGCTGGTCGGCAACTGCCACGGCTTCGTCGGCAATCGCATGCTGGCCCAGCGCCAGCGCGAGGCCCAGAAGCTGATCCTGGAAGGCGCCATGCCCTGGGACGTCGACCGCGTGCTGTATGACTTCGGCCTGCCGATGGGGCCGTTCGCCATGAGCGACCTGGCCGGTCTCGACATCGGCTGGGACCAGACCAAGTCGAGCTCGTCCACAGTGCGCGAAGTGCTGTGCGAGATGGACCGCCGCGGCCAGAAGAACGGCAAGGGCTTCTACGACTACGACGAGAACCGCGTCGCCAAGCCGAGCAAAGAGGTCGAGCAGGTGATCCTCGACTTCGCCGAAAAGCGCCAGATCCAGCGTCGCGCGATCAGTGACCAGGAGATCCTGGAGCGGTGCCTGTACCCGATGGTCAATGAGGGGGCCAAGATCCTGGAAGAGGGCAAGGCGATCCGGGCGTCGGACATCGATACCGTCTGGATCAACGGCTATGGCTGGCCGGTCTATACCGGCGGCCCGATGTTCTGGGGCGAGCTGGTGGGGCTCGATAAGGTGTTGGCCAAGATGAAGGCGTTCCAGGCCGAGTTGGGCGACGACTTCAAGCCTTCGGCCCTGCTGGAACGGCTGGTGGCCGAGGGCAAGGGGTTCAAGGACGCGTGAGGCGTTCGGCGAAGCCGATGGAGACAGGCACATGTGCCTGTCTCCATCCTGGGCATTGAGTAGGACTTCCATGAACACCATCGCCGACATGATGACCGCCGACTACGGCGTGATGGGCGACATCCTCCGGCTTCGGGCCCAGGAGCATCCCGACCACTCGGCCGTGATCCTGGAAACCGGCGAGGCCGTGACCTACGCCCAGTTCGACGCCCTGGCCGACCGCGTGGCCGCCGCCCTGCAACGCGACGGGATCGGCCGAAACGAGGCCGTCGCCGTCTGCGCCCTGTCATCCATTCCGTACACGGCGCTGTTCCTCGGCGCCCTGCGAGCCGGCGTCGCCGTCGCGCCCCTGGCCCCGTCCTCGACGCCGGAGGCCATCGCCGGCATGGTCGCCGACTGCGGGGCGCGATTGTTCTTCATGGACGCCGGCGTCGCCGAGGCTCAGAAGCCCGCGCCCATCGCCGTGCGCTACATCGCCCTGGACGGCGCGGACTTCGGAGAGGCCTTCGACGCCTGGCTGGCCCCGGACGGCATCCGGCCAGAGCCCGTGACCATCGCGCCCGAAGACCCCTTCAACATCATCTATTCCAGCGGCACCACCGGCGCGCCCAAGGGCATCGTCCAGTCGCACGCCATGCGCTGGAAGCACGTGTTCCGGGGCGACGCCGTGGGCTACGGGTCCGACACCGTCACCCTTCTGTCGACGCCGCTCTATTCCAACACCACCCTGGTCTGCTTCTTTCCCACCCTGGCGGGCGGCGGCACGGTGTTGCTGATGAAGAAGTTCGACGCCGGCAAATATCTCGAACTGGCCCAGCATCATCGCATGACCCACACCATGCTGGTGCCCGTGCAGTACCGCCGGCTGATGGACCGCCCCGACTTCAGCGACTTCGACCTGTCCTCGACCCGCCTGAAGTTCTGCACCAGCGCGCCCTTCGCCGCCGAGCTGAAGGGGGAGGTCCTGGCTCGCTGGCCCGGCGGGCTGGTCGAGTATTTCGGCATGACCGAGGGCGGCGGCACCTGCATCCTGATGGCCCACGAGCATCCGGACAAGCTGCACACGGTCGGCCGCCCAGCGCCCGGCCATGACATCCGGCTGATCGACGAGGATGGCGTGCAGGTTGGCCCGGGCGTGGTCGGCGAGATCGTCGGCCGCTCGGCGGGCATGATGAACGGCTATCACGGCCAGCCGGGCAAGACCGCCGAGGCGACCTGGCGCTCGCCCGAGGGTTGGAGCTTTATTCGGACCGGCGACGTCGGTCGGTTCGACGATGAAGGCTTCCTCACCCTGATGGATCGCAAGAAGGACATGATCATCAGCGGCGGTTTCAACATCTATCCCAGCGACATCGAGGCGCAGATCGTCAAGCACGAGGATGTGGTCGAGGCCGCGGTGGTCGGCGTGCCGTCCGACGCCTGGGGCGAATCGCCGGTGGCCTTCGTGGCGCTGAGGCCTGATGCGCGAATCGACGCGGCGGGGTTGAGGGACTGGGTCAATGCTCGGCTGGGCAAGACCCAGCGACTGGTCGACCTGCGTCTCGTGGAATCCTTGCCCCGCAGTCATATCGGCAAGGTTCTGAAGCGCGAACTGCGCGACGAATGGACGGCTTCTGCCTAGGTCAAAGATTCCGGCGCCAAAAATGCCGCGACGGCGCGCCGCATGCGCATCATCCGAGTCACTCGATACGTTTGCTTAACCATAAGGTGATGCCGTGTGGCAAAGCCGGATTCGTCGGAAACGTAATCCTGATGCAGCCTCAGTCCCAAGCCGCGCCCTCGGGCCAGGTCAGCAAGCGCGAGCGACTCGTCAAGCGCGGGGTGCCCGTCGACTTCGCGGCCGTCGAGCATTTGCTGCGCCAGGGCCTGACGCCGGGCCTGGACGCCAAGCTGGCCGACCGATTCGATCGTCCGACCGCCGTCCGCGCGGTCTCGACCCGGGTCGCCGCCCTGGCCGCCGCCTTGGCCGCCGCCGGCGCGCGTCGCGGCGGCGTCTGCATCGTTCCCGCCCTGGCCTCGGCCGCCACGCTTCAGGGCATCGCCGCCGCCGGTCTCCGGCCGTGGCTGGTCGATGTGGATCCCTACAGCTGGATGTTCGACCCCGCCCACCTGCGCGAGCGACTGGGTGAGGCTCCGCCGCCGATCGAGGCCATTGTCCCCACCTGCGCCTTTGGCCGAGCGCCGGACATGACGGCCTGGGCCGCGTTCCACATCGAGACGGGCCTGCCGATCGTCGTCGACGCCGCAGAGGGCTTCGACGTGGTGATGGAAGCCCCCGTTCCCGTGGTGGTCGGCATGCCCGGCGGTCGCGGGGTGTTCGTGGCCTGCGAGGACGCCGATTTCGTCGCCCGCCTTGATGCGCCGGCCTTTTCCGGTGACGCGGGTCTGGACGCCTGGTCGGGCCAGCGCCTGCGCCTGGCCACCGCCGCCCAGCGCCTGCGGATGCTGCTCCTGGGCGCGCCGATCGGTTTTCAGCCGGGCTGGGGGATGAGCTGGGTGTCCGACGCCTGGGTCGTCAGCCTGCAGGAGGGCGCGGCGCCCTCCGTGGCCGCCAAGCTGGCCGAA
Organism: Caulobacter sp. DWR2-3-1b2; assembly: GCF_049896345.1. Lineage (NCBI taxonomy): Bacteria > Pseudomonadati > Pseudomonadota > Alphaproteobacteria > Caulobacterales > Caulobacteraceae > Caulobacter > Caulobacter sp. DWR2-3-1b2. Next base: position 51,550 of record NZ_JAFCUC010000010.1, on the reverse strand, counting down.
ATGGGCTACGCCACCAACGCCGTCGGCCCGGGCCACGCCGCCCGCGACGAGACGCCGGTGGCCGATCGGTTGGCCAACTCGGTGCTGAGCCTGCCGTTCAGCGCGGATCTGGGCATCGCCGAGCTGGACGAGTTGGCGGACGCGGTGCGCCGGGCGCTCTAGCGGCGAACACTTGCCCCCTAGGGATCGCTTCGCGATCGTCTTCCCCCAGAGGGAGAAGAGCCCCGCGCTTTTGAGCTCCGCCCCCCATGGGGGCGGACAGACCGCGAAGCGGTCAGGTGGGGGCAAGTGGGTGTGATCCCACATAGGCGTCGATTCCCGCCACCCGTTCGGCCTTCTCCGCCTCGTCCAGGAACGACCCCGTGAAGCTGTTCTTGGCCAGGGTGATCAGCTCATCCCGCGTCAGGCCGATGGCTTCTGCCGTCGCCATGTAGTTCTCGAGCAGATAACCGCCGAAATAGGCCGGATCGTCGGAATTGACCGTGGCCTTCAGCCCCAGATCCAGCATTCGCTTCAGCGGGTGATGCTTCAGATCCGAAACCCCGCACAGCTTCAGGTTCGACAGCGGGCAGACCGTAAGCGTCGTGCCGTCCTGCACCAGCCGCGCCGTCAGGCAGTCGTCCTCCAGCGCCCGGTTGCCATGGTCGATGCGGTCGACCTTGATGATATCGACCGCTTCCCAGACATAGGCCGGGGGGCCTTCCTCGCCGGCGTGCGCCACCAGCTTGAGGCCCAGGTCTCGCGCCGCCTGCAGCACACGGGCGAACTTGGCGGGCGGGTGGCCGACTTCGGAGGAGTCCAGGCCAACCCCGGCGATCTTGTCGAGATAGGGCTTGGCCTCTTCCAGGGTGGCGAAGGCGGCGGCTTCGTCCAGGTGGCGCAGGAAGCAGAGGATCAGCTTGGAGCTGATGCCCAGCGTCGCCTCGGCCTCGACCATGCCGGCCGTCAGCCCGGCGATCACCGTGCCGAACGCCACGCCGCGATCGGTGTGGGTCTGGGGGTCGAAGAAGATCTCGGCATGGGTGCCGCCATCGGCCGCCAGCCGGCGGAAATAGGCCAGGGCCAGGTCCTTGAAATCGGCCTCGGTGAGCAGGACGCCCGCGCCTTGGTAATAGATATCCAGGAAGTCCTGCAGGTTGGAGAAGTCGTAGGCGGCGCGGACCTCCTCGACCGTCTTGAACGGCAGGATGACGCCGTTGCGCGCGGCCAGCTCGAACATCAGCTCGGGTTCGAGGCTGCCCTCGATATGCATGTGAAGTTCGGCCTTGGGCAGGCCACGGACGAAGGTTTCGAGCGCGAGATCGGTCATGGAGACCTTATGGGCGCTCGAGGCGGGGAGATTCAACGGGGATCGTGACGCCGCAGGTCGGGGACATGCCCTTGGGCGTGTCCCCGACCTTGGTCGCGGGGCTTAGGACATCGGCTGGGCCGGCGGAACCGGCTCGGGCAGGGGGGTAAACTCCTGGTCGTCCAGGTCAGGCAGCTTCATGCGCTGGGCGCGCCAGTCGGCCTTGGCCTGCTCGATCCGGTGCTTGGACGAGGAGACGAAGTTCCATTCGATGAAACGCGGGCCGACCGGCTCGCCGCCCAGCAGCATCACGGTCGACGGCTCAAGCGCTTCGAAGACGATGGTGTCGCCCGGCTTGAACACCGCCATCTGCCCGGCGTGCAGGGTCTGGCCTTCGACCTCGACCTTGCCGGTGGCCACATAGGCGGCGCGCTCGGGATATTCGGCCGGCAGTCCGGCCTTGGCGCCCGCAGCCATTTCCCAGTGCACGTAGAACAGCGGCGAAAACACCGGCACCTGGGCCGAGGCGCCGAACGCCTTGCCGGCCACCAGGGCGGCCTTCAGACCCTTGTCCTCGAACACCGGCATCTGGTCGCGGGGATGATGCGAGAAGGCGGGATCGACCTCTTCCTGGCCGTCCGGCAGGGCGACCCAGGCCTGGATGCCGTGCATGACGCCGCCGTCGCGGCGCAAGGTCTCGAAGCGTTCGGAATGGGTAATGCCGCTGCCGGCCGTCATCCAGTTGACCTCGCCCGGACGGATCGGCAGATTGGAGCCGATGCTGTCCTTGTGAGTGATCTCGCCCTCGAACAGATAGGTCAGGGTCGACAGGCCGATATGCGGATGCGGCCGGACATCGACATTGCGCGGGAAGCCGGGCTCGAACCGGGCCGGCCCCATGTGGTCGAAGAAGGTGAACGGCCCCACCATCCGCCGGCTGTGAAAGGGCAGGACGCGCCCCACCTCGAACCCGCCGAGATCCTTGCGGCGCCGGTCGATGACGAGGTCGATCATGGGAGGGCTCCGAGGTGGTGGAGAGGTTAGTGTGAATGGGGAGGCGAGGGGATTCTAGAAGAAATCGGAGGTGAAGCTCAGCGCAGAAGCGAGGCGATGTCCCTGCCCGGGCCGAAGACGCGAACGATCTCCACGGACCCGCCATCGCCGCGATAGGCCACGCTGTAGCGACCGGCGACGCTCCAAAACCTTAGGGGAAGCCTGGTTAAGTCGGGCCGGGCGTGGCCCAGGGCTGAGCGTCTCGCCAGGCGGTCGAAAGCGGTCAGCAGGGCGTCTCGAACCTTTGTCGCGGCGTCAATATCGCGAGCAGCGATATAGCTGACGATATCCAACAGATCCTGCCGCGCCGCCGAGGAGACCGAGTAGGCGGTCACGCCGATTTCAGCAGGGCGTCCAGTTCGCGGGCCAACTCTTCGCCCGTGATGCTTTCGCCTCGATCCAGTTGGTCGAGGCCGAGCTGAAGGTCCGCGTTCAAGCGCTCAAGTTGCTGGGCTCGAAGTGAGTCGGCGGAGAACAGCAGGCGCAGACCTTCCCGTACGACCTCGCTAGCGGTGGTGTAGAGGCCGGACTCCACCTTCTCGGCGATCCGGCGCTCAAGTTCGGTTGTCAAGGACACGTTCATGGCGTCGCTCCAAGGGGCAATGCCAATATATAGCAATTTTCGCTATTGCCGAGCCTTTCGGTCAGCTCAGCGGGCTGACATACGGGCTGACCAGCCCCAGCGGCACTGCGGTGGAGTTCTTGACGCCGCGGATGACGATCCGGCTCTCGATGTTGGACACCAGGCCCAGCGACAGCAGCTTGTCGCGCAGGAACTCGTCGAAGGCCCGCATGTCGCGGGTGACGATGCGCAGCTCGTAGTCGGCGGCGCCGGTGACGGTGGCGCACTGCACCACCTCGGCCCACTTGCCGACGGCCTGTTCAAAGACCTCGAGGTTTTCCTTGGTCGGCAGCGAGAGCTTGGCGGTGCAATAGACCTCGAAGCCCAGGCCCAGCTTTTCGCGGTCCAGGATGGTCACGCGGCGCTGGATGACGCCCGCGTCCTCAAGGCGCTTGATCCGGCGCCAACACGGGCTGGAAGACAGCCCGACTCGCTCCGCGATCTCCGCGACAGACAGTCCGGCGTCGTGTTGGATGAGATCGAGGATCTTGGCATCCACGGCGTCGAGTTGTTCGGACAAGAATTCCTCCCCCAGAGGTCATTTAGCGCGGCGATCGTGCCGAAAGCGGCCTTGAGTCGGGCAAGCCTTGGGCAAACAATTTCCCCGCTTCTATAAGATATTGCTGAGCGGGCGAGAAGACCCACGAGGAAAATTTTTGCTATGCGGCACTCGGAAGTCACGCTTGACGACAAATATGTGCTCGAAGATGGCCGCGCCTTCATCACTGGCGTGCAAGCGCTGCTCCGCGTTTTGCTCGACCGCAAGCGTCTCGACACCCGCAATGGGCTAAACACCGCCGGCTTCCTGTCGGGCTATCGCGGCTCGCCCCTGGGGGGATTGGACCAGCAGGCCGCTCGCCTGTCGGGACTTCTCACCGCCCACGACGTGGTCTTCAAGGAGGGCCTCAACGAGGACCTGGCCGCCACCGCTGTGTGGGGCAGCCAGCAGGCCAACCTGTTCCCCGGCGCCACCCATGATGGGGTCTTCGGCATGTGGTACGGCAAGGCGCCCGGCGTCGATCGCACCGGCGACGTCTTCAAGCACGCAAATTTCGCCGGATCCTTCCCCACGGGCGGCGTGCTGGCCGTGGCCGGCGACGACCATGGCTGCAAGAGCTCGACCTTGCCGTCGCAGTCGGAGTTCGCCTTCCAGGACTTCGAGATGCCGGTGCTGTCACCGGCCGACGTCCAGGAGGTGCTCGACTACGGCCTGATGGGCATTTCGATGTCGCGGTTCTCGGGCCTGTGGACGGGCATGATCGCCCTGGCTGACACCATGGACTCGGGCGTGACCATCGACGTCTCGCTGGACCGGCACAAGATCATCATTCCCGAGAACTTCCCGATGCCGCCCGGCGGCTTGGGGATCCGGTTGAAGGACCAGCCGATGGAGAAGGAGCGTCGCCTCCGCCTCCACAAGCTGCCCGCCGCCCTGGCCTTCGCCCGCGCCAACCGTATCGACCGGGTCGTGCTGGGCGGCTTGTATGGAAAAGGGGGGCACGTGCGGGTCGGCAAGGCCCGCCTCGGCATCGTCTGCCAGGGCCAGGCCTATAAGGACGTGCTGGAAGCCTTCACCGCCATGGGCATGAGCCTCGAGGAAGCGTCGGACCTGGGTGTCTCGATCTACAAGGTCGGCATGCCCTGGCCGCTGGAGCCGCTGGGCATGCGCAGCTTCGCCGCCGGTCTCGAGATCCTGATGGTCATCGAGCACAAGCGCGGGCTGATCGAGCCGCAGGCCCGCGCTGCGCTTTACGACCTGCCCGCCCATGCCCGTCCCCGGATCATCGGCAAGCTGGACGAGCACGGCCACCCGCTGCTGTCGGAGCTGGGCTCGCTGTCGGTCGCCGAAATCGCCCTGGCCATCTATGACCGCCTGCCGCAAGGGCCGCACATGGAGCGGGCCCAGGCCTATCTGAACCGCGTTTCGGCCGCCGGCGTCGCCGCTGTCAGCCTGGCCGCCGACCAGCAGCGCAAGCCGTTCTTCTGCTCGGGCTGCCCGCACAACATTTCGACCAAGCTGCCCGAGGGCTCGCGGGCCTTGGCCGGGATCGGCTGCCACTACATGGCCGGCTTCAACGATCCCTCGACCGACCTCAACACCCACATGGGCGGCGAGGGCCTGACCTGGGTGGGCGCCGCGCCGTTCACCACCGAGAAGCACGTCTTCCAGAACCTGGGCGACGGCACCTACAATCACTCGGGCTCCCTGGCCATCCGGGCCGCGATCGCCGCCAAGGCCAACATCACCTACAAGCTGCTGTTCAACGATGCGGTGGCCATGACCGGAGGGCAGCAGGCCGAAAGCGGCTTCACCCCTGCTCAGATCACTCGGCAGCTCGCCAGTGAAGGCGTCACCAGGACGGTGATCGTGGTCGATGAGCTGAAGCGCTACGAAGGGGTCAAGGATCTAGCCCCCGGCGTGGAGGTCTTCCCGCGGTCCGAGTTGATGAGCGTGCAGAAGATGCTGCGCGACACGGTGGGCACCACGGTGCTGCTCTATGACCAGACCTGCGCCACCGAGAAGCGCCGTCGCCGCAAGCGCGGGACCATGGCCAAGGCGACCCAGCGGGTGTTCATCAATCCCCTGGTCTGCGAGGGCTGCGGCGACTGCTCGATCAAGTCCAACTGCGTGTCAGTGGAGCCGCTGAACACCGAGTTCGGCCGCAAGCGCAAGATCAACCAGTCGTCCTGTAACCAGGACTACAGCTGCGTCGACGGCTTCTGCCCGTCGTTCATCACCCTGGAGGGCGCCGAGAGCACCAAGGCCAAGAAGGCCCCGACCCTGACGGCCGATTCCACGCCGCTACCGGTATTCAGCGACTTCCACGGCGTGCGGCGGATCATCTTCACTGGCGTGGGCGGCACGGGCGTCACCACCGTGGCCTCGATCCTGGCCATGGCCGCCCATGTCGACGGTCGAGCGGGCAGCGTCGTGGACATGACCGGCCTGGCCCAGAAGGGCGGCTCGGTGTTCAGCCACGTCAAGATCGGCGAGACCGAGGACACCGTGGTCGGCGGCCGCGTGCCCGCCGCCAGCGCCGACGTGCTGATCGCCTGCGACATGCTGGTGGCGGCCTCGCCGGAGGGCCTGTCGCTATACGCCAAGGACCGCACCCGCGCGTTCGGCAACAGCGATTTTGCGCCCACCGCCGACTTCGTCACCAGCCGCGACGTGCGGTTCGACTCAAGCGCCATGGCCCGGCGTATCAAGGGCGCGGTCAAGACCTTCGACTCCTGTCCGGCCCAGCACCTGGCCGAGACCCAGTTCGGCGACGCCATCTTCGCCAACATGATCATGGTCGGCTTCGCCTGGCAGCGCGGGGTGATCCCGCTGTCCAGCCGCGCGGTCTATCGGGCGATCAAGCTGAATGGCGTCGACTACGACGCCAACCTCGCCGCCTTCGAGCTGGGTCGCCGCGTAGCGCATGACCCGGCCGCGATGGGGCCCTCAAGCCAGCAGGGGGGCGACGCCGATGTGCCGACGCCGGAGACGATGTCGCTGGACGAACTGATCGCCAAGCGCACGGCCGACCTCGTGGCCTATCAGAACCAGGCCTATGCCGATCGCTACACCGCCAAGGTCGCCAAGGTCCGCGCCGCCGAGGTCGCCGATGGCGGCGAAGGCGCCGATGGCGGCGAAGGCGCCGACTCCGTTGGGGGCCTGCCCTTGACCCGCGCGGCGGCGGTCAATCTGCACAAGCTGATGGCGTACAAGGACGAGTACGAGGTCGCCCGTCTGTATACGGACGGTCGCTTCAAGGCCGAATTGGCCGGGACTTTCAAGGGCGGCAAGGCCAAGGTCTGGCTGGCTCCGCCGATCATCGGCGCCAAGGACAAGGACGGCCGGCCGCGCAAGATGGCTTTCGGCGGGTGGATGCTCGACTACGCCTTCCCCATCATGGCCAAGATGAAGGGCCTGCGTGGCGGGCCGCTCGACCTGTTCGGCGGGACCGAGGAGCGCAGGATGGAGCGCGGCCTGATCGCCGACTACGAACTCACCCTTGACCGCCTGACCGGCGGGCTCACGCCCGAACGCCTGCCGATCGCGGCCCGCATCGCGGCGGTCCCGCAGAACATCCGCGGCTACGGCCACGTCAAGGACGCCTCGGTGGTCAAGGCCAAGGCGGACGCTGCGGCGCTGTGGTCGCAGTGGGAGGGGTAGGGAACAAAGCGTCTGGGCCGATCGGCGGGATCGTGATGACGTTTTCCACGCAGCGCTTGACGCGCTGATGACTGGCGAGTTTCTGCCTTCGTGATAGGCTCGGCCCATGAACAAGCCGGTCCATCCCGCCCCGGTCGCCGTGACCCTGACGCCGGACGACGCCTTCGATCTGCAGGCGCGTGTCGAGCGTGGCGAGTTCACGTCGCTCGACGAAGCGGTCAGCGCGGAACTGGCCGAACTCAACTATCGGCGCGCCGCCGAGGTCATGGGCGGCTCCGAAAAGCTTGAGCGCTTCCTCGACGAGCTTGAGGCCGAGGATGATCCCTCGACCGACGTCGACGCGGAAGGTTTCTTCGCCGAGCTTCGCGCGGGTCTGAAAGAGCGCCTGGATGCGTCGCGCGGGTGAGGCGGCGGCTGGCGATCACGGCGGGCGCGCGACGCGATCTGCTGTCCGCTCTGGCCTATGTTGCCGAAGGCAGTCCTGGCCGCGCCGAGCCGAGCGCTATCTCGATGAATTGCTGGATCGTTGCGAGCGCGTCGTCGATTTTCCGTTCGCGGCCCCGGTCAATCTGCGCAACCGCAAGGACTGGCGAGCCATTCCATACGGACCGTTCATCATCTTCTCTTCGGTCTCGGATCGCCTCGTGCGCATTCGCGCCATGAAGCACGCGGCGTCCCTCAAATGATCCAAGACTTCGATTTCGACGCCGTCGTGGTGGGGGCTGGCGCGGTGGGCCTGGCTTGCGGCTACGCCCTGAGCCAGCGCGGGCTGGCCGTGGCCGTGCTGGAGGCCGAGGGCCACATCGGCCAAGGTGTGTCGTCGCGCAATTCCGAGGTGATCCACGGCGGGCTCTACTATCCGACCGGTTCGCTGAAGGCGCGGCTGTGCGTCGAGGGGCGGCGGCTGCTCTACGCTTTCCTCGACAAGCATCACCTCGACTACAAGAAGTGCGGCAAGCTGGTGGTGGCGACCCAGGAGTCCGAACTCGAGCAACTCGCGACGATCTACGACCAGGCCCTGGCCAATGATGTGGAGGGCATGGAGCGCTTGACCGGCGCCCAGGCCCGCGCCCTGGAGCCTGGTCTCAACGCTCACGCCGCCCTGCTGTCGCCCGAGAGCGGCGTCTTCGCCAGCCACGACTACATGCTGGCCTTGCAGGGCGAGGTCGAGGCGGCCGGCGGGGCGGTTGTGATCAATACGCCGTTCGAGGGCGCGACCCCCCTGGCCGGCGGCGGCTTCACTGTGCGGATCGGCGGTCCCGAGGCGGCGACCCTGACCTGTCGCCTGCTGGTCACGGCCCCCGGCCTGTCGGCCCAGGCGGTGGCGGCCAACATCGAAGGCTTTCCCAAGGACCAGATCCCGGAGGCCCATTTCGGCAAGGGCGTCTATTTCCGGCTGGCGGCCAAGGCGCCGTTCCAGCGGCTGATCTATCCGCCGCCGATCCATGGGGCCCTTGGCACCCACTATCGCAACGATCTGGGCGGTCAGGCGGTGTTCGGACCCGACCTGGAATATGTGCCGGCTCCCGACTATTCGGTCGATCCCGCCAAGGCTGCGGTGTTCGCCGCCTATATCCGCAAGTTCTGGCCCGACGTGCCGGCAGACCTGCTGACCGCCGACTATGCCGGCGTCCGGCCAAAGTTGCATGGCCCCAACGATCCGCAGCCCGATTTCCAGCTGCGCGGCGCCGACACCCACGGCCTGGTGGGGCTGATGGCGCTGTTTGGCATCGAGAGCCCTGGCCTGACCAGTTCGTTGGCCATCGGCGAAGAGGTCGCCCTACGGCTGGCCGTGTAAGGCCGCTTTGCGACCAAGTTCCACTTCATGCGTTGGCGTCTTGGCTTTTCAGGAGGGCGATATGCTTGACGACTTCATCGATAGACTGATCTCGCGATTAATGACGGGGGTTGGTCTGATCATGGCGGCCGCGATCGCCGCGGTGGCGACGGCGATGGCGGTGTTCGCCTTTCTCAGTCAGTGGGTCGGGGCCGCATGGGCCTATACCATCGTCGCCGCGACAGCCGCCCTGGCGGTGACGGTGTGGGCGCTGGCGCAGAAGAGCCACATCGCCCGCACCCGCCAGCCGCCGCTGGACGAGCGCGTGGTGGCGATGATCCAGGCCCATCCCACCGCCTCGTTCATGGCCGGCATGGCCGCCGCCACCCTGCTGAAGGGCAAGCCGTCACTGGCGGCGAGCCTCTGGGACGCACGCAAGGGCAAGCCGAAATAGCAGGCTCACTCTGTGGAGGAGGCGGTCGCGAGTCGATCGGTGGAGCGAGCTCGAGGGTCAGGCGCGCGAGTTAGCCCTTGAGCCCGCCGACCAGCAGGCTCCGCCTTCCAGGCGGGGAGACCCAGGGCTCCAGGCGTTGACTTGCGGCGCGCCCCCGACGAAGGTCCGGCCTCGCCAGAGACGGAGCCCGCCTTGATCGCCATCCTGCACGCCATGTTGGGCAAGGGATTGGGTGGCCTGGAGCAGGTGTTTCTCGACTACCAGCCCATCCTCGAAGCCTATGCGGCGACCGACGGCGGCGTCGCCACGGGTGTGGTGCGGACCGGGGGCAGGGTCGCGGCCCAAGAGCATGGCCGCGTTCCGGCCCTGGCGACGATGCCGGCCCATACCGACTGGGACCCCATCACCCTGGGCGCGGCTCGCAAGCTGGTGAAAGCCGCGGCGCCGGACCTGATCCTTAGCCATGGCCAGCGTCCAGCCCGCCTGATGGCCAAGGTCGCGCCGGCGAAGGCCGTGCTGGCCGTCTGCGTGCACAAGCCGGCCTTCGATATCGACACCACCCGGACGCATTATCTCTGCGTCGGCCAGCATTTGGCGCGGCTCGCCATCGAACGCGGCGCGCCCGCTCACCGCGTCCATTTCGTGCCCAACGCCGTCCGGCCCCCGACGCTTCTGGCGGCGCCTTTCTCAGGGATGGACCGCCCGCCGCTTATCGTCGCCGCCGGCCGTCTGCATCCCAAGAAGGGCTTCGACATTCTGATCGCCGCCCTGGCCCTGTTGCGCGACGAAGGCGTGGCCTTCGAGGCGCAGATCGCCGGCGAGGGGGATGAACGCGGCAAGCTGGAAGGGCTGATCGCCCAGCACGGTCTGGCCGAGCGCGTGCGCCTGGTCGGCTGGCGTGACGACGTCTCGGCCTTTCTCGCCACCGGCGACGTCTTTGCTTTCCCGTCTCACCAGGAAGGCTTCCCGCTGGTGCTGCTGGAGGCCATGGCCGTCGGCCTGCCGGTCGCGGCCAGCGCCATTCCGGGTCCGGTCGAGATGATCGCCGAAGCCGTCGATGGCCGGCTAGTCCCCCCGGGCGACGCCGCCGCCCTGGCCACCAGCCTGGCGGGGTTGATCGCCGCGCCGTCCAGGGCCGTGGCCCTGGGCGTCGCGGCGCGCGCAAAGGTGCTGGCTGACTATGGTCCGGAAAGCCTTGAGCGGCGACTTGGCGCGGTGCTCGATCTGATGCTCGGACGGGCTTGAAGCCGCCCCCGCTTTGCGCATATAAGCCCGCCTCCGCTTCGCGCGGGCTGGGTAGCTCAGATGGTTAGAGCGGTGGATTCATAACCCACAGGTCGGCGGTTCAATCCCGCCCCCAGCCACCAAGCGGTGTTTCCCAACGCCCGCCGCGATTTCGCCAGCCGCCTTACCCCGCCTTGAACGGGCGGCGTTGACCGCAGTTGCGCCAGCTCGCGCCCGTCAATTCCGCCTGCGTCCCGAAGGCGAAAAAGGATTGCGACGCTCACGCAGTGGACGATTTTCTCGCCTCCGTGCGACCGGTTAGCGCAGGTTCGTGTCGGTAATTTGATCGTCCAAGCCTGGCCGCAAAAGGATTTCGCGGCCTTTTCCAGAACGCCATGTCGGATGCCGGGCGCGCGGATCGTCCTGGTTGCGAGAGGCGGTCTGTTCCATGCTCTACGCGATCCTTTGCTACGACGCCGAAGACATGGTCGGATCGTGGACCCAGGCGGAGGACGACGCGGTGATGGCGCGGCTGGCGGAGGTTGAACAGGCGTTGGTCCGCAAGGGCTGGCTTGGCCCCGTCGCCCGGCTGCTACCGACCACCAGCGCCGTCACCCTGCGCAAGGGTCGCGAGAATCTGGTGATCGACGGGCCGTTCGCCGAGACCAAGGAACAGCTGCTGGGCTTCCATGTGATCGAGTGCGAAGGGCTGGAGGCGGCGATCGATGTGGCGCGGCAACTGGCCACGGCCAATGCCAGCGGCGGGGCCTTTGAAGTGCGGCCGATCGGCCTTTTTCGGCCTGTCGCGGTCCAGGTCGGGCCGAGCCGCGCGATGAAGGCGGCTCTCGGATGAGCGACATGGCGAGCATGGGCGGCTGCAGTCTCGACGGGGCATGGATCGACGCCGCCCTGACCGCGGCCCGGCCCCAGGCCGTGGCGGCGCTGCTGCGGTATTTTCGCGACCTGGACACGGCGGAGGAAGCCTTCCAGGACGCCTGCCTGCGCGCCCTGAAGGCTTGGCCAGGGAATGGGCCACCGCGCGACCCGACCGCCTGGCTGATCCTGGTGGGCCGAAACGCCGCGTTGGATGGGGTGCGCAAGCGCAGCAAGTCGGCGCCTCTGCCGGCCGAGGCGCTGATCTCCGACCTCGAAGACGCCGAGGCCTCGTTGGTCGAGCGGCTGGACGGCGACCACTATCGCGACGACGTGCTGCGGCTGCTGTTCATCTGCTGCCACCCAGACCTGACCGCCACCCAGCAGGTGGCGGTCGCCTTGCGCATTGTCTCGGGCCTGAATGTTCGCCAGATCGCCCGCGCTTTTCTGGTCGGAGAATCGGCGATGGAGCAGCGTATCACCCGCGCCAAGGCCAGGATCGGCGCGGCGGGCGTACCGTTCGGCGCGCCGGACGCGGCGGAGCGAGTGACGAGGCTCAACGCCGTGGCGGCGATGATCTATCTGATCTTCAACGAGGGTTACTCGGCCAGCGGCGAGGCGGCCGCGACCAGGGGCTCGCTGTGCGACGAGGCCATTCGCCTGGCAAGGCTGCTGCTGCGCCTGTTTCAGGGCGAGCCGGAGGTCATGGGCCTGACCGCCTTGCTGCTGCTGCAGCACGCTCGTGCGGCGGCCCGTTTCGACACCGAGGGGGCGGTCGTGTTGCTGGAGGACCAGGATCGAAGCCTGTGGAACCGCCGGATGATCGACGAGGGGCTGGCCTTGATCGACAAGGCCGTCCGCCACCGCCGGCCAGGCCCTTATCTGGTTCAGGCCGCGATCGCCGCCGAGCACGATCGCGCGCCGCGCCCCGAAGCGACCAATTGGGCGCGGATCGACCTGCTGTATGGCGACCTGGAGCAACTGGCGCCGTCGCCGGTGGTCACCTTGAATCGCGCCGTGGCCGTGGCGAAGGTCGCGGGGCCAGGGGCGGCCCTGGCGATGATCGAGCCCTTGGCCGCCAAGCTGTCGGGCTATTTCTACTTCTTCGGGTTGAGGGGCGGGCTGCTTTTCCAGCTGGGCCGGCGCGAAGAGGCCCGCGCGGCGTTCGACCAGGCGATCGCCCTGGCCAACACCCCCGCCGAGGCCACCCATATCCGGCTTCATCTCGACCGATTGGAGCGCGACGGCGCGGCCAGCTAGGCAAGCTGCGGAAAAATCCTCCGGTGATGTCGGGTCCGCATGGCCCGGTTCGTCCTCAGATCAGGCCTCGATCCAAGGAAAAACGACCATGAGCGACCGGCAACTCGAAAAGCTCGCCGCCAGCCCGCCCGTCGTCGGCGGCGTGGTTCCCTGTCTGCAGTCCAGCAACGCCAGCGCGGCGGCGGATTTCTACGTCAAGGCGTTCGCGGCCGAGGATCTGTCTCGCTTCGAGCCCGACGAGCAGGGGCGGACCATGCACATCCATCTGCGCATGAATGGCAATTCGGTGATGCTCAGCGACGCCTATCCCGATCACGGCTATGCGCTCAAAACCCCCGGCGCCTTCACCCTGCATCTACAGGTCGACGACGTGGACGCTTGGTTCGAGCGCGCGATCAAGGCGGGCGCCGAGACCCTGATGGCGCCGCAGCTGATGTTCTGGGGCGACCGCTATGGCCAGTTGAAGGACCCTTACGGCGTCAAATGGTCGATCGCCACCACGCCCAAGGCGTAGAGCGGTGGGCGGGGCGCGGCTTGCTGGTCCCCGCCGCCTGTCAGCAGTCCAAGAACTTCACGTCCGAGGCCGCGTAGCGCATGTCGCTGGCTGTGAACAGGCTCGACAGACCCAGCAGGGCGGGGCGACCCGGCATGATGAACACCGGCAGGTCGGCCACGTAGTGGCTCATCCGGCCCTTGGCGCGGTAGCGACGGATAAAGGCCTCCTGGTCCAGCAAATCGCCGATCTCTTCCAGCAGGGGGCTGTTGAGGAACACCCCGCCCCGGGCGGCGAACAGCAGGGCCATGTCGCCGGCGAAACCGCCCAGCAGGCCGCTGAAGATCGAGAGCGCCTCACGCGCGACCGCGTCGCCCGACCGCGCCAAGCTGATGACAGCGTTGTCATCTTTAGGCCGGTAAGTGGGGTCTTCGCTCGCCAGGGCGGCGTGGATGTCGCTCAATCCTTCCTTGGACAGCAGCCGTTCGGCGGAGATATCGCCATGACGAACGCGGATGGCCGAGAAGACCGCCGCTTCGCGCGCCTCCAGCGGGCAAAAGTCCATGTGGCCGCCCTCGCTGGGAACGGCTAGCCAGCCGTCGCCTCGCAACGGAGCCAGGGCCGCCACGCCCAGTCCAATATCGGGTCCCAGCACCGCGATGGCGCTGTTGCGGTCCGCCTTTCCGGGGTGGATCACGCCGAGCGAGGCTTCCGCCACCTTTGGGGCCCCCATCGCGCAGGCGGTGAAGTCGTTGACCAGATAGACCCGCGGCGTGCGCAGGACGTTGCGCAGCCAAGCCTGGGAAATGGTCAGGCCGGTGCTGGTCAAGATCACGGAGCCGTCGATCGCGGGCCCGGCCGCGCTGACCGCCGCCCCGATCAGGTCGTCGGTCGCCAGTTCCGCCACCACCGACCGAAGGCCAGCCTCCAGTTCCAGCGCGGTGGAGCACGGCAGGACGCGATGGTCGCCCGGATTGTCGCCCGGCTTGGCCAGGGCGACGATCAGTTCGCGCCCGGTCACGTCCGCCAGCAGCGCCACGCCGTGGGTCATGGAGTCGTCCCCTGTGATTCCTCGCATGCCGTTCTTCGCCGGCTCGCCCAGACACGTTAGCCGCAGACCGGTTACCGGCCAAATAACGGTCGAGCCTCTGGGTTTCCACAGATTTTAGCGGCGAGTCCGTTCAGGCGGCGTGGTCATCGGGAAATAAACCCTCTGCGCGCACCGCCGATTAACATCGATGCGCGTTGGTAGGTGTATGTCCAAGTTCGGCTCTGGCGGGGCCCAAGACCGGCGCGCTGGTACACGCACGATAATGCAACATGCCGGCAAGGTGCTCTGCGGCGCCTTCGCCTGGGACTGCGTGATCCGCGACGAGTCCGCGAGCGGCCTGCGCATCCAGATGCTGTCGGGGTCCACGCCGCCTGAATCCGTTCAACTGGTCGATCTCGTCAGCGGCTACGCCCACGACGTCAAGGTGATCTGGCAGAAGGACCGCGAGTTCGGTCTGAGGATCGTGCGCAGCCACGACCTGCGCGGCCTGGCGACGGCTTCGCTACAGACCGCCAAGCGGATGTGGCAGGCGGCTCAGGGCCGCGTCTCGGCAAGCTGACCCCCGATAGCGATCAGGCCCCGGCGTGTGAACGCCGAGGCCTGAACGAAACATCCGAGATCTTGGCCGGTGTTAGGCGGCCTCTTCCGCGCGGCTGGCTTCTTCGGCCATGGCGCGAACCAAATCGAGGACCTGGCGACGGACGCGACCGCGACCGATCTTCGGGAACACCTCGGCCAGTTCCAGGCCCTCGGGCGTGGTCAGGAATTCCTGGACGATACGCTCGGCCTTCTGACCGACTTCGTCGATCTCCGACCCGTCCATGGGATCCGCCAGACCGTCGAAGAAGAACGACACGGGCACCTGCAGGGTGCGGGCGATCTCGTACAGCTTCGACGCGCTGACGCGGTTGGCGCCGCGCTCGTATTTCTGGACCTGCTGGAAGGTCAGGCCCAGCGAATCGGCCAACTGCTCCTGGCTGACGCCCAGCAGCCTGCGACGCATGCGGACCCGGCCACCGACGTGCAGGTCCACGGGATTAGGGCGTCGGCCCTCGGTTTCCTCGCTCAAGTTTCGCCTCCAAAGGTTGTTCCCTACAATGACACGTCCGTGGCGTTGATGAAACGGCGAGGTGGCACTGCGGCGTTAGGTCGCTGAAGGCCGCTTTTTGACCTCGTGCTGCGCTAACGTTACGCCTTAAAATACTTCGATCACGGCGAATTCTAGGCCAGATTGTTACGCAACCTTGCGATCGTTTGGCGTTGAGCGCGGCAGGCGCCGGTGGCAGCCAAGGCGACACACGGTTCTTGCCCTGACAAGCCTATGGGCGGAACATCGGGCATGAGCACGCAAGACGAACCCGGGCGATATCGCAGCTTCGCCGCCTTCTACCCTTTCTATCTGAGCGAACACATCAACCGCACCAGCCGCCGGCTGCATGTGGTCGGAACGAGCTTGGTGATCGCCGTCCTGGCCTGCGGGTTTCTGGTCGACTGGCGGTTCTTCATCGCCGCCCCGCTGATCGGCTACGGCTTCGCCTGGGTGGGGCATTTGGTGTTCGAGAAGAACCGGCCGGCGACGTTCAAATATCCGCTCTACAGCCTGGCCGGCGACTTTCGGCTGTGGTTCGAGGTTGTGACGGGCAAGCGACCCTTCTGATCGCCTTCGCTCCTGCGATATTGCGTCGCAGCAAAACCCGGTTCATGATCGGCGGTAATCAAGAACGATAAACGGGAAGCGCAGGATGACGACCAAGCCGTTCCAGCACGCGCCGGACGCGCCCTGGATCTTCCGCACCTATGCGGGACACTCCACGGCCGAGAAGTCGAACGCCCTCTACCGCGCCAACCTCTCCAAGGGTCAGACGGGCCTGTCGGTGGCCTTCGACCTGCCCACCCAGACCGGCTATGACGCCGACCATATCCTGGCGCGCGGCGAGGTCGGCAAGGTTGGCGTGCCGATCAGCCACCTGGGCGACATGCGCCAGCTGTTCGACCAGATCCCGCTGGAGCAGTCCAACACCTCGATGACCATCAACGCCCCGGCCGCCTGGTTGCTGGCGATGTATGTGGCGCTGGGCGACGAGCAGGGGGCCGACCGTCGCCTGCTTCAGGGCACCACCCAGAACGACCTGATCAAGGAATATCTGAGCCGCGGCACCTACATCTTTCCGCCCGGCCCCAGCCTGCGGCTGATCGGCGACATGATCGCCTGGTGCTATATCGAGGTGCCCAAGTGGAACCCGATGAACGTCTGCAGCTACCACCTGCAGGAGGCCGGCGCGACGCCGGAGCAGGAACTGGCCTTCGCCCTGGCCACGGCGATCAGCGTGCTCGACACCGTCAAGGCCGGCGGCCAGGTGCCCGAGGAAGACTTCGAGATCGTCGCCTCGCGGATCAGCTTCTTCGTCAATGCCGGCGTGCGGTTCGTCACCGAGCTTTGCAAGATGCGCAGCTTTACCCGGCTATGGGACCATATCCTGCTGGAGCGCTATGGCGTGCAGGACAAGAAGGCCCGGCGCTTTCGCTATGGCGTGCAGGTCAACTCTCTTGGACTGACCGAGCAGCAGCCCGAGAACAATGTCTACCGCATTCTGATCGAGGCCCTGGCCGTCACGCTGAGCAAGGACGCCCGCTGCCGGGCCCTGCAGCTGCCGGCCTGGAATGAGGCGCTCGGCCTGCCGCGGCCGTTCGACCAGCAGTGGTCGCTGCGGCTGCAACAGGTGCTGGCCTACGAGACCGACCTGCTGGAATACGAGGACCTGTTCGATGGCTCCCACGTGGTCGAGGCCAAGGTCGCCGAGCTGTCGGCGGGCGCCTTGGCGCAGCTGGCGCTGATCGACGCCATGGGCGGGGCCTCCAACGCCATCGACTACATGAAGGGCGAACTGGTCGGCTCCAACGCCAAGCGGGTGCGCTCCGTCGAGACCGGCGACATGACCGTGGTCGGGGTCAATCGCTGGACCGACACCGAGGCCTCGCCGTTGTCGGCGGGTGAGAGCAGCATCGAGACCGTCGACCCGCGCCTGGAGGCCGGGGTCGTCGAACGCCTCAAGGCTTGGCGCGCGGCCCGCGACCCTGTCGCCGCCGAGGCCGCCCTGGCTGACCTCAAGGCCGCCGCCGCTGATGGCCGAAACATTATGGAACCCTCGATTACCGCCGCCAGAGCCGGCGTCACCACCGGCGAATGGGCCGGGGCTCTCCGCGAGGTGTTCGGCGAGTATCGCGGCCCCACCGGCGTGGCGGTGGTGGTCTCGACCGGCGACGCCGAAGACGTGGAATCGGTGAAGCGCGAGGTCGAGCGAGTCTCCCAGGTGCTGGGTCGCACCCTGACCTATCTGGTCGGCAAGCCCGGTCTGGACGGCCACTCCAACGGCGCCGAACAGATCGCCACCCGGGCCCGGGCCTGTGGGATGGAAGTGATCTATGACGGCATCCGCTCGACCCCCGACGAGATCGTCCGGCGCGCCAAGCAGGGCCGCGCCCACGTGGTCGGGCTGTCGATCCTGTCAGGCTCGCACCTGGACCTGGTGCAAGAGGTCATCCGCGTGATGCGCGCCGAGGGCCTGGGCCACATCCCGGTGGTGGTCGGCGGCATCATCCCCGAAGGCGACGCCCTGGTGCTGAAACAGATGGGCGTGGCGCGGATCTACACCCCGAAAGACTTCAAGATCACCGAAATCATGGGCGATGTCGTGCGGCTGGTGGAGGCCGCGGCGCTGGCGGAGGCCTGAGGGGGCATCCGCGAACTTCGCGGCCATCTGGCTTGGGAGAGTGATCTGGGCGCGTTGCGAACTGGTCGCTGACCCGTCGCGCCCGCCGTCTGGATCGATGGTGATCGTGCGTCCCGAGAGATCAGGCGCGGGGCGCTCTCACCGAGGCGCAGGCCAACCGCCGGCTGCCCGGCGAGGAACTGACTAAGGCCAGCGACAAGGCAGGTCTCACCGTGCTGACCGCGCCGCAGGACGGGGTGATCCAGCAGATGCAGGTCCACACCCTGGGCGGGGTCGTCAAGCCGGCCGATCCCCTGATGGTGCTGGCGCCCAAGGGCGGCGAGCTGATCATCGAGGCCCGCGCCCAGAACCGCGACGCCGGCTTCGTCCACGAGGGCCAGAGCGTCGAGGTCAAGCTCGAAGCCTATCCGTTCACCCGCTACGGAATTGTGCACGGGGTGATCGAACATGTGGGCCGCGACGCTGTGCAGGACGAAAAGGAAGGACTCGTCTTTCCCGCCATGGTTAAGCTGTTGCAACCTTGGATCATGATCGAGGGTCAACGCGTACCGCTAGCTCCGGGCCTGGCGGCCACCGTCGAGATCAAGACCGGTGAGCGCCGGATTATTGGGTTCCTGCTGTCGCCGTTGGCGCGGCGGGTGAAGGAAGGCGGGCGGGAGCGGTGAATCACAAGAGCGCAACGATTATGGGGTCTCGACGAGCCAATTGGGTCGAGTGCATTTGCGACGCACAGCTGGACTCCCAGCCTGGCAGTTACGGTCAACAGTTTGGAGCTATCAACTCTATGTCCAATCCTTCGATCTCCGAGATGCGCGGGCTTGTGAAGCTTCGTGAGAAACGAACGTTCGCGCGAAGCATCCAGCCCGCGGACCCTGTCGGGCGCTTCATGAGCGTCCACGCGAACTACGACTACGGGCAAGATTTGCTGGTCTGGGAAAATGCTCTTCCCATGATGGAGGCGCCGTACGTGGGCAATCGATACCAGCAACATCGCGGCTTGGATGCCGTGGCGGATTTTGACCTGACTTTTCGGGGCAAGGAGAGCGAAGTCATCGACTTTTATGCCCCGGCGGCGGACATCTTCATAGTGTCTGACAAGGCGTTGGAAATAATCGAGGGTCTTGACCCTGACGCCGTGGAGCTACGGCGGGCCACGTTAAAGGGCAACGGCTTCGCGCGCCCCATGAATGTCATTATGCCCGGTCGCCTCATCGAGGCCGTGGATCCTGATGCCTCGGATGTCACCGTCCATTACAAGGAAACTGTCCCTGGCGTCTCTGCCATAAGGGTAAACTTTCCATCTGGTGTAATTTTTAAGAAATTAAGCCCTGAAATCCATGCATTTAAAGATTTGGATATAAAAGACTGGTTTTGGTCACGAGAATTACTCGAAACGGCGAAAGCATGTGGCGTTCTCGGCCTGTACGCTAAGCACCCGTCCGGGCAATCCATCTATGAGAATTTATATTTATAAGCCTGAATATTATAACGTCTGATCAAAAAAGTGAATCTTTAGATAATTATACGGGATGAAGAATGGCCACTCCGGGTAGCGTTACGGTAAAATTTCGCGGAACAACTACTCGGCCACTGCGCGCGACGGGGAAAATCCCGTTCAGCTCGGTCACGCTTCCCAGTGGATTCCAGAAGTCGGAAACAGGGACACACACTCATTTCGGGAGCCCCTGGAACACGGGGTCGGCGTTGCGCCGGTCTGGCTTGAAAGAGCGTGTTCTTCACCTGACACCGGCCTCCACCCGCGCCCGCGCGGTCATGAACGGGCCGACGGGGGCGAGGGGCGGGGCGAACAGGGCAAGGCCGGTGGGCGGCATGTCGAGATAGATCGCCTCCATGCCGCCGTTGCGCCGGTAGGTTTCGTGCCAGAAGCCGACGCCCTGGCCGTCCTTGAGAAAGTCACGCCACCAGGTCTTGTGCGGCGCGCTGCGGGTGAAGCGTTCCAGGCTGTCCATGTCGCGCCAATATTGCCGCATGCCGAAATGGTTGAGGCCGTAGACCAGGTTTTCGTGGGCCAACAGGCCGTCTGGCTTGTGGCGGACGATCTGGTTGAGGTCCGGGCCGATGCCGACCATGGCCTTGAGGCCGCGCCAGCGGTTCAGGCGGATGCCCAGATAGATCACCACCAGGTCGGGATAGGCCGAGAGATCGACCGAGACGCGCGTCATGGCGGTGGAGGCCTGGGATTGCATCACGCCGTCTCCTGATGTTTATGGCGTATACATAGCGACGGGATGTGTACGCTGTCAACATCAAAGGCCCCCTATCACCATGGCGATCTACGCGCGGCCCTGATTGCGGCCGCCGAGACGTTGCTGACCCGGATGGGGCCCTCCGAACTGTCGCTGCGCGGCGTGGCGCGGGAGGCCGGCGTCTCGGCCATGGCGCCCTACCGCCACTTCGCCGACAAGGACGCGTTGCTGGCCGCCGTGGCCGGAGACGGCTTTCGCCAGTTCGAGACGCGGTTGAACCAGGCCACCTCCGCCGCCCCGAACGCCAGGGCCGGATTGATCGCCCAGGGCGTCGCCTATGTGCGGTTCGCCCATGACCAGCCGGCGCTGTTTCGGCTGATGTTCGGGCCGTTGATCACCAAGGCAGTGGCCTTGGAGCATCTCGACCGCGATAGCGCCCCGGCCTTGGACGCGCTGCGCGGCGCGGTCGCCGCCGCCTATCCGCAGGCCGATACCGCGCGGCGAGACGATTTGGTGCTGACCTGCTGGTCGCTGGTGCACGGCCTGGCGGGTCTGATCGTCGACGGCCGGCTGCCGGCTTCGGCGGAGGTCGCCGAAGCCATGGCGGCGCGGGTGCTGCGACTGTTGCCGTGAGGGGATCCTCGCCGCTGCGAAACGGGCGAAAGGCTTTACATCGCCTTGGCCGACGCATTCTGCAGTTACTTTCCGGACCGAATGCCCCGTTCCGCTTTCGTGCTATACGTCTCGGCATGACCCTCGAAGACGCCCTTGCCAGATTGCGCGCGGCCAAGCCGCTGTTGGATCGTTACGGCGTCCAGCGGGTCGGCGTGTTCGGCTCGACGGCGCGGGGCGAGGCGGGGCCCGATAGCGACGTCGACGTGCTGGTGGAGTACGGGCCCGCCACGCTTCCGGGCTTTGGCTTCTTCAGATTGGAACGCGATCTGGCGGCCTTATTCGGACGGCCGGTCGATCTGGTTACCCAGGATGGGCTGCATGAACTGATCCAGGCACGGGTGATGGACGAGGCCGTCTTTGCGTGATCCCGCCGACAGTCTCTATCTGTCGCGCATGCTCCAGCGATCGGGGGTATTCGGCTCTACACACGCGGCATGGATCAGCCGGCTTTTCTGGCCGATCCCTTGGCTTGCGACGCCGTGGCCATGAACCTGCTGGCCATCGGCGAAAACGCTTCCAAGATTTCTACAGCGGTTCGAGCCCTGGCGCCGGACGCCGACTGGCGCGACGCGATCAATCTTCGTCACCGCATCGCCCACGGCTACGATGATCTCAGCTTCTCGGTTCTTTGGTCCATCGTGGTCGTTGAACTCGATCCGCTCGCGGAGGCGGTCGCAAGGATCACCCTCTCGGACGCCTAGTCCCGCCCCAGCCGCCAAGCCGCCGCCAGTCCCACCAGCGCCAGCGGCGCGAACGCCGCGAAGAGCCATAGGCCGTGGGCTTGGCCGCTGGCCGGCGTCACCCCGCCGGCGAACCCCAGCGCATTGGCCAGCGCCCCGGCCGCCGCCGCGCCGGCCGCGCCGCCGATCAGCTGGGTGGTGGGCACGGCGGCCGAGGCCAGGGCCTGTTCGCCCTCCGGCGCGCCGCCGATCACCCGCTTGGCCAGGAAGGCCCAGCAGATCCCGAAGCCCGCGCCCAGGGTGAACATCGACGCCACCACGCCCCAGAGCCCGCCGCGCACCATCTCGACCGCGCCCCAGGCGACACCGACCGCGATGACCGCCGCGCCCAGCCGGATGGCCTGGCCCTCGTGCTTGGGCTTCAGCCCCGCCACCGCGAACGAGAAGCCCGTCCAGCCGGCGGCGATGGCCCCGATCACATAGCCGCTCAGCAACGGGCTGGCGCCATGCAGCGCCTGGATGAAGGCCGGGCCATAGACCGAGAAGCCCATCGTCGCCGCCTCGCAGAAGAAGATCACCATCAGGCCCAGCCCCGTGGCGGTGGTCAGGTCGCCGGCGGCGCGGGGCAGCAGGCGGTCCTCGGCCCGGCCGTTGACCAGCAGCAGGGCCGCCAGGGCCGCCACGCCGAAGAGCGCGCAGAGGCCGGCGGTGAGATGTCCCGGCACGACCCCGGCGGCGGCGATCAGCGACACGCCGACCACCAGCAGGGCCAACTGGCGTCCGGGGATTCGGCCACCCGCCGGAGCCTTGGGCGCGGCTGGAACCATGACCAGCACCGCGCCGACGAAGATCACGCCCTGCGCCACGAACAGCCAGAACGCCCCGCGCCAGAAGCCCGCCTGCGCGAACAGCCCGCCGCAGAGCGGACCGAGCAGCGTCGCCGCCCCCCAAACCCCGGCGATCGCGCCATAGACGCGGGGCCAAAGGCTCTCGGGGAACATCGCGCTGATCGCCACATAGCACAGCGACACGATCGCCCCCGCGCCCAGGCCCTGAACGAGGCGGCCGGCCACGAAGGTCAAAAAGTCCGGGGCCAGCGCGCCCATGGCGCAGCCGAGGGCGTAGAGCAGGCCGGCCAGGGCGGTGGCGTTGCGCAGGCCCAGGCGGATCGAAAGCTTGCCCGCGCAGGCCCCCGCCAGGATCGAGCCCAGCAGGAAGGCGGCGATCGACCAGCCGAAATATTGGTAGCCGCCGATCTCGCGCGCCACGCTGGGCATGATCGTCACGGTCACCAGGGTGTCGGCGGCGTTCAGCCAGATCCCCAGGCACAGCAGGGCGAAGCGCGGCGCCATCTCGGCGTTGAGCAGGGCGCGCCAACTGTTCGGCGTGGGCATCAAGGACCTCCAGGGAGGCGCTACATGCCCTCTCGGGATCGCCTAGCCAAGCCTTGGCGGTTGAACCGCACGCCGTGGTCATGCTTGGGTGCAACATTAACCCTTCGAGCGCCCCCCCGCCCATGGCCTATCGCGTCCCGCGCCATCCGCGTGTCGAGCATCGCACGCGCCACCAGAACAGGCTGGCGGGCCTGACGGCGCTCGTCCTGCTCTGGGTCCTGGTGCTGATCATGGCCCTGGTGGCCGATCGCAGCATCGCGCGCCAGCACCTGCCCTGGAAGCCGCTCAGCGTGGTCGATCCGGTGGGCATGGCCACGCGGATCAAGGCGGCGCGGGCGGGCAGCGATCCGGTGATCTGTCGGGCCATCCTGCGCAAGGCTGGCCTGACCTATGCGGACCTGCCGGAAAAGACCGATGGCGGGTTCTGCGTGGTGCGCGACGCCCTGCGCATCGACAGCGGCATGGCGCCCCTGTCACCGACAGATGCGCCCATGGTTTGTAAAGAGGCCCTGGCCCTGTCGATCTGGGAGCGCCAGGTGGTCCAGCCGGCCGCCTATGAGGTGCTGGGCCAGGGTGTAGTGTCGATGGAGCACTACGGCACCTATTCGTGCCGGCGCATGTACGGCAAGGCGGAGGGACCGGTCAGCGAGCACGCCAGCGCCGACGCGATCGACCTGGCAGGCTTCAAGCTCGCCGACGGCCAGACGGTGTACGTGGCCCGCGACTGGAACGATCCCGGGCCCAAGGGGCAGTTCCTGCACCGGGTGCGCGATGGAGCCTGCCGGGTGTTCCTGACCACGCTGAGCCCCGACTACAACGCCCAGCATCACGACCACTTCCACCTCGACATGGCCGGCTGGAACAAGTGCGCCTGAGGCGTCGCCTTACAACGTCTTCGCGACCGCCGTCATCTGATCGGCCGCGATCCCCCAGCCTTCCTTGAACCCCATGGCCTCGTGGGTCTGACGATCCTCGACGGTCCAGTGGCGGGCGGTGGCGGTGTAGCGGGTCGTACCGTCGCCCAGGTCTTCAAACTCGACGATACCGACCATGAAGGGCTTTTGTGACGGAACCCAGGTCGAGGTGAAGGCGTCGGTGAACACGATGCGGCGGTTCTCGACCACCTCCAGATAGACGCCTGGATTGACGACCTCTTCGCCGTTCGGCCCCTTCATGGTGATCACGCTATTGCCCCCGGTGCGAACGTCCATTTCGGCGTGCGACACGACCCAGGGCGGCGGGCAGAACCACTTGGGCAGCAGTTCCGCCGTCGTCCAGCATTTGAAAAGCTTGTCGGCAGGGACGTCGATGACGCGGGTCAGCACGAGTTCGCGGTCGCTGGCGTTGTCGGTGGTCATGACGCTCTCCAGGGATTTTTAGTGTTGTGCCCGAAGGACGGCCGGCGCGTCTCGGCTCCGACATCGGAGGCGGCAAATTTCGTCGATGCTTGACCGGTGGGCTGGCCTAGGGCCAATCTATGGGCAATTCAAACGATCGTTTTGAAAGCCCTGGGAGCCATCGCCATGACCACCCTCTTCGACCTGACCGGCAAGGTGGCGATCATCACCGGCAGCTCACGCGGCATTGGCAAGGCTATCGCCGAGCGGATGGCCGAGCATGGCGCCAAGGTGGTGATCTCGTCGCGCAAGGCCGGGCCTTGCGACGAGGTGGCCGCGGCGCTCAACAACAGGCATGGCGCGGGAACCGCTATCGCCGTGCCCGCCAACATCGCGGCCAAGGAAGACCTGCAGCGGCTGGTCGACGAGACCCGCGCGGCGTTCGGCAAGATTGACATCTGCGTCTGCAACGCCGCGTCCAATCCCTATTACGGTCCGCTGGCCGGGATCGCCGACGACCAGTTCCGCAAGATCCTCGACAACAACATCATCAGCAATCACTGGCTGATCTCGATGGTCGCCCCGGAGATGCGTGAGCGCAAGGACGGCGCGGTGATCATCATCAGCTCGATCGGCGGCCTGCGCGGCAACGCCATCATCGGGGCCTACAATATCAGCAAGGCCGCAGACTTTCAGCTGGCCCGCAACCTGGCGCACGAGTTTGGGCCCGACAATGTGCGGGTCAATTGCATCGCGCCGGGCCTGATCAAGACCGACTTCGCCAAGGCCCTGTGGGACGATCCGGCCACCCTGGAGCGCGCGACCAAGGGCGTGCCGCTGCGCCGCATCGGCGAGCCCGACGAGATCGCCGGCGCGGCCGTCTACCTGGCCTCGAAAGCGGGAACCTTCATGACCGGCCAAGCCCTGGTGGTGGACGGCGGCGCGACCATCTAGAGGTCCCCGACAACACCACCGGACACTTCACCAAGCGGGTTCAACGCCCGCCGAAGCGCATCGTTTTGCTCCGAATCAGGACGGCGTAGCCCGGCTTCGGCCAGGCCTGAGCGTCGCCCTTCACGTCGATACGCGGGCTGACACGCAACCATCGTCGCCCGCCAGGCATTTGGCAGGCGAACTTGGCTGTTAGGGAACACTGACATGAGCGGCGTAGGCTTTATTGGCGCGATTATCATCGGCATCTTCGCCGGCTGGATCGCCGAACAGATCATGGGCCGCAGTCACGGCCTGATCACCAACTTGATCGTTGGCCTGGTGGGCGCGCTGATCGGCGCGTTCCTGGCCAGCATGTTCAACATTCACTTCATGGGCTGGATTGGCAGCCTGATCGTCTCGACCATCGGGGCGATCGTGCTGCTGTTCATCCTCGGCCTGTTTAGCGGCCGGCGCCGGATCTAGCTTCCAAGAGTGTCATCCCGGACAAGCGTTCAGCGCGCCGATCCGGGATGACAACCGTTTGATATTCTAGCTTGCCCGGGCGGCGACCGCAGCCGCGTCGTCCAGCACTTCGCGTCGCAGCCGCTGGGCGGTATTGCCCAGCAGGAAGCCGGGGATGTCGGCCATGGGCATGGGCCGGCCAAACAGATAGCCCTGGAAGTGGTCGCAACGCATGTCCTCGAGGATCAAGGCCTGCTCGGCGGTCTCGACGCCTTCGGCGGTGACTTCCAGGTTCAGCGTGCGGCCCAGCAGGGTGATGGTGCGCAGGATGTCGGTGATGGCCGGATTTTCGGACATCTCGGCGATGAAGGTCCGGTCGATCTTGATCTTGTCGAACGGGAACCGCCACAGATAGGCCAGGCTGGAATAGCCGGTGCCGAAGTCGTCCATGGCGATGCGCACGCCCAGAGCCTTCAGCGCCGTCAGCTGCTCCACGGTGCCGGCGGTATCGGAGAGCAGCAGGCCCTCGGTGATCTCCAGCTCCAGGCGCGACGGCGCCAGGCCTGACGTGCCCAGGGCGTGGCGCACTTGGTCGACGAGGTCGCCGGTGGCGAACTGGTTGGGCGACAGGTTGACCGCCACCTTCAGGTGGTCGGGCCACGAGGCGGCTTGGGCGCAGGCCTCGTTCAGCACCCATTCGCCGATCTTGCAGATCAGTCCCCATTGCTCGGCGCATTCGATGAAGTCGTCGGGGCCCACCACGCCGCGGCGCGGGTGTTGCCAGCGCAGCAAGGCCTCGAAGCCGGTGGTCTCGTGTTCCTTGGCGCCGATCAGCGGTTGGAAGAACAGCTTGAGCTCGCCGTTCTTCAAGGCCGCGCGGAGGTCGATCTCGAGCGACCGGCGTTCCTGGGCCCAGATGTCCATATTGGCCTCGAAGAAGCGATAGGCGCCGCGACCGTCGCCCTTTGCGCGGTAGAGGGCCAGGTCCGCGTTCTTCAGCAGGGTGTCGGGGTCGCTGGCGTCGGCCGGGGCGATGGCGATGCCGACGCTGGCGCCGATCGACACATGGTGCTCGTGCAGTTCGAAGGCCTCGGCCAGGGTGTCGACGACGGCCTGGGCCAAGGCGCCGAGCGCGGCGGGGTCGAGGTTGTCGCGCACCACCACGGCGAACTCGTCGCCGCCCAGGCGGGTGACGATCCCCATGTCGCCCACGCAGGCGCGCAGGCGGGCGGCCGCTTCGACCAGCAAGGCGTCGCCGATCGGGTGGCCCAGGCTGTCATTGACGCCCTTGAAGTGGTCGAGGTCGAGACACAGCACGGCGCAGCCGGTGGTCTCGCCGTCGGCGCTCCAGGCTCCGCCCAGAGCCTGCAGGAACGACAGGCGGTTGGGCAGGCCGGTCAGAACGTCGTAATGGGCCAGGCGGCGGATGCGCTCCTGGTCCTTGCGGGCCTGGGTGACGTCGGCGCCGACGCCGCGAAAGCCGGTGAAGACCCGGTCCACATCGTGGATCGGCTTTGCGGTCAGCGACCACCAGTGGATCGCGCCATCGACCACGATGGTCATCGACACGTCGCGGAAACCCTTCTGGTCGGTCAGCAGACCCGACAGGGTGGCGGCCAGGCCGTCCGGCACCTCGGCCAGCTCTGCGCCCAAGCTGCCGACATTGCGGCCGATCAGCGAGTCGCGCGTCACGCCGGCCGCCTCGGCCATGCGCTCGGACACATAGGTCAGGTCGCCGGTGGCGTCGATTTCCCACAGCCAGTCGTTGGAGCCCTCCTCGAAGTCGCTGAGCAACAGGCTGACGACCTGTTTCTGGCGTTCCAGTTCCTCGCTGGTGACGAACCGCTCGACGAACACCTTGGCGTGCAACAGGCAGGAGGTAACCACCACCAGGTAGCAAAAGATTAGCAGGCCCGCCAAGGCCAGCAGGATGGGCTGGCCGCTGGTCAGCAGCACGAACAGCGAGCCGACCACCAGCGGCGTCGTATAGGCCAGGGCGGCCATCGGCAGGGTCAGTAGGGCGAAGGCGCCGCAGCCGATCATCCCGGCCATCAGGGCCACGACCAGCATGCTCATGTGGATGCCGGCGGTGTCGTCGAAGGCGAACATCGGCAGCAGGCCCCACAGGCAACCCAGCAGGCCCGCTTGCAGCGCCACGCGCCGCGCGCCTCGGGCCGACACGGTGTTCTTGCCGCCCTTGCGGCGTTGAGCCGCGGTCCAGCCGCGCAGGCCCAGCAGGGCGTAGCCGATGACCACGGCGGTCCAGAGGATCAGGGCGTTGCGGTGGTAGCCGCCAAAGCCAGCCACGCAGACCAGAATGGCGTTGACGATATTGGCGCTCATCATGACCGGCGTCAGGCGCAGGATGCTCTGAAGTTGCTCCATGCGAACGCGGCCGGCGATAGCCTCGGGCACCGGTGGAATTAGCCGCGACACCAGGCGGCCGGGTCCTCCGAGGACCATCGAGGTGAGAGTGGTCATGCGCAATGTGCGGCCCCGAGATCCGGAATGCCCCCCATCCCGTGCCGGCAGCCTAACGATGGTCTCTGAAGCCCCGGTTAATCGTGCCGTGACCATTGGACGCATGAAAAAGGCCGCCACCCCGGAGGGCGGCGGCCTTCTTGATCGTCTGCTCCGGAATGCTCCGGGAACCGACTATTCTTCCTTGACGCGACGCTTGCGGAACGACGGGTTCAGCACCTGCTTGCGCAGGCGGATGTTCTTGGGCGTCACTTCCACCAGTTCGTCTTCCTCGATGTAGGCGATGGCCTGCTCGAGGGTCATGCGGCGCGGCGGGGTCAGGCGGACGGCTTCATCCTTGCCCGAGGCGCGGATGTTGTTCAGTTGCTTGGCCTTCATCGGGTTGACGTCCATGTCATCACCCCGGGCGTTTTCGCCGATGATCATGCCCAGATAGGTCTTCTCGCCGGCGCCCACGAACATGACGCCGCGATCTTCCAGGTTCCACAGCGCGAAGGCGGCGGTTTCCCCGTCCGAGTTGGAGATCAGCACGCCCTTGCGCTGTTGGTCGAGCGGGCCCTTGTAGGGCTCATAGTGGCTGAACACGCGGTTCAGCACGCCCGAACCGCGGGTGTCGGTCAGGAACTCGCCCTGATAGCCGATCAGCGAACGCGACGGGGCGATCAGCGAGATGCGGGTCTTGCCGGCGCCGGACGGACCCATGTCCTTCAGCTCGGCTTTGCGCTGCGACAGCTTCTCGATGACGATGCCCGAGAACTCGTCGTCGACGTCGATCATGACGTCTTCCATCGGTTCCAGGCGCTTACCGGTTTCCGGGTCGATCTGGTACACCACGCGCGGACGGCTGATCGACACTTCGAAGCCTTCGCGACGCATGTTCTCGATCAGCACGCCCAGTTGCAGTTCGCCGCGGCCGGCCACCTCATAGGCGTCGCCCTCGGTGGACTCGGTGACCTTGATGGCCACGTTGGATTCGGCTTCCCGCAGCAGGCGGTCGCGGATGACGCGGCTTTGGACCTTGTCGCCTTCCTTGCCGGCCAGCGGGCTGTCATTGACCGAGACGCTCATCGAGATGGTCGGCGGATCGATCGGCTGGGCGGGCAGGGCCTCGGTGACGTCCAGGGCGCACAGGGTGTCGGCCACCGTGGCCTTCGACATGCCGGCGATGGCGATGATGTCGCCCGCTTCGGCTTCGTCAACCGGCTGGCGCCTGAGGCCGCGGAAGGCCAGCACCTTGGTGATGCGGCCGCGCTCGACTTCCTTGCCGTCACGGTCCAGGGCGTGGATGGCCATGCCGGGAACGGCCTTGCCGCTCTCGATGCGGCCGGTCAGCAGGCGGCCCAGGAACGGGTCGGCTTCGATCAGCACGTTCAGGATCTGAAACGGCGCGTCGACCTTGGCGATCTGCTTGGGTTCCGGCACGTGGCGGACGATCAGGTCGAACAGCGGGGCCAGGTTATCGTTGGGGACGTTCAGGTCCATCGTCGCCCAGCCGGCGCGGCCCGAGGCGTAGATGTGCGGGAAGTCCAGCTGCTCGTCCGTCGCGCCGATGGCGGCGAACAGGTCGAACGCGGCGTTGTGGACCTTGTCCGGATCGGCGTGGGCGCGGTCGACCTTGTTGATGCAGAGGATCGGGCGCAGGCCCATCTTCAGCGCCTTGGTCAGCACGAACTTGGTTTGCGGCATGACGCCTTCCTCGGCGTCGACCAGCAGGACGCAGCCGTCCACCATGCCCAGGATGCGTTCGACTTCGCCGCCGAAGTCGGCGTGGCCGGGGGTGTCGATGATGTTGATGCGGGTTTCCCCGGCTTCACCGTTCCACAGGACGCTGGTGCACTTGGCCAGAATCGTAATGCCGCGTTCGCGCTCCTGGTCATTGGAGTCCATGGCGCGTTCGGTCGTCGCCTCATTGGCGCGGAACACGCCAGACTGGGCGAGAAGCTGATCGACGAGAGTGGTCTTGCCATGATCGACGTGCGCGATGATGGCGATGTTTCGCATGGACATGGAGAAGGCGGGCTTTCGGGGAGAAGAGAAGTGGTTTGACGCTGTGCGCGTCAGGCGCGCGGCTTTTACGCGACTGCGCGACGTTTATCCACCCCACCTCTGCGCAAGGCTTTGACGTGGAAACCGGTGTCAGCCGCAAACCCCTTAATTTTATGGGGTTTGCGAAAGTTACGAGTGGATGTCGTTTCTCTCGCAACCAATTGTGCACTGCAGCATTGCGCCGAAATATGGCGAAGCTTGGCGATCGGCGTCCGCTAAACCTTATGTTACAAAGGATTTCTAAGCTTGAGTGCGACAAAAAGTGACAGCGTTGCCGAACATTTTGCTTGATGCATTTCGCACCGCACCCTATAAGCAACCCGTGAGGCGGCCTCGCCGCCTCTGCCCTTCCTGGGCGTTTCCTCCCTAATGAACTGCCCGGCTTT
Source organism: Caulobacter sp. DWR2-3-1b2 (assembly GCF_049896345.1). NCBI lineage: Bacteria > Pseudomonadati > Pseudomonadota > Alphaproteobacteria > Caulobacterales > Caulobacteraceae > Caulobacter > Caulobacter sp. DWR2-3-1b2. Next base: position 20,961 of record NZ_JAFCUC010000010.1, on the reverse strand, counting down.
CGAGCCGGGCTTTTTTTTGGTCTGTGCCCTGGGCGGCTAAAAACCCTCTCTCTTTGAGTGAGGGAGGGGTCCGCCGCCCCAGGCGGTGGGAGGGTGAGAGGTTTCACGGCCAACCGGAAAAGCTCGATACCTTTATTTGATCAACCGGTGCCGGGCGCGGGATCTCAAGGTAGTCCCAGTATCCATACGCCGGCGCGGGTAAGCGCGTTGTGCAAGGCATCCAGGCGGCGCCTTGGTCTGAGAGGGTGTAACCTCTCACCCTCCCATCGCTGCGCGATGGCTCTCTCTCTCTCTCTCTCTCAAAGAGAGAGAATTTCAGAGCAACTCAGCCCAATCCGTCGCGGCCAACTGCCGGGTCACCGTCTCGATGTCCGCCTTCAGGCGCGCCAGACCCTCGGTCGGCTCGCGCGTGGTCTCGTTCATATAGAGCGCGCGATTGATCTCGACCTGGATGGCGTGGGTGCGTCGGGCGGGGCGGCCGTAGTGCTCGGTGGTATAGCCGCCGGCATAGGGCGCGTTGCGGGCGACGCGATAGCCCAGCGTCTCCAGCGCCTTTTCCATCAGCCCGGTCATCTTGGGCGAGCAGGCCGCGCCAAAGCGATCGCCCAGCACGATGTCGCACGGACCGCCGCCGCGCGCCCGGTGGCCGCGCGCCGCCGCCGCCGGCATGGAGTGCCAATCGACCAGCACCGCCAGGCCGTGGGTGTTGCGCGCCTGGGCCAGCAGGCGATCCAGCGCGTCGTGATAGGGGCGGTGGGCGGTGTCGATCCTGAGCTTGGCCTCGATGAAGGTGAGCTTGCGGGCATAGATCGGGCGGCCTTCGCCGGCCACCCGGGCAATCGTCCCCAGTCCGGCCGCCACGCGCGCCGTGCGGCCTTGGGCGAAGTCGGGCAGTTCGTCCTCGAACATCGCGGGATCCAATTCCCAGGCGTCGCGGTTGCAATCGACATAGGCCCGCGCCAGCCGGGCCCGGATCACATTGGCCCCCAGGGCCGGCGCGCCGCCGATCAGGTCATCGACGAAAGCGTCCTCGGAGCCGCGCAACTCGCGAGCCTCCAGCCGGGCGGCGGCCATCATCTCGGGCGGATAGAGCTTTCCCGAGTGGGGCGAGGCGAAGACCAGGGGCGTCGGCGGCGGCAGACCCTCGGGCGCGGCGCGCAACACTTCGAAGGCCGGCGAAAAGCCATGCTCCGCCGTCGCCGGCGTTTTCGAAGCGATCTGCTCCCATGCGGTCATGGACTTATTGTCGCGGCCCTGCGCGCCGGGGTCAAACGACAAGGCCGCAGCGTTATAGAGACAGGACCGGGCGCCCAGGCTTTAACTGTGGACGGTCGGCGGTAATTCATTCGCGATTTACCGTCCTTCTCTAGATTCCTCCTTTCCAATCCCGACGTTCGCCCGGAAACTGACCGCATGGCCCGCATCCTCCTCGCCGAAGACGATGACTCCCTTCGCGGCTTCCTGGCCCGCGCCCTGGAGCGGGCTGGCTTCGAGGTCCAGGCCTGCGCCGACGGCGAAGAGGCGGTCCAGCACCTGGACACCCCCTGGGACCTGTTGCTGACCGACATCGTCATGCCCGGCATGGACGGCATAGAGGTGGCCCGCCAGGCCGCCGCTCGTGATCCGTCCCTGCGCATCATGTTCATCACCGGCTTCGCCGCCGTGGCCCTCTCGGCGCAGGACCGCGCACCCGCCGGCGCCAAGGTCCTGTCCAAGCCCGTGCACCTGCGCGACCTGGTCTCCGAAGTCGAAAAGATGATGGCCGCCTAAAATTTTCCCAGGCGGCAAGTAAGGCGGCTTGCGCGATCCAGAAGCCGCCGCTATACCCCCACACCTTCCCGCCCGGGACGCTTTTAGAGCGCTCCAGGGCCGCTTTGGCGGACGCGTAGCTCAGCGGGAGAGCACCTCGTTGACATCGAGGGGGTCACAGGTTCAATCCCTGTCGCGTCCACCATCTCCTCCCAAGATTGCGTTGTTGTCGGGCCTTGCGTGCACGGATCTGCTCGGCCGCGAATGGTTCCGCAGCAGGCGCACTTTAAATCTCTGACCGTTGGCGTAACCATTTCCGGTCTGGTGCTTTAGCATTCTGCCGTCTGCAGCGCTTCTTTTGCGCGAAACTCAGGGAATTTGGCGTTTTCACGTGTTGAAGCGGCGTCAAAATCTAGAGTTCACGGCGCGGGGATCAAGAATTCAGTCTCTGATTTCGCCGGTTCGGTTCAAGGTCGGCGGGAGTTGCAGGCTGCAAAGTCGCAATCTCGACGAAATACAGGCCGTTGTGGCGGATCGGCCACACCTATTTCCTGACTTGGCGCGTTTGTCGTCTTGAAGCTGCTCCTGTCGGCTTCAAGACATTCATCTAGAGGGTTCACATCATGAAAATCCGGTTGCTGGCAGGTGTCGCGACGCTTGCGCTCTGCGCCGCGTCAGGCGCCTCCGCCCAAAGTGCATTGAGCGGATGGTACGTCGCCGGCGACGTCGGGTACCACATGACCGACGGCGTCAAGGCGACTTCGTCGGTCAACGCCACAGACGGCCAACCTTACAAATGGACGTTCTCGGCCGACGACGACTGGGCGGGCTTTGGCCGCATCGGTTATCGCTTTACCCCCAACTGGCGGGTCGAAGGCGAATACGGCTATCGCAGCGGCGACATCTCCGGCGTCAAGGGTTCGGCCGGTCGTCCTCAGCCGATCGGTCTGTGCACCGCCGGCCCGATCCGCACCGTGGCCAACCCGACCTGCGGCGAACCGAACGGCGAGCTGAAGGCCACCACCCTGATGGCCAACGTCATCTATGACTTCATGCCCGACTCCAGCTTCCACCCCTTCATCGGGGCGGGCGTCGGCACGGCCTGGGTTCATAACAAGGTCTATGGTCAGCAAGCTGGCCGGGCCGTCACGCCCGTCACCACCGCGCAAATCCAGAACACCAGCTTCGACGACGTCGACCAGGCCCTGGCCTATCAAGGCCTGCTGGGCGTCGCCTGGGACTTCGCTCCGAACTGGTCCCTGGACCTGACGGGTCGCTACCTGGAGACCGACGACCTGCAATGGGGTTCGGTGACCTCGAACGTCAGCCCCGTGGCTGGTGGTTCGGTGACCGATGTCGGCACCTTCAGCGGCAAGTACAAGGACACCTCGATCACCCTGGGCGTCCGTTACACCTTCGGCTCGCCCCCGCCGCCCCCCCCGCCCCCGCCGCCCCCGCCCCCCCCGCCCCCGCCTGAAATGCCGGCTCCCCCGCCGCCGCCGCCTCCGGCTGCTGCGTACGAAGCCAGGGAGTTCGTGGTCTACTTCCCGTTCGATCAGTACGTGCTGACGCCGGAAGCCCAGGCCGTGATCAGCCAGGCGGCTGACTATGCCAAGGGCGGCAACGCCACGAAGATCACCGTGGTCGGCCATACCGACACCTCGGGTTCGCCGAAGTACAACGCCAAGCTTTCCGAACGCCGGGCCAAGGCCGTGGCTGACGGTCTGGTCGGCGCCGGCGTCGCGGCCACCACCCTGGCCGTCGACTGGAAGGGCGAAAGCGCTCCCGCCGTCGCCACCGGCGATGGTGTGAAGGAACCGCTGAACCGCCGTTCCACGATCTCGATCAACTTCTAAAGATCGCGATCAGCACTGAAGTCGAGGGCCCGGCGGCGACGCCGGGCCCTTTTCTTTGGTCGATCGTCAGGGGCTTTGGCGTTCGCCAACGCCCTGTCGCGATGAAAATCGGGCCGGCTCGATGAGCGCCGACAGGGGGCGAGGCAGGGGCGAGGGCACGTCGAGAATTCGGGCGACCAGATGTTCGGCCAACAAAGGCGCCAGGCAGAAGCCGCGCCCACCCAGGCCGCCCATGACCCAAAGCCCCGTCGGCGCGTCCGGAACCGCGCCAGCCAGGGGCAGATGGTCGGCGGTGGTGGCCCGGACGGCCGCGCGCCCCTCGAACGTCGCTGGATCCAGCCTGGCCGCCAGCTTCGGCAAGCCCTTGAAAAGGGCCTCCAGGTTTCGGGCGTGATCGACGGCGCGAATCTCGGTTCCAAGGTCGTCACGATCATGGGTGGCGCCAAACAGCACGCCTTCGCGGGTCGGCGTCGCGTAGCCTCCAAAGGCTACGGGGTCTGGGGCGGTGGCTGGGGCTGGGGCCGGGCCGGTTGTCCAACTGGTCTGACCGCGAATGGGCCGCAGCGGCGCGTCGGGCCATAGCCGGGCCTGCCCGGCGCCTCCGGCCAGGACCACCGCGTCCACTTGCGCCAGGCAACGGTCGTCGACGTCGAACAACCGCCAGGTCGCGTTGTCATGGTTGATGCGAGCGACCAAGGTTGCGGTCAGCGCGCCACGCCAGGCGTCCAGCACGCGGGCCGGCTCCACCACCAGGGCGCTGGTCATCAGCAAGCCGCCCGGCGCGGGCTCGCCCAGGCGCGCGGTGACGGCGTCGGCGTCCAACAAGGCCATGGCGCCAGGCTCGAACAGGTCCTGCTCGGACACGACGGCGTGGCGAGCCTCATCGCGCGGGGCGGCGGGCAGTTTCAGCACCCCGCGGGCGATCACGGCCTCGGGCAGGGTTTCGTACAGCGCCACGGCGCGGGCAAAGGCCTGGGCCGGCAGGGCGGCGCGTAGGCCGCCGCCGGCGTCTACGGCGGGGGTGACCAAGGCGGCGGGATTGCCCGAGGCCGGCGCATGGCCGTCGTCAAACAGGCAGACCTCCAGGCCCTCGGCGCGGCCCGCGCGGGCCAAGGCCGCTCCGGCGATCCCGCCGCCGATCACCGCCAGGCGGCGAGGGCGGGGCGCCGCGACCGGTCCGCCCGGCAGGCGGGCCTCCAGTCGCTCTTTCTTGCGTCCGAAGCCCGGGCGTTTATCGACTTGGAACCCAGCGGCGGCCAGGCCGCGCCGCACCGCGCCGGCCACGGTGAAGGTGGCGGCCCGCGCGCCGGACGCCGATCGTGCGGCGACGGCCGCCATGATCTCCTCGCGCCACATGGCGGGGTTGAGGGCGGGCGAAAAGCCGTCGAGGAACCAGGCGTCGGCCGCGCCGTCCCAGGTCGCCAGCGCCTGTTCGACATCCATGATCGCCAGGTCGAAAGTGGCGTCGAAGCCGGGCAGGTCGACGCGGTGGAAACCGCGCGCCACGCCGGGCCAATGGTCGAGCAGCACCTGGGCCGCTTCGCCCAGCTCCGGCCAGACCGCCAGGGCCCGGGCCGCCTCGTCGCGGGTGATCGGGTGGGCCTCGACCGAGAAGATGTGGAGGCGCTGGCCCGCCACTTTTTTTCGCCGCCACAGGTCCAGCAGGGCGGCGATGTTCAGCCCGGTGCCAAAGCCCAGCTCGCCGACCGTGAAGTGATCGCGTCCCACCCAGGCGGCTGGCAAGCCGCATCCCTCGAGGAACACCGCCCGGGTCTCGGCCAGCCCGTCGGCGCTGGAGAAGTAAACGTCGCCGTACAGCGCTGACAGCGGCATGCCGTCGTCGCGCCAGACGAGCGGAGAATCGGGGGAGGGCGCGGGCTCGCTCATGCCTGCCTTATAGCGAGAGCGGCCCATAGAAGAAGGGCCGCCCTCGCGGACGGCCCTTCCGAAAGCCTTGAAAGGCTTAGGCTTAGTGAGTGGCCGGCGCTTCGGTCTTCTTCTCGACAGTGGTCGTGGTGGTGGTCGTGCCGGCGGCCGGCGCTTCGGCGGCGGTGGTGGCGTCGACGGCCCCAGCCGGAGCGGCGGCGGCGTCGGCGGCGGCCTTGTTGGCGTCGGCGGCGGCGCCGGAGGCGGTCGCGGCGGCGTCGGTGGCGGTGCTGGCCGAGGCGGCGGCGCTTTGAGCCGCGGCGGTCGAGGCGTCGGCGGCCTCTTCCTTCTTGCCGCAGGCGGCGAGCGACAGGGCCGAGACGGCCATGCCGGCGATCAGGATGGTGCGGAGAACCTTGGTGGTCATGGGGCTTCCCTTGCGACTGCTGTGTTCGCTGACGCGGCCTTGGGGCCGCGTCCTGTGATCACAGAACATCAGTTCGAACGCAGGGGCAAGCAGAGAATTCACGGATCCGTGATCGCTGCGTGATCGTCATGTGCGCCCGTTATCAGGCCTCGGCGGGAATGGCCTGCAGCGCGGTCTCCAACTCCAGGAAGCTCGGCTGCGAGGGGGTCGGAACATTACCACGGCCGATCTCGACGCTGATCTGGGCGGCGTTGCCGTGCAGATGGGCCACCAGGACGGCCTGGATGATCTTGTAGAACGAGCCTTCCTCATCGACCACAGCCGTCAGGCGCGTGGCGAACGGGCCGACCATGCCATAGGCCAGGAAGACGCCGAGGAAGGTGCCGACCAGAGCGCCGCCGATCATCGCGCCCAGCACGGCGGGCGGTTCGGTGATCGAGCCCATGGTCTTGATGACGCCCAGCACGGCGGCGACGATGCCCAGGGCGGGCAAGGCGTCGGCCAGGCTTTGCAGGGCGTGGGCCGGGGCCAGGCCCTCGTGGTGGTGCTTTTCGAGTTGCTTCTCCATCGCGTCCTCGACCTGGTGGGGATCTTCCAGGTTCATGGTCATCATCCGCAGGGTGTCGCAGATGAAATCGACGGCGAAGTGGTCCTTGGTGATCTTCGGATAGCGCTGGAAGATCGTGCTGTCGCCCGGCTTTTCGATGTGGCTTTCCAAGGCGATGACGCCCTTGGACTTCATGGTCTTGGTCAGCAGGAACAGCAGGCTCAGCAGGTCGCTATAGTCGCTGGTCTTCCACTTGGGGCCTTTGAAGATCTTGCCGAAGCCGCCGCCGGTGGCCTTGATCACCGTCATCGAGTTCGAGATCAGGAACGAGGCGATGCCCGCGCCGAGAATACACATCAGCTCGTGGGGGGCGGCCTCAATGATCACGTCCATCTTGCCGCCAGACATGATGAAGCTGCCGAACACGAGGCCAAACAGCAGGACGATGCCGATGATCTGGAACATGACGAAGAGAGCCCTGGGTAACTTGCGCCCGGATCATCGCCGTCAATGCTTAATCCAAGGTGAGCGTGAGGCGCGCTCCCAGAAGGGCATGTTGCGCCTTTCGCCACACCCGCCTAACAAGTGTTTGACGGCCGATGGAGCCAAAGCCGGTTCAACGGCGTCCTCCCGCGTCGCTTGGGAGGGAGAGCATGACGCAGTCCGGTCCGGACCCGCAGGCGAACGCCAGCCTGGATGAGCGGGCCAAGGGCAGGGCCTTCGCCATCCTGTTCGCCGTGCTGCTGTCCAGCGCCGCCGGCAACACCGCCCTGCAGACCGTGCTGCCGGCCATTGGCCGCGAGGTGGGCATTCCGGACGTGCTGATCAGCTCGATCTTCTCGCTGTCGGCCCTGCTGTGGGGCGTGATGTCGCCGGTCTGGGCGCGAATGTCCGACAAGCGGGGGCGCAAGCCGATGGTCGTGCTGGGCATGGCCGGTTTCGCGATCTCGATGCTGGGCTTTGGCTTCTTCATCTTCATGGGCCTGAAGGGCCTGATGGTTCCGCTGGCGGTGTTCGCAGGCGCGGCCCTGTCGCGGGCGATCTTCGGCCTGGTCGGCTCGGCCTCGAACCCTGCGGCCCAGGCCTATGTCGCCGACCGCACCGCGCCGGCCGACCGCACCAACGCCCTGGCCACCATGGCCTCGGCCAGCGGGCTGGGGACGATCCTCGGTCCGGCCGTGGCGCCGTTCCTGGTCTTTCCGCTGGTGACGCTGGCCGGGCCGATGTTCTCGTTCGCCCTGATCGCGGTGATCGTGCTGGTGCTGGTCGTGCGCGGGCTGCCAGAGAAGCCGGAGGAGATCCCCGACCGGGAAGGCGCCGCCGACCACAAGCCCCGCGCCCGGGTGCGCTGGAACGACCGGCGGATCATGCCCTTCATCATCTTCGGCTTTCTCCTGGCCAGCGCCCAGACCGTGAACCAACAGACCCTGGGCTTCATGGTCATCGACAAGCTGCAGATCTCGCCGGCCAAGGCCGCCGCCTTCGCGGGCGTGGCGATGATGGCCGGCGCGGTGGCCAGCCTGCTCGCCCAATGGGGCCTGATCCGCATGCTGCGCCTGAAGCCTCGCCAACTGCTGTGGGTGGGCGCCGGCTGCGCGGCCGTGGGCAATCTGATCGTCGCCTTCTCGCCCGACTACCATACCCTCGTGGTGGCTTTCGCGCTGTGCAGCCTGGGCTATGGCTTCGCGCGGCCGGGCTTCACCGCCGGCGCCTCGCTGTCGGTGGGGCACGAGGAGCAGGGGGCGGTGGCCGGGGCCATCAGCGCCATCAACGGGGCTTCGGTGATCATCGCCCCGGTGCTTGGCGTGGCGCTCTACAAGTGGGCCCATCCGTCGCCCTACCTGCTGAACCTGGCGATCCTGTCGGGCCTGGTCGCCTACGCCCTGATCGACCCGATCATGCGCAAGGTCGGCGACGCCGAGCAGGCCCAGGAGCGCCGCGACGAAAGCCAGGTCATCGACGCCAGCTCGATCGACGCGACGGGGCCGCACTGAGGCCTACGCCGAGCTCGCTTCGAGCGTGAAGTCAACGTGAACCGCGTCATAGGGAAAGATCACGCCGCCGCCGGCAGCGCTCTCTATGACGCCCGCTGCGATCAAGGCCCGCACGTCGCCATGTACCGCCTTGACGTCACGCCCGACGCGGCGAGCGACCTCGCGGATCGATAGAGCGCCCTGAGCCCTCATGGCTCGCAGGATCTCCCAGCGTTTTCGGGTCAAGGTGCTCCAAAGAAGGTCGGTTGAGGCGAACGAAATTCGCGCGCTTTGGGGCTTGCCCTCGAACGCCCCCAGGGCGCGTCGGTTGACGTCTTCGCGCAAGCCGATGGAAAGGGTCACGGTGTTCATTGGGGCCTCCACGCATCGACCGCGTTCCAGAAGTCAGCCAGAAGGTGCTCTGAAGACCTGAAGGCGTAGACCTGTTCACGCTCTCTTTCGTGCTTGTGATCGCCCTTGCCGGCCTCGTTGTCATAGCGAAGCGCGCAGACGCCACTGACCACGTAGACCAGCGCGTATTGGAAATCGTGCATCGACCCAAGCACCGGTCGGCTTACACGTTAAATCCGCATCTCCACAAAAGCGGCGTCAGCAAGCAGGTGACGTTCGCGAAGGAGCAACTCCGCCTTCATGTTGGACTTTATGCCAACAGTTCGGCCTGTTGTCGACTACTCCAACGGATGCTTAGCCAATCCCCGCCTGGGCCTTCAGCCGCGCCACCATGTCGGACGACAGATAGCCGTCGGCCGGCAGGCGGCGGTCCTGTTGCCAGGCGCGCAGGGCCTTGCGGGTGCCGGCCCCGATCACGCCATCGGCTGGGCCGGGGTCGAAGCCCAGGCGGGAGAGGGCGATCTGGGCGGCCATCCGGTCGGCCAGCGAGAGCGGCGTCTCGACCGGCCAGGATGCAACCAGCGGCCCGCCGCCGGCGAAGCGGTCGGCCAGCAGGCCGATCCCCAGGGCGTAGGACGTCGAGTTGTTGTAGGTGCGGATCGCGAAATGGTTGGGCAGGGCCAGGAAGGCCGGACCCGCTGCCCCGGCCGGCAGGATCAGGCCGGCGGGCGAGGCGGCGTCGGCGGCCGTCCAGAGCAGGCCATCGGCACGCCGCACGCCCAGCGCTTCCCACCAGGACGGGATTTCGCGCGGCCCCTCGGCCAGGCTGTAGTCGAAGCCAGCGGGCAGGATGACTTCCTTGGCCCAGCCGACGCCGGGCTTCCAGCCGCCCTTCTTTAGCAGGTTGGCGGCCGAGGCCAGGCTGTCGCTGTCGCTGCCCCAGATGTCGCGATGACCGTCACCGTCGTTGTCGACGGCGGTGGTCAGGTAGTTGGACGGCAGGAACTGGGTCTGGCCCATGGCCCCGGCCCACGAGCCGCGCAGCTGGGCGCGGGTGGCCTCGCCTGAATCGATGATCTTCAGGGCGGCGATCAACTCGCCCTCGGCCCAGGTCCGGCGGCGCCCGTCGGCGGCCAGGCTGGCCATCGAGCGCACGACGTCGAAACTGCCCTGCAGCTTGCCAAACGCCGACTCCATGGCCCAGACGGCCAGCAGGATGTCGCGCGGCACGCCGTAGCGGCTCTCCACGCCCGGCAGGAAGGTCAGGGTTTCGCGCTTGCCCTGGCCCACGGCCACGCGGTCGTCGCTAATCACGCCTTTGATATAGTCGCCGACCGGCTTGGAGAATTCCGGCTGCCTGCCATCCAGCGACACCACCTTGGGATCGGGCGTCACGCCGTTCAGTTCGCGGTCGAGCAGGGCCTGGCTCAGGCCGGCGGCCAAGGCCCTCTGCTTGAAGGCGGCCAGCCAGGCGTCGAAATTGATGTCGCCGCCCGCCGTCACCGGCTTCGGCGCGGGCGGCATGGGGGCGGGGCCAAGCGGCGTCGGTGCGGCGGTCGAAGGCGACAACGGAGCGTTGGTCGAGGTGTCGGCGCAACCCGCCAACAGCAGAACGAGAAAAACGCGTCTATCCATGACGGCAGGCTAACGGGGTTTGTACCAAGGCCGCAATCACAAGGGCGACAGAGCGGTGAAGGTTGCGGCCTGCCGCGTTCGATCTGCGGCGTTTTCGGCCTGGAACGCCAGGATCGTCCAGGTGACGCCTGCCAGTCGGTTGGCCGGCTGGATGGAGTCCTGCGTCTCGTGGACCAGGATCCGAAGGTCTGCGGCCTGGGCCAAGGCGATGGTCTCGGTGGCCGCAACCGCGAACATTCGGCGACCGGGAGGGACGGGGCCATGGCGCAACGAGAGGATCAGCACGCCGCGCTCCGCCAAGAGGGCCGAGAGGTTCGGCATGGCCCTCCGCCTCTCGTCTTCGTCCAGATGCATCCAGACCGCCGATAGCAGGACGAGGTCGAACGTCTCGCCGCGCGCCAGAACGGCCGACAGATCCGGCAGGCTGTCGTCCAGCCATGTGATGGCGGGATGATCGTGGCGGGCGATCGCGCCGGCCAGCAAGGCCGGCGTCGGTTCCACGGCCAGCACGGTGTGTCCCAGGTTCGCGAAGTCGGCGGCGTCGCGACCGCTTCCAGCCCCGATGTCGAGGATCCTGCCGGGCGGGGCGGGGTGGACGCTGAGCACCGCGGCGTGCTTGTCGGCGAAGGCGACATTTTCCGAGCGTTCGAAGAACGCCGCGACGTCCTGGTCGTAGCCCTGGGTTCCGGCGACCCTGGTCATGTCATCGCGCTTCCTTGAGTGACCTGATACCTATGGCGCGCATTGACTCCGCTGCCTGTGCTGCTTATACGCCTGCCCTCCGAAACACCCCGGATGTTCCTTTCGCCAGCATGGCGGTCGCGAACCTCTCCGCTGAGTATAGAGACGGTCATGAAGGTTCGTAGCTCGCTGAAGTCGCTGAAGTCGCGTCACCGCGATTGCAAGTTGGTCCGCCGCAAGGGCGTGGTCTACATCATCAACAAGACCGATCCGCGCTTCAAAGCCAAGCAGGGCTGATGACGCCCGCACGGCCTCCCAGGGCGATGCTCTGGGACGTCGGCAACGTCATCGTGCGCTGGAATCCGCGCACGCTCTACGCGAAAATCTTCAAGGAACCGGTTCATCTGGATCGGTTCCTTTCGCATGTCGGGACTATGGACTGGCACGCGGCCACTGATCGCGGCGTCACTTTCGCCGACAACATCGCCGCGCTGAGCGCCGAGCATCCCCACCATGCCGAGCACATCGCCGCCTGGTGGGCCCGTTGGCCCGAAATGTTCTCAGGACCCTTGGCCGAGACCGAGTCGGTGATCGAGGCCCTGGCGGCCCGCGACGTGCCGCAGTTCGCCCTGACCAACATGTCGTCCGAGAGCTGGCCCGGCGTGCAGGCCATGAGCCCGGTCTTCCGCCATTTCCGCGACGCCGTGGTTTCCGCCGAAGAGCGGGTGCTCAAGCCCGAGCCGCGGATCTACGAGATTGTGCTGGAGCGCACGGGCCTGGAAGCCGCCGACCTGCTGTTCGTCGATGACAGCGCCGCCAATATCGCGGCGGCGTCGGCGATGGGCTTCCACACCCACCACTTTACCGACCCGGCGGCCCTGCGCCCGGCGATCGAGAAGCACGGCTTGCTCTGAAATCCCTTCTCCCCTTGCGGGAGAAGGTGGCGCGAAGCGCCGGATGAGGGGTTGAAGAACGCGCCCGCCGCGACCAGTTGATCGATTTGGCCGAACGTCGGACGTTTGAGAGACCCTTCATCCGTCGGCCTTCGGCCGCCACCTTCTCCTGCAAGGGGAGAAGGAAGACAGGAGCTTCCCATGGACATCGGTTTCATCGGCCTGGGGGCCATGGGTAAGGCCATGGTGGAGAACCTGCTGGAGAAGGGCCACGCCGTAACGGTGTGGAACCGCTCGCCCGGCCCGGCGACGCACTTGGCCGCCTCGGGCGCCAAGGTCGCCGAAACGATCGAGGAGGCGCTGCAGGGCGACATGGTCCTGTCGATCCTGGCTCATGACCAGGCGATCCGTGAGGTGCTGCTGGACGCCCTGCCGCGCGCCAGGCCTGGTTTGACGCACGTCAACCTGGCCACCATCTCCACGGCCTTCGCACGCGAACTGGCCGACCGGCACGCCGCGCTGGGCCTGGGCTACGTGGCCGCCCCGGTGTTTGGCCGCCCACCGGTGGCGCGGGCCGGCGGGCTGAACGTGCTGGCGGCCGGCGCGCCCGACGCCGTGGCCCAAGCCCTGCCGGTGCTGGGAGCCCTGGCGGCCAAGGTCTGGCCGATGGGCGAGGATCCGGTTCGCGCCAACGCCGTCAAGATCGCCGGCAACCTGATGATCGTCGCCGCCGTCGAAGCCATGGGCGAGGCCACCGCCCTGGGCGCGGCGCACGGCGTGCCGGCCGCCGATCTGCTGGAGGTCCTGACCAGCACCCTCTTTGCCGCCCCGATCTACAAGATCTATGGCGGCATGATCGCCGAGGGGCGCTACCACCCACCAGGCTTCGCCGCCGACCTGGCGCTGAAGGACGTGCGCCTGGCCCAGGCCGCGGGCGCGGACAAGGGTCTGTCCCTGCCGCTGGCCGACCTGGTCGAGGGCGGGCTGGAGGCCTTGCTGGCGGGTGGGGGCGAAACCCCCGACCTGGCCGCCTTGGCGGAAGTCTCGCGCGGACGTGTCGAGGGCCGCTGAATCCGCCTTCCACTCGCGGCCCGTTGCCACTAGGTTCCCGGCCTTTCCGCCCTCCGACACATGCGAGACGACCATGGCCGACGACGCCGCCCATTCAGACGTCCTGAACTCCACCGCCCAAGGCCAGCTGAAAAGCATCATCGATCGGATCGAGCGCCTCGAGACCGAGAAGGGCGAGATCGCCGAGCAGATCAAGGAGGTCTATGCCGAGGCCAAGGGCAACGGCTTCGACGTCAAGATCCTGCGCAAGGTGGTCCGCATCCTCAAGCAGGACCGCGCCAAGCGCCAGGAAGAGGATGCGATCCTGGACCTGTACCTGTCAGCCGTCGGCGCGATCTAACGAGCGAACGGGGACCTCGCAATGCGAGCGTCCCCGTTCGTAGCCAACCAAGTTGGCCATTTTTCTCCGTGCGTCTGGCCGCCGACGCCCGCTAGTCTGTCGCCATGCGCGCCAGCAAGCCGCCCGATCCCCGAGCCCAGGCCCGCAAGGCGGCGTTGAACGCCCTGAAGCGTGCGCGGCGTGCGGCCGACAAGATGGGAATCGAGCTGTCCGAATGGGAGGGCGAGTTCCTGGGCTCGGTCGCTCAGCGCATCGAGACCTACGGCCGGGCGTTCGGCGATCCCGAGAAGGGCGGCGCCGGCCAGGCCATGTCGGTCAACCAGACCCTCAAGCTCAAGGAAATCGCCGCCAAGGCGAAAGGCGAGCGCAAGCCGATGAAGCGCGGCAAGGGTTTTGGCCGCCGACACCAGATCAATGCTTCGAGCAAGGACTAAAGGCGCTCGTCTCAAGCGTGAAACGCCTAAGCAAAACCTCAAAATGAGCAAAAGTGGTAATCTTGGTCAACAACCAATGCGGTATCGAAAGTCGTGGTGTCAATCCCCTATAAGCATTGATTTTATTGCTTAATAACAGTGATCGGCGAACGACGTTAAGTCTCTGGAAAGGAACAGAGCCGAAAATTCGTGGATACTTGAAGGTATATTTCTTAATCATTTTTTACGGCGCAGCTTGTCCGCAAAACGCGGGCAGGCGACGCCCCGCGATAGCGTGACCGCGGGGGAAGTTTCACGCACGACGGACATTTTCCTATGGCGAGCACCTACGAATATCTTTTGAGACGCAAGGCGGATTTGGAGATCCGCATGATCGAGGCGCAGAAGCGGGCTCAAGCCCCTTTCCAGGGCGAGCTGAAGGCCTTGAGCCTGGCGCTCGGGGCGATCGAACAGGCCGGACTGGTGGAGGGGGTGGTAGCCGCCGAAACCGCCAGCTTCGCCGCCGACGCGCCCGTCCGACGCGGCCGCAAGAGCCGCTCGGTTCGCGAGATGGTCCTGTTGGTCCTAGGCAAGGGCCACACGGTGACTCCAGCCGCCGAGATCACCCGGCAGCTGACGCAACGGTGGGGGCGCGCCGTGCCGCTGGCGACGGTGACGGCCGAACTTAAAGGTCTGGAGCTGGAAGGCGCCGCCCGTCGGGCGGGCGACGGCTGGCTAAGGCTGGAGGCGCCTCTCGACGGGACGCCCTCCTTCAATTCCGCGCTGAAAATGGCCTGACGATCAGGCCTTGGACCGCCATCCGCCGTGGATCTGACCGCCGCTGGTCACGACGCTTCCCGCATGTCGACGTCGATGCCCTGTTCGCGCACCTTGCGATAGAGGGTCGAGCGACCGATGCCGAGGCGGCGGGCCACTTCGCTCATATGGCCGGCATAGACCTCGATGGCGTGCTGGATCAGGTCGCGCTCGATCTCTTCCAGCGTCCGCAAGTGACCGCGGTCGTCGAGGATGCGAACCGGCGAGTCCGGTGTGGGCGTGCGCGCCATGGCGGCGCGGGCGGCCTGCAGCACGGCGGGCAGGTCGGGGGTAGAAGGCGTGGAGGCGACGGCCTCCGGCAGGGGGGGCACGACGCCCGAAATGGCCGGGAAGTCATAGGGCTGCAGATAGGGCGCGTCGGCCAGGATGATGGCGCGATAGACCGCGTTCTCCAGCTGGCGGACATTGCCGGGCCAGTCGAAGGCGTTGAGGAAGCCCAGGGTCTCCGGCGCGGCGCCGACCACCCGCTTGCCCTCTTCGATGTTGAAGCGGCGGATGAAGGCCTCGACCAGGGCCGGGATGTCGTCGCGACGTTCGCGCAGGGACGGGGCCTCGATCGGGAAGACGTTCAGGCGGTAATAGAGGTCCTCGCGGAACCGGCCTTGCTGGACGGCGTGGGCCACGTCGCGGTTGGTGGCCGAGACGATGCGCACGTCCACCTTCTGCGAGCGCTTGGAGCCGATCGGGTCGATCTCACCCTCCTGCAGGGCGCGCAGCAGCTTGACCTGCATGTCCAGCGGCAGTTCGCCGACCTCGTCCAGGAACAGGGTGCCGCCGTCGGCCTCCTTGAACTTGCCCAGGTGCTTGTCGGTGGCGCCGGTGAAGCTGCCCTTTTCGTGGCCGAACAGGATCGACTCGACCAGGTTCTCCGGAATGGCGCCGCAGTTGACCGCCACGAACGGCTTGCCGGCCCGCTCAGAGGCGCCGTGCACGGCTCGGGCGATCAGCTCCTTGCCGACCCCGCTTTCGCCGGTGATCAGGATGGGGATCGAGCTCTTGGCGGCCCGCTCGCCCATGCGCTTGACCAGGGTCATGGCCGGCGAGGTTCCGATCAGGTCGGCGAAGGTGGTGCGGTTGCCGGCCCGCTTGGTCAGCCGCTCGACCTCGCCCTTCAGCGAGGTCATCGACAGGGCGTTGCGGATCGAGACGGTGATCCGCTCGGGGCTGGCCGGCTTGATGAAGAAGTCGGTGGCGCCGGCCTGCATGGCCTTGACCACGGTGTCGACGCCGCCGCTCGCCGTCAGCACGATCACCGGCTGGGCAAAGCCGCGCGCCCGCACTTCCTGCAGGGTCTCGTGGCCCGTCATGCCGGGCATGACCAGGTCCAGCAGCACCACATCCACCGGCGCGCCGCTGGCCAGGTGAGCCATGGCCGCGTCGCCGTTCTCGGCGTGCGAGACCGCGAAGCCGTCGCGCTCGAGCACGGCCTGGATCAGCCGACGTTGAGTCGGATCGTCGTCGACGACGAGAACCGTCTTGGTCATTTGAAGACACCCACTGAACCGGCCGCGTCCGACATGGGACAGGGCTCTTGTTGGTTCAGAGTGATACAGGACGGGTGTAAAGACCGGGTTTCGGAGACGTGAGTCAGGGATTAACGGTCGCCCTTAACGCGGGGTAACGAACGGCCGCTTAGACGATGTCAGCCGGCCTTGCCGGGGTTGATCCGGCGGATCTCGCCGCCGCTCTGGCTGACCCGCCGCGCGTCGATGCGGGTCTCGCCCTCGGGGCCGACATGGCAGACGCCGGCGAAGTGGGTTTTGCGGGCGGTCTTCTTCTCGGTGGTGATCGCCTCGAACCGCACGTCCATCGCCCCGTCGGCGCGCTTGGCGTCGGTGTCCATATTGGTGACCTCAAGGCCCGTGAGCGGGCCAATATTGAACTTCTCCTTCAACCGCTCGGTGCAGCTGTGGAAGATGAACACGCTGCGCACCGAGGTCGCGAACCAACCCATGGGTTTGTCCGTCGCCATGGCCGACGGCGCGGCGGCAAGACTCAGCACAATGGCGATAGCGGCGGCGACGCGGAGCATCGAAGGTCCCTCAACGATGGAACAAGGATATTCGGGAGCGGGCTCCGGCGCATTTTAATTCGCGGTAATGGTGGGGGCTAGAGCATTTTTCGAGCGAAGTCGTTCCGGTTCGCGTGAAGAAAAATGCGTCAAAACAGAAGATTAGAGCTCACGGCCTGACGCAGTCAGGTCGGGAAGTGCTCTAGAGGCCCAGTAACGCCGAGAGCTTGCCGCGCACGGCTTCCAAGGTGGCAGGCGCGCAAAAACCGGCAGGCTTGGCGAAGCGCGCGCGCCAATCGACGCAACGCGCCTGATCGACCAGGACCGCGCCCTCGACGGGATCATTGGCCGCCAGCGCGACCTCCAGCGGCCAGCCGCGAGCCCTGCTGGTAATCGGCGCGACCATGGCTCGACCCGTCGCGGCGTTATAGCCGCTATCCGAAAGGGTCAGGGCCGGTCGGCGTCCTGACTGTTCCGTGGCTTGGGTCGGGGCGAAATCGAGCCAGACGATCTCGCCAGGAACGGGCGACCAGTCGCTCACCAGACTTCGCTGCCGCGCGGGGCGTCGTCGAATTCCAGCGGCGGAGGATCACCGTCGATCTGGGCGACCAACGCCTTGATGTCCCACTGGCGCGGGCGCAGCGTCAGGGCGCCGTCCTGGATCGTCAGGTCGAGGGGGGAACCGTCGCGCAGGCCGATCGCTTCCACCGCGTCCTTCGGCAGGCGGACGGCGAGGCTGTTGCCCCACTTGGCGACGGATGCGCGCATGGCTCGATCTCCGGCTGAAGTATCTACAATGTAGAGCAATGACTTCGAAATTCAATCCGTCGCGATTGCGTCCACCCCCTCACGCGCCATATCGGTAGACCATGAACGCCCCCTTCAAGAACGACGCCCTGCCCGAGTGGACGCTCGCCGACCTCTATGCCGGTCGCGATGATCCGCAGATCGAAACCGACCTGGCCGCCGCCAAGGCCGCCAATGACGAACTGACCTCGCTGGAGGGCTTGTTCCTGCAGGCCCGCGGCGAGCCAGAGCGCCTGGGCGTTCTGCTGGATCGCGGGATCAAGCTGTACGAGCAGGCGACCAACGGCCTGTGGAGCGTGGGGGCCTATGCCAGCCTGGCGACCTCGGTCGCCCGCGACGACCCGGCCTGGGCCAAGTTTGAGGGCGACCTGCGGGCTCGCGCCTCGCAGATCGCCGCCGAGAGCCTGTTCTTCTCGCTGGAGCTGAACCAGCTTGAGGACGGTGAGCTGGAAGCGGCCTTGCAGGCCCATCCCGCCGCCAAGCGCTGGACACCGTGGCTACGCCGCCTGCGCCTGTCGCGGCCCCACGAGCTGTCGCCTGACTTGGAGCGCTACATCGTCGATCGCAGCCCGGCGGTGTCCAACTGGGTGCGGCTCTATGACGAGACCCTGGCCAAGCTGACCGCCAAGGTGGGCGACGAGACCCTCACCCTGCCCGAGGCCCTGAACCGGTTGTCGGACGCCGACAGCCAACGCAGGAAGGCCGCCGCCGACGCCCTGGCTCAGGCGCTGGAAGAGCGTGTCTCGACCCAGGCGCTGGTCATGAACACCCTGGCGTTCGAAAAGCAGGTCGAGGATCGCTGGCGGCATTTCGACAGTCCCGCCCAGTCGCGCCACCTGGCCAACGAGGTCGACGGCGACGCCGTCGACGCCCTGGAAGCCGCCGTGGTCGAGGCTTATCCGCGCTTGTCACACCGCTATTACGCGCTGAAGGCCAAGATCATGGGCCGCGAGACCCTGGACTATTGGGACCGCAACGCGCCCCTGACCGCCGCCACCCCCCGCGCCTATGGCTGGGATGAGGCGCGCGAGATCGTGCTCGACAGCTACCAGGCCCTGGCCCCCAAATTCGCCGACACCGCCCGGACCTTCTTCGCCGAGCCGTGGATCGACGCCCGCCCCCGCGTCGGCAAGCAGTCGGGGGCCTATTCGCACCCGGTCACCGCCGACCGTCACCCCTACGTCTTCATGAACTTTATGGGCGAGCGGCGCGACGTGCTGACCCTGGCCCACGAACTGGGCCACGCCGTGCACCAGACCCTGTGCGCGCCGCTGGGCACCCTGCTGGCCGACACCCCCCTGACCCTGGCCGAGACCGCCTCGATCTTCGGCGAGGGCCTGGTGTTCGACCGGCTGCTGGCCGAGGCCACCCCGGCTGACCGCAAGGGGCTGCTGGCGGGCAAGATCGAGGACGGGCTCAACACCGTGGTCCGCCAGATCGCCTTCCACCGCTTCGAGCGGCGTTTTCACGAAGCCCGCGAAGCGGGCGAGTTGGCTCCAGACCAGATCGGCCAGCTGTGGGTCGAGGTGATGGCCGAGAGCCTGGGCCCGGCCGTGACCCTCAATGCGGGCTATGAGCACTACTGGGCCTATGTCAGCCACTTCGTGCACGCGCCGTTCTATGTCTATGCCTATGCGTTCGGTGACCTGCTGGTGCGCGGCCTGATGGAAAAGCGCCGCGAGAACCCGGCGGCGTTCGCGCCGCTCTACGAGGACCTGCTGGCGGCCGGCGGCACCCGCACCTATGTCCAGGCGCTGGAGCCGTTCGGGCTGAACCCGCGCGACAAGGCCTTCTGGGCGGCGGGCTGCGCGCAGCTGGAGCGGTTGGTGGACGAGTTCGAGGCCTTGGTGTGAGGCGCGGCCCTGCACTCTTAAGTCCTCCCCTTTTGGGGGAGGTGGCGCGAAGCGCCGGAGGGGGGAGTAATCCCACGCCGGCCGACTCCCCCCTCCGTCGGCTTCACCGACACCTCCCCCACAGAGGGACGACCTAGAGCATGGCCGATAATCCCAGAGACCCCGAACGTGACCGCCTCGCCGGTCGCCTGACCCGCTTCGCCAAGGTCGGGGCCGGCCTGTCGGGCGCGGCCGTCAGCTACGGCGCCAACAGCCTGTTCGGCGGCGACAGCGCCGACGCCCGCAACGCCAAGGCCCTGAAGGCGGCCTTGGGCGGTCTCAAGGGTCCGCTGATGAAGGCGGCCCAGATGTTCGCCACCGTGCCCGACCTGCTGCCGCCGGAATTCGCCGCCGAGCTGGCCGAGCTGCAGACCAACGCCCCCGCCATGGGCTGGCCGTTCGTCCGCCGCCGGATGGCCGCCGAGCTGGGGCCGGAGTGGGAGGGTCGTTTCCACAGCTTCGAGCACGAGGCCGCCGCCGCCGCGTCCCTGGGCCAGGTGCACCGCGCCGTCGGGCCCGACGGTCGCGCCCTGGCGGTGAAGCTGCAATATCCGGACATGCAGAGCGCGGTCGAGAGCGATCTGGGTCAGCTGCGCGGCCTGTTTGGACTGTTCAAGCGCATGGACGGCTCGATCGACCCGACCGAGATGATCGTCGAGATCGGCGACCGCCTGCGCGAGGAGCTGGACTACGAGCGCGAGGCCAAGCTGATGGCGCTCTATGGCGACTTCTTCTCTGGCCGCGCCGAGATCCTGGTGCCCCAGCCCGTGCTATCGCTGTCGACCAAGCGACTGCTGAGCATGACCTGGATGCAGGGGCAGGGGTTGCTGGCCTTCAAGGACGCGCCTCAGGAGACCCGCGACCGCATCGCCGCCCTGCTGTTCGAGGCCTGGTGGACCCCGATGACCAAGCTGGGGATCATTCATGGCGACCCGCATCTGGGCAACTACACCTTTGGCGGGCCCGAGGGCGGCGATGGCGCGGCGCATCTGAACCTGCTGGACTTTGGCTGTATCCGCATCTTTCCGCCGCGCTTTGTCGCCGGGGTGGTGCGGCTCTATCGCGGCCTGCTGAACGACGACCGCGCCGAGCAGAGGGAGGCCTATCGCAGCTGGGGCTTCGCCAATCTCAATGACGACCTGGTCGATGTGCTGAACGTCTGGGCGCGGTTCATCTACGGCCCCTTGCTGGACGACCGGGTGCGCACCGTCGCCGACGATGTGCCGCCCGGCGAATATGGCCGCCGCGAGGCCTTCAAGGTGCGCCAGGCCCTGAAGGAAAAGGGGCCGATCACCATCCCCCGCGAGTTCGTGTTCATGGACCGCGCCGCTATCGGCCTGGGCGCGGCGTTCTTGCACCTTGGGGCGCGGCATAATTGGAAGGCGCTGTTCGAGGCCTCGTTGGAGGGCTTCTCGGAAGAGGGCCTGGCCCAGCGCCAGGCGGCGGTGTTGAGCGCGGCGGGGGTCACCTAGTCCGCTCATCCCGGCGAATGCCGGGATGTGGATTCACACTTGAAGTGCAACAGGGCGTAGACCTCGGCGGGTGTCTGGAAGCCCAGGCACTTTCGAGGCGTGTGGTTGTGGAGCCTGTTGAGCCACAGGATGTCGTCCAG
>NZ_JAFCUC010000009.1:0-76606 GCF_049896345.1 Caulobacter sp. DWR2-3-1b2 | reverse complement strand
CCCCGTGCGGGAGGACTTGGAGACAGTTTTTCTGCAAACCGCGTTTGGCTAACTCTGTTGACCCTATCGGGCCACTGGGGATTTAAGCCGAGCCTCAGCTTCACAACGTTCCGGCGCCGTTCGCGGTCTGGCGCGTTCTGTCTCTCATGGCTCCGTTTGGAGCCCGCCGCCGGATACTGGACGACGATCACCCGATGACCGCCGAGACGATTTCCATGTCCCGCCCGCCGGCCGCGCGTCGTCCGCTGTTTCGCCGTCGCTCGGCCCTGCCAGGTTTTGGCCTGACGCTGGGCGTCACCCTGACCATCCTGTCGCTGATCGTGCTGATCCCGCTGTCGGCGATCGCCATCAAGGCCTCCAGCCTTTCGCCAGCGCAGTTTGTCGCCGCCGCCTTCTCCGAACGGGCCATCGCCGCCTATCGCCTGAGCTTCGGCGCTGCCTTCGTGGCCGCCGTGATCAATGGCGTGTTCGGCGTGCTGACCACCTGGGCCCTGGTGCGCTACGATTTTCCGGGCAAGTCGGTGGTCAACGCCCTGGTTGACCTGCCCTTCGCCTTGCCCACCGCCGTGGCGGGCATCGCCCTGGCGACGCTCTATTCGCCCAATGGCTGGGTCGGGCAGTACCTGACGCCGCTGGGGATCAAGGCCGCCTACAAC
Source organism: Caulobacter sp. DWR2-3-1b2 (assembly GCF_049896345.1). Lineage (NCBI taxonomy): Bacteria > Pseudomonadati > Pseudomonadota > Alphaproteobacteria > Caulobacterales > Caulobacteraceae > Caulobacter > Caulobacter sp. DWR2-3-1b2. Next base: position 75,950 of record NZ_JAFCUC010000009.1, on the reverse strand, counting down.
CCGGTCGGCGTGACCATCGCCCTGACCTTCATCGGCTTGCCCTTCGTGGTCCGCACCCTGGAGCCGGTGATGCGCGACCTGTCGGCGGATGTCGAAGAAGCCGCGGCCAGCCTGGGCGCGGGGCGCATCGACACCATCCTGCGGGTAATCCTGCCGGCCCTGGGTCCCGCCTGGTTGACCGGCTTTGCCCTGGCCTTCGCGCGGGGCGTCGGCGAATACGGCTCGGTGATCTTCATCGCCGGCAACATGCCCTACAAGTCCGAGATCGCGCCGCTGCTGATCATCATCCAGCTGGAGCAGTTCGAATATGCCAACGCCGCCGCCATCGCCCTGGTGATGCTGGGCGTGTCGTTCCTGATGCTGCTGATCATCAACGCCGTCCAAGCCTGGTCGCGGAGGTTCAGCTGATGGCTGCGACAAGAGCGCGCCACCCGACCGAAGATCCCGTCTGGGCCAAGGTCCTGATCATCGGCCTGATGCTGGTCTTCCTGGGTCTCGTCCTGATCCTGCCGCTGGTGGCGGTGTTCGCCGAGGCGCTGCGCAAGGGGCTGCAACCAGCCCTGGACGCCATCGCCACGCCCGACGCTCTGGCGGCCATCAAGCTGAGCCTGATCACCGCGGCCATCGCCGTGCCGTTCAACGCGGTGTTCGGCCTCTGCGCGTCCTGGGCGATCGCCAAGCACCATTTCCCCGGCAAGGCGCTGCTGATCACCCTGATCGACCTGCCGTTCTCGGTGTCGCCAGTGGTCGCGGGCCTGATGTACGTAATGGTCTTCGGCCTGCAGGGCTGGTTCGGCGAGCGGCTGATCGACCACGACATCAAGATCATCTTCGCCACGCCCGGCATCATCCTGGCCACGATCTTCGTGACCTTCCCGTTCATCGCCCGCGAGCTAATTCCGCTGATGCAGGAGCAGGGGGTTTCGGAGGAGGAGGCGGCCGTCTCGATGGGCGCGTCGGGCCTCTACACGTTCTGGCGGGTAACCGCGCCCAATGTGCGCTGGGGCTTGCTGTACGGCGTGCTGCTATGCAACGCCCGGGCCATGGGCGAGTTTGGCGCCGTGTCGGTGGTCAGCGGCCACATCCGCGGCTTGACCAACACCATGCCGCTGCACGTGGAAATTTTGTACAACGAGTACGACTTCGTCGCCGCCTTCGCGGTCGCCGCCCTGCTTTGCCTGCTGGCGATCCTGACCCTGGTGCTGAAGGGCGTGCTTGAGATCGCCCAACCCGACGTCAAGCGCGGCGGCGGACACTAGAGGGCGATCGCATGCGACCACCCTCTAGCTTCTTTTGTTTTGTCGCGTTTTCTTCACGCGAACCGCGCCCCACTTCGCTTGAAAACGCTTTGAATGACCGGAACGCACTGATCCCATGACCATCTCCATCCGTTCCGTCGAGAAGAAGTTCGGGCGCTATCCGGCCCTGAACCAGGTCGACCTCGAGATCGCTGACGGCGAGCTCGTGGCGCTGCTGGGCCCTTCGGGCTCGGGCAAGACGACGCTGCTGCGCACCATCGCCGGCCTGGAATTTCCCGACGAAGGCCAGGTGCTGTTCGAGAACGAGGACGTGACCTTCGCCTCGGCCGCCGCGCGCCGGGTGGGCTTTGTTTTCCAGCAATATGCGCTGTTCAAGCACATGACCGTGGCCAAGAACATCGCCTTCGGCCTCGACGTCCGCAAGGGCAAGGACAAGCCGAACAAGGCAGAGATCGCGCGCCGGGTCGACGAACTGCTGAAGCTGGTCGAGCTGGACGGCCTGGGCAAGCGCTATCCCTCGCAGCTGTCGGGCGGCCAGCGCCAGCGGGTGGCCCTGTCGCGCGCCCTGGCCGTGCAGCCCAGCGTGCTGCTGCTGGACGAGCCGTTCGGCGCCCTGGACGCCACGGTGCGCAAGTCGCTGCGCAAGGAACTGCGCCGGGTGCACGACGCCACGGGCGTCACAACCATCTTCGTCACCCACGACCAGGAAGAGGCCCTGGAGCTGGCCGACCGGGTGGCGATCCTCAATGCCGGCCGCATCGAGCAGATCGGCACGCCGGACGAGGTTCACGACCATCCGGCCACGCCCTTCGTCTGCGGCTTCGTCGGCGAGGCCAACCGTTTCGAGGGCGTGGTGAGCGGCCAGCGCTTCACCGCCGGTCCGGTCGTGCTGGCGGCCCCGAACGCCCCAGACGGCGAGGCCGTGGCCTTCGTGAGACCTCACGACCTGGTGCTGGACGCGGCCGGTTTCCCCGCCAGTGTCGAGCGGGTTGTCATCCAGGGGCCACTCGCCAATATCGACGCCTCGCTGCCTGACGGCCGCCGCATCGACATCTCTGTGGCCCGCGACGAGGCCGTCCAGTTCACCGGCGAGATAAGGCTGTCAGCCCGCCGGACGCACGTGTTCGGGGTTTAGTATTCCGCTCATCCCGGCGAACGCCGCGACCCAGATGGCATGGCTTAGAGGCTGACGCCACAAGCTCTGAGACCGTCCAATCAACCACACCGCGACAGGATCTGGGTCCCGGCATTCGCCGGGATGAGCGGATTTATTATTGCTGCTGCTGCTGACGCTGTTGGTGCTCGCGGATGGCGTCGGCGCTGGCGCGGCGGCGACTGGCGCCGAAGGGCGTGGAGGGCCGAGGCAAGCGCAGGAATTCCGGTTCCGCCACGGCGGCGCGGGCGCGGCGCACCGAGACCCCGACGGCCAGATGGCTCTCGCTGTCGCCCTTATAGACCCCCCGTGACGGGGTGACGTCGCCATAGTCGCGGCCGACCGCTACGGCCACGTGACGCTCGCCGGTCATGACATTATTAGTCGGATCAAAACCGATCCAGCGGTAGCTGGGCAGGAACACCTCGACCCAGGCGTGGGTGGCGTCCGGATCGGAGCGGTCGCCGGCCTCGCGGTCGGTGAACAGATAGCCCGAGACGTAGCGAGCCGGCATGCCCCATGAGCGACAGATGGCCAGCATGATGTGGGCGAAATCCTGGCAGACCCCGCGCTTGGCCTCCAACGCCAGATCGATCGGGCTGTCGGCGTCAGTGACCCCGGGATCATACTCGAACGCCTTGTAGATCGTGTCGCACAGCGCCTGGACGGCCGAGAACGGATCGCGGCGGCGCAGTTCTTCGATATCGTGCGCATCCATGAAGGCCTGTAGCGCCGGGGTGACCTGCACGAAGCCGTGGGGCTGGAGGTAGTCAAAACATTCGCCCCGCACGAAGCTGCTCTTCAGCCGCTCCCACTCACCCATGTCGAGCGGCATGGGCCATTCCAGCACGGGCTCGGTCTCAACGGCAGAGCGGGCGATGATGGTCAGCCCGTCATGCGGCTGGGGCACGTCGAAGTGATAAACGGCGTTGCCGAAGCTGTCGGCGTAGGAGAACACCTGGGCGGCCGGCTCGATCTCCAGCTCGAAGCTGACCAGCCGCTGGCGCGCGCTCTTCTGGGGCTGCATCCACAGCTCCATCAGGCTTTCGCGGACCGACCGCTCATAGTGATATTGCGTGATGTGACGGATCTCGAGCAGCACGGCGGAGTCTTTCTAAGCGGGCCCAGACTTAAGCAGGCAGGCGCATTTCGAGGGGATAGGCCACGAAGGTCTCATAAATCGCTTCGTGGATGCGCGAACATTCGTTGACCACGGTGGTCAGCAGGGCGCTGGCGCCCTGGGCCTGAAGCTCGTCCAGGTCCGCAAATTGGAGGCGGGCCTTGAGGCGGCCAGCCAGGCGCTCGGGACCGGTGCGGCCATTGGCCTCGGTATGACGTGCCAGGATCGCCAGGTGCTCCTCGATGCGTGAGGTGACGAAACGGATCGAGCGCGGGAAGTCCTCGTCGAAGACCAGGAATTCGAGGATGTGGCGCGGCTCGATCTCGGCGGTATAGACCCGCAGATAGGGCTCCAGGGCACAGGCCATCCGTAGCAGGCTGACCAAGGCGATGTGGTCGTTGATCACCCGGCCCGGTCCCTCGGCGAAGCAGACTTCCAGCAGGCTCGAGACCAACTGGGCGCGCTCCAGATACATCCCGACCATCATGAACCGCCAGCTCTCGCCATGGCTCATCGTGGTGTCGGCCGCGCCCTTGAATAGGTGAACGTCGGAAATCACGTCGTGCAGGAAGTTGGCCGAGCCGTCGGCGAATTCGCGACCGGCGTTCTCGTCGGTGACCCGCAGATAGAGCAGGTTCAGCCGCTCCCAGGTCTCGGTGGTGATCTGGTCGCGGACCTGCCGGGCATTTTCGCGAGCCCTCGCCAGCGACGAGACCACCGAATTGGTGTCGGCCCGGTCAAGCACCAGCGACCGAGCCGCCTCGAATGGGGCCAAGGCGCCGCTCTCGGCCTTGCCCACGGCCGATAGGGCGATCCACACGGCCTGGGCGCCGGCGTCGGTTTGGTCGAGCGTGGCGTTGAGCATCACGCTCGACAGCCGCGACAGGTGCTCGGCCCGTTCCATGTAACGGCCCAGCCAGTAGAGGCTGTCGGCCACCCGAGCGAGCATCATACGAGCGACCCTTCACTCAAAAAAACCAACATCATGCCAGGCCTCCCGCGCCGTTCGACGGCGTCTCTTCCGACAGCACCCAGGTGTCCTTGGAGCCGCCGCCCTGGCTGGAATTGACCACTAGCGAGCCGCGCTTCAGGGCCACCCGTGTCAGGGCGCCGGGCGTCACCACGGTCTTCTCGCCCGACAGGATGAAGGGCCGCAGGTCGACGTGGCGCGGCTCAATGCGGCCGTCGACCAGGCAGGGGGCGGTCGACAGCTGGATGGTCGGCTGGGCAATGTAGTTGGCCGGGTCTGCGGCCAGGGCGTCGGCGAAGTCCGAGCGCTCCTGGGCCGAGGCGTGGGGCCCGATCAGCATGCCATAGCCGCCGGACGCCCCCACAGCCTTGACCACCAGCTTGTCCAGATTGGCCAGCACGTGGCTCAGCTGGGCCGGCTCGCGGCAGAGGAAGGTCTCGATATTGGGCAGGATGGCGTCCTCGCCGAGGTAGTATTTGATGATCTCCGGCACATAGGCGTAGACGGCCTTGTCGTCGGCCACCCCGGTGCCGGGCGCGTTGCATATCACCACATTGCCGGCCCGATAGGCGTTGAACAGGCCTGCGGCCCCCAGCGACGAATCGCGGCGGAAGGCGAGGGGATCGATGAAGTCGTCGTCGACCCGGCGATAGATCACGTCCACCCGGCGCAGGCCCGTGGTTGTGCGCATGTAGACCATGTTGTCATGGACCACGAGGTCGCGTCCCTCGACCAGCGGCACGCCCATCAAGCGCGCCAGATAGGCGTGCTCGTAATAGGCTGAGTTGTAGACGCCGGGGGTTAGCACCACGACCTGCGGATTGGACCGCCAATCGGCGCTCATGCTTTTCAGCGTGGCCAGCAGCAGGTCGGGATAGCGCTCGACCGGCCGCACGCCGGCCTCACGATAGGCGCCGGGAAAGGTTCGCTTGGAGGCGTCGCGGTTGGCCAGCATGTAGGACACGCCAGACGGCACCCGCAGATTGTCCTCCAGCACGGCGAATTCGCCGTCCTGGCCCCGGATCAGGTCGCTGCCACAGACATTGGCGTAGGACTTGTGCGGCACATAGACGTTCTGCATCTCGCGGCGGTACGAAGGGGCGCCCAGCACCAGTTCGCGCGGCACGACGCCATCCATCAGGATCTGCTGGTCGCCGTAGATGTCGGCCAGGAACATGTTCAGCGCTTGCAGGCGCTGGATCAGGCCGGCCTCGATCTTGGCCCACTCCTGGGCAGGCAGGATGCGAGGGAAAAGGTCGGTAGGGATGATCCGCTCGGTCGCGCTGTCGGCGCCATAGACCGTGAACGTGATCCCTTGAAGCAGGAAGGACCGCTCCAGCATGCGTTGGCGATCGGCCAGCTCGCCGGCGCCGAGGGTTGAGATGCGGGTTTGCAAGGCCGCGTAATGGCCCCGGACTTCGCCGCCCTGGGCGATCATCTCGTCATAGGGGACACCCGGCAGATAGGCCGCCCCCGTCATGGGCAGGCTGGGGGAGTTGTCGATGTCCTGAATTTTCGCCGCCACGCCTGTGTCCACTCTATCCGCCCTGCACGCCGAATTGGGCCAGCATGTTCGCCTCAACCTAGAACGTCGCCCAGCCGCGAGCGGCGCTTTTCTCGCCGAGTCATCTCGATGTGCATGACTGCCCAGTATTTGGGCGCCTTTGGCCAGGCGAGAGAAGCGCTTGGCTAAGCTGTTCCGTTGCATTCGTGGCGTGACACGCGGCAGGGGGACGACTAACAGGGGTTCGGGGGCGTTCCGCGCGGGGACCTGAAGGCTTGGTGCGTAAGAGATTTGCCCTTGGCGTAACCGTCGCGACCCTGTTGGTCGCGGGCCACGCCAGTGCGAACGAACCCACGGCGACCATTACAGGCGTCGAGGATCGTGCGCTCCGCGAGGCGATTCAGCGCGCCATGTCGGAAGCGAAGAATCCGCCGCGAAGCCGCTCTGAAGCCCGGCGCCGGGCGCGAGACGCTGGCGACGTCGTCGTCGCCGTGCTCAGGGCTGAAGGGTATTACGGCTATGTCGTCGAGCCCGATGTCAGCGAAGCCGACCCGCCTCGCGCCGTTCTGAAGATTATACCAGGCCCGGTGTTCGTGATCGCTGATCCGAAGCTGGCCTGGATCGGCGCGCCGCCGGACGAGGGCGTCGTCAAGCGCGCCGAGAGCGTCATCCGCTTGACGCCGGGGGAACCCGGGCGGGCCGCTGATGTGCTGGCGGCCGAGGGGCGCGTCGTCGCGCAGGTGCAGCAGTTGGGCTATGCCGACGCCGCCGCCGAGCCGCGCGAAGTGATCGTCGACCACGCCGACCACACCGTCCGCCCGACCTTTCAAGTCGCCGCCGGCGACCTGGTCAAGGTTGACGGCGTGGAGGTAGTCACCCACGGGCGATCCAACCCCGCCTGGGTCCAGCACTTGGCGCCCTGGACGATGGGCGATGTTTACCAGCCCGACGACATCGCCGAATTGGAGCGCCGGCTGCGGGACACAGGCGTCTACGACACCGTTTCCGTCTCGTTGGCCCCCAAGGAAAAGCTGCGCCCTGATGGCCTGCGCCCGGTGATGGTGACGCTGTCGGATCGGAAGTCCAAGATGATCGAACTGGGCGCGGGATACTCGTCTACCGACGGCCCCGGCGTCGACGCCAAGTGGATCCGCTACAACCGGTTCCGCCGCGCCGACACCACCACCCTGACGGCCCGCCTGGCCAAGCTCGACAGCCGACTTGAAGCCGAACTGGCCTTGCCGCATTGGCGGCGCAGCCAGCAAACCCTCAAGCTCGACACCTCGATTTTTCGTGACGACACCGACGCCTATCTGGAAACTGGAGCCCATATCGGCGCCGACCTGACCCGTCGCCTGCGCCCCACCGTCTATCGCACCTATGGCGTGGCCTTGGACTTGTCGCAGATCGACTCGCTGACGACCGAAAACGGCTTGACCACCAGCACGCGCCAGAACTTCGCGACCCTGACCACGACGGCCGCCTACGCCTGGGATAAGTCCGACAGCGTGCTGGACCCGACCAAGGGCTGGCGACTGGAGGTCCAGGGCGAGCCCACCGCCATTACCGGCGACACGACGATGGCCTTCCTGAAGGTGCAGGCCCAGACCTCGGCCTATCTGCCCTTTGGCAAGGGCGCCAAGACGGTGATCGCCGGCCGGTTCAAGGCCGGCCAGATCTTGGGCGGCGCCATGCCGGAAACGCCGGCGTCCCGGCGCTTCTATGCGGGCGGCGGCGGCTCGGTGCGGGGCTATTCCTACCAGGCCATCGGCCCGCGCATCGACAACACCACCACGCCGCAAGGCGGGCTTTCGCTGCTGGAGACCTCGCTCGAGGTCCGCCACCGTTTCACCGAGCACTGGGGCGGGGTGGCCTTCATCGACGCCGGCGGCGTCGGCGTAGACAAGTGGCCGAGCGGCGACGACTTCGGGGTCGGTGTCGGCCTTGGCGTCCGTTATGATCTCGGTTTCGGCCCGATCCGCGCCGACATCGCCATGCCGCTCAGCAAGCGTGAGGGCGACCCGGCGTTCCAACTCTACATCAGCATCGGGCAAAGCTTTTGACCGACGCATCGCCGCCGCCCCAAACAGAGCCAGAGACCGTGCCCGAAGCCGCCGTAGAGGCGGTGGTCAAGGTCGCGCGCAAGATTGGCTGGCCGGGCCTGCTGATGATCGTCTCCGTCAGCCTGGTGCTGATCGTCGCGCTGCTGCTAGGCGGCGTCCGCTTCGGCGCGATCACGCCGCAGGGGCGCGCCTTCCTGGAAGCGCGGACCAGCGGCCTGAAGCTGGGCCGCATCGGCCGCCTCAAGATCGAGGGCCTGAGCGGCGATATCTGGCGCGAGTTCGGCGTGCGCCGCCTGACGATCAGCGACGAAAAGGGCGTCTGGCTCGAAGCCGCCGACCTACGCGTCGACTGGAAGGCCACTGAACTGTTTGGGCGACGGTTCCACGCCAACGACATCCGGGCGCGCCAGGTCACCGTGCTGCGCCGTCCGACTCTCACGCCCAAGGGAAAGTCGAGCGCCGCGCCCGTGTCGATCGCTATCGACCATCTGGCCCTGCGCCTGGTTACGCGACCGGAATTCAGCCGTCAGGCCGGCGATTTCGACATGAGCGGCGACTATGAATCGGAGCGCTTCGGCGGGCAGAAGGGCAATCTGGCTGTGCTTAGCCGCATGCACGCCGGTGACCATCTGAAACTGGTCTTCGACCTGGGCCGAGACAAGACCTTGCTGCTTGACGCCCAGGCTCAGGAGGCCAACGGCGGCGCCCTGGCCGGGGCGCTGGGTCTGTCGCCCGACCGGCCTTTCGACCTCGACGCCAAGGCCACCGGCACCACCAGCCAAGGCGCCTTCACCGTTCTGGCGCGCTCGGGCGCGGCCACGCCGCTGAAGGCGGGCGGCGCCTGGAACGCCCAGGGCGGTTCGGCCGCCGGGCATATCGATCTGGCCGCCTCCACCTTGACCGATCGCGAGGAAAAGATGTTCGGCGCGGACGCCGCCTTCTCGATCGTTGGGCGCAAGGCTGGCGCGTTGAACGATCTCGACGTCAAGATCGACAGCCCGAACCTGAACCTTACCGCACATGGCCTGGCCGACTTGGCCAAGCGCGTCACTGGATCCGCTGGCCTGGCGTTCAACGCCAGGGTGAAGGACCTGTCGAAGATCACGCCGATGCCCGAGCTGGGCGCCGGCGTGGCCGACGGCGTGTTTCGCCTCGACGCGCAGGGTTTCTCGATCGACGGCCGTGTCGATGTTCGCGACCTCTCCTGGCTGGGCTATCGGCTGGCTCGCGCCAGGGGGCCGGCCAGCGTCGCCTGGAGGCGCGGCGAATTGGTGATCAAGGCCGACGCCACCACCGAGGGCGGGGCGGGCGAGGGCCTGCTGGCCGTGCTGGGGCGCACGCCGTCGGTTCAGTTCGAGGGGGCGCAGCTCAAGGACGGCCGCTTCCTGATCCGTTCGGCCAAGGTGAATGCGCCCAACCTCGTGGTCCTGGCCCAGGGCGAGCGAGGCATTTTGGGCGGCCTTTCGTTCAAGGGTGAGGCCAAGATTGGCTCCCTGGCGCCGGTTCGGCCTGGCATGGCCGGCCAGGTCACCGCCAAGTGGTCGGCCAGCCAGTCGGCCGGCAAGCCGTGGATGCTGACGGCCGACGCCCGAGGCGCCAATTTCGCCTCGGGTCTTTCGGAGCTGGATCGCCTGCTGGGCAAGACTCCGCGTCTGGAAGCCCGCGCGGCTTGGGCGGACAATCGCCTGTCGGTGGCCGACGCCAAGCTCGACGGCGCCGCCGCCTCGGTGCGGACCTCGGGTGTGCTTGGTCCGGGACCCGCCCTGGGGTTCAAGCTGGATTGGACGGCGACAGGACCCTTCCGCGCTGGTCCGGTGGAGATCGCCGGCAAGGCCAAGGGCACGGGCGCGGTAACCGGAACGCTCACGGCGCCCAAGGCCGACCTGATCGCTGATTTCGACTCGATCGACGTGCCGCGCCTGCCGTTGAAGGACGCCCACATCGTGCTGTCTTTCGCCAAGCGGGCCGATGGCGCCGACGGCGTGGTGACGATTAACGCTGGCAGTACCTATGGTCCGGCGCGTGGCCACGCGGCGTTCAACTTCGCGCAGGGCGGACTTGAGCTCTCCGACCTCGATGTCGACGCCGGCGGGGCCGCGGCCAAGGGCGCGGTCTCGCTACGCAGCGGCCACCCCGCGACCGCGGACCTTACCGTCAACGTCGGCCCTGGGGCCTTTCTGGCGCAGGGCGCGGTGAAGGGCACGGCCAAGATCGTCGATAGCGCGGCCGGTCCTGCCGCGCAGATCGACCTCGTCGCCGATGATGTGGTCGGCGGCGCCTGGAAGGTCCGTCACGCGGCGATCAAGGCGTTCGGGCCCATGAACCGCCTACCGCTGACGCTGGACGCGCGCGGCGAAGCGCCATCCGGGCGTTGGACGCTCGCCGGGTCGGGCGTGCTGAGCGAGGCGGGCGATCAATATCTGCTCGCCCTCGACGCCAACGGCGCCATGGGCCGAACGACGGTCAAGACGCGCGAAGCGGCGCAAATCCGCTTCGGTGGCCCCCGCACCAGCGCGCGCCTACGGCTGGCCGTCGGTGACGGCCAGGCCGCCCTGGACGCCGATGTCGGCGGCGACCTCGCCACGCTGCGCGCGGAACTGGTCGGAGTAAGTTTGACCGCCCTGAACTCAGACCTGGTCGGCAGGATCGATGCCCGCGCCACGCTCAATGGTTCTGGTCCCGTACTGACGGGTGATTTCAACGCCACGCTGACGGGAGCCCGGGAGCGCGGCTCAAAGCCTGAACAATCGCTGAACGCTCAGATTCGTGGGGCGCTGCGCGACAGCCAGATGACCATCAACGCCACCAGTTCCAATAGCCAGGGCCTGAGCGCCCAGGCAGATGTGACCCTGGCCACCGTGGCCTCGGCCAAGCCGTTCCACTTGGCGATCGATCGGACCCGACAGGTGCTTGGTCGTTTCCAGGCTCGTGGCGAAATCAAACCCCTGTGGGATCTTCTTGGCAGTTCCGAGCGCAGCGTGTCGGGCAAGATTGACGCCGATGGCTCGCTGGCCGGCACCCTCGCCGATCCCCGCCTGACCGGTCGCGCCAGCCTTGAGGGTGGCCGGGTGGATGACGGCCAGACGGGCTTCAGCCTTCGTGACGTCAATGTCAGCGTGGCGCTGGCCGACAACGCCATCGACGTCAGCAAGGCGACGGCTGGCGACGGGCAGGGCGGCACGTTGTCGGGCGCCGGGCGCATCAGCCTGGCCCGCGGTGGCGTGGGCAGCTTCCGCCTGGACCTCAAGGGTTTCAAGGTCATCGACAACGACCTGGCCTCCGCCACGGCCACCGGCCAGACGACGATCAACCGTGGCGCGGACGGCAAGGTCAAGCTGACCGGCGCCCTGGTGCTCGACCGCGCCGACGTCTCGGCCCAGACCAAGACGCCAGTCGGCGTGGCGTCCATGGATGTGGTTGAACGCAATCGCCCAGCCGACCTGCAGCAAGGCGTCGAGCCACGCAAGGTCACGCCGGGTTCGGGAATGACGCTGGACGTTACCCTGAAGGCTCCGCGCCGGATCTTCGTGCGTGGCCGGGGGCTCGACGCCGAACTGTCGCTGGACGCCCATGTCGGCGGTTCGACCAACAGCCCGACGCTGGACGGCGAGGCGCGGATCGTGCGCGGCGAGTACGATTTCGCCGGCAAGCGGTTCGAATTCGCGGACGAGGGCGTGGTGCGCCTGGCCACCCAGCTCGACCGTATCCGGCTGGACCTGACGGCGGTCCGCGAAGACCCGACCCTGACGGCCGTTGTGCGCATTCAGGGCACGGCCGCCAAGCCCGAGATCACGCTGACCTCCAAGCCGGCACTGCCGAGCGACGAGGTGCTGTCGCAGGTGCTGTTTGGATCGTCGGCCGCCAACCTGTCCCCGATCGAGGCCGCGCAACTGGCCTCGGCCCTCGCGGCCCTGGCCGGCGGCGGGGGTTTCGACGTGATCGGCAACCTGCGCAGCCTGGCCGGTCTGGACCGGCTGTCCTTCGCCGAAAGCGCCACGGGTATGACGGTTTCCGGCGGCAAGTATGTCACCGACGACGTCTATGTGGAGATCATCGGCGGCGCGCGCGATGGTCCCGCCGCTCAGGTCGAGTGGCGTATTCGCCGGACCCTGTCGCTGGTCTCCAAAATCGGCGGCCAAGGCGACGCCCAGCTTTCGGTGCGGTGGAGAAAAGACTATCAATGATCTGGCTTCCGGCTGATCCCCGCGCGACCGATCAGGGTCCGGAGCAAGGCTGTTGCGCGGACACCCGGTTTTCCCAGGCAAGGAAGCACGAAACGTCCGCGGCCCTTGGTTTAGGTTGAACTGAGGGAGACACAGATTTCATGCGACTCAATGACGAAGATCGCGCGGTGCTGGATCATCTGGCCGGCCAAGGCGCGCTGATCATTGAGCGAGCGATTGCTTGGTGCGCGATAAATTCCGGAAGCCATCATCTGGCAGGTCTTGAGCGCCAGCGGCAAAGTCTGCTCGAAGCCTTCGCGGGCCTGCCGGCGGCTCCGACCGAGATACCGCTGGCCGCTTCGCCGGAGATCGGCGCCAATGGCAAAATCGGCGAGCGCGCCCATCCGTCGGCGATCGCGGTCGTGGTGCGGCCCGAGGCGCCGGTCCAAGTCGTGCTGACCGGCCACTATGACACCGTCTATCCCGAAACCAGCAGCTTCCAGACCGTGACGACGCGCGCCGACGGGGCCCTGCACGGACCGGGCATCGCCGACATGAAGGGCGGAATCTCGGTGATGCTGGCGGCGCTGGAGGCTTTCGAGCGTCATCCGCTGGCTGGCCGCGTCGGCTACCGCGTGCTGCTGTCGCCGGATGAGGAGATCGGCTCGGTCGCCTCGGCCCCGATCCTGGCGGAATTCGCTCGCCTGGGGCATGTCGGCCTGACCTACGAGCCGGCGCTGGCCGACGGCTCGCTGGCCAGCGCTCGCAAGGGCTCGGGCAACTTTCACGTCGTGGTCCACGGTCGAGCCGCCCACGCCGGCCGCGACTTCGCCGCCGGCCGCAACGCGGTGATGGAGGCGGTGCGCATCGCCCAGGCCCTGCACGCCCTGAACGGCCAGCGCGAGGGCGTCACCTGCAACATCGCCAAGATCGACGGCGGCTCGCCGCTGAACATGGTGCCAGACGTCGCGGTGGTGCGCTTCAATGTCCGCTTCCCGGCCGCCGAGGACGCGGCCTGGTTCCAGGACGAGGTCGATCGGATCGTCGCCTCGACCACGGGGGAGGGCCTGCACGCTCACCTGCATGGCCGCGTCACCCGTGGCGCCAAGCCCTTCAACGCCGCGCAGCAGCGCCTGTTCGGCGCGGTGAAGGCGGTCGGCGCCTTGCTGGGGCAAGAGATCGGCTGGAAGCCGTCGGGCGGCGTCTGCGAAGGCAACAATCTGTTCGCTTCGGGCCTGCCCAATGTCGATACGCTGGGCGTGCGCGGCGGCGACATCCACAGCGAGGCCGAACATGCTTGGCCAGACAGCTTTGTGGAGCGCGCCCAGCTATCGGCCCTGATCCTGATGAAGCTGGCGAGCGGCGAGATCGACGGTCCCGCCTTGCGCGCGGCCATGACCGACCTCGCGGAGACTGTTTGAATGCTTGTCGTCCGTCCCGCCGTGCCTGCTGATTTCGACAGCCTGATGGAGTTGGCCGTCCTGTCGGGCCGCGGCTTCACCAGCCTGCCGGAGGATGAGCAAACGCTGCGCTCCCGGCTTGCCTTGTCCCAGGCCAGCTTCCACTCCGAGGTCGCCGCGCCCGAGGCTTGGTACACCCTGATGCTCGATGACCTAGAGGCCGGCGACGTGATCGGCGTGGCCGGGGTCAAGGCGGGCGTGGGTTTGAAGCGGCCGCATTTCTCGTTCCGCGTCGTGACCTTGGCGCAGTCTTCTCCCACGCTCGACAAGCGTTTCGACCACCGCGCCCTGGTGCTGGTCAACGAGTGCGCCGGCTGGTCGGAGGTCGGCTCGCTGTTCCTCAAGCCCGAGCGTCGCAAGGGCGGGGCCGGGCGCTTGCTGGCCCAGTCGCGCTACATGCTCATTGGCCTGGAGCCGCAGCGCTTCGCCGAGATGGTGCTGGCCGAACTGCGCGGCTGGTTCGACGAGGACGGCAGCTGTCCGTTCTGGGACCACGTGGCCAGCAAATTCTTCCGGCTCGAGTTCGACGAGGCCGACATGATGAGCGCGTCGACCGATGGCCAGTTCATCCTCGATCTGGCGCCGCGACACCCGATCTACGCCGAGCTGCTGCCACAACCCGCTTCGGAGACCATCGGCCGGGTGCATCGCGAGGGCGAGGCGGCCCGCGCCATGCTGGAGACCGAGGGCTTCCGATTTTCCGGTCTCGTGGACATCTTCGACGCTGGCCCAACCGTGGCGGCCCGGCGCGACGACATCAAGACGGTGCGAGAAGGGCGGCGGCTACGCGTCAGGCTGGGTGAAGACGCCTATGGCGAGGAAGCGCTGATCTGCTCTGGGGCGGTATCGAGTTTTCGGGCGGTGCGCACACCCGTGCTGATCGATGGCGAGAGCGCGATCATCGGCCGCGACGCGGCTTCGGCCCTGGGAGTCCAGGACGGCGAAATGGTGCGGGTGAAGGCATGAGCGGCGGCGTGTTCATCGATGGCGTGTGGCGCGCGGGCGCCGGCGCCGAGGCGGTCTCGATCGACCCGACGACAGGCGCGGTGATCTGGCGCCAGGCGACGGCTTCGACGGCCGACGTGGTCGCGGCGCTCGCGGCGGCGCGCAAGGCGTTCCTGGCCTGGGGCGACCGTCCGCGTGACGAGCGGATCGCCGTCATGCGCCGCTACAAGGACGTGCTGGTGGCGCGCACCAGCGACTTCGCCGAGGCCCTGAGCCGCGAGACCGGCAAGGCGCTCTGGGAGACCAAGGCCGAGCTGGGCTCGATGGCCGGCAAGGTCGAGGCGTCGATCAAGGCCTATGAGGAACGCACGGGCGAGCACGAGAGCGCGATGGCCTTTGGCCGCGCCGTGCTGCGTCACCGACCGCATGGTGTGATGGCCGTGCTGGGACCATTCAATTTCCCCGGCCACCTGCCTAACGGTCATATCGTCCCAGCGCTGCTGGCCGGCGACACTGTGGTTTTCAAGCCGTCGGAAGAAACGCCGCTGGCCGGCCAACTGCTGGTCGAGGCTCTAGAGGCGGCGGGCGTGCCGGACGGTGTCGTCAACCTAGTCCAGGGCGGCCGGGAGGTGGGCCAGGCGCTGATCGACCAGGAGATCGACGGCCTGCTGTTCACCGGCTCGGCGCAGGCCGGGGCGTTCTTCCGCCGCCACTTCGCCGATCGGCCCGATGTGATCCTGGCGCTGGAACTGGGCGGCAACAATCCGCTGGTGGTCTGGGACGCCGGCGACGTCCAGGCGGTGGCGGCCTTGGTCGTGCAGTCGGCCTTCATCACCACTGGCCAGCGATGCTCCTGCGCGCGCAGACTGATCGTTCGCGACGACGCGAGCGGGAAGGCGGTGATTGACGCGGTGGCTGCCTTGGCCGAGCGCCTGGTCATCGGCGCCTGGAACGGCGGGGAGGAACCTTTCATGGGACCGCTGATCTCCGATCGGGCCGCCGCCATGGCTTTAGCCGGATCCAAGGCGATGCCCGGCAAGGCGTTGCGCGCCATGACGTCGGTCGATGGGCTGAGCGGCGCCTTTGTCTCGCCTGGCTTGGTCGACGTGACCGGTGAGATAATCCCCGACGAAGAGCTTTTCGCGCCGCTGCTGCAGGTGCGCCGGGTCGGTTCGCTCGACGAAGCAATCGCCGCCGCCAATGCCACCCGATACGGTCTGTCGGCGGGTCTTATCTCCAGTGAAACAGCGCATTGGGAGCATTTCCTGAAGCGTATCCGAGCCGGCGTCGTCAACTGGAACCGGCCGACCACGGGCGCGGCCGGGACCATGCCGTTCGGAGGCCTTGGCAGCTCGGGCAACCACCGCCCCAGCGCCTATTACGCGGCAGACTATTGCGCTTATCCCGTGGCCAGTTTCGAAGCGCCAAGCGTCACCAATACCCTTCGCGATATCAAGGGCCTGCGGGAATGACCTCCCGCGCCGTCGAGGCCAATTGCGACGGGCTCGTCGGGCCGACACACTCCTATGTCGGGTTGTCGCCCGGCAATATCGCCAGCCAGGCCAATGCCGGCGAGGCCTCCAACCCACGCGCCGCAGTGCTGGAGGGGCTGACCAAGATGCGCCAGCTGGCCGACTGGGGGCTGCCGCAGTTCGTGCTGCCGCCGCATGAGCGGCCAGATTTGGCGCTGCTGCGGTCGATCGGCTTCTCAGGTTCCGACGCCAAGGTGTTGGAAACAGCGTGGAAACAGGCTCCGGCCTTGGCCGCTACGTCCTGCTCGGCATCGCCGATGTGGGCGGCCAATGCCGCGACCGTCACGCCCAGTGCCGATACCGCTGATGGCCGCGTGCATTTCACGCCGGCCAACCTGCTGACCAACCTGCATCGCAGTCTCGAGGGCGAGCAGACCACGCGGTCTCTTCGCCGCCTGTTCTCCGACGAGGCCCGGTTCGCCGTGCACGACCCGCTGCTGGCCCAACCGCACTTCGCCGACGAAGGCGCAGCCAACCATGTGCGGCTTTGCGCCGATCACGGTGAGGCCGGCGTCA
Organism: Caulobacter sp. DWR2-3-1b2; assembly: GCF_049896345.1. Classification (NCBI taxonomy): domain Bacteria; kingdom Pseudomonadati; phylum Pseudomonadota; class Alphaproteobacteria; order Caulobacterales; family Caulobacteraceae; genus Caulobacter; species Caulobacter sp. DWR2-3-1b2. Next base: position 59,265 of record NZ_JAFCUC010000009.1, on the reverse strand, counting down.
ACCTGTTCGTGTGGGGTCGCGAAGCCTGGGAGCGCTGGGAAGGTCGCTATCCGGCCCGCCAGACCCGCGAGGCCTTCGAGGCGGTCGAGCGGCGGCATGGCGCGGCCCGGGGTGTCTTTGCGCGTCAGGGCATGGCGGCGATCAATGGCGGGGCGTTTCACAACGACGTGGTCTGCGTGGGCACTCGGGAGTGCCTGCTGTTTCACGAACGGGCCTTCGAGGATCGCGCGGCGATGGAGGCCGGTGTGCGCCGCGCCGCCCAGGGGCTGTTTGAACCGACCTTCGTGGAGATCAGCGAAGCCGACCTGCCGATGGACGACCTGGTGAAAAGCTATCTCTTCAACTCCCAGCTCCTGGTCCTGCCCGGCGAGGACCGCTTGGTGCTGCTCGCCCCCGGCGAAACCCGCGACAACCCACGCGCCCACGCGGCGGCTCAGGCGCTGGCCAGCTCCAACGGTCCCATAGGTCGAGTGGAATATGTCGATGTGCGGCAAAGCATGCGCAACGGCGGTGGTCCTGCGTGCCTGCGGTTGCGCGTCGTGTTGACCGAGGTCGAGCTGGCGGCGACGAACGCCGGTCAACGGTTCGACGCCGCGCTGCACGAGCGCCTGAACCTGTGGGCCGCCCGCCGCTATCGCGATCGCCTGGCGCCGGCAGACCTGATCGACCCTTCCTTAATCGTCGAGGGCCGCGAGGCGTTGGACGAGCTGACGACGATCCTCAAGCTCGGTGGCGACTTCTATCCATTTCAGCGAGTTGCCTGAGCATGAGCGACTTCATCGTCCGACCCGCCATGCCGGAAGACGCGGCGGCCATCCTGGCGCTCCATCGCCGGGTCGCGGCGGAGCCTGGCGGCCTAGCGCGGCAGCCGGAGGAGGTCACTGAGGACTATGTCGCCCACGCCATGTCCGCGGCGGATGACGGGGGCTTCAACCTCTTGGCGGTTGGCGCGGACGGCGGCCTGTGCGGCGAACTTCACGTCGAGCGAATGAAGGTCCGGATCTTCGCCCATGTTCTGACCGATCTCACAGTGGCGGTCGATCCAGTCTGGCAGGGAAGGGGCGTCGGCTCAGCCTTGTTTCGCGCCCTGATCGAAGCTGCGCGCCAGGCCAGCCCACCCGTGCGCCGGATCGAGCTGTGGACCGGCGCGGCCAATCTCGGGGCTCAACGGCTCTACCAGCGCCTGGGGTTTCAGATCGAGGGGCGAATGATCGCCCGCGGTCGACTGCCGGATGGCGGCGTGGACGACGACATCGTCATGGGTCTGCTGCTCGACTAGCCGCGCAGCGCCGCCAGCGCCGTCGGGAATCGCCTCGAAAGCGGGGCCTCGATATCGCCCAGCTCGACGGCATAGTCACCGGATCCCGCCGGCCGGAGTCCGCTCACCCGCGCCGGATTGACAAGCCACGAGCGATGAATACGAACGAAGCCGTGTTCGCTGAGCCGGGTTTCGAGGCCGTTGAGGGACGAGCGCATCAACGGCCGCCGACCGTCGCGGAGCAGGAACTCGGTGTAGTTGCCCGCCGAACGCACGGCCAGGATTTCATCGACGGTGACGCGCAAGAGTCGAGCGCCGTCTCGGATGTCAAACGTGGCCGGGGCAGAGGGCGCTTGGGCCGATATGCCCGCCTGACGTCCGCTTCGCCGCAACGAGAGGTAACAGATGATCGAGGCCAGGCCATAGGCCATCATGTCCTTGCGGAATTCGTAGGGGAATTCGGTGGACAGCGACCCGAACTGATAAGGCTGATGCAGCAGCACGAAATAGGCTGCCTTGCGGAGCAGGACGAAGCCGCTGACGTGCAGCATCGAATAGATCACGACTGCCAAAACGTGAACGGGCGCGGCCTGCCACCAGCGTGGCGACGCCCGCGTGGTCCATAGCGCCACCAACGCCGGAATAGCGAAGATCACCAGCGTCACCAAGGCGCTGCTGCCCTCCCATATCGCGGGCGCCAGCGTGCCAAGGCGCGAGGCGTCATGCCTGATGGTCAGGACGTTGACGACGGCGATACAGGAGATCAGACCCACGCCGAGAAGCCAGGCGCGCCAAATGCCTTGCCGCTCCTCGCCGCTCATCCCGAAAACCGCGCCGCTGGCCGCCAATCGGTTTCCGCTCGTCCCTGCCAAGCCCCGCTGATCCCGTGGGTCTTGGCCTGTGGCGCGGGGCTGGGCCACGACCTTGTCATCCTTATTCAAACGGGTGCCCTCATGACCACGACCGTCTCAACCCCGACCCGCCGATACGATCTTGACTGGATTAGGGTCAGTGCGTTCTTCCTGCTGATTCTGTATCACGTCGGCATGTTCTACGTGCCCTGGGAGTGGCACGTGAAGTCGCCTCATCCCGTTGAGACCCTGGAATTGGCGATGTTCGTGACCAATCCTTGGCGGTTGACTCTGCTGTTTCTGGTCTCCGGAGCGGCGACCCGGTTCATGGCAGACAAGACGACGGTAGGTAAATTGACCGGGGCGCGGATGGCGCGCCTCCTGCCGCCGCTGCTGTTTGCCATGTTCGTGATCGTGCCGCCGCAGTCCTACTACCAGGTCGTCGAGTACGCGGCGGCCCACTCGGCGGGGCCTGGCTCGGCCTTCTCCTACGGAGATTTCTGGATCAAGTATGTCACGGGGTCTGGTCACTGGTGTTCGGCGGACGGCTGCCTGACCACCCCGACCTGGAACCATATGTGGTTCGTGGCCTATCTGCTGTTCTACACCCTCGTGCTGGCCGGCCTGCTGCTGATCTGGCGCCGGTTGGGCGAGCACCTGCAAGCCGCCGCCGAACGCGTGTTGAACGGCCCTGGCCTGATCCTGTGGCCCATCGTGTTTCTTGGCCTCGTTCGCGCCTTGCTCTATCCGCGCTACGGCGAAACCCATGCCCTGGTCGGTGACCACTATGTGCACGCCGTGTCGTTCTCGGCTTTCTTGCTCGGCTTTGGCTTGGCCAAGTCGGAGGTTCTTCGCGAACGCCTGATCGCCGCGCGTTGGCTTGCCTTGGGCCTGGCGGTCGCGGCCTATGCCGGATGGGCGACCTATGCCTGGGTCTATCGCGCCGGCACGCCGATCCCGCCGGAAGGTCTGCGTTGGGCGATGCGCTTCGTCTACACGACCGACACGTGGTGCGCGATCGCCGCGATCCTGGGGTTCGGCGCCAAGTATCTCAACCGGGGCGGGCCCATCCTTCGCTACCTTACGGTGGGCGTCTTCCCGTTCTACCTCGTGCACCAGACCTTGATTGTGGTGATGGCTCACCATCTGGCCAAGCTGGGTTTGCCCCAGCCTTTTGAGGCCTTGATTCTGATCGTCTTCACTTTCGCGGGCTGTTTCGCGACCTACGAGATCGTGAGGCGGATTCCAGGCGTGCGCCTGCTGTTTGGCCTCAGGGGCGATCAGTCGCCCGCTGAGGCCAAGAGCCCTCCGGCCTTCGCATAGGCCTGGCTGCCGGTAGTGATCACCCGGTCGGCGCTGATGATCTCGGCGATGCCGAGGTCGGCGGCGCCGGCCAGCCGATCATAGAGCGGGGCGAAATCGCGCAGGGTGACCGCCTGCAAGGACTGGATCGATGGAATGACGAAATAGACCTGCTGGAAATCGTCGATCCGATAAGGCGTGCGCATCACCCGCTCGAGATCGAACCCCAGCCGATTGGGCGAGGCGCTTTCCAGGGCGAACAGCGATTCGGTACGCGACGAGACGATTCCTGCCCCGTAGATGCGCAGGCCAGCCTCGGTTTCGATCAGCCCGAACTCGACCGTGTACCAGTAGAGCCGAGCGAGATTGGCCAAACGTCCCAGACTGAGCGCCCGCTGGCCGCCTTGGCCATAGGCCTGCATGTAGTCGGCGAACACTGGGTCCGTCAGCATCGGCACGTGGCCGAAGACATCGTGGAAAATGTCCGGCTCCTTCAGATAGTCCAGTTGGTCCGCCTTGCGGATGAACTGGCCGGCGGGGAAGCGGCGGTTGGCCAGGTGGTCGAAGAACACGTCATCGGGCACCAGGCCCGGCACGGCCACCACGCTCCAGCCGGTCAGGCGTTGCAGTTCCTCGTTGATCCTATGGAAGTCAGGGATGCCGGATCGGTGCAGGTCAAGGGCGTCGAGGCCGCGCAGGAATTCGTCGCAGGCCCGCCCTGGCAGCAATGCGGTCTGGCGTTCGTAAAGTGTGATCCAGACGTCGTGCTCGGCCTGGGTGTAACTTTCCCAGCCTTGGTCGATTGTCCAATCAAGCCTCGCCCCTGGGGGCGGGCCGCCGCTAAAACCATCCGCGCTCATCCGCGGAGATTACGCCCGCCCAACGGCAAATTCCCTTCGGAATTGCGCGATAGCCGGCGGTCGTCGGCAGAGACGTTGCGTCTAGTGAGAAATTCGGGGGCGAAGCTTGTAGGCGCCCCGATCGAAACTCTCGAAGATCACCGCAGCCTGGGGGTGGCCCACGGGGTCCCCCGTCTGGTCGGCCAGCAGGTTCTGCTCGGAGACATAGGCGACATAGGTGTTGTCGTCATTTTCAGCCAACAGATGGTAGAACGGCTGGTCCTTGGTCGGCCGGATGTCCTCGGGAATGGAATTCCACCACTCCTCGGTGTTGGCGAACACGGGATCGACGTCGAACACCACGCCCCGAAACGGGAAGATCCGGTGTTTGACCACTTGGCCGATCGCGAACTTGGCAAATCTCGAATTCATGCGTGCAGCCTAATCCGAGTCTTCTGACCAGAAGCTGAACGTAGAGTTCCGTTGGCGGATAACAAGGCGACGCCTTTCGGCTGGGGAATCCCGTTGCTATGCTGGCTCTTGAAGTGAGGCGGTTCGGTTCGAATCGTCTGCGAGACAAGGTGGAACAACCATGTCGGAGGCGCAGGTAGCGCCCGGCGCGCCTCAGCCTCAAGGCTCGGGCAGGCGCCGGCCGCCAGGCGAGCAGTCGTGCTATGCGGCGCTCGACCTCGGAACGAACAATTGCCGCCTGCTGGTGGCGACCCCGTCCCCACGAGGATTTCGCGTCGTCGAGGCCTATTCCCGGATCGTCCGGCTAGGTGAGGGGCTTTCACGGAGCGGCCGCCTGTCCGAGGAGGCGATGGACCGCTCGATGGCGGCCTTGAAGGTCTGCGCCGAGAAGATTCGCCGTCGCAAGGTTCTTCGGATCAAGGCCGTCGCGACACAGGCCTGTCGGGGCGCGACCAATGGTCCCGATTTCGTGCGCCGCGTGGCCGAGGAGACCGGCTTGCGCCTGGAGATCATCACGCCGAAGGAAGAAGCCCAACTGTCGGTGGCCGGCTGCATGAGCCTGTTCGACCGCGAGGCCGAGGCGGCGTTGGTCGTCGATGTCGGCGGCGGATCGACCGAGCTGTCCTGGGTTGATCTCAAAGGAGGCGGGCTCGACGCCAAGCCTCGGCAATTCGCCGCCTGGAGGCTGCCGATCAAGGCCTGGCTGTCGATTCCGATCGGCGTGGTCACCCTGGCCGAGCGCTTTCCCGAGGGCGAGCGAGTGGAGGAGGGCTGGTTCCGGGCCATGGTCGATGAGGTCAAGGGCAGGATCGAAGCCTTCCCGCACGCCGAACCGATGCGCGCCCTGTTCGAAAGTGGCCGGGCCCACATGGTCGGCACGTCCGGCGCCATCACCAGCCTGGCGGGCCTGCATTTGGGTCTGCCGCGTTATGATCGCAACGTGGTCGACGGCCTGTGGATGCACCGTCACGAATGCGAGGCGGCGGCCGATCGGCTGCTGACTCTGACAGCCAAGGAACGCGCCTTGGAGCCCTGTATCGGCGCCGACCGCGCCGACCTCGTCCTGGCTGGCGCGGCGATTTTGCAGGCTGTTCAAGAGCTTTGGCCGTGTTCTCGCGTGCGTGTCGCCGATCGGGGGCTTAGAGAGGGGCTTCTGATGTCCCTGATGTCCGACCAGCAGAAGAAGCCGCGCCGGCGTCGGCGCGGCGGCGCGGGTCGCTCCAGGCCCGAGACGGTGAACCCATGAACGACGAGCCCCCCCGCAAGCGCATGGTCAAGCCGCCCGCCGGCGGCAATGACGGCGGCCGGGCCAAGCCGGCGCGCCTGAAGACCGCCTTTGGTCGTACGCCTTCGCAGCAGGCCTGGCTGGAGCGGCAGATCAACGACCCGTTCTCGGCCAAGGCCCGGGCCCTAGGGTATCGCAGCCGCGCGGCCTTCAAGATCAGCGAGATCGACGACAAGCACCACTTCTTCAAGAAGGGCGCCCGCGTCATCGACCTGGGCTGCGCGCCGGGTGGGTGGCTGCAGATGGCCACGGAGCGCGGGGTTACCGACATCGTCGGCGTCGATCTGCTGCCGGTCGATCCCGTCGCGCCCGCGCATATCCTGGAAATGGACTTCACCGACCCGGCCTGTCCGCCCAAGATGCTGGAGTTGTTGGGTGGCGCGCCGGACTTGGTTATGTCCGACATGGCGCCCAATACCGTCGGCCATCGCGAGACCGATCACTTGCGCATTGTCGGCCTGATCGAGATCGGCGCCGATTTCGCGATCGAGGTGCTCAAACCAGGCGGCGCCTTCGTCGCCAAGGCCTTTCAAGGCGGCGAGACGGCGGCGGTGATCGCCCAGTTGAAGAAGAACTTCACCAAGGTCGTGCACTTCAAGCCCAAGGCCAGCCGCAGCGACAGCTCCGAGGTCTTTCTGGTCGCGACGGGGTTCAAGGGGCGCTGATCGTTAAGCATGGATTTTCGCATCGTTTGATGTCATATTTCATGCGAACGTGGAACTGACGATGCGAACCACCCTAGCGCTCGATGACGATCTCTTGGCGCGAGCGACCGCGCTCACAGGCATCGAAGAAAAGACCGCGCTGGTCCGCGAGGCCCTGAAAGCCTTGGTGGAACGTGAAAGCGCGCGTCGCCTCGCTCGCCTTGGCGGAAGCGAGCCCGATGTCGCAAGCGTTCCTCGTCGGCGGCCCGAACCGGCGTGATCCTCGTCGACACGTCGGTCTGGATCGATCATCTCCGAACATCGAACCTCATGCTGACGCGGTTGCTTGAAGACGGACGGGTGATCTCGCATCCCTTCGTGGTCGGTGAGCTGGCGCTCGGCAACCTGCGGAATCGGCGCGAGGTTCTGGAAGCCCTCACGCAGTTGCCGCAGGCCGCCCAAGCGCGAGACGAAGAGGTGTTGGGTTTCATCGAAGCCCATAGCCTCCACGGCGAGGGCGTAGGCTATGTGGACGCTCACCTCCTGGCGGCCGTAAGGCTGACGACTGACGCGAGGCTATGGACAGGTGATCGGCGGCTGCGGGAGCTCGCGGAGCGACTTTCCGTCGCCTTTCACCCCGAAGGGTGAGCGGAATTCGCGTCCTTCACGGCCAAGCGGGTCGACACGGCCGCCTCCCGTAGCTATACGCGGCTCGCAAAATGGAGACTCCAATGGAGATTCGCGAAGGGCTCACCTTCGACGACGTTTTGCTCGAACCCGGTCCGTCCGACGTCATGCCCACCCAGGTGACGACCGAGACCAAATTCACGCGTGAAATCAGTCTGAACATCCCGCTCGTGTCCGCCGCGATGGACACCGTGACCGAAAGCCGCCTCGCCATCGCCATGGCTCAGGCCGGCGGCATGGGCATCCTGCACCGCAACATGACGGTCGATGAACAGGCCGACCACGTGCGCGAAGTGAAACGCTATGAAAGCGGCATGGTCATCAATCCGCTGACCATCCACCCAGACACCACCCTGGCCGAGGTCCGCGAGATCACGGCCCGCCGCAAGATCTCGGGTTTCCCGGTGGTCGAGCGTGGCTCGGGCAAGCTGGTCGGCATCCTGACCAACCGCGACATGCGTTTCGAAGGCGACGACAAGGTCCCGGCCTCGGCGATCATGACCCGCGAGAACCTGATCACGGTGCGTGAAGGCGTCGATCCGCGCGAGGCGCGCGAGCTGCTGCGCAAGCACAAGATCGAGCGCCTGATCGTCGTCGACGACGGCTTCCATGCCGTCGGCCTGATCACCGTCAAGGATATCGAGAAGGCCCAGGCCCACCCGCTGGCCGCCAAGGACGACAAGGGCCGCCTGCTGGTTGGCGCGGCTTCCACGGTCGGCGACGTCGGCTTTGAGCGTTCGATGGGTCTCGTCGACGCTGGCGTCGATGTGGTCGTCATCGACACGGCCCACGGCCACTCAAGCCAGGTGACGGCGGCGGTCTCCCGACTTAAGCGCGAAGCCAACCGCGTGCAGATCGTGGCCGGCAATATCGCCACCTACGACGCTGCGCGCGCCCTGATCGACGCCGGCGCCGACGCGGTCAAGGTCGGCATTGGTCCAGGCAGCATCTGCACCACTCGCATCGTCGCTGGCGTGGGCGTACCGCAATTGACCGCGATCATGGAGGCCGTCCGCGCCGCCAGAGAGAGCGGAACGCCCGTCATCGCCGACGGCGGCATCAAATATTCGGGCGACCTGGCCAAGGCCATCGCGGCCGGGGCCTCGACCGCCATGCTGGGGTCAATGTTCGCCGGCACCGAGGAGGCTCCCGGCGAGGTGTTCCTCTACCAGGGCCGCTCGTACAAGAGCTATCGCGGCATGGGCTCGGTGGGGGCCATGGCGCGCGGCTCGGCCGACCGCTACTTCCAGAAGGAAGTCACCGACAGCTTCAAGCTGGTTCCCGAAGGTATTGAAGGCCAGACGCCGTTCAAGGGCGCCATCGCTCCGGTGCTTCACCAGCTGGTGGGCGGTCTGCGGGCGGCCATGGGCTATGTCGGCGCGCCTGACATCGCCGAGTTCCAGAAGCGGGCTCGCTTCGTGCGGATCACCGGCGCCGGCCTGCGTGAAAGCCACGTCCACGACGTGATGATCACGCGGGAAGCGCCCAACTATCCGAGCGCGGTTTAGAGCCGTGCGGATGGCCTTCGAACTCCAGATGCTGGCGGCAGCCGTGGTGATCGGCCTCGTCCACCTGTTGTGGGCGAGCGCCGCGGCCCAGCCGCAGCGCGGTCTCAAGTGGAATGTCGGTCCCCGCGATACGCCGGTGGAGCTCACGGGAATGGCTGGGCGCCTGCAACGCGCCTTCGCCAATTTCCGCGAAACCTTTCCGTTTTTCGCTGTGGCCGTGCTCGTCGCCTATCTGGGCGGCCGGCTCGGAACGCTGACCTGCGGCGGCGCCGCGCTCTATGTCGGCGCGCGGGTAGTCTATGTCTTTCTCTATGCCTTCGGCGTGCCGGTCATCCGCTCGCTGGTCTGGCTTGCTTCCCTGGTCGGCATTGGCCTGATCCTGGCGGCCTTGGTGATCTGAAAACAACATGCGTGACGGCGGTAGACTGACAGCGGCGATCGAGGTTCTCACCGAGATCGAGACGCGCCATTTCCCTGTACGGATGGCGCTGAAGCGCTGGGGCGAGAGCGCCCGCTATGCCGGTTCGAAGGATCGGGCCTTCGTCTCCGGCCTGGCGCTGGACGCCCTGCGCCGCAAGCGCTCGCTGGGCTGGATGATGGGCGACGACAGTGTTCGCGGCGTGGTGCTGGGCGTGCTGGCCCACGACTGGGCCTGGTCCGTCGAGCGCATCGCCGAGGCGGTCGGCGAAGAGCATGGACCCGGCGTCCTGACCGAGGTCGAACTGGCCGCCATCGCGTCGCCGCGGTCGATCGCCGAGGCGCCCGCCGCCATCGCCGGCGACTATGCTGACTGGCTGGAGCCCTTCCTGAACCGCGCCCTGGGCGAAGACCGGGCGGCCGAGATGGCGGCGCTGTCGCAACGCGCGCCGGTCGACCTCCGCATCAACTTTCTTAAGACCGACGTGCCGCGCGGCGCCAAGGCCGTAGCCGCCATCGGCGCCGAGCCCGCTGGCGTGCTTGAGGCGGCCTTCCGCATTCCTGCGCCGCAAGCCGCTGACCGTACTCCGTCTGTCGAGGCCGTGCCGGCCTTCTCCAGGGGCTGGTTCGAGGTCCAGGACCTGGGCTCGCAGATCGCCGCCGCCACGGCAGGTCCGATCAAGGGCAAGCAGGTGCTTGATTTCTGCGCCGGGGGCGGGGGAAAGACCCTGGCCCTGGCAGCCGCCATGGGCAACAGCGGCCAGATCTACGCTCACGACAGCGACCCCCGCCGGCTGGCCGACACCATCCGCCGCTCGCAACGGGCCGGGGTGCGCAATCTGCAAATCCGCTCGCCGATCGAGGGCGAGCCGCTGAAAGGTCTGGAGAGCAAGCTGGACCTGGTATTTGTCGACGCGCCCTGCACGGGCTCGGGCACGTGGCGCCGTCACCCGGACGCCAAGTGGCGGCTGTCGCCCGATCAGCTGGCCAAGCGCCAGATCGAGCAGGACGCGGTGCTGACCGATGCGGCCGACTTCGTGAAGGTGGGCGGTCGACTGATCTATGTGACGTGTTCGCTGCTGGTCGAGGAGAACGAGGACCGCGTCGCGGCTTTCCTCGAACGCCATCCGGGCTTCTCCACCGTGCCGATTACGCTGGACGGCGTGCAGCAATACCTCACTCCGCAGGGCCATCTGCGCCTGACGCCCAAGGGCGCCGGCACCGACGGCTTCTTCACTGCGGTAATGGAACGCACGGCCTAGTCTTCTCCCGCCGGGGCAGGGGATCCGACACCGAATGACGACACTGAAAAGGACCCGCGCATGACCACTGAAACCCACCACCAGCGCGTCCTGATCGTCGATTTCGGCAGCCAGGTGACCCAGCTGATCGCCCGTCGGGTGCGCGAGGCGGGCGTCTATTGCGAAATCCACCCGTTCGACAAGGCCGAGGCCCTGGTCGACGACTACGCCCCCTCGGCCATCATTCTGTCGGGTGGTCCCGCCAGCGTGCTGGAGGCCGACAGCCCCCGCATCGGCAAGAAGCTGTTCGAGATTGGCGTGCCGCTGTTAGCGGTCTGCTATGGCGAACAATTGCTGTGCGACGTGCTGGGCGGCCAAGTCGAGGGCGGCCATGCCGGCGAATTCGGGCGCGCGGAACTGACCGTGGGCAAGGACAGCCCGCTGTTCGAGGGTCTGGCCGGTGTGGGTCAACTGGAAACCGTCTGGATGAGCCACGGCGACCGCGTCACCGCCATTCCCGAAGGCTTCGAGGTGATAGCCACCTCGACCGGCGCGCCGTTCGCCGCCATCGCCAATGACGCCCGCAAGATCTACGGCGTCCAGTTCCACCCCGAGGTGGTGCACACCGTCAACGGGGCCCAGATCTATCGCAACTTCCTCAAGCTGGCCGGCCTGAAGGGCGACTGGACCATGGCCGCCTTCCGCCAGGAGATGGTCGGCAAGATCCGCGAACAGGTCGGGACCGGCAAGGTGATATGCGGCCTGTCGGGCGGCGTCGACAGCTCGGTGGCCGCCGTGCTGATCCACGAGGCGATCGGCGACCAGCTGACCTGCGTGTTCGTCGACACGGGCCTGCTGCGTCACAACGAGGCCGAGCAGGTGGTGACCCTGTTCCGCGACCACTACAATATCCCGCTGGTCCATGTGGACGCCGGCGACGAGTTCCTGGGCGCCTTGGCCGGGGTCAGCGATCCGGAGACCAAGCGCAAGATCATCGGCGGCAAGTTCATCGACATCTTCGATCGCGAGGCCGCCAAGATCGACGGCGCCGACTTCTTGGCCCAGGGCACCCTCTATCCCGACGTGGTCGAGAGCGTCTCGGCGCGCGGCGGCCCCTCGGCGGTGATCAAGAGCCACCACAATGTCGGCGGCCTGCCGGATTTCATGAAGCTGAAGCTGGTCGAGCCGCTGCGCGAGCTGTTCAAGGACGAGGTGCGCGCCCTGGGCGTCGAGCTGGGTCTGGCGCCGGCCTTCGTCGGCCGTCATCCGTTCCCCGGTCCAGGTCTGGCGATCCGCATCCCGGGCGACATTACCCCCGAGAAGGTCGATGTGCTCCAGCAGGCCGACGCCATCTATCTCGACGAGATCCGCAAGGCAGGCCTCTATGACCAGATCTGGCAGGCCTTCGCCGTTCTCCTCCCCGTGAAAACGGTAGGGGTCATGGGCGACGCCCGCACCTACGAGAACGTGCTGGCCCTGCGCGCCGTGACCTCGACCGACGGCATGACCGCCGACTTTTTCGAGTTCCCGTGGGATGTGTTGGGCAAGACCGCCACTCGGATCATCAACGAAGTCCGGGGGGTCAATCGGGTCGTCTATGACGTTACGTCAAAGCCGCCCGGGACGATTGAATGGGAATGACGGGGCATCGTTTTAGGGCTATCGCAGACTATCAGAAAGTCAGCATAGGTCTCTGAAATAAAAGGTTTTTCGTTCCATAAAGAGCGCTGTTTATCGCCGGCGCTCTTTTCATTTGTCGGCATGGCTGACGGCATCGGGCCGAGGGTTACCCAATTGATCTTATACCAATCGCCCCTAGCGTGAACCTTTGGCCCATTGGCGATGTCCGATGGATTTGATGCGGTCTGGCTCGTCGATGAGGCTGTTGAAGGCTTCGCAGGGGCGCTGGCGCGTATTCAATCTGGCCTGACGTCCGGCACGCCTGTCGAGGTCTGGTTCCAAGACGAGATGCATCGTCATCGTCACCCACAACCTGGGCCAGGCCGCGCGCATCTCCGACAATACCGGCCTCATGTATCTGGGCCGGATGGTGGAGTTCACCCCCACCTCGGAGATGTTCATGAAGCCTCAGGCTCAGCAGACCCAGGACTAATTGGCCGCGTCCCACGGCCGCCCTTCTCGATGGGACAGCCGTACATCAAGGCGACTTTCGCCGTGATGGTCACGGCGCCCTCCGGTGTCGATGACGCCGCCGGTTCGACAACCAGGCCCGGCAGGGTGAGGATCCAGCCGTCGCCCAGGATGTCACGCCCAGGTATGACCCAGAGTTCGGACGTCACACGGATGGAGGCGCGCGGTTTGCCCATCGGACCCGCCGCCTCGGCCCGCACAAGGGTCGGCTCTTTCAGATCCAAGACGGCTTCGAAGCCGGCGGTCGCGCTGTCGGTCACGCCGCCGCCGCGCGTTCTGGGCGCCCGGATGATCCGTTGGTTGTCGCCCGTTCCGCCCTTGGTCAAGCCATTGGCCAGACCCGCCCCGGTGCGCGCGTCCTTCAGCGTGACCGCAACCCCGCCCATGTGATCGCCGATGAATTTGGCGTCGAGCGCCTGGACCCGGACCATGACGCGGGTCGGATCGGCATGGGCGGCGATGGGCCCGGCGGTCAGGGGGCCACGATGGCGAGAAGTTTGGTCATGGCGCTCATCAAACGGCGTTGAGGGGGATCTTTAGGTAACGCACGCCGTTGTCTTCCGGCTCTGGAAGATGGCCGCCGCGCATGTTCACCTGGACGGAAGGCAGGATCAGCCTGGGCATGTCCATGGTTCGGTCGCGCGCCTCGCGCAGCGCCACGAACTCAGCCTGGCTAACGCCCGCGTGAACATGGATGTTGTCTCGGCGTTGAGCGCCGATCGTGGTCTCCCAGGCAAAGACGTCACGGCCCGGCGCCTTGTAGTCGTGACACAAGAAGACGCGGGCTTTGTCGGGAAGCGCCAGCAGACGCAAGATCGAGGCGAACAGCGTCGCCGCATCGCCGCCCGGGAAGTCGCAGCGGGCGGTGCCGTAGTCGGGCATGAACAGGGTGTCGCCGACGAAGATCGCATCGCCGATCACATAGGCCATGCAGGCCGGGGTGTGGCCGGGCACATGCAGGGCGATGGCCCGTAACTCGCCAATCGAAAACGTCTCACCGTCCTTGAGCAGATGATCGAACTGCCGGCCATCGCGAGCAAAGTCGGGTCCCGCATTGAACAGTTTTCCGAACGTGCTTTGAACGTCGACGATATGCTCGCCGATCGCCAGGCGACCGCCCAGAGCGCCTTGCAGATAGGGCGCGGCCGACAGGTGGTCGGCGTGGGCGTGGGTCTCCAACTGCCAGACGACCGTGAGCCCCTGATTCTTGACATGGGCGATGAGTGCGTCGGCCGACCGCTCGGCGGTCCTACCTGAAGCCGCGTCATAGTCCAGGACGCTGTCGATGATGGCGCAAGCCGATGAGGTGGGGTCACGCACGACATAGCTGACCGTGGAGGTCGCCTCGTCGAAGAAGGCTTGCACCAGCGGTCGCGAGACGGGTGCGGCCAGCGCCTGTTCGATAATCGATCTCGCCTTGCTCACGGCAGCGTCGGGCGAAGGGGGCGGCTCGCGCATCACATACTCTCGGGTTTCCTATCGACAGAGTACTTATATGCGAATATATGAATATACAAGTCCCGTCGAGTTGGCCGTATGTCCTTGTTCATGATCGTTTCGGCCCTGATGAGCGGCGTCGTCGTCGGCGCGCTGCTGGGTCTGTTCGGCGGCGGCGGGTCGGTGCTCGCCACCCCATTGCTGCTCTATGTCGTTGGTGTCCACGATCCCCACGTGGCGATTGGAACATCGGCCGCGGCGGTTGCGGTCAATGCCGGGCTTAATCTGGTGGGCCATGGCCGGGGAGGGCGCGTCAAATGGCCGTGTGCGAGCGTCTTCGCCGGAGCCGGACTGATCGGCTCCTTCCTGGGCTCGACCCTGGCCAAGGCTGTCGATGGACAGCGCCTGTTACTGTGGTTCGCCGTCGCGATGGCGGCGATTGCCCTATCGATGATGCGTCGCCCCAAGTCCGAGGGCGATCCGCTGGTCCATATCAGCGTGAGCCTGATGCTAAAGCTGGCGCCGCTGGGCGTGCTGACGGGCCTTGCCGCCGGATTTTTCGGGATCGGCGGCGGGTTTCTGATTGTACCCGGATTGATAGCGGCTACAGGCATGACCCTGGCCAGCGCCACGGCCTCATCGCTGCTGTCGGTCTCGCTGTTTGGCGCGGCCACCTCGCTGAACTATGCCGCCTCCGGACTGATCGACTGGCCCGTCGCGGGTCTCTTTGTCCTGGGCGGACTGGGCGGAGGCGCCCTAGGCGTGCGCGGCGCGGGACTTCTGGCTGGGCGCGCGTTGCTGGCGCGCAGGTTGTTCGCCGCCCTTGTGCTGATGGTCGCGGCCTATGTGGCCTGGAAGACCACGACGGCATGAGGTCGTGATCGAGGCTCAGCGCGTCCCAACCCCGCGATAGACCTCGCACAGCGTCTCAAGCACGCGCATCGCGGCGGGATCGGCCAGTCGATAGAAGATGTTCTGGGCTTCCCGCCGGGTGGCAACCAAGCCCTCGGCGCGCATCTTGGCAAGGTGCTGGGAGGTCGCCGACTGGGCCATTCCAACATGGACCGCCAGATCGCCGACCGAGGCCTCCCCATCGATCAGACGACAGAGGATGAGCAGGCGCTGCTCGCTGGCCAGGAGCTTGAGCAAACGCGCGGCGGCATGGGCGCTGGCGGCGAGATCCTGGACATCATCGACCGGCGAAGAGAGGGCGAGCTTGCTCATGTGCTTAATTTAGAAGATACGCAGAGAGGTTCAAGAGGGCGTTGGGCGGACGCCGACGGTGACCGCCCTGCCTGTCGTCTAGGCCGGGTCGAGAAGGCTGCGCAGCATCCAGGCGGTCTTTCCGAGACCTGCATGCGCTGTGTCAGCAGGTCACAGGTCGGCTCGTCGCTAGCCGCCTTGGCGATCGGGAAGATCCCTCGGGCCGTGCGCGTCACGGTTTCGTGTCCCTTGGCCAGATTGATGATCATCTCGCGCGACGGCGGGACGGCGTCCTCCTCGGCGATGCTGGAGAGCCTGGCGAAGGCCGCGTAGCTGCCCGGGGCGGGATGGCCGAGGGTGCGGATCCGTTCGGCGATGTCATCGACCGCCAAGCCCAGCTCGGTGTACTGGGTCATGAACATGGTGTGCAGGGTCTGGAACATCGGACCCGTGACGTTCCAATGATAGTTGTGGGTCTTCAGGTACAGTGTGTAGCTGTCGGCCAGCAGGTGCGAGAGCCCCTCGGTGATGGCCTGGCGTTCCGGCGAGGCGATGCCGATATCGATGTCCAAGCTCGTCATGTCGACTCCTTGGGAACCTGCGGGCGGTCGTCATCGCGCAGGACGATGTAGAGGGCGGGAATCACCAGCACGGTCAGCACCGTCGATGAGGCCAAGCCAAACAGCAGCGAGATCGCCAAGCCCTGGAAGATCGGGTCGAACAGGATCACCGCCGCGCCGATCATGGCCGCCAGGGCGGTCAGAACGATCGGCTTGAAGCGGATCGCTCCAGCTTCTAGCAACACCTCGCGCAGCGGCCGATCGCCGGTCTGGCTGTGGCGGATGAAGTCCACCAGCAGGATCGAATTGCGCACGATGATCCCCGCCAGGGCGATGAAGCCGATCATCGAGGTGGCGGTGAAGGGCGCCTTGAACAGGATGTGGCCGATGACGATGCCGACCAGGGTCAGGGGGATCGGCGTCAGGATCACCAGCGGCAGGCGGAAGCTCTTGAACTGGGCGACGACCAGCACATAGATGCCAAGGATCGCCACCCCGAAGGCCGCGCCCATGTCGCGGAAAGTCACCCAGGTGATTTCCCACTCACCGTCCCAGAGCACGGTCGGCTTGCTCTCGTCGGTCGGCTGGCCGTTCATGCGAATGTCGGGCCTTTGCAGATTGCCCCAGTCGGCGGTCTTGATCGCCTTATCGACCGCCATCATCCCGTAGATCGGCGCCTCGTAGGCGCCGGCCAGTTCGGCCATGATCATATCGACGTCGCGGCCGTCGCGGCGGAAGATGTGGGTCGATCCGGCCTCCTGGGTGGCGGTGACCACCTCGCCCAGCGCCACGAGCCGGCCACCCTGGCTCTGGGCCACGGGCAGGGATGCCAGACCTTCGCCCCAGCTGCGCGCCGACTGCGGCAGGCGCACCGAAATCTCCAGGGGATCGCGCCCCTCGCCGCGATGGGCGTAGCCGACCACCTGACCGCCAAAAGCCGCGCTGATCGAGTCCAGGACCTCGCGGTCATTGACCTTCAGGGCCTCCAGGCGATCGCGGTCGGGAATCAGGCGCAGGCCGGGCCGAGGCTGGCCGTAGCTGTCGTCGATATCGACGATGTAGGGCACGGACTTGAAGGCGGCCTTGACGCGTTCGGCCACGGCGCGCCGCGTCTTGGCGTCGGGACCATAGATCTCGGCCAGCAGGGTGGCCATCACCGGCGGTCCGGGCGGGGCCTCGACCACCTTGATCGAGGCCCCGCCCGGCAGCACAACCTTGGCCAGCCGCTCGCGCAGGTCCAGCGCCACGGCGTGGCTGGAGCGCTTGCGCCCGCCCTTTTCGGCCAAGGCGACCGATAGATCGCCCTGGTCGGGGCGATTGCGCAGATAGTAGTGGCGCACCAGGCCGTTGAAATTGAAAGGCGAGGCCGTGCCCGCATAGGCGTCGATCGCCGTGACCTCGGGCAGGGCGCGGGTGATCACCGCCGCGTCGGACAAGGCTCGGGCCGTGGCCTCCAGCGAGGTTCCCTCCGGCATGTCCAACACCACCTGCAGCTCCGACTTGTTGTCGAACGGCAGCAGTTTCACCGTCACGGTCTTGGTGGCGAACATGGCGCAGGCCAGCAGGGTGGCTAGGCCCACGCCGATCAGGAAGGTCCAGGCGCTCTTGCGCGTGGCGATGACCCGGCCCGCGACCTGGCGATAGAGTCCGCCAAGCTTGCCGCCACCGTCGTGGCCGCCCTTGGCGCCATGGCCGTCGGCGTTTAGCGTCTTGCGGGCGAAACGCACCATCAGCCAGGGCGCGATGACCACGGCGACGAAGAATGAGAACACCATGGCCGCCGAGGCGTTGACCGGGATCGGAGCCATGTAGGGACCCATGAGGCCCGAGACGAAAAGCATCGGCAGCAGGGCCGAGACCACCGTCAGGGTGGCGACCACGGTCGGATTGCCGACCTCCGCCACCGCGTCGACCGCCGCATCGATCCGGCTTCGGCCGTCGGCCATCGCCCAATGTCGCGCAATGTTCTCGATCATGACGATGGCGTCGTCGACCAGGATGCCGATCGAGAAGATCAAGGCAAACAGGCTGACCCGATTGATGGTGTAGCCCATCAGGTTGGAGGCGAAGAGGGTCAGCAGGATGGTGGTCGGGATGACCACGGCGGTCACCGCCGCCTCGCGCCAGCCGATGGCCAGGCCGATCAAGACCACGATCGACAGGGTGGCCAAGCCCAGGTGAAACAGCAGCTCGTTGGCCTTCTCGTTTGCCGTGGCGCCATAGTCGCGGGTCACGGCGACATCCAGGCTATCGGGGAGCAAAGACCCCTTCAGGGCTTCGACCCGCGCCAGCACCGCCTGCGAAACGACGACCGCGTTGGCGCCCTTGCGCTTGGCGATGGCCAGGCTGACCGCCGGCGCCTGGCTCCAGCCGCCATCGACGCGGGCATAGCGCCAGGCGCGGGCCTGATCCTCGCGAGGACCCTGGATGACATCGGCGACGTCTCGGACAAAGACCGCCTGGCCGCTCGCGGACGGCAGGGCCAGAAGGCCAATATCAACCGTGCTAGTCATGCTGCGG
The DNA here is from genome assembly GCF_049896345.1 of Caulobacter sp. DWR2-3-1b2. Classification (NCBI taxonomy): domain Bacteria; kingdom Pseudomonadati; phylum Pseudomonadota; class Alphaproteobacteria; order Caulobacterales; family Caulobacteraceae; genus Caulobacter; species Caulobacter sp. DWR2-3-1b2. The sequence continues at coordinate 40,891 of NZ_JAFCUC010000009.1, read as the reverse complement.
CCGGCCGTGACGTCGATCGTCTGGCCGCCGCCCCGGATCTGGCCGGCTGGGAAGGCGCGGGTGGCCTGACGCACGGTGTCCATCAAAGCGCCAAGCGACACGCCGTGCTGGGCCAGGCGCGCCGGATCGGGCGCGATGCGGATCTCCTCGGGCCGTCCGCCGACGATGAAGGTCAGGCCGACGTCGTCGACCTTGGCCACCTCGGTCCTCAGCTTGCCGGCCAGCTCATGCAGGGCCTGATCGGTCCATTGGCCGGCGGCGCCGGGCTTGGGCGACAGGGTCAGCACCAGGCTGGGCACGTCGTTGATGCCGCGCGTCTGGATCAGGGGTTCTGCTATGCCAGCGGGAATGCGGTCATAGTTGGCGCGGATCTTCTCGTGGATGCGCACGGCTGCGGCGTCAGGATCGACCCCGACCTTGAAGCGGGCTGTGACCATCACCTGATTGTCGTCGGCAAAAGTATAGACGTGTTCGACCTCGGCGACGCTCTTGACGATCGTCTCCAGCGGCTTGCCAACCAGTTCGATGGCGTCGGGGGCGCGCAGGCCGGGCGCGGCGACCATGATGTCGACCATGGGCACGCTGATCTGCGGCTCCTCCTCGCGGGGGATCGAAATCAGGGCCAGCAGGCCCACGGCGATCGCCGCCAGCAGGATCAGCGGCGTCAGCGGCGACTTGATCGACGCCTTGGTCAGGCGACCCGAGAGGCCCAGGTTCATCGGGCGGCCTCTGCCGGGGTCAGGATGTCGCCGAGGCGCAGGCCCGACAGGATCTCGACGGCGTCGGGTGAGGCGGCACCGCGGGTCTGGATGGGTGATTCCGAGATCACGCCATCAGCCCCGACCAGCCGCGCATAGTCGACGCCGAAACGGGTGGCGACATAACGCCGGGGAATGATGATCGCCTTACGCTCGCCGATCTTGACGGCAGCGCGCACGCGCTGGCCGATCAGGTCGCTGGGCAGGTTGGGCGCGGTGACGTCGGCGGTAACCTGGCCGCTGGTGATCGAAGGATAGATCTGGGTGATGGATCCGCGCGCGGCGACGCCGCGGAGGTCGTCGGCGGCCAGGTCCACGGGGTCGCCGACCTTCAGGGCCCGCGCCTGGCCCTCCGGCAGTTCGATGCGCACGACCAGAGGACCCGCGGTGATCCTGGCGACCGATTGGCCGGGCATCACCACCGAGCCTACCGGGACATTGGCCACCAGGACCCGACCCGAGGCCGGCGCCAGGATCGCGCCCTGGGCGCCAAGTTCGGCGCTGGCCCCGCGCTGGGCGCGGGCGGCTGTCAGGTTGGCGCTGGCGGCCTTGGCTTGGGCCTCCACCTGATCCAGGCGGGCCTGGGCATAGACCCGATGTGAAAAGAGATCACGGGTGCGGGCCAGGTCGGCCCGGGCGCGGGCGGCTTCGGCGGCGGCGGCGGCGACCTGGGCGTCGAACGCCCCGGTCTGCAGCGCCAGCCGGTCATCCTTGATCCGGCCAATCAATTGACCCTGACGGACGACATCGCCTTCCTTGACGCTCAGCGCCACCAAGGTTCCGGCGATCCGCGCCCGGGCGTCGGCCATGTCGCGTGTGGTCAGGGTGGCGGGAACCGGCTTGAGGTCGGCTACGGTCTGGGCGCGGATGGTCAGACGGTCGGCCGCTGGAGCTGTCTTGGCGGCCGGCGCCGGAGCTTCCTTGGATACGCCGCAGGCGCTGAGCAGCAAGGCGACTCCCAAGGCGCTGATCAGATAGGGCCGTGCCATCATGGCGTCCGCTCCAGGGGTTGGTCTTGTGATTGTCGGCTAGAGCATTTCCCGACCTGACTGCGTCAGGCCGTGAGCTCCAATCTTTTGTTTTGACGCATTGTTCTTCACGCGAACCGGAACCACTTCGCTCGAAAAATGCTCTAGCGGACGGTGGGGAGGCCGGCGGCCTTCCAGGCTGTGATCCCGCCGGTCAGGTGGGTGTCCAGCGCATGGCCGGCCTTCTGGCAGTACTCCACGGCAGTGGCCGAGCGCTTGCCCGAACCGCAACTGAACACCACGGACTTGCCGCCGGCGTCCGGCAGGGCCTTGGGATCAAAGCTCGAGAGCGGAATATTGACCGCGCCAGGAATGCGCTCGGCGGCGAACTCGGCCGGCTCGCGCACATCGACCAACAGGATCTCCTGGGCGTCGAGGGCGGTCTTCACCTGATGGGCGGTGAGGTCCTTGGTCTTGGGCGATCCAAACATCAATGCATCTCCTTGAGAGGGGCGGGGTAGGCGGCGGCTTCGGGTACCGCGCAGAACAGGCGCGACAGGGTCTCGACCAGGGCGCGGGCCTGACCGCCGCGAAGATCGTAATAGATGGTCTGGCCATCGCGCCGGGCGCCGACAACGCCATCGCGACGCAGCAGACCCAGATGTTGCGAGGCCAGGGTCTCGCGGACCCCCAAGAGATGGGCCAGCGCGCCAACCGACTGCTCGCCGGCAATCAACGCGCAGACGATCATCAGCCGATGCGGATTGGCCAGCGCCTTGAGCAGGGCGCAGGCGTCGTCCGCAGAGGCCTTGAGGGCGTGAGGCTCTAATTTCATAGTTGCGCATATGCGTCTATTCAAATATTCAGTCAAGGATTGTCGCGATTATCGTAGGGCCGGTCATCACCGTCCGAAGTGATCTGAATCAACGCCGGGCTATCGGATCGAGCGGACCTTGCCGCTCCAAGCCAACGGCTCAGGGAGGAATGAACTCATGGCCAAGCCGCGCATCGTCATTCTGGGAGCCGGACTAGGCGGCGCCATCGCCGCCTTCGAGATCAAGCAGGCCGTCGGCGAAAAGGCGGAAGTCGAGGTGGTCTCGCAGGGCGACACCTTCCACTTCGTGCCGTCCAACCCGTGGGTCGCCGTCCATTGGCGCAAGCGCGAAGCCATCGAGGTCGTATTGCCGCCGGTGTTCAAGAAAAAGGGCATCGCCTTCCGGGGCGTCGGCGCCGCCAAGGTCATGCCCGAGCGTAACCAACTCGAACTGACCGACGGCGTGCTGCTCGACTACGACTATCTGGTGATCGCCACCGGGCCGGAGCTGGCCTTCGACGAGATTGCGGGCCTTGGGCCGCATGGCGGCTTCACCCAGTCGGTCTGTCACGTCGATCATGCCGAGACCGCCGCCGCCGCCTTTGACCGCTTCGTGGAAAATCCCGGTCCGATCATCGTCGGCGCGGTGCAGGGCGCTTCGTGCTTTGGCCCGGCCTACGAGTTCGCGATGATCCTCGACACCGAGCTCAAGCGCCGCAAAATCCGCGACAGGGTGCCGATGACCTTCGTCACCTCCGAGCCCTATGTCGGTCACCTGGGCTTGGACGGGGTGGGCGACACGAAGGGCCTGCTGGAGAGCGAGATGCGCCAGCGGCACATCAAATGGGTCACCAACGCCCGCGTGACCTCGGTCGAAGCGGGCCTGATGCACGTGGAAGAGGTGGCCGATGACGGCGCCGTCAAGGCGACCCACGACCTGCCGTTTGCCTATTCGATGATGCTGCCGGCCTTCAGGGGTGTTGCCGCCGTGCATGGCGTCATGGGCCTGACCAATCCGCGTGGCTTTATTCTGGTCGACAAGCACCAGCGCAATCCGACGTTCCAAAACGTTATGGCCCTGGGTGTCTGCGTGGCCATCGCCCCGACCGGCAAGACCCCTGTGCCGGTCGGCGTGCCCAAGACCGGCTTCATGATCGAGAGCATGGTCACGGCCATCGCTCACAACTTCAAAGAGATCCTGGATGGCAAGCCCGCAACGCACGAGGCGACCTGGAACGCCATCTGCCTGGCGGACTTCGGCGACGGCGGCGTGGTTTTCGTCGCCCAGCCCCAAATCCCGCCGCGCAACGTCAACTGGTCGGCCAGCGGCAAGTGGGTCCATTTGGCCAAGGTCGGGTTCGAGAAATACTTCCTGGCCAAGGTCAAGCGCGGCGAGAGCGAACCGTTCTATGAGAAGCTCGCCCTGGACGTGATGGGCATCCGGAAGATCAAGCCCGGGACGCAAAGGGCGTCGTGATGCGCCAGCTTGTGTGTCCCGCCTGTGGCGCGACCAATCGCGCCCCGGAAGACAAAAACGCCTTGGCGGCCAAGTGCGGCCGCTGCGGCGAGCGTCTGTTCTCCGGCGTTCCGGTCGAGGTGAGCGGCGCGCAACTGGCCGCGCACACCGGCAAGACCCGCGGCGGCGCAGTGCTCGTCGATGTCTGGGCGCCTTGGTGCGGACCTTGCCGGTCGATGGCGCCCCAGTACGCCGCTGCGGCCGTTCGGCTCGAGCCGGAGGTCCGATTGCTGAAGCTCAATTCCGAAGCCGAACCGCAGGCCGCCGGTGCGCTGGGCGTCTCGGGCATTCCGGCCCTGCTGCTTTATCGAGACGGGGTCGTCATCGCGCGGTCCGCCGGCCTGATGAGCGCTGCCCAGATCGTCGCCTGGACGCACCAGGCTCTGGCCCAGGCGAACGCCTCGGCCGAAAAGGGAGGTTGATCATGACGATCGACCGTATGGTTCTGGCCTTCGCCGGCTTGGTCGTTCTGGTGGGCGTCGCCTTGGCCCACTTCGTTCATCCCTGGTGGATCGCCCTTCCGATCTTTGCTGGCCTCAACATGATGCAGGCCGCCTTCACTGGCTTTTGCCCCGCCGCGATGGTGTTCAAGAAGCTCGGCGTCAAGCCGGGCGTCGCGTTCCGGTGAGCCCGATGCGCGCCGTGCTCGCCCTAACCTTGCTGGCCTGCGTCGCCGCGTCTCAGGGCGCTGCGGCCATGACCCTGTCCGAGGCTATCGCCCTGGCGCGACGCTCCAATCCTGGCTTGGCCCAGGTCCAGGCCCAGTCGGAGGCGGCCTCGGCGCGCTTGGCCCAGGCCCGCGCCGGTCGCCTCCCCAGTCTGACCCTGTCGGCCGAAAGCGCCAGCGGGACGACGGACCTTGGCGGCTTCTTCGGCTTTGGTCAGAGCGATGTGTCGCCCCGCGCGGCCTCGCTGCAACTGCGCCAGCCGCTGTTCTCAGGCGGCGGCGTCAGCGCCGCCATCGCCCGAGCCGGGGAGGGCAGGGCCGTGGCTCAGGCCCAGGTCGGCGGCGCGACGGCCCTGCTGAGCGCCGACGTGGCCGCGGCCTATCTCGGGGTTCTCGGCGCTCAAGACATGCTGGTCCTGAGCCATAGCCAGGTCCTGCAGATGGAGACGATCACAAGCCAAGCCAAGTTACGCTTCAACGGCGGCGAAATTCCTCGCACCGACCTTGACCAAGCCACCGCCCGGCAGGCGGAGAGCCGCTCGGGTCTGGCTCGGGCCGAGGGTCAACTGGCCCGCAGTCGGGCCCACTTCGTCTCCGTCGTCGGGGCGGAGCCGGACGACTTGGAGACGGTGGTCACGCCTCCCGCGGCGCCCGCATCGCTCGATGAGGCGATCGCAACGGCCTCCCAATCCAGCCCGATGCTGCTGGCCGCCCAGGCGACCGAGCGCGCGGCTGGGGCCGGCGTTCGCTATGCCAAGGCCGAGCGTCTGCCGAGCTTGGCCCTCACCGCCACCGCCAGCACGGCGCGCGACCAGTTCTTTCCCGGATACAGCGCGGATGGCGTGACGGTCGGCGTCCAGGGGCGCTGGACCCTGTTTTCGGGGGGCGCGGCGAGCGGGCGTATCGAGGAGGCCGGCGCGGAGCTTCGCGGCGCCCGGGCGCGTCTCGATGCGGCGCGGGCCCAGGTTCGCGAAACGGTGATCGGCGCCTGGGGCGATGTCGCCACCGCGCGCGCGGTGATGCTCGCCGCCACCGACCAGGCCGTAGCCGCGACCAGCGCGCTGGACAGCGTGCGCAACGAGGTGCGGGTCGGCCAAAAGCCTATCTTGGATCTTCTCGACGCCCAACGCGAGGCCCTGGCGGCCGCAAGCGCACTGGTCGCCGCACGCGGTGACGTTACGGTCTCGACCTACCGCCTCAACGCGATGCTGCATGGTCAATGAACCGGCGCCGCCGGACGACATCCTGCGGGCGTTGGCCAATATCCATCGCTTGCGAATTCTCCGGGCTCTAGGCGACGGAGCCTTGCGGGTCAGCGATCCGCAGGCCCACCTGCCGCTCCCTCGATCGGCGCTGTCGCAACATCTGACGCGCCTTCGCGATGCGGAGATCGCCTACAGGATCGTCGACGACGGGGCCTTGACCCTGGCCAGGGCGCTCCTAAAAGTAGTGGAACGGCAGGGTGAGCAGCGGCCATGATGTCCTTCTATGATCGCCATATCCTACCGCGCCTTATTGGCTGCGCTTGCGGGGCGAGGGCGATAGCCAAGCTGCGCGCCAAGGTCGTTCCCCAGGCGCAAGGGCGGGTTCTGGAACTGGGGATCGGGGGCGGACTGAACCTGGCCTTTTATGATCCGATGCTGGTTAGCAGCGTCACCGGGGTTGATCCGTCGGAGGGCCTGAGGGATCGGGCCCTGGCGGCGCCGCGTCCCAAAGGCCTCAAGGTCGAGGTCCTGGCGGGGGCGGCCGAGCAACTGCTGTTTGATGACCAAATCTTCGACACTGTCGTCTGCACCTTCACCCTGTGTTCGGTTCATACGCCAGGGGCCGTGCTGGCCGAGGCGCGGCGGGTTCTGAAGCCCGGCGGCCGATTTATCTTCTGTGAGCATGGCCTGGCGCCCGACCCGGAGGTCGTGGCCTGGCAGAGGCGCATCGAACCGTTCTGGACGCCGCTGGCCGGCGGCTGCCGCCTGACCCGTCCGGTCGGCGGGGCGATCATCGCGGCGGGGTTCGTGATCGAGACCCATCAGGCGTTCTATATCCCGAAGGCCCCCAAGCCGTTGGGCTGGTGTGAGCTCGGCGTTGCGCAGCGAGGCTGAGGCGACCCCTTCCACCCAAGCGGTAGCCGTCAGACAATTGGGCGCATCGTAAGGCAGGGTGTGCCGCGGGTGCGCGCCAGCGCTACAAGCGACCCTTTCAATTGGCGAATTTGACTCCTGGCGCCACGAGCCTTGACGCGCCTTTGCGAACGCTATGCTGCCGGCGTGTTCGGTCCTCAACCAATCGTCCGAACCTGGGCCATTCTTGACATCGGACCGTTTGCTTGCGGCAGCACGCGCGACCTTGGCGGGACGAGTTCTGAGGTGAGTTCAGCGCGCGGGACTTGGAAAATGTCGCGATCATACGAACCCTTCGAGGGAGGCGCGAAAGCCCGTCGTCCTTGCGGGAGGAGGACGTCACCATGGCTCTTTTCTTCGATCCTGCTTCTGAAACGGCTCTGCTGGCCTTGCCGAACCGATCGCTCGGTCAAATGCCGAGGCGCTTAGGTCGATCGCACTTGCTCGACCAACTCGATGTCTCAGCCTACGAATTCCTGGGCCTCGTGGCCGCCTTGGAGGACCAATGCGGCGCTGTCTTGCCCGACAGCGACCTGGCCCGCTGCGAAACGCTGGGCGACTTGATGGACCGGCTGCGGCGGGCGGCGCCAAGCGCCGCCCTCACATTAGATGACCGTGCCGACCAGCCGGCCGATACCCGCCGTCACGATCATGGCGAGGGCTCCCCAGAAGGTGACCCGCGCCGCCGCGCGCCAAGGCGGCGCGCCGCCAGCTTTGGCGCCGGCCACGCCGAGCAGCACCAGGCAAGCTAGGGTCACCATCACAACGCCAGGCGCCATCATCGGCACCGGCGCCACCGCAACGACGATCAGAGGCGCGGCCGCGCCGACCGTGAAGCTCGCCGCCGAGGCGAGGGCGGCCTGCACCGGGCGGGCCGCCGTCGCCAACGAGATGCCCAGTTCATCGCGGGCGTGAGCGTCCAGTGCGTCCTTGGCCATCAATTGCTGGGCGACGATCCTGGCCGTCCCGGGTTCAAGACCGCGTTCAACGTAGATTTGAGCCAGCTCGGCGTGCTCGGCTTCGCCGTCGTTTTTCAGCTCCTGGGTCTCGCGCGCGATGTCGGCTTTTTCGGTGTCGGCTTGCGAGCTGACCGAGACATATTCCCCTGCCGCCATCGACATGGCGCCCGCCGCCAGCGCGGCGGCGCCGGCGACCAGCACCTCGCTCGGCTTGGCCGAGGCGGCCGCGACGCCGACGATCAGGCTGGCGGTGGAGACCAAGCCGTCGTTGGCGCCCAACACGGCGGCGCGCAGCCATCCAATCCGAGAGACCAGATGGGCTTCAGCGTGGCGATAGGATCTGGGCATGGCGGCGTTCCTTGATGAATGCCGCGACCTTGGCGCCTTAATAGGCGACGCGGACGCTGAGAGAGACGGTGCGAGGGCGGAGCGGGGTGATCTGATCGGTCGATCGCAGAGAAAACGGATTGCCATAGGCGAAGGTGTCGCCGCGCGTGTCGGTCGGGTTGTCCAAGGCCAGGGTCGTTCGCCAGCGCCGGGTGGCGAGACCGACGGCCAGGCGGCCGGTCGCGTAACCGCCCATCAAGGGCGCGGTCGTCGCGTCGAACGTCAGGTGGGAATGGCCGACATAGGCGTAACGACCGTCCAGCTCCAAGGTCAGGTCCGAACCCAGCGACCAGTCATAGTGGCCCGTCACCCCCCCGGCGGAATGGGGCACGCCGGCCAAGCTGACGTCTTTACGCGCGGGGAAGGCGGGGTTGGCCTTCTCCAGTTCGGGGGCGTTGAAGAGCAGGTTGGCGTTCAACCGCAGTCCGGCCACGCGGTAGGCGCCTTCGAACTCCAGACCCAGGTTGCGCCCGTCGCCGATGTTGGCGGTGTAGGGCAGGCCCGAGGGCAGCAACTCGTCGCTCTGGATGTCCTTCCAACTGGCCTGAAAGACCGTTGCCCGCAGGCGCAGGCGGCCGTTGAGCAGGGAAACCTTGCCGCCGGCCTCCAGGTTCCAGAGTTCGTCGCTGTCATAAAGGCGGCGTGGCTCGGCCTGGCCGCTGGCGGAGAAGACCTGGCCGGACGGCCCGGTCGTGTTGAACCCGGCTGCTCGGTAGCCCTCGGTCGCTTGCACATAGATCAAGGCGCTTGGTGAAAGGGCATAGGATAGCACTACCTTGGGCGCGAATCCGGACTGGTCCAAGCTGCCCGAGAACGGCGCGATCGTTCCGGTCAGGGCCGTGCTTTGGCTGTTCACGCGGGTCTTGGAGGTGAAAACCCGACCGCCGAGCGTCACGCTCAGGGATCGGCCGATGGGCAAGGTCGCCTCGCCGTAGAGCGCCGCCTCGTCAAGCGTGTCACGTCGCTTTTCCGCGAAGGCCTCGGCCGGTAGGTCGGCAAGACGCGTCAGCGCTAGATCGATGTCCTGCTGAGTGCGGGCCAGGAAGGCGCCGACCAGCCATTGCAAGCGGGCGTCATCGGCCGCCGCGAGCGAGCCCTCAGTGACCAGGCTGTGGGTGCGATCGTCGTCGTCATAGGCCGCGGGGCCGGGAGCCGGGGAGATGGGCGGCGCGGCGGTGGCGTCATAGCGACTGGTGATGTCGTGATCGACCGCCGAGATCGTCCAACGCGCCTGGACGGCGCCGATCTGGCCCTTCAGATTCAGGTGCGCCTCGGCGAAGTCGTTGTCGTGCGGCTCGCGCACGTGGTTGCGACGCGTATAGGGCGCTTCGGTCGCCAGCCCGTACTGAGTGTCGTCCGAGTTGATGAATTGGGCGCCGCCGCCGCCCGTGAGGGTCCAGCCGTCGCCCAGGTCGACTTTCACATTCACCCGCCCCCCAGAGCGAAGCGTGCGGTTGACGTTCTTCAGGCCGAGCCCGGCGTCGTCGATATAGCCGCCCTGCTGATCGCGATAGAGCACAACGCGGACCGCGCCGCGACCGTTGAGGATTGGCAGGTTGACCATGCCGGACAGGCCGTCGGAGGCGTCGCCGCCGTGCGTGGCGCCGAGGTTGGTCGCGACCCAGGCCTCGAAGCGATCCGCGTGGGGTTGCTCGCTGACCAGGTGCAGGACGCCGCCCAGGGACCCCGATCCATAGAGCGCGCCCTGCGGCCCGCGCAGGACCTCGACCTGGGCCATGTCGATCAGCAGCAGGTCGGGGTCGGGGGCGTTGTAGGTCAGCCGGGTGTCGTCGAGATAGAGCCCGACCATCGACTGGGTGCGGCCGGTCAGCGGTCCGTCCGACAAACCCCGCAGCATGATCTTGTCGCGCCCTGGACCCAGATTGGTGACCGTCATGGCCGGAACGGCCAGCGCCAGGTCGTTGGCGTCGCGTAGGGCTTGCCCCATGATCGCCGAGCTCTCGACCGCGCTGACGGCGTAGGCGAGGCGATCGGCGGGGGTTAGGCGGCGTGTCGCCACCACGACCAGCTCGCCGAGTGAGGTGGCAGGATCGGACGCGCTTTGGAGGGCCTTTCGAGCGACGGGCTTGGCGGGTGGCAGGCGGACGATCTCGACGGCGCCAGCGTCGATCAGCCGAAAGCCGCAGTTGGTTCCCGCCAGCAGCTTGGTCAATCCGGCGTGGAGGGTGAAGCGACCCCGAAGCGGCTGGCTGGTCGGGGCGCAACCGGCGGCGGCCTGCGTGCTGATCGAGATCTTCGCCTGGATGGCGAAATCGACCAGGGCGGCGTTCAAGGGCTTGCCGGGGATGTCGAACGCCAAGCGGGGCTGGGCCGCCGAAGCATAGCTGCTCCATCCGGCCACGCACGCGAAGCTGGAAGCCAGCGCCCAGCGCCGCCATGCGTCAGCTCGCAACGAAACACCCTCCGATGTTCAGGACGGCGCTACCGTAGTTCGATTGTGCTGTCGGTGCGATGCACGGACAGCGAAAAGTAGCTGGCGAGGCGTTTGATCACGAGATTCTCGTCGCCCAGCTCCAGGACGCCCGAGAAGCGTTTGCCGGCGAGGGCGGGCGAAATCTTGATCGGCACGGGATAGCGGCGGTTCAGATAGGCGATCATGTCGCCCAGGGTCTCGTCGTCGCAGACCATCCGGCCTTCCGTCCAGGCGAAGGCGGGGTTGGGGTCGGTCGCGGTTTGGACCGATCTCGGCGCGCCTTCGACATGGCTCAAACTCTGGCCGGCCACCAGGCGCGCGACGGGCGTTTGGCCCAGGGCGGCCTGGCGCACCTCGACGATCCCACGACGCACGGTCACCCGAACGGACTTGTCGTAGTGGCGGATGTTGAATTCGGTGCCGACGACCCGTACCTGCTGGTCGCCCACCGAGATCAGGAAGGCGCGGCCGGGGTCCTTGGCGACGTCGAAGGTCGCTTGGGCCTCGGCCATCTCGACGCGCCGCGCGCGCCAGCCGAGGCGGACGGTCAGGGTCGAGGCGGCGTCCATGCGGATGTGGGTGCCGTCGGCCAAGGCCACTTCGCGGGTCTCGCCCGGGCGGGTCTGGTAGACCGTCGGCGTCCCCTGATAACCGCGCCAGGCCATCGGGCCGACGACGAGGGCGATCACGGCGGCGGCCGCCGCAGCGGACCAGACGGGCAGGGCGGCGCGGCGCCGCAGAGGAACGATCCGCGACGTCGCCGGCTTCAGGGCCGGAGAAATCTCGTATGCGCGCTCGGACAATTCCGCCGCGACCGCTTCGACCTGTTCGAAGGCCACGAGATGGTCGTCCGAGGCTTCCAACCAGGCGGTCAACGCGGCCCAGTCGTCGGCGCCGGCCTGATCCGACTGGACGCGAACCAGCCACGCTACGGCGTCGTCGCGCAGGGCGTTGGTCGCCGTCATGTCGTCCGCGCCGCTCATCGGTGCTCACCATTCCCTGAGGCCCAAGCCTCGTTGCTCGCCCCAATGACGCCACAAACGCCCAGGCGCCTCCAAACTTTCTTCAGAAGGTTTCCGGACATCATCGGCCGACCTTGGCGAGGATGCGCTTGAGGCTGGTCATGATGTACTTCTCGACGCTGGAGCGCGATACGCCCATGGCCGCCGCCGTCTCGGCGTGGTTGAGGCCTTCCAGCTTGTGCAGGCGGAACGCCTCCTGCACGGCGGGCGGCAGGCCGTTCACGACCGCGACAATCTGGGCCAGGCGCTGGCGGGCGGCCAGGGCGTCGTCGGCGCGGGGCTCGTCGGCAGTCTCCCAGTCCGTGGCGCTGGGACCGCCCGCGCCGCGCCACTGGGCGTCGCGCTGGCCCGCTCGTCGTTGGACCTTGATCCGGTCCAGCATCAGGTTCGTGCCCAGCCGGTAGAGATAGGCGGCGGGATTGTCGACCGGCGCGGCCGGCGGCGGTGTGATCTTCAGATAGATGTCCTGCACCAGGTCCTGGGCGGCTTCCTCGGACCGCAGCCGTACACCAAAGTAGCGCACCAGCTCTTCCCGCCGTTCGAGGTAGCAGGCGAGCAGGGGATGGACGTCGCTGTCGTCCAAGGACTCGATCCAAGCTCCGGCCGGGGTCGCGGCGCGTCGGCGGGAGTCCGACGACCGCTCCAGTCTTTCCGATGCCGCCTCCTGGCGCAATCGCAATCCCTTTGAGGCGGTTTGGACAGCACGTCGTCATGGCTCATCGAAGGGCGTCGCGACGCCCGCCAGGACGTGGAGACCGGCCTTGTTGGAAGTGATGATGATCGACGACGGCGCCCTGCGCGGCAGCTTGCGGTTCGACGAATCGCGCATGCGGCGCTTCACCGGCCTGACGCCGAAGGTGATCTCGATCCATCACCTGATGCGGCCCGAGCGGCTGCGCGTGGAGGCCTATCTCGAGGCCGCCTACGCCACGGCGTTCAATGGCGTGATCAGCCGACACTATCCCACGCTGATGAGCGTCCAGGATGGCGAGGGGCGTATCCACGCCGCGGTCGGCTTCCGGTTTGCGGCTGCCGAACCGCTGTTCCTGGAGCAATATCTGGACGAACCCGTCGAGGCCGCGATCACCCGCAAGCTGGCCCAGCCGGTGACGCGTTGCGGGGTCGCCGAGATCGGCAATCTGGGCTCGGGCAGCGTCGGCGCCTCGATGTTCCTGTTCCTGGCCCTGGCCCGCCACCTCGATCAGCACGGCTGCACCCACGCCGTGGCCACGGCCACGCGCCAACTGCGCCGCAGTTTTGGCCGTGTCGGCTTCGAGACCCAGGTCCTGACCCGCGCCGAGCCCTCCCGCCTGGGCGAGGCCGCCACCGAGTGGGGCGCCTATTACGAGCGCGATCCGGAGCTGCTGGCCGGCGCGATCGGTCCGGCCTTGCGGCCCCTGAGCCAGATGCTGGTCGCCGAGCCCGTCGAGATCCAAGACATCCGGCCTCGCCTCCATCCGGCCTGCGCGGAGATCGGCCGATGAGCAGCGTCCTGCGGGCGATCGACGCCCACGCTTGCGCCTCGCCCGATGCGATCGCGCTGAGCACGCCATCGGCGACCTGGACCTACGCCCAGCTGGGCGAGGCGGTGCGCCACGCGGCCACGGCCTTGTTCGCCTTCGCGCCGCTGGTACGCCCCGGCGCGCCGGTCGCCATCCAGCTAGCCAACGGGCCGGCCTGGGTGATTCTGGACCTGGCCTTGATCCGCCTGGGTTGGCCCAGCCTGCCGCTGCCGGGGTTCTTCACCCTGGCCCAGCGCGATCACGCCTTGGCCGACGCCGGCGCGACCCTGCTGATCGAGGCGGCCGAGGCGGGCGGCCAGATGGTCGTGGCGGGCGCGCCGATCGACGTGAAGCCGCGTCGCACGGCCCAGGTTCCCTTGCCGACGGGCACGGCCAAGATCACCTACACCTCCGGCTCGACGGGCCAACCGAAGGGCGTCTGTTTGTCGCAAGCCCAGATGGAGATGGTGGCCGGCTCGCTGGTCGAGGCGATTGGCGCTGACTATGCCGGACGTCACCTGCCGCTGCTGCCGCTGTCGATCCTGCTGGAGAACGTGGCGGGCCTCTACACGACCCTGCTGGCCGGCGGGCGCTACCATGTGCTGCCGGCGGCGATGTTGGGCCTGGACAATCCATTCCGGCCCGATCTGCCGGCCCTGGCCGGCGCCATCGCCGCCGAGGAAGCGACCAGCCTGATCGTCGTGCCTGAACTGCTGCGGGCCCTGCTGATGGTGATGACCTTCTCCGGCGCGCGCTTTCCACAGCTGAACCTGGTGGCGGTCGGCGGGGCCAAGGTGTCGTCGCAACTGCTGAGCCAGGCCGACGCCCTGGGTCTGCCGGTTTACGAAGGCTACGGCCTCAGCGAATGCGCTTCGGTCGTGGCGCTGAACACGCCCGCCGCCCGCAAGGCCGGCGCCGTGGGGCGGCCCCTGTCGCACCTCACAGTCGAGATCGCCCCGGATGGCGAGATCGTTGTCGGGCCGCATCCCTTCCTCGGCTACGCCGGCGGCGCGCTAAACACCGGCGAAGTCCGCACCGGGGACCTGGGCGGCATGGACGCCGACGGCTTCCTGCGCATCGAGGGGCGTCGCAGTAACACCATCATCACCGCCTTCGGTCGCAACGTCGCGCCCGAATGGGTCGAGAGCGAACTGCTGGCCCAACCCGAGATTCGCCAGGCGGTGGTGTTCGGCGAGGCCCAGGCCGCGCTCGGCGCGCTGATCGTGCCGCTGCTGCCGGACATGGACGAGGCGGCCATCGCCAGGGCGGTGGCCCGCGTTAACCAGGCCTTGCCCGACTACGCCCAGATCAAGCGCTGGCAGATCCGTGCACCGTTCAATCTGGCCGCCGGCGAACTCACCAACAATGGCCGCCCGCGTCGGGCGGTCCTGCTGTCGCGTCACAGCGACTTCATCCAAGCCTCGTAATAGGAGCCCGACTTGATGTTCTTCCAGAGACTGGTCGCCGAAACCGCCGAGGGTCAGCAGACCCTGGCCAGCGTGCCGCAGATCCAGGACGGTCTGACCGGCCGCATCTCGCGCGAGACCTATGTCGCCTATCTGACCGAGGCCTATCACCACGTGAAGCACACCGTGCCGCTGATGCAGGCGGCGCGGGCCGGGTTGGATGACGCCCGCGACCGTTTCCGCCATGCGCTCGACGAATACATCGCCGAGGAGACGGGGCACGAAGCCTGGATCCTCAACGACATTCGCCATTGCGGCGGCGATCCCGAGGCGGTGCGGCTGGGCGAGCCCCGCGAGGCGACCCGTCGCATGGTCGCCTTCGCCTACGACTACATCGCCAAGGTCAACCCGATGGGCTTCTTCGGCATGGTCTTCGTGCTGGAGGGGACCAGCGTGCGCCTGGCGACCCAGGGCGCTGAGGCGGTGGCCAAGAACCTGAACCTGGGGCCGGAGTGCTTCAGCTACCTGACCTCGCATGGCTCGCTGGACATGGAGCACCTCGTTTTCTTCCAGAAGTTGATGGACGAGGTAACCGACCCCGACGACCAGGCCGCGATCATCGAGGTCGCCAAGGCGATCTTCGACCGCTTCGCCGACGTCTTCCGCTCAATCCCTCATGATCGGGTGGTCTATGTTTAGAGACAAAACCATTCTGCTGACCGGCGGCGCCGGCGGTTTGGGATCGCTGATCTCATCACAGCTCAGGGCGGAGGGGGCGAAGGTCGTGGTGCTGGATCGCGCCGAACCCGTCAATGGCGTGGCCTTCCTCAAGCACGACATCTCGACCCCCGAGGGGATCGAGGCCGCCGCCGCGGCGGTGGCGCGCAGCGACTGGGACATCGTCATCAACCTGGCGGGAATTCAGCATTTTGGGCCGTTCGAACGCCAGACGCCCGAGCACCTGATGGCCAGTTACCTGGTCAATCTGATCGCGCCGGTGCGGCTGGCCCAGGCCGCGTTGCCGAGGATGAAGGCGGCGGGGGGCGGACAGATCGTCAATGTCGGCTCGATCTTCGGCTCGATCAACTTCGCCCACTTCGTCACCTATTCCAGCGCCAAGGCCGGCTTGCGCGGCTTCAGTCAGGCGCTGCGCCGCGAGCTCTCGGGTACGGGGATCGACGTGACCTACGTGGCGCCCCGCGCCGTCAAGACCGCGCTCAACTCGCCCGCGGTCATGGAGTTCGCCAAGCTCACCCAGATGAACATGGACCCGCCCGAGCAGATCGCCGCGCGTATCGTCGAGGCCATCCGGGGCCGCAAGCGTGACGTCTATTTCGGCTTTCCCGAAAGCCTGTTCGTCCGGATCAACGCCCTCTTCCCACGCCTCGTCGACAACGCCCTTTCGGCCAACGACCGCAAGGCCGCGCGGCTGTTTTCCCACTGATCTTTCGGAGCCTCGACCATGAAACTTTCCATGTTGGCCGTGATCGCGGCCGTTTCGCTCGTCGGCGCGCCTGTTCTGGCCGCCGACCCGGCTTTCGACGGCCGCATCAACGGCCTGGCCCGAACCTGGGCCCATGTGAACTACGAGGTGCGCGACAAGTCGGCCCAAGCGACTGAAGCAGCCAAGCTGGCGGCCGACGCCGACGCTCTGGCCAAGCAGTATCCCAATCGCGCCGAGCCGTTGGTCTGGGAGGCGATCTCCACGGCCACCGAGGCTGGAGCCAAGGGCGGCATGGGCGGCCTGGCTCTGGCCAAGAGCGCGCGGGGCATGCTGGAGCGGGCTGAAAGGATCAATCCCGCCGCCCTGGGCGACGGCTCGGTCTACACCAGCTTGGGATCGCTCTATGCCCAAGTGCCAGGCTTCCCGATCGGGTTCGGCGACGCGGGCAAGGCGCGCGCCTATCTGACCAAGGCCCTGGCCGCCAATCCGAGCGGCGTGGATTCCAACTTCTTCTATGGCGACTTCCTGATTCGTCAGGGCGACTACGTCGGCGCCGAGGTCGCCTTGCAGCGGGCGCTCAACGCGCCGGCCCGTCCGGGGCGCGAGGTGGCCGATCGTGGGCGCAAGGCGCAGGCGGCGGAGCTTTTGGCGACCGCGCGAAAAAAGGCTCACGGTTAGACCTGATGGCCTTCGTAAGCGATTGGCGGCTTCGAGGGGCGCCGCGATAGGTCTGTCCTGGGTCTATCTCGGCGCCCACTTGCTTGAGTGGTCGGAACCGATGATCGGGCTGGCGATCGGCGTGGCGCCGCTACCCTTGTTGGACGTCGACAAGCCCATGCGTCGCAAACGTCTTCCAGACAGGCCAAGATTTAGCGATTGCCGGCGCCTGAGGCTTGACGCGAGGCGCCGTCGGTCGTCTTGGCGCAACGCACGGGCTGAACTCAGGATGGCGAGACTTATCGAATAACGCGCCAGGGTGGAACGAGGACGCGTGTAGTCCAGGTAAGGATGTGCCCGGGTTGACCTGTTCGGCTTCACTGAGTGACGGCAGGCGATGCCAAGATAGCGTCCCGTGGCGCTTGGACTGCTGTTTGTCGGACGCCGCGCGCGTGCGCCACAAGTTAGCTGCCAATCCCATTAAAGCCCTGTTGTGCCGCGCATGACGCAGCGTGTCTATCGCGAGTTCTCAGAGTCCAACCCGGATGCGGTGGTCGTCGTAGACCAGGCTGGCCGTATCAACTTCGCCAATGGTCGGGTCGAAGCCCTGTTGGGCTACGGCTCCAGTGAGCTCCTTGGCAAATCGGCGAACGTGTTTGTACCGGATCGCTACAGAAGCCTGCATTCGGGCCATATGGATCGGTTCGTGCGGGATCCGAGTCCGCGGATGATGGGCGCGGGATTGGACCTCGCCGCGCGACGCAAGGACGGTACTGAAATTCGGGTGGAGATCAGCTTAAGTCCGTATCAATCCACCGACGGGCTCGTTGTGATCGTCGCGATGCGGGAGATCACAAACACCTCCAACAGAGATCTGCTCGAGTTGGAGAATTCCGACCTGCGGGGATTGCTGCGGGTCGCGAAACGCGATTCAGCGCGCCTCGTGGCGGCGGCCGGAATCGACGCCACCGAACAGGAGGGCGCAAGGCGCCTGCAGCGCCTCCTGTTTGAGGAATTGCACCACCGCATGAAGAACATGCTGGCGACGGTCATGGCGATCACCTCGCAAAGCTTGCGGTCGGCGGGAAATCTGGACGAGGCTGGCGAAGCCATCGCCAGCCGCCTGACCGCGATGGGCCGAGCCCAGGATCTGATGCTCCAGGCTAACGAAGCCGGAGCGAAATTGATCGACCTCGTCGCTTCGGCCGTCGAACCCTTCGAGAATAGGGAACATCCGCGCTTTGTGGTCCGATCCACGCTTGTCGAAATCGGCCCCACGTCGGTCCTGCCTCTCACCTTGATCCTCAACGAACTCTGCACGAACGCGGTCAAATATGGCGCCTTGTCCAACGCAACGGGGCGCATTGAGATCACGTCCGTGGTCGATGAGCACGCCCAGCTCTTCAGCCTGAGATGGACGGAAAGCGGCGGACCGGTGGTCATCGAGCCCACCCGACGAGGCTTTGGCACGCGTCTGCTCGGCGCCCTGGCCGGGCAACTTCATGGTGAGGTTCAAGTGCGATATGAGCCCGCCGGGATCGTGTACCAACTCGACAGCCCCCTGGCTGTGCTACGGGCGCTCGCCGCGGCCGATGGCGTCCCGATCGAAACTTGATGTCGAAGGTTGGGAAGCCCTCGGTTTGGGCCACGCGGGCGTCCGAAGCGCCCGGCACGCAGCGCAGCACCTTGACGATCTGGTCGGCCGTCGCGGTCATCTGCCCCAGGTCCTCGCCATAGAGCTTGACCGCCACATCGGAACGGACCCCGCCGATCAGCTCATTGAAGCGCATCTCGATAGGCTGGGTGGCGTCATGGAAGTTGCCGACGACCGGGTCGGTGGCCTTGCGAATCCGCTGGATCACCTGCTCCTTGGTCTTCACGCCATCGGGCCAGTCCTTTTTCGGCTTGAGAATGACGTAGTTGTCCGAGGCGTTCGGGGGCATGGGGTCGGCCGCGAGACTGGCGGTGCCGGCCTTCGAGTAGACGGTCTTCACCTCTGGCAGGGTCAGCATCGCCCGTTCGATCAGCAGGTCCAGCTCTCCGGACTTATCGATCGAGGTTGAAAGAATGCGCACCGAGGACAGGTTCAAGTTCTGCTCGTCGAGCATGGGCATGAACTCGCGTCCGACGAAGTTGAACGCCACCATGCACAGAACGAAGACGCCGACCGCCGCACCGATGAACGGCCACGGACGAGCGACCGCGCGATAAAGCCACGGGTTGTAGGCCTCCTTGGTCTTGGCGACGGCGGGAACTTCCTTTTCCGAGATATGACCGTGGATCATCAGCGCCGTCATCGCCGGCACAAAGATCAGCGACAGCACGAAGGCCTAGGCCAGGGCCAGCATCAGGGTAATGACCATCGGCGAGAACATCTTGCCCTCGACGCCCTGGAAAGTCAGGCAGGGCAGGAAGACCAAGAGGATGACGATCTGGCCGTAGACGGTCGGACAAACCATTTCCTGGGTCGAGCGCAGCGCAACTTCCAACCGCTCCTGCAGGTTCAGGATCCTGCCCTCATGCTGCTGACGCTCGGCCATGCGACGCAGCGTGTTGTCGACGATGGTGACCGCGCCGTCGATGATCAGGCCAAAGTCCAGCGCCCCCAGGCTCATCAGGTTGCCGGAGATCTTGAAGACGTTCATGCCGCTGGCGCTGAAGAGGAGCGACAGCGGGATCACCTGGGTAGCGATCAGGGCCGCGCGCCAGTTGCCTAGCATTAAGAACAGAATGGCGATCACCAACAGCGCGCCCCCGGTCAGGTTGCGCGCCACCGTGGCGATGACGGCGCGCAAGATCTCGTCGGCCGAACGGATGCGGGCGTCGCCGCGCACCATGTAGGACTCGCCCGAACGTTGGATGAAATCGGCGCCGACCGAGAGGTTGGCCTTTTCAAGCGCCTCGCCTAGCTCGCCGTAGGAAATGCCATAGGCGGTCAACTTGGCCGGGTCGGGCTCGACCACGTACTGCTTCACGTAGCCGCCCGGGGAGTCGACGTCGGCGACGCCGGGCACGGTGCGCAACTGCGGACGCACGATCCAGTCCTGCACGGTCCGCAGGTAAGCCAGGCGTGCGGTCTCGTCGGTCAGACGCTCGCCGTCCTCGGTTAGAAACGCGCCGTCGCTTTGCCAGCCTTGCCGTCAGGGTCCTTGAAGTCGACGGCGTAGTGGACAATCTCGCCAAGGCCGGTGGAGACCGGGCCCATCCGCGGCTCGGCGCCATCCGGAAGGCTGGGCCGCGCCTGCGCTAGAGCATTTTTCGAGCGAAGTGGTTCCGGTTCGCGTGAAGAAAAAATTCGTCAAAACAGAAGATTAGAGCTCACGGCCTGACGCAGTCAGGTCGGGAAATGCTCTAGGCGTTCGGAGGCCTGCTGGTGCATGAAATAGAGGTCGGTGCTTTCCTTGAAGACCGCTGTCACCTGACTAAAGCCGTTGCGCGAGAACGAACGGGTGCTCTCCACGCCGGCCAAGCCTGACAAGGCGGTCTTGATCTGGAAGGTAACGCGCTTTTCAACCTCGACCGGTCCCAGCCTTGGAATGACGGTATTGATCTGCACCTGCTTGTTGGTGATGTCGGAGATGACGTCGATTGGCAGCTTGAAGAGCTGCCAGGCCCCGAACGCCGAGATGATGGCGACGAGCACGAGGACCAGCCATCGTGCGCGGACCGAAAAGGCGAGAATGCGGTCGATCATTCTTCCTCATCGCCCTTGGCGATCTCGGCCTTCAGCAGGAAGGCGTAGCGCGCGGCGACGCGCTCGCCGACCTTCAGGCCCGAGACGACCAGCGCCTGGCCACCGCTGCGGGTGGACGCCACGACCGGACGAACCGCAAAGCCGGTGGAGGTGCGAACGAACACCACATCCCTGCCTTTGAGTGATTGCACGGCTTCTTCCGGCAGGATGAAGCCGGGCTGGCCAGACCCTCTCGCGGTGATCCGGGCCTGTACTGCTTCGCCAGGAACCAAGCCCGCACCGGCGCCTGACAACACGACCGTTGCCGAGCGCGTTTCGGGGTTCAGGGTCGGCGTTACGGAGCGGACCGTTGCGGCGACCTCCACACCGGCGGCGTTGCGCACGCTGGCGACTGCCCCTGGGAAGATGCGGGCGGCGTCCTGCGGGCTCACCGCCACCTCGATCTGAACCTCACGCGCATCGGCGACGCGGAAGAGCTCGCTTTCAAGCTAGACGAAGGCGCCCAGGGTGGCCGTGGCTGCGGTGATCTTGCCGCCGATCGGGCTGACGACCGCCACGCTGCGGCCGCCTCGGCTTCGGCCTTGGCGGTCTCGTAATCCTGGCGGGCGGTGACGCCTTGTTCGAACAGGCGCTTCTGCGGGCGAGGATGGACGTGGCCAGCGCCGTCTCGCGGCCCTCGACCAGGGCCAGGGTCTCGCCGGCCCGCGCCGGTTCGCCCAAGCGCCTGAAGACGCGCACCACCGTGCCGGCGGCGTGAGCGGTCAACACCGCCTCGCCGCCGAGAGAGGCGACCACGCTGCCCGAGCCCTGGACCTGGCCGCCGAAATCGCCGGCGGTAACGGTCTGCAGGCTGATGTTGGAGACCTTGAGGTAGGACGCCTCGACCTTGACCTCGGACGGTGCGCCTTCGGGCGCGGCGGCGGCGGCGGCTTACGGCGCTGGCGCCGGCTTGGTGGTCAGCTTGGCCAGACCATAGCCGGCCCCGAGGAGGGCGACGGCGGCGACACCAAGCATGAGGGCGCGCGGGCTGGCTGCGGAAGGGGTTGCCATGGACCTATTCTCCGAAGGAGGCGCGGCCGGTCAGACGGGCCAGGGTGGCCTGGGCGCGAACCCGCGCCACACGCGCATCAAGGGTGGTGCGGCGAGCGTCGGTCAGCGCGCGCTAGGCGCTCAGGACCTCGACGAGGGGGGTCTTGCCGGACTCGTAGCCGAGGCGGCCGAGACGATAGGCCTCCTGGGCGGCGGCCTCGGACTGTTTCTATGCGACGACGCGGCCGACGGCGGCGTCGGCCTGGGCGCGGGCCGAGCGCCAGTCGGCTTCGGCCCGCAGGCGCGTGTCCTCGAACCGGGCGGAGGCGGCGTTGGCGCGGGCGGAAGCGGCGGCGACATTGTCGCGGTTCTGGTCGAACAGGGGAACGGCGCCGACATGCTGGCCATCACGGTGGTGGCGTCGTCGCCATTCAGACGGCGGACGCCGAACGAGGCGGTGACGTCGGGACCGGCGCGGCGACGCCCGACGCTGGCCTGGCGGCTGGCGGCCTCGCGTTCGGCGCGGGCGACCTGCAGGGCGGGCATGTCGGACGGCGGCACGCCTTCGGCCGTGGCGGGGGAGGCGGCGCGGTCAGGAGACTGGCACCCAGGCTCGTACAGGCGGCCACGGCCTGGGCGCCGCCGACGCGCCAGATCTCTGAAACGCCGACGATCTGCGCGGCCGCCAGCACGGCCGTCGACAGGTGGCCCGGCGGCGTGGTCATGGCGATGCGCGAAACGCCGGCGATCTTGGCGGGGACGGCGTTCATCAGCAGGCTGGACGGATAGGCCGCACGCCCGCCGGGTACGTAGATCCCGACCGCGTCAAGCGGTGTCCATCGCCAGCCCAGTTCCAATCCGGCCTCGTCCTTGAATCAGGCGTCGGCCGGCCTCTGGCGTGCGTGATAGTCGCCGATCCGGCGGGCGGTCGGGTCCAGGGCGTCGCGGACTTCCTGGGAGCACTGGGTCGCGCCGGCGGCGATTTCCTCGGCGCTGACCCGAAGATCGGCGCCGTCGATCCGCGCGCCGTCGAGTTGTTGGGAGATGCGAAGCAGCGCCGGCAAGCCTTCGGTCCGAACCTGGCCGAGAATCTCTTAAACCCTGGCTTCGACGGTCGGTGAGGTCTGTCTACGCTCCTCGACCAGCGCGGCGAAAGCGGCCTGGAAACCGGGGTCATCGAGGGCCAAGTGTCGAACCACGGCAAATCTCCACTCTGTCGATGCTTGCTCAACGCGCCAGGCGGCGATCCCCGCTGGATTGTTCGGGCGACCTCACGCCGCAACCAAGGCGACGATCGGGCCCGGTGCGTTTCACACGAGGCGGCAAGCGTTAAACCTCACGCTGGATTCTACGCAGCCGAGGGCGCCCACCCGCGCGCTCACGCGACTTTCGTGCGCGGCCCCGGCGTCGGCTTGTGCAGCACAGGCCGACGTATCGTTCCGCAGGGCACCGGGTCAGGCGAAAATGGCGCGAACCGCCTGAGTGGCGAGGATCAGGCCGACGATGGTGATCAGCCCGCCTGACGCGTAGGGCGCCCGGCGGGCGAAGGTCGCGAACGATCCGGCGAAACGCTTCTCGGCGTGACGCACCCCGATGGCGGCCACGACCCCAACGGTGACCATGGTGACGGCCAAGCCAATCGAGAAACACAGCACCAGCGTGGCCCCCAGAGCGACCTGCTTGAGCTGCAGGCACAGCAGCAGCACCGTGATCGCGGCCGGACAGGGGATCAGGCCGCCGGTGAGGCCGAACAGGATGATCTGGCCCGTGGTCACGTCGCGGCCGGCGAAGCGCTTCTTGATGTCGTTGGCGTGAGCACGCTCGTGGGCGTCCTGGTAACCGGGGTCCGAAACGTCCAGGCCGCCGTGATCATGGCCATGGTCGTGCCCGTGCCCGTGCCCGTGCCCGTGGTCATGCTCGGCGAAGACGACATCGAAGTCGTGGCCATGCGAGCCGTGGGCGATCGACAGTCGCGCCTCGAAGGCATGCGGCTCGGGGATCGCATCGGACGATTCCAGGAAGGCGCCCTTGTCGACGAAGGCGAAGGTTTGCACCGCGCCGTCCGGGCGCGTGGTGGTGACGGTCAGTTCGCTGGCGCGCGGTGCGTGGCCGCGCTCGGTGGTGACCCTGAAGCGGGGTGGCGCGCCATCCTCGAAGATTGCCAAGGCGACCAGACCATGGCCGGTGTCGATCCGCCGGACCTCGTCCTCATCGCCGTGATCGTCGTGGTCGTCATGGTCATGTTCGTTGGCCTGCGTCTGGCCTTCGCGCCAGGTGCGCCAGACCATCCATAGGGCCACGGCGATAATGATCGCCGCCGAGGCCAGCTGGAACCAGGGCTCGGCGGTGTCGAGATCCAGATTGCGCCCGAAATAGAGGCCCGCCAGACCGATCACCCAGACGATCAGGGTATGGGAGGCGGTCGCCGACAGGCCCAGCAGGATCGCCTGCCACACCGTGCCCCGTACAGCGACGATGAAGGCGGCCATCATCGTCTTGGAGTGGCCCGGCTCGAGGCCGTGAAGCGCCCCCAACAGCAGAGCCGAGGGAATGAACAGCCAGGCGTGCCCCGCGCCTTGAGCGAGAAGATCGGCGAGGGAAGTCATCGGCGCCTCAGAGGTATTTGGTGATGGTTTTGAGCTCGTTCATCGCCGCGGCCGCGTCGCGCGGCTCGTCCACGGCGGCGTGAGCCAGACAATGGTCGATGTGATCGTGGATCAGGGTCTTCTTGGCGGCGGCGACGGCCTTTTCGATGGCGTGCAGCTGCTGGGCCAGGTCCAGGCAGGTGCGGCCCGCCTCGATCATAGCGATCGTCTTGCGCAGGTGCCCTTCGGCGCGCTTGAGACGATTGATGATCTCGGGATGGGTTTCGTGAACGACATGGGCCATGGCGGGTGAGTCCTATCCCCTAGGAGGGGATATGGCAATCGACAGCTTTGCGGACCGAGTGGCCTCCAGGGGAGATCAAGGGAGGTCTAGGACAGCGGCTCTGGCGGAGGCGCGCAGCGCGTCGGCGATCGACTTCGGGTTGGCAGGGGCCAAGCCCGACAGCCAGGCGGTGAGGAGCGCTATCTGGCCGCCCGCCATCTGGGCGGCCAGCAAGGCGGGCGGAAGCGATGACAAAATGCGCCGCGTCGCTAGTCTCCGTTCGAGCAGGTCGGCCAAGGCGCGAGTCAATAGGGTCCTCGTTGCGCCAGCGAACAGGACATTGCCAGTCCGGCGGTTCTCCCAGAAATGGGCCAGGGTCTCCTCCAGGCGCGGATCGTCGGCGTGACCGGCCAGAACCGTGTCGGCTAGGACGCCGAACGGACCCGCCAGGCCCTCCTTCAGCAGGTCATCCTTGCATCGGTAGTGTTCATAGAAGGTCGAGCGGCCGATCCCGGCTGGGCCGATGATATCGGCCACGGTGATGCGGTCGTAGCGGCGGGTCAGCACCAGGCCAAGGAAGGTGTCGAACAACGCGGCTTTGGTGCGCTGCACGGGACGGCTGTCGGCCAGGTCGATTGAAGTTTTGGCGTTGGCGGACATCTGCGGCCCTTCGTCCGGAAACCGGACGCCTCCCTGGTCTTGTCCGGGCGGAGGCTCGCCGCGGGCCGCTAGAGGTTAGCGACGGCGGCGGGCGCGGCAAGGCCCAGCCAACCGCCCCTTCGATCGCAGCTCAGGAAAGCCAGGCCATGCCTCACCATACATCTCGTTCCCGCCGCTCGGCCCATAGCCATATGTGGATCATGGGCGTGGTAGGCGTTGCCGCCGGCGCGGGCCTCTTTCTCTACGCGCCCTCGCTTGCCGTGATTTCCCGCTCCCTGCTTCTGCTGGCGGGCTTCCACGTGATCGGGGGTCTGGTGCTGGCCTCCTCGCTCTACGTGTCCGGCGGGCGAGACCTTCTGCGTCGCTGGACGCGCCGCAAGGCCAGCGCCCCGCGCGATGAGACCTTTGATTTCGGTTGGGGGCCGGGCTGGATGAACGGCTTAGCCATCGCGGCCCTGGTCTGCTTGGCTGGCGCGATCCTGGCGATCCTGACCCTACCGGGATTGTGGCCGGTCGCGTTCTTGCTGGTCGGGATGGCCGTGCTGCTAGTGGCGGGCAACACCATCATGAGAGGGTTCCGGCGCCTCGATCAGGTCGTGCTGCCGATGGTCGATCTTCTTTCGGGAGACCACGACCTTGTCCTGGACGCCGGCTGCGGCAGCGGCCGCACCAGCATCGCCCTGGCTCGCGTATTGAAGGCTGGGCGGGTGATCGGCCTGGATCGTTTCGATGCGGCCTATATCGACGACGGGGGTCGTGCCTTGCTGGATAGGAACCTGGGCTTGGCTGGCCTGTTGGACAAGGTCGCGGTTGAGATCGGCGACCTGACGGCGATGCCGTTTGGCGACGCTACGTTCGATGCCGCGGTCAGCACCCACGTCTACGATCATTTGGGGCGCGAGAAGGCGCGCGCGCTCTCTGAAACGCTCCGGGTGCTCAAGCCGGGCGGCCGTTTCTTGATGGCGGTCTGGACACCAGGCTGGTCAATGTTCGCGGTGGCCAACGTGCTGTCGCTGCTTCTGACCTCCAAGGCCGGCTGGCGGCGATTGGCGACCGCCGCAGGCTTTGAGATTCTCGACGAAGGTGTCCTCAACCACGCTTGGTTCGTCGTGTTGGCTAAGCCGCGGGTGTAGTCGGGGATCGAAAGCGCGAGGAGCGGCGCTGCGTGACGACGTCGCGCCGGATTAAATAGCGATCTATTGCCTGCACGCCCTGACCGCCGCCAGTCGTCTTGCGTCCAAAGTCGCAGTTCAACGGCTCGTCGCCGTCACCCTGGCGGGTTTGCGCCCGGAGCCCTGACCCTGTCCACGACGGCTCAGAGTTTCACGACTCGAAGCCGCAGGGCGTTGCTGATCACGCTGACGGACGACAGGGCCGTGGCCGCTGCGGCGATCTGCGGCGAAAGCAGCCAGCCGAACATGGGATAGAGCGCGCCCGCCGCGATAGGGACACCCGCTTGATTGTAGATGAAGGCGAAGACCAGGTTTCGATGAGCTTGGGCCCCTCGGCGCGGGTCATCTCAGTGCTCATTCAAAAACTAGGCGTCGATGCGGAGGACAGCGGGGTCGAGGCTCATGGCCAGCGCCTTGCGGGCGCGATAGACCCGCGTCTCGATCGACTTGGCTGAGACGCCGAGGATCGCGGCGGCCTCGTGTTGGGACAGACCCTCGAAGGCAGTCAGCAGCAGCGGCGCCTTCAGGGCCTCGGGAAGCCGGGCCACCGCCTGGTCAAGCAGCTCCATCACTTGGCGTTGCTGCAGTGTATCGTCGGCCGCCAAGCCCGGGTCCACCGCCGAGGCCAGATCGTCCTCGCCGCCGCCGAAGAAGAAGCGGCGAACGGCCATCCGCCGACCGCGATCGCGGGCCTTGTTGATGGCGATGGTTCGAAGCCAGGGACCGAACGCCCTCGCCGCGTCATATCGGCCTAGCGCGGCCCAGGCGGCGATGAAGGTTTCATGGACGGCCTCATAGGCCTCGTCGCGGTCACCGGTATAGCGGCGAAGCAGTCGATAGAGGCTCTCCTTGTGGCGAACCACCAGTTGCGAGAACGCGCGCTCGTCCCCCCTCCCGGCAAGGGCCGCGAGCGCCTCATCGGTTGGATCGCCTCCGGTCACTGCGCCTGTTCGGTGAGGTTCTTGACGACCGTATCGTCGAAACGCGCGGCTTGCTGCGGCGTCAGCAACGCGCGCATGGCGATCACATGCTGGATGCTTTCCTTCTGCAACGCGCCCATCGCCATGTGGAAGCGATCGATCGCCGCCTGGACCTTGGGCGTATAGCTGTGCTGTTCCTGGATGGCTTGGGCCAACTCGACGTTGGCGGCCCGCATCTCGGCTTCCAGCGCCTTGCGCCTTGCCGCGTACTGCCGCTCCAACCGGTCGATGCGCTGCTCCTGGTCAGGGGTCAGATCGAGCTTCTCGTGCACCATCTGGTGCAGTGGCGTGGCGTGTTGCATACGGCGAACGACATATTGTCCACCGCCCCAAGCGCCGATCGCGGCGGCCAGGGTCGATAGCACCAGCGTCAGGACGATGCCGCGAGTGATGCTCACCGGGAGCCCTCGATCAGCGTCGATGGCGCGAGGTGGGCCGAGACCGAGAAGGTGCTGAGCTGCTGTGGAGCCGACACCGTGCTGGCTGCCGCCAGGCCGCCGGCGGTGACGCCGATCGCCAGGGCCAGACCGATCGAGGCGACGCGGACGGGCGCCAAGGCGGCTCCGGTCTTCAGGTCTGCGCTCCGGCGCGCGATGCCGCGCGCCACGTCCCATTCCAGACCCTCCAACGAACGGTCGAGCGGCTGGGCCGCCAGCCGCTCGATGAGATCCTCGATGTTCAAAGTCATGTTCGGTCCTTTGCCCCCGGAGGTGTCCCGCTGACTATACGCGGCAGAACCCCTTTATCCCGCAAGTATGGACCGCGCGCGAAAACGACGCGCGACGCCAAGCGCGTCGACGCCGGTTTTCGCCAGCTGCGGCGCTAGAGCATTTTTCGAGCGAAGTGGTTCCGGTTCGCGTGAAGAAAAATGCGTCAAAACAGAAGATTAGAGCTCACGGCCTGACGCAGTCAGGTCGGGAAATGCTCTAGCCGCCGTGCTTGCGAATAAAGGCCTCCAGATCGGCTTTGGCTTTGGTGTTCTCGTCGATCGTCATCTGCGCCAGGCGTTTGGCGTCTGCGTCGCCGCCGTGCTTGAGCAGCGATTGGCTCATATCGATGGCCCCTTGGTGGTGTGCGATCATCTTCCTTGCCCACAGCACGTCGAAGTCGGAGGCCTTGGCCGCCATCATCGCCTTGCTCATTCGCATCTCGTCCATCTTCAGGGCGTCACGGCCCATCTGGGCGTGGCCCTTCATGTCGCTCTTGGACATGTCCATGCCCTTCATGTCGTGCCCGGCCATGGACTGAGCCGAAGCGCCCGTGACGCCGGCGGCGCTCATCAGGCTCACTGCGCACACCGCGATCAAAATCTTGCGCATCTCTATTGTCCTTCAGATTGTTGACGACCTTGCGCGCCAGAAGTGACGCTCGTCGCCCGACTAGAACAGCAGTCACGCGTATTCGTTGCGTCTTTCAGATTGGTGTGTGGTCAAGCAACGTTCCAATCATTGTAACGATGACGGCTTGAAATTGACGTGACTCATCATTTGTTTCGCGAAATGTCTCTGTGTCAGGCGAAAACCTTCCGATGAGGGGAAGGCTTGGGTCCGCGCGTATTTTCCGACGAGACCGCCGACAAAGCCTTGACCTTCCCATGATGGGAAGCCGCAAAAGGCCGGGCATCGACAGGAGGAGAACGCCGATGCCCGACCAAATTCTCAAGACACTCGACCTGCCCGTGCTCGGAATGACCTGCGCGTCGTGCGTGCGTCGGGTCGAACAGGCGGTCTTGGCGACGCCGGGCGTGCGCGCCGCCACCGTCAATCTCGCGACGCAACGCGTCCATGTCGAAGGCGGCGATCCCCTCGCAATCGGCGCGGCGATCCGCCAGGCCGGTTATGATCTCGCCCCGCAGACGATCGAACTTCGCATCGACGGCATGACCTGCGCGTCCTGCGTCTCGCGTGTCGAAAAAGCCATGCTCAAGGTCGCTGGCGTCGAGCGCGCCGTGGTCAATCTGGCCACCGAGCGAGCCAGCGTCAGCGGCGCGCGCGGAACGCTTGATCCCGACGCGCTGATCAGAGCGGTCGCCGAGGCGGGGTACGCGGCAAGCCTGGCGCAAGAAGCCGGCGCCGACGCCGTCGACGAGGAGGCCCAGGCGCGCGGGGCGGAGGTCGCCTACCTCAAGCGTGCGGTCGTGATCGCCGCCGTGACCACCTCGCCGCTCTTCCTGGTCGAGATGGCCCGTCACTTCATTCCCGGGGCCCACCATCTGTTGGCCGCGACGCTCGGTGAACAGGCCTGGAGGCTCATCAGCCTGATGCTGGCCGGCGTCGTCCTGTTCGGGCCTGGCCTGCGCTTCTATCGCAAGGGCGTTCCAAATCTGCTGCGCCTGACACCCGACATGAACAGCCTGGTCGTGCTCGGCGCGAGCGCCGCCTTCGCCTATTCGCTGGTCGCCACCTTCGCGCCCGGCGCGCTGCCGGCCGGCACGGACGGCGTCTATTACGAGGCCGCGGCCGTCATCGTCACCTTGATCCTGGTGGGGCGCTGGTTCGAAGCCCGGGCCAAGGGCGCGACGAGCCAGGCCATCAAGCGATTGATGACCCTGCAAGCCAAGACCGCGCGGGTCGAACGCGACGGGCAGGCGGTCGAGATCGCGATCGGCGAGGTCGTCCCCGGCGACCTGGTGCTGATCCGTCCCGGCGAGCGGATCCCCGTCGATGGGATCGTCGAGGAAGGCATCTCGTTCGTCGATGAGGCGATGATTACCGGCGAGCCGATCCCAGTGGAAAAGACGGTCGGCGCGAGCGTGGCCGGCGGCACGGTGAACACCACCGGCGCCTTGCAGTTCAAGGCCACCAAGGTCGGCGGCGACACCCTGCTGGCCCAGATCGTGCGCATGGTGCAGGCCGCGCAGGGCTCCAAACTCCCGATCCAGGCCCTCGTCGATAAGATCACGGCCTGGTTCGTGCCCGCAGTCATCGCCGTGGCCGTCGCGACCTTCCTGGCCTGGCTGGCGTTCGGCTCACCGCCCGCCCTGGGCCTGGCGCTGGTCCATGCGGTGGCGGTGCTGATCATCGCCTGTCCGTGCGCCATGGGCCTGGCCACGCCGACCTCGATCATGGTCGGGACCGGCAGGGCCGCCGAACTGGGCGTCCTGTTCCGCCGTGGCGAAGCCCTGCAGGCCCTGCAGGATGCGAAGGTCGTGGCGCTCGACAAGACCGGGACCTTGACCAAGGGGCGTCCGGAACTGACCGACCTGATCGTCGCGGACGGATTTGACCGCGGCGAGGTTTTGAGCCTGGCCGCGGCGGTTGAGGCGCGCTCGGAGCATCCGATCGCTCAGGCCATCGTCAGCGCGGCCAAGGCAGAAGGGGTGTCGCCTGGCGCGTTGCGTGACTTTGCCTCGACGCCGGGGTTCGGCGCGCAAGGGATCGTGGCGGGGCGCCGCGTCGAGGTCGGCGCGGATCGCTACATGCTGCGCCTGGCGCTGGACGTCGAGCCCTTCGCCGAGGAAGCCGCCCGTTTGGGCGACGCCGGCGAGAGCCCGCTCTATGTAGCGATCGACGGGCGCCTGGCGGCGGTCCTGGCGGTGGCCGATCCCATTCGCGACACCGCGCCCGCCGCCATCGCCGCCCTGCACGCCCAAGGCCTGAAGGTGGCGATGATCACCGGCGACAACCGGCGGACCGCCGACGCGGTCGCCAGGATCCTGGGAATCGACGAGGTGGTGGCCGAGGTGCTGCCTCAGGGCAAGATCGAAGCGATCGCCGCCTTGCGCGCTCGGTATGGCCCGACGGCGTTCGTCGGCGATGGCGTCAACGACGCGCCGGCCCTGGCCAGCGCCGACGTCGGCCTGGCCATGGGGCAAGGGACCGACATCGCCATCGAGAGCGCCGACGTCGTGCTGATGGGCGGGGACCTGCGCGGCGTCGTCAACGCCCTGGCGCTCAGCCGCGCGACCATGCGCAACATCCGCCAGAATCTGGTCTGGGCCTTTGGCTACAATGTGATCCTGATCCCGGTGGCGGCGGGGGCGCTGGCGCCCGACCTTGGCCTGTCGCTCTCGCCGATGGTGGCGGCCGGCGCGATGGCCTTGTCCAGCGTCAGCGTGCTGTTCAACGCCCTGCGCCTGCGCGCCTTCACCTCGCCTCTGCCCGCAGCCAAGCCAAGGATGTCCCACCCATGAACATCGGGCAGGCGGCCAAGGCGTCTGGGGTCTCGGCCAAGATGATCCGCTACTATGAGCAGATCAAACTGATCACGCCGGCTGGCCGCACAGACAGCAACTATCGCAGCTTCAGCGAGCGCGAGGTCAATGAGCTGCGGTTTATCCGTCGGGCGCGTTCGCTCGGGTTTTCGGTCGAGGAGATCGCCCATCTGCTGTCGCTGTGGCGCGACCGCGTCCGTCCCAGCCGCGAGGTCAAAGCGATCGCGGACGGGCATGTCCAGACCCTGGAGGCCAAGATCGTGGAGATGCAGGCCATGGCCGACACATTGCGCGCGTTGTCGCGCGACTGCGCGGGCGACGAGCGGCCCGACTGCCCGATCCTGGCCGACCTTGGCTCCGGCCAACCGCCCCGACGCGAGCCGGCCCCGGCGCGGGGCTTTCGATGAGGTGGCGGCCGGTGTTGCAGTTGGGCGTTTGTCTGATCGCGGCGCCGCTCGCCGTCCAGGCCGCCGACTACAGGTTCGAGGCCGCTTCGCCGAGCCCGGTTCGCTGGGTGGCGACAACTATTCTGGTGAAGGTCAGCCCCGTAGAGCCGGGACGCATCATGCCCGCGCTCTCGGCGCGCAACGCCACCTTAAGCCCCGCCTCGGGGCGCGCCGCGGCGCGGCTTCCGGCCTTTTTCAAGCCGTCGCTCGATTATGGCTTGCTGCGATTTAGAGCCGATTTGCCCACCACCGGCGACTGGGTCCTGGCCTTCACCCTTCTGCCCGCCGGTGAACCGACCAAGGCCGCAATCGTCAACCTCTAGGTCGTCGATCCCGCGCGGACCTCGTCGCCGGCGAAGGTCAACGGACCCGTTCGCCCGCCGCGATGATGAGCGGCCGAACGGGTTTGAAGCTTACTTTGCAGACATCGCCACGACTTCGGCCGAAGCGCCCATCGGCTTGAGCTTGAAGGTGACCGCCTGACCGACCTTGAAGGGCTTCAGAAGGGCGGGAGCGGCCTTGAACTTCATGGTCATGGCTGGCCACTTCAGCGCCGGGATCGGCTGGTGCTGCAGGGTGACCGTGCCGCCAGCCGCGTCGATGCCCTTGATTACCCCTTGGCCATCGGCCGTCTTGGCCGCGACGGGAGCGTCATGCTTCATGCCCGCCATCTCGCCCATTTTCATATCGGCTTGAGCCAGGGCAGGCCCGGTGAGCGCCAGGGCCAAGGCGCCGGCGGCGAGGAAGATCTTCATTGATTTTTTCTCCTGGCGGAGCGGATCGGCCGGGGGAGGGCCGTCCTGCAC
Source organism: Caulobacter sp. DWR2-3-1b2 (assembly GCF_049896345.1). Classification (NCBI taxonomy): domain Bacteria; kingdom Pseudomonadati; phylum Pseudomonadota; class Alphaproteobacteria; order Caulobacterales; family Caulobacteraceae; genus Caulobacter; species Caulobacter sp. DWR2-3-1b2. Next base: position 8,432 of record NZ_JAFCUC010000009.1, on the reverse strand, counting down.
CACGAAGATACGCGCCAGCCCAGGCCAATCCCTCAGCCGTGATTTCCCGCTTGCGGCCCCTTGACCTTGCCATGATGGGAAGCCCCATCTGTTGCAGCGAAGTCGAACAAGGAAGAGTCAAATGCTTCGCTACACCATCGAAAACATGACCTGCGGCCATTGCGTCACGACCGTCACCAAAGCCGTCCAGGGGGTTGACGCCGGCGCGGTCGTTCGCGCCGACGTGCCAGGCCAAGGCTTGGAGATCGACACCAACGCGAGCTCCGAGGCCATCCGCGCCGCCGTCGCGGCGGCGGGTTACCGGTTGACGCCGGCCTAGGGCCGGTGGGCGGACCCGTCGGTCCGCCCACCGCCGGGCTTAGTGCCGACGATAGTAGCCACCATAGCCACTGCCTTGATCGTAGCCATTGTAGCCATTGTAGCGGCGATACCCCGAACCGTTCTCGTTCCAATCGTCTTGCGCGATATGGCCGTCCTCGTGAGCCTCGTGCATCACCTCGTGCAAGCGTTTTAAGCGTAACTGGATGTCGCGACCCTCCTGAGGGCTCAGCCAGCCGTCTCGGGAGCGGAAATAGGCTTCGCGTTGGCGGATGCCGCGCAGTTGCACGACGAAATCGCGGGCCTCGCTTCGGCTATAGGAGCCGTCGCTCAAGCTGTGTTGTATGCCTTCGATGTCATGCCGATAGAGGGCGTCGAAGTTCTGGTAGCCGCCAAGATACTGGCTGTAAGCGTCGTTGTCGTTGTCATCGTCGTCGGGGTGGGCCAGGGCGGGACTGGAGACAGCGCCGATTGCGGCTGCCATCAGCAGAACACCAAAGAGCTTTTTCATCTACCTATCCATTGCTGAAACGCCTTAAAGCGCGTCACCAGTAGATCACCTGCCCCTGAGCGTGGGATGAGAGCGGCCGTCAGCCGCTGTTCATGTCGAGCCTACAACGCAAGGGGTTTCGCTTTGCGCAGGCTACAGATCACTGCGGCTCACCCTAACGAACCAGGCTGATCGCGGATCGGCGTCATCAGGCATTGGCCGGTGCGGGGGCCGGCGCGGCCTCGACGCGGCCAAACGGCGGACCATGGCGGCGCATCAACGTGCGCATCGGCCGCTCGACAGCATGGTGCAGCACCATGGCCACGGGAATGACCCCGATATAGAGAGCCAGCCACAGGGTGATGGGCATGTGTTCCGCCTCTAGGGCCAAGACCTTGCCCAGTCCCTGGGTGAACACCGACTCCCACGGGATGCAGACCATGTAGACCGCGAAGCTGACCTCGCCGAGATAGACCAGCAGGGGCTGGGCCAGGAAGGACGACCCTGAGGTGGAGATCGCCGCGAGGCCCAAGATCAGGGCGCCAAACAGCGCCACCGCGACATAGTCGGGGGCGTGCAGAAGCGCTGCGGCCACAACGCCGACCAGTGCCACGAGGGCAAGGCCCAGACCCGCGACCTTGCCGCCGATCAGATCGGCGCGCCAGGACAGCCAGACGGCGCAGCCGAGCGCGAAGCAAGGCACGATCCGCAAGGCGCCCCACAGGATGGTCGCCTGCGTCAGGGAGAAGCCAGCGGCGTGCTGGAAACCGATATTGAGCGCGACGACCAGGCCCAGCGCCAAGACCAGGGCCATCCTTGGGCGATTGACCAAACGCCAGGCTACGAAAGCGAAGATCGGGAAGGTCAGATAGGCGAACCATTCAGCCGAGATTGACCAGGAGGGATGGTTCCAACCGCCCAGGGGCGACAAGCCCCAAGCCTGGGTGAGGGTCAGTTGGGCCGGCAGGGAGGACCAGACAAGCATTTTATCGCCGGCCGAAATCCCGACCAGAGCGGCCGCCGCGATCAGCAGCATCAAGCCCAGCAGCACCGCCAGGTGAACCGGATAGATCCGCGCCAAGCGCGCCCAGAGGAACGCGCGATAGTTAAACCGGCCTTGGCCAAAGCCCTCCAGATAGACGTGGCAAAGGATGAACCCGGACAGCACGAAGAACAGCTCCACGCCCAGATAGCCCTTGGCGACCACGGCGGGCATGGGCAAGCCAAGATTGGGCCAGAAATGATAGGCCACAACCCACATGGCGGCGAAGAACCTAAGACTGGTGAGGGATTTGAGGTTCAGCGGCATGGTCTTATCGCCCGGTGTCGCGGCCCAAGGCCGATGATCGTCGAAAGACTAGCGCGCGATATCCTAACGGCTCGCAAATCGCCTTCGGTTTCAAGACCTTATCCATCATGGGAAGGTTTCTACAGCGCGGCGGGCGGGACCAGCGTACCCAGCCAGCTCACCAGCGCCAGCACGGTGAATCCTGCGGCGGACTCCAGCGCCAGGCTGCGCTGCAGGGCGGCGAGCGCGGAACTCGTCCTGCCGCTCGCCATGTCCCGCCGCAGTCGCGGCGTCAGCATGAAACGGTTGAGCGCGGCCAAGCTGAGCATCAAGCCGAACACGACGATCTTGGCTACGAGCGCCTCGCCCCAAACCGTCGAGGCCGCTGAGCCAAATCGGCTCGGTCCGACGAGAAACCAGACATTGACCAAGCCGGTCAGCACCAGCAGGGCGACCACCAGGGAGCCAACGCCGGAAAACCCCTCAAGCGCTTGGTGCAATTGACGCAGCTGCGCCTCGGTCGTCGCCCGCGCGCCAAAGACCAGGGCGGCCAGCGCCGCCAGGGCGCCAAGCCAGAGGCCGGCCGCCAACAGGTGAACAATGTCGGCGAGAAGCTTGAAGGCGCCAATGACCCCGGCGCCGTCGGCGCCATGTCCGCTCCAGGCGAAACTGCCAAGGGCGACGGCGCCCAGGCCCGAAGCCGCCCACCAGAGCGGCGGTGAAGGCCGAGTGGTCACGACGACGATGACCGCGACAAGACCTGCGGCCAGGCGGACTACCAGCGACAGGCCAAATTGCGTGCCGGTGGCGACCATGGTCAGGGTGGCTGGGACGAAGGCGTCGGCCGCGCTTCCGGCCATCATCGCGGTCTGGGCCAGCAGCGCCAGAGCCGATCCGACCACCACGATCACGCCGCCGAACAGGGCGAGGCGCCGCTGCCAGGTCCCCGCGAGCCCTCCGCTGGCCAGGCCATAGAGACAAAAGAGCGGCGATCCGAACAGAACCGCCGCTCCGATGTACTGGACCAGACGCGACAGAACGACGGCCAGTTCGATCATGGTTCTAGCGCACCGTGAAGGTGTAGGCGCCGTTCATGCGGTGCGCATCGGCCGTGACCGCGTGCCAGGTGACCTTATAGGCGCCAGGCGCCAAAGGGCCGGCCAAGGCGCCGTCCAGGCCCCTGCCGTCCGCTGCGACCTTGGTTTTGACGGAGACAGCGGCGCCGGCGGCGTTGGCGACCTCGAAGCCGGAGAATTTCGGCTCCAGCTTCTCGTTGAACTTCAGGTTCAGCGCCTTTGGGGCGGCGACCGTGGCGTTCGGCGCGGGATTGGCGGTCACCAGCTTGGCGTGGGCGAGCGCCTGGGATGCGCCCAGGAGCATGGCGCTGGCGGCGATGGTCGCTAGCAGGTCCGAGGTGGTCTTGGTGGTCATGACGAGTTCTCCGGGAAGCGACGCCCCGGTCGCTGCTGATGATACGCGCCGCTGTCGTCGAAGCCCTCGCCGCGGCGCGAGAATTCTCGAACGCAAAATCGGCTAGCCACGGCGGGCGAAGCCGCGCGTCGCCCCTTTACCTATGGCTTTTCGGCCGGCATCGGCATGTTCGCCATCCCAGGCATGTCACGCATCATCGCGTCGTGATCTTCCGGAGCGCTCTTGATGGCCGCCTGGTACTGCTCGGGAGACATCGAGGGCAGTTGCCGCACGAAGGCCACCATGTCCCACATCAGATCGTCGCTGTGCGTGCGGCCCCATGCCGGCATGGCGGTCATCTTCACCCCATGCTTGATCATCCAGAACTCCTGAGCCGGGGTGTGACCCAAGGTGCGGAAGAGTTCGGGCGCTTGCGGGTAGAGACCCTGGCTGATCTCGGTCTTTTCCAGCCCTGGTCCCAGATGGCAGCCGCTGCACATCCCGGTGTAGAGGCCCGCGCCGATGGCGATGCGTTTGGGATCGTTGAGATCGACCGGGACCTGGATGTTTCCGGCGCGCACGGCGATGGAGCGATCGCGAAGGTTCTGGATCATCCAATAGGTCGGCTTGGCGTGCGGAATGTCAGCGCCGATGTTGTAGAGTCCGGCATAGAGACCCGCCCCAACGATTCCGCCGACCAGCAGCGCCACCACCGCGACAAAGGGCAGGCTCGGAAAGTGCCGCTTGAAATCGAGAGGCTTTTTCTCGGTCATTGTTTGGTGCCCCAAACCGATCGACGCCCAAGACGTCAATCTTGAATTTGATCCTCGGTACGTCTACGCGCCCGCTGCCGGCCATCCCTCGGCGTCACTGAGGCGGCTTCCAACTATTTCGGCTTGGCGGCGTGCGAGGACCAATGGATGTGAACGATCTTCCATCCCCCGGGGCCATGCCGAAGCACCATGGTTTCAGCCGGCAGCCTGTCCACCGGCTTGCCGTTACAGGTCCCGGTCATGCTGCTCTCGGTGCGCTGGCCGCGAGAAGCAAAGCCGCAGCCAAGAGCGACCTGGAATGTTTCATTGGAATCTCCAATCCACGAGGCCTTGAGGTAATCCTAGAACCAGGCGCGGAGGCCGAGCACCAGACGGACGTCTTCGACATCCTCGCCGCCGGCGCGCGCGTAGTCGGCGGTCTTGCCGAACTTGCGGTCATAGGTGACGCCGATGTAGGGCGCGAACTCGCGACGGATCTCGTATCGCAGGCGCAGGCCAAGCTCGACGTCCGACAAGCCAGAGCCGACGCCCGTCGCTCGATCGTTCGAAGCGGCGAGATTGAGTTCGGCGCGCGGCTGGAGGATCAGGCGCTGGGTTAGGCGCTGATCGTAATAGCCTTCGAAACGCGCCGAGATGTCGCCTTTGTTGGACAGGAACGCCGCGCCGCTGACCTCGAACCAATAGGGCGCAAGGCCTTCGAAACCGATCGTCGCATAGGTCCGCGAAGGCCTGGGCTCGAAATCATGGCGTACGCCGGCCTGGAGATTGAAGTACGGCCCGACGCTGCGCGAATAGAGGGCTTGAAGCTCGGCGCGGTCCAACCCATCGCCACTGACGCCTTCACCTTCCGATTTGAACGTCAGGCGGTTGATGTCGCCGCCGAACCAGGCTTCGCCCTCCCAGCGGTAGCTGTCCCCGCCCGATCGCGGCGCCCATTCAGCGATGTTGGCCATCACCATGGAGGTGACGCCGCCGCCGTGTTCCTTGCGCAACTGCGCGCGCGCCCTGGCCATGCCGGCGGGATCGAAAACCTTGTCGGCTGCATGGTCGGTGGGCGCGGGCGGCGCCGGTGTGTCGGGAATTTCGCCCATGTCAGTCATCGAGCCCGTGGCCTGGTCCTTGCTCATCCCCGGCATGGCCATTGAGCCCATGTCGTGACCCGCATGCGGGTCGACGGAGGTTGCGGGCATCGGCATCGCGCCCATGTCCTGGCCGGCCGAGGTGGCGGGCATGGTCATCGCGCCCATATCGTGGCCTGCGTGCGGGTCCACGGCTGCGCTGCTAGCCGTCGACGGCGTTGCCATCACGTCCGTGGCGGGCTTGGCGGCGGGGTTGGCCGTCATCGGTTTCGCCGCCGCCTTCTTGCGGGCGGCTTTCTTTTTGACGGCTGGCTTCGTGGCTGGCGGGTTCTTGGCTGCAGGCTTAGCCGAGGGCGCGGGCATCTGCATGCCCGGCATCATCGAATGGTCCATGGTTTGGGCCAGGACGGGCGCGCCCAGCATCAACGGCAAAAGACTGATCAAAGCGGCGGGCTTCATGCTGCGGCTCCTTCGAGAGGCCGCACGCTGAACACCTGAAACATGCCCGCGTGCATGTGGTAGAGCATGTGGCAGTGGAATGCCCAGTCGCCCGGATCGGCGGTGAAGTCCCAGGACACCTTGCCTCCAGGCAGCACGATGACCGTGTGCTTTCGAGGGCCAAAGCCGACCGGCGCGTGGGTCAGTTCGAAGAAGTGGCCGTGCAGGTGAATGGGGTGGGCCATCATGGTGTCATTGACCAGCGTCACCCTGACCCGTTCGCCCTTTTCGAAGGCGTAGGGCTTGGTGGTTTCGCTGAACTTCTGGCCATCGAACCCCCACATGAAGCGTTCCATATTGCCGGTCAGCCGGATTTCCAGGGCGCGGGTTGGCGCGCGCACGTCCGGGTTTGGCGTCAGGGCGATGAGATCCTTATAAACCAACACCCGATGGCCGACGCTTTCCAGGCCCTGGCCCGGCTCCCCGGTGCGATCCATCGGCATTGGCGCGATCGTCTGAACCCCTGGGCCCAGCTTGATCTGCGGCGCATTGGCGCCGTCGCGCATCGACATCTTCATGCCGCCCATGTCGCCCATGGCGTCCGAGCCGCGCGGTTTGGGCGCGGCCATGCCAGGCGGCGGGCTCATGGCCGCCATGTCGTGACCCATGGCGGCGTGATCCATGCCCTGCATCGCGCCTGGGCTGCTCATGTCCATGCCGCCCATGTCCATGTTTCCCATGTCCATGCCCATGTCCTTCATCGTGGCCAGCGGCCGCTCGCGCAGCAGAGGAACGGGCGCGACCATGCCCGCCCGTGGGGCCAGGGTGGCGCGCGCCATGCCGGAGCGGTCGACCGCCTCGGCCACCAAGGTGAAGGCCTTGTTTTCGGTGGGTTGGACGATGACGTCGTAGGTCTCGGCGTTGCCGATCTGGAACTCGTCGACTTCGACCGGTTTCACGGTCTGGCCGTCGGCCGCCACCACGGTTAGCTTCAACCCCGGAATCCGCACGTTGAACATCATCTGGGCGGCGGTGTTGATGAACCGCAGGCGCACGCGCTCGCCCGGCGTGAACAGGCCGGTCCAGTTGTCGGCCGGGCCATGGCCGTTGACCAGGAAGGTCATGACCGCGCCGGTGACGTCGGAAATGTCCGTGGGGTCCATCCGCATCTTGGCCCAGTCCATCCGTTCCCGGAGCGTCTGGTCCTTGCCGGCCATCAGGCTGGCGAGGGTCTGTTTCTGGTAGTTGAACACCCCGGCCTGCTGCTTCATGCGCTTAAAGATCAGATGGGGGTGCATGAAGCTGAAATCGGAGAGCACGATCACATGCTCCCGATCATAGGCAATCGGATCGGGCTCGGCCGGCTCGATGACGAGCGGTCCGTAGTGGCCCTCGGCCTCCTGCAAGCCCGAATGGCTATGATACCAGTAAGTGCCCGACTGCTTGACCGGGAATTGGTAGACGAAGGTTTCGCCGGGCGGAATGCCGGGGAAGCTGACCCCCGGCACGCCGTCCATCTGGAACGGCACGAGCAGCCCGTGCCAGTGGATCGAGGTCTCCTCGTCCAGGGTGTTGGTCACCGAGAGCCGGACGGTCTGGCCTTCCTTCAGGCGGATCAGGGGCCCGGGCACCGTGCCGTTGATGGTCACCGCGTGGCTCATCTTGCCATCGATCGTTACCTCGGAATGGCCGATGGTCAGTTTGATGTCCTGCCCGGACACCGTGGGCAGGGTCGAGACCAGGCCCGGCGTCGCGCTCTGCGCCCAGGTCGGGAGGAGGCTGGCCGTCGCCAAGCCTCCTCCGATGACGGCTACGCCCCGCAGGAGCTGCCGGCGGTCAAACTGCTTCATCGTTCACGATCCTGCACGATTGGTGATCAAGACGCTGCAAGAGCAATCTCGTCCTGAGCAATACGTGCCGAGGTTGTCTTAGCCCTCGGCGCCCCGACCAATTTTTGTCTCATTGCACAACGCGTGAGACAGCGCGGCGCTGGGCCGACGCCGAATATCGTTCGACTTGGGCGCTCGGGACGAGGGCAGGATCGCCTATCGAGGCCGCCGCACCGGCCGCGTCCGCCGGATCCGGACATCGGGACCTTCGGCGGGGTTGGCCGACGGGTCTTGGGCGGCGTGCTTGCGCTGCGCCAGCCAGGCTTCGATCTCGCCAAGACCCCAAACGACGCAGCGGCGGGTCAGCGAAAACCGGCGGGGAAATTTGAAGTGGCGCGACATACCGGTCTGAGGAGACGCTTCGACAAGCCCAGAAGATCGAGGCGATCGACCAGTTGACGGGCGGCGTCGCGCATGACTTCAACAACCTGCTGGTGGTGATCTCGGGCGGCTTGGACATGCTCGAGCGCCAGACCAACGCGACCCGGCGCAGGCGCATCATGGAAGGCACCCTCATACCGACCGCCAATTGCAGCATTTTTCGAGCGAAGTGGTTTCGGTTCGCGTGAAGAAAAATGCGTCAAAACAGAAGATTAAGCTCACGGCCTGACGCAGTCAGGTCGGGAAATGCTCTAGGCCGTAGTGACGATTTAGCTATTTGAGCCATAGCATGATGGCGGCGAGGGTTACGAAGCCCATGAAGGTGGTTGCAAGCTTGTCGTACCGGGTTGCGATGCGGCGGAACTG
>NZ_JAFCUC010000008.1:0-112055 GCF_049896345.1 Caulobacter sp. DWR2-3-1b2 | reverse complement strand
TCGTCTCACCCGCTTCACGACGCCGGGCAAGCTCACACCGCTCCTCGAGCGTGAGGTGATCATAGGCTTGTCCCATCGCAACACCTCGGTCAGAGAGTGTTGCACTTCGTTTGTGAACTCGGGGACCCAGGTCGTAAGGCCGAGCGGCGCCAAGAATTTCTAGATGCCCAGGCTGAAATCTGGGTCCCGGCATTCGCCGGGATGAGCGGATTGAAACGATGCAAGCCAGAACCCTCAAACGCCTCCATCCCGCCCAGCGCGACGACATCGGTGACCTCGTCACCCGCCGGCCCTTGCCCGGTCCCGCGATCGGGCAGTTGGACCCGTTCCTGTTCCTCAACCATCACGGCCCGCAGACCTATCCGCCGAACAACGGCGGCCTGCCGTTCGGGCCGCACCCGCATCGCGGCTTCGAGACCGTGACCTTCATCCTGGAAGGCGAGCTGTCGCACCTGGACAGCGGCGGCCATGAGAGCGTCATCGGCGCGGGCGGCGTGCAATGGATGACGGCCGGCAGCGGCCTCGTCCACGCCGAGCTGTCGCCGGCCAGCTTCAAGGCCAAGGGCGGGCCGCTGGAGATCCTGCAGCTATGGGTCAACCTGCCTAGCCGCTTGAAGATGACCGCGCCGAACTATCTGGGCCTGCAAGGCGCCGACATCCCCAAGGTCGAGATCGATGGCGCGGTCATCGAGGTGCTGTCCGGCGCCTTCGCTGGCGTCGAAGGCCCGTTCCCGTCCCTGATCGGCATCGAGATGGGCGTCGTGCGGCTGTCGGCTGGTGGTTCGTTGAGCGTGCCGGTCGCCAAGGGGCGGAGCGTGTTTCTGTACGTGGTCTCGGGCGAGATCGTGGCCGGCGGGCAGACGGCGAAGGCCTGGAACCTTGTCGAGCTCAATGATGACGGCGACGCGGTGGCCTTCGCGGCGCCCGGCGGCGCGGTGGTCGTGCTGGGCCATGCCGCGCCGCTCGGCGAGCCGGTCTTCGCCCAAGGGCCGTTTGTGATGAACACCCGCCAGGAAATCGTCCAGGCGATCGCCGACTACAATGCCGGCAAGTTCGGGACCGTGCCGGGGTAACGCCGCGACGCCCCCCCCCCCCCCCCCCACCTGGCCCACCCCCTCTCCGCCTCCACGCCCGGCTCTGTGGGGTCGGTGCCGGGTCCCCCCCCCCCCCCCCCCCCCCCCCCCCCCCTCCCCCGTTGCACGGGGGAGGAAGCGGAACGAATACGCATCGTGACGGAGGGGGCGTCTCGCCGCGTTACTCACCTTCCCACGCGTCGCCCTTGCCACGGTTCAAACGCCCGTTAGACTTTCCCCCATGTCCGACGATCTCACAGACGCCCAGGCGGCCGCCATTCCCGAGGGCTATAGCCAGCTGAACTGGTCGCGCGGCTTTGGCCGGCAGATCGGGCCGCTGTACGAGCAGCGAGCCGGACCGGGCGAGGCCACGCTGGGCTTCCGGGTCGAGGAGCACCACACCAACGGCCTGGGCAATTGCCACGGCGGCATGCTGATGAGCTTCGCCGACATGGCCTGGGGGCGGATCATCTCGCTGCAGAAGTCCTACAGCTGGGTCACGGTGCGGCTCAACTGCGACTTTCTCTCGGGCGCCCAACTGGGCGATTTCGTCGAGGGGCGGGGCGAGCTGATCTCCGAGCAGGAGCTGGTGTTCGTCGTGCGCGGCCGGATCTGGGTGGGCGAGCGGACGCTGATGACCGGCACGGGGGTGTTCAAGGCTCTGCAGCCCCGCTCGCCGCGACCGGGCGAGATCGCCTTCAAGGCTGAGGACTGAACATGGCAGACGACCGTCCTACGCCTTCGTCGCTGCTGGGCCCCTTCAACGGTGAGACGCCGCCGGCGCCGGCCTGGTTCGACGCCGCCATCGCCGTGACCCCCGAGCGCTCGCGCATTCCCGTCGAGGGCGCCGAAATCGAGCTGCTGACCTGGGGCGAGGTCGGCAAGCCGGGCCTGCTGTTCCTGCACGGCAACGGCGCCCATGCCGACTGGTGGAGCTTCATCGCGCCATTCTTCGCGAAGGACTGGCGCTGCGCGGCGATCTCGTGGTCGGGCATGGGCGGCTCGGACTGGCGCGAAGCCTATACCGCCCAGCTGTTCGCCGCCGAGATCTTCGCCGCCGTTGCAGCGGCGGGGCTGGAGGCGGGCGGGGTCAAGCCGATCCTGGTCGGCCATTCGTTCGGCGGCTTTCCCACCCTCTATTGCGGCGTAGAGCATGCTGACCGGCTGCGGGGGATCGTCATGGTCGACAGCAGCATCCAGCCCCCGGAAAAACGCTGGCGCGGCCCGCCCTCGCGGCCCGACGCCGCCAACCGGGTCTATGCCACGCTGGAGGAGGCGCTGGCACGCTTCCGGCTCGCCCCGCCGCAGGGCTGCGAAAACCCCTATATCGCCGATTTCATCGCGCGTGGGTCGCTGAAGGCCGTCGAGGGCGGCTGGACCTGGAAGTTCGACCCGGCCATCTGGCAGAGGTTCTCGATGCCGGACCTGGGCGAGCTTCTGCCGCGCATCGCCTGCCCGGTGGCCCTGATGTGGGGCGAGCGCTCGGCGCTGATGCACGACGAGACGCTGGACTACATGTTCAGCCAGATGCCCGACGACACTTTGCGTCTCGCCATCCCCGACGCCGACCACCACGTGATGGTCGATCAGCCCCTGGCCTTCGTGGCGGGGCTGCGAGGACTGCTGGCGGGGTGGGGGTAGGGTTTGCCAGCCAGCCGCTGACGTTCTACTTCCGTCTTTCCGGCCCCTGAGGAGCGCGCTACGCGCGACCTAAGGGCCGGGGAGACGGAGTTTTAGGGCAGGATGAGCGCTGACAAGTCGTCACGAGCCGGCCCCGTCCTCGTCTACGCCCCCGATCGCGGGATCGGCGACCTGATGTGGCACTTGCCGACCTTCCGGGCGATCGCCGCCCAGACGCCGGAGGGGCAGGTGGTGCTGGCCGCGCGACCGTCGAGCCGGGCCGCCGAGGTGTTGGCGGTCGAGCCGTCGATCGCCAGCGTGGTCTATGCGCGCCATTTCTCCGGAACCCTCAAGGGCGTCAGCGAGGTGCTCGACTTCTGGCGCATTTGCCGCGAGGTCAAGCCGCGCGCCGTGTGGATCCTGGAGAAGATAGGCCGTCCCGCCCAGGCCGCCTGGCTGGCCGGCGTGCCGGAGCGGCGCGGCTTTGGCCTTGGTCACAAGAGCCAGGAGCAGTGGCTGCAGGGACCGTTCCTGCCCAAGGCCCTGCGCCCGGCCCATCGGTTGGACAAGCTGGCGGCCTTCGAGGCCCTGCACGGCCTGAAGGTCGAGAGCCGCGAGCCAAACCTCAAGCTCGACCCCAAGGCCGTGGCCGCCGTCCAGGCCCGGTTCGCCGAACGTCCCGGCCCGTGGCTGGTGCTCGGCGTCGGGGCCAGCGAGCCGGCGCGGACCTGGCCCGCCGAGCGGTTCGCGGCCGTGTCGCAAGGCCTGGCCGACCTGTTTCCGACGGTGTTCTGGCTGGGCGGCCCAAACGACGCGCTGCGCGTCCAACAGACAGTCGACGCCCAGCCCGCGCCCATCCCTGGCGTTTTGGCCCGCGACCTGCTCGCCTGCGACCTGCCGCTGGACCAGGCCGCCGCCCTGATCGCCCTGTCAGCCGGGTTCCTGGGCAACGACTCTGGCCCCCTGAACGTCGCCGCCTCGGTGGGATGTCCGGCCATCGGCCTGATGGGGACCAGCCCCGTGCCGGCCTATTCGCGCTGGCTCAGTCGCCTCGACGGTGGGGAGGGCAGGATCGCCGATATTTCGGTCGATCAGGCCGTCCAGGCTGTTCGAACACGGTTCACTGACGAGGCTTGGGCCAACCGCGACATCGGGGCGGCTTGAGCCGGCGCGCCGCACGTTGTAAGCGGCGGGGCGTTTTTTCTTCCAAGTAGGAATTAGACATGGCCGGCGACTACAACCGCGGTGAAATGAACATCCACGAACAGGCCGCGACCTTCGAGGGTTTTGGCAAGTTCACCAAGTGGGGCTCGCTGGCGATCGCCACCCTGCTGCTGACCATCACCGTGTGGTTCTGCACCGACGCCGGCCCGCTGGCCGGCTTCGGCGCGGGAATCGCGCTGGCGGTGCTGGGCTTCCTGGCCCTGCGCGAAAAGCCCGCCTCCGCCCACTGACACCGGTAGACATCGGTATATTTTTGCCCCTGACGCGAGCGTAAGGCTCGACATGGGGCAAGAACCTCCCCTAGAGAGACGCGCAAGCTCGCGTGAGCAAGCAGCGTCCTTGGGAGGGGTATGCCGGTGGCCATCATCGCCGTCACGAAAGAGACCCGCGGGGGTGAAACCCGGGTCGCGGCCACGCCCGAGACCGTCAAGAAACTGGCCGCGGCCGGCTGGACGGTGGTGGTCGAGGCTGGGGCCGGCGCCGCCGCCGCCTATCCCGACGCCGACTACGCGGCGGCCGGGGCGACCCTGGCCGCTACAGCGGCGCAGGCGGTGAAGGACGCCGACGTTCTTTTCAAGGTGCGCGCGCCCGAGGCCGCAGAGATCGCCGCCCTGAAGACCGGCGCGATCGTCGCTGCGGCGCTCAATCCGCATGTCGACAAGGACAGTCTGAACGCCCTGGCCAAGGCCGGCGCCAGCAGTCTCGCCATGGAATTCATCCCGCGCATTACCCGGGCCCAGGTGATGGACATGTTGTCCTCGCAAGCCAACCTGGCCGGTTATCGCGCCGTGATCGAGGCCTCGGAAGCCTATGGCAAGGCCCTGCCGATGATGATGACCGCCGCCGGCACGATCGCCGCGGCCAAGGTGTTCATCATGGGGGTCGGCGTCGCCGGCCTGCAGGCCATCGCCACGGCCCGCCGCCTGGGCGCGGTGGTCACCGCCACCGACGTGCGTCCCGCCACCAAGGAACAGGTCGAGAGCCTGGGCGCCAAGTTCCTGGCGGTCGAGGACGAGGAGTTCAAGAACGCCCAGACCGCCGGCGGCTACGCCAAGGAGATGAGCGCCGAGTACCAGGCCAAGCAGGCCGAGCTGGTCTCGGCCCACATCGCCAAGCAGGACATCGTCATCACCACCGCCCTGATCCCCGGCCGCCCGGCTCCCAAGCTGGTCAGCGCCGCCCAGGTGGCCTCGATGCGGCCGGGCTCGATCATCGTCGACCTGGCCATCGAGGCCGGCGGCAATGTGGTCGGCGCCAAGCTCGGCGAGACGGCGGTCACCGAGAACGGCGTCAAGATCCTGGGCATTCCCAACCTGCCCGGCCGCATCGCCACCGACGCCTCGGCGCTCTATGCCCGCAACCTCTTCGCCCTATCGGGCCTGTTCCTGAACAAGGAGGGCAGCTTTGCCCCCGACTTCGAGGACGAGATCCTGAAAGCGGCCTTGGTCACCCGAGGCGGCGAAGTCGTGCATCCCGCGTTGAAGACCGCCTAACTCCAAGCTCGAAAAGGGAGGCTCCCATGGAAGCCGTCGACCCCACCGTGTTCCGCCTGGCGATCTTCGTGCTCGCCATCTTCGTCGGCTATTACGTGGTCTGGAGCGTGACGCCGGCTTTGCACACCCCGCTGATGGCCGTGACCAACGCCATCTCGTCGGTGATCATCGTCGGCGCGCTTCTAGCTGCCGCTGCGCACGGGGCTGACGCCGACCTGGCCGGCGGCACGGTCGCCGCCTCGACCTGGATCTCCAAGGGAGCCGGCGCCATCGCCGCCGCCTTCGCGGCCGTCAACATCTTCGGCGGCTTCCTGGTCACCAACCGGATGCTGGCCATGTACAAGAAGAAAGAGAAGGCCAAGTGAGCCAAAACAGCGCCCTTCAAGCCCTCGGGCTGCTGGTTGCGCTATTCGTAACGGGTTCGGGCGCGGAGGCGGCCGAGCCGTCCGCGAGCGGCCGACCCTTGCTTCTTTTCCCAATCATCGTCGAGCCGCCAACAACGACCTCGACGACCGCCGTTGCCAGTGGCGGAGACCTGTTCAGCCAGGCATTCCGATCCGAAGCGGCGGTTCGTCTGACGTTCGCCTATCAACTGCCGGACGCCACTGGGCGCACCATCGCCTTCCCGGAAGGCGCTGTGTTCGCAAAGGCCGTGACCGCCGAGAGCGACGTGTTTTGCGCGCCGAGCTCCAACGGGGCGATCGGCATCTTCTTGAAGGGGGACGTCGGTGTTTGCTTTCGCGACGCGGATCATGACGGAGTGTTCGATGGGCAAGCGCTGGTCGACTCCGCTTCGCGCGCCCGTACCGCCTACGAGCTGAAACCGAAGGCTTGGCGCTGGGCTCCTGCGAAGGTGGCCTACAGCCCGATCCGCCCGGAGGACATCCCGGCCGGGAGGATCGCTATCGACTACTTTTACGTCGATCCGCCTTTAGCCCGCCCCCAGGCATCCGTCGCGTTGCGTATCTGCGCGCCGGACGCCATGACCGCCCCAACCAAGGAATGGACATGGGGCCAGTGCGGAACGTTGATGGTGGGCTTCAAGGTCACCGCTTACAGGGACCGGACGGCGATCGACCTGAAAGCCCCGGGGCCTCAAGCCCTGACCTTGGGGCCAATGGCTACGACGGTTCGGGTGGATGTCGCGGGTCTAGCTTCGGCGGAGACCGGCCAGCCGTTTCCGGCCGGACGTAAGCTGATGATGCTCGCTGCCACCTACGGCCGTCCCAACGACCCGGCCCTCCAGACTTCGATCTTTGCGCTGTTGCCCGCTGACGCTCCCCTGGGCGAGGTCCGTCCATGAGCCGCTCGTGTTCAAGGGGCGGGTGCTGATGTTCGGCGGCAAGCGCATCGTCAAACAGGCCCAGGTCGCCAACCGCATCGCCTTGCAGCGGTGGTGGGACGACCTGCGGACCAGTGCGCGGGCGCGCCAGCCCGGCCGGCTGATCGCCCATGGCCGCAAGACCTATAGCCAGAACGACGAGGACGGCATCGTCCTGGAGATCTTCAACCGCCTCGGCGAGGGCGACCGGCGGTTCATCGAGTTCGGCGTCCAGGCCGGGGTCGAGTGCAACACCGCCCTGCTGCTGATGGCCGGCTGGAGCGGTCTGTGGCTGGACGGTTCGGACAGGTATGTCGCCGCCGCCAAGGGCCACCACGCCGTGGCCGTGGGGCAGGGGCGGCTGACTGTCCAGAAGGCCTTCGTCACGTCCGAGAACATCGACGCCCTGCTGGGCCCTTGGGCTAGCGGGACCGCCGCCAAGCCCGCCTCCGTCGACCTGCTGTCGATCGACATCGACGGCAACGACTACTGGATCTGGGACGCGATCACCGCCGTGCGGCCCCGCGTCGTGATTATCGAATACAACGCCGCCTATCCGCCGCCCGTTGCCTATGTCGCCGAGTACAGGGCCGACCGCACCTGGGACGGCGGCAATGACCACAGCGCCAGCCTGACCAGCCTGGAAGCCCTGGGCCGCGCCAAGGGCTACGCCCTGGTCGGCTGCAATCTGTCGGGCGCCAACGCCTTCTTCGTGCGCGACGACGAACTGACCGGCGAGGGCGGCCAACCCCGCTTCGCCGCGCCCTACACGGCGGCGAACCACTACGAGCCGCCCCGCTACGACCTCTCCGGCCTGCCTTCAGGCCATCCGCCACGGTTCGGCGTCAACGCCGCGCCTGAGCTGGCGGGGGGGAGGTCCGCATGAGCGATGGCGCTTCGCCCTTGCTGACCATCATTTTGATGAGCGCAGCTTTTGGCGGCGGATTCCTGCTGCTTCTCTTCATGTTGTGGGCCAGTGGTCGCAGCCCGATCGTCCGGATCGCCGGGGAGTTGGCCGCGAACCTGCTATACTTGGCGATGGCGCTGCTCCAGGCCTGGAACGCCCGTGGAGCGGACGACGCGACCGTCTGGAAGGCTGTTTCAGCGACCTTGGCGGTTGCAGCGGCCTTTAACGCATTCCGCTTCGCGAAGTCTCGCCAGAAGTCCGAGTTTTCACCGCCCGATGGAACGGCCAAGCCATGACGTTCCACCATCTCAGCGGCGTCGCCGCTCGTTTCTCTCCGCTCTTGGGGGCCAAGACCTGACATGAACGCCAATTTCGCCGCCGTCCTCTACATCGTGTCCGGGGTGCTCTTCATCCTGGCCCTGCGTGGGCTGTCCAGCCCGGTGACCAGCCAGGCGGGCAACCGCAACGGCATGATCGGCATGGCCATCGCCGTGCTGACCACCCTGGCCACGCTCTGGAAACAGGGCGCGCTGGACCCCGTGACCATCGGGTTGATCCTCGGCGGCGTCGCGGTGGGCGGCACGGTCGGGGCGGTGATCGCCCGCAAGGTGGCCATGACCTCGATGCCGCAGCTGGTGGCGGCCTTCCACAGCCTGGTCGGCATGGCCGCCTGCCTGGTGGCCGTCGCGGCGATCTACACCCCGGCCGCCTACGGCATCGTCGGCGAGGACGGCCATGTGCACCTCAACAGCCTGATCGAGCTGTCGCTGGGCTTGGCGATCGGCGCCATCACCTTCACCGGCTCGGTCATCGCCTTCGCCAAACTGAACGGCAATATGGGCGGCGCGCCGATCATGCTGCCGGGTCGCCACCTGCTGAACATCGCCCTGGCCGTGGGCATCGTCGCCCTGGTGGTGGTGCTGGTGATCAGCGGCGGCGCGGCGATCTGGGCGTTCTGGGCGATCTTCGCCCTGGCCCTGATCCTCGGGATCACCCTGATCATCCCGATCGGCGGGGCCGACATGCCCGTCGTGGTGTCGATGCTCAACAGCTATTCCGGCTGGGCGGCGGCGGCCCTGGGCTTCACGCTGGAAAACACCACCCTGATCATCACCGGCGCCCTGGTGGGCAGCTCGGGGGCGATCCTGTCCTACATCATGTGCAAGGCCATGAACCGGTCCTTCATCTCGGTGATCCTCGGCGGCTTCGGCGCCGCCGACGCCGTGGCGGGGCCTGGCGGGACGGCCGAGACCCGGCCCGTCAAGCAGGGCAGCGCCGAGGACGCGGCCTTCATCATGAAGAACGCCAGCAAGGTGATCATCGTCCCCGGCTACGGCATGGCCGTCTCCCAGGCCCAGCACATCCTGCGCGAGATGGGCGACAAGCTGAAGGAGGAAGGCGTCGAGGTGAAATACGCCATCCACCCCGTCGCCGGCCGGATGCCCGGCCACATGAACGTGCTGCTGGCCGAGGCCAATGTCCCCTATGACGAGGTGTTCGAGCTGGAGGACATCAACAGCGAGTTCTCGACCGCCGACGTCGCCTTCGTGATCGGCGCCAACGACGTCACCAACCCGGCCGCCAAGACCGATCCGACCAGCGCCATCTACGGCATGCCGATCCTCGACGTCGAAAAGGCCCGCACCGTGCTGTTCATCAAGCGCGGCATGAGCTCGGGCTATGCCGGGGTGGAGAACGAGCTGTTCTTCCGCGACAACACCATGATGCTGTTCGGCGACGCCAAGAAGATGGTCGAGGGGATCGTCAAGGCGCTCTGAAGCTTTTTTCGAGCGAAGTGGTTCCGGTTCGCGTGAAGAAAAATGCGTCAAAACAAAAGATTAGAGCTCACGGCCTGACGCAGTCAGGTCGGGAAATGCTCTAGGGCTTTTTTCGAGCGAAGTGGTTCCGGTGAGGGCGGCAGACGATCTGCCAGGACGGGCCGCACATCTTGTCCTGTTCTTCTCGGAAGAGGCTTTCGTTGGCGTCGATCCAGCCGGGCAGGCCCCTACGGTGGGGGCGTTTCTAGAGCAAGCCGCGCGATATAGAAATCGCACGGCTTGCTCTAGATTCTTGTTTTCGCATCGCTTTTGCGGAAAATCGGTGGCCACTTTTCCGCGCGATGCTCTAGGCAGATGGCTTCGGGCTGTGGTCGCTTGCCGGCCACTCCCCCCACCGCCACATCCCCCACAGCGGGAGGCATTAGGACCGCTCTTCCCCCCGCGCCGTCAGCCAGTACATCACCGGCGTCGCCACCCGCGACAGCACGGTGCTCGTGATCAGCCCGCCGATGATCGCGATGGCCAGTGGCGAGTACAGCCCCGAGCCCTCCATCGCCAAGGGCAGCAAGCCGCCGATCGCCGTGACCGAGGTCAGCAGCACCGGCAGGAACCGCACCTCCCCCGCCTTCTCGATGGCGTCGTGCAGACCCATGCCGCCGCGCCGCAGCTGTTCGGTGAAATCGACCAGCAGGATCGAATTCTTGATCTCGATGCCAATCAGGGCGATCAGGCCGATGGTCGCGGTGAAGCTCAGCGAATGGCCGGTGATCCACAGAGCCGCCACCGCCCCGAACAGGCCGAACGGGATGATGCCGGCCACCACCAGGGCGGTCTTGAACCGCTGGAACTCCAGGACCAGCACCGCCAGGATTCCGAACACCGCCACCATCACCGCCGCGCCGAGCCCCGCGAAGCTTTTGGACTGGGCCTCGGCCTGGCCGCCCAGGGTCAGGCGGTAGCCGGGAGGCATGGGCAGGTCGCGATCGAGCCGCGCCACGATGTCGGCGGTGACCTTGGCGGTCAGGTAGCCGGTCTGGACATAGGACGAGACGGTCACCGTCCGCTCGCGGTCGAAGCGGTCGATGCGGGCCGGGCTGGAGCGCAGGGTCGGGGTGGCGATGGCGCCCAGCGGGGCGGCCTCGCCGTCGGCGGTGGGCACATAGATCTTGGACAGGTCGGCCAGGGCGTTGCGATCTCCCGTTTGGGCCGACCCGTCGGTCGCGGCCATCGGCAGCCGCACCTTGACCGCATAGTCGTCGCCGTCCGGATCGCGGAAGCGGCCGGTCTCCTCGCCCGACAGCGCCAGGCGCGCCACCCGGCGGGGGGCTCCGGCCGGCACGCCCAGGGCGGCGGCCTTGCCCTCGTCGACACCGAGGTCGAGGTCGGTGCGGTCCAGCCGCACGGGGTTGCTGACGTCGCGGGTCCCCGGCGCGGCCTTCAGCACCGCCTCGGCCCGGGCGGCCAGGGCCTTCAGGACCTCCAGGTTCTGGCCGGTCAGGCGCACGGCGATCGGGGCGTCGATCGGCGGGCCGTTCTCGAAGGTCACCACGCTGATCCGCGCCCCGGGGAAGCGGGCGAAGTCGCGGCGCAGGTCGTCCAGCACCGCCTCGCTCTTGCCTGGCTCCCAGGCCTTCAGGCTGGCGAACACCTCGCCATAGGTCGTCGAACTCTCGCGCTGGCTGACATTGTAGAAGATCTGCGGATTGCCCCGCCCCAGATTGGCGGCACGCCAGGTAATGTCCGGCTCGGCCTTCAGACGCGCCTCGACGAACCGAAGGGCGCGGTCGGTGCGGGCCAGGGGGCTGCCGTCGGGGGTCTCGACCCGGACGATGAACTGCGGAGTCTCGGCGGCCGGAAACAGGCTGCTGCCGATGATCTTCAGCATCGGCAGGGTGGTGAGGCAGAGGGCCAGCATGATCGCCAGGCTCAGCCACGGCCGCGCCAGGCCGAAATGCAGAACCGGTCGGTAGAAGCGATGGATGGCCCCGTTCACCGCCCGCAGCAACGCGTTGCCCTCGGGGTCGGAATGCTTGTCCAGCACCCGGCTGGCCAGGAACGGGATGATGGTCATCGACACCACGAAGGACGCGCCCACCGTGCATAGCACCGTCACCGGCAGCGAGCGGATATAGGCGCCCGAGCCCGCCGGCAGGGCCATCAGCGGCAGGAAGGCCAGCATCAGGCAGGCCGTGCACCCCACCACCGCCAGGGCGATCTGCCGGGCGCCATTGATCGCGGCGGCCGTGCGCTCCTCGCCCTCGCGGATGCGGCGGGCGATGTTCTCGGTAATGACGATGCTGTCGTCGACCAGCAGCCCCAGGGCCAGCACGAAGCCGGCGATCGACAGCTGGTTCAGGGTGAAGCCGAAGGCCTGCAGCATCGACAGGCCGATCAGCAGGCTCAGCGGGATCGACACCATCACCACCAGCCCGGCCCGCGTCCCCAGCGGCAGCAGGGTGATCAGCACCAGGGCCAGGGCGATGCCGAAGTCGCGGAACAACCTATTCAACCTGAGTTCGACATTCCTGGCCTGGACAAAGCCGCGCTCCAGCTTGACCCCGGCCGGCAGGGTCTTCTCATAGTCGTCCAGCACCTTGTCGACGCCGGCGGTGATCTTGGCGACGTCCTGGCCGTCCTTCTGGGTGACGGTGATGAACACCGCCCGCCGGTCGTTGAAGCGGGTCAGGTGGGTGGGCTCGGCCTGGGCCCAGGCCACCTGGGCGACGTCGCGCACCCGCACCACCTGGCCGCCGAGCGAGCGGACCGGCGTGTCCTTGACCGCGTCCAGCGATCGGAAGGCGCCGCCGGCCTTGACGTTGAAGCGGCGGTCTCCGGCCTGCACCGCCCCGATCGGCGCCTCGGCTCCAGCGGCCTTCAGGGCGTCGGAGACGGCGATGGCGGGGAGTTTCAAGGCCGACAATCGGGCCAGGTCCAGCGACACCCGCACCTCGGAAGGCGGCGCGCCGTAGTAGCGGGCCTGGCGCACGCCGGGCACGCGGTCGAGCCGCTCGCGCAGCCGGTCGGCCACCTTTTCCAGCCGGCGCATCGGCAAGACTTCGCTCGTCAGAGCCACCTGGACGATGGCCACCTCGGTGGTGCGCACGCGGTCGATCTCGAGGCGAGTCAGGCCTGCCGGGAGGTTACCCCGGATGGCGTTCACCTCGCGGACCACCTGATCGTATTTGCGCTCGGGATCGACATCCCAGGTGAAGTGGACCCGGATCACCGCCGCACCGTCTAGGCTGGTCGATTCGACCTTGTCGATATTGTCGAGGCCGTCGACCGCATCCTCGATCGGGTCGGCGACCAGCTGCTCCATCTCCGAGGGCTCGGCCCCGGGCAGCACGGCGCGGATCACCACGATGGGGATCGGGAAGTGCGGATCCTCGGAGCGCGGCACGCTGAGGAAGGCGTTGACCCCCAGCATGACCAGCAGGCCAAAGGCCACCAGGGTGAACTGCCAGCGGCGGACCGCGAAGCCGAAGAGATCGGGCTTCATCGCGAAGGTCCCCGATCGCGAACTCCCCCAACATCCGTCATTCCCGCCCTTGTGGCGGGAACCCCTGGTTCAGCCGACGGTGAAGCGCCATGGCGCGCTGGCGCGCCACACTTCCGCACCTGCGGCGGAGAGAGGGGTTCCCGCCACAAGGGCGGGAATGACGGCTGAAATGTGGGGGCCTTAGCGAGAAAGGCAGAGCGCATCATCGCCCCGCCTTCCCGCCCAGCGCCTTGGCATCCGTAACCGTCACCCGGTCGCCGTCCGAGACGAAGCCGGCGCCGGCGGTGATCACCCGCGCGCCGTCCGGCAGGCCGGCCACCAAGGCGTCGTCGCCGTCGAAGCCGCCGAACCGCACGGGCGTGCGGCGGGCCTTGCCGCCCTCCAGCCGCAGCACGGCCGCCCTTCCGCCCGAGGCTTCCAGCACCGCCTCGGCGGGGATGCGGGCGAAGCCGGCGTTGGCGGTGGGCGCGCGGGAGGCGAGGCGGGCATTGGCGATCTGGCCGCTGCGCAGGTCAGGCCTCTCTTGGTTGGAGGAGGCGGCGACCTCGATCTCGACGATGACCGCGCCGGTCCGCACGTCGGTCGCCTGGCCCACGCGGGTGACGTGGCCCGTCAGCATCTGGCCAGGTAGGGCGTCGACGGTGATCTCCACGGGCGAGCCGACCGCGATCCCCGCGACGTCGCGGGCGGCCAGCGGGACGCGCAGCACCAGCGGGCTGGTCAGGTCGGCGACGGTGACCACGGCCTGGCCGGCCTGCACCACCTCGCCGGCCTGGGCCTTGCGCTCCAGCACCACGCCGGAAGCTGGGGAAACAAGCTGGGCCCAGCGACGGTCGAAGGCCGCGCCGCCATAGGCGGCGCTGGCCGAGCGCACGGCGCTCTCGGCGTCGTCGACGCGGACCTTGGTGACATAGCCCTTGGCGAAGAGAATCTTGGCCCGGTCCAGGTCGCGGCGGGCCTTGTCGAGCTCGGCGCTGGAGGCTTGCTGGCGGGCGTCGACGGCGGCCGGGTCGATCGCGGCCAGCACCTGGCCAGCCCGGACCGGGTCGCCGGCCTCGACGCCGACCCGGGTCAGCACCCCGGCGATCCGGAACGACAGCGCCATCTGCCGGCGACGCTCCAGGGTCCCGGTGGCGGTGACGCCGCCATTGGCGTGGGGCGCGGCGACGGCGACGGCCTCCACCGCCTGGGGCGGGGGTGGAGCGGCCGGGGTCTTGTGGGGGCCGCAGGCGGTGAGGGCGAGGGCGGAGAGCAGGGCAAGGAACGCCGCCTTCCCCCTGGAGGGGGGAAGGGCTGGGGATGGGGGTGGAAACGCATTAGGATAAGGCGCGAACGCAGCGGCCGCCTCCAGCGACGCCGCCCCCATCCCCGACCCTTCTCCCCTCCAGGGCGAAGGGAGTTTCTCCGTGCCCATAACCCCGCCCCCTCGACTATCGATCGATGATAAGTTATCAGTGATAGATTATCGCGACTTGTCAAGCCGCTCGCGGTCGGAGAAAGCATCGAAACGATGAAGGCGCCGCAGGTCCGATCTCCCCGCAAGGCCAAGGGCCAGGGCGGCGAACGTCGCGAGGAGATCCTCGACGCCGCCCTGACCCTGTTCAGCGCCAACGGCCTGCAGGCGGTCTCGACCCGGCAGATCGCCGAGGCGGCCGGCATCAGCCAGCCGGGGCTCTACGCCTATTTCGCCACCAAGGATGACCTGATCGCCGAGCTGTGCGTCCGGGCCTTCGCCAAGCTGTCGGCGCGAATGGAGGCGGGCAAGGCCCAGTGGACCCCGACCCCGGAGATGTTCGACCGGGCGATGATGACCTATATCGACTTTGGCCTCAGCGAACCGGACGCCTATCGCGTGGCCTTCATGGTCGAGAAGAGCCACGACGGCTCGTTCCTTTCGCGGAGCGGCGGGCGGCCCATGGCGGCGGGTCTTGAAGCCTTCCAGGGCTTCGTGGCGATGATCGCCGACCTCCACGACCACGGCTTGACGGCCGACGACGACGCCCTGCGCCTGACCCAGACCCTGTGGGCGGGGCTGCACGGACTGGTCTCGCTGCTGATCGCCCGGCCGGAGTTTCCGTGGGTCGAGCGCGAGGCGCTGATCGCCGCCCATATCGCCATGCTGCGGCGCGGGGCGCTGAAGTAGGAGAGGGTTTCGGAGGGCGGGCTCCGCGCCTATATCCCGCCTTCCTCATTCTGAAAGACACCCCATGGCCAAGCTGCAGCTCCTCGAAACCTTTAGCCTGCAGGAAACCGAGAACGGCTATAGGCTGCTGGTCTCGGCGGTGGGCGGCGACGCCCTCTATGTCGAGATCACTTCGGCCCAGATGGACGACATCATCGAGAGCCTCGAAGCGGCCATGGGCGGCGAAGAGGACGGTGACGCGGTCGAGGACGACGAGGCGTTCTAGGGCAACGGCTTATGCCGCAAGCCGCTCGCCTTCGCGCCCTGACGCCCTACGCCGCCTTGCTGGGCGCCATGGTGTCGTTGTGCATCGGCACGTCCTTCGCCAAGAGCCTGTTCCCGCTGGTCGGGGCCCAGGGGACCAGCGCCTATCGGGTGGGGTTCTCGGCCCTGATCCTGCTGGTGGTCTGGCGGCCCTGGCGCACCCGGTGGGCGGGGCCGGATCTGAGAGCGGTGGCGATTTATGGCGCGGTCATGGGGGCGATGAACCTGTGCTTCTACATGTCGCTGCGGACCATCCCGATGGGCCTGGCGATCGCGATCGAGTTCACCGGCCCGCTCAGCCTGGCCATGCTGCACGCTCGCAAGCCCAGCCATTTCGCCTGGATCGGCCTGGCGGTGGTCGGGCTGGCCCTGCTGCTGCCGTTGGGCGACGCCAGCCTCAATCTCGACCCGGCAGGCGTGGCCTTCGCGGCGGCGGCGGCGGTGTTCTGGGCGCTCTATATCGTGGCCGGCCAGCGAACCGGTCATCTGCATGGCGGCCAGTCGGTGGCCCTGGGCATGACCACGGCCGCCCTGGTGGTGGCCCCGTTCGGGATCGTGGCGGCCGGGACCAAGCTTTTGGACCCCATGGTGCTGGGCCTTGGCCTGGTGGTGGCCGTGGTCTCCAGCGCCATCCCCTATTCGCTGGAAATGGTCGCCATGCGCGGCATCTCCAAGCGTAGCTTCGGGGTGACGCTCAGCCTCGAACCGGCGGTCGGGGCGCTGGCGGGCCTGCTGTTGCTGGGCGAGCACCTGGTCCGCCGCCAATGGCTGGCCATCGCCTGCGTCATCGCCGCCTCTGTCGGCACGGCCCTGTCGGACCAGGCCGGGCGGCGCGCCAAGGCCCCACTGCACGACTAAGCGTCGATCCCCGACTTGATTTAAGGCCAAGCTTCGATCTAATGCGCGGGTGCAACCCAGAGTAAGTTGATCCATGCCTAGACCCATCGGGGCCGCCCTGACCGGCCTTACCCTTTCCGCGTTGGCAGGGACGGCGCTCGCGGCCGAGACTCCCGCCGCCACGGCGTTCGGGGCTCGCCAGAGAGTGCAGCAGGCCAGTCTGTCGCCCGACGGCCAGTCGATCGCCCTGGTTCAGCCCTTGGCCGAAAGCCAGGCGACCGCCGTGTTCGTGGCCCGGCTGGACGGCGCCGGCCAGCCCAAGCCTATCCTCGGTTCATCCGGTCATCCCGACCGCCTGACCAACTGCCACTGGGTGTCCAACGGCCGGCTGGTCTGCGGCATCTTCATGATGGTGGATCAGGACGCCGAGAAGATCGGCTATTCACGCATCGTCGCCGTCAACGCTGACGGGACCAAGGTGCAGGAGCTAAGCGCGCGCTCCCGCGGGATGGCGGTGGCCTACCGGCAGGACGGCGGCGACATCGTCGATTGGCTGGCCGACGACGCCAATGGCGCGCTGTTGATGACCCGGTCGTTCATGCCCGAGGAGACGACAGGGACAATGCTGTCCAACCAGAAGAGCGGCCTAGCGGTCGAGCGGGTCGACACCACCACCCTGGCCCGCAGCCCGATCGAGCCGCCGCGCGGCGATGCGGTGGAGTATCTCTCCGACCAGCACGGGGCGGTCCGCATCTACGGCCAGCAGCCCAAGACCAATGCCGGCTACCGGACTGCGCGGACCAACTATTTCTACCGCCTGCCGGGCGCCGGCGCCGACTGGCGGCCGCTCGGGACCTATGACGCCGAGGCCTACACGGGCTTCTCGCCCGTAGCGGTGGATCGCGACCTGAACGCCGCCTACGGCTTCGAACGGGTGGACGGTCGCCAGGCGTTGGTTAGGCTGTCGCTGGACGGCGCGATGAAGCGCGAGGTTCTGGTCGCCCGCGACGACGTCGATGTGGACGACGTGATCCGTATCGGCCGCCAGAACCGCGTGGTCGGGGCCAGCTTCGCGACCGACAAACGCCAGTCGGTGTTCTTCGACCCGGCCCTGCAGAAGCTGGCCGCGTCCCTGTCCAAGGCCTTGCTGGGCCATCCCGTCGTCACGTTTGTTGACGCCAGCGCTGATGAGAAGCGGCTGTTGTTGTGGGCCGGCAGCGACGTCGATCCGGGGCGATACTACCTGTACGACCGCAACACCCACCAGCTTAGCGAGGTCATGGCCCAGCGGCCCGAGCTGGCGGATTTCAAGCTCTCGCCGGTTCAGGCCATCACCTACAAGGCCGCCGACGGAACCATGGTGCCGGCCTATCTGACCCTGCCGCCCGGCAGCGACGGCAAGAACATCCCCGCCATCGTGATGCCGCACGGCGGGCCGGAAGCGCGCGACGAGTGGGGCTTCGACTGGCTGTCGCAATATTTCGCCAACCGCGGCTTCGCGGTGCTGCAGCCCAACTTCCGGGGCTCGTCGGGCTATGGTGAGGCCTGGTTCGAGAAGAACGGCTTCCAGTCGTGGCGCCAGGCGGTCGGCGACATCAACGACGCCGGGCGCTGGTTGCAGAGCCAGGGCGTCGCCGCGCCGGGCAAGCTGGCCATCGTCGGCTGGTCCTACGGCGGCTACGCGGCCCTGCAGTCTTCAGTGCTAGACCCCGACCTGTTCCAGGCCATTGTTGCGGTCGCCCCAGTCACCGACCTGGAGACCCTGCGCGAAGAGGCGCGCCTCTATGACAAATACAAGCTGGTCGACGCCTTCATTGGCCGGGGACCGCACGTGAAGGAAGGCTCGCCGGCCCGGAACGCCGAGAAGATCAAGGCGCCGGTGCTGATGTTCCATGGCGACGACGACACCAATGTCGGGATCGGCGAGTCCCGCCTGATGCTGTCGCGGCTGAAGGCGGCGGGCAAGAGCGCCGAGTTGGTGGTGTTCAAGGACCTGGATCACCAGCTAGACGACAGCGCGGCGCGCGCCCAGATGCTGGACAAGGCCGACGCGTTCCTGCGCAAGACGCTGGGGCTGTAGGGTCCCTGCTCCCGCAAGGGGAGAAGGATCCAGGCCCTTGCCAGCGCGGCTCCAGGACCGCAATCTCCGCTCAAAAGCCTAGGGAGACGCCCGTCATGACCGTCAGCCTGTTCACTTTCGTGGATCTGTTCACCCGCCACCTGGGGACCGCCGAGCACCTGCTCACCAAAGGCGCGGCCCATGCCGCGGCCCACGGGCTGAGCGAGGAAGCCGTGCTCGACTGGCGGCTGATCGACGACATGCACCCGCTGCGCTTTCAACTGATGGTGGTCTGCAACTTCGCCCAGCAATGGCCGGCGCGGGTGGCGGGCCTGCCGGTTCCCGAAGCGGTCGGCGACCAGCTTGACCTGGCCGGTTTGAAAGCCGCCATCGCCGGGGCGAAGGCGTTCCTGGCGGGGCTGACGGCCGAACAGTTCGAAGGCCGCGACTCGGTCCTGCTGACCTACGCCATTGCCCAGGGCATGGAGCCGACCCTGGAGTCCGGCCACTGGCTGAGTGTCTTCGCGACGACCAACCTGATGTTCCACCTGTCGACGGCCTACGCCATCCTGCGCGCCAAGGGCGTGCCGCTGGGCAAGCCCGACCTGTTCGTTGCGGGGCTTTAGGCGGGCGCTAACCCGCCATGGTCTCGCGCTTTTCCTCGAGCGCCAGCCATTCTTCCTCGGCCGTGGCCAGGTCGGCTCGGGCCTTGTCGAGAGATTTCATCACCTTGTCGAAGCTGACCGGGTCCTTGGCATAGAAGGCCGGATCGGCCAGTTTGGCCTCGATGTCGGCGATGATCTTGGGCGAGGCGGCGACCAGGGTCTCGCACTCCTCCAGCCGCCGCTGATCCTTGTAGGACAGCTTGACGGTCTTCTTCGGCGGGGTGGGCGCGGGCGGCGGGGTCAGCACCGCCTTGTGCGAGCCTGTGCCGGTGGCGAAGTCGCCGGCCGCGCCCCGGGCGCCCTTGAAGAAGTCCGGGGCCTGGTCGATCAGGTCGGTCCAGCCGCCCGGGGTTTCCAGCACCTTGCCATGGCCGTTCATGGCGATGGTCGAGGTCGCCAGGCGGTCGATGAAATCGCGATCGTGGCTGACCAGAATGAGGGTTCCCTCGAAATCAGCCAACAGCTCCTCGAGCAGGTCCAGCGTGTCCATGTCCAGGTCGTTGGTCGGTTCGTCGAGCACCATCAGGTTGGTCGGCGAGGCCAGCGCCCGGGCCAGCAGCAGGCGGTTGCGCTCGCCGCCCGACAGGCTGGTGACCGGCTGGCGCAGCTGAGCCTCGGTGAACAGGAACTCCTTGGCGTAGCCGGCCACGTGCTTGGCGATGCCGCGCACCAGAATCGAGTCGCCGCCGCCGGGGGTCAGAAAGTCCCACAGGGTCATCTTCTCCGACAGAGCCATACGGTTCTGGTCGACATAGGAGATCTCAAGATTGGTGCCCAGCTGCACCGTGCCCTCGTCGATCGGGATCTCGCCCAGCAGCATCCGCACCAGCGTGGTCTTGCCCGCGCCATTGGGGCCCACCAGGGCCACGCGGTCGCCGCGCAAAATGCGGGTCGAGAAGTCCTCGATGATCGTCCGGTCGCCGAACCGCTTGGTGACGTGCTTGGCCTCGACCACCCGCTTGCCCGACGTGCCCGAGCTCTCGACGGCCATGGTCATGCTGCCGCGCTTGTCGGACTGCAGGTCCTTCTTTTGGCCGCGCAGGTCCATCAAGGCGCGGCGACGGCCCTCGTTGCGGGCCCGGCGGCCTTGGACGCCGCGGGCCAGCCAGGCGTTTTCCTTCTCCAGCTGCTTGTTGAGCCGCCGCTCCTCGTCGGCCTCGGCCGACAGCACCTGCTCGCTCCACAGCTCGAACTCGGCGAAGCCCTTGTCGAGGCGGCGCACCTTGCGATGCTCCAGCCAGAAGGTGCGCTGGGTGACGCGATTGAGGAAGGCGCGGTCGTGGCTGACGATCAGGGCGGCGCACTTGGAGCCGGCCAGCTCCTCTTCCAGGGTCTGGATCGCGAAGATGTCCAGGTGGTTGGTCGGCTCGTCCAGCAGCAGCACGTCGGGCTGTTCGGCGAACGCCCTGGCCAGCGCCGCCCGGCGACGCTCGCCGCCCGACAGGCCCTGGGTGCTCTTGGCGTAGTCCAGGCCGAAATCGGCCAGGGTGGCGTGGGCCTCGTAGTCCTCGGCCCCGCCGGCCGTGCAATAGTCCAGCAGGGTGTCGCCGGTGATCTCTGGCTCCTGGCTGACATAGACGATCTTCGAGCCCGGCTGGGCTGAGCGCTCGCCGCTGTCGGGCTCTACGCCCTGGTTGGCCAGGATCTTCAGCAGGGTGGACTTGCCAGCCCCGTTGCGCCCGACCAGGCAGGCGCGGATCCGCGGCTCCAGGGCCAGGTCGACGCCGTCGAACAGCGGCTTGGCGCCATCGGCGAGGCGAACGTCCTTGAGGGCCAGGACAGGGGCCTTGCCAGAGGCGCGGAGAGGGGAAGCCATGATCGGTGGGTCTACTGTCGAACGGAAACGGAGGAGGAGGTGGGGGCTATAGCAGGGCCGGCGCGGGGGCGGGGGGATTTCTTGTTGCAGCGCGGCGGGGGCGGGGGCGGCGGAGGACGGGGATGAGGACGGGGACACACACTCACCCAGACCACGGCTCTCGCACGACCGAGGCGCTGGGATGAGTGTGTGTCCCCAAATCATCCTAAATCTCGGCTCTGGCTTTTAGCGGCCGCCCCAACCGCGTCGCGACCTGCAAAGCGACACGTGCGTCGGCGCTAATGTCGTCATCGAAGAAGGTAGCCATGTCGTCTCCCAGCAGTCTCGATAGAGGCGCGGGCGCCAGCAGCACGTCGGCATGACCGGTCAGGTGCGCTCTTACGCTGGACCATGGCCAGTCGATCGCCCGGCGAGTCAGGCCGGCTCGCACCGGGTTCAGTCCCACATAGCGGGCGCAGAGGCGCAGATAGGTCTCGTCCATCGGAAACGACGCGAACCGGCCTTGCCAAAGGTAACCCTTCCAGCCCTCACGGCGGTTGATGTGCCGAGTGTAGCGGACATGGGTCATGGCGATCGCCTCGGCCAAGCCCTCGTCGGTCGAGGGAGTGGCGATGAGGTGGACGTGGTTGGGCATTAAACAGTAGGCCCAGACCTCGACCTCTGCTGCCTTGAAGGCTTCGGCCGCGAGCTGGAGATAGGTTTTGTAGTCGGCCGCGCAGAGAAAGGTTGGCTGTCGGCGGTTGCCGCGCTGAGTGACGTGGTGCGGCGTTCCTGGGATGACCACGCGCGCCGTTCTGGGCATGAGATGTCCCCATTTTTGTTCTATATTTGTTCTAGTTTCGCTCGTTGTCAATCGGAGAGGTGAATTGGCTGTTTGGGGACACACACTCACCCTGACGACGCTGCCAAGACGGCTTGAGTGAAGGAATGAGTGTGTGTCCCCGTCAGCCCTAAGCTAATAGGGCAGTTCCGGCTGCGGGGCTGGCGCCGGAACCGGCGCCTCGGGGGCGACCACCGGCTCGGCCTCGGCGGCGGTGCGGGCGAATTCCGAGGCCAGGGTTTCGTAGAAGCCATTGCGCGGGTCGGGCGCGCTCGTGGGCGCGGCGTCAGGCAGCAGCCACGGGAAGTCTCGGATCGCCAGGCCCTCGTGGGCGCTCAGCATGAACCGCCGCCAGATGCTGGCCGGGATGTCGCCGCCGACCACCTTGTTCATCGGCCTGTCGTCGTCATTGCCCACCCAGACCCCGGTGACATAGTCCGGCGTAAAGCCCACGAACCAGGCGTCGCGCCAGTTCTGGCTGGTGCCGGTCTTGCCCGCCGCCGGCCAGCCGAAGGCGGCCCGCTTGGCGGTGCCGATCTCGACGACCTTTTTCATCATCCGCACCATCATGCTGGCCTTGGCGATGTCGTAGACGCTGACGAGATTGGGCGCGGCCATGTGGCTGAAGATCGCCCGGCCGTCCTGGGTGGTAATCGTCTCGATGACATAGGGCTCGAGCCGATTGCCGCCCTGCTGGAACACCTGAAACCCCGAGGTCAGCTGCAGCAGGTTCACCTCATAGGCCCCCAGCGCCACCGACAGGTCGGGGTTGGACGGCAGCGACGTTATTCCAAACCGCCGGGCCAGATCGCCGATCGCCGGACCGCCAGCCTCCTGGGCCAGCTTGATGGCGATGGTGTTGATCGAATTGACCAAGGCGCTCTGCACGGTCATCGGGCCGCGATAGCCTCCGCTGTAATTTTCGGGTTTCCAACTGCCGAACTGCACGGGTCCATCCACGCGGATGTCGGTGGGCAGCACGCCCTTCTCCAGGGCGGCGGCATAGATGAACGGCTTGAAGCTGGAGCCCGGCTGGCGCTTGGCCTGGACGGCGCGGTTGAAAGGACTGTCGACATAGTCCGTGCCGCCGACCATGGCCCGGATCGCGCCGTCGGCCGACAGCGACAGCAGGGCCGCCTGGCGGGCTCCGGCGCTCTGCCCGCCGATGGCGATGGCCTGGCGCACGGTGTCGGCCCCCACATGCTGCAGGCGCGGATCGATGGTCAGGCGCACCACCAGGTCGGGGGCGTTCTGGCCGGCGATGCGCACGGCCTCGGTGGTGGCGTAGTCCAGCACCCAGCCAAAATCGCCCTCGTCCTGCCTCGCCAGGGGCGACAGGCGCGGGGTGTCGTCCAGGGCCCGGCTCTCCTGCTCGGGAGTGATCCAGCCTTCGCGACGCATATTGGCCAGGATCAGGCGCGAGCGGGCGATGGCTCCGCCCATGTCGCGGGTCAGGGCCAGGCGGGTGGGGGCCTTGGGCAAGGACGCCAGCAGGGCGGCCTCCGACAGGGTCAGCTGGCTGGCGGGCTTGTTGAAATAGGTCTGGGACGCGCCGTCGACGCCATAGGTGCCGGCCCCGAAATAGACCCGGTTCAAATAGAGCTCGAGGATCTCGTCCTTGGTCAGCACCCGCTCCAGCTTCCAGGCCAGGACCATCTCCTGGACCTTGCGCTTGGTGATCCGGTCGGGGGTCAGGAACAGGCCCTTGGCCAGTTGCTGGCTCAGGGTCGAGGCGCCCTGAACGGTGCGGCCAGCCCGGTGATTGACCCAGGCGGCGCGGACGATGCCATAGGGGTCGATGGCCCCGTGCTTGTAAAAGCGCTTGTCCTCGGCGGCCAGGAAGGCCAGCGGCAGGTAGTTGGGCACGCCGGCCAGGGTGATCCGCTGGCCATAGCGGGGCCCGCGGGTGGCGATCACCTGGCCGCCTCGGTCCTCGAAGCGGATGCCCGGCGCGCGATTGACCGCGAACAGCGCCTCGCGCGAGGGCAGGGGCGGCACGTCGCGCAGGTACTTCCACCAGACCATGCCGACGCCGGAGCCCGCGGTGACCAGGCCCACGACGAACAGCGCCAGCACGGCGATCCAGATCCACCGGCCCTTCCGGGCCTTGGCGTGTTTCAGGTCGGCGCGGAACGGCTCTTCCGGCTCGGGCCGGCGTGGGGGTTCGGGCAGGCGTTCGGGCGGGGGAGGCGGAGGCGGTGGCGGCGGTGGAGCCGAGCCGAACGCGGGCGGACGCGCGCCCTCGGCCGGCGCCGCCTTGTCGTTGAACCGATAGGGCGGCAGCGTCCAGTCGTTCACGATCGTCCCATGGTCCCGGTTGGTATCGGCAGCGTTTGGGTTTAGGACGCCGGGATCATGGCGCGCAAACCTTTCTGGGAGACGAAGTCCCTAAACCAGATGACCGTCCCCGAGTGGGAAAGTCTATGCGATGGCTGCGGCCTTTGCTGCCTGGTTCGCTTCGAAGACGAAGATACCGGCGAGATCATCCCCACAAGGGTGCACTGCCAGCTGTTCAACACCCACAGCTGCACCTGCAGCGACTATCCCAACCGCAAGAAGACTGTGCCCGACTGCATCAAGCTGACGCCGCACAATATCGAGCGCCTGGCCTGGATGCCGCCGTCCTGCGCCTATCGCCGGCTCAACGAGGGCAAGACCCTGCCGCTGTGGCATCCGCTGATCACCGGCGATCCGGAGAGCGTCCACACGGCAGGGGTCTCGGTGCGGGATCAGACGGTGTCGGAGCTATCGTTCGACCAGGCCGAGGACGCCATGGACTTCGTGGCGCTGGATCTGATGTACGACAAGAGTGACGTGGTGGACTGGGAGCCGGAGGAGTAGGGGGTTTGCAAGCCGGCGATGAAAGTCTGATTTCCAACGCGGTGGAGCATAGTGCTCCGTATTCGAACTTTGGCGGAATCGTGTTGTTAAGGACACTTGTCGACTAGCGGCACCGTAGTTGGCAGCTCATGTTATAAAAGTCACCTCATTAATATGAGACGTCATGTGAGTAGACTCAAACCGCCAAAAGGCTGCATTTTCTGTGGTGATGGAGGGCTTTCGCGCGAGCATCTTTGGCCTGCTTGGGCGCGGGATATACTCCCTGAAACTAACGGGTATAGCCAAATAGGCTCCAATGACCCTTCCGATGGTCAGTGCTCTGTTGGGCTCTCGCGTCAATTTGAGCGACAAGGGCGCATCACTGACGCCCGGCTACGCGTCGTCTGTCGCGCCTGCAACAATGGGTGGATGAGTCGTCTTGAGGAAAGTTCACGCTTAGACGTAACCGCACTGATATTAGGCGAGCAGCGCCAGATCGGGACAGAAGGGTTAAAAAATATTTCGGAGTGGATAACTCTTAAAATCATAGTTGCTGATGCATCCCCTGGAGGCAGAAGTGTGTTTCTGACGGATGAGCGAAGAGGGTTTTTCGCGGAGAGAATTATACCGTCTCCACTCACTATACAACTATACAGGTGTGGCGAAAGTCCATGGGATACGATTTTCCACTCAATTTCTTCTAAGGCTAGCCACCAATCCAATGGAAAGCCAAACTCTGATAATTTAAAGATATTCTTATTCGGAGCCGGTGAGGCGCTTTTTCACGCTGTATACGGCCGTAATTTAAACATAGCTGCCGCACCGAATCCGGGTTTAAGCCTCTCTCTTATTCCACCAGCCGCAGATTCTACTTGGCCGCCTTCGCAGCGGCTGAGCGTTGAGCAGGCGCATATACTGGCGACTGAGCTCAGACGGCAGAGTAGTCCGGCGTTCCGCTGGCACGCCGGCTAATATCCGCTCCCCGGCGAACGCCCGCATCCGCCCCGGATGCGGCTGCGCCTTAAACCCTTGGTGGATTGGAGCTCTGGCGTTTGGCCGTGTCAAGGACGGCCCGGAGGGCCGCCGCTCCGCGGCCGGCCGGAGGCCGGTCCTTGACACGGCCAAACGCCAGAGCAAGCTCGCCATCAAGGTTTCAAGGCGCGGCCTCGCCGTGGCGGGCGGATCGGGAAGGGGCTGGGCGGTCATCCCGTTGATCCGCTCATCCCGGCATTCGCCGGGATGAGCGGTGTTTCGGACCGCTGGCAAGCGGTCCATTAGGGCGCTTTTCAGCCCCCTCCTGGGGATAGAGCGCCGTCGACGCTCGGCGTCGAGCACACAGACCCAAGTAAAATCAATGCTCTAAAACTATCTCACCCTCTTTGCGCTGGCGCGCCCGCTGCTGCCGTATCTTTGTGTCATGGCCCGGAGAAGCGAGATGAGCCCCGAGGAACTGATGCGAGACGGCGATAGGTTGCTGGTCGAACTGCACATCGCCAACCTCTTCGACGTGCAGGACACCACCGCCCTGCGCACCCCGGCCGAGCAGACCAAGCTGCTCGGCTCCGTCGCTTTCACCGCGCGCCGGATGAACGCGACCGTCGCCGCCAGCCGCCGCTCCCTGGCCGATGTCATGGCCGACGCCAGGGCGATCAAGGCTTCCAGGATGAAGGCCCAGGCCGCCAAGGCGGCCGCCAACGAGAACAACGAGAACCCCAGCCCGGAGATGGAAATGGATGACGACTCTGGCCGCACCCCCGAACGCGTCGCCGCTTTTCATACCGAAATCCAGCGAAGACTGGCTGCTCTTGTTGAACGAAGAGAAGCTAAAGGAATGGGTCGCCAACACCCCGTGGTCGGCCTTGGAGCGTCAGATGAAGGCCTTGCGGCCGTCGCAGGCCCCTCACCAGAAAGCCCCATCTGACCCCTGGACCACTTGGCTGTTCCTCGGCGGTCGCGGCGCCGGCAAGACCTTCGCGGGCGCGTCCTGGATCGTCGACCAAGCCGAGCCCGGCGTCCACCTCGCCCTGGTCGGTCCCACCTTCCACGACGTGCGCGAAGTGATGATCGAGGGGCCGTCCGGCATCAAGAGCCTCTACCCGCCCGGCGAGCGGCCGACCTGGCGCGCCAGCCGCAAGCGCCTGGAGTTCAAGAACGGCGCCGTCGCCCAGGCCTTCTCGGCCGAGGATCCCGACAGCCTGCGCGGCCCCCAGTTCCACGCCGCCTGGGCCGACGAGTTCTGCGCCTGGCGGAGGCCCGCCGAGACCCTGGCCATGCTGCGCTTTGGCCTGCGCCTGGGCCAGGATCCGCGCCTGGTGGTCACCACCACGCCCCGGCCGATCCGCGCCCTGCGCACCCTGATCGCCGAGCCCGGCACGATCGACACCCGCGCGGCCACCGGCGCCAATGCGGCCTATCTCGCTCCGGCCTTCCTGGCCACGCTGCAAAGCCTGTACGGCGGCACGCGCCTGGCCGCCCAGGAGTTGGATGGCTTGATCGTCGAGGGCGAGGGCGGGCTGTTCCGCGCCGAGGACCTGGCCCGCTGCCGGGGCGCGCCGCCGGCCGCCTTCGACCGGGTGGTCGTGGCGGTGGATCCGCCGGCCACCGCCGGCGGCGACGCCTGCGGCATCGTGGTCTGCGGCCGGGCCGGCGACCGGGCCTTCGTCCTGGCCGACCTGACCGCGCGCGGCCTGTCGCCCCACGGCTGGGCGAGGCGCGCCGTCGAGGCCGCCCACCGCTTCGACGCCGACGCCCTGGTGGCCGAGGCCAACCAGGGCGGCGACATGGTCCGCGCCGTCCTGGCCCAGGCCGACCCGCCGTGCCCGGTCAAGTTGGTCAAGGCCTCGCTGGGCAAGCGGGCCAGGGCCGAGCCGGTGGCGGCCTTGTATGAACAGGGCCGGGTGGTTCACTGCGGGGCCTTTCCGGCCCTGGAGGAGGAACTGATGGCCCTGGGGTCGGGCGATCTGGCGCACAGCCCGGACCGGGCGGACGCCCTGGTCTGGGCGCTGGCGGACTTGATGCTGGGGATCGGGAGGCGGCCGCGGTTGTCGGTGCTGTAGGGGCCGCATACTCCCCCCACCGTCGGCTTCGCCGACACCTCCCCCACAGGGGGAGGACTTAGAAGCGGAAATCCTCCCCCTGTGGGGGAGGTGGCCCGAAGGGCCGGTGGGGGGAGTGTTCCTGCATGTCCGTGCGGATCGCCGCGACCGCGCTATCCACGTCGTCCAGCACCCAACGAGCGGGAATTCGGAGCGTTCGCACACCCCGTTCCGCCATCCAGGCGTCACGGATGGCGTCGCGCTCGGGCTGGTCGCCGACCTCGTGCGCGTAGCCGTCGATCTCGACCGCCAGCCGCGCTGAAACACAGAAGAAGTCAAAGACGTAGGGTCCCATCGGATGTTGGCGGCGAAACTTCAAACCGTCGAGCCGAGACCCCTTCAGGGCTGACCACAGCACTCGTTCCGGCAAGGACATTTCCTTCCGCAGCTCACGCGCTCGGGCCACGTAGGCCTTGGGTTCTCGCATGTCGTTTCACGCCCCCCACCGGCCTTTGGCCGCCTCCCCCACAGGGGGAGGACCTGATGTTGATCATCCTGCATCTATACCATGTTCCCTCTTCGTTCTCAACCTCCGAGGCGCCCCATGCCCCTGTTCAAACGACGACCGCCCCCCGTGGCGCCGGAGGCCAAGGACTCCCGCGCCGCTCGGCTGATCGCCATCACCGCGGCGGGCCAACCGCGCTGGACGCCGCGGGACTATGCCGCCCTGGCGTCCGAAGGCTTCGCCAAGAACCCCATCGCCTATCGCTGCGTGCGGATGATCGCCGAGGCCGCGGCCTCGGTGCCGCTGACCGTCTTCGTCGAGGGCCAGCGGGCCGACGACCATCCGCTACGGGCGCTGCTCCAGGCCCCCAACCCCGAACAGGGCGGGCCCGACCTGATGGAGGCGTTTTTCGGCAATCTGACGGTGGCCGGCAACGGCTACCTGGAAGCCGCTCAAGGGGGAGAGGGCAGCGACGTCCCCACCGAGCTCTACGCCCTGCGGCCCGACCGGATGACCGTGGTGCCCGGCCCGCGCGGCTGGCCGCTGGCCTATGACTACCAGGCCGCCGGTCGCACGGCGCGGATCGGGCGCGACGCCGCCGGCTGGCTGCCGGTGCTGCACCTCAAACTGTTCAACCCCACCGACGATCACTACGGCTTTTCCCCGCTGGAGGCGGCGGCCTTCGCCATCGACGTGCACAACGCCTCGGGGGCCTGGAACAAGGCCCTGCTCGACAATAGCGCCCGGCCGTCCGGGGCCCTGGTCTACGCCAACCGCGACGCCGGCGACCGACTGAGCGCCGAGCAGTTCGAGCGGCTGAAGGCCGAGCTGGGCGACGCCCATTCCGGGGCCGCCAACGCCGGCCGGCCGCTGCTGCTGGAGGGCGGGCTGGACTGGCGGCCGATGTCGCTGAGCCCGGCCGAGATGGACTTCATCGCCGGCAAGCACGCCGCCGCCCGCGAGATCGCCCTGGCCTTCGGCGTGCCGCCCCAGCTGCTCGGTATTCCGGGGGACGCCACCTACGCCAACTATCGCGAGGCCAACGGAGCGTTCTGGCGCCACACCGTCGTGCCCCTGGCCGAGCGGGCGGCGCGGGCCCTGTCGGTGTGGCTGGCGCCGAAGTTCCCCGGCGCGAAGATTGCCTGCGACCTGGACGC
The DNA here is from genome assembly GCF_049896345.1 of Caulobacter sp. DWR2-3-1b2. Taxonomy (NCBI): domain Bacteria; kingdom Pseudomonadati; phylum Pseudomonadota; class Alphaproteobacteria; order Caulobacterales; family Caulobacteraceae; genus Caulobacter; species Caulobacter sp. DWR2-3-1b2. The sequence continues at coordinate 82,980 of NZ_JAFCUC010000008.1, read as the reverse complement.
GGTCCCGGCCCTGTCGGCCGAGCGCGACGCCCTGTGGGCGCGACTGGAGGGCGCCAGCTTCCTCACCGACGCCGAGCGGCGGCGGCTGGCGGGGCTGGAGGGATAGTCCTCCCCCCGTGGGGGAGGTGTCGGCGAAGCCGACGGAGGGGGGAGGGATCGGAGGCCAGCCGCCTCCCGGATCAACGACCCCAACACTCCCCCCACCGGCCTTCGGCCGCCGCCCCCACAGGGGGAGGACCTTTCCGATCAACCGGAGACACCCATGACTTCACCCCCGCGCTGGCGGCTGGACCGCCAGGTCTCGGTCGCCCTACTGGTGGCCATCGCCTTGCAGGCCGCTGGCGCCTTGCTGTGGACTGGCCGGGCCAGCGCCCGCATCGACAATCTGAGCCAGCGGCTAGACGCCCAGACCCCGGTGGCCGAGCGCCTGGCCCGGTTGGAGACTCAGGCCGAAGCCACCCGGGCCTCGCTGGCCAGGATCGAGACGAAGCTGGATGGAGGTCAGCCATGAAGGACGACCTCCAAATCCAAGGCCACGCCAGCCTGTTCTGGACCCGCGACCTCAATGACGACGTCACCGCCGCCGGGGCCTTCGCCGCCAGCCTGGCCCGCACCGGCCCGGCCGGGGTCAAGATGCTGCACCAGCACGACGACGCCGAACCCGTCGGGGTCTGGGACGAGATCGCCGAGGACGCCTCGGGCCTCTACGTCCGTGGGCGGATTCTCCGCACGACCCCGAGGGGGAGGCTGGTCGCCGCCCTGGTCGAGGCCGGGGCGCTGGACGGCCTCTCGATCGGCTTCCGCGCGGTGAAGGCCAGACCCGACGACACCGGCCGCCTGCGCGTGCTGCGCGAGGTGGAGCTGTGGGAAGTGTCGATCGTGACGTTCCCGATGTTGCCGGGGGCGCGGCTCAAGCGCGTCGGCTGAGGCCCAGAATTCCTCCCCCCGTGGGGGAGGTGTCGGCGGAGCCGACGGAGGGGGGAGTGATCCGCCGCTCCAAAACTCCCCCCACCGATCGCTTCGCGATCGCCTCCCCCACAGGGGGAGGACCTTCTTTCTGACCTTTCAAAAACCGGAGATCCCCATGAAGGAAACCAAGCAGGCCTTGGCCTCGCCGGAGGCCCGCGCGGCCTTGCACGAAGTGCTGGCGGCGTTCGAGGGCTTTAAGGCCGCCAATGACCAGCGGCTGGCCGCGCTGGAGACCAAGCGGGCCGACGTGCTGTTGGAGGAGAAGGTCGCCCGCATCGACGAGGCCGTCTCCAACGCCCAGGCGCGGCTTGACCGCGTGCTGTCTGACGCCCGGCGGCCCACGCTTGGCGGTGACGCGCCGCTGGCGCGGGTCGACGAGCGCAAGGCCGCCTTCGACCGCTATATCAAGACCGGCGAGACGCCTTCCGCGTCCTTGGCCTCGCTGCTGGAAGCCAAGGGCCTGTCGGAGGGCGTGGCCACAGCCGGCGGCTATGTGGCGCCGCCCGAACTGGAACGCCAGATTCTGCGGCGCCTCCAGGCCACGAGCCCGATGCGCGACATCTGCCAGGTGCGCACCATCGGCTCGGGGACCTTCCGCAAGCCGGTCTCGACCGCCGGTCTTGCCGCCAGCTGGGTGGCCGAGACCGCTGCGCGGCCGGAGACCACCCCGCCGACCCTGGACGTCATCGACTTCCCGGCCGGCGAGCTCTATGCCAGCCCCGCCGCCACCCAGGCCCTGCTCGACGACGCCTATGTCAATATCGACGAGTGGCTGGCCGAGGAGGTGCAGGACGCCTTCGCCGCCCAGGAGACCGCCGCCTTCGTCAGCGGCGACGGGGTCAACAAGCCCAAGGGGCTGCTGGCCTATGTGGCCGCCGCCGACGCCTCCTACGCCTGGGGCCAGATGGGCTATCTGGCCACCGGCGTGGCGGGCGCCTGGCCGGCCACGAACCCGACCGACAAGCTGATCGACCTGATCTATGCGGCCAAGACCCAGTACCGCCAGAACGGCCGCTTCGTGATGAACCGCCGCACGGTCAGCGCGGTGCGCAAGTTCAAGGACGCCCAGGGCAACTACATCTGGAACGCGGCCCTGCAGCCGGGTCAGTCGGCGTCCCTGCTCGGCTATCCGGTCACCGAGATCGAGGCCATGCCCGATGTCGCGGCGGGTAGCCTGGCCCTGGCGTTCGGCGACTTCGAAAAGGGCTATCTGATCACCGACCGGGCCGGGGTGCGGGTGCTGCGCGACCCCTATTCGGCCAAGCCCCACGTGCTGTTCTACACCACCAAGCGGGTCGGCGGCGGGATCCAGAACTTCGACGCCATCAAGCTGCTGAAGTTCGCCGTTTCGTAGGCCCTAACACTCCCCCCTCCGTCGGCTTCGCTGACACCTCCCCCACGGGGGGAGGACTTCGCGACCAAGCTCCTCCCCCCGTGGGGGAGGTGGTCCGAAGGACCGGAGGGGGGAGTCCCTTCCTTTAGGAATCCCAACATGCCCCTCTCCACCACCCTGGCCGAGGCCAAGGGGTTCCTGCGCGTGGCTGACGCCACGGAGGACGCCCTGGTCACCCTGCTGATCGACGCGGCCGAGGCGCGCGTCGCCGCCGCCACGGGCCTGGTCCTGGCCCCCGCCAGCCCCGCGCCCCTGCGGCTGGCGATCCTGACCCTGGTCTCCCACGCCTATGAGCACCGGGCCCAATCTTCCGAGACAAGCGCCGAGCCGCCGCTGGGGCTGGTCGAGCCGTGGCTGGCCCCCTATCGGACGGCGCGGCTGTGAGCGGCCCCGGAAATTTGGGTCCCGACGCGGCCCTGGCCGCCGCCCTGGTCGCCACGCTGAAGGCCGCCCCGGCCGTCACCGTCCTGGTTGGCCAGCGCATCTATGTCGATCCGCCGCGCAGCCCGACCTATCCCTGCGTGCTGGTCGGCCGCCAGGAAAGCCGGCCGGCGGGACCCGACGCCGACGCGCTGGAGCACTTGGTCACCGTAACCGCCGCCTCGCGGTTTGGCGGACCGGAGGAGGCCCGCGCCCTGACCGCCGCCGTTCGCGCCGCCCTGCACAACGCCGCCCCGGCCGTCGAGGCCCGGCGGCTGGTCACCCTGCGCGTGACCTATGCCGACGTCTTCCGCGCCGCCGACCGCGAGCTGTCGCTCGGGGTGCTGCGGGTGCGGGCGGTGACGGAAGGCTCCTGATCCAGACTTGCCCCCACCTGACCGCTTCGCGGTCGGTCCGCCCCCATAGGGGGCGGAGCCCAAGCGCGCGAACTCTTCCCCCTCTGGGGGAAGACGGCCGAAGGCCCGTAGGGGGCAAGTGTTCGCCGCAATCCTCGAAAACCGGAGATTCATCATGGCCGCCCAAGCCGGCAAAGACATCCTGCTGAAGATCAGCGACGGCGCGCCGACGCCGGTCTTCACCACCGTGGCGGGCCTGCGGGCTCGCACCATCAGCCTCAACGCCAAGACCATCGACGCCACCGACGGCGACAGCACCGGCCGCTGGCGCGAGCTGCTGGCCGGGGCCGGCGTGCGCTCGGTCGCCGTCTCCGGCGCGGGGGTGTTCCGCGACGCGGCTTCCGACGCGATGGTGCGCGACAGCTTCTTCGCCCAGACCGCCCGGGTCTGGCGGCTGGTGATCCCCGACTTCATCCAGCTGGAAGGGCCGTTCCTGGTCGCGGCCCTGGAATATGCCGGCGAACACGACGGCGAGGCGGCCTTCGCGTTGTCGCTGGCCTCGGCCGGCGCGGTGACGTTCACGGCGATCTAGGACCCGCAAGTGCGCCAGTGAAAGGACTTCCATGCCCACCCCCAACCCCACTCGCGGCGAAGTCTCCGTGCCCCTGGCCGGGACCCCGCGCCGCCTGTGCCTGACCCTGGGCGCCCTGGCGCGCATCGAGGCCGCCCTGCAACTCGACGACTGGAGCCAGCTGCCCGACCGGTTCGGCCGGATGTCGGCCACCGAGCTGACCGCCGTGCTGGCCGCCCTGCTCGAGGGGGGCGGCGAGGACCCGGATGTGCTGACGGCCCAGCCCGTCACCCTGCCCGAAGCGGTCGCCGCCGTGGCCGCCGCCCTGGCGGCCTGCGCGTGAGCCCGCGCTGGGCCGACGCTCTTCGGCTGGCGACCCTGCGCCTGGCCATCGCCCCCGAGGCCTTCTGGCGGTTGTCGCTGCCCGAATGGCGGGCCCTGACCGAAGCGCCGGCCGCGCTGGTCCTGACGCGGGGCGCGCTTGACGCCCTGCTGAACCGCTTTCCCGACGAGGAGACCCGATGAGCGAGTTCGACCTTGATGGCCTCGACGCCATCCCCGCCCGCGCCACCGAGGCCGCCGCCGCGCTCGCCGCCCTGAAGGCCCCGGCCGAGCAGGCGGCGCGGAGCATAGACGAGGCCTTCGCCAAGGCCGGCACGGGCTTGGTCCGCTCGCTGGCCCACGCCGCCGCCGACGGCAAGATCAGCCTGGCCGAGCTCGCGCAAGCGGTGCTGCAGGCGGTCTCGGCCGGGGCAGGCGGCGGACAGGGGAGCGGCCTGGCGGCGGCCCTGGCCAGCGCCGTCGGCTCCATATTTTCTGGAGCGAGGGCCGACGGCGGGACCGTGAGCGCCGGCGGCGCCTATCTGGTCGGCGAGCGCGGCCCCGAACTGTTTCGTCCCGCGACCGGCGGCGCGATCGAGCCGGTGGGCGGAGGCGGGGTGAATGTGACAGTCAATGTCCAGGGCGGCGACGTCGCTGGCCTGGCCCGCTCGGACGCTCAACTGGCCCAGGCCCTGGCCCGGGCGGTCAGCCTGGGCGCGCGGCGGCTATAGGGATTATTTTCACCGCTCATCCCGGCGAACGCCGGGATGAGCGGCTTATTGTTACACCAGCACCGGCGTCAGCGACGGTTCGCCGTAGCGGTTCTCGTCCCGCTGGCCTTCGGCGGTTCCCACCCACAGGGTGAAGCCGACCAGCACCACCAAGGCGATGGCGAGGCTGACGAACAGGCCGCCGACCCCGGCCAGGGCCAACAGGCCCGCGTCACCGTTCATCATCTCGGCGGCGATGGCGCCGAAACCGATCGAGATGGCCGAGGCGACCACCAGCACGGGACCCAGCAGGATCGGCAGCAATTGCCACCAGCCGGTGCGGCCCATGTCGTGCAGGCGCTTGGTGTAGATACAGACGCCCGCGAAGCTGGCCGCCAGGCCGATGGCCCAGCCGATCAGCGGAATCCAGCCCGCGACCATGTGCGCGCCCAGCAGCATCAACCAGCCGATCCAGAACGTCTGGCGGCCGATACGGCCCTCGGCGGTGAAGAAAAGCGATTTCCAGTCCATGTCATTCAGCTCCCAGCTTGGGGAGAATTTACGGCCGCCCCGCTCGCGGTTGAAGTGAATTGCAAGTCATGACGCGGGTTTAACTTCGCGGCCTATTCGAGTTGCTGGCCGGGAGGGGCGGGCGAGGCGATTGGCTCCCCTAGCGCCACCCAGATTCCGTAGCCGAGCCAGAACACAGCGAGGACGCCGGCGGCAAGGCTGATCGCCAGCATCCAGATAGCCGGAAAGGCAAGGCTCTCGACCAGCGGTTGGTCGAGAAACAGCCGGTTTCCGAGCACCAAGGCCGTTGAGATCGTGGCGACCGAGAATCCGATCATGGCGATCAGACTGCCTGGTCCGCGCCCCGCGTCACGCAGGCGCTTCAGATACAGACAGATGATCACATAAGAGACGAGCAGGAGCAGGAGAGGCACGCCGCCCCGCCTCGCCAAGGCCGTGGAGAACGACAGCATGGTCGGCGCAAAGAACAACGTGGCGTGAAGTGCCAACTCGCCCAACACGAAGGCGCGGCGGCCAGCACGACCGCGCGGGTCCAGAACTACTCTCAGCCAGGTGAACGGGCGCCATTGCTCGGGCGAGAGGGGGCTGATCCCCACCCAGATCGTGAAGCCAAGACCAAGGCCGGCCGTGATCGCCGCGTCGACTGCGATGGGCAGGATCATCGCCACATCGTCGTCGTCAAAGAGATCGTAGATCCACAGTCCTACGAGCCCTTGAACGAGCAATTCAGCCAAACCGAGAGCGATTAGTGGGCCGGCGCTCTTACGAGCGTCGCGCGATCGCTTCAGCATCAGGCATGCCGAGGCGTAGAGACGCGCCGTAGCGATGAGGATCGACGCCACCAGCGCGACGCTTGGAGGGCTGGCCGTATAGACATGACCGGTGATGTCGGCGGTGATAAGGGCCTCGCCGATCGCGGGAAGCACCGCCGACGCCGAGGGAAGACCTAGCGACGCAAGTGCGAAGCTGAGGGTCAGACTGATCACCGCCAGCTGAAGCAGACCGGACCAGAAGGTGCGCCGATCTATCGCGCCGCGCGGATCGAACAGCAGAGGCAAGACAGGCATCAGGCGGCTCCTCAAGATGCCCGCCGAACATAAGTGAATAATCACTCACACGCAAGGAGCCATCCATGGCCTTCCATGAAGCGCGCCTGCCCGCGCGGCTGGCGTTCGGCTGCGCCGGCGGCGTCGAGCGGCGGACCCAGGTCACGACCCTGGCCTCCGGATTCGAGCGGCGGTCCAGTCCCTGGGCCCAAGGGCGACGGCGCTACCTGATCGGCACTGCGGCGCGACCGCTGGACGACGCCGCCGCCCTGGTGGCGTTCTTCGAGGAACGGCGAGGGCGGCTGCATGGCTTCCGGTTCCGCGACCCGGCCGACTGCCGGTCGTGCGCGCCGTCGGCCACGCCGGCGGCGGCCGACCAGGCGATCGGGGTCGGCGACGGGGGTCGCAAGACCTTCGCCCTGACCAAGACCTACGGGACGGGCGCCACGGCGGTGGTCCGGCCGATCGCCAAGCCTGTGGCCGGCACGGTCAAGATCGCGGTGGCGGGCTTCGTGCTGGGCCCTGCGGCCTTCGCGGTCGATACGGTGACGGGCCTCGTGACGCTCGCGGTCGCCCCGGCCGTGAGCGCGGCGGTCACCGCCGGCTTCGAGTTCGACACGCCGGTGCGTTTCGACAGCGATCGCATCGACGTCACCCTGGAAAGCTTCAACGCCGCGCGGGTCGGCGCCGTGGCCCTGGTCGAGGTGCGGGTCTGATGCGCGCGGTTCCCAACGCCTTGGCCGCCGCGATCGAGAGCGGCGCGGCCAGCCTGTGCCACGTCTGGATCCTGACCCGCCGCGACGGCGTCGTCCTGGGCTTCACCGACCATGACCAGGACCTGATCGTCGAGGGCGTGACCTGCCGGGCCGCCACCGGCTGGACCGCCGGGGCCAGCGACACGGCGGCGGGCTTCGCGCCCGGTCTGGCCACGGCCGTCGGAGGCTTCGACGACGCGGGGCTTTCCGAGTTGGATCTGGCGGCGGGCCTCTATGACGGCGCCCGCGTCGAGTGCCGGCGGATCGACTGGTCGGCGCCGAGCCTGTTCGTACGCCTGTGGCGCGCCACCGTCGCCGCCGCCAAGGTCCAGGGCGGAGCCTTCACGCTGGAACTGGAAGGACCGCTGGCGGCGCTCGACCGCGTGGCGGGCCGCACCTTCGGACGGTCCTGCGACGCGGCGTTCCGTGACGCCCGCTGCGGGCTCGATGCGGCGGCCTTTCCCGGCGCGACCTGCGACAAGCGGTGGGCGACCTGCTGGGAGACGTTCGGCAACGGCGTGAACTTCCGGGGTTTTCCGACGGCGCCGGGCGAGGATTTCCTGACGCTGTATCCGTCCGAAGGCGAGCGCAATGACGGGGCGCGGCGGTGATGGAACACACTTGCCCCCATCTGGCGGCTTCGCCGCCTGTCGCGGCGGGGGGGCGGAGTTTCCGCTGCGTCAGCGGCGGAGCTCTTCCCCCTCTGGGGGAAGACGATCGCGAAGCGATCCGTAGGCGGCAAGTGATCGCCGCCGAAAACGTGGCAAGCCATCTCGCCCTGACCGAAGCCCGCCATTGGCTCGGCACCCCCTACCAGCACCAGGCCAGCCTGCGCGGCGTCGGCTGCGACTGCCTGGGTCTGATACGCGGCGTCTGGCGCGCCCTGCAGGGCGCCGAGCCGGAAACCCCGCCGCCCTATCGCCCCGACTGGGCCGAGCTGGGCGGTCGCGAACTCCTGGCCGAGGCGCTGGCTCGGTCGCTGATCCCGCTGGACCTCGCCGCCGCCCGGCCGGGCGACGTGCTGCTGTTTCGCATGGCCCCCGACGCCCCCGCCAAGCACTGCGCGATCCTGTCGGCGGCCGACCGGATGATCCACGCCTATTGGGGCCGCGCCTGCGTCGAGAGCTGGCTGGGGCGCTGGTGGCGAGCGCGGCTGGTCGCGGCGTTCCGCTATCCGTCAATCTGAAGGAGACTATCCCCATGGCTCAGGTCATCCTTTCCGCCGCCGGCGGCGCGATGTTCGGTCCGGTCGGGGCGGCGGTCGGGGCGGTGCTGGGATCGGTGATCGACCAGGCCGCCCTCGACGCCCTGACCCCGGCGCGCCAGGTCGGTCCCCGTATCCCGGACCTGCGCCTGACGGGCGCCGCCGAGGGCGCGCCGATGGCCGCCGTGTTCGGCCGGGCCCGGGTGGCCGGCCAGGTGATCTGGGCGGCGCGGTTCAGGGAACGCTGGGTCGACGGTCACGCGGGCGGCGGCGGAAAAGGCCCGCGCACCACCAGCGCCGCCTATAGCCTGTCGTTCGCCGTCGCCGTCTGCGAAGGCCCGATTGACGGGATCGGCCGGGTCTGGGCCGACGGCAAGCCGATGGACATGGCCGGCGTCCTCATGCGCGTTCACACCGGCGCCGAGGACCAGGCGCCCGACGCCCTGATCTCGGCGGTGGAGGGGGACGCTCCGGCCTATCGCGGCACGGCCTATGTCGTGTTCGAGGACCTGCCGCTCGGCGCCTATGGCAATCGCCCACCGCAGCTGTCGTTCGAGGTGTTCCACAGGCCGCGCGCCAGCGGCGCGGCTGCGGGACTGGAGGAGCGCCTGAAGGGCGTCTGCCTGATTCCCGGGGCCGGCGAATTTGTCTACGCGACCGACCTGGTCTTGCGCCGCGACGGCCTCACCCGCACGTCGGCCGAGACCCTGAACAACACCGAGGGGCTCGCCGATCTGGTGGTGTCGCTCGATCAGTTGCAAGCGCAACTGCCCAATGTGGACGAGGTGACCCTGGTGGTCGCCTGGTTCGGCGACGACCTGCGCTGCGGGTCGTGCGCGATCCGCCCCAAGGTCGAGACGGCGACCAAGGCGACGATCCCGTTCGAATGGCGGGCGGGAGGCCTCGATCGCGCTGACGCGGCGGTGGTGTCCTCGCATGGCGGAGGTCCGGCCTATGGCGGCACGCCGGCCGACCGGGCGGTGCTGCAGGCCATCGCCGAACTGAAGCGACGCGGGCTGCGGGTGACGCTCTATCCGTTCGTGCTGATGGACATACCGGCCGCGAACGCCTTGCCCGATCCCTATGGCGGCGCGGCCCAGGCGGCCTATCCGTGGCGCGGCCGGATCACCTGCCACCCCGCCGCCGGCCGCGCGGGCTCGCCCGACAAGACCGCCGCCGCGACGGCCCAGGTCTCGGCCTTGTTCGGCGCGGCCACGGCGGCCCAGTTCGGGGCGGCCGAAGGTCTTCCGGCCTATAGTGGCCCGGTCGGAGACTGGGGTCTGAGGCGGATGCTGCTCCACTACGCCAAGCTGGCCCAACTGGCGGGCGGGGTGGACGGCTTCATCCTGGGTTCCGAGCTGCGCGGTCTGACCACGGTGCGCGACGGGATCTCGTCCTATCCAGCCGTGAGCGCCCTGAAGGCGCTGGCGGGGCAGGTGCGCACCCTGCTCGGACCAGCCGCGAAGCTCGGCTATGCCGCCGACTGGAGCGAGTATTTCGGCCACCGGCCCGGCGACGGCAGCGGCGACCTGCATTTCCATCTCGATCCCTTGTGGAGCGACGGCAATATCGATTTCGTCGGCGTCGATTTCTACCCGCCCCTGGCCGACTGGCGCGACGGCGAGGCTCATCTCGACGCGGTCGCCGGCCACAAGGGGCCGCACGACCTCGCCTATCTGAGACAAAGCCTGGCGGGCGGCGAGGGCTTTGACTGGTTTTACGCGAGCGACGCCGCGCGCCTGGTCCAGACGCGAACGCCAATCAGCGACGGCGCCTATGGCGAGCCCTGGGTCTACCGACCCAAGGACCTGCAGGCCTGGTGGAGCCACCAGCACTTCAACCGCCCCGGCGGCGTCCGGGCGGCCAGTCCCACGGCCTGGGTCCCCAAGTCCAAGCCGTTGCGGCTGGTGGAGTTCGGCTGCGGCGCGGTCGACAAGGGCGCCAACGCGCCCAACCTGTTCGTTGACGCCAAGAGCGCCGAGAGCGCCCTGCCGCCGTTCTCGGATGGAACGCGTGACGAGGTCGGCCAGCGCCGGGCGCTGGAGGCGGTGCTGGCCCATGTAAGCGACCCGGCCGCCAATCCCATGTCGCCGGTCTATGGCGGGCCGATGATCGACCGCGCGGCGGCCTGGTGCTGGGACGCGCGGCCCTTCCCCGACTTCCCCGCCCGGGCGGGCGTCTGGGCCGACGGGCCCAACTGGACGCTGGGCCACTGGCTGAACGGCCGGGCCGGGATTGCGCCGCTGCCCGAATTGATCGCCGCCCTGGCTGACCGGGCGGGGGTGACGCTCGATCCGGGTGAGGCCGGCGGCAGCGTGATCGGCTACGTGGTCGACCGGCCCATGCGGCTGCGCGACGCCCTGGCGCCGCTGCTGGGGGCCTTCGCGCTGGACGCCGTCGAGCGGCAGGACGGCGTTGTCCTGGCCGGCCGTTGCGGCCCGCCGGCCTTGACGCTGGGCGACGACGACCTGGCCTGGCCCGAGGATCGCGAGGCGCCGACCGCGACGGGCCGCGCCCTGGCCGCCCCGGTGCGGGCCCTGCGCCTGCGCTTCATCGACGCCGCTCGCGACTACCAGACCGGCTCGGTGATCGTCCGCCGCGAGGTGGGGGAGGGCAACGCCGATCTCGACGTCCCGCTGGTGTTGAGCGCCGCCGAGGCCCGCGCCGTGGCCCGGCGTCGCCTGGCGGCCACCGATCCGCGCGACGCGACCGTCCACCTGTCGCCCCTGGCCGCCCTGCGCCTGGAGCCCGGCGACCGCCTGGCCTTGGACGGCGTGACCTGGCGCGTGGCGCGGGTCGATCTCGACGAGCATCCCCGTGTGCGACTTCTGCCCACGGCCCCACCCGTCGCCCTGGACGGCGACCTCGACTGGTCGCCTGCGCCGCCGCGCGAGACGTCGGGGCCGCCGATGCTGCACATACTGGACCTCCCCGGACAGGATGACGACCGGCCGCTGGTGGCGGTGGCCGCCGCGCCTTGGCGGGCCTTCGACATCCATGCCGGCGCCGGGCTGGCGTCCCTGCGGGCGCGGGCCAGCGCCGCCGTGCCCGCCACGGTCGGAGTCACCCTGTCGGACCTGCCGGCCGGCCCCCTGCACCGCTTCGACCGCGCCAACCGGCTGACTGTCCGGCTGGAGGGCGCCGCGCCTCAGGGCCGCGATCGCTCGGCCGTGCTGGCGGGCGCCAACGCCATCGCCGTGCGCGGCGCGGGCGGGGAATGGGAGGTGATCCAGTTCCTCGACGCCCAGGCGGTTGGCGATGATCGCTGGACCCTGTCTGGCCTGCTGCGCGGCCAGGGCGGCAGCGAGTCGGCCATGGCGGCGATCAATCCCGCCGGTGCGGCGGTCGTCGTACTGGACGCCGCCCTGGCGCGGGCCGACCTGTCGTCGTCGGAGCGCGGATTGCCGTTGGTCTGGCGCGCGGCCCCAGCCGGCGGCCCGGCCTCGGGACCGGCGATGACCGAGGTCGTCGCCACCTGGCGCGGCCTCTCGAACCGGCCGTGGTCGCCGGTCCACCTGAAGGTCCGCAATGCGAGCGTCGACTCGCTGGTCAGCTGGATTCGTCGCACCCGCGTGGCCGGCGACGGCTGGGAGGCCGAGGTCCCTTTGGGCGAGGAGCGCGAGGCCTGGCGGGTCGAGATCCTCGACGGCGAAATGGTGGTCCGCACCGTCGAGACCGCCGCGTCTGCCTTCACCTACACCGCCGCTCAGCGGGCCGCCGACTTCCCCGCTGGACCGACCGGCCTGGTGGCTGTCAGGATCGCCCAAGGCTCGGCCCTGTTCGGCTGGGGCGCGTCAAGCAGAGTGTTGCTGTGATATTAATGCAACATAACGCTTGCGCGCGGCGGCAAACGGCCTAATTGAGGCGTCCCCGGTCTTTCGAAGTGAGGAGCCTCCTTGGCGCGCGACCCCTATACGGAACTTGGCGTTTCCCGCACCGCCACTGCGGCCGAGATCCGCAAGGCGTTCCACAAGCTGGCCAAGGCGCACCATCCGGACACCAATCCGGGCGACAAGAAGTCGGAGGAGCGCTTCAAGCAGGTCACGGCCGCCTTCGACATCATCGGCGACGTCGACAAGCGCAAGAAATTCGACGCCGGCGAGATCGACGTCGATGGTCGCGAGACCGCGCGCGGCGGCTTTGGCGGGGCGGGCTCGCCGTTCGGCGGCGGCTTCAATCGAGGTCGCCCAGGGGCGGGCGGCGGCGACGGCCCGGAGATCGACCTCAACGACCTGTTCGGCGACATCCTGGGCCGTAATCGCGGCGCTGGCGCCGGCGCCGGCAGTTTCGGCGGCGGTTTCTCGCCCAAGGGCGCCGACGTGCGCGCGCGTCTCGACATCGACCTGGAAGAGGCGATCAAGGGCGGCAAGAAGCGGGTGGCCTTCTCCGACGGCCGGACCATTGACGTGACCATTCCGGTTGGAGCCCAGGAGGGCCAGACCCTGCGCCTGAAGGGCCAGGGCAGCCCCGGCCGAGGCGGACAGGGCGACGCCCTGATCGAGCTGGCCATCAAGCCGCACCCGATCTATCGCCGCGAGGCCGACACCCTGGTCATGGACCTGCCGATCTCGGTGCCTGACGCGGTGCTGGGCGGCAAGGTCGAGGCCCCGACGCCCGACGGCCCGGTCACCCTGTCGATTCCCAAGGGCTCCAACACGGGCGCCAAGCTGCGGCTCAAGGGCCGGGGCCTCTCCGACGGCAAGGGCAAGCGCGGCGACCTGTTCGCGCGGCTGGTGGTGACCTTGCCGGAAACGCCGGACGCCGAACTGGAGCAGTTCGCCGAGACCTGGCGGACCCAGAGGCCCTACGCGCCGAAGCGGCGGTAGGCGCTTTCGGCCTAGCCTTTCCCGGCCGGCAGCACGGCCTTCTTCACCAGATACGCCCCCTGACCCAGGCCGAAGATGGCCAGCAGGGCGGAATCGACGTCGGGCAGCAAGATGTCCCTGGCGATGTCGAGCAGCAGCATCACGTGGATGCTGGACACCGCGAAGATGCCGGCCGCCACCACGCTGATCAGGATCATCTGGAAGTCGCCCAGGTCGGTCTCGCCCTCGCCGTTCTTGAAAAGGTCGAGGAGCCTGGCCTTGACCGTTCCGGCCGTCGCAGCGGGCATGTCCTTGGCCGCGGGGGTGTTGGCCGCCCTGTTCGCCAGCAGCGCCGCCGAGGTCGCGGCGACGGTGGCCACCTGCACGGCGGTCGTGGCGCTCAGGGTCGCGCCGGCCACGGCCGGATCGCCGGCGTCAAGATTGGCCACGGCGGCGGTCGAGCTGTTGGCGGCGTCGGCGGCCGTCTTGGCGGTGACCGCGGCGGTCTGGGCGTCGGCATTGGCCGTGTCGCTGGCGGCGTTCTGCTTTTGGGTGGCGACGAGTTTCGCGCCGCCGAAGGTGACGGCGCTCAGTCCCGTCAAGGCCAGCACATTCACGGTCAGGCCGATCCCGCTGATGAACTCGGCCCCCAGCAGCAGGACGCGCAGCATCAGCATCGAACCGTAGGCGATGGCGACGACGCCAAACCACAGCGCCAGCTGGAACTGCGAGTTGCTCAGCCGTCCGTCGTGGCCGGTGATGAACCGCAGCGGCTTGCCGCCCGAGGCCAGGAAGGCGACCGACAGCAGGGCCGCCGTCACGCCGCAGACGGTCCAGCCGACCATCCACGGGTCGACCGGTCGCGCGATCCCGGTGATCTTCATGACCTTGGTCGCGGTCACCGGATCATCGACATCGATCCAGACGAGGTCGGCCCTGCCAGGCCTGGGCGGGATGATCCGCTTGTTGGCCCCTAGCCGCAGCGCCTGCTTGTCCGCCTGATTAACCACCAGCATATCGAAGGCCGGATAGCCGCCGTCGGGCTGGAACCGGATCGAATCGAAATTGGCGGCCTTGGCGGGGACAAGCTTGCCGTCCGGGCCCGGCAGCGCCTTGAGGCCAACCCCGACGATCGCGCCCGAGAATTGACTGAACGTCAAATTGGCGGGTGACGCTGGCGGCGTGGCCGTACCCGAGAGGGCCGGGGCGAAGGGCAGGGCGACGGGCGGGGCGACGGGCGGCGGGGCAGCCCGGGCGTGGGCGGCGCCGGCCAGAAAGGCGCCCAGGACGACGGCGGCCACAGCCACGCGCCAGGATGTCATGACCAGTCGCATCGCTCCCTCCCCAGAAAACCTTGCCGAGCTCTCCGCGATTTTACGCGCGAAGATTGCACTCTAGAATGGCCCAGTTTTCGTGACAAGCGGCTCGGCGGCGCGAGAGACAGCCCCTGGACGCGAAGGGCTTGGCGCCTGTCCGGCCGTGACAGAACGACGCGACCCGTCCATAACGGCCGTGTTCAGCCTCTATTCAGCCGCGAGGCTCTAAAACCGAGCCCATGAAGCCGATCAACATCCTTTTCGCCGCCCTGCTGGCCGCCTCCGCCCTGCCGGGCGTGGCGTCGGCGCAGCGCGGGCCGGACTCGCTGGGCGCTGACTGGCGCGCCCGGCAGGATCAGGCGCGGGGCGGCGTTCAGTCGGGCCAGCTGGTGCCACTGGGCCGGGTGATCGAGCAGATCGGTCGCCGCACGCCGGGCCGCGTGCTCGACGCCGGCCTCGAAGGCTCCAACTATCGCGTCCGCTGGGCCACCACCGACGGCCGCCGCATCGACTTCATCGTCGACGCGCGGACCGGCCAGATCCTCAGCGCCAACTAAGGTTTCCTGTTCCATGCGCATCCTGCTTGTCGAAGACGATCCCGACCTGTCGCGCCAGCTGAAGCTGGCCCTTGGGGACGCGGGCTACGCCGTCGATCAGGCGCCGGACGGTGAGGAAGCCCAGTTCCTGGGCGAAACCGAGCCCTATGACGCGGTCATCCTCGATCTCGGTTTGCCCAAGGTGGACGGCGTGTCGGTGCTGGAGCGCTGGCGGCGCGGCGGCGTGGCCACGCCGGTGCTGATCCTCACCGCGCGGGGTTCGTGGAACGAGAAGGTCGCGGGCTTCGACGCCGGCGCCGACGACTACCTGACCAAGCCGTTCCATACCGAAGAACTGCTGGCCCGCCTGCGCGCCCTGCTGCGCCGCTCGGCCGGCCACGCCTCGCCCAGCCTGTCGTGCGGCGGCCTGCGCCTGGACCCGCGCGCCGCCCGAGCCAGCGTCAATGGCGAACCCTTGCGCCTGACCTCGCTGGAATACCGCCTGCTGCACTACATGATCATGCACCAAGGCCGGGTGATCGGCCGCACCGAGCTGGTCGAGCACCTGTACGACCAGGACTTCGACCGCGACAGCAACACGATCGAAGTGTTCATTGGCCGGCTGCGCAAGAAGCTGGGCAGCGACCGGATCGAGACCGTGCGCGGCCTGGGCTATCGCCTGACGCCGCTGGAAGGCGAGACGACAGAGGGTTAGAGCCTTCGCCAATTCGTTTTGGCCCGGCCCAAATCTCCGCTCATCCCGACGAAAGTCGGGACTCACGCTGAGGCGGGGTGTTGGATCAGAGCGAAACCGCGAGGTTCGGCTTGAGTCCCGACTTTCGTCGGGATGAATGGAAAAAGGGGGGCGAGGTGAGCGAAACGGAAAAGCGTCCCGAGCCCCTCATCGTCCCTTCAACGGGCTTGCGCTAGCCATGTGGGACCTCAGCAAGCACTCGCTCGTCCGTCGGCTGGTGCTGCTGGCCGGGGTATGGAACCTGGTCGTGCTGCTGGTGGCGGGCGTTTTCCTGACCGCCCAGTTCCGCGACTCGGCCATCCGCCGCTTCGATTCCGCCCTGACGGTGCTGACCGACGATCTCTATGCCAGCTCCAGCGTCGAGGACGGCGTGGTCAAGGCGCCGTTCCTGACCGACATTCGCGCCACCCGGGTCTATTCCGGCCGCTATTGGCAGATCCTGGAAATGCGGCCACAGGGCCTGCGAATAATCGACCAGTCGCGGTCGCTGTTCGACAGCTCGCTGACCATCCCCGGCGCCCAGGCCGAGCGGCTGGCCGCCGCGCCGGGCAAAACCCTGTTCTTCGACCTGATGGGACCGCAGAACGCGCGGCTGCGAGCCGCCGCCATCCTGACCCGCCTGCCGGGCTATCCTCGCCCCGTGGTGTTCATCGCCGCCGAGGATCGGGCCCCGATCGACCGTGACGCCGACATCTTCGCCCGCAACACAGCCATCGCGTTGATCCTGCTGGGCGCGGGCCTGGTGTCGGCGGTGGTGGTGCAGGTGCGCGTCGGTCTGTTGCCGCTGTTTCGCCTGCGCCGCGAGGTGGGCGCCGTGCGCCGTGGCAAGGCCGAGCGGCTGGAGGGCGTCTATCCTGAGGAACTGGCGCCGCTGGCCGGGGAGCTAAACGCCCTGCTGACCCATAACCAGGAAGTCGTCGAGCGCCAGCGCACCCATGTCGGCAACCTGGCCCACGCCCTGAAGACCCCGCTGTCGGTGATGCTGACCGAGGCCAGCCAGCAGCCTGGCAGCCTGGCCGAGGTGGTCGAGCGCCAAGCCGCCACCATGCGCGAGCAGGTCGATCATCACCTGCGCCGGGCCCGCGCCGCCGCGCGCTCCCAGACCTCGGGCGAACGCACGCCCGTCGAGCCGATCATGGACGAGCTGGCTGCCACTCTGGAGCGGATCTTCCAGGACAAGCCAGGGGGGCGGGGCGTCGAGATCGACTGGCGCTGCCCCGACGACCTGGCCTTCCAGGGCGAGCGTCAGGACTTCATGGAACTGGCCGGCAATGTCATGGAAAACGCCTGCAAGTGGTGCAAGGCCAAGGTGCGGGCCGAGGCCGTGGCCAGCTCGCCCGAGCAGTTGACCCTGACCGTCGATGACGACGGCCCCGGTCTGCCCCCCGACCGCTGGATCGACGCCCTCAAGCGCGGCCAACGCATGGACGAGCATACGCCAGGCTCGGGCCTGGGTCTGTCGATCGTCGACGAACTGGCGCGGGCCTATGGCGGCTCGGTGACCCTCTCGGCCTCGCCGCTGGGCGGGCTACGGGTGACCCTGGTGCTGCCGCGCTCGGAGGGGTGAACCTCTTTCCTCACCCGTGAAACGGGGGA
Organism: Caulobacter sp. DWR2-3-1b2; assembly: GCF_049896345.1. Lineage (NCBI taxonomy): Bacteria > Pseudomonadati > Pseudomonadota > Alphaproteobacteria > Caulobacterales > Caulobacteraceae > Caulobacter > Caulobacter sp. DWR2-3-1b2. The sequence continues at coordinate 65,697 of NZ_JAFCUC010000008.1, read as the reverse complement.
GGTGGCGCGGCGCCGATAGGCGAAGTGACGGGGGGGCGGTCCCAGATTCCATCGGCGACGCCCGTTGGATCAGCGAACACTTCGCTCGCGGCATAGCGCATCACCGACCGTCCCATTGCTGCCGAGTCAGCATCGCGCCACCGCCCCCGCCTTACGGGTGAGAAGAGATCAGGCGAGCCCCACAACCTCACATCGCGCACCTCTCAACCGCACATCGCAAGACACCGGTTTCCGCCATCCAGCGACCTTTCGACGCTGTGGCTCGAACAGCAAAAACTTATGGTTTCGGAAAGTCTTAACCTCGTTGACGACATGGTTGACGCGGGCCCCAGTGGGCTGCTTTTGCGGGGAGTTATGGCCGGGGTCGTCGCCAACAAGTTGCTGATGGTTCGGAAGCTGGTGGAAACCGCCCCCGACGCCGCTCTGCGCAGCCTGGAGCTTGCCTTGTCCGGTCCGGCCGGAGGGCAAGGCGCCCTGGCGTCGGTGCGTCGGTTGGTCGAGGACGAGACCGCCGCCCGCTATATTCGCAACAGCGTCCTGGCCCCGATCGTGCCGCTGTGCGACGCGCGCGACAGCGAACAGACCTCTTTCCCGCCCCGCGTGCTCTCCCTGTTGTGGGAGGCCTTGAAGATCGACTCGCCGCGCAAGATCGAGGAGGCCGCGGCGCGCTGCAATCCCTGGGACCTCGAACAGGGTCCGCCCGAGGTGTTCAACGAACTGTGCGAGATCGCCGCCCGGGGCGTGCGCGCCCAGACCGCGCCGGGCTTCGTGGCCCTGGGCCAGATCTGCGACATCGACGAGTTGGCCGCGTGCCTGGAGCTGTCGGCCATCGTTCGCGCCGCCCTGCCCAAGCTGTCGGAATGGATCAGCAAGATGAGCGAGGAGCGCGCCTCGTCCGCGCGCCTGGCCTATAACGACGCCTGCGAGATCCGCGACGACGCCGGACCGCTGTTGTTCGAAATCCTCGCGGCGCACCTGCCCGACGATTTCCGGATCCTGCGGGTGATCTCGGCGGTGATGGAGCGGCCCACCGACAAGTTCTGGGCCTCGTCCGAGGTCGGGGTGTTCGGCGAGCGGGTGCTGACCGACATCGAGAAGAACATCGACTTCATTCGGACCTTCGACGCCGACCGGGGCGAAGCCGAGGGCCGCAAGGCGGCGCTGGCCGCACAGAGGGTCGCGGCGCAGATCACCGAGTTCGAACAGTCTGTCGATCTGAACAAGGACGGTCCCTGGGGCAGGCGGATCGGTAAGTACAAGCAGGGCGTCGCCCAGACCGTCGAAAGCCGCATGAACGCCGCCGAGAAGGAACTGCTGGCGGCCCTGCCGCTGCGGCCGATCTCGATCCTCGGCGGCAAGAATGGCAAGGGCATTCCGGCGCTGACCGCCGAGCCCGACGAGCGCTTGGTCAGCCGCGTGACCGCAGTGCTGGCCTTCGTCGCCGACGTCCGGTCCTGCGCCGCCCAGAGCGGCTATGGCGCCAGCCGGGCCAAGGTGCTGGAAAAGCTCAACACGCGTCTCGACCAGTATATCGAGGACATCCTCTATGTGGTCCGAACCGGCGAGGGCGGTGATCGGGCCCTGGCCCAGCGCTATCTCGACCTGGCGGCCGGCCTCATCGCCTATAGCCGCGACGAGAAGACCGCCGAGATCGTCCGCCGCCGCGCCGCCGCCGCCGTGGCCCAGGCGGCCTGATCCTTACGCGATTTTTTCGCTAACGGCCGTCGCCATTCCCCTTTAACACGCGCGCATGATCGCTTTCTGGATCGCTGCGGCGGGATTGTCGGCCGTCGTCGCCGCCTTGGTGCTGCGCGGCGCCGCGCAGGCCTCGCTGGGGGCGGGCGACGACGCCAGCCTGGCCGTGCATCGCCGACAGGTTTCCGAGATCGACGACCTGGCCGACCGCGGCCTGCTGGCCGACGGCGAGTTGAAGACGGCCCGCGCCGAGGCCGGCCGCCGGTTGATCGCCGCCGCCGACCAGCAACAGGCCTGGCCCGTCGCCGATCCCAAGACCCGGCCGCTGATCCTGGCCTTCGCCGCCCTGGCCCCGCTGATCGCGCTGGGCGTCTACGTCGCCGTCGCCGCGCCTGGCCTGGCCGACCAGCCCTACCTCAAGCGGGTGGCGCAGTGGCGCAACACCGAGCTCTCGCAACTGAGCCCCGACCAAATCGCGGCGGTGTTGCAGGAAACAGCCAAGGCCAAGCCCAATGATCCTGAACTGTTCAGGCTGCTGGCCCTCACCCGTCTGCAGGCCGGCGACCCGACTGGCGCGGCCCAGGCCCTGCGGCGCGCCGTCTCGCTGGCGCCCGACCGGGTCGATCTGTGGGTGGGTCTGGGCGAGATGTTCATCGCCGAAGCCAAGGGCGAGATCGGAACCGACGCCAAGCGGGCCTTCGCCGAGGCGCTGAAGCGTGACCCGGCCAATGTCATCGCCCGCTACAACCTCGCCAAGGCCCGCATCGCCGAAGGCGACCTGGCCGGCGGCCTGGCCGACTGGCGGGCGGTGCTCGCCGCCATGCCGTCCGACGACCCGCGTCGCGCGGGTTTCGCCGAGGAGATCGTCCAGACCCAGGCGCGCGGCGGGCTGCTGCCAGAACCGACGGCCCCTCAGGGGCAAGCCGCCGCGCCGGCCGGCGACGGCTCGGGCGTCGATGGCTTCATCCAGGGCATGGTCGCCAGCCTCGCGGCCAAGCTCCAGGCCAATCCCGACGACGCCGATGGCTGGGTCAAGCTGGTGAGGGCCTATGCCGTGCTGGGCGACACCACCAAGCGCGACGCCGCCCTGGCCCAGGCCCAGGCCCGCTTCGCCGGCCAGCCCAAGGTGTTGGCCGCGCTGCGTCAGGCCGCCCAGGCCCCCAAGGCGGATACGACATCATGAGTTTCCTGCCCAAATCCCGCAAGGCGCGCCGCCGCCTGACCGTCCTGGCGGTCGCCGCCCCGGTGGTCGCCCTGGCCGTCGGCCTGGCCCTGTGGGGCATGCGCGACGCCATCTCGCTGTTCTACACCCCCGCCCAGGCCGCCGCCGCCCATGTGCCGGCCGGCCGCAAGGTGCAGCTAGGCGGGCTGGTGGAGAAGGGCAGCGTGGTCAAGCACCCCGACGGCCTGGTGGAGTTCGTGGTCGCCGACCAGCGCGCCACCAATCTCGTGCGCTACCAGGGCGACCTGCCCGACCTGTTCCGCGAGGGCCAGGGGATCGTCGCTTCGGGCGCCTTCGACGAGACCGGTGTCTTCGTCGCCAAGCAGGTGCTGGCCAAGCACGACGAGCGCTACATGCCGCGTGAAGTGTCCAAGGCGCTGAAGGAACAGGGCGAGTGGCGAGGGGATGGCCAAACGCCGTCCTACTCAACAGGGAAGCCCGCCTCGTGAGCGTAACGCTTAAATTTCCTTCCCCCCTTGCGGGAGAAGGTGGCGGCCCCAGGCTTGATCCGGGGCCGACGGATGAGGGGTCGCGCCGACCTGTCCGCCGTGCGCGGCTGACCTCGCCTTCAACCCCTCATCCGTCGCTTCGCGACACCTTCTCCCGCAATGGGAGAAGGGAAGGTTTGGCATGATTACCGAGTTTGGCGCCTACGCCCTGATCCTGGCCCTGGTGCTGTCGGCCCTGCAGATGGGGCTGTCGGCGGTGGGCGGGGCGCGGCGGATGTCGGTCCTGACCGGGGCGGGACAGGGCGCGGCCCTGGGCGCCTTCCTGTGCACGGGCCTGACCTTCCTGGCCTTGGTCCATGCCTTCGTGGTGTCGGACTTCTCCGTGGCCAACGTCGCGGCCAACTCCCACACCGCCAAGCCCATGCTCTACAAGGTGGCTGGCGCCTGGGGCAGCCACGAGGGCTCGATGCTGCTGTGGTGCCTGGTGCTGACGGGCTTTGGCGCGGCCATGGCGGCCTTCGGCGCCGCCCTGCCGCCGCGCCTGCGGGCCTATGCGGTGGCGACGCAGGGCGCGCTGGGCGTGCTATTCCTGGCCTACACCGTCTTTGCTTCCAACCCGATGACCCGGCTGATCAACGTTCCGGTCGAGGGGGCGTCGCTCAATCCGCTGCTGCAGGACCCGGCGCTGGCCTTCCATCCGCCGTTTCTCTACTGCGGCTATGTCGGCTTCTCGGTGGTGTTTTCGTTCTCGATGGCCGCCCTGATCGAGGGCCGGGTCGATGCGGCCTGGGCCCGCTGGGTGCGGCCCTGGACCCTGGCGGCCTGGAGCTTCCTGACCGTCGGCATCACGCTCGGCGCCTTCTGGGCCTATTACGAACTGGGCTGGGGCGGCTGGTGGTTCTGGGATCCAGTCGAGAACGCCAGCTTCATGCCGTGGCTGATCGGCACGGCGCTGCTGCACTCGGCGGTGGTGCTGGAAAAGCGTGGCGCCCTGCCGGGCTGGACCGTGTTCCTGGGGTTGGCCGCCTTCACCTTCTCGATGCTTGGCGCCTTCCTGGTGCGCTCGGGCGTGCTGACCAGCGTCCACGCCTTCGCCGTCGATCCGGCGCGGGGCATCCTGCTATTGACCATCATGGGGATCGCGGCCGGGAGTGGCTTCCTGCTGTTCGCCCTGCGCGCCCCCAGCCTGAACAGCGGCGGGTTGTTCGCCCCGGTGAGCCGCGAGAGCGCGATCGTCGTCAACAACATCATCCTGTCGACCGCCACGGCCACGGTATTGCTTGGCACGCTCTATCCTCTGATCCGCGAGGCCATGGACGGCGAAGCGGTGTCGGTCGGCCCGCCTTGGTTCAACCTGACCTTCGTTCCCTTGATGGTGCTGGCCATGGCCATCCTGCCGGCCGGACCGCTGTTGGCCTGGAAGCGCGGCGACGCCCGGCTGGTGATGCGCCGCCTGTGGCTGGCCCTGGCCTGCGCCGCGATCCTGGGCCTGGTGGCCTTCGCCGTGATCGCGCCGCGCCATGCCCTGGCGAGCGCGGGCCTGGCCCTGGGGGGCTGGCTGGTGGCCGGCGCGGTGCTGGAGCTGGCCGAGCGGGTGCGGGCTTTCCGTGCGCCCTGGGCCGAGGTCCGGCGCCGGACCGTGGGCCTGCCGCGCGGCGCCTGGGGCATGACCCTGGCCCATGCCGGCCTTGGCCTGTTCGTGCTGGGCGCGTCGTTCGAGACCACCTGGCGCGTCGAGGCCGCTCAAGCCCTGAGCGTCGGCGGCCAGTTGAAGCTGGGCGCCTATGAGCTGGCCCTGACCGACGTCGGCGCGGTCGAGGGCGCCAACTACATCGCCGAGCGGGGGATCGTGAAGATCACCCGCGGCGGCGCTCCGATCTGCACGGCCCAGCCCGAGCGCCGCTTCTATCCGACCGGCCGCCAGACGACCTCCGAAGTGGCCATCTGTCCACGGGTGCTGGACGATCTTTATGTGGTGCTGGGCGAGCGCAGAGCGGGCGCGAACGGCCAGCCCGCCTGGCTGGTCCGCGCCTTCGTCAATCCGTGGGTTCGGCTGATCTTCCTGGGCCCGTTGATCATGGCCCTGGGCGGCCTGATCTCGCTGTCGGACCGCCGGCTGCGGTTCGGCGTGGCGCGCAAGGCGGAGACGGCGGCTTGAAGATCGTCTCCTCCTTCCTTCTCCCCTTGCGGGAGAAGGTGGCCGCCTTTGGCGGTCGGATGAGGGGCCTCTCAAACCTGTCCACCTCGATCGTCTGCGGTGTCGACGCCGTGCGACCCCTCATCCGTCGGCTGCGCCGACACCTTCTCCCGCAAGGGGAGAAGGGAAGGGGTGTGCTCGTGGCGCTGATGGCCATCGCCTGCATGGCGGGCGCGGCCGCCGATCCCGCCGAGCGTCTGCCTGATCCCGTGCAGGAATCCCGAGCCCGCGACCTGTTTCGCGAGGTGCGCTGCCTGGTTTGTCAGAACGAGTCGATCGACGACTCCCAAGCCGACCTGGCTGGCGACCTGCGCGGCGTGATCCGCGACCAAGTGAAGCAGGGCCGCAGCGACCGGCAGATTCGCACGTTTCTGGTCGCGCGCTATGGCGAGTTCGTGTTGCTCAAGCCGCCGTTCTCGCCCAGCAACGCCGTGCTCTGGGCCACGCCTTGGGTCGCCCTGGTTTTGGGCGGCGGGTTGATGATCGTGCTTCTGAGGCGACGGGCCACACCCGGAGCGCCCGGCGAGGACGTTGAACAGCTTTCCGAAGGCGAAGAGGCTCGTGTTCAGGCGTTGTTGAAGGATGAATGACACGATTGCGCCGCGAAGACGCCGCAAGACCATCGTCAGCGTGGCGCAAAGATCAGTTGAAGACCATTGCGCCTTTCGCTAGCGCAACTAGGTTCTCAGGCCAAGGACCCGGCGCAGTGCGCCGTGGGTGAGGAAAGACGTAAGATGGCTGCTAGGAAGTCTGGTTTCTTTGTCGGCGCGGTGGCTGGCGCGGGCGTGGCCTGCGCGGCCTTGGTCGGTGTCGGCATGCGCATGGGTCCGGCGAGCGCCGACGCGGCGCCGCAGGTGATCCGCACCTCTGGCGCCGCCGTGGCCGCCGCGGGTGCTCCGCCCGCGATGTTCGCTCCGCCGCCCGGCGCGCCGCTGTCGTTTGCCGACATTTTCGAACAGGTCTCGCCCGCCGTAGTGCAGATCGACGTGACGTCCAAGGCCGCCGCCGCGCCGAAGCTGCGCATCCCAGGCCTGGAAGGCTTCGACATCGTGCCGCGCGGCCAGAAGCCCGAGGACGGCGAGGAAGCCGCCCCCGGTCCCAAGCAGCAGTCGTCGGGTTCGGGCTTCTTCATCTCGGCCGACGGTTATCTGGTCACCAACAACCACGTCGTCGCCGACGCCGATGATGACGGCATCAATGTTGTGCTCAAGGACGGCCGCGAGCTGAAGGCCACCATCGTCGGTCGCGACGAGGGCACCGATCTGGCGGTCCTCAAGGTGGTTGATCCCAAGGCCAAGGGCGCGGCCTTCCCCTTTGTGAATTTCGAGAACCAGGCCAAGCCGCGGGTCGGCGACTGGGTGATTACCATCGGCAACCCGTTCGGCCTGGGCGGCACCGCCACGGCCGGCATCATCTCGGCCTATAATCGCGACCTGGGCGACAGCTCGTCGACCTTCGTCGACTACATCCAGATCGACGCTCCCATCAACCGCGGCAACTCCGGCGGTCCGTCGTTCGACGTCTATGGTCGGGTGATCGGGGTCAACACCGCGATCTTCTCGCCAACCGGCGGCTCGGTGGGCATCGGTTTCGCCATCCCGGCCGACGTGGCCGAGAACACCGCCAAGCAGCTGATCGCTGGCGGCAAGGTCGTGCGCGGCTATATCGGCGCCCAGATCCAGCCCTTCACCACCGAAATGGCCGAGGCCCAGGGTCTGTCGGACGTCAAGGGCGCCATCGTCGCCGACCTGGTGGCGGGTGGCCCGGCCCAGAAGGGCGGGCTGATGCCCGAGGACGTGATTACCGCCGTCAACGGCGTGGCGATCAAGAGCGGCTCGGAATTGACTCGCGAAGTGGCCAAGGGCCGTCCGGGCGGCACCCTGAAGCTGTCGGTCCTGCGCGGCGGCAAGCCCCGCACGGTCGAGATCAAGTCGGGCGTCCGGCCGACCGAGAAGGAACTGGCGGTCGATGGCGACAACACCGACCAGAACGGTGGCGAAACCCCGACCAAGCCGCAGACCCAGAAGTCCGAAGCCCTGGGCATGAGCCTGGCGCCGATCGATGACGCGGCCCGTCGCACCTACAGCATCGACCCCGCCGTCAAGGGCGTGCTGATCGATGGCGTCAAGGTCAACTCCGACGCTGGCGAGAAGGGCCTGCGCAAGGGCGACGTCCTGACCAGCGTCAATGGCGATCCTGTCGCCAGCGCGTCGCAGGTTTCGGCGGCGGTCGAGGCGGCCAAGAAGCTGCAGCGCCCCAGCGTCAATCTTCGCATCGTCCGCGCCGGTCGTCCGACGATCGTGCCGCTGAAGATCGCGCCGTAGGGCTCGGCGCGGAACACCGTCGCGCGGGGGCTTTCCCCCGCGCGCGGATCACGTCACCATCCATGCCGTGACGACGAACACGACGGGGGCGTCACCGATTCGGTGACGCCCCCTTTTCGTGTGCCAGGGCGTGCATCCAGGGGCCTGAAATGCGTATTCTGATCATCGAAGACGATCTCGAAGCGGCCGGCGCCATGAGCCACGGCCTGACCGAGGCCGGCCATCAATGCGTTCACGCCCCCGATGGCGAGGCCGGCCTGACCGAGGCCGGCAAGGGCGGCTTCGACGTGATGATCGTCGATCGCATGATGCCCAAGAAAGACGGGGTCGAGGTTGTCTCTACCCTGCGCCGCGAGGGTGACAACACCCCGGTGTTGTTCCTGTCGGCCTTGGGCGAGGTCGGCGACCGCGTGATCGGCCTGAAGGCCGGCGCCGACGACTATCTGGTCAAGCCCTACGCCTTCGCCGAACTGATCGCTCGCGTCGAGGCCCTGTCGCGCCGTCGCGAGACCGGCGCCGTGGCCACCACCCTGAAGGTGGGCGAGCTCGAGATGAACTTGATCAACCGGACGGTCCATCGCCAGGGCAAGGAGATCGACCTCCAGCCTCGCGAGTTCCAGCTGCTGGAATTCATGATGCGCCACGCCGGCCAGTCGGTGACCCGCACCATGCTGCTGGAGAAGGTCTGGGAATATCACTTCGACCCGCAGACCAATGTCATCGACGTGCACATCTCCCGGCTGCGCAGCAAGATCGACAAGGGCTTCGACCGGGCCATGCTGCAGACCGTCCGCGGCGCCGGCTACCGCCTCGATCCGTAGGCGGCGCGGTTTGGCTGTGGTAGGCTGAGGGCCATGAACAAGCTGACCCAGCCCGTTCCCGACGATGAAGACGACTTCGGACCTGAGCTTTCCGGGGCCGAGATGGACGCTTGGATCGCGCGCAATCGCGACGCGATCAACGAGTCGCTTGACCGGGCGCGCCGCGAGCACGTCGAAGGGCTTTCCGAGCCGTGGAATTTTGAAAAGATGCTCGCGGAGGCCAAACGAGAGTTCAGAAAAAGTCGCCAGGGCTGAATGGGCGAGCCGAAGGTCGTAAAGTCCCGCGAGGCTCAGGCGGACTTCAACCGCATCTATGCGTGGATCGCCCAAGATAGCGGCGAGGCGCGCGCTGAGGCAGTGATCATGCGACTGGACGCCGCCTTGCTGCGCTTGGCAAAACGCCCAGGTCTCGGGCGGCGTCGGCGGGATTTTCGGGGCGATCCGCATGGCTTGACCGTCGCACCATGGCTCGTCGTCTACGACCCCTTGCCCGATGACGCGGGTATTCTTGTCCTCCGCATCGTCGACACACGCCGCGATGTCGCGGCATTGCTCGGCAAGAAGAGCTAGCCCATGCGTCTGCCGCGCCTGATCCGATCGACGCCGTTCCGGCTGACCCTGCTGTTCCTGGCCCTGTTCGCGGCGGCCGCCAGCGCGTTCCTCGGCTATATCTACATCGCCACGGCCGGCGAGGTGAACCGCCGCGCCGACGCCGAGATCACTCGCGAGATGGAGAGCCTGGAGGCCGCCTACCGGGTGGGTGGGGTCAACGCCCTGAACCAGACCATCGTCGAGCGCGCCACCGGCGAGCGGCCGTTCCTGTACCTGCTGCTCGACAAGGACGGCAAGCGAATCTCCGGCTCGATCGAGGAGTCGCCGATCGACGACTTCGAAGGCCAGGGTCCGACCTGGGAGGGCTTCAAGCTCACCGAGACCGACATCGACGGCGCCGAGGTCAGGCGCGCGGCGCGCGGGGTGCAGGAGCGGCTAAGCGGCGGCGAGGCGCTGTTTGTCGGGGCCGACGTCCAGGAGTCCGAAGGCTATGTGATGAAGATCGTCCGAGCCCTGTGGGGGGCCGGCGCGCTGGTCATCATCCTGGGCCTGGCGGGCGGGGTGATCATCAGCCGCAATGTCTCGCGAAGCATGCAGGGCCTGGTCGATGTGGTGAACGCCGTGCGGTCCGGCGACCTGCACGCCCGGGCTGGGGTGCGCGGCACCCGCGACGAGTATGACGACCTGGCCGTGGGCCTCAATGACATGCTCGACCGCATCGAGCGGCTGATGGGCGGGCTGCGCCACGCCGGCGACGCTATCGCCCACGACCTGCGCTCGCCCCTGACCCGGCTGCGGGCCCGCATGGAAGTGGCCCTGATCGATGCCGAGAACGGGAAGGGGGATGCGATGGCCGCCCTCGAGACCGCCCTGCTCGACGCCGACGGCGTGCTCAAGACCTTCAACGCCGTGCTGGCCATCGCCCGCTTGCAGGCGGCCGGCGACGCCCCCGACCAGCAGACCTTCAACTCCAGCGAACTGGCCTCCGACATGGCCGAGCTGTATGAGGCCAGCTGCGAGGACAAGGGTTTGGACTTCAAGGCCGAGATCACCCCCGCCCTGAACATCCGTGGCAACCGCGAATTCATCGCCCAGGCCCTGGCCAACATCCTCGACAACGCCATCAAATATACACCAGCAGGCGGCGCGGTGATGCTGCGGGCCCGTCGCCGCTCGTCTGGCGAGCTGGAGTTCTCGGTCACCGACACGGGGCCCGGCGTGCCCGAGGAAGACCGCGCCCGTGTCGTCCAGCGCTTTGTGCGCCTGGAGAACAGCCGCAGCGAGCCCGGCGCGGGGCTAGGTCTGTCGCTGGTCCAGGCCGTGGCCGTCTCGCATGGCGGACGGTTGGAACTGGCCGAGGGGCCAGGCGTCTATGACGGCTCCGGCCCCGGCCTGCGGGTGGCGTTGGTGTTGCCACGGGTGGAGTAGGATCCTGGAGCATTTCCCGACCTGAATGCGTCAGGCCGTGAGCTCTAATCTTCTGTTTTGACGCATTTTTCTTCACGCGAACCGGAACGACTTCGCTCGAAAAATGCTCTAGCCGCCCCACATCTGGATCTTCACGTCGTAACAGCGGTCGCGACCCTGGCGGGTGGCGCAGTAGCCCGTTTCGTCGGAGCCTTCGTGGATCATCGCGTAGCGGCGCTTGCGCCAGGCTCGGCGCCCCCGCGCCTCCGGCATCCGCAGAATGAAGGTCATGGCCCACCCGGAAGATTACGTCTGTAGTCTTATAAACTTACAGATGTAATCCCAGACGTCAACCGACGCGACGCCGGGAACGTCGGGGTGATTAGCGGCGCAACGCAGGCAGGTTGATGCCGTCGACCTGGTGCTCGATCACCTCGCCGGGCCAGATGAAGTGTGGCGGCATGGGTCCGCGCGGGGTGACGCTCCAGACGACCAGAGCCGTCAGTATGGCCAGGCCGACGATCGACACCGCGCCGGTCGCGTGGCGCTCTTCGCTGGGCTCGGGCTGAGCCAGCAGCTTGACCCGGAGCAGCAAGGGATGGGCCGCCCAGAAACAGGCCAGGGGCGAGCCGGTGCGGGCGGCGTGCGCCTTGACCAGGGCTTCGGCATAGACCTTCCGCAGGGTGGGCCGGAGGCTCAGCACCTGGGCGTCGCAGGCCAGTTCCTGGTCCAGCCGGGCGCAGACCGCGCCGATGTGGATCAGCGGATTGCACCAGCCCAGCGCCAGGCCCACGGCGATCGCCAGATTGGCCAGCGGGTCGCCGCGCTGGATGTGGGCGCGTTCATGCAGGTCGACCATCCGCCGCGCCTCGGCGTCGAAGCGCTCCGCGAAGTCGCATGGCAAGACAATGCGCGGCCACAGCACGCCCATCACGGCGGGGCCGGCCTGACCGGCGCGCGCCTGACGCCGGAAGGCGACCTCCTGCTGGACGATGATCCCGGCGGCGACCAGAGCGCCGACCATCCAGGCGGCCAAGACGGTGATGGCGTGGGTCTCGCCCATCGGGGCCGCGGGCGCGCCGGCCTCCAAGGCCTCGGACAGACTGGGGAACAGGCTGGCGAGGACGGCCGCCGGGACCAGGATCCATAGCCGGTAAGCCAGGCGGGCGCCGATCCAGCTGCGGGCGGGGCCGCGCAGCAACAGCACCAGCAGCACCGCCGCCATGGCGGCGACCTGGGCGCGCAGCAGCGTCAGGGCGAGGAGTTCAGCCACCATCTTCAAGACCCGCGATCAGCGTCTTCAATTGCTTGATCTCGTCGGCCGACAGCGCGCGATGCTGGGCGAAATGCGCCACCAGCGGCGTCAGCTGGCCGTCGAACAGCCGGTTCAGCAGGCCCTGGCTCTCGGCCTGCACATAGTCAGCGCGCTGGACGACGGGGGCGTAGCGGGCCCGGCCCTCGATGCGGTCGGAGCGGATCGCCTTGCGCTTCAGCAGGCGGTTGATCAGCGTCTTGACCGTCGCCTCGCCCCAACCCTGCGGCTCGGCGACCTCCGCCATGATCTCGTCCACCGTCAGCGGATGGCGGGACCACAGCGCGTCCATGATGCGGCTCTCGGCCTGGGTGATGTTCATGGCGCCTCGCATCTCAAGCGCTAACGATTACGCCTGTAACCTGGGCTGTCAAGCGGCGAACCTCGACCTGAGCGCCGCCTCACGCCACAGTGCGCGGCATGACCCGCCTGCTCGAACGCCTCACCCCCTGCGGCCCCATCCTCGATCCGAAGGCCGCCGAACGGGGGCACGAGGCGATTGGCAAGAAGGCCGGCGAGGCCATGCGCCTGGTCGAGGCCGCCTGGCCGGCCCTGGCGCCGGTGTTTTCCGCCTCGCCCTATCTGGCTGGCCTGGCGCGGCGGGACGGCCAGCGGCTGCCGGCGATCCTCGACAGCGATCCCGACGCGCGGCTCGCTCAGATCCTGGCCGCCGCCGAGACCGTGGCCGCCGAACCAGACTTCGAGACCGCCCGGCGGGTGTTGCGCGAACTGAAGGCCGAGCTTCACCTGCTGACGGCCCTGTGCGACCTGGGCGGGGTCTGGGACCTGGACGCGGTGACCGCCGCCCTGACCCGCTTCGCCGACGCGTCGCTGCACGCCAGCCTGGCCCAGGCCGCGCGGCTGGAGGTGGCGCGCGGCGCGTTGACCCATGTCGGTGAAGGCAAGGATGGCCCCATCCCCGGCCTGTTTTGCATCGCCATGGGCAAGCACGGGGCCTTCGAGCTCAACTATTCCAGCGATATCGACTTCTCGATCTTCTACGACCCCGACGCCCTGCCGGTCGCGCAGGGCGTCGAGCCGCAGGGCGTGGCCGTGCGCCTGACGCATCACCTGGGCCGGATGCTGGCCGAGCGCACCGCTGATGGCTACGTGTTCCGCATCGACCTGCGCCTGCGCCCCGACCCCTCCTCGACCCCGCCCGCCATGCCGATCGACGCGGCGCTGGAGTACTACGAGAGCGTCGGCCAGAACTGGGAGCGGGCGGCCCATATCAAGGCGCGGATCGCGGCCGGCGACATCGCCCGCGGCGAGGCGTTCCTGGCCGAACTTCAGCCGTTCATCTGGCGCAAGAACCTCGACTTCGCAGCCATCGCCGACATCCATTCGATCAAGCGTCAGATCCATGCCTACAAGGTCGACGACCGCCTGACCGCCAAGGGCGCGGACCTCAAGCTGGGGCGCGGCGGCATCCGCGAGATCGAGTTCTTCGTCCAGACCCAGCAGTTGATCCTCGGCGGTCGGCACGCGAACCTACGCAGCCCCCGCACCCTCGACGCCCTGGCCGCCCTGTCGGACGCGGGCCACGTGACGCGCCAGGACCGCGACTATCTCACCAAGGCCTATCGCGACCTGCGCGCCCTGGAGCACCGGGCGCAGATGCTGGCCGACGACCAGACCCACAAGCTTCCGGAGTCCGACACCGATCGCAAGCGGGTCGCGGCCCTATGGGGCCATGGCAATCTACGTAGCTTCGACGCCGTGGTCGGGCACCTGCTGAAGGGCGTCAACCGCCGCTACGGCGCGCTGTTCAAGGGCGAGGAAGAGCTGTCGTCGCGGTTCGGCAGCCTGGTGTTCACTGGCGTCGAGGATGACCCCGAGACCCTGGCCACCCTCAAGCGCATGGGGTTCGCCCGTCCCGAGCGCGTGGCCGCCACCATTCGTGGCTGGCATCACGGCCGCATCGCCGCCACCCGCACCGAACGGGGCCGCGAGCTGTTCACCCGCCTGGCGCCGCGCCTGCTGGACGCGGCCAACGCGACCGGCGCACCGGAAGACGCCTTCAACCGCTTCGCCGACTTCTTCGCGTCGCTGAGCTCCGGCGTGCAGATCCAGTCGCTGTTTCTGGCCCAACCACGGCTGTTCGAGCTGATTGTCGAGGTCATGGCCTTCGCCCCCCGCCTGGCCTCGACACTGGCGCGACGACCGACGGCTCTCGACGCCCTGCTCGACCCAGCCTTCTTCGGTCCCATGGAAATGCCGCGCGACCCGCCGTGGGATCCCGTCGATTTCGAAGGCGCGATGAACGCCGCGCGGCGCTTTTTCCGCGACCAGACCTTCCGCATCGGGGTGCGGGTGATCAGCGGCACGGCGGGCGCCCGCGACGCCGGCGCGGCCTTCGCCGACCTCGCCGACCTGATCGTGGGCGGCTTGGCCCCGGCGGCTCTCTGCGAAGTCGAGCGGTTGGGCGGGGCCTTCCTAGGCCAGGTGGCGGTGGTGGCCTTGGGCAAGGCGGGGTCGCGCGAGATGACCGCCAAGTCGGATCTCGACCTGATGACGCTCTACGCGGCCGACGGTTCCGCCGAGATGTCGGCGATCAAGGGCTGGGGCGCGGAAAGCTTCTACGCACGCTTCACCCAGCGCCTGGCCTCGGCCTTGTCGGCGCCGACCGGCGAGGGCACGCTCTACGAGGTGGATCTCAAGCTACGACCGTCAGGGACCAAGGGGCCTGTGGCGGTCAGCTTCGCGGCCTTCGAGGACTATTACGACCGCGAGGCCGAGACCTGGGAGCTGCTGGCCCTGACGCGGGCGCGGGTGGTCTGGGCCTCGTCGCCGGGCTTCCAGGCGCGGGCCGAGGGCGCGATCGCGGGGGCTCTGCGCCGCGCCCGCGATCGCAGGAACACCGCCGTCGATGTGCTGGAGATGCGCCAGTTGATGGAGGACGAGCGGCCCGGCAAGGGCGACTGGGACCTCAAGCTGACGCCCGGCGGCCTTGTCGATATCGAGTTCGCCGCCCAGTTCCTGCAACTCGTGCATGCGGCGGATGGAGGTCCGCTGGCGCAGAACACCGGCGAGGCGCTGGTGGCGCTGCAGGCGGCTGGACTTGGCGACAAGACCGCGATGGCGTCGCTGGAGGCGGCCTGGCGGCTGGAGCAGGACCTGTCGCAACTGCTGAAGGTGGCGTTGGAGGATGGGCACGATCCCGACACCGAACCCAAGGCGTTTCGGGCGCTTATGGCGCGGGCGGGCGGTGTTCGGGCGTTCGGGTCGCTGAAGGGCAAGCTGGCCAAGGCCAAGGCGGCGGCGCGGGCGGGGTTTGAAGCGGTGGTGAGATAGGTCCTCCCCCTCTGGGGGAGGGAGCTATATACGTGCTTGACCCAGTCATCGGATTGAGGGATAACGGTTGCAGCAGGAGCCGCCGCCGTGATCCAGAAATTCGACAACCTGATCCAGCTCTTCCGGGCCTTCCCGACTGAGCAATCGGCTATCGACCACCTGACGGCCTCGCGTTGGAAGAACGGCAAGTTCTGCCCGCTGTGCGGCAACGCGGACGAGACCAAGATCGGCACCCTGACTGGCACGAACACCCACAAGTGCTACACCTGCCGCAAGCGCTTCTCGATCAAGGTCGGCACGATCTTTCAAGATACCAAGCTGCCGCTCCGCACTTGGTACACGGCGATCTGGATGATCACGAACCACCCCAAGGGCATCGCCTCGACCACGCTGGCGACCGATCTTGGCATCACGCAGAAGTCGGCTTGGTTCGTTCTGCACCGCCTGCGTCACGCAGCTCGCACCGACAGCTTCAACGCCCCGCTGTCGGGCGATGTGGAAGTCGATGAGACCTATGTGGGCGGCAAGGAAAGCAACAAGCCCAAGAGCAAGCGCAAGGGCATCAACGGGACCGCAGGGAAGACTGCCGTCATCGGCGCTGTGAGCCGGGACGGCGATGTGGTCGCCCGCGTCGTCACCTCGACCAACACCGCCACGCTGGACGGCTTCGTCCATGAGGTCGTTTCGCCGGGAGCCACTTCGGTCTCGACCGACGAGCACGCGGGCTATCGCCACCTTGGCCGCACCTTCAACCATGGCGTTGTCCGTCACAGCGCTGGCCAGTACCGCAAGGGCGACTTCCACACGAACTCGATTGAAGGCGTCTGGTCGCAACTTAAGCGCCAGATCATCGGCGTTCATCACTGGGTGTCGCCAAAGCATCTGGACCGCTACGTTGGCGAAATGACCTTCCGCTATAACCGCCGCGACATCGCCAAGGGCCAACGCTTCGGCGCGTTGCT
Organism: Caulobacter sp. DWR2-3-1b2; assembly: GCF_049896345.1. Classification (NCBI taxonomy): domain Bacteria; kingdom Pseudomonadati; phylum Pseudomonadota; class Alphaproteobacteria; order Caulobacterales; family Caulobacteraceae; genus Caulobacter; species Caulobacter sp. DWR2-3-1b2. Next base: position 49,462 of record NZ_JAFCUC010000008.1, on the reverse strand, counting down.
GGACGGCATCGAATGCCGCCTGACCTACAAGGCGCTGATCGCATGACCAGCAAGAAGACGGAACCGGCGCTATTTCTAGACATGGACTTTGGGGAGGCCTTGGCGCGCTACGCCCAGACCAAACCCGAAGAGGTCACGCCACCTCCGGGAGCGAAGAAGAAAGCGGCCCGGCCCGCTCCGAAGAACAAGCCGGGCCAGCCCGATTAGCAGCGGCGATGCGGCTTCGGGCGGCAATGTTCGCGGACGCGCTCGATACGCCCACGCTTGCTGATGCGGCGGTGTTCTTTCACCCGCACACGGTCGATCAGGCCCATGGGTTCCTCCATATTGGGCTTGTGAAAGGAACCGCGTCGTGAGATTCTTCGGGCTCTAACGAGAGGCCTTGGATCCCCGCAACGCGGTGATACTCGGACAGCGGCTCGCCCCCTGGCAGGGGTGAGCCGTTTCCGTTTCTGGGCCTCATCAATCCGTCATGTCGTCTCCTTCTCGCCGATCGAAGCGGCTGCACCAATTTTACCCCGAAGCGGGGCGGTGCAACGCACAACGAGAAGATCGCGGCGGCAAAAACCGCCGTCCACGGGTTTCTAATTCGCCGGTTAATTCGCCGGCTTGTTTCTATTTTTGGAGGGTTTTCCGACCCTTACCGGGTAATTCGCCAGTTTGATTGCGCTTCTGAGGGGGCGGCGAGTAACCGTGCGCGGGTGGAAGTGTTTGGAAGCAGCCTCGGCGATTTCGTCGTGCACCATGCCGGGGCGCGATGCGAGGTAGGTTTTTGCCCAGGCCTTAAGCTGGCCCTCGCTTACGCTCCTCTCGAGCGCGATGCTTGGGGTCTCCCGCCGCGACCCCGCCTCTGGCTCGGAGGGCGCTGCGATCAGCGCCTGAATTGTGCTGGCGCTCCGCACAATCAGACCACCCGATATAGCGTGAATACCAAAGGGCTCGAATCGCACGTCGAACAAGTTCACGACCAGCGAACCCATCCGGTCCCGAATGTGAACGTCCATGTCGCCAACATGCCAAAACTTAGACCACGTTTCGTCGATATGGCCGCCGGCCTTATCCCACCAGTTCGGATCGATCGTCACAATCTTTGCGGTCTTTTGTTCGCCCTGGCTTGACCAAGTCATTGCTGATGCTGCGGCGACCACAAGCCCACTTTTCGCCCGTCCCAGTATCGTTCTAACGGCCATCTCAGGCGCTAAATCAGGAAGCGCAACCAAGGCGGCGGCTGGAATGAGCCACGCTGAGAACTCTTCGACTGTGGGATTTTCGACATTCTCTTCCGCCATAGACGCCAAGCTCAGGCGCCGATGGATGAGAGTCAAGCTTTGTGGTCAAGCACGTATATAGATACCTCTGGGGGAGGTGTCGGCGAAGCCGACGGTGGGGGGAATGATCGGCCGACGGCCACGACCCGGACAGGGCGACCCAAAGCTCCCCCCACCGGCCTTCGGCCGCCTCCCCCACAGGGGGAGGAGCTTTTCGATGTAACCAAACCCCCTCCCAGCACGTATCTTCCTATGAAGACCCCGCCCGGAACCCCGCCATGCTGATCCGCAACGCCCCCGACCTGACCGACAACGACGTCACCGATCAGGGCCTCTACCTGCGCCGGCGGCAGTTCATCGCAGGCGCGGCGGGATTGGGTCTGGCGGGGGCGGGCGGCGCGGCGAACGCCCGGGGTCTGGCCTACAAGCCGGGCTTCTCGACCACCGAGGCGCGGACCCCCAAGAAAGACATCACCACCTACAACAACTTCTACGAATTTGGGGTCAACAAGGAGGACCCCGGCGAGAACGCCGGGTCCTTGAAGACCCGGCCGTGGACCGTGCGGGTCGACGGCGCCTGCGAGGCCCCGACGACCTTCGCCATCGACGACCTGATCAAGGGCCAGAAGCTCGAGGAGCGCATCTATCGCATGCGCTGCGTCGAGGGCTGGTCGATGGTCATCCCCTGGGTCGGCTTCCCGCTGAAGGACCTGATCGCGGCGGTCAAGCCGACCTCAAAGGCCAAGTTCGTGGCCTTCGAAACCCTGATGCGTCCCTCTGAAATGCCGGGCCAGAAATGGGACACCCTGCAGTGGCCCTATCGCGAGGGCCTGCGCATCGACGAGGCGACGCACCCGCTGGCCATCTTGGCCGTGGGCCTCTATGGCGACGTGTTGCCCAACCAGAACGGCGCGCCGCTGCGGCTGGTCGTCCCGTGGAAATATGGCTTCAAGGGCATCAAGTCGATCGTCAAGATCAGCCTGGTCGAGCGTATGCCGGCCACCGCCTGGAACGTGCTGGCCCCGCGCGAATACGGCTTCTATTCGAACGTCAATCCCGCTGTCGACCACCCTCGCTGGTCCCAGGCCACCGAGCGCCGGATCGGCGAGTTTCGCCGCCGCGAGACCTTGCCATTTAACGGTTATGGCCAGTACGTCGCCGACCTCTATCGCGGCATGGACCTGCGGAAGACCTTCTGATGGACGCGACGTTGAAGCGGGTCGCGGCCAAGAAGCGGCCCTCCAAGACCCGGGACAACCTCGTCTACGCCGCCGTCTGGCTGGCCTGTCTCGCGCCGCTGGTCTGGCTGGCCTGGCGGGGGTTCAGCGGCGACCTGGGGGCCAATCCGATCGAGACCCTGATCCGCCAGATCGGCGTCTGGGGCCTGCGCCTGTTGCTGGTCGGCCTGGCGGTGACGCCCGCCGCCCGGATACTGAAGAAGCCGCGCCTCGTACGCTTCCGGCGGACCATCGGCCTGTTCGCCTTCAGCTATATCTGCCTGCACCTGCTGACCTATATCGGCGTCGATCTCTATTTCGACTGGGGCCAGCTGTGGAAGGACATCCTCAAGCGGCCCTTCATCACCCTGGGCATGGGGGCTTTCACGCTGCTGATCCCGCTGGCGGTGACCTCGACCAACGGCATGATCCGCCGGCTGGGCCGGGCGACCTGGCAGAGGATCCACTGGCTGATCTACCTGATCGTGCCGCTGGGCGTGGCCCACTATTATCTGCTGGTGAAGGCCGACCATCGCCCGCCCCTGGCCTATGCGGCGATCCTGGCGGTGTTGATGGGGTGGCGGTTCTGGGATGCGTGGGGCAGGGGAAGACCTAGACTTGCCCCCACCTGACCGCTGCGCGGTCTGTCCGCCCCCATAGGGGGCGGAGCCTCGCGCTATTGGCGGCGGCTAAGCTCTTCCCCCTCTGGGGGAAGACGACCGCGAAGCGGTCCGTAGGGGGCAAGTGTCCGCCCCTACTTCGCCGCCGTCTTGGCATAGTCCTGCGCCTGCTTCATCACGCGCAGCACGTTGCCGCCCCAGATCGCCGCCAGGTCGGCGTCGGTATAGCCGGCCGCCTTCAGCCGGGCGGTGACCTTGGGCAGGTCAGCGACGTCCTCGAAGCCGACCACGCCGCCGCCGCCGTCCCAGTCGGCGCCGATGCCGACATACTCGGGACCGACCAGCTTGAGGGTGTGCAGCAGACTGCCCATGAAGTCCTCGAAGCTGGCGCGGATCGGCGGATACCTGGCGTCGATAACGGCCTTCTTCTTCAGAAACGCGACGATCTCGGCCTCGCTGGCCGTTTCGCTGTCGGGCGCCTTGCCGATCGCTTCGAACGCGGCCTTGCGCTCGGGGCTGGTGGGCGTGGCTTTCAGATAGACCGAGTTGATGCAGATCACCCCGCCGGCCTCAGCGATCTTCTTCAGGCGTACATCGTCCAGATTGCGCGGGTGGTCGAAGACCGCCTTGGCGCCCGAGTGCGAGGCGATGATCGGGACCTTTGACAGCAGCACCGCCTGATCGACCACGTCGTCCGAGGCGTGGCTGACGTCGATGACGATGCCCAGCCGGTTGGCCTCGGCCAGCCAGCGCAGGCCCAGCGGCGAGAAGCCATGCCAGATCGGCTTGTCGGTCGAGCTGTCGGCGAACTGGTTGTTCTTGAAGTGCACCGGCCCGGCCAGGCGCACGCCGGTGGCGTGGAAGGTTTGCATCAGGGTGAGGTCCTCACCCATCGGCCAGCTGTTCTCGATGCTCTGGAAGACGAATTTCTTGCCGGACTTGTTGATCCGCGCGGCGTCGTCGGCGGTGTAGGCCAGCTCGAACTTGTCGGCGTGGGCCGCGACCATCTCGCGGATCTCGGTGGCGCGGTTCAGGGCGAAGTCGCGAGCGCCGCGATAGCCCTCGGCGGTCAGGGCGCCTTGCGTGGTGTAGATCACGAAGAACCCGCCATCCAGGCCGCCCTCGTTCATGCGCGGCAGGTCCACCTCGGTGCCATCCATCGTCACCGCATGGCGATCGACCATGCTCCAGCCCTGGCGGGCGAAGTGCTCAGGGGTGTCGAGGTGGGTGTCGAGGATCAGGTAGCCCTCGTGGGCGGCGCGATCGGCCTTGGAAATGGGCGCGTCGGCGGCGTCGGCGGCGGGGGCGAGAAGGGCTACGGAGCCGAGCAGGGCGAGAAGCAGGCGGGACATTGGGGCTCCGAAACAGGTTGCTCGGCCACGCTCCGGGATTGGGGGGATGCGGTCAAGGTGTTCCTCCCCCTGTGGGGGAGGTGATCGCGCAGCGATCGGCGGGGGGAGTTTTGGGATTGGTCCAGGATGCGACCATCCGATCACTCCCCCCACCGTCGGCTGCGCCGACACCTCCCCCACAGGGGGAGGATTTTTAAAACAGCCCCAACGCCTTGAAGCTGGCCACGCCATCACGCCCCACGACCAGGTGGTCGTGGACATTGATCTTCAGTGCTCGCCCGGCCTCGACGATCTGCTTGGTCATCTCGATGTCAGGCCGCGACGGCGTGGGGTCGCCCGAGGGGTGGTTGTGCAGCAGGATGATGTTGGAGCTGGAAAGCTCCAGCGCCCGGCGCATCACCTCACGCGGATAGACTGGGGCGTGATCGACCGTGCCATGGTTGAGAATCTCGTCGGCGATCAGTTGGTTCTTGTTGTCCAGGAACAGCACCCGAAACTGTTCGCGCGGCTCATTGGCCAGGGCGACGCGGACATAGCTTAGCAGCGCCGTCCAGGACGAGATCACCGGCCGCTTTGCGATCTTGTCGCGCCCGGCTCGCAAGGCGGCCTCATGCAAGAGCTTGATGTCGATCGCCGCGTTCTCGGCGATCCCCGGCACGGTCTTCAAGTCCTCGATCGAGGCGCTGATCGTCGCCCCGAACGAGCCGAACCGGGCCAATAGCGCCTTGGCCATCGGCTTGACGTCGCCGCGCGCGAAGGTGCGGAAGAGGTAGAGTTCCAGCAGTTCGTAGTCAGGCAGGGCACCAAGGCCGCCGGCCTTGGTGCGTTCGCGCAGGCGCTCGCGGTGGCCAAGAGCGTGGCTGGGCTCCGGCCTGCTGGGCGCGGTGTCTTCGACCCCGGTCGCCTTCAGTGATCTGCCACTGACCATCTCGCCCTCGTCATGCGAGCAGCGAGTAGGGCAGATCAATTATCGGTTGTCGAGTGGCTAGAGCATCGCGCGGAAAAGTGGCCACCGGTTTTCCGCAAAAGCGATGCGAAAACAAAAGTCTGGAGCAAGCCGTGCGATTCCTACATCGCGCGGCTTGCTCTAGGGGCTTACCCGCCCAGGATCGGCGGCTGGAACAGCCCGGTCGGCGAGCCGGTGAACACCTCGTAGCCATCCTTGGTCACGCCGATCGAGTGCTCGCATTGGGCCGACAGCGACTTGTCGCGGGTCACGGCCGTCCAGCCGTCGCCCAGCACCTTGACTGCGCTCTTGCCCAGATTGACCATCGGCTCGACGGTGAAGAACATGCCCGGCTTCAGCACCGCGCCCTGGCCCGGACGGCCAAAGTGCAGGATGTTGGGCGCGTCGTGGAACACCTTGCCCAGGCCATGGCCGCAGAAGTCGCGCACCACCGAGCAGCGCTGGGCCTCGACATAGGACTGGATGGCGTAGCCGATGTCGCCCAGGGTCGCGCCCGGCTTCACGGCGGCCAGGCCACGGGCCATGCCCTCATAGGTGATCTCGACCAGGCGGCGGGCGCGCGGGCCCACTTCGCCCACCCCGTACATCCGCGAGGTGTCGCCGTGCCAGCCATCGACGATGACCGTAACGTCAATATTGACGATGTCGCCTTCGCGCAGCGCCCATTCGCCGGGGATGCCGTGGCAGACCACATGGTTGCGCGAGATGCAGACCGTCTTGGGATAGCCGCGATAGAACAGGCAGGCGGGCAGGGCGCCCTGGTCGAGGATGAATTCCCGGGCCAAGGTGTCCAGATAGTCCGACGACACGCCTGGCGCGACGTGCGGGATCAGCATGTCCAGGCACTCGGCCGCCAGCTTGCCGGCCTTGCGCATGCCCTCGAAGTCGGAAGGCTTGTGCAGCTTGATGGCGCCGGTGCGGGTCTCGGCTTCGATCTCGGCCGTGTCGTCTAGGGTCATGGCGGCTTCGTCTCAAACGGCCGGTGCGTCCCGCCAGGGGATGCGCCGGGAAATGCGGATCTGCGTCGGGCTTATGTCGCAACCATAGCACAGAACTTCAACGCCCGCTGCCGCCGCGTCGTTCAGACCCTTGGCATAGACCGGATCCAGGTCCGCGCAGGCGGCGAAGCTGTCGCAGTCGGTGCGCTGGATGACGAACAGCTGCACGGCCCGCCCGCCCTTGGCGACCTCGGCGGCCAGGTCCTTCAGGTGCCTGGCGCTGCGGGCCGCCACGCAGTCGGGGAACTCGGCCAGGGTCCCACCACGACGGAAGTGGCAGTTCTTGACCTCCAGCCAGCACGACGGGCGATCCGGATGGGTCAGCAGGAAATCAACGCGGCTGGCCTCGCTGTATTTGACTTCTGGGCGGATCACGGAATAGCCGGCCAGCTCCGGGATGGTGTCGGCCGCCAGCGCTTCGGCGACCAGCTTGTTGGGGTTCATGGTGTTGACGCCCACCAGGCCGCGATCGGCCTCGACCAGCTGCAGCGTCCAGGCCAGCTTGCGCTTTGGGTCGCCTGACCACGACACCCAGCCGGCCAGGCCGGGATCCTTCAGTCCCAGCATCGCGCCCGGGTTGGGCACGTGCGCGGTGATCTCGCGGCCGTCGTCCAGCACCAAGTCGACGAAGAAGCGCTTGTAGCGCTCGACGATCACGCCGCGCGCCATCGGTTGCGGGAGAAGCATGGGAGCCTTAAGTCGGTCGGTGAAACATTCGGATGTAAGGGATCGAGACCATGACCACCACCCAAGCCAAGACTGGCGAGCGCGTGACGGCGGCGGTTCTGATCATCGGCGATGAGATCCTGTCGGGTCGAACGCAAGACGTGAACCTCAACGCCATCGCCAAATATCTGGCGACCTACGGCGTCGATGTCTGCGAGGTGCGGGTGGTGCCCGATATCGAGCAGGAGATCATCGACGCGGTCAACGCCCTGCGGACCCGCTACGACTATGTGGTCACCACCGGCGGCATCGGCCCCACGCATGACGACATCACCGCCGATTCGGTGGCCAAGGCATTCGGTGTCACCGCGCCCGAGCATCCCGAGATCATGGCCCTGCTGCGCGAGCGCTGGGGCGAGCCTAACGCCGCCCGCCGGCGCATGGCCCATGTGCCCGAGGGCGGGACCCTGGTGAAGAACCCCGTGCAGGGTCCGCCGGGCTTCCAGATCGGCAATGTCTTCGTGCTGGCCGGTGTGCCGGCCATCATGCGCGGCATGCTGAACGACGTTGGCCCGCGTCTGCGCACCGGGGCGGTGGTGATCAGCAAGACCGTCCGGGTCACCGGCACCGGCGAGGGCGCGATCGCCGCGCCGCTGGAGGCGGTGGCCAAGGCCCATCCGGACCTGTCGATCGGCAGTTATCCGTTTTTCGCGCCGCCCGATGTCTATGGCGCCAACCTGGTGATCCGGGGGCGCGACGAAGCGCTGGTTGATGCGGCGGTGGAAGACCTGGTTGCCGCGCTGGAGGGCGTGGGCGCGACGGGGATCGAACGTGTCGCGGGTTCGTAAGGGCGCTCGGGAGGCCTATTCCCACTCCGGCTCCACGACGGCCTTGTCCTCGCCCAGCAGGCTGGCGACCGTTGTCTGCAATCGCGGCGGCGGTCCGCACCAGCATCGAGGGGCTGACCCCGATTGGTTCCGCGCTCGTATTTCTGAACCTGCTGGAAGGTGAGGCCCAGGGTCTGGGCCAGGTCGTCCCGGCTGATCCTCAGGTGGCGGCGCTGAACCCGGATCCGGGTTGCGACAGCGACATCGATGGGGTCGGGACCAGGGGACCTATTCAAGGCCGTGTCCGATACGGGAACGTGAGGCTCAACCATCGGCGTGGCCCTCGGGGGCCGCAATGCATTCTTGCACCGTTCGGGATGGGGCGGGCGTTCGAGGCGGCCAGGGAAGACGGCGCGCGGCGCTGACTGGTGCGGGCGGCCGGGGTCGAACCGGCATGGGATTGCTCCCGACGGATTTTAAGTCCGGCGCGTCTACCAGTTTCGCCACGCCCGCACGGTCTCGCCTGAGCCCGTATAGGGGGAGGGGGCCGCGCCGCCAAGGGGGCGACCCTATCGCGGCGCCGCCGCCGTCATCACGTTGGAAAGGCGCCTGCGGCGGCACAGGGGAGCGTGGCGGCGCGGGGCAGTAGGGCCCGCCCCTCGCCAAGAGGAGCGTCAGCGCCTAAATGCTGCCGCTCCACAATCTTCGAGCCAGCCCGTGATCACCTTCGACAACGTTTCCAAAACCTATGCCGGCAACGGCCGCGCCGCGCTCAGCGGCGTGTCTCTGTCGGTCGCCCCTGGCGAGGTGTTCGGCGTGATCGGCGCTTCGGGGGCGGGCAAATCGACCCTGATCCGGCTGATCAATGGCCTGGAAACGCCGTCGAGTGGCCAGATCCTGGTCGATGGCGACGACGTGGCGGCCTTGGGCGTCGAGGGCCTGCGCGCCCTGCGTCGCCGGGTCGGCATGATCTTCCAGCATTTCAACCTGCTGTCGTCCAAGACCGTGGCCGGCAATGTCGCCTTTCCGCTGAAGCTGGCCGGACGGCCGGGCGCCGAGGTCAAGGCGCGCACCGCCGAATTGCTGGCGCGGGTGGGGCTGTCGGAGTTCGCCAACAAGTATCCCGCCCAGCTGTCGGGCGGCCAGAAGCAGCGGGTCGGCATCGCCAGGGCCCTGGCGACAGACCCGAAGGTGCTGCTGTGCGACGAGGCCACCAGCGCGCTGGATCCCGAAACCACCGAGCAGATCCTGGACCTGGTCTCCAACCTCAATCGCGAGCTCGGTCTCACCATCGTGCTGATCACCCACGAGATGGACGTCGTGCGCCGGGTCTGTGATCGGGTGGCGGTGCTTGAAGGCGGAGCGGTAGTGGAAAGCGGCCCCGTCGAGGCGGTGTTCCTGCATCCGGCCAGTCCCACGGCGCGGCGTTTCGTGAACGAGGCCGATGGAGTTGCGGCCCACGGCGCCCTGGTCGGTGGCCGCGTGGTGCGGCTGACCTTCCGCGGCGAGGCGACCTACAAGCCGATCCTGGGCCTGGTGGCCCGCGAGACCGGCGTCGACTATTCGATCCTTGGCGGCCGCATCCACCGCCTGCGCGACACGCCCTATGGTCAGCTGACCCTGGCCCTGACCGGGGGCGACGTCGAGGCGGCCATTGCCCGGTTCCAGGCCGACGGCGTCCGGGTTGATCTGCTGACGGAGGCCGGCCAATGAACGCCTTCCTCCAGAATATCGCCCTCTTCCAGAACGTGGATTGGTCCGAGATCGGCCAGGCCACGCTCGACACCCTGGCGATGCTGGGCGGGTCGATGGGGCTGACCGTGATCCTGGGTCTGCCCCTGGGGGTGATCCTGTTCCTGACGGGACCGGGCCAGATGCTGCGCAACCGCGCGGCTAACGGCGTGCTTTCGCTGGTGATCAACATCCTGCGCTCGGTGCCGTTCGTGATCCTGCTGATCGTGATGATCCCGCTGACCGTCGCCCTGGTCGGCACATCGCTGGGCGTGGCCGGGGCGATCCCGCCGCTGGTGGTCGGCGCCGCGCCGTTCTTCGCGCGCTTGGTCGAGACCGCCCTGCGCGAAGTGGACAAGGGCGTCATCGAGGCCAGCTTCGCCATGGGCGCCAAGCGTCGGCAGGTCGTGCTGGGGGCCTTGTTGCCCGAGGCCATGCCGGGCCTGATTGCCGCGGCGACGGTGACGGCCATCGCCCTGGTGTCCTACACCGCCATGGCCGGCGTGGTCGGGGCGGGCGGCTTGGGCGACCTGGCCATTCGCTTCGGCTATCAGCGTTTCCAGACCGACGTGATGGTGGTGACCGTGGTGCTGCTGCTGGTGCTGGTCCAGGCGCTGCAGATGGTCGGCGACGCGGTGGTGCGCCGGGTTTCGCACCGCTGATACGATTGGGGACAGGCCCACGGGCCTGTCCCCGTCCCGTGGATTGAAAGAGACGATGACCGAAGACGACATGCCCATCCTCACCGCCCCGCCGCCCGAGCACTGGGACGAGGCCTTCGCCCAGACCCTGGTCGGCAAGATCATGCTGGTGAATCTGACCCTCCTCGACGCCGAAGGCGAGCTTCAGGGCCGCGAGGCCTTCCATGGCGTGGTGATCACCGCCGACGCCGACGAGGGTCTGTTGCTCGACCTGCTGGGCCGGCAGGACGGCGACACCACGACCCTGCCGCCCCAGACCTCGAACATCACCGCCGCCGCGCCGGGGCTCTATCCGCTGGCCGACGGCGAGACGGTGGAAAACCCCGACTTCCTGTCAAGCTGGACGATCGCTGGGCCGGAAGAGCCGGCGAACGAGGAATAGGTCAGGCCTGGTCGAACGGGAACGGCAGCCGGCCCGCCTTGAAGATGATCACCGGGTTTTCATCGTAGTCCCCGAGTTCGACGTCGGCCGAGGCGGCGAAGGCCACCACGCCTTCGCGGATCGGAGCCAGGCGCTCGGCCTTGCGGCGGGCTTCCTCCGCGTCCTTGCAGCCCACCTGCTGCTCGGCTTTCAGGCCCTTGCCGCGGCCGGCCTTGTAGGCTTGGACGATGTAGACGGTTTCTTTGGCCATAGCTCTTCAGGCGCCCTGTTTGGCGGCGAGGTCAAGGCGGCGACCTCAACGATCCCCGACAATGATCCCCAACAAGAACCGAGACTCTAGGCCCTGGTTCAGGAAAACTGATTTCGCCATCCGCCTGCAACCGGGCAATAGCCTACCCGTCCAATCGCCTTAATGGAGCCGTTCATGGTCGCCCGCCGCGCCGCCCTTCTCAGCCTCGCCGCTCTTATGATCGCGGCCTGCTCGCGGCAGCCCGCGCCGAGCGCCGGCGATACTCTGACGGTGGCCGCCACGGCCGTGCCCCACGCCGAGGTGCTGGAATTCATCAAGCCCAAGCTGGCGGCCCAGGGCCTGAAGATCGAGATCAAGGTCTTCAACGACTATGTCCAGCCCAACACCCAGGTCGCCGAGAAGCGCATGGACGTCAGCTATTTCGAGACCCTGCCCTATCTGGAGACCTTCAACGCCGACAAGGGCACCAACCTCGTCCCGGTGATCGGCGTGCACATCGAGCCGATCGGCGCCTATTCGCGCAAGCACAAGACCATCGCCGACCTGCCGCAGGGCGCCACCGTGGCGATCCCCAATGACGCCAGCACCGAGGATCGGGCGCTGCGGCTGCTGGCCCGCAACAACGTCATCGGGCTGGACCTCGGCAAGAAGGGGCTGAGCCTGAAGGACATCGACAGCAATCCCAAGGGCCTGAAGTTCAAGGAACTGGAAGGCGCGACCCTGCCGCGCACGCTCAGCGAGGTCGATTTGGCGGTGATCAACACTAACTTCGCCCTCGACGCCAAGCTGGACCCGTCCAAGGACGCCCTGCTGATCGAGGACAAGAAAAGCCCCTATGTGAACTATCTGGTCGCCCGTCCGGACAACAAGGACGACCCGCGCGTCCAGAAGCTGGCCAAGGCCCTGACCACGCCCGAGGTCGCGGCGTTCATGGAGCAGCATTATCACGGCGCGGTGGTGCCAGCGTTCTAGGGCATTGTTCGAGCGAAGTGGTTTCGGTTCGCGTGAAGAAAAATGCGTCAAAACAGAAGATTAGAGCTCACGGCCTGACGCAGTCAGGTCGGGAAATGCTCTAGGCGCCGATGGCGGATGCGTATCCTCACGTCCTCGATTCAGCCGATCCTACGTCCCTAAGTAGATCGCTCGCTAGCGCCAGCTAAAATTTCACCGTACATATCAGGCTCACTCTTTGCGGAGCCGATCCCTTGCGACAACTGATGGCTCCCGACGATGCTCTGGCCGGCGGCGCCCGCGACCGGATCCTGGTGCTGGATGTCTGTTCATCCTCCGGCCTTGAGGACTGGTCGCCCGACCTGCAGAAGGCCAAGGTCTACGAACGCATCCTGCTGGACCTGATCCTGGGTCGTCTGGCGCCCGGCGGTCGGCTGGACGAGCAGTCGCTGGCCGCGCGCTACGATGCGGGCCTCGCCGGTGTGCGCGACGCCCTGGGCCGGCTGGCGCTGGAGGGGCTGGTGATCCGCCGGGCTCGCTCGGGCACCACGGTGGCGCCGCTTGACCTAGTTGAGCTGCGCCAGGGCTATGAGGCCAGGGCCCTGATCGAGCCGCACTGCGCTGGCCTGGCGGCCAAATACGCCAGCAAGGCCGAAGCCGCCGCCATCCGCGCGGCCTTCGACGGCGGCGAAGACGCGGCCCGCGCCCGCGACCTGCCGACCCTGGTGGCCATGGACCAACGCTTCCACGCCGCCGTCGCCCGGGCCGGCGGCAACATGGCCCTGGCCCGCATCCTGATCCCCTTGCAGCACAAGGCCGCGCGTTACTGGGTGTTTTCGTTCGGCGCGGCGACCGAGGCCGAGCTGATCGCCGACGTCCAGCAGCACCGCGACGTCGCCGACGTTATCGCCCTGGGCAATATCGACGGCGCCCGGTTGGCGATGATGCGCGTGCTCAACATCATGCCCGAGGCCGCTCGGCCGATGTTGGCGGGATAGCGGCGTCCAGGCGCGGACGCCTTTGCATTGGCCAATAGCGCCACCAGACAAGATCGTCTGAAATGTCAGATAATGTTTTGACGAACGTTGCGTAACCTCCCATCTCCTGGCCTTGCCGCCATTCCGGCGCCGTGGAGCCCACTCGATGCCAAGCCGCGTTCGCCTGTTCGTTACCGCCATGTCCATGGGCCTGATGACGGCGAGCCTGGGCAAGGCCCAGGACGCGAGCCCCCAGAACGCCGTCGATGAGGTGCTGGTCCTGGCCCGCGACAGGGCAGGCCTGCTGGAAAAGCAGCCCAGCACCACCGTTTTCGGCCTTGAAAAGCCGTTGCTGGAAACGCCTCGCTCGGCCAGCTTCGTCAGCGACACCATGCTCCAGCGGTTCGGCGTCGAGACGCTGGACGGCCTGACCGCCGTCTCGCCCGGGACCTACACCGCCAGCTTCTATGGCGTGCCCGGCGCGCTCAATATTCGCGGCACCTTGGCCGAGAACTATTTCCGCGGCTTCAAGCGGGTGGAGAACCGCGGGACCTATGCCACCCCGATCGGTGGCGCGGCGCAGATCGAGATCATGCGCGGCCCGCCCACGCCGCTCTACGGCGCGGGCAAGGTTGGCGGCATGCTGAACTTCATCCCCAAGTCGGCGCGTGACGAGGGCCGGTTCCTGACCGATCCCAGGGGCGAGCTCACGGCCACTGTTGGAGCCTACGACAAGAAGAACCTCACGGGCCAGATCGCCCTGCCGGTCAAGCTGGGCGCGGCCGATGGCGGGGTCTACGCCTATGGCGAGGTCGACGATTCAAAAAGCTTCTACCGGGGACTGCATCCCAAGCGGCAGTTGGCCGAGGTGTCGGCCGACTTCGACTTGGGCGGCGGGTGGAGCACGGCGTTCGGCGGCATGGTCTATCATTCGACCGGCGACGTGCAGACGCCCGGCTGGAACCGCCTGACCCAGGACCTGATCGACCACCAGACCTATGTCACCGGCCGCGACACCACCTTGGTCGACGCTGACGGCAACGGCCGGCTAACCCCGGGCGAGGTGGGCTTCTATCCGTTCGGCAGCGCGCTCTACATCGCTTATGGCGCCGTCCCCAAGAGTGACCCCAACCATACTCTGGACACAGGGGTGGGCACGACCAAGCTGTCGCCGCGCACCGTGCACATCAGCCCCGCAGACTTCTCCACGACCCGCACCAACACCCTCTATCTCGATCTGGCCAAGCGGTTCGACGACGGCGGCGTGCTGAAGCTGCAGCTGTTCTATGACGACCAGGAGAACAGGCGCTTTGTCTCGTACGGCTACCCGGCCTGGTTCGACAGCGCGGTGTGGGAGGCGCGGGCCAGCTACGCGTTCGAGCGCGACTTCGGAGCGGTGAGCACCCAGTCGATCGTCGGCGCCAGCTATCGCCGGTTCGAAGGACGGCGGCGCGAGAGCTTCAACAGCGGCATGATCGCCATCGACCGCCGCGACATCGCCTTCGGCGCGACGCCCACCGACATCATCGACAGCCCCTTCAGCACCGAACCGGCGGACGTCCAGGGCCTTCAATGGGAGAATGACAACAGCAGCACGTGGCGCCAGGCGGGCCTGTTCTTCACCAGCGACGTCAAGCTGGATCACCTGACCCTGACCCTGGGCGGCCGCTATGACGACTATGACGTCGCAGCCAACGATACCGGCTTCCTGCCCTTCACCGTGCCTGGCCGCCAGACCGACAGCCGAGGCAAGGCGACCTACAGCGCCAGCCTGACCTATCAGACTCCCATCGGCCTGATGCCCTATGTCAGCTACGCCAAGGCCTCGGCCCTGGAGGTCAGCCAGGCTGGAGACCTCGCCCCGGGCCTGGTCGCCGATGGGTCGTGGCTGTCGAGCGGCGACCTGGCCGAGGCTGGGGTGAAGGTCCAACTTCTGCACGGAACCCTGGTCGGTTCCCTGGCCGGCTATCGCCAAAACCGCACCCAGCTGTCGGGCCTGACGCCGATCGTCCAGAGCACACGGGCCAAGGGCGTCGAGGTGGAGGTGCGATGGCTGGCCTCAAACCATCTCAGCTTCACGGCGACCGGCAACGCCCAGCACACGACGGTCGAGGGACCCGACACCTCGTTCCAATATATTCCGGCCTATACGGCGGGCGTGCCCGGGGCGCAGGCCTATGGCGGCTCCTACGTGATCTGGTCGTTCGGCGGGCCAAGTGGCTTGCCGGGCCGGGCAGGGGACTATGACTACAGCCTGATCCCAAACTCGGTGGTCAGCCTCTACGCCGCCTATACCAGCGACGTTCACGACTGGGGCTCGGCAGGCGCGACCCTGGGCGTCACCCACGTGACCAAGACCTCCGGCACGGTGCAGGACGCGGTGACCTATCCCGCCTACGCCGTTGTGAACGCCTCGGCCTATCTGTCGCATGGGCCCTACACGGCCGAACTCAATGTCGAGAACCTCTTCGACACGCTCTATTTCACCCCCGACGCCGACACCTATGCCAATCTTGGAGCCCTGCCCGGCAAGGGGCGGGAATGGCGCGTGACCTTGAAGCGGACGTTCTGATGACCGAGCTCACCTTCTCGCGGCTCTCTCCCCACGTCCGTCCCTGGCTGCTGGTCGCGGCGTTTAGCCTGCTGCTCTTCCTGATTACCGCGGCCACCTATTCGTCGCTGGGGATCGTCATCCCGGCCATGGTCCAGGAGCTGGGCTGGAGCTGGGAACTGGCCTTCGCGGGCTTCTCGATCCTGGGCGTGTTCACGGGTCTGTCGTCCTGGCTGCCTGCCCTGCTGATCCGCAGGATCGGGGTGCGGGGAACGGTGCTGGCCGGCGTGGCGGTGATGGCCGGAGGCCTGGCCTGCCTGGCGAGGGTCCATGCCCTGCCGATCTATTTCCTCGGGACGGCGCTGTGTGGGATCGGCTTCCAGATGGCCGCCCTGATTCCCGGCACTCACGTGCTGTCGGCGATGTTCAAGCAGCGGGCCCTGCCGTTCGGGATCTACTTCACCTTCGGCGCCCTGGGCGGGGTGGCCGGGCCGCTGATGGTGGTCGCCATCCTGCGCGCGACCCATGACGACTGGCGGCTCTACTGGGCTCTGCAGGCGGCGCTGGTCGGGGTGGTCGGGCTGGTCTGCGCCGTCGCCGTGGGCGGGCCCCGCTGGCTGGAGCAAGCCGGCGCGGCGCTGGACACGGTGCTGGACGCCGAGGCCAGGGCCGGGACCCTTCCGGGCAAGGTCTACCACACCGGCCACGAATGGAGCGTCCGCGACGCCGTGCGCACGCCCCAGTTCCTGGTGCTGCTGGCGGCCTATTTCAGTCATTTGCTGGCCGGGATCACCGCCGCCAGCCTGACCCAGGCCCACCTCACGGGGCTGGGCGTGGCGGGGGGCGTGGCGGCGGGCATGCTGAGTCTTGAGGGCTTGATGCAGGTCGGCGCGCGGCTGGGCGGTGGGACCATTGGCGACCGGGTCGACCCGAAGTGGCTGCTGGTGTTCGCCCAGGGTCTGCTGGTGGTCGGCCTGCTAGCCCTGTCCCGAGCCGCGACGCCGCCGCTGCTGCTGCTCTATGCGGTGGGCGTCGGGGTGGGGTTTGGCCTGACCGTCCTGGCCGTCAGCCTGTTGCTGCTCAACTATTTTGGTCGGCGCAACAATGTCGAGCTGTTCTCCCTGACGTGCCTGGTGGGTGCGCTGTCGGCGGCAGGACCGGTGATCGGCGGCCATATGCGCGACCGTCTGGGAACCTTCGCCCCGACCTTCCAGCTATTCGCGGCGGTGACGGCGGTGGTGTTCGTGGCGGCGCTGTTCATGCGGCCGCCCAAGGGAATGCCCCAGGCCTGACGCATGAAAAAGGCCGCCTCGACTAGGTCGAGGCGGCCTCGTTCGTCAGGCTTGAAGCGTGGTTTAGAACGCGGCCTTCAAGGCGACGGTCAGGGCCGAGCCGTACAGGCTCTTGCCGAAGTCGTGGCTGTCGGTGTCCGAATAACGGATGTCGGCGGTCAGGTGATCGGTGATCGCGGCCGAGACGCCCAGGTTCCAGGTGACGTAGTTGTTGTCGACGCCCGAGAAGTATCCCTTGGCGTCAACCGTCTGGTAGCCCAGGGCGCCGCTGAGGGTCAGCTTTTCGCCGATCGGGGCGGAGCCGTTGGCTTCGACGTAGTAGGATTCGCCGCCCTTAGACGGGAATTCCGGCGAGTAGTAGAAGGCGGCGCCGAGGGTTGCGGGACCGGCGGCGATCGAGGCCGCGGCCTTGGTTTCGATGTAGCTGTACGAACCCGGGATGCCGTTCTTGTCCTTGCTATAGCCGTAGTAGATCACGCCGAGGTCCAGGCTGACTGGGCCGACCACCGGCTTCACGCCAGCATAGACATCGATTTCCGCGTCCGGGTTCGGCGTGCCGAAATCGACGTTCGAGGCCCAGACGCCAGCGTAGCCAATGCCGTAGGTGGCGTCGACGCCGCCAAAGACTTGGCCCTTGTTGTTGGTGTTGCTGATGCCGCGGAAGATGTAATCGCTGGCCACGCCGACGTTGGCGGACAGCTTCAGCTCTTCGGCCATGGCGGCGCCGCTCATGGCGACGGAGGCGGCGGCGGCGACCAGCGCGATTTTCAGAAATTTCATGTGTTCTATCCCCTTATCTGTTTTGCCGTACGAAGGGTTTTTTGGAGCCTTCGTCGTTCTTCGACGCCTGCAAGCGTATTTGAGCACAACGAGAGTTGTTGTCGGCAGCGCCCTTGTTGCAATCACGCTGTCTAAAGCGCCAGCACAAACGATGCGCATGGTGCAAAGTTTGGGCGCAGTGTGACGCTTTTGCTTCAGAAACGCCTTCGGGCGCCACAGTGTCGGGAATTTGTTTGTTTGCGCTTTACCTGCGGCATTAACGCATCGCTAGGCTCGCGCCGCCCAGGTGCAGGCCGGCGTCGACCAGCAGGGTTTCGCCGGTGACATGGCGCGAGGCGGGCGAGGCCAGGAACACCGCGGCGCCCGCGATGTCCTCGGCGGTCGACGCTACTTTCAAAGGCGTGGCGGCCGCAGATCGCTCTCGCAGCCGATCGACTCGGTCGTCGTCCATGACCTTTCCAAACCATGGCGTGTCGATGAAGCCAGGGCAGATCGCATTGACCCGGATGCGGGGCGCCAGCGCCCGAGCCAGCGACAGGGTCATGGTCGTCAGCGCGCCCTTGGAGGCGGCATAGGGCACCGAGGATCCGTTGCCGACCACGCCGGCGATCGAGGCCGTGTTGACCACCGCGCCCGGCTGCGGCGCGGCCTCCAGCAACGAGCGAGCCGCGCGCACCATCTGGAAGGCGCCCACCACGTTGACGGCGTAGAGATTCAGGAAGTCCTCGGCGTTCACCGCGTCGAGGTCGGCGTGGTTGGGCGCGAACTTGGTGATCCCGGCGTTGTTGAACAGGGCGTCGATGCGGCCCGTTCTGGCCGCCGCCTCGGCGATCTTGCGACAGTCGGTGTCCTGCGCCACGTCACCTTGAACCAGCACGGCCCTGCCGCCCTCAGCCGTGATCAGCCGCGCGGTCTCCTCGGCTTCCTGCGCACTACGGGCGAAATTGACGACGACCAAGGCCGCGCCGCGTCGCGCCGTTTCGACCGCGATGGCCCGGCCCAGGCCCGTGGAGGCGCCGGTCACCACCACCGTGAAACCGTCGAAATCGCGTCCGCTCATGGCTCGTCCTCTTCCCAACACCTGTTTGGCTCAGTGATAGCGACAGCGCGCGCGCTTGTCTCGCGCGGGCGTCGGGCCTAAATGCCGGCCATGACCGAACTTCATGTGACCCAGCTTGGCCAAGTGGTCGAGCCCGCCGCCAGCCCTGATCAGGCCGTCCTCGAGCGCGTACCCAATCCGCAGAACGACGTGACCTATCTGGCGCGTTTCGTGGTTCCGGAATTCACCTCACTATGTCCGGTGACCGGCCAGCCCGACTTCGCCCATCTGGTGATCGACTATGCGCCGGGTGACTGGTTGATCGAGAGCAAGTCGCTGAAGCTGTATCTGACCAGCTTCCGAAATCACGGGTCGTTCCACGAGGACTGTACGGTCAAGATCGGCCGCAAGATCGTCGAGATCGCCGCTCCGCGCTGGTTGCGCATCGGAGGCTACTGGTATCCGCGCGGCGGCATCCCCATCGACGTGTTCTGGCAGACGGGCCCGGCGCCGGAAGGCCTGTGGCTGCCCGACCAAGGCGTGGCGCCCTATCGCGGCCGGGGCTGATCGCACCGCCTGAATTGACGAAAGAGGGGCGCGTCCGGCTGGACGCGCCCCTCTTGTTGTTTCTGGCCTAACGCGCCGGCGGCGGGACGAGCGGCGGGCTCGACTGTCCCGGCTGCTGCGGCGGGCGCTGCGGTCCGAACAGCTTGCGGACGCTGATCCTGACCGTGCGGCCCAGTGGATCGCGGAAATCGTCCTGATAGGCCTGCGGCGTGAAGCCCAGGGCGTCGCGCACGCTCTGGCGGGTGTCGAACAGGTTCTGGGCCTGCAGTTGCACCCGCGTGCCCCGCAGCCACGGATGGGCCCGCAGCAGCTGGGGCTGCGACGACAGATCGGCGAACAGGTTGAGGCTGAAATTGGCCTGGTCGGAGAAGTATAGGTCCTGGTTGGCGGTCGCGCCGTTCAGGCGATAGCCGCTGCGCCAGCTGCCGTTCAGAAACGCGCCCATGCCGTTCTGGAAATAGCCGACCTGCAGCTGCACCTCGTGCTCGGGCCCTGAGCCCGACCCCCCGTTCAGGCGGTCGATGATCGGCAGGCCATCACGGATCTCGATCTCGTCCTTCAGTTTCCAGGTGTGGTAGAGCGAGACCTGCAGTCGGCCCTGGCCCGGACGCCCGCCGAAACGCCCGCTGCCGCCTCCGCCGCCGGGACCCCCAAAGGCGCCGCCCCCTGGGATGCGTCCGCCGCCGCCTTCCCCGCCGCCTGGAGGAGGCCCGCCGGCTCCGCCCAACGGCCCGCCGACGTTTGGCCGCGGCTTGCCGAAGGGCCGCGACAGGTTGAAGCCCCAGCGCAGGTCTCCGCGCTCGGAGCGGGCATAATTCACCGGCCGGGCATCGACCGCGATCAGCTTGCCGCTGGCGTCGCGGATCACGCGCTCAGGGAAGGCCGACCCTATGTCGGCGGTGATCGATGGGAAGTTGTTGATCGAGTCCTCGATCTTTGTGGCCGTGTAGTTGACGCTCACCGTCAGTTGGGTCTTGGCCGTCTTCTTCAGCGGCTTGAGGTTCACGCCCAGCTTCAACACCTGGCGGTTGTCGGCGTCGAGATTGGGATTGCCGCCTTCGATGCGGGTCGCCAGCACGGTCTGGCCGGTGCTGAAGTCGTAGATCGAGACGTTGGCGGTCGACAGGATCGGGTCGTTCAGCTGTGAGGCGGTCGGTGCGCCGTGCTCGTTGGTGTAGCTGACGATGAAGCTGATCGGATCGAACGGGGTCCAATTCGTGCCCGCGCCTAGCGTCGACAGGCCGCCGAAGTCCGACAACTGCTCATATTGAACATTGAGATTGGCCGACAGGCTGCCCAGCATGGGCAGGACGTCGCGCAGGCGATCGGCGATCGGCAGGGTCAGGCTGGCCTGCACATTGCCGGTGGTGCGCGAGATGTCGCGCTGCACCGCGACGCCGCCGAGGGTGCTGCGCGAATCCAGGGTCTGGGTGTCCGCCCCGACCTTGAAGGTGGTCTGCATGCCGCCCGCTGGAAGCTGCAGCAAATTGCCGATCAACACGCCTTCGGCATTGGCGGTGTTGGAGGTCGAGCGCGCCGTGTCGGGCGAGACCCGCGACAGCAGCTGATAGGGGATGTTGCCGAACGGATTGAGGTTGGGGTCGTTGGCCGCGACGCCGGCCGCGAACAGCGCCGCGTCCACGCCGCGGCCGTTCTGGGTCTCGCTGGTCGAATAGCCGTAGCCGGCGGTGGTGCTCCAGCGCCAGTCCTTGAGCCGGCCATTGGCCGCCGCGCCCAACGTCGCCTTCTGGGTGTCGACCTTGCGGGTCAGGGAGACGTAGTCGTCGACGAACCGGTAGAGCTGAACGGTCTCGGTGAAGGGCGAGTAGGGGTTGTCGCCCGGCGCCAGCACCCGGATGCCCGGCAGGCCCAGATAGCTGAGCGTGCTGGAATCGTCGAAGCCGCCCGTGAACGTCACCAGCGACGTCTTGCCCAGCGGCCGGGTCAGGGAGCCGCTCAGCGACGCCGTGGTGCTTCGG
The DNA here is from genome assembly GCF_049896345.1 of Caulobacter sp. DWR2-3-1b2. Taxonomy (NCBI): domain Bacteria; kingdom Pseudomonadati; phylum Pseudomonadota; class Alphaproteobacteria; order Caulobacterales; family Caulobacteraceae; genus Caulobacter; species Caulobacter sp. DWR2-3-1b2. The sequence continues at coordinate 28,347 of NZ_JAFCUC010000008.1, read as the reverse complement.
GGCGACAGGGTGCGCCAGGCGGTCAGGTCGTCGGTGGCGGGAAAGCCGGCCTTGGCGGCGAAATCGGCCACGCTGGGCGCGCCGGCGGCGGCCAAGGCAGGGACCTGGGCGACGGTGATCGGCCCGCCGACCAGGGCGGTCAAAGCCGGATCGATGGGCTGGCGCACGACGGTGACGGCGCCTGTCACCGGATCCACGACCTGGCGGTCGAGGCCGGTGATGTTGCCGGTTAAGTCATACGGCGAACCCGACGGCGCGCGTACGATGTCGCGCTCGGTCTCGAACAGCGGGGTGTCGTGGGTGAGCTTGCCGTTGAACAGCCAGCGCTGGTCGCCCTGAACGCGGAAGAACGTGCTCTGGACGTCGGTGCTGGTGCGGCCGCCCGCCGTCGGAAGCTTCACGCCGCCTTCGTTGGTAATGGCGCGGAAACGCCGGCGCAGCACAATGTTCACCACCCGCTGGTCGGCGCGGTAGCCATAGGTCAGCGACACTTCCTCGGGCAGGATCTCGAAGCGCTCGATGGCTTCGGGCGGAATGTCGCGGACCTCCTGGAAGCCCGAGATGCGCCGGCCGTTGATCAAAGTGATGGGTTGGCCGTCGCCGCGGCCCTGGCTGGTGCGCAGCTGAGGCTCCAGCGCCGCGAACAGTTCCGAGATGCTCCCCGCGCCATAGGCGCGGATCTGCGCCGGATTGAGCACCAGCTCCGGCTGGATCTTGCCCTCGACCTGGCCGCGCTTCTCGGCGGTGACCTGGACGGCCTCGACCTCGTACTCATCGGGATCGGCCGGCGCGGCGCGCGGGGGCGCGGTCTGCGCGGTGGGCGCGCCCTTGGGCGCGGGCGCGGGGTCTTGCGCGGCGTCCAGCGCGGCCGCCAGGCCCAGTATCATCAAGGAAAGTGTCATGAGCCCCGTCGGCCGGAATTGGAGGGTCGGCGATAAAACGCGCTGTCGTCTTCAAGCCTGGCCATAAGCCAAGGCTGTGTCGGACGGCAACTCAAGCGCGTTTAAAATCCCTTCAATGCAGAACTGTTACGCCAAAGTGTCTGAGTTGACGCATGGCCGCGCAGAGGGCCGCCCGTTGGGTGGGCCGTCGCCGGCTTTTCGCCTCAGTCGGCCGTCCAGTGGGTGGTGATCCTCGCGACGTCAGGTCGCGCGCGCTCCTGTGGCGGCTCGGTGACGGTGCCAAGATAAAGGTAGCCCGCCACCAACTCGCCCTGGCCAAGGCCGAGAATGTCGCGAGCCTCGGGATCGTAAGAGTACCAGTCGGTAATCCAGTTGGCGCCCCAGCCCAGGGCCTCGGCGGCCAACAGCATCTGATGACAGACGGCCGAGGCGCTCTGGCGCTGCTCCCATTCGGCGATGTCGCCAGGGATGTATCGCGAGACTACCGCCACGGCGACGGGCGGCCGGGTCAGCTTGCGCAGGGCGGCGTTGGCCTTGACCGGATTGGCCTGGCGGCCGGCCAAGGCGGTGATCTTGGCCGCGAAGGCGTCCTTGGCCTCGCCGCTCAGGATCACGAACCGCCAGGGCGCCAGCTTGCCGTGGTCGGGCACTCGCGCGGCCAGGCGCAGCAGGTCCATCAACTGGGCGCTATCGGGGCCGGGCGCGGCCAGGGTCATGGCCGAGGCCGAGCGGCGCTTGGCGAGGAAGCCCACCACGCCCGGATTGGCCTCGATCGGCAGCACGGCGCCAAATTGCGGCGCGGGGGGAACGGAACCAACCAAGACGGTCTCCACGATGCGTTATAGGTGGCACACCTATGGCCGAGCCCCGGCCACCACAAGTCGCGAGACCCCGATGGCCGACAAACCGTCCTGGCTGAAAACGCACGGCGAGCCGTGGGGCGTAAGCAGCCAGCAGATCGTCTATGACAATCCGTGGCTCACCCTGACCGAATATCAGGCCGTCGCCCCCACCGGGCGGCCGGCGCTGTACGGCAAGGTGTCGTTCAAGAACCGGGCGATCGGGATCGTGCCGCTGCACGCCGACGGCACAGTCACCCTGGTGGGCCAGAACCGCTTCCCGCGCGCCAACTACAGTTGGGAGATCCCCGAGGGCGGCGCGCCGCTGGACGAGAATCCGCTGGACGGCGCCAAGCGCGAACTGGCCGAGGAGGTGGGGCTGGTGGCGGCCGACTGGCGGCTCATCCTGTCGCTGGAACTGTCCAACTCGATCACCGACGAGCACGGCTTTGGCTATCTCGCCATGGATCTGAGTCTCACGGCCGCCGCGCCGGACGAGACCGAGGATCTGGCCGTCGCCCGCGTGCCTTTCCCCGAAGCCCTCGATGCTGCGGTCGCGGGACACATGCCGGACGCCTTGACGGTGGCTTTACTGCTTCGCGTGCACCATATGGCGGTGAAGGGCGAACTTCCCGCCAAGCTGACGCAGCTTGTCTTGGGCTAGCGACGTTCTTACAAGGACGGCGTGCGGACTAGAGCATTTCCTAAACAGATGCTCTAAAAGCCATGAGGCAAAAGGGAGATCCCGGTGGCCAAGCATCTTGAAGTCGTCGGGCACGACACGGCGCCCCCCGTCTGGGCGGCGTTGCGCAACCAAGCCGAACACGCCGCCAAGGCCGAGCCGGCCCTGGCCTCGCTGCTCAACGCGGTGATCCTCAGCCACGACAACCTGGCCGACGCCCTGACCTTCCAACTGGCGCGCAAGCTTGGCGATCAGGAGATGCGGGCCATGACCGCCCGCGAATTCGCCGCCGAGGCGTTCCACAGTGACCCGGCGCTGGTGACGGCCGCCGAGGCCGACCTCGTCGCCGTGTTCGAGCGCGACCCGGCCTGCAAGGGTTATGTCCAGCCTTTCCTGTTCTTCAAGGGCTTCCTGGCCCTCCAGACCCACCGCGTGTCGCACTGGCTGTGGAGCGAGGGGCGCGAGACCCTGGCCTTCTATCTGCAGAGCCGGGCCAGCGAGGTCTTTCAGGTCGATATCAATCCCGCCGCCCGCATCGGCCAGGGCGTGTTCATCGACCACGGCACTGGCATCGTCATCGGCGAGACCGCAGTGGTCGGCGACGACGTCTCGATGCTGCACGGGGTGACCCTGGGCGGCACCGGCGCCGACCGCGGCGACCGCCACCCCAAGATCGGCAAGGGCGTGCTGCTGGGCGCGGGAGCCAAGGTGCTGGGCAACATCACAATCGGCGACTACGCCAAGATCGCCTCGGGTTCGGTGGTGCTCAAGCCCGTGCCGCCGCACTGCACGGCCGCCGGCGTCCCGGCCCGCATCGTCAACTGCCCGACCTGCGAAGAGCCAGCCCGGACGATGGATCACACCCTGGCCGACATGGTCTACGACTACGTGATCTAGAGGTCGCGCCAAAGCCAAAGAGAAAGGGCCGCTCCTACGGGAGCGGCCCTTTTTGTTTTCCAATGTGCGCGGGCGAGCGCCTAGAGCATTTTTCGAGCGAAGTGGTTCCGGTTCGCGTGAAGAAAAATGCGTCAAAACAGAAAGATTAGAGCTCACGGCATGACGCAGTCAGGTCGGGAAATGCTCTAATAGACCACTCCGCCGACGCCGCCATCGAGGCTGAGGCTCAAGCCCTGGCTCGACTGTTCGCGCACGGTTTCTTCGCGGTAGGCGGTGTATTTCTCGGTGGTCAGGATGGTCAGCACCTTCACCCCGGCGCCGTAGCGGCGCAACAGCGAGCGCTCGTTGCAGTCGCGGGCCGGGCGTTGCGGACGGCAGCTCATGGCGCCCCCACGGCCATCGGGGCCGCCGGCCAGGCCGGAGCCGCCACCAGCGCCGCCGCCGCCGTAATAGAGCGCTTCGCTCTTGCCGCAGACAAAGGTCTCGCCGCCGAAATTGCTCTGGCTGAAGCCTTCATAGGCCCCGATCACGTACTGCATGCGCGAGCCGGCGATACAGCGGTAAAGCTCGCCCTCATAGCCGCTGTCGATGTCGCGATCAGGGGTGACCTGCGAGGCGGGGTGGGGGATGTCCTTGTCGTCCAGGCAGACGGCGCGGATGACCACGCGCTTGAACTTGGTGCGGGTGGCCTCATACGAGGCGCGACGACGGGCTTCGCCGCCTTCGACATTCAATCCCTGGATGTAGCCGGTGGAGACCGGGCCAGAATAGTAGCCGCCGTGCGTGCCGCCGCCGTAATAGACGGTCGAGCCGGCCGAGGCCCCGGCGCTAGCGCCGGCGCCAGAGCCGGCGTTCGAGGTGGACGTGGCGCTGCTGGTCGCCGAGGCGTTGGCGTTGACCACCACCGAGCCGCTGACGTGGATATTGACGCCCGGCACATATACATTGTGCCCGTTATTGCCGCAGGTGTTGCAGTTCGAGGGCGGGGTGGGCGGACGTGGCGGGGCCGGCGGCGGGGCGCAGCAAGGCGGCGGCGGCGGCGCACAGCCGCCGCACTGAGCGGAGGCGGGGCCGCTGAGCAAGAGCGCTCCCAAGCCGCCGGCAAGTCCAGCGGCCAGGCTGATCCACAGCTTGGGCAAGGTCATTTTCGGCGCCCGCATAGGCCTCTTCCCTTCACAACTCATCAGCGTCGTGCACGGCCATTAGCCATGCAAGAACCACGCCATGGTCGTCATTCCATCGGCAAACTGTCCCAGGACGATACGGTCCGGGGGCTGGCCCGATTTTCCTTGCAAGCCCGATGCGGTCGAAAAGGACCGCGAGCGAGCCGCGAGGGGAACGACGATGTTCCATCCAAGCACGGAACGATTGATAGACTATTGGCGTAGCAAGGCCGTTAACGAGGCCGTGCCGACCCGCGCCAGCGTACATCCCGGTGATTTCCTCGATCTGCTGCCACAGGTGTTTATCTTGGGCCGCGACGGCAAAGGTCGTTTTCCGGTGCGGCTGGCGGGGGGCTTCGTCACCGACCTGCACGCCCGCGACCTGCGCGGCGAGGACGCTCTGGGCTTCTGGGCTCTGTCACATCGGTTGGAAATCAAGTCAGCCTTGGAGGTCGCGCGCCGTCGGGGCGAGCCGATGGTGGTCACAGCGGACATCCGGGCTGTCGGGGTTCCGTCGGTCGGGATGGAGGTTCTGTTCGCGCCGATGACCGGGGTCGACGGCCAGGTCGACCGGTTTCTGGGACTTTACCAGCCCATCGCCATGATCCAGCGCTTGATGGGCCGGCCTGCCTCGGAGCTGGGCGTGCGCGAAATTCGCAGCCTCGGTCCAGCCAATGAGGAAGCGCCGCGTTTGCGGCTGGCGACGCTGCACGGGCGTCGGATCGCCTGACGACATTCAACAGAGCTTTTCCGTCCGGGGGGGCGGAAAGGACGACGCGAGACAGGGGACGCGTCGGACGGTGGGGAGGGGGCGCCAGGGGGCGACCTCTCCTCATCAGGGTTTCTAGGCCCCCGCCGGGTTCAACCCCTCAATCACCTCTGCCGGCAGCACCAGCCGCGCCGCGCCCATCAGTTCGGTCAGTTGCTCCACGCTGGTGGCGCTGGCGATCGGGGCGGTGATCGACGGGTGGGCCATGATCCAGGCCAGGGCGACCTGAGCCTGGGAGGCGCCCACCGTCTTGGCGGCCTGGTCGAGGGCGGCAAGCACGCGCTGGCCCTTGTCGTTGAGGTATTGCCTGACCGTCCGCCCCCGCGCCTTGCCTTCGAGATCGGCCTCGCTGCGGTATTTTCCAGTCAGGAATCCGGCGGCTAGGCCGTAATAGGGGATAACGCCAATCCCTTCCTGGCCAGTCAGAGCCTCCAGCGCGCCCTGGACCTCGCTGCGGTCATAGAGGTTGAACTTCGGCTGGATGGTCTCGTAGCGCGCCACGCCTTGGTCGGCCGAGACCTTCAACGACTGCGCCAGGCGCTCGGGCGTGAAGTTCGAGGCGCCGATGGCCCGGACCTTGCCGGCCTGGATCAGCCGGTCGTAGGCCTCCAACGTCTCGTCGATCGGCGTGGCCTGATCGTCCTGATGCGATTGGTAGAGGTCGATATGGTCGGTCTGCAGGCGCGTCAGCGAACCCTCGACTGCCGAGACGATATTGGCCGCAGACAGGCCCGGCTGGGCTGGCCACATGGCCACCTTGGTTAGGATCAGCACGTCGTCGCGCTTGCTCCGGCCCTTCAGCCAGCGACCGATCACGCTTTCGGACTCGCCGCCCGTGTGGCCGGGGACCCAGGCCGAATAGACATCGGCGGTGTCGACCGCGTTGAAGCCGCCGTCGATGAAGGCGTCCAGCAGGCGGTGCGAGGTCGCCTCGTCCGCCGTCCAACCGAAGACATTGCCGCCGAACACCAGCGGCGCGATGGACAGGCCGGAGCGGCCGAGGGGGCGGTGGTTCATGGGGCGGGGTCCTTCGCTTGGATTGGCTGAGAGAAGCACAGAGCGCGGCCCGACGCGCCTAGGCCGCCACCGCCCGCCCATCCTCGAACACCGGCACATCCACCGGCGCCGCCAGGGCCTTGCCGCGCAGCAAGTCCGACGCCCGCTCGGCGATCATGATGGTAGGGGCGTTGGTGTTGCCGCCGATCAGGGTCGGCATGACCGAGGCGTCGATGACCCGCAGGCCGGCGATCCCTTGCACCCGCAGCTGATCATCGACCACGGCCAGCGGATCGCCCGCCGCGCCCATCCGGCAGGTGCCGACAGGATGGTAGATGGTCTCGGACTTGGCGCGGATCCAGGCGTCGAGGTCGGCGTCGGTCTTGATGTCTGCGCCCGGCGAATACTCGCTTTCGCGATAGGGGTCGAAAGCCGCCTGAGCGACCACGTCGCGGGCGATCCTGACGCCCTCGCGGATGGCCCGGCGGTCTTCCTCGGTCGCCAGGTAATTGCCCAGGATGGTCGGATCGTCGAACGGGTCGGCCGAGCGCAGGCCCACCTTGCCTCGGCTTTCCGGGCGCAGCTGGCAGACGTGCAGGGTGAAGCCGTCCTTCTCGACCTGGGTCTTGCCGTGGTCTTGCATGATGGCCAGCACGCCGTGGATTTGAAGGTCGGGCCGGTCCAGGTCGGGCCGCGACTTCAGGAAGGCGCCGCTCTCCAGGAACTGCTGACGGCCCAGTCCCTTGCCCAGCAGCATGTAGGACAGGCCGGTGCCCAGCTTCCTCAAGCCCTTGTTGGCCGAATAGGCGGTGGTCAGGTTCTTTGTGGTCCAGGACAGGCAGACGTCCAGATGGTCCTGCAGGTTGGCGCCGACCCCCTTGCTCTCCTGGACGACCGCGATCCCGTGGGCCTTGAGGTCCTCCGGATCGCCGATGCCCGACAGTTGCAGGATGTGCGGCGACTGCACGGCGCCGGCGCTGAGCAGCACCTCGGCTTCGGCATGGGCCGTGACCTTATCGCCGCTGGCTCCGACGACATATTCCACCCCGATCGCCCGACCCTTCTCGACCAAAATCCGCGTCGTGCGGGCCTCGGTCACGCAGGTCAGGTTTGGACGGGTCATGACCGGGGTCAGATAGGCGGCCGCCGCGCTCCAGCGTTGGCCGTCGCGGATGGTCAGGTCGTAGGGGCCGAAACCCTCCTGCCGGTAGCCGTTGAAGTCCTTGGTCACCGCATGGCCCGCCTGGCGACCGGCCTCGACCAGGGCGGTGTAGAACGGGCTCTTGGACTCGCCGCGCGACACGTGCAGGGGACCGGCCTCGCCGTGATAGGCGTCGCCGCCGCCGTGGTGGGTTTCGCTTCGCTTGAAATAGGGCAGGACCTCGGCATAGGACCAGCCGGCCAGGCCCATCTGCCGCCACTGGTCATAGTCGCGCGCATGGCCGCGAATATAGACCATGCCGTTGATCGCCGAGCTGCCGCCCAGGCCCTTACCGCGGGGCCACCACAGCTTGCGGTCATTAAGGTGTGGCTCTTCCTCGGTCCAGAAGCCCCAGTTCTGGTCGCCCTTGGCCTTGATCAGCTCGCCCACCCCGGCCGGCATCTTGACCAGGAGCGATGTGTTCTTGCCGCCGGCTTCCAGCAACAGGACCTTGATATTGGGGTCTTCCGTCAACCGCGCGGCCAGGACGCAGCCGGCCGAGCCGGCGCCGATGATGACGTAGTCGTAGCGCGTGCTGGTCATGGCCCGACATCGCCTCCCTGGTTTGTTATCGTTGTTAAGCCAGAGAGTGATCCGGGTTTTGGCGGCGGGCAAGAGGGTTTGGCGGGTGTCGTAGCGGCATCATGTCCTCCTCCTGTGGGTGAGGTGTCGGCGAAGCCGACGGAGGGGGGAATGATCGGCAGACTGCCGTACCCTCGATTCGCAACCCTAAAACTCCCCCACCGATCGCTTTGCGATCGCCTCCACACAGGGGGAGGATTTAGGCCACCACCCTCAACCCCGCGCGATACCGCTTCCAATTCTCCACATAGTGCAGCGCCGAGGCCTGCAGGATCATCGCCTGATGCTCGGAGACCTCGCGCACCACCTTGCCGGGCGCGCCCATCACGACAGCGTTGTCCGGGATCTCCTTGCCTTCGGTGATCAGGGCGCCGGCCCCGATCAGGCAGTTCCTGCCGATCCTGGCGCCGTTGAGGATGATCGAGCCGATGCCGATCAACGAGCCATCGCCGATCGTGCAGCCGTGCAACATCACCATGTGGCCGATGGTCACATTGGCGCCGATGGTCAGCGGAGCGCCGCTGTCGGTATGCAGTACTGAGCCGTCTTGAACATTGCTGTTCTCACCGATCGTGATCGGATCATTGTCGCCGCGAACTATTGCCCCCCACCAGACGCTCGAATTCCTGTGCAGGATGACGTTTCCCATCACGGCGGCATTGGGCGCGATCCAATATTCGCCTTCCGGGGGAAGCTGGGGAACTGCGGCGCCCAAGGAATAGACAGTCATCCGTACACCCCGTGTTTTAAAAGCGAGCAAGGCCTTAACGGCTCATAAACCATGCGAGCCCCATTGTATTTGTGCGATTCGAAGGGGAACACTCCTACATCGGGAATCATTCTTCTTCGTAACCGGTCGTGGTTCGATCATCGATCATGGCATCCCGACGACGGAGACCTTGAGTGTCGGTTTTGGGGTTTGGGCGTACAGATCCGCCTTCGGGGCCCAGCTCCGAACCGTCCGGCCGCGCTCGCGCCTCCGTCTATCTCCTCCCCATCTGCCCTAAGGACGACGCCATTCGGCTTCGTCCTTTTTTCATGCCTGAATGGAGGCTTTCATGACCAAGCGAGCTCTCAAGCGGACCGTGCGCGAAGGCGCTAACGACGCTGGCCACTACGATGACGGCAAGGTGCGCCGCCTGCCGGTGGAGCATCGCGGCGGCTGGTCGCCCTTGAGCGGCCCAGATCAGGAGGAGCGCGACCAAAGTTATCTCAAAACGATCAAACCCAAATCGCCGGGCCAAGCCAGCCTGATGGAGGCGATCGATGACAAGAATTTGATCATGGCCCTCGGTCCGGCCGGCACCGGCAAGACCTATATCGCCATCGCCAAGGCCGTCGAAGCGCTGGAAGCCGGCAAGGTCGGCCGCATCGTGCTGTCGCGCCCCGCCGTTGAGGCCGGCGAGTCGCTGGGCTACTTGCCGGGCGACATGGAAGAGAAGCTGGCACCCTATCTGCGCCCGCTCTACGACGCCATGAGCGACCGGCTTTCGGTCAAGCGGATGCGGTCGCTGATGGCCGAGGGGGCGATCGAGATCGCGCCAGTCGGCTTCATGCGCGGTCGTACCCTGAACAACGCCTTCGTGGTGATCGACGAGGCCCAGAACTGCACCTACATGCAGCTGAAGATGCTGCTGACCCGCCTAGGCTGGAACTCGACCATGGTGGTGACGGGCGACCCGAACCAGTCGGACCTGCTGCCGGGCATCTCGGGCCTGGGCGACGTGGCCGAGAAGTTCGAGGCGCTGGAGAACATCGCGGTGGTCCGCCTGGCCGACCGCGACATCGTCCGCCATCCGCTGGTCGCGGAGATGCTGGGCGTTCTCTGAACCGTTCCTTGAAAGGGAATTCAAGGGCAACGCCAATCGGCGAAACGGGAAAATGCGGAACAAGACTTGAGTTTGGGGCGGTCGGACGTGCAAGGTCCGGTCGCCTTAACTCTTTTCAGGACCCTGCATGTCGTCCGACACCATCGTAACGCCCCGGTCGGAGTTCACCGTTCGAGGGGTCCTTCTCGGCATCCTGATCACGCTCGTCTTCACCGCCGCCCAGGTCTATCTGGGACTGAAGGTCGGGCTGACCTTCGCCACCTCGATCCCGGCGGCCGTGATCTCGATGGCGCTGCTGCGGGCCTTCAAGACCGCGACGATCCAGGAAAACAACATCGTCCAGACCATCGCTTCGGCGGCGGGAACACTGTCGTCGGTGATCTTCGTGTTGCCGGGCCTGCTGATGATCGGCTGGTGGAGCCACGTGCCATTCCTGACCACCTTCGGCGCCTGCCTGGTCGGCGGCATCCTGGGCGTGATGTACACCATACCCCTGCGCCGGGCTCTGGTGACCAATTCCGACCTGCCCTACCCCGAGGGCGTCGCCGCCGCCGAGGTGCTGAAGGTCGGCACCGGCTCGCGCGAAGGCGCCGCCGAGGGGGTGTTTGGCCTGATCGCCGTGGTGCTGGGCACCATCGCCTCGGCCCTGTTCGCGGCCCTGGCCGCCGCCAAGATCTTCGCCGCCGAGGTCGCAGGCTACTTCAAGGCCGGGGCCGGCGCGACCGGCCTGGGCGCTTCCAGCTCACTGGCCCTGATGGGCGCGGGACACCTGATGGGCATCACCGTCGGCGTGGCGATGTTCGCCGGCCTCGCTATCGCCTGGGGCGTTCTGGTCCCGGTCATGACCACCCTGCACCCGATGCCGGACGTCTCGGTCGCCAAGCACGCCCTCACGGTCTGGAAGACCGAGGTGCGGTTCATGGGCGCGGGCGTCATCGGCGCCGCCGCCATCTGGACCTTGGGCAAGCTGGCCGTGCCGATCTGGTCGGGCCTGATGTCAGCCTTCGAGGCCAACAAGGCCCGCAAGGTCGGCGGCGTGATCCCGCGGACCGAGCAGGATATCCCGATCGGCATCGTCGGCGTGGTGTCCCTGGCCCTGCTGGCTCCTGCCGGCTGGTTCCTGGCCCACTTCCTGACCGGCGGCCCGATCACCAGCATTGCGACCCCGCTGGTCGCCATCGGCGTCGGCTATGTGCTGATCGCCGGCCTGCTGGCCGCCGCCGTCTGCGGCTACATGGCCGGCCTGATCGGCTCGTCCAACAGCCCGGTCTCTGGCATAGCCATCCTAACCGTGCTGGGCGCCTCGCTGATGGTCGGCGTGGTCGGCCGAGGCGTCATCGGTCCCGATGTCGCCAAGGCCTTGGTCGCCTACGCCCTCTATGTCACCACCATGGTGCTGGCCGTGGCCGTGGTGGCCAACGACAACCTGCAGGACCTGAAGACCGGACAGCTAGTCGACGCCACGCCGTGGAAACAGCAGGTGGCCCTGATCATCGGCGTCGTCGCCGGCGCGATCGTCATCCCCTTCGTGCTGGAACTGCTGAACCGTTCGAACGGCTTCTCCGGCGCGGCCAACCTGGCCACCGTGGCTGGGGCCAAGCCGCTGGACGCCCCCCAGGCCACCCTGATCTCGACCCTGGCCAAGGGCGTGATCGGCGGGGATCTGAACTGGACCCTGCTGGGCGTCGGGGCGCTGATCGGCCTGGCCCTGGTGGCCGTCGACCTGATCCTGCGCAAGTCTAGCCAGGAGCGCCTCAGCCTGCCGCCCCTGGGCGTGGGCCTGGCCATCTACCTGCCCAGCGCCGTCACCGCGCCGGTCGTGGTCGGGGCCTTGGCCGGCTGGATCTACGACAAGATCGTCGGCAAGGACCGCATGGCCGCACCCGCCAAGCGCCTGGGCATCCTGATCGCCTCGGGCTTCATCGTCGGCGAGAGCCTGTTCAACGTCGCCCTGGCCGGCCTGATCGTCACCACCAACAAGCCCGGCCCGTTGGAAGTCCCCTTCGCGCCCTCCGAGCACGTGGGCATGATCCTCGCCCTGGTCGCCGCCGCGGTGGTCGTCATGGGGTTGTATGGCTGGGCGCGCAGATCGGCCAACAAGATCGCCGACGTCTGATCGCGGCCGCCGAGTGGAAGACCGGGACCCGGAGGGCGAGCGCCTTCCGGGCCCCTTTTTGTTGAGACTGGACCCAGCACCGTCAGGATCTGCTCGCACCGAAACCGAAACCCCAGCGCCTGATACAAGGCGATCGCGCCGGCGTTGTCGGCGTAGCTGTGCAGGAACGGCGTCTCGCCGCGCGCCTGGATCGCGCCAGCCACCTGCAGCATCAGCCGCGCCGCATAGCCGCGTCCGCGAAAGTCCGGATGGGTGCAGACGCCGCTGACTTCGGTGAAGCCGTCGGGGCGCATTCGCTCGCCGGCCATGGCCGCCAGGCGGCCGTCGATCTTGACCCCGACGAAATCGCCCAACTGGTGGGTGCGGCGGAAGAACGGCCCCGGCTTGGTCAGGGTGGCCAGGGCCAGCATCTCCGGCCCGTCGGCCTCGGTCAGCGGCTCGATCGCGAAGGTCACCGGCTTTGGCGCGGCCAAGCTGTCAGCGGTCATCTGCCAGCACAGGGCGCGTTTGATGACCGCCGTGTCCGGGACCGGTGGCGGATCGAACCGTTCGAACAGCCCGACCTCGCCATGGGCGCGGACCAGCCGCTGCAGGGCGGCCAGGCTGCCCGGCCTGTTGTCTGCCGTCGCCGCGAACAGGCCATAGTCGGGGTCGACGCGCAGGGCGGGACCATCGACGATGGCGTGCTCGGCCTGGCGTCCGGTGAAGGCCGACCAGACGGGGCGGTCGAGGGGATGGCTCCTCACGCCCTTCGCCGCCGACACCAGACCCTGCCTGTCACGGATACTAGCCTTCCAGGTCTTCCGCCAGGATCGCCATCTCGAACATGAACGAGCCGTCCTCGTCCTCGTCCTGGAAGACGACGCCAATGAATTCGCCGGCCACTTCGACCTCGGCGGAGTCCTTCTGCTTGGGGCGAGCCTTGAGCGCGATGTGGGGGTTGCCGAAGGTGCGCTTCAGATGGCCTTCGAGCTTGGCGATGGTGGCGGCGTCCATGACGGCTCCTGGTCTCGTTGGGGCGCCGGGGCGCGGGGGATCGGCGGAAACTAAAGGGCGTCAGGGCAAAGTGTAAGGGGGTTTGCGCCTTTAGCTGGCCTGGCCTGTTGAGAACCCGGCGGCGCGGGGGTCGCCGCGCCCTCGGCCGACAGCCAGTCGCGGAAGCGGCGGGCGGGCTTGGTGGCCTTGCCCTTGGGTGTGAGGGCGCACACCTCGGCTCGGCCGGGGATCAGCCCGATCGGCGCCACCAGCCGCCCACTGGCCAGATCGCTCCCGGCGAAGGCCCAAGGCCCCATCGCCACGCCAAGGCCGGCGGCGGCGGCTTCCAGCATGTAGAAATAGTGGTCGAATTCGCGGTTCACCGCCGCCGGCCCCAAAGTCATGCCCGACGCGGCTTCCCATTCCGACCAGCTTTCGAAAAAGCTGCGGGTGTGCAGGCGGGCAGGGCGGCCAGGGACGCCAGGTCCGGCGCCTGGGCGGCCAGGGCGGGCGAAACCACCGGCCCGACATAGTGCTTGAGGAACGGCGTGACGTCGGCGTCGGGCGAGGGCGGGGCCTCGGGCAGCCGCATGCGGATGGCCAGGTCGACGCCGTCGGCGCGGAAGTCGAAGGGGCCGTTGGACTCCACGATCCGCACCGGGATGTGGGGTAGGCGGCTACGAAGCCTGGCAGGCGCGGGATCAACCACTTCATCGCGAAGGTCGGCAGGCAGGAGACCACCAGGGCGCGGTCGGCGGCTGGCGGCGGCCGGGGAATCGCCGCGTCGATCTGGTCGAAGGCCGCCGTCAAGGCCTGGGCCAGCGTCACCCCGGTCGAGGTCAGCACCAGCTTGGTGCGCGGGCCTTCGGTCAGGGCGGCGCCCAGATGGTCCTCAAGCTGGCGGATCTGACGGCTGATCGCGCCATGGGTGACGCACAGCTCGTCGGCGGCCAGGGTCATGCGGCCACACCGCGCGAAGGCCTCGAAAGCGCGCAGGGCGTTGAGCGGCGGCAGCGATCGGGCGGTCATGTGACGAAACCTCACAGATGGCCGCTGATAAGTCGTTATTCGGCGCGGCGCAACGCGCGGATAAGGCGGGCATGACAAAGCCCGCTCCCCACCGCGCCATCCTCGCCCAATGGCTGGCCGTCGCGGCGGTTTGGGGCTTGGCGGGTTATGGGGTTTTGGCGGGGAAGCCGGCGAGCGGACAGGCTGATCGGGTTCACCTGATCGCCTGCCGGTAAATTCACAGTCCGTCTCACCTGCGAAGGCCGGGGCCCAGATGGAATGACTTTGAGGCGGGTTCCGGGAATGCCGCGCGCCTCCAATCAGCCCCGCGCCTTGGGATCTGGGTCATGGCCTTCGCCGGGAAAACGGATTTGGAGTTACTTCCCCTCCGGCTTGACCACCATCGTCCACGACTTGTCGTCGCCCAGGAAATCCTTGGCCGCCTTCTGCACGTCAGCCACCGACACCCGTTGCAGGCCGGAGATCACCGAGCGGGTCGAGTCCAGCAGGCGCGGATCGGCCTGGGCGCCCGACAGCACGCCGAGCCAGTATTCGTTGGTCTCGCGAGCTTTTTCGATCTGGTCGATGCGCGGCTTTTTGGCCCGGTCCAGCTCGTCGTCGGAGACCGCCTTGTCGCGCAGGTCGGCGGCGATCTGGCGGATGCTGGCGATGACGCCGTCGATCTTCTCGGGCGGAACCTCGACGCTGACGGCCAGATAGCCCCAGTGGTCGAAGACCACGCTGGCGGTGGCCGAGGCCGAGGGCGAGTAGGTGGCCCCCTGCTTCTCGCGCAGTTCGTCGGTCAGCCGTAGTTGCATCACCTGGGCCAGCAGCTGGGTGTTGCGGGCCCGCTGCAGGTTGGCGAACAGGTCGTCAGTCTTCCAAGCCATGAACAGCTGGGCCTGGTCGGCGCGGCCCTTGTGGGTGCGGACGATCGGCGTAGCCGAGGGAGCGGGGAAGGGGGACTGGTCGGCCGTGGCGGCGGCTGGCGTGTCGGTGCGGGCCGGCAGGGCGCCGAAGGTCTGGGCCACCGCAGCGACGGCCTTGTCCACCGTGATGTCGCCGACGATCACCACCTCGATGGCGTCGGTGGTCAGCGGCCCCGCGATGGCGGTCTTCAGTTGGTCGATCGCGCTGCCGGCGATCTCGGCCCGCGAGGGGAAGGTCCAGCGCCGGTCGCCGCCGCGCAGCAGGCCGCCCAGGTCTCGGCCCATTACGCCGCCCGCCGTGCCCTCCATCTGGTCGTGGATGGTGCCGTAATAGGTCTTCATCCGGGTGAAGGCCTCGGGACGCCAGCCGCCGTCGATGGCGTAGGCGGCCAGCACCTGCAGCTCGGTGTCCAGGTCCTCGGGGCGGGTGCGGCCCGACAGGCTGAAGGCGTCGTCCTCGACCCCCAGGCCGGCGTTCCACACCTTGCCGTTCAACACCCTGTCCATGTCCTGGGCCGAGATCTGCTTGAGACCGCCCTCGATATAGGCCGAGCCGGCCCATAGCGGGTTCTGGACCGTGGTCGGCAGGTCCAGCAGGCCGTGGCCGATGCGGGCCTTCACCAGGATCTGGTCGTCGCGGAACTTGGTCGGTTTGACAGTCAGGCGCACGCCGTTGGCGAAGCGCACGAAGACGGTGTCGAGATCGGTCACGTCCTTCTGCTCGGCGACCTTGCCCACGGCGCCAAAGCTGGCATAGGGCCAGGCGGTGTTGCTGGGCGCGGGGGGCGCTGCGACGGCGCTCGTCTGGCTGTCGGCATAGGCGGCGGTCACCGTTCCCTCGCCGCCGTCGATGGCGGTCGGTGTTGGTATGGTGATCAGCGGGCCGGAGCCGGTGAAGGCGGCCTTCAGCTTGGCCGAGACCTTGTCGGCGGTCAGGCCCTTGGTGGCCTCTTCGAACACCACCAGGTTCTGCGACGGGCTGGTGGGGATTTCCTTGTCGCCCAGGCTGTTGACGATCGCCCCGGCCAGGGCCGTGGTGCGCTGGGTGGCTTGGCCAGCGGCGGCGGCCACGAAGCCGGCGCGCATGGCGGCGATCTCGCGGTCCAGCTCGTCCTGGCGCACGCCGTACTTCACGACGCGGCGCTGTTCCTGGTCGAGGGCGGCCAGCGCTTCCTTCCAGCGGCCCGGCTGGGCGGTGGCGGCCAGGCTGGTGACCTGGGCGGCTTGGTACTGGTCGTTCTGCATCGCTACCCCGACAATGAACGGCGGGGCGTCATTGCGGCTGAGGTCCTGCAGGCGCCGGTTCAGCACCGCGAAGCCCAGGGCCTTGACCAACTCATCGGCGTCCTTGGCCTTGGTTTCCAGCTCCAAGTCGGGCGGATTGATCCAGGCCAACTGCACCGACAGCGCCGCGCCGGGCTCGACCAGCACCTTGGCGGTCAGGCCGCGTTTTGCCACGGGGCCGACGTCAGGCCGGACGCCCGCCGGACCTTGCGGCGTCCAATCGCCGAACCGGGCCTTGATCTTGGCCTCCATGGCGTCGACGTCGAAGTCGCCCACCGCCACGACCACCGCGTTCTCGGGCCGGTACCAGGCCTCGTAGAAGTCGCGGATGCGCTGGGCAGGGGCGGCGCGCAGGATCTCGGTCTTGCCGATCGGCAGACGCAGCGGCGGCCGCTGGCCCTCCATCTGGAACGAGAAGCCGTTGGTGAAGACGCGATAGGACGGGCTGTCGCGGGTGCGTTCCTCCGACAGCACCACGCCACGCTCGCGATCGACGGCGTCGGGGGCGATAGTCAGGGCGCCGGCCGCCTCGCGCAGCAGCATCATGGCGCTATCGACCGTATCGTCGTCGGTTTTGGGCAGGTCGAGCTGATAGCTGGTCTCGCCGATGCCGGTCTGGGCGTTGGTGTCGGCGCCGAACGACAGGCCGTGGCGCTCGAGGATCTTGACCATGTCGCCTTCCGGCACGTTCTTGCTGCCATTGAACGCCATGTGTTCGAGGAAGTGGGCCAGGCCCTGCTGCTCGTCGGTCTCGTCGATCGAGCCGGCGTCGAACCACAGGCGCAGGGCGGCCTGACCGGGCGGGGTGGCGTTCTTCTGGATCGCGTAGCGCATGCCGTTGCTCAGCACGCCAAAGCGGATGCGCGGGTCGGGCGCGACGTCGGACACCGCCTGCGGCCACTGGCCCGGCTTGACCGAAGCCAGGGTGGGAGCGGTCGAGGCGCCTAGCGCCGCGACCGGCGTTTTGGATGACTTGGCGGGCGTCGCCCTATCGGCGGGGCGGTCGCCGAGGGGCTTCGAAGGGGAAAGGGTCGCGCAGGCGGCGAGGCTGAGCCCGGCGGAGACAACAAGCGCCAGGCGCGGAACGCGGATCATGAGCGACCTTGGAAGTAGAGCGATGACATAGCGGCACCTTGGCCGCAGCCCGTGGCGCAAGCAAGGCGTCGGCGCCACCCTGTCTCCCTCCATCGTTTCGCGCGTGCGACATTAGGTCCGTGTGAATGCACGCCGAATGCCGCAATTGATGCGTTAATGGAGTGCTCTGTTTGGAAGCCCCTCGATGTCGCCGTCGCCCCGACCGTCCGCGCCCGCCTGCCTGCCGTTCGACACAGCGAGCTTCGAGCGCCTGCGCCGGCCGGTCTGGGTGTTCGACGACTTGCGCAAGCGCAAGGTCTACGCCAACCCTGCCGCCGTGACCCTGTGGGGGGCGGTCGACCTCGACGCCCTGCTGGCGCGTGACTTTTCCGACCAGTCGCCGGCGGTGCGCACACGGATGGAGACCATCCACCAGAAGATCGCCCGGGGCGAGGCGGTCACCGAGCACTGGACCTTCTATCCCCTGGGCGTTCCGACCTCGGTCTCGGCCACGATCTCGGCCATCACCCTGGCCGACGGCAGCGAGGCGATGCTGTTCGAGGCGACCTCGCTGGCGATCAGCCCCGACGAGCAGCGCGCTGCCGAGGCGCTGCGACACACGCCGGTGCTGGTCGGGCTCTTCGACGGCAAGGGCCGGCGCCTGTTCGCCAATCCCAGCCGCATGGCCTGCTTTCCTGATCAAAAAGTCTTCCACCAGGCCTTCGCCGATCCTGCCGAGGCCGAGCGCATCTGGGGCGAGGCCTTGGCCGGTGAAATCACCGTGCCGGCCTGTCGCGTCGTGACCTCGGCCGGCGAGCAGTGGCACGGGCTGACCGCGCGCCGCGCCGTCGATCCGGTGACCGGCGCGGTCGGGGTGCTGGTCAACCAGATCGACACGAGCGACCAGGTCGAAACCGCACGCGAACTGGCGCAGGCCCGAAGCCGCGCCGAGGCCGCCGCCCACGCCCAGGAGGAATTCCTGGCCAATATGAGTCACGAGTTGCGCACGCCCCTGACCAGCGTCATCGGCTTCGCGGGCCTGCTGCGCGCCACGCCGCTGGACGCCGGCCAGACCCGCCATCTCGACCGCATCGACGCCGCCGGCCAGGCGTTGATGTCGACGCTGAACGACGTGCTGGACCTATCGAAGCTGGAGGCCGGCGGCGTCGAGCTGGATTCGCGCCCGTTCGCCTTGGAACCGCTGCTGGACCAGGCGCTGGGGATCATCGAGGCCCAGGCCTCGGCCAAGAGCCTGAGCCTGACCAAGCGGATTGACGCCGACGTGGCGGCCTTCGTGGTCGGTGATCCCGAGCGCTTGCGCCAGATTCTGCTCAACCTGCTGGGCAATGCTGTCAAGTTCACGAGGGACGGCGGCGTAACCCTGTCGGCGCGCCGCCTCGGGCCAGACGCGGATGGCGCGGCCCGGATCGAGTTCTCGGTCACGGACACCGGCATCGGCCTGGCGCCCGACATGATCGATCACGTGTTCGATCGCTTCATCCAGGCCGACGCCTCGGTCACCCGGCGGTTCGGCGGTACGGGGCTCGGCCTGTCGATCACCAAACGGCTGGCCGAGGCCATGGGCGGCGAGGTCGGGGTCAAGAGCGACCTCGGAGCGGGTTCGCGGTTCTGGTGCGTCCTGCCGCTGCCCGTGGCATCGGCACCGGAAACCGCGCCGATCTCGCCAGCCACCGTCCCGACCGCTGGGGCGCGGGTGCTGCTGGCCGACGACAATGAGGCCAATCGAGAATTGGTCAGCGCGATCCTGTGTTCGGTGGGCCATCAGGTCGATCTGGCGACCAATGGCGTCGAGGTGGTCGCGGCGGCGGCGCGCGGCGGCTACGACCTCGTGCTGATGGACGTGCAGATGCCGATCCAGGACGGCGTCAGCGCCACCCGCGCCATCCGCGCCCTACAGGGCTCCGCCGCCCGTGTGCCGATCATCGCGCTGAGCGCCAATGTCCTGGCGGGGCAGATCGAGACTTACCGCGCCGCCGGCATGGACGACCATGTCGGCAAGCCGATCGCGGTGGGAGAGTTACTGGAGAAGGTGGCGCGATGGGGTGGGACGAGACGGGGGTAGGGTCCTCGTCGCGGCGCCCCCTTCCCGGCCGAGCCTTGCGCGGTCCCAGCGGGCGCGAGGGCTGATAACTCCGGCGCGTTCGACCGCCCCTTGCATGCCAAAAATCCGAGCGCTATACGCTGAACCATATGGTTCACTATTCAACATCTCGCCTCGACGCCTCGTTCGCCGCCCTCTCGGACATCACCCGACGTGGCGTTCTCGAGCAGCTCGGCCGTTCGGACGCCTCGATCACGGAGCTCGCCGACAGGTTCCACATGACCCTCACGGGCATGAGGAAGCATGTCGGCGTCCTGGAGCATGCGGGGTTCGTCACGACGGAGAAGGTCGGACGCGTGCGGACCTGCAAGCTCGGCCTACGCGGGCTCGAGGCTGAGGCGGCATGGATCGAAAGCTACCGTCAAGTCTGGGCCTCACGCTTCGACACGTTGGACAGGGTTGTCGAGGATTTGAAAGTCAGGGAGAAACGCGATGAGTAACCGCACGACGATCGAACGGAAGTCCGAGCGCGAGCTCGTTGTCACGCGTATATTCAACGGTCCGGCGCGCATCGTGTACGAGGCGTGGACAGAGCCCGAGTTGATGAAGCTGTGGTGGGCTCCCAAATCGTCGGGCGCGCCTCTGCTGTCCTGCGAAATGGATGTCCGCGTCGGGGGTCAGTACCGTCTCGAGTTTGGCCAGGACGCCGCATCGTCCTTCGCGTTCTTCGGCAAATACCTTGAGGTGACGCCGCCCTCGCGCTTGGTCTGGACCAATGACGAAAGCCAGGACGCCGCCGTCACCACGGTGACCTTCGAGGAAAGGGAGGGCCAGACGCTGTTGGTCCTGCACGAGCTCTATCCGTCGAAGGAAGCGCTCGACGAGGCCTTCGTCGGGATGGCAGACGGGATGCCCGAGCAGTTCGAGCAGTTGGACACGTTGCTGGCCACCTTGAGCGAGAGCGCGTGACGGTCAGGAGTTCTCCGGCTGGATTGGCCGCGCCTTAGCGGTTAAACAGGGCAGGCTGGGCGAACCGGCTTCCGGCTAGGCCTTCAAAGGACCGCCTACCGGACGCGAGCGGAAAACAATGGCGCGGAGCGATCGGCTTCGTCGAAACGGTGTTGAACACACAATTGCCGGACGATGTCCGCCGCTCCGCGACCCTTTTTCACACCTTCAGCGGCAACCCGCATGAAGTCCTACCCCATGGGGTAGGACCCTGAACAGGGGGCCCAAACACGTTCACATGCCCCAGCTCCACCGTCCCAAAGGACCCGTCCGTGACCGAAGCCTTGATCGTCCGCGGCCTGGACAAGACCTTCGCCAAGCCGGCGGTGATGGACCTGGACCTGACGGTCCACGCCGGCGAGCTCTACGCCCTGCTGGGGCCAAACGGCGCGGGCAAGACCACCACCCTGCGGATGGTCGCGGGCCTGACCAAGCCCGACAAGGGCGAGATCAGCATCTTCGGCGTCGACGCCAAGGCCGACCCGGCTGGCGCCAAGGCGATCACCGCCTGGGCGCCCGACGAGGCGATGATCTATGACAAGCTGACGCCGCTGGAATATCTGGAGTTCGTGGCCGGCCTGTGGAACGTCGAACCCAAGGCCGCCAAGGCTCGGGCCGAGGCGCTGCTCTCCAAGCTGGGCCTGGAGTCCGAGGCGCGGCGGCGCTGCGAGGGCTTTTCGCGCGGCATGAAGCAGAAGGTGGCCCTGGCCGGCGCCCTGATCCATGATCCCAAACTGCTGATCCTCGACGAGCCCCTGACCGGCCTCGACGCCGCCGCCGCCCGCCTGGTCAAGGACATGCTGCAGGAGCGCGTCGACGCCGGCGGCACGGTGATCCTCACCACCCACATTCTCGAGGTCGCCGAGCGCATGGCCGACCGCATCGGCATCATCGCCGGCGGCCGTCTGCTGGCCGAGGGCACGCTGGACGCCCTGCGCGCCCAGGTCGGCGGGATGGGGGCGGGCGGCGGCAAGGACGGCTCCACCCTGGAGGACGTGTTCCTGCAGCTTACAGCGACCCCCGCCCCCGTATCTGGCGAGGCCGTGGCGTGAACCTGGCGGCGCCGGGTTCGATCCTCTGGCTGCTGGCCCACGAGATGCGTCTCTACTGGCGAAGTTTCCGGGGCGGGCGGGCCGGCAAGGGCGCGCGGGGCCTGATCGGCCTGACGATCGTCGGCGCCATGATGATCGCCGGCGGCGTGCTCATCGCCCTGGGGCTGCACGGCCACGACATCCCGATCAACCCGCTGTCGGTCAGCATCGCCGCCCTGGCCAGCGCGGTGATCTTCACCCTGATGCTGTCCCAGACCCTCAGCGCGTCGAGCGAGGCGCTGTACGACCGGGGTGATCTGGACCTGCTGTTCTCCTCGCCGATCGGGCCGGCCAAGGTGCTGCTGGTGCGGGCGCTAGGCGTGGCGACGGGGGTGGCGACGATCTTCCTGATGGTCGCCACGCCCCTGCTGCTGCCGACCGTGCTGTATGGACATCCCGGCTGGATCGGCCTGTTCGGCGTGCTGGCGGCCCTGGCCCTGGCGGCGACGGCGGCCGGGCTGGTGCTGGCCATGGCGCTGTTCGCCCTGATCGGCCCGCGCCGCACCCGCACCGTGGCTCAGGTGATGGCGGCCCTGGTCGGCGCGGGCTTCTTCCTGGTCAGCCAGGCGCGATCCATCCTGGGGCAGCAGGCCAGCAGCAGTGTCTATGCCGACATCATGCAACGCAGCCAGGAAGGCCGGCTCAATCCGCCGCCCTTCGCCGACCTGCCGCTGCGGGCCATGTTGGGCCAGCCCCTGCCGCTGCTGGTCATGCTGGGCGGCGCTGCGGCGCTGTTCATCCTGTCCGCCCGGGCCCTGGGACGCCGCTTCTCGGACGCCGCCGCCGCCGCCCAGGGCGCGACGACAAGCGCCCCCGCCAAGGTTGGCAAGGGTCGCGCCCGGGCCTTCTCCGGCGGGGTTTTTCTGGCCACCCTGCGCAAGGAGCTGCTGCTGATCGGACGCGACGCGGCCCTGCTGTCGCAGGTGCTGCTGCGGGTGCTCTATCTGATCCCCACCGCCCTGGTGCTCAGCCGCAACGCCTCGCACGGGACGGGCGCGGCCCTGGCCGGCGGGGCGGGGGTGGTGGTCTTCCTGGCCGGTCAGGTCGCGGGCAGCCTGGCCTGGATCACCGTGTCGGCCGAGGAGGCGCCGGACCTGCTGTCGGTCTCGCCGGCCAGGATCGCCACCTTGCGCCGCGCCAAACTGGCGGCGGCCTGGCTCCCGGTGGCGCTGCTTCTGGCCCTGCCGATCGCCGTGCTGGCCTGGTTCGCGCCGCTCGCCGCCATCTGGACCACCCTGGGCGCGGCCTTGGCGGCCTGGAGCAGCGGCCTGATCAATGTCTGGCGCCAACGACCGGGCAAACGCTCGGAGTTCAAGCGTCGGGGCGGGGCGTCGTGGGTGGCGACCCTGGCCGAGATGCTGGTCTCGGCCCTGTTGGCCGGCGCCACCGGCGTCGCCGTGGCGGGCTTCGCGGTCTGGGGCCTGATCCCCTTGGCCTTGGCCGGCCTGGTGCTGCTGAGCCTGCGCCGCAGCGACGCCCAGATCGCCAAGGCCTTGCGATTAAGGTAAAGCTCCAATTAGGGTTTTACCCGATTGCACGACATTCCGCGCCGGCTAGGGTCGGTGTCGGGTCGGGGTTATCGAGGGGTTTGGGTTCACCGCGCCATGACCGCAGCACAGCTTGCCCTTCATCGGAACGACCGCCGGGAGTCAAAGGCCCTGGTCGTGGTGATCAGCGTGTTGCAACTGGCGCTCGTGGTGCTGGCCTGGCTGTTGGCCGTGGTTCCGGTGGCGTTGCTGGCCTTGGGCGTGATGACCGCGAAGGCCGTGCGCGCGGCGTTTCGACCTTCCACCCCGACCGCCAGGGCGCCCTCAGGGGTTCACGTCGCGACATCGCCTCTAAACGCCCCTCGCCGGGATGAGAGGATCAGAAAGGCTAAGATTCAACCTCAAGCCAGCGCCCCAAGCTCGCCCGCCTAACCCTCGAGCCCCGCCTCGATCCGGCAGACGACGCCGCCGGGTTGGAAGTCGATATGGGCCTCGCCCGACAGTTCCGCCGCCAGGCCGCGTTCGATCAACCGGGACCCAAAACCTCTGCGGGTGGGCGACGAAACGGGCGGGCCGCCCGATTCGGTCCAGGTCAGCACCAGCCGCGCTACGCCGGACGCCGCCTCGGGCTTTGACGTCACCGACCAGGCGATCCGCACATGGCCGGCCACGGTCGAAAGCGCCCCATACTTGACGGCGTTGGTGGCCAGCTCGTGCAAGGCCATCGACAGCGACAGCGCCATGCGCGGCGACAGCCGGACCGGTGGTCCGGTGAACGCAAAGCGGCCCGGCGCCCCGTGCAGGGCCTGCAGCCCGGTCAACAGGTCCGACAATTCCGCGCCCTCCCAATTTTCACGGGTCAGCAGATCATGGGCCTCGGCCAGGGCGACGATCCGGGCCGAGAAGGCCTCCTGGGCCTGGGGTAGCGAGCGGGCGGCGTGGAAGGTCTGGCCGGCGATGGCCTGGATCGTGGCCAGCGAATTCTTCACCCGATGGTTCAGCTCGTTGACCAGCAGCCGCAGGTGCAGCTCGGCCTTCTTGCGCTCGGTCACGTCGGAGGCGACGCCGACGAAGCGCACGCACTGGCCGTCGCGGAAAAAGGCGCGGCCAAAGGCCTCGATCCAGCGAAGGGCGCCGTCCGTGCCGCGGAAAATCCGGTATTCCTGGTTGAAGACGTGGTCGCTGGCGCGACCGGCCGGGTCGATTGCGATTTGAATCCCGTCTCGAAGCCTTGGATAATCGTCGGGATGGACCAGCCGGGCCACGGTCTCCGTGGTCGCTTTCTCGTCCTCGGTCAGGCCGAAAATCTCGCGACATCTGGGGTCCCAATAGCGCGCTCCGGTCGCGGGATTATGATCCCAGCGGCCAAGGCCGGCGGCCTCGACGGCGATCCGCAGGTCGGCTTCGGTGGCCTCCAGGGCCGCCTCGATCCGCTTGCGCTCGGTGATATCGACCATCACCCCGCGATGGCGCACCGCCCAGCCCTTCGTGTCGCGCTCGACTCGGCCCCGGGTCTGGACCCAGCGGATCGAACCGTCGGCATGGCGCAGCCGGTACTCCTCCAGGAAGTCGGCGGTGGTGCTCACATGGGTGCGCCCCGACTTCAGCAGCCGCTCGAAATCGTCGGGATGCAGGGCCTGCGAAAACTCCGACAGCGGCGCGCCTTCGGCGGCGCGTTCGGGCGACACGCCGTGAAAGGCCGCGTAGCGGGCGTTGGCATAGACCCGGTCGGCGACGATATCCCAGTCCCAGGTGCCCACGCCGCTGGCCGCATCGAGCGCCAGTTGATAGCGCTCCTCGCTGGCGCGAAGGGCCTGCTCGGCCTGTACTCGCCGGGTGGTCTCCGACAGGGCGATCAGGACGCCGCCCACGCCGCTGGCCGCTTCCGGGTCGGGCAGGGGCGTGAGACGTATGGTGAAATAGCCTTGGGTGACCGTTCCGTCGGCATGGACGGTCGGCAGCAGCAGGTCCTCAATGAGGTCGCCGCCGCTCACCCCGTCCAGCATCGCCCGCTCGGGGGCCTCGGCGTCGGCCGCCGAGGTCGGCGGGGCCTGGGCGAAGGTCTTGCCCAGCGTCTTTGGGTGACGCTCGCCAAGCATTGGGGCATAGGCGTCGTTATAGATCAGCACCAGGTCCCGGCCCCAGCGCAGGGCGGTGGGGAACTTGCTGGCCACGACCAAGGCGACAGCGAAGGTCAGGCTGGGCGACCAGCCGCCGCGCGGACCAAGCGGCGTGGCCGCCCAGTCGACAGCCTCAATCCGTGCGTCCATACCGCCGAGCCGCCGCGCGGCGATCGCTCCGCCCTGGTCACGGGTGTCCGCCATGCCCGTGTTCCTTCCCGACCGTGTCTTCAACGGTCAAAGAACAGACCTCATCAAAGGCGGGGTTTCAAGCGTCGCGGGAAGCCACTGGGATTCTTACCCAAAGAAACGCCGGCCGTTTCCATCCCTTGGGACGGAAACGGCCGGCGTTTCATCTAGGCGCCGTCTGGAGCTGACGCTTAGTCGATCGGATTCCAGCGTTGGTCAGCGGCGCCGTTGGCCCGCTTGGGGCCGCGGAAGTCACCGGCCGGCTTGGCCGCAGCGGGCGCGCCCTGAGCCTGACCGCCATTGCGGCCACGATTCTGGCCGCCGGGCTTGCCCTGGCCGCCGGCATTGGCGCCAGCGCCACCGGGACGACCGCCACGGTTACGTTGCTTTCGCAGTTCCGACGGCACGTTGTTGCGCGGGTCGGCGCGGCGTGGATCGACGTACTTTTCCGGCGGCGCCAGCTTGTCGGCCACGGCCGCGGCGGCCGCCAGATTCTTGTCGTTGCGACGGTCGAAGGTCGGGATCACCTGGCGGGTGGCCTTCTGGATGTCCTTCAGCAGGTTGCGTTCGTCATCGGCGCAGAAGCTGATGGCGATGCCTTCCTTGCCCTTGCGGGCGGTCCGGCCGATGCGGTGGACATAGGATTCCGGCACATTGGGCAGTTCGTAGTTGAAGACGTGGCTGACGTCGTTGACGTCAATGCCGCGGGCGGCGATGTCGGTGGCGATCATCGCCTTGACGTGGCCGGCCTTGAACGAGGCGAGAGCCCGTTCGCGCTGGCCCTGGGTCTTGTCGCCGTGGATGGCCGCGGCTTCGATGCCGCTGGCGACCAGGTACTTGGCCACGCGGTCGGCGCCGCGCTTGGTGCGGGTAAAGACGATGGCCCGCTCAACGGCCTTGTCGGCCAGCAGCTCGGCCAGCAGGGGGCGCTTGCGCTGGGCCTCGATGTAGATCAGCGACTGGTTGATGCGCTCGACCGTGGTGGCCGACGGAGTGATCGCGACCTGGGCCGGGTTCTTCAACAACTCGCCGGCCAGCTTGCCGATTTCGTTGGGCATGGTGGCCGAGAAGAACAGGTTCTGGCGTTCCTTGGGCAGTTGGCTGGCGATCTTGCGGATCGGCACCACGAAGCCCAGGTCCAGCATCTGGTCAGCTTCGTCGAGCACGAAGATCTCGACGCCATTCAGGTGGGCGGACTTTTCGCCCAGGTGGTCCATCAGGCGGCCCGGAGTGGCCACGACCACGTCGACGCCGGCCGCCAGGGCCTTCATCTGCGGGCCGTACTTCACGCCGCCAAAGATGGTGGCGACGGTCAGGCCCATGTGCTTGCCGTAGTCGCGGAAGCTCTCGGCGATCTGGGTCGCCAGTTCGCGGGTCGGGGAGAGGACCAGGCAGCGAAAGCCACGGCGCGGGGCCGGCTTACGGTCCTCGGCCAGTCGGTGCAGGATCGGCAGGGCGAAGGCGGCGGTCTTGCCGGTGCCGGTCTGGGCGATGCCCAGCAGGTCGCGGCCGCTCAGGACCAGCGGGATGGCCTGTTCCTGAATGGGGGTGGGCTGGGTGTAGCCCTTCTCGGTCAGCGCCTTCAGGAGGGGCTTGGCAAGGCCGAGATCGGTGAATTGCGTCAAGGTTGGATGCTTTCGTGCAGCCACAGAGACGGCGCATGCGATCCTCGCACGGCTCGCCTGGCGGCGGGTCGGTGGGGAGCGCCCCGCGTGACACGGGCGGTCTGATGGAAGCGTTCAGGGTGCTCGACAGGGCGGACCAGAAAGGTCCCTCACGCGGCTGGAGCACCGATAGCGCCAGACGGCGCACGCCCTAGATCGTTTATTGCAGGTGCGAAGTCAAGGGCGGGCAAGGGTGTGCGCGATTTGGCGCAGTGCGTCCTTCGAGGCTTGGCTGCGCCTCGCACCTTAGGATGAGCAATTCAGCAACAACTTCCCTCATCCTGAGGCGCCCGCGCAGCGGGCCTCGAAGGACGGACGGCGTCAGACCTCGAAGTACCGCTCCACCTGCGCCGCCCAGCCATAGGTGGCGCTGTTCAACTGGTCGCGGTCATAGGCCGGGGCTTCCTTGAAGCGGTCCTTGGCGATGTCGAGGACATAGGCTTCGGCCTTTTCGTCATAGGTGAGCAGGCGCCAGGGCAGGGGATGATACTTGCCGCCGGCCGCGAACAGGCCCGAAGGCTCGATCGCCACATAGCGGCCGATGCCGGCGTCGCGGTCGATATAGATCTCGCGGATCACACCAATCTTGTGGCCTCCGACGTCATTGACCTTCGTGCCGATCAGGGCGGCGCTCTTCACCAGGCGATCGTCGACGCTCATGGGGTTCTCCTCGTTCTGGGACAACCAACGCGGCCGCGTCGATGACAGTTGCCAAGCGGCGTGACCCGTTCGACTAAGGCGTCATGATCCAGTCCTCCCCCAAGCCCATCGTTCTCGTCGCCGCCGCCGCCCTGATCGACGTCGATGGGCGGGTGCTGATCTGCCAGCGGCCGCAGGGCAAGGCGCTGGCCGGGCTTTGGGAGTTTCCGGGCGGCAAGGTCGAGCCGGGCGAGACGCCCGAGCAATGCCTGATCCGCGAACTCGACGAGGAACTGGGAATCCAGGTGGCCCAGGCCTGTCTGGCGCCGTTCGTTTTCGCCTCCCACGATTACGAGTCCTTTCACCTCCTCATGCCACTCTACCTGCTGCGGCGCTGGGACGGACTTGTCACCGCCCAGGAGCATGAGGCGCTGAAATGGGTGAAGCCCGACAGGCTCGCGGACTATCGGATGCCGCCGGCCGACCTGCCGCTGATCGCCTGGCTGCGCGATCTGCTCTAAGCCGTTTCTGGCGCGACGAGCGCGGCGCCACGGCCATCGAATACGGCATGATCGTCGCCCTGATCGCCGTCGCCCTGATCGGCATCCTTGGCGCCCTGTCGGGCACCATCAAGACCACCTTCACCAAGGTGAACACCCTGCTGGCGACCAGCAACGCGGCGAAGTAGGCGGTTTTGCGCCAAGCTCAGCTTGGGTCCCCTCAGTTCACAAACGAAGTGCAACACTCTCTGACCGAGGTGTTGCGATGGGACAAGCCTATGATCACCTCACGCTCGAGGAGCGGTGTGAGCTTGCCCGGCGTCGTGAAGCGGGTGAGACGA
>NZ_JAFCUC010000007.1:0-244798 GCF_049896345.1 Caulobacter sp. DWR2-3-1b2 | reverse complement strand
CTCGATCCGAGCCCACTGATCGTCCCGAAGAACTTCGCCTTCCAACACCGCCTCCAAAAAGCAGCGTTGAATCAGAACCGCCTCTCGATGGGAATCCTAAATCGTCACTACGGCCTAGTGAAGTCTGGCCCTGAGGCCTTCGATCTCCTCCTTGAGCCTGAGCTTCTGCCGCTTCAACTCCTTGAGGCGGGAAGTGTCGCTGACCGGTCGACTGGTCTCCTCCTGGATCGTGCGGTCGAGGTTCTCGTGGCGGGACCCAAGCTCGCGGATACGGGATTCGATGGCCATGGCTGTCGGCTCCTTGCTGTTGGAGATCAAAGACAACACCCGCTGCGCCGCGCTGTCAGATCACATATGATTGCACTCAGCCCCGCTTGACGTGGCCCCGCTTGCTCCCATGACGGACGAAAATTCACCATGTCGGACCCTGCCCCCCTCCCGGACAAGCCGCGCTTAGTCGTTGGAATTTCAGGCGCTTCCGGCGTCGTCTACGGCCTGCGCACCCTCGATGCGTGCCGCGAACTGGGAGTCGAGAGTCACCTGGTTCTGTCCAAGTCGGCGGCCCTGACCTTGTCTCAAGAAACCGGCCTCAGCGTCGCGGAGATCAATCTGAAGGCGGATGTTGTGCATCGGGCAGGCGACGTCGGCGCCGCGATCGCGTCGGGGTCGTACCGGACGCTGGGCATGATCGTCGCCCCCTGCTCGGTGCGCACCATGAGCGAAATCGCAACGGGCGTAACGGCTTCGCTTCTGACCCGAGCGGCCGACGTCACGCTGAAGGAGCGCCGCACCCTGGTGCTGATGGTCCGCGAGACGCCGCTGCACCTGGGTCACCTGCGCACCATGACCAAGCTGGCCGAGATGGGGGCGGTGATCGCCCCGCCGCTTCCCGCGTTCTATACCAAGCCGGCGACGATCGCGGAAATGGTCGACCAGTCGGTGGGCCGGGCGCTCGACCTGTTCGGCCTGTCCTGGCGGCCGGTCAAGCGCTGGGGCGAAGACCTGGCGACGATCACCGGAGAGGCCTGAAAAGGCCTGGGGGTTAACCAAGATGCGACTTTGGCAGTGGGCGCTGGAGGTCTATGCGCGACCGTCTGTCGCAGCCGCGTGCCTGGCCTTGCAGGACGGCCACGGCCAGAACGCGCCCTATCTGCTGTGGGCGGCCTGGCGGGCCAGCGAGGGCCGGGCGGCCGACACCGCCGTCGCCTTCCAGTTGGTCAAGCGCTGGGACAAGGCGGTCGGCGCCCCCCTGCGCGATGTGCGGCGGTCGATCAAGGCCGCTTGGCCCGGGATCGACGGCTGCGCTCGCGACGATTTCCGCAACCGGGTCAAGGACACGGAACTGGCGGGCGAGAAGGTGCTGATGGAAAGCCTGGAGGCCTTGAGCGGCGAACCGGGCCAGGCGCTGGACATGTTTTCGACCTTGCTGGACGCCGCCGGCGCCTCCGGCGACCCGCCGCGCGAGAGCGCCCTGCGCGCCCTGGCCGACGCCTTGAACGGTGAAGCTTCATGACGCCCTTTACCCGCTGTCAGGCTTTGGTATCTATCACCGCCCAGGCGCGCGGCTTTGAGGAGCGTCCATGAACGACGACGAAGCCTTCGAAGACAGCGACATCGCCCTCGAGCGACGCCTGGCGATCCTGCGCGAAGAGCACCAGGATCTCGCCGACGCGGTGACCGCCCTGGAAGACCGACCCCTGCCCGACATGCTGCAGCTCGCCCGCCTCAAGCGCCGCAAGCTGGCCCTGAAGGACGAGATCGTCCGGCTCGAAGATCAGCTGATGCCGGATATCATCGCTTAGAGCGCCGTGGATCAGCAGGGGACACGCACTCGTCCTACGGCTTGTGCGATCATGTCCTGAGCGGTGGGACGAGTGTGTGTCCCCTTCGCTCGCACGTCCATGACAGCGAGTTTCAGGCCTCTTTGCGCGTCCGCTTCCTCAGGAACATCGAGGCGTCGGCCTCGGCCAGGGCGACTTCGGGATCGGCGCCAGGCTCGATCTCGCGCACGCCATAGGAGATGTGCAACGGCGCCGACCATTCGCCAAACTGCACCGGCGTGCCGCTGACGGCGGCGGCCAGGGTGTCGGCCTTGGCCATGGCGGTCTGCTGGTCGGCCTGGACCAGCAGGACGGCGAACTCGTCGCCACCGATCCTGCCGACCACGTCGGTCTCGCGGACATTAGCCAGCAGGCGTTCGGCGACGGCTTTCAAGGCCTCGTCGCCCGCCGCGTGACCGAAGCGGTCATTGACGCTCTTGAAGCCATCGAGGTCGAAGAACACCAGGCTGGCGGGCGAGCCGTAGCGCTGGGCGAAGGCGGCGACCCGCTTGATCTCGCGCAGGAAGGCCCGCCGGTTCAGCACCGGGGCCAGCACGTCCATGTCGGCCAGGCCCTGGGCCTCATTGAGCTTGAACTTCAGGCGACCGACCTCGGCCCGCAGATCATCGATCTCGACCATCAGGGTCTTGAGCGCGGCCTGCACCTGGGGCGTCAGGTCGTCCTCGCCCAGGCCCAGGAACCCGGCCTTGTCGGCGGCCACCACGGCGCGGGCCACGGCCGGGCCGGCGGCCTCGGTCAGGGCTCGGCGGCGGATCGCCGAGAAGGATTCGGTGCGGGCGCTCGTGATCTTCATGGGGTGGCGGGAATCACTTGTTGCAAAGCTTCACGCATTTCTGCGTTCGTTCATTAACCATGGCAATGGTCACCACCCTGTGTCGCAGCGTCGCGGAGTCAAGACATCGGCCCGGCCCACCTGAGGTTTTCCGACGAGATGGCGCTTTGGAGGCGGGGCGCCAGCGGCTATAAGGCCCGCGATTCAGGGGTCATGACGCCCCTTCGCCCGCCCAGGGAAATCATCGCCGATGCCCACGACCACGCCACCCGTCCCCCCCCCCGTGGTCATTGTCATGGGCAGCCGCTCGGACTGGCCGACGATGAGGAAGGCGGCCGACGCGCTCGACGCCCTGGGCGTGGCCTATGAGGCCAAGGTGGTTTCGGCCCACCGCACCCCCCAGCGCCTGGTCGCGTTCTCGACGGGCGCGCAAGACGCCGGATACAAGGTGATCATCGCCGGGGCCGGCGGCGCTGCTCATTTGCCGGGCATGGTTGCAGCGATGACGATCCTGCCGGTGCTGGGCGTGCCGGTGCAGTCGAAGGCCTTGAACGGTCTGGATTCCCTGCTCTCCATCGTCCAGATGCCCGGCGGCGTACCGGTGGCGACCCTGGCGATCGGCGAGGCGGGGGCCAGGAACGCCGGCCTGCTGGCGGCGCAGATCCTGGCGCTGTCGGACCCGGCGCTCAGCCAGCGCCTGCAAGCGTTTCGCGACGCGCAGACCGAGGATGTGGTGGAAAGCGTGGAAGACTGATGACGGCTCCCCTCCCCCCCGGCTCCACCCTCGGCATCCTGGGCGGCGGGCAGCTGGGCCGCATGCTGGCACTGGCCGCCGCGCGGCTGGGCTTCGACGTGGTGATCCTCGATCCCGAGGAAAACAGCCCCGCCGGCCGGGTCGCCGCCCGCCAGATCGTCGCCGCCTATGACGACCGCTGGGCGCTGAAACGCCTGGCCGAGGCCTGCGACGTGGTCACCTACGAGTTCGAGAACGTCCCGGCCGACACCGTCGCCGAACTCACCGCCCTGGGCGTGCTGGTCGCCCCCGGCGCCAAGGCGTTGGCCGCCGCCCAGGACCGGGTGGTCGAAAAGAGCTTCCTGGCCGAGATCGGCGTTCCCACCGTGGCCTTCGCGTCGGTCGAGACCGCCGAAGACCTGACCGCCGCCGTGGCGCGCATCGGCGCCCCGTCGCTGCTGAAGACCCGCCGCGAGGGCTATGACGGCAAGGGCCAGGCCTGGATCCAGCGCCCCAGCGACGCCGCCGCCAGCTTCGAGAAGATCGGCGCCAAGCCGGCCATCCTCGAGGCTCCCGCAGACTTCGTGCGCGAGCTGTCGGTGATCGCCGCGCGCAGCCGCAACGGCGAGATCGCCTGTTATCCCCTCGCCGACAACCACCACGAAGGCGGCGTCCTGCGCCGCACCAGCGCCCCAGCCAAGGTCACCGACGCCACCCGCGACCAGGCCGAGACCATCGTCATCAAGATCCTGACCGCGCTGGACTATGTGGGCGTGATCGGGGTGGAGTTGTTCGAGCTGGCCGGCGGCAAGCTGCTGGTCAACGAGTTCGCCCCCCGGGTGCACAATACCGGCCACTGGACCCAGGACGGCTGTGAGGTCGACCAGTTCGAGCAGCACATCCGCGCCGTCGCCGGCTGGCCGCTGGGCCCCACGGCCGCCCGCGCCCATGTCGAGATGACCAACCTGCTTGGCCCCGAGGTCGAGGCCTGGGCCAAGCTGGCCGCCGAGCCCGAGACCCGCGTCCATCTCTACGGCAAGGGCGAAGCCCGGCCTGGGCGGAAGATGGGCCACGTGAACAGGCTGCGCGGTTTGAGGGACTAGGTCATGGTCGAGCAAGCGCTCATCGGCCTCATCGGCGGCATGAGCTGGGAAAGCTCGGCGCAGTACTATCGGCTGATCAACGAGGGCGTTCGCGATCGCGTCGGCGGGGTGGCCTCGGCCCGCAGCCTGATGTGGTCGTTTGACTTTGCGAAGATCGAGGCCCTGCAGCACGTCGGCGACTGGGGCGCCCTGGCCGGCGAGCTGGTGGTGGCCGCCCAGGCGCTGGAGCGCGGCGGGGCCGACTTCCTGGTGCTATGCACCAACACCATGCACCGCTGCGCTTGGGCCATCGACGCGGCGGTCAAGATCCCGCTGCTGCATATCGCTGATCCAACGGCCCAGGCGATCCAGGCGGCGGGCCTGACGCGGGTTGGCCTGCTGGGCACGGCCTTCACCATGGAGCAGGACTTCTATCGCGGCCGGCTGGCCGACAGGTTCGGCTTGGAGGTGCTGATCCCCGAGGTCGAGGACCGCGCCGCAGTGCACGACATCATCTATCGCGAGCTGGTGACCGGTCAGGTGCTGGACGCCTCCCGCGAAGTCTATCGCGCGGTGATCGCACGGTTGGTGGAGCGTGGAGCGCAGGCGGTGATCCTGGGCTGCACGGAGATCATGCTGTTGGTCTCGCAGGCCGACAGCAGCGTTCCGTTGTTCGACACGACGGCGCTGCATGCGCAGGCGGCGGTGGAGATGGCGCTGGGCGGACCGAGCTAGAGGGTCCTCCCCCTGTGGGGGAGGACTTCTACCCCCGCCCGTATCTCATCCGCGCCAGGGCCCCCGCCACCTCGACCATCAGGTTCATCGGCTTGACGCCGGCCTTCCACTTCTCGAAGGCCATGACGTTGTCGATTCTCGCGTCCAGGTGCTGCAGCGCCGACTCGCGGCCCGACGCCATGTCGACCGCCAGGGTCGAGACCAGGATCCCCGACAGGATCGCGCGCTTGGAATAGTGATTCTCGTCGGTCGCCGTGTCGCCCGCCCAGCGCCACAGCACGTCGGCGCTCTCCCAGACCAGGGTCATGGCGAGGGGCATGTTGGTCGGAAAGGCCAGGAAGGCGGCCAGTTTTCGCAAGGCCCCGGCGTCGCCGACCGCAGCGTCCAGTCGCGCCACGACGCCCCGGCGGATCTTGTCGCGAATCTTCAGGGACGCCGGGTCCAGGGCGCTCAGCGACGCCAGGGCGGCCTTGTCGTGGCGGCGCGACAGCAGGGCGGCCAGGTCCTTGGGGCCTTGCGGCAAAAGGAGTTGCGCCTCGCCGGCATTGAGGCCGGCGGCCATGGCGGCGGCCTTGGCCATGCCAGCGTTCCAGCCCAGGCGCGGGGCCAGGCGCAGGGCCTCGTCCAGCACGCGTTGCTCGGTGATATCGGACCAGTCCGCGGTGTCGCTCATGAATCCGAGTCTATACGGGAGTTTAGGCCGCGTCGCGATGGACAGAGCCCCATCCCTCTGCTATCAGCCGCCCCTCGTTTCCCGGAAGCCCCCCTTCCGGGTTTATCAGGTTTTGTTCGCCCGCCCGGCCCCTGAGAGGGACTCGGGACATTGGTCGGGCCGTCGAATGGAGAGAGACCCCTGGTCCAGATTTTCGTCCGCGACAACAACGTCGATCAGGCCCTCAAGGCCCTGAAGAAGAAGATGCAACGCGAAGGCTCGTTCCGCGAAATGAAGCGGCACGTGCACTATGAGAAGCCGTCGGAAAAGCGCGCCCGTCAAAAGGCCGAAGCCGTCCGTCGCGCTCGCAAGCTGGCCCGCAAGCGCGCCCAGCGCGAAGGCTTGATCCCGATGCCGAAGAAGCCGGTCGGCGCTCGGTAGATTACGCCCTCACGGCGACGAAGCAAAAGCCCGCGTGGAGCGATCCACGCGGGCTTTTCTTTGCTTGGTCCTTCCTCTGTGGGGGAGGCGATCGCAAAGCGATCGGTGGGGGGAGTCTTAGGAGGTCGCTCCGGGTTGTGGCCGTCTGCCGACCACTCCCCCCTCCGTCGGCTGCGCCGACACCTGCCCCACGGGGGGAGGACTTAGTGTTCCCCCACGAATTCCACCGCCTTGACAATGTGCCCGGCGAAGGTCTCGCCCAGCAGCCGTGTGTGGGTCGCGGCTTCCACATGATCCACATAGCCATGCTTCGACGCCTGGGCCGGAGCGGCTTGCAGCGCTTTCCAGAACTCGCGGCCCTTCAGGGGACCGGCGGTCACCACCGCCACCGGCCACTCAGGATCATAAGACGCCACGGCCGCCGCCTGGACCGCCGCCTCGGGCCAGAGGACCACCTCCTGGGCGGCCGTGCGGTTATGCCGGCCATTGGCGAAGGCCCAGCGCTTCTCGGCCTTGGCGGTGGGTGGCAGGCCGATCTTGTCGGCTATGCCGGTATGGACCAGCGGCTTGAACAGACCCATCGAGGCGCCGCGCGCCGCCCATCGCGACGCCTCGGCGAAGGCCTTGATGAAGGTCCCCAAGGCTTTGGACTGCGACGCTTCGGCGGTGGCGGCGTCGACCAGCACCAGCCCCTTCACCTGGCTGGGATTGCGGCCGGCATATTGGCGCAGCCGCAGGCCAGCCATCGAGTGGCCCGCCAGAATGAACGGCCCCTTCTCGCCCGAGGCGGCGACCAGTTTCTCGAAGTCGGAGACGATGGCGAGGCCGTCGCGCGGCTCCGGGCCTGGGGCTGAGAACCCCATGCCGGCCCGGTCATAGGCGCACGAGCGCCAGCCGGCGGCGGTAAGCGCTTCCTGGGTCGCGCCCCAGTCGGCGGCGAAGCCGAAGGCTCCGGCCTCGAGCCAGACCACGGGGCGATCGCTGGCGGGACCTTCGCAGACCAGACGCAGCGTTCGCCCCTCGCCAATGTCGGTCATGGCCCCGCGTGGGGAGGGCTGTCCCGCCATGGCCATCACGCCGCCCACGGCGACGAACGAGACGAGAAGAAGAGCAAATCCGGCAAGGGCGCGTCCCACGTGTCTGAGCATGTGGGCAGTCTAGCCGAGCTTCGATGTCGGTCGAGTGACGCGGCTGTAATATTGAACCCTAGGGCATTTCCCAACCTGACTGCGTCAGGCCGTGAGCTCTAATCTTCTGTTTTGGCGCATTTTTCTTCACGCGAACCGGAACCACTTCGCTCGAAAAATGCCCTAGCCGTCGACGACGTTGATCCGCGTGCGCACCCGGCCGCCCTTGACGCGAATGACCTGGCCGCCAACTTCGGAAGCGCCTTCCTTCTCCGCCATCTGGGCGGCCATCTTGGCCTTCATGCCCTCAGGCCATTTGGACACCTGGGCCAGGCGCACCTTGCGACCCACCCTGGCGGCGGCCTTCAGCGGCAAATCGCCCTTCTCGGCGAAAGTCTTGCCCATGAACAGAGCCGGGTTCAGGGGCTCGCCTGCCTTGTTGCGCAGTTCGAAATGCAGGTGCGAGCCGGTGGAGCGGCCGCTGTTGCCGACATAGGCCACGGTCGCACCGCGCTTGACGAAGGTCCCGCGCCTTAGCCCCGCGTCGCGTCCCAGATGGGCGTAGAAGCTGTGAAAGCCGTCCTTGTGGACCACTTCCACGAACCGGCCGTAGGTGGACGACACGCCGCTGCGCAGGACGACGCCGTCGGTGGCGACGTGGACCGCCGCGCCAGCCGGGGCGGCAATATCGACGCCCTCGTGCAGGCGGCCGTTTTCCTCCCAAGGCATCTGGCGCAGGCCAAAGGGCGAATTGATGGTCCGGCCCGGCAGAGGGGCGTCGAACACGAAGGCTGGCGGCGGCGGAGGCGGTGGCTCAACCTTGTCGACCGGCGCGGCGACGGGGACCGCCGCGGGCGCGTCCAGCCCGCTGTTCATCGCGCCCACGGCCGAGACGGCGTTGACCATGCCCCAGACGACAATAGCGCCGCCGACCGCCGCGAACGCGGCCAGGGAATAGGGCGATGATGTTGCGGCCAGGACTCGTGACGACAATAGCAGGATCCTCACAGAGGTTCGGTCGACCTGAGGGACCGCGCCAAAGCGCGTTTCCATCCCATGGCCGACCTTTCGGGATGGTGAAGGCGATCCATATGCCGCAGCCATGCGGCTAAAAGGCGGCGACTTAACCATGCGTTAAGCATGACCATGACGAGCAGCCAGCGCCGCTCCTGAGATTACAGGAATTTTAGAATATTACTTCCAGTACACTTGTTTAATTACATGTCATGAATGAGACGTAACGAGTATTCATGAAAAGTCGAAACTATACCTTTGGACATGGGGCGCAGGGACGCGCCGGACGAATACAAACCAAAGGGACCACTCAAATGCGCAAGTTCATCACCAGCCTGACCGCCGTCGCCACCCTGTCGCTGGCCGCCGTGCCCGCCTTGGGCCTGCTGCAAGCCGCCCACGCCGCCCAGCCCACCGCCACAGTCTCCCTGGTCGGCCTGGAGCTCTCCAATCCGGCCCACGCCGCAGAATTCGCCGCCCGTCTGAACGACGCCGCCGACACGGTCTGTCGCGACATGGCCCGCTCCAACCCGAGCGGCAACTTCACGATCGCCGGCTGCAAGGTCGCTGTTCACAAGCAAGCCGACTCGCAACTCTCCAAGACCCAGCGCAAGAGCGTCGCCGTCGCCTCGCGCGCCGTTCCTGTCTCGGTCGCCGTCCGCTGAGCGGACGGATGATCGCCGAAGCAAAAGCCCCGGACGGGAACGTCCGGGGCTTTTGTTTGCAGCGGAGTACGGCCGGGCAACTCTCTCCCACGGGGTTTTGGAAAGAGGCCCAAACCCAAGCCTCACCACGCTTCTGGCGCTCAAGCTGCCCCAATCGTGCAAGAGAATTCACCATGCGCGCTCTTGGCCCGGCTTCTGCAGTGTGCAATGCAACAAGTTATTGCTGTGCAGCATTGATACATCTGTCACACGCACACAGTACGTCTAATGATTGAGCCAGACCCAGGAGTTACCCATGGCCGACGACAACAACTACTTCGTCCGACCCGTCTCCGGCGTTTGGCACGTCACCTGGAATGACGCGCCCGACCTGATCGGCTCCTATCCGTGCCAGCCTGAAGCGGTTGGCGTCGCCGAGCTGCTGGCCAAGCACATGCGCGCCCAGGGCAAGACCGCCAAGGTGCACGTCGCCGAGCCGGAAGTCCGCCGCGCGACCTGGGGCCGCAGCATCGTCAACACGGCTCAGGCCGCAGCTTAAGATTCGTCTCTCCGTGGAGGGGCTGGGACGTGCGCATACGCACGTCCCCATTTAACGACCCTAGAGCATTTCCCGACCTGACTGCGTCAGGCCGTGGGCTCTAATCTTTTGTTTTGACGCATTTTTCTTCACGCGAACCGGAACCACTTCGCTCGAAAAATGCTCTAGACACCCCGCCGCCAACCGTTCGGCGATGGCCCCGGCTTCGGCGGGCTTGAAGACGGTCTCGTCGAGACACAGTTCCAGCCACAAGCCATCCAAGAGGGCGGTCAGGGCGATGGCCAGCCAGGTGACCCGCAGGTTGGCCGGCTCGCCCGCCAGCAGCTGGGCGGCGCCGCTTCGAGGACCTTCAAATCCGGTCCCGCAGCGCGTACCAGCTCAGCCCGGCCACCGTCAGGGGCCACCGCAGCAGACGTCCGCCCGGAAACGGCGGCGTCGGCAGCTTCGCCAGCAGGTCCACGCCAGACGGATCCCCCAGCGCCGCATCCGCCAGCAGCTTACCGAACCAAGGGGCCAGCATCACCCCTTGCCCCGAATAGCCGGCGGCCACCCTCACCCCCGGCGCCAATTGGCGCACGTAAGGCGCGCGGTGGACGGTGATGCCCAGGGTCCCACCCCAGGCATAGTCCACCTTCACATCCGCCAGGTCCGGATAGACCTTCAACATGTGCCGCCGCACGAAGGCTTTCAGATCGGACGGGAAGCCGGGGCTGTAGTTTTCGCCGCCGCCGAAGATCAGCCGGCCGTCGGGGCTCTTGCGGAAATAGCTGACGACGAAGCGGCTGTCGGCGACCGCGGCGTTCGACCGGATGATCGTGTCAGCCCGCGCGCCCAACGGCTCGGTGGCCAGGATGAAGTTGTTGATCGGCATGACCCGCGCCATCGCCGCGCCGCCGGCCAAGCCGTCCAGATAGCCGTCGCCGGTCAGGATCAGTTGGTCACAAGTGACCCGGCCGGTCGGGGTCTCGACCACGATCGCCCCGCCTTCGCGCCGCCAGGCTGTGGCGCGGGTCTGCTCATGGATCACCGCGCCGGCCGACATCGCCGCCCGCGCCAGGCCCAACGCCAGGTTCAGCGGATGCAGGTGGCCGCCGCCATGGTCGACGAAGCCCCCGTGGTAGAACTCGGTCCCCAGTTCGGCCGCCAGGTCCGGCGCGTCGATCAAGGCCAGTTGGTCATAGCCATAGCGCTTGCGCAGGAAGGCGATGTGGGCGGCGTCCTGCGCCTCGCCGCCCTTGCGGTGGCGGGCGTGGATCATGCCCGGCGTGAAGTCACAGGCGATCTGGTGGGTGGCGATCAGGGCCAGCAGGTGGGCGCGGGCGTCCTGGCTCATCCGCCATAGGCCCAGGGCGTCGTCGCGGCCAACCGTCTTCTCCAGCCAGGCCTGGTCGTTGCGCTGGCCCGTATGGACCTGGCCGCCATTCCGCCCGCTGCCGCCGCTGCCGACCTGGGCGGCCTCCAGGACGGTGACCCTCACACCCCGCGTGGCCAACTCCAACGTGGCGCCAAGGCCGGTATAGCCCGCGCCGATCACGCAGACGTCAGTGCGAGTGTCGGTCGCTAGCGCCGACAACGCCGGGAAGGGGTTGGCCGTGGCGGCGTACCAACTCGCGGGGTGGCCGGTGTTCAAGACTCCCTCTCCCAGAGGGAGAGGGAGGGACCTGTTGCGTAGCAATGGGAGGGTGAGGGGTTAGGGCGCCCGACGGCGTGCCGGCGCTCCGGCCAGCGGCGTAACCTGTCATCCTCCCACACCTGCGGCGCGGGCCCCTCCTTCCCCCTCTGGGAGAAGGTCGTGACGACCGCCTCACACATTCAGCAACAGGAACTCCCGCTCCCAGGGGCTGATGGTGCGCATGAAGGTCTCGTACTCGGCCTGTTTCACCGTGGCGTAGGCGGCGCAGAAGGTGGCGCCCAGCAGTTCGATCAGCGGGGTGGCGGCCTCGAACAGGGCCACCGACTCCAGCAGGCTGCGCGGCAGCTCGATGCCGCGGATATTGGCGTCGGTGTCGACTGGGGCGCTGGGGGTCAGATTGCCGACCATGCCCAGATACCCCGCCGCCAGAACTGCGGCGATGGCCAGATAGGGGTTGGCGTCGGACGAGGGGATGCGGTTTTCCAGCCGGCGATTGGCGGGGTCGGACGGCGGCACGCGCAGGCCGCAGGTGCGGTTGTCATAGCCCCACTGGGTATTGACCGGCGCGCCGCTCTCCCGGGCGATCCGCCGATAGGAATTCACATAGGGCGCCAGTATGGCCATGATCGCCGGCAGATAGCGCTGCTGGCCGGCGATGAAGCCGTAGAACAGCGGCGTGGCCTCGCCGGACTTTGGATCCGAGAACAGGTTCTGGCCGTC
Organism: Caulobacter sp. DWR2-3-1b2; assembly: GCF_049896345.1. NCBI lineage: Bacteria > Pseudomonadati > Pseudomonadota > Alphaproteobacteria > Caulobacterales > Caulobacteraceae > Caulobacter > Caulobacter sp. DWR2-3-1b2. The sequence continues at coordinate 232,845 of NZ_JAFCUC010000007.1, read as the reverse complement.
GGCCCCCAGGATCGACTGGTGGATGTGCATGGCGCTGCCGGGCTCGGCAGCCATCGGTTTCGCCATGAAGGTGGCGTAGATCTCGTGCTCCAGCGCCACCTCGCGGATGGTGCGCTTGAACATGAACACCTGGTCGGCCAGTTCCAGCGGATGGCCATGGCGCAGGTTGATCTCCATCTGGGCCACGCCGCTTTCGTGGATCAGGGTGTCGATCTCCAAGCCCTGGCGCTCGGAATATTCGTACATGTCCTCGAACAGGGCGTCGAACTCGTTGACCGCCGCGATCGAATAGCCCTGGCGGCCGGTCTCGGGTCGGCCCGAGCGGCCCACGGGAGGCTTCAGCGGGTAGTCGGGGTCGGTGTTCTTCTCGACCAGGTAGAACTCGATCTCCGGCGCGACGATCGGGTCCCAGCCCTTTTCGCGATAGAGGGCCACGATCCGGCGCAACACCTGACGCGGGCTTTCCTCCACCGGCCGGCCGTCGGGGTGGAAGGCGTCGTGGATCACCTGGGCGGTCGGGTCCTGGGCCCAGGGCACCACGGCCAGGGTGGCCAGGTCCGGGGTGAGGATCACGTCGGTGTCGGCCTGGACCGAATTGACCTCGCCCTCGAACTCGGGGAAGTCGCCGGTGATGGTCTGGTAGAACACCGCCAACGGCAGGTTCATCGACGGCGTGCCCAGGAACTTGCGCACCGGCATGATCTTGCCCCGCGCCACGCCGGCCAGATCGGGCACGACGCACTCGATCTCCTCGATGTTCTGCCGGTCGAACCACGCCTTGGCGTCGTCGAGCGAGGCGACCCCGCGCGTGGTTTTCGGGGCGGGTTTGGATTTCTTGTCTTTGTACTTCACGGGGGCGCTCCTCGCGCGTGTGGAAGTCTAGCTAATCTTGAACGGGTTGATGACGCGGACGCCTTCGACCATCTGGTCGTGGGAAAGATCCTCGGTGTAGAGCTCCGAACAGCCGGCGGTGCGCGCGGCGGCGACGACGGCGCTGTCCCAGTAGGAAAAACCGTACCGTCCCTTGATCGACAGCGCGTCGGACAAGGTTTCGATGGTGTTCGATACCACCTGATGCCGCCGCCAGCCTTCGATGAACCGCACCGCCAGGTCATGCGACATCGGCTTGGGCCGCGTAGGTCTGGTGATCTGGACATAAAACTCCTGCAGCACCTGCACCGACAAGACCCCGTCCGCGCGGTCCAGAAGCGCCTCCGCGCTGCGACGCTTGCGACTTTCCGCCGGCGTGGTGCTGAGCGCGTAGATCAAGATGTTGGTGTCGAAGAAGACGGGCACCTCAACGACCGCGCTCGTGAAGCGCGTCGCGTGACAGCAGGGGTCCAGCCTCGAAATCACCCAGTTCCGCTCGTGCCTCCATCTCCAGGCGCTTGCGACGCTCGAAGTCGCTTTCGCCGGCCGCCGTCTCGGTCAGGAACTTCCGCACCAGCGCGGAGACGGACGTGTCCTGCTCCGCCGCCTTGATCCGGGCGCGGCGGTAGGTTTCGTCATCCACGGCGACTGTGATGTTTTTCATGTTCTCACAGTATCACAGCCAGGCTGCAGCCCAAAGTCGGGATAGGGTTCGCGCTCTGCTCAATGGGCCGGAGAACAATGGCTTCAGAGGGCGTTTTTTGCTATTCTTGGCCATGGCCGAGCCCGAACCGGCGATCTTCGACGACAGCGACGACGAGGCCGACCGCCTCGCCGAAACGGCGGCCGACGCGGATGCCAAATCCGGTCGCGTCGTGCCCGACGCCCGCGTGCGCGAATGGCTCAAGACGCTCGGCACGCCAGACCAGCAGCCGACGCCGATGCACCTTCGAAGTGAATTGCTCAAGGGCGGTCTCAGCGCCAACGTACCCAGTCACCCCTGAATATTTTGAAGCCTTGCGAAATCGCGTGCGCGGCGAAATGACCGCCAAGCCCATTTCCTGCCTGCACCCCGCCTTGACCGTTTCTCCACTCGATGGTCCGGCCCGGATCATGATCCCGAAGGCATGAGGAATGGTGGGGCGGCGACATGAGCGGACTGGGCATAGCGCTCTTCTTTCTAGGCTTGATCGCGCCGATCGCCATGATCATCGCCGGTTGGCTGGTCGCACGCCGTGTCCGGCGCTTCGGATGGGTCATCATCGTCGCGTCCATATTGCTGAGTCTGCCCGCTGGATTGCTGATCACCAGCCTCAGCTTCGGCGGGCCGCCGCCGCGCGATCCCGAGGGCGGAGCCGACGCCGCCGGTGCCGTCTGGGGCATGGCCATGATCCCCACCATCCTGCTCTGGGCTTTGGCTGTCACGGCGAGCGTCCTTATTCCGCCGATGTCCTGGCTAGCCCGCAAAATTTCAACGCTATGACGCGGGCTCCGCCTTCAATCCCCGCAGCACCGGCTCCGCTGCGTCCAGCGCCTTGCGCATGATCGCCACCATCGCGTCGATCTCCGCATGGGTGATGATCAGCGGCGGGCAGCAGACGATGCTGTCGCGGATGGCGCGAACCATCAGGCCGTTCTCGATGCACAGGTCGCGGACCACCGGCCCGGCCTCGCCTTCCTTGTCGAGGAAGCGATGGTTGGTCCCCTTCTCGCGGACGATCTCGACCGCCCCGATCAGGCCCAGCGAGCGGGTCTCGCCGACCAGCGGGTGGTCGTTCAGGGTGGCCAGGGCCTTGGCGAGGTAGGGCCCCGTGTCATCGCGGGTGCGCTCGACCAGGCCTTCGCGCTCGATGATCTCGATGTTCTTCAGGGCCACGGCCGCGCAGGTCGGATGGCCTGAGTATGTAAAGCCGTGGATGAAGTCGCCGCCCTTCTCGCGCATCTCCTCGACGATGAAATCGGCCACGCCTACGGCGCTGATCGGCAGGTAGCCAGACGACAGGCCCTTGGCCATGGCGATCATGTCGGGCTTGATCCCGTAATGCTGATGCCCGAACCACTGGCCCAGCCGCCCGAAGCCGCAGATCACCTCGTCGCAGACCAGCAGGATGCCGTACTTGCGACACACCGCCTCGACGGCCGGCCAATAGCCGTCGGGCGGAATGATCACCCCGCCCGCCCCCTGAACCGGCTCGCCGATGAAGGCGGCGACGTTCTCGGGGCCGACCTCGAGGATCTTGTCCTCGATGGCCCGCACCGCCCGGTCGCGGAAGGCGGCGGGGTCTTCGCCGAACCCGTCGCCAAAGCCGTAAGGCTGCATCACGTGCTCGACCCCGGCGATCGGCAGGTCGCCCTGCACGTGCATGTGCTTCATGCCGCCCAGCGAGACGCCGGCCACGGTGGAGCCGTGATAGGCGTTCCAGCGGCTGATGAAGATCTTGCGCTGCGGCTGGCCCTTCAGCTTCCAATAGTGGCGGGCCAGGCGGAAGACCGTGTCATTGGCCTCCGACCCCGACGAGTTGAAGAACACGTGGGACAGCTGGCCGCCCATCTTCTCGGCGATCTTGGCGGCCAGCCGGATCGGCGGCGGCGAGGCCGTCTTGAAGAAGGTGTTGTAGTAGGGCAGCTCCAGCATCTGGTCGTAGGCGGCCTGGGCCAGCTCCTGCCGGCCATAGCCGACATTGACGCACCACAGCCCGGCCATGCCGTCGAGGATCTGGTGGCCGTCGCCATCGTGGATATAGACCCCGTCGGCGCGCGTGATGATCCGGCTGCCGCCGAGTTCCTGCTGCAGCTTGTAATCGGTCTGGGCCGGCAGGTGGTGGGCCAGGTCCAGGCGCCTGAGCTCGGCGATGTCGTGGTTGCGGATAGGGACGGGCATGGGGGTACTCCGGTCTTGTTCTTATCTGTAAAAAATCCGCTCATCCCGGCGAATGCCGGGACCCAGATCCTATGGCGCTGGGGTTGATTGGATAGGCGCCTCGCTCAAGGAACCCACCTCGCCGCCTGCCATCTGGGTCCCGGCATTCGCCGGGATGAGCGGTGTGAAAAGGCATCAGCTGAGCAACACCGCCGGCGAGCAGGCGTGCCAGCCGAGCCACACCGCTTCGCCCAGCTTGAAGTCTTCCTGGTCCCAGCGGGTCAGGTTCTGGCGGGTGACCTTGATCCGCCGGCCGCTCTTGATCTCGACCTCGTAGACGCTCGTGCCTCCCAGATAGGCCTCGTGCTTGATCACCCCCGCCACGGCGTTCTGGCCCAACGGGCAGTCGCCCATGTTGGGCGGGGCCCCGCCATCAGGACGCTTGTGCAGCTCGATCTTCTCGGGCCGCAGGGCCGCCCAGACCGTGCCGCCGCGCGCGCCGGTGACCCCGTGGTCGAGGAAGATGTCGCAGTCCAGCTCCGGCGAGCGGACCACCGCGTGGCTGGGCTCGTCGACCGCCAGCACGCCCTCGAACAGGTTCACGCTGCCGATGAAGTCGGCCACGAACCGGCTGTTGGGGAACTCGTAGAGGTCGCTGGGACCGGCCACCTGCTGCAGCACGCCGCGGTTCATCACCGCGCAGCGGGTAGCCAGGGCCAGGGCCTCGTCCTGGTCGTGGGTGACCATGATGAAGGTGATGCCGACCTTCTCCTGCAGGGTGCACAGCTCGGTGCGCATCTGGTCGCGCAGCTTGGCGTCCAGGGCCGACAGCGGCTCGTCGAGCAGCAGCACGCGGGGGCGCTTGACCAGGGCGCGGGCCAGGGCGACGCGCTGGCGTTGGCCGCCCGACAGCTGGTCGGGCCGGCGCTGGGCCAGGCCGTGGAGTTGCACCAAGTCCAGCGCCTCCTCCACCCGCCGGTCACGCTCGGCCTTGCTGACCCGGTCGACCTTCAGGCCATAGGCGACATTGTCGGCCACGCTCATGTGCGGGAACACGGCGTAGGACTGGAACACCATGTTCACCGGCCGCTTGTTGGGCGGCACCAGGCTGACATCCTGGCCGTCGATCAGGATCCGCCCCTCGGTCGGTGTGTCGAACCCGGCCAGCATCCGCAGCAGGGTGGTCTTGCCGCAGCCCGACGGCCCCAGCAGCGAGAAGAACTCGCCCTCCTGGATGCTGAGGGAGACGTTATCGACGGCCACCATCTTGCCGAAGCGCTTGGTGACGTTCTCGAAGGTGATGATGGGTGGGTTAATCACCGGAAGGCCCTCGAGCGCGTCGCCAGAAAATTGCTCCCCCTGTGGGGGAGCTGTCGCGGAGCGACTGAGGGGTGAGTGGTTAGCGCCGCCAACTCTCCCCTCCGGCCCTTCGGGCCACCTCCCCCATAGGAGGAGGACTTGGTCCGCGCGTCCATCATGGCTTGTCCCCATGACCACCCGCCACCCCGGCCGGATCACCCTGCATCTTCAGCGCCACCGCCGTCAGCAGCACGGTCAGCACGATCAGGATGGTCGAGGCGGCGTTGACCTCGGGCGTCACCGAGAACCGCACCATCGAATAGACCTTGACCGGGAAGGTCACGGTGTCGGGCCCCGAGGTGAAGAAGGTGATGACGAAGTCGTCCAGGCTGAGCGTGAAGGCCAGCAGGGCGCCGGCCACCAGGGCGGGGGCCATGTGCGGCAGGATCACGTCCCAGATGGTGCGCCACTCGCCGGCCCCGAGATCCCGGGCCGCCTCCTCCATCTCGCGGTTGAAGCTGGCCATGCGGGCGCGGACCACCACGGCCACGAACGGGAACGAGAACGACACGTGGGCGATGGTGATGGCGCCCAGATTCAGCGGCCAGGGCAGGCCGACGGGCCAGGGCAACACCTTGGCGAAGAACACCAGCATGGCCACGCCCATGCAGATCTCGGGCACCACGATCGGCAGGGCCAGGGCTCCGTCCAGCACGGTCTTGCCGGGAAAGCGGAACCGCCACAGGGCCAGGGCGACCATGGCGCCGAGCGCCACGCTGAACACCGTGCACAGGGCCGCGATTGTCAGGGAATTGGCGAAGGCCTCAATCAGCGAGGAGTCGTGGAAGGCCTTGTCATAATATTTGAGTGTGAAACCCTTCCAGACGATGTTGCGCCGGCTGTCATTGAAGCTGAAGGCCATCAGGGCCAGCAGTGGCGCGTAGAGGAAGACGGCCACGGCGAAGAGCCAGGCCTGCATCTGCCAGCGGCGGAGATATTCCAGCGGGCCGGGCGGGGATTTGCGGAGCTTGCTCATGCGCGGTCCTCCCCCTTTGGGGGAGGCGGCCGAAGGCCGGTGGGGGGAGTTTTAGGATCGAGGATCGGGGTGGCGGCGAATGGTCGATCACTCCCCCCTCCGTCGGCTGCGCCGACACCTCCCCCATGGGAGGAGGACTTGCCGTGATGAACGCTCACGCCCTCACCCCCTTCTTCCGTCCCAGCAGCGCCTGCACCGCGATCGCCACGAAGGTCAGGTACATCAGCAGGAACGACAGGGCCGCGCCGAACGGCCAGTCGTTGGCGCGCTTGAACTGGCGCTCGATGACATTGGCGATCATCTGGCTGTCGGGGCCACCCAGCAGGTCGGGGGTCAGATAGGCCCCGAGCGCCGGGATGAAGGTGATCAGTATGCCCGAGGCGATGCCCGGCAAGGCGAGCGGCACGACCACCTTGAACAGGGTCCGCATATGGCCGGCCCCCAGGTCGAGGCTGGCCTCCAGCAGCGACTTGTCCAGCCGGTCCAGCGCCGAATACAGCGGCAGCACCATGAACGGCAGGTGGACATAAACCAGCCCGACGATCACCGCGAAATTGGTGTGCATCATCGGAATCGGCTGGAACGGCGCCAGGGGCAGGACCTTGCCGGCCAGGGTCCAAACGGCTTCGAGGCCCTTGTTGATATAGCCCTCATCGCGGAGCACGGCGATCAGGGCGTAGGTGCGGATCAGCAGGTTGGTCCAGAACGGCAGCATGATCAGCAGCAGCAGCCAGGCCTTGGCCTTCTGCGACGCGAAGGTGATGGCCAGGGCGACGGGGAAGCCGATCACCAGGCACAGTCCTGTGGTCAGCGCCGCCACCCCGGCCGATTTCAGGAAGATCTTCAGATACAGCGGCTCGATCGCCCGCGCGTAGTTCTTGAAGGTGCCGGTGATCGCGATCTGGGTCAGGCCGTCATTGTGGCCAAAGCTGTAGGCCCAGACGATGGCCAGGGGCACCAGGAAGAACAGCACCAGCCACACCAGCGGCGGGCCAAGCGCCGTGGCGAAGACGGCTTTCGCCTGTTTCCAGCTTTGCTCCATGTCCCTCTCCCAAGTCCTCCCCCTCTGGGGGAGGTGTCGGCGAAGCCGACGGAGGGGGGAGTATCAGGCCGACGACCACAGCCCGGATCGACGGCCCTAAAACTCCCCCCTCCGATCGCTACGCGATCGCCTCCCCCACAGGGGGAGGACCTAACGCCCGCTAAGCCGCCCTCACCCGGGTGATGACTTCCTCGTACAGGCTCGCCTTTTCCGCCCCCTCGAACGCCCCGTACTCGCACTTGCTCATGACGTCGGCGGGCGGGAAAATCACCGGATTGTCGCGATATTCCGGCGGCATCAGCGCCTTGGCCGCAGCGTTCGGGGTCGGATAGAGGATGGTCTTGGAAATCTCGGCCCCGGCCTGGGCGTCCAGCAGGTAGTTGATGAACCTGTGGGCGTTGTCTGGACGCGGCGCGCCCTTGGGAATGCACAGGGTGTCGGAATTGATCAGCGACCCCTCCTTGGGGATCACGAAATCCAGGTCCGGATCGTCCTTCATCACCTGGGCGATGTCGCCATTATATTCGAGCACCAGGTCCACATCGCCGGCCACCAGCATGTCCTGGCCGTTGTCGTCGTGGAAGGCCTTCACATAGGGCTTTTGGCGGATCAACATCTGCTCGATCTCGGTGACCAGCCCGGGCGGGATATTGTTAACGCTGTGGCCCTTGTACTTGGCGGCCAGGCGGATCAGGTCGGCGCTTTCCGACAGCAGGGCGATGCGGCCGTTATATTGAGCGCTGTCGAACAGGTACTTCCAGCTGTCGGGCACGCCCTTCACCTTGGACTTGCGATAGCCGATGCCCAGCACCAGCCAAGTATAGGGCATGGAGAACTTCCGGCCCGGGTCGTAGTCGGGATTGAGGAAGGCCGGGTCGATGTTCTTGAGGTTGGGGATCTTGGCGTGGTCCAGCACCTCCAGCATGCCCGCCTGGCCCATGCGGGTGACGAACTCGTTGGACGGCACGATCACGTCATAGCCCGCATTGCCCGCCTTCAGCTTGGCGAACAGCTCATCATTGGTGGCGAACAGGCTCATGTTCACGTCGACGCCCGAGGTCTTCTTGAAGTCGGCCAGGGTCGTCTCGCCGATATAGGTGTCCCAGTTGTAGAAGTTCAGCTTGGCTTCCTCGCCGCCCGGACCGGTCGGGGCCTTGGGCTTCTCGCCGCAAGCGGTGAAGGAAATGCCGATGGCCGCAGCGCCCATGGCGGTCAGCAGCGAGCGGCGGGTGCCCAAAACTCGCCCGGTATGAATGCGGTTGGTGCTCATGGCCTTGGTCTCTCCCCTTTGAAGTCGACTGGTGACGGACAATCTCGATACATCCCCCCTCCCCTTTGATGGGGGAGGGGTCGGGGGTGGGGGTGACCAGGGCGGTAGCGGCGACCTCGATCGCGCCGTGTCCTGAACCGCCGCATCACCCCCATCCCTGGCCCTTCCCCCATCAAGGGGGAAGGGAGACCAGCCTTGCAACTCTCGCTCCCCACTCTCGGCGTAACCGTCAGGCGTTGCGCAGATACCAGTCATAATCCAGCTGGGTGACCACCTCGGCGAAGCGCGCCTGTTCGGTGCGCTTGACCGAGACGAACATCTCCACGAACCGCGCGCCCAGATAGTCGCGCAAGATTTCGGAGGCCTCGAACAGATTGACCGCCGCATACCAGTCGGTGGGCAGGCGGATCTTTTCCTTGGCGGCCGCCGCATAGCCGTCGCCGACCACCGCTGGGCCTGGATCGATCCGATTGGTGATCCCGTGGTGAGCGCAGGCCAGCAGAACGGCCAGCACCAGATACGGATTGCCGTCGGCCCCGGCCACGCGGTGCTCCACATGCCGGGTCGGCGGCGGGCCGGCCGGCACGCGTAGGGACACCGTGCGGTTGTTGACGCCCCAGGTCGGGGCCACCGGCGCATAGCTGTTGGCTTTGAAGCGGCGATAGGAATTGGCGTTGGGCGCCAGTATGGCCATGCAGTCGGCCATCAGTACCTTCATGCCGCCGATCGCGTGCTTGAGCAGCTCGGAGCCCTCCGGATCCTCGGCCGCGCACAGGTTGTTTCCCGCCGCGTCGTTGAAGCTCATATGAACGTGGAAGCCGTTGCCGGCCTTGTCGGCCCAGGGCTTGGCCATGAAGGTGGCCTCGCAGCCGTGCTTCAGGGCCACGCCCTTGGCGGCGCGCTTGTAGAGCAGGGCGTCGTCGCAGCAGGCCAGGGCGTCGGACTTGTGCTTGAGGGTCAGCTCGACCTGGCTGGGGGCAAACTCCGAGATCGCCCCCTCCAGCGGCACGCCCAGCACGTCGCAGGTCTCCCACAGGTCCTTCAGGAACGGGGCGATGGCCTCCAGCTCGGGCAGGCCATAAACCTCGATGCCCTGCGGCCGGCGGCCGGTCAGGGCCGACTTGGGCGGTTGCAGCTCGCCGTGCGGGCCGCGCTCCAGATCGACCAGGTAATATTCTAGCTCGCAGGCCGCGACCGGCGTCAGGCCGTCGGCGGCGAAGCGGTCCAGCACGCGTTTGAGCACATGGCGCGGGTCCAGATCGTTGGGCGTTCCATCCAGCTCGTACAGCGACAGCATCACCTGGCACATGTCCTGGCCGAGCCACGGGGCCAGGGTGAGCGTGCCGGGGACCGGCCTCGCCCGGCGGTCGGCGTCGCCGTCTTCCCAGACCAGTCCGGTCTCCTCGCAGTCAGCCCCCAGGGTGTCGACCACCAGGATCGAGCCGGGCAGGAAGCGGCCATAGTCATAGACCGCTTGCAGTTCGTGGATCCTGAGGCGTTTGCCGCGCGGCACGCCGGTCATGGAGGTGAAGAACACCTCGACATATTTGACGCCTGGGTTGGCGGCGAGGAAGTCGCGGCATTCCTGGGGATCGGCGACCGAAGGGAGCGTCACGGGCGTTGCTCCATCCCAAAACCCCAATGCGCAACGCTCATGCCTCTAACCCCTCCAGCGCCCCGGCGAACCCGTCGACCGCCGCGACCAGGCGGTCGATAGCGGCGTCTTCGGTCATCGGCGACACCAGCATCATGGTGTGGAAGGGCGCGATCAGCACCCCGCGATTGATCAGCCACAGATGAAGCGCGGACAGCAGGGCGTCGTCCAGTGTCTCGCGCATCTCGGCGGCGTTTTTCGGTGGACGCTCGGCGAGGATCAGCTCGACTCGCGCCCCAACCTGCACCACCGACCACGGCAGGGCTCGCACGGCGATCATGCCGCGCAGGTCCTCGACCAGCTTCTGGGCGCCGGTCAGCATCCGGTCATAGGCCGCGTCGGTCATCACCTCGGACAGCATGGCCCGCATGGCCGCCAAGGCCAGCGCGTTGCCCGACAACGTCGTGCCGATCCCCGACTGGCCCGGACCGATCCGCGCGGCTGCGGCGTCCATGCGGTCGGAAAGCGCGGCGGTCACGCCCCAGACCGCCGCCGGCACCCCGCCGGCGATGGCCTTGCCGACCACGAAGACGTCGGGCTTCAGGCCGTGGGCGCGGCTATAGCCGCCTGGGCCGGTCGAGAGGGTGTGGGTCTCGTCGAGGATCAACAAGGTCCCGGCTGCGCGGGTCATCGCCCGCAGCGCGTCGTGAAAGCCCGGGTCGGGCAGGATCATCCCGCAATTGGTCATCACCGGCTCGGCCAACACGGCGGCCACATCGCCTGGGGCCAGGGCGGCTTCCAGCGCGGCCAGATCGTTGAACGGCGCCACGCGGGTGGTGGCGGTCAGGTCGTGCACCTGACCCACCAGGCCGGGCTTCATCACCGCCACGCCGCCGTCCAGCACCACGAAGGCGTCATCGACCATGCCGTGATAGCAGCCGTCGAACACCAGGATCACCGGCCGCTGCGTCACCGCCCGCGCCCAGCGGATGGCCGCGCGGTTGGCGTCGCTGGCCGTGGTCGCCGCCTGCCACAGCGGCAGGCCGAACCGCTCGGCCAGCAACCGGCCGACGATCACCGCCGTGGCCGTGGGCAGCATGAACCCCGCGCCGCGCAAGGCCTGATCGGCGATGGCTCGGGCCACGGCCGGTTCGCCATGGCCGAACATCGCCGGCGTGTCGGCCAGGCAGAAGTCATCATACAACTTCCCATCCACGTCGGTGATCTGGGCGCCGACGCCCTGGGCCGCGAAGATCGGGCTCGGGCTGGCCCAGTCGCCCATCCAGTGCATTGGCGTCCCGCCGCGCCAGACCTCGGCCGCCGACCACACCATCGCCGCCGAACGCGGATGCTCGGTCGTGAAGCGCTGGGCCTCGGCGTTGATCAGGGCTGAGAGGGTGGCGGGCTGACGGGTCACGCCTGACACCCAAGCCCTCGCACGGCGTCGATCACCGCTCGCCTGGCCAGGGCGAGGGTCATCATTGCGTCGATCGGAGAAAAATCAGTCACAGACGACCCCTCAACTGTGATCACAGTTTGCGTCAGATAGGCGACTGTCAAGATGAGGTGGTCACGGACCTGGCGGGCTTGAGGCGGTTGCATTTCCCGTGATCTTCTCAGCCGTGAGCGAGGAGAGAAGAGGACCCTAGCCGCCCACCGCCGCGCACATCCTGTCCATGCCATCGGACAGGTCCGCCGCGATGGCCCGGCGGGCGGCCTCGGAGTCGCCGGCCTTCAAGGCGTGCATGGCTTCGGCGTAGCGGTCGGCGGCCAGGCCGACCGTGCCGGCCCTGCCGAACACCACCCGCAAGAACGGCCCGATCTGCAGCCACAGACCGCGCGCCATTGACAGCAGCACCTCGGCCTCGGCCCGCTCGCAGACGGCGAAATGGAAGGCGTGGTTGGCGGTCATGTAGCCATCGACGTCGCCGGCCGCGAGGGTCGCGTCGAGGCGAACGTCGATGGCTTTCAGGCTCTTGATGAAAGCGGCTTCGGCGTGGGGCGCGGCGCGGGCGGTGAGCTCGGGTTCGATCCACAGACCCCAGCTCGGCGGCCAGGCTGCGCAAGGACACCACGACGCCCGGCACGATTCGGCCGATGACCAGCGCCCGGCGGATGGCCTCATAGACCTGGTCGTGGACGGCGAGGTTGTCGGCGAGGGGGCGTCGGGGCGAGGGCGGTGATGCCGTCGGGGACACACACGCACTCCTCTGCCCGCGCTACGATCACCCCAGCCGGGGAATGCGTGTGTGTCCCCGACACATCCGCGCCCTTCCCGATTGACCTTGCCAGCAGACCAACAATCGCGATCACAATGCAAGAGCTCCCGGAGACCCGCCATGCCCGATTTCGGCCAGAACGACCTCGACGCCTTCTGGATGCCGTTCACGCCCAACCGGCGCTTCAAGGCCAATCCGCGCCTGCTGAGCCGCGCTGAGGGCATGCACTATTACACCCCCGACGGCCGCCGGATCCTCGACGCCACCTCGGGCCTTTGGTGCGTTAACGCCGGGCACAACCGGCCCAAGATCGTCGAGGCCATTCGCCGTCAGGCCGGAGAAATGGACTATGCGCCGAGCTTCAACATGGGCCACCCCGCCGCCTTCGCCTTCGCCAGCCGTATCGCCCAGATCACGCCCAAGGGCCTGGACCGCATCTTCTTCACCGGCTCGGGCTCGGAGTCGGTCGACACCGCCCTGAAGATCGCCCTGGCCTATCACCGCGCCCGCGGCAAGGGGACCAAGACCCGGCTGATCGGCCGCGAGCGCGGCTATCACGGCGTCGGCTTCGGGGGCATATCGGTGGGCGGAATCCCCAAGAACCGGATGTATTTCGGAAGCTTGCTGACCGGCGTCGATCACCTGCCGCACACCCATGGCGTGGAGGGTAACCTGTTCAGCCAGGGTCTGCCGAAGAACGGCGCCGGGTTGGCCGACGCCTTGGAAGCGATCGTCGCTCTGCATGACGCCAGCAACATCGCCGCCGTGATCGTCGAGCCCGTGGCGGGCTCGACCGGCGTGCTCGTCCCGCCCGAGGGCTACCTGCAACGCCTGCGGGCGATCTGCGACAAGCACGACATCCTGCTGATCTTCGATGAGGTAATCACCGGGTTTGGCCGGGTCGGCGCGGCCTTCGCCGCCGAGCGCTTCGGGGTGATCCCCGACATGATCTGCATGGCCAAGGGCCTCACCAACGCCGCCGTCCCGGCCGGCGCCGTCGCCGCGTCCGAAGGAATCTACCAGGCGATGATGGACGGCGCCGACGCCCCCATCGAGCTCTTCCACGGCTACACCTATTCGGCCCACCCGCTGGCCTGCGCGGCAGGACTGGCGGCGCTGGAGGTCTACCAGGAAGAGGACCTGTTCAACCGCGCTCTGGCGATGGAGCCCTATTGGCGCGCCGCCGTGCATTCGCTGAAAGACGCCCGCCATGTCATCGACATCCGCGACTTCGGCCTGATCGCCGGCATCGAACTGGAGCCCCGTCTGGGCGCCCCCACGGCCCGCGCCATGGCGGCCTTCGAGACGGCCTTCGACCAGGGGCTTCTGGTGCGGGTGACCGGCGACATCATCGCCCTGTCGCCGCCGTTGATCATCGAGGAAGCGCAGGTCGATCAGGTGGTGGACACCATCCGGGCGGCGCTGGCGGGGGTGGATTGACCCTCTCTTAATGGAGAAAGGGAAGAGCCTCCGCGAAGCGCGAGGCGGACTGGCCATGCGCCCATATTTCCGCATAACAGAGACCGCTGCCTCAGGGGACCCTCATGAAACGCCAGATCACCGCCGGCTTCGCCGCCCTGATGCTCATCGGCCTCGCCGCGCCGGCCCACGCCGAGCCGCGCGTCCCGCCGATCCCCAAGGCGGTGATCGCCGATCCGCCGCGAGACGCGGCCCATCCGGCCGACATGGCCGCCTTCACCGTTTCGACGGGCGGGGTGGGCGTCAACGCGCTGATGTACCTGGCCTCGGGCGATCAGCCGCATGCGACGATGCTGTTCCTGCACGGCTTCCCCGGCAACGAGACCAATATCGACCTGATGCAGGCCGTGCGCCGGGCCGGCTGGAATGTGCTGAAGATCAATTATCGCGGCTCGTGGGGCAGCCCCGGCAAGTTCTCGTTCGCCAATGCCCGGGTCGACGGCGAGGCGGCCACGGCCTTCCTGTTCGACCCAGCCAATGTCGCCAAATACCATATCGACACTACCAGGATCGTGGTGGCCGGCCACAGCATGGGCGGCTTCATGGCCGCTGACGCCGCGTCCGCCGAGCCACGCGTGGCCGGAACCGTACTGATCGACGCCTGGGACATCGGCAAGAACGCGGCCCAGATCACCAGCCCCGCCACGCGCAAGGCGGCCGCCGACAAGATGCGGCCCGACGCCCTTCCACTGGCCGGGACCAGCGCCGAGTTGCTCGTCAAGGAGATTGAGGCGAACGCCGCCAAGCTGAATCTGGAAGCGCTGAGCGCCCGGATCGCCAGCCGTCCCGTGCTGATGATCGGCGCCGAACATGCCAGGGCGCCGACCATGCGCAAGCTGGCGGCCGCAGTCCGGGCCGCCCAGGCCACCGCCTTGACCGAAACCTACATGGACACCGACCACAGCTTCTCCGACGCGCGCATCGCGCTGGAGGGCGAGGTGATCCGCTGGCTAGGCCGCTTCGATCCGGCGAGCGCCAAGCCGGGCACGCCGCAGATTCCGCTGAGCGCGCCCTATGACGAGGCCAACCCCTTTGCCAAGATCCTGCGTGGCGAGGTCGTCGTGCCTAAGGTCTACGAGGACGACCAGGTGCTGGCCTTCATGGACTACGCGCCCGCCGAGCCCGGCCATGTGCTGGTGATCTCCAAGACTTCCAAGGCCCGAAACATCCTGGAGGTCTCGCCGCAGGACCTGTCGCGGATCATGGCCGTGGCCGCCCGCGTGGGCCAGGCCCAGGTCGACGGCCTGGGGGTCGAGGGCTTCACCATTGTCCAGAACAACGGCGTCGGCCAAAGCGTGCCGCACCTGCACATCCACGTCATCCCCCGCGCGGCCGGCAAGCCGCTGATGTTCGTCGAGCATGAGAAGGGCGATCCCCAGGCGATCGAGGCGATGGCGGCGAAGATACGGGCGGCGATGAAATAGTCGCCGAGGCGGGCCTGGATGCGGGCAGGCACACGTGGCTGTCCCCGTCCGTTGTCCGGCTCTAGCCAAACCGATCCACCACCGCTCGCGCCGCCGCCACGCCCGTGGCGAAACAGGCTTGCAGCAGGTACCCGCCGGTCGGAGCCTCCCAGTCCAGCATTTCGCCGGCCACGAACACGCCGGGAACGCCCCTCAGCTCCAGCCCGTCGAGACTGTCGAACCTCAGCCCGCCGGCCGAGGAGATCGCACGTTCAAGACCCTGGACGCCGGTCAGCACGATCGGCGCGGCCTTGATCGCCGCCGCCAAGGCGTCGGGCGCGACCGGCAGGGCCACGCCGTGGGCCTCGCGCAGCAGGCCGATCTCGACCGGCGACAGGCGGGCGGCCTTGCGCAGCCAACTTGACAGCGACTGGCCTCCCCGTGGCCGCGACAGGCGCGCGGTCAGTTGAGCCTCCGACACGTCGGGCCGCAGATCGACAACGAGCGTTGCGGATCCCCGCGCCTCGACCGCGTCACGCAAGGCGGCTGAGAGGGCGTAGACCGCCCCGCCCTCCAGGCCATAGCCAGCGGCCAGGGCGTCGCCGCGCGACGTCGCACCCTCGAAGCTCAGGCCAATGTTCTTCAGCGGTGATCCGGCGAAGCGCTCGCGCAACAGCGCCGTCCAGGCGACCGTGAACCCGACATTGGCCGGCCGGAACGGCGCCACCACAGCACCTCGCGCCGCCAGCAGCGCCGCCCAGGCGCCGTCCGAGCCCAACCGCGCCCAGCTGGCGCCGCCGAGGGCCAGGATCGTGGCGCGCGGCCGCACCGTCTGGACGCCATCAGCGGTGTCGAAGCTCAATGCTCCGGTCGCATCCCACCCGGTCCAGGTCGAGCGGGTGTTGAACGCAACCCCCTGCTCCTCCAGCCGCGCGATCCAAGCCCGCAGCAGCGGCGAGGCCTTCAGCGCCTTCGGAAACACCCGGCCGCTGGAGCCGACGAAGGTCGCCTGCCCCAGCCCTTCGGCCCAGGCGATCAGATCGGCCGGCTTAAAGGCCTCCAGCAGCGACCGCAGCGTCGCGCTCGCCGCGCCGTAGCGCTCGGCGAGCCGCTCGAAGTCCTCCGAATGGGTCAGGTTCAGCCCGCCGCGCCCGGCCATCAGGAACTTGCGCCCCAGGGTCGGCATGCGCTCGTAAACCGCCACCGACAGCCCCGCCCCGCTCAGCACCTCGGCCGCCATCAGCCCGGCCGGCCCGCCGCCGACCACGGCGACGTCTGGGGTCTGGGGTGCGGTCACGCAGGCTCGACGTCGGTCAGGGCGAAGTCGTCGCCTTTATAAAGCAACGGCACGCCGTTGGTCCGGGCACAGGCGTAGGCGAAGCAATCGCCCATGTTCAGCTTGGCGGGATGCACGCCCTTGCCAAAGCGAGCGTGAGCGACGAGGGCGAGATCACCTTCGGCGGCGCCGATATCCACGAGTCGTGCGCCAACGCTGGCCTGGAAGGCGGCCAGACGCGCGCTGGCCTGCGATATTTCATCCGCCGTCTCTCTTGCCACAGCGCGAACCGTCTCCCAGTTGGCGATCGGCGAGGTCAAAACAATTGTCGCGGCAGCCAAGGCAATGCGCAGCCGGTCGCGTTCGGGCTCGTTTAGGACGATGGCTGTCCAGGCCGACGCGTCGACGAACATCAGTCGCCGTTGATCATGTCGAAGAAAGCCTTGTCCGCCGTCAGACCGGTTCTAGGCACGGCGTCGAACTCCGCCAAAATGGCGTCCATGCGCGCCAGCTTTTCAGCCCGCACCTTGTCATCCGCCTCGCGCGCCCGGCGTACGGCCAGCTTGATGGCCTCGGTAATGCCAACGTGGTTGTCCTCGGCATATTGCCGCAACATCGCGTCGGCCTCGGCGTCTCGGACATGGAAGGGCATCGGAAACCTCCGTCTAGCCGGAACATAACATCGGCTAGACGCGTCGCCAACTCAGGCTCCAAACGCAAAGCGGGCGCTGGATGGCTCCAGCGCCCGCTCGCTAACCCATAGTTCGAAGAGGCTTAGGCGTTGACCGAAGCGGCGTCGATCTTGAAGCCCGGACCCATCGTCGAGGACAGGCCGATACGCTTCACATAGATGCCCTTGGCGCCGGCCGGCTTGGCCTTGACCAGAGCGTCGACCATCGCCTTGACGTTGATCAGCAGGGCTTCGTCGGTGAACGACACCTTGCCGATGCCGGCGTGGACGATGCCCGCCTTCTCGACGCGGAACTCGACGGCGCCGCCCTTGGCGTCCTTCACGGCTTGACCCACGTTCGGGGTCACGGTGCCGACCTTCGGGTTGGGCATCAGGCCGCGCGGGCCCAGCACCTTACCGAGGCGACCGACCAGGGCCATCATGTCCGGGGTCGCGATGACGCGATCGAAATCCATGAAGCCGCCGACGATCTTTTCGTACAGGTCTTCGGCGCCGACATGTTCAGCGCCCGCCGCGGTGGCTTCGGCCGCCTTGGCGTCCTTGGCGAAAACGGCGACGCGAACGTCGCGGCCGGTGCCCGACGGCAGGTTGACGACGCCGCGGACCTGTTGGTCGGCGTGGCGCGGATCGACGCCGAGATTGATCGAGAGTTCGACCGACTCGTCGAACTTGGCGTTGGCGTTGGCCTTCACGAGGGCGATGGCTTCGGCGACGGCATGCGCGGCTTCGCGATCGCCGGTCCAGGCCTGGATGCGCTTGGGTTGCTTGGCCATGGTCTAGGCCTCCACGATCTTAAGGCCCATGGCCTTGGCGGAGCCTTCGATGATCTTGGCCGCGGCCTCGATGTCGTTGGCGTTCAGGTCCTTCATCTTCTTTCCGGCGATCTCGCGCAGCTGGCTGCGCGTGACTTCACCGACGGTTTCGCGACCGGTCAGCTTCGCGCCGGACTTCAGGCCGGTGATCTGCTTCAGGTAGTGCGTCGCCGGGGGCGTCTTGGTGACGAAGGTGAACGACTTGTCTTGGTACACGGTGATCACGGTCGGCAGGGGGGTGCCCTTTTCGACGTTCTCGGTGCGCGCGTTGAACTCCTTGCAGAAGCCCATGATGTTGACGCCGCGCTGGCCCAGTGCGGGGCCGATGGGCGGTGAAGGCGTGGCGGAGCCGGCCTTCACCTGGAGCTTGATATAGCCCAGGATCTTTTTAGCCATTGTATCCTCTCAAGAAAGCCGGGTTTAGCGGCCTTCGCTGTGTGGCCGTGGTCCGGGCTGGCGGCCCTCCCACGGATTTGAGCTCGCCGCGAACGACGGGCACGCCCCGGGACGCAAGTCCTGGAGCGAAGCGCGGGATCTAGCAGGTGCGGGGTGGGGAGTCTAGGTGGGGGCGCAAGAGACGAGCCTGCAAGCGGACGCTTGGGAGGACCGTTATGGGTGGAAAGCGGACCTTGAACCTTAGCCCCATCCAGCGCTGTCGAGCATCTCTTTGCGTTCGTCTTCGGTGAGAAGCGCCATGCGGGCGAGAGTCCGCTTCCCCTTGGCTAGAGCGAGCACTGCTAGGATGCTGCTCACCAACGCGTCGTCACTCGCCGGCGGCAACTCTGCCAGCGCGCGCGCTTCCAAATCCGCCCATCCCAGATCGTAGTTCGCGGCTAGCCAAGGCGGTATCGCGGGATTGTCGTTGCCGTGCCGAGCTTCTTCGATCGTCGCTGCTAGGGCATACACGTTCCAATCGGGCTGCTGCGCCTGCTCCGTGTAGATGCGCACGATTGCTGGGATGGCGGCATACGATGCTTCGCCTACGTCGCCCTGATGATGCAGCTCTTCCCAGAATTCATCCCACACAGCCGCATCTCTTGAAGCGAGCCGTCGAAGCGCTGGCCTCACGTCATACGACCGCCTGAAGGCGCTCTGGAGTTCGCCCCAGCGCTCGTCGGAAAGATCAATCGGAAGAGGTTCCATAGGGCGATCAAGACCCGAAGTCGCTTGGGTTCGCAACGGGTGGATGTCGGACATCCAATCCTTTGCTACTCTTGGCCGATGCGCGAGCCAGATATTGAAGTTGACGGATGGTGCTTGGAAGATGGCGAAGCCTATCATGCCGAGGCTCCTGATACCTTTTGGATACCGGCCCGCGAGAGCCGGGAGAGCCTTGAACTTGGTGATCACGCGAAGCTGATATTCCGCTTCAACGTCGATGATGCGGAAGGGACAGTGGCGGTCGAGCGAATGTGGGTGCTGGTTCGAGAACGCATACCCGGTGGATATCTGGGCGTCCTCGACAACGACCCGGACGCCTTGGAAGAGAACGATGAATTCTGGAGCGGTATCGAACTCCCGTTCGCCCCCCAGCACGTGATCAACATCTCGTCACGGGACGTGGCCACCATCGCGCTGGCTAAGGGCGAGCCGAAGCGACGTTGGCCCCGCTAGGCTTGGCACAGACCCTTCGCATCAAATCCAGCTCTCCCGCCCATCATTAGGCAGCGAACTTCCCAGAGGTCCGAGAAGGGTGGATCGCGGACCTTGTTGACAGCTAAGTCGCAGGCGACATTAAGCGCATGCAAGACGACACATCACAGGCCGAGCTTTCCGCTCTTTTCCTTGCCGCTCGCGATGGGAGTGTCCGTATCTTCGGGCAGCGACAACTACGAGCTTTTGCCGATTATGTCGCAGCACATGGCGAGGTCATCCGTAATTTGGAAGCCTACGAAATCTCGGGTGAACTCGAAATACCACGTATCGAGCTAGGGCTTTATCAAGGGTCGGCGGACGAGGCCAACCAACCCGCTGCGGTGAGGCTGGCAGCATCGGAGGGCCGCCTGAAGGAAATCGTGCAGGATGCCGATGAGGAGCGTTGCTCGTTGGTCTTCGACGTCTGGACAGACGAGAACGACTAGTTCTTGGCGACTGGGTTAGCGGTCCTCGACCTAGCGCAGGGCCGTTGCATCCACCGTGTGGCTACTCAGCAAGTTCACGAAGGCGGCCTTGATGGCAGCCTTCAGCTGTTTCGGATCGTTGCTTGAATCGAGGCCCTCGGCGATGAAGGCAAGCTCGGCAAACTGATCTGCGGTGACGACGCCTTCCGATGGGATGAGGTCATCGACATGCAGAGGTAGCCCATCCTTGATGGAGCCGCAGAAGCCTAGCTCGACACAGATGTGATCTCGAAGGTCATCGTAGGCAGAATTCGGCATGAGCTCAGAATGGCCCGGGGTCCGCAATGACCACTATGGGTCGAAGTTGGCCATTCTCGCCATTGCCACAAAACGGACGCCTGCATCCTGCCCGCTCTTCTCCTCACCCGCTTCGCGGCGGAGGTGGCGCGGCGCCTTCGCACCGTGACGGAGGGGGCGTCTGCGGCGTTGGAGCGCCTCCTCCGTCACGATGCGTATTCGCATCGCGCCACCTCCGCCGTTTCACGGGTGACGAGAAGGCCTGTCGTTCCCCCGCCCCGCTGCCTCGGTCAGGTCGAACAGCAGCTTCGAGGCGCCCGCCGCGATCAACCACAGGAAGGCCAGGATGCGCAGCAGAGGCGCGGCTTGTGGATGGTGCGCGGCGAGGACGAGCAGTAGGACGAAGCCTCCGACCGCGGCCAAGGCCAGGGTCAGGGAAGCGAGCTTGCAGTGGAAGACGGACATCGGACGGTTCCGGACGGCGGATAAGGCCGTCGTTGTCGCGCCGGAAGGCGTAAGCGATCCATTCGGTATCGGGCTGGAGACGTAAGGGCGGCGTAAGGCCTGCCGACACCCACTTGCTCCCACCTGGCCGCTTCGCGGTCTGCCAGCGGCGAGGGGCGGAATGCAAAAACCCCGCGCCTTGCGAGCGCGGGGTTTTCGAATGCTTCGGTCGTGAAACCGCCTTTAGGCGATCTTCTCGACCTGGCTGTATTCCAGTTCCACCGGGGTGGCGCGGCCGAAGATCGAGACGGTGACGCGCAGGCGCGAGCGCTCCTCGTCGACCTGCTCGACCGAGCCATTGAAGCTGGCGAACGGGCCGTCGGTGACGCGGACGTTCTCGCCGATCTCGAACAGCACGACCGTCTTGGGACGCTCGACGCCCTCTTCGATCGCGCCGACGATGCGCTGAACTTCCTTTTCCGACACCGGCTGCGGCTTGGAGGCGCTACCCAGGAAGCCCGTGACCTTCGGAGTGTTCTTGATCAGGTGATAGGCTTCATCCGACAGGTGCATCTTCACCAGCACATAGCCGGGGAAGAACTTGCGCTCGGCATTGACCTTGCGGCCGCGACGGATCTCGACGACGTCCTCAGTGGGCACCAGGATTTCGGAGAAGCTGTCTTCCAGGCCGTGGCTCTTGGCCTGTTCGCGGATGCTCTCGGCCACCTTCTTCTCGAAGTTCGAGTAGGCGTGGACGATGTACCACTTGTGGTTCGGGTTGGACGCGGTTTCGGTGCTCATGGTGATTTCTTATCCCGCGGCGAACTTGAGGAGGAGGTTGGCGCCCATCCCCAGGATCCAGTCGGCGAACGTGAAGAACAGCGCGCTGATCACCACCATGATGAAGACCATCACCGAGGTGATCCAGGTCTCCTTGCGGGTGGTCCAGGTGATCTTGCGCGCCTCGGCCCGCACTTCCTGAGCGAACCGCATCGGGTTGAACGGCTTCTTGGGCGCGGCCGGGGCCGCGGTCTTGGCGACGTTGGACGCCCCGCCCGCGGGTGCGAGGGCCGCGGCCGTCTTGGCGGCGCGGCTCTTGATCGCTGACGGGCTCGAACCCGGTTTCCTGGCCATGACTTAAGAGGCTCGCGACTTTCGGTGGGTCAGCCCGAAAAGCCGGACCGACCGATGACATATAGTGGCAGGAGTGGAGGGACTCGAACCCACGACCCTCGGTTTTGGAGACCGATGCTCTACCAGCTGAGCTACACTCCTGCAGAACCGCGATCCCTTTAGCGGGGATCTTGGCTTTCCGACAATGAACATCGCGCCGGTAGGCTGTTCAAAAGCCCGCCAGCGCGTTGGTCTCATCGCCAGAGCCGCGTCGTTTAGCAGGGTCGTTCGAGCCGGGCAAGCGGCCCGGAGCGGGTTCGCGGCGTTCGGCGTTCGGCGCGGCGGCGTTCTTTGCCGGACCGGACCCGGATCAAGGGCGCAGGCGGCGCGTTGGAGATGACCAACAACCGACCAGACGGAGGATTTCGCCATGCCGACACCAACCAGCCCGACGCAGGATCGGCCGTCCAACCGCGAGGTCGAGAACGAGAATCAGCGACCTTCAGAGGCCGGCGATGGGGGTGGCAAGGCCCCACGCCCCGCGACGGAGCCGCGAGGCGCCGAAGATAGCTCAACCTCGCCAAAAACCCAGACGGATCCGGGTTCGGGCGAGGCCTGAGCGATCAGCCAGCTTTTTCCGGCGCCGGCGCTGCGGCGGGCGCCGCGCACTGGATATTGAGATAGGACCACTTCACGTCGACGAGCTGGCGTCCGCACTCGGTGTTCTTGCCCAGGTCGCGACCTTGCAGCGACACGGCCACGCCCTTGGCGGGGTCTGGCGCCGGGGAAGCTCCAGAGATGTCATAATAACCGCCGCCCGGACCGCGCACCACGATGCACGATGTCGATTCGACGGGTCGAACACAGCCCGAGGCCGTGACCGACTTGCCTTCAAGGGCCACCGGCTGGGCCTTTTCGGCCTTGGTGGCCGCGTTCTCGCCGCAAGCCGCCAAGCTTAACGCTAACAGACTGGCCGCCGCGGCGGCCTTTACGAACCTTACCCGCATACGTTCCTCCGTATCATTGGCCTCGCGCCAAAGGCGACGAGACAAAGGAAGAGTGCGCCCGGTTTAGGGAGGCGGCAACACAATTTTGACACGGTTCAAAAAACAGGCGTCACGGTTTTTGACGCTTTTGAGGAAGATTTTCTCAAGGCCCTTTCAGACCTCGAAAGTTGACATCGGCATGGCTGTGCTCACATGAGACGTGGGTCGCCTCAGGGCCGTGGCGACACCCTCTAGAATCTCGCGCCTCGCCGCGCGGCAAGGACTTAGAAGACACGCACCATGACGGCCACGACGATTGCGCCCCCGCCCAAGGAAGCCGCCCAGCACACCGAGACCGTCCTGTGGGTCAAGCATTGGACGGACCGTCTGTTCAGCTTCGCCATAACCCGTCCGGCCAGCTTCCGTTTCCGCTCCGGCGAGTTCGTGATGATCGGCCTGCCGCCCCGTGAGGAGCTGGGCGAGAAGAAGCCCATCTTGCGCGCCTATTCGATCGGCTCACCCAGTTTCGCCGAGGAACTGGAGTTCTTCTCGATCAAGGTCCCCGACGGCCCCCTGACCTCGCGCCTGCAGCAGATCCAGCCGGGTGATCACGTGCTGCTGGGCAAGAAGCCGACCGGCACCCTGGTGCTGGACGCCGTGCGGCCGGGCAAGCGCCTGTTCCTGTTCGGCACCGGTACGGGCCTGGCGCCCTGGCTGGCCGTGGCCCGCGACCCCGACGCCTATAGCCGCTTCGAGCAGGTGATCGTCGCCCACGGCGTGCGTGAGGTGCAGGAACTGGCCTATCGCGACCTGTTCACCTCGGAAATTCACGATGACCCGCTGGTCGGCGACGAGGCCAGGGCTCAGCTCGTCTATTACCCCACCGTCACCCGCGAGCCGTTCGAGCGTCAGGGCCGGTTCACCGACCTGATCGAGAGCGGCCAACTGTTCCGCGACCTTGGCCTGGACGCCGTCAAGTTTGATCCCGAGCACGACCGCGCCATGCTGTGCGGCTCGATGGCGATGATCAAGGACACCGCCGCCTTGCTGGAAGCCCACGGGCTGAAGGAAGGCTCCAACGCCGAGCCTGGCGACTTCGTGATCGAGCGGGCGTTTGTGGGCTGATCTGATCCGGGAGTATGGCTCGTGAGCGACGACGTTCCTCCACTCAAGAACCTCACCGTCGAAGAGGCCCGCGCCCGCATGCTGGCCGACGCCGGGCGGCTGGGCTTCGAGGCGGTGACCCTGGAGGCGGGCCTGGGCCGGGTGCTGGCCGCCGCCATCGTCGCGGACCGTGACCAGCCGCCCTTCGACGCTTCGGCCATGGACGGCTGGGCGGTGCGCTTCGGCGACCTTGCCCCTGGCGCGCATTTCCAGGTGGCCGGCGAGAGCGCCGCCGGCCATGCCCATGCCCGCCCCGTCGAGGCCGGCCAGGCGGTGCGGATCTTCACCGGCGCCCCCGTGCCGCCCGGCGCCGATACGGTGGTGATCCAGGAGAGCGCCTCACGCGACGGCGGAGTGGTGACCTTCCAGATCGACCGCGATCCGCCGCCCCGCAACATCCGCCCAGCCGGCGGCGACTTCAGGTCCGGCGACACCTTGCTGCCGGCCGGCGCGCGGCTGGATGCTTGGACGCTGTCCCTGGCCGCCTCGGCCGGCCGGGCCCGACTGAGTGTCGCGCGACGGCCGCGCGTCGCCATCCTGGCCACCGGCGACGAACTCGTGCCCCCCGGCCACATCCCGGCTCCCGACCAGATCTTCGAGTCGGGCTCCTTCGCCTTGGCGGCCCTGGTCGAGGGCTGGGGCGGCGAGGCCGAGCGGCTTAAGGCTCGGGGCGACGACTTGGACGCCATCGCCGACGCGGTCGCCGAATGCTCGGCCGACCTGATCGTCACCGTCGGCGGCGCCTCGGTCGGCGACCACGACCTGGTCAAGCCGGCGCTGAAGACGCTCGGCTTGGCCTTGCGCGTCGAGACCGTCGCGGTGCGCCCCGGCAAGCCGACCTGGTTCGGGCGCCTGGCCGACGGTCGGCGTGTGCTGGGCCTGCCGGGCAATCCCGCCTCGGCACTGGTCTGCGCCGAGTTGTTCCTGCGCCCGCTACTGGCCGCCCTGACCGGCGCCGATCCGGCCCTGCCGATCAGCGCCGGCGCCCTGGCCACGCCCCTGCCCGCCAACGGCCCGCGAGAACACTGGATGCGCGCCGTGCGAACGATCGACGATGAAGGTCGGGTGAGGGTCACGCCGTTCCCCGACCAGGACTCCTCGCTGATAGGGGTGTTTTCACGGGCCGACTGCCTGGTGGTCAGACCAGCCAGCTCTCCGGCGGCGGAGGTTGGAGATGTGGTGAGGCTGCTGCCGCTGGCGCGGGGTTAAAAGGCGGTCGCCCACGGCCCCTGACGCCATCTGGCGCCGCAACCGCGACGCCACGCGACGAGCATGCTAAGCCCATTGCGAAGCGGCCTGACGGCGGTCGCGGCGGAGTTTCGTCAATGGGTCGAATGGGCAAGATCGCGGCGCATGTGGTGCTGGCCTTCATGGCCCTGCTCCTGGCCCAGGTGCTGAGCGCCGGCGTCGCCCCCCTTGCCCCCTCGGCCCTGGCCCATGCCGCCCTGTTCGCCGTGGCGGCCCTGCTGGTCGAGATCCTGTTCCAGGTCGAGCGTTCGCCGTGGCGGTTCTTCGCCGCCAGCGACGGCCTTCGCCTGGCCCGTTCGGCCTTGCTGACCACCCTGACCTTCGCCCTGCTGGCCCGCCTGGCCGGCGTCTGGCAGCCTGGCGGCTTGCGCACCCTGGCCGTCGCCTTCCTGCTGCAGACCGCCCTGCTGGCCGGTCTGCGAATTGTACGCCGCACAGTGCACGAGGACATTCTGGTCGAGTCGCTGCTTCGCCTGCGCCCCGCCCCCGCCTCGCCCGCCCTGCCCCGCCTGCTGATCGTCGGTTCGGCCAGCGAAGCCGAGGCCTTCCTGCGCGCCTCCGCCACCGTCGGCGAGCGCTACGCGCCGGTCGGAGTGCTGACCCCCGAGGCCCGCGAGACCGGCGATGAGCTCAGCGGCGTCTGCGTGCTGGGCGTGATCGCCGATTTCGACGCCGTGATGGCCCAGTTGCGCGACGGCGGGCTGCAGCCAGCCGCCCTGCTGTTCCTGACCGAGGGCCCGCTCAGCGCCTTTGGGGCCGAGCGCCTGGGCCGGTTGAAGACCGAGGGCGTGCGTCTGCTGCGTCACCACGGGGTGGTCGACATGGGCGCGACCGGCGGCGGCGCTCTGCGCGAGATCAGCCTCGAGGAGCTGCTCAGCCGCGCGCCGGTGCGGCTCGATCCCGAACCCGTCCGCGCCCTGGTGGCCGGCCGACGGGTGCTGGTCACCGGGGCCGGCGGCAGCATCGGCTCGGAATTGGCGCGGCAGATCGCCGCCAGCGGCTGCGCCCAACTGACTCTGCTGGACGCCGCCGAGGCCAACCTCTTCCACATCGACCGCGAGTTGGGCGAGGCCTGGCCGCAGATGGCCCGCCGCGACGTGCTGTGCGACGTGCGCGACGCGGCCCGCCTGGCCCTGGTGTTCGCCGCCGAAAAGCCCGAGATCGTCTTCCACGCCGCCGCCCTCAAGCACGTCACACTTGTCGAGAACCACCCTTGCGAGGGCGTGCGCACCAATGTGCTGGGCAGCCGCAATGTCGCCGCCGCCGCCAAGGCCTGCGGCGCGGCCCACCT
Source organism: Caulobacter sp. DWR2-3-1b2 (assembly GCF_049896345.1). Taxonomy (NCBI): domain Bacteria; kingdom Pseudomonadati; phylum Pseudomonadota; class Alphaproteobacteria; order Caulobacterales; family Caulobacteraceae; genus Caulobacter; species Caulobacter sp. DWR2-3-1b2. The sequence goes on along the minus strand of NZ_JAFCUC010000007.1, from coordinate 206,391 downwards.
GGCCCTGATCTCCACCGACAAGGCTGTGGCCCCGGCCAGTGTGATGGGCGCCACCAAGCGCGTGGCCGAGACCGTGGTCCGGCAGTTCGGGGCTGGCGGACCGGGCGAGCCGGGTCCGCGCGTCAGCATCGTGCGGTTCGGCAATGTGCTGGGCTCGGCCGGCTCGGTGGTGCCGATCTTCCAGCACCAGATCGCCCGCGGCGGCCCGGTCACCCTGACCGACGCGCAGGTCGAGCGCTATTTCATGACCATCCCCGAGGCGGTGCAACTGGTGCTGCGCGCCGTGGCCCTGTCGGCGGCCGACGTGGAACCCCCAATAGGCGTCTTGACGCTAGAGATGGGCGAGCCGGTCAAGATCATCGATCTGGCCCGGCGGATGATCGAGCTGCAGGGCCTGGTCCCCGACCGCGACATCGAGATCCGCATCACCGGCCTTCGCCCTGGCGAGAAGCTCACCGAGGCCCTGGTTGACATCAACGAGGCCGCCCGCCCCAAGGCCCCGGGCGTCACCGAGGCCGCGCCCCTGACCCCGGCCGCGCCGATCGCCGCCGAGGCCTTGGCCAAGCTCGAGGCCGCCGCCCTGGCCGGCGACGAGTTCGGCGTCCGCGCCCAGCTGTTCGCCATGGTGGAGGGGTTGCGGACGGTCGCGCCGCCGAAGCCGGCCAAGGCAAGGACGAAGGTTTGATCTAAAGTCCGCCTATCCCGGCAAACGCCCAAAGGGATGCGCACATCTCGAAAAGATGCCGCAGCGTCGTATTCGTTTTCCTTCTCCCCTTGCGGGAGAAGGTGGCGCTGTAGCCGTCGGAGGCAGCCTTACTCCCGCAAGGGGGAGAAGAATATTCAGGGCCAACGTGTTCGAACGGATGACGCTCAGTGGAAATCCCGGCTCCGCAGCAGCCGCCCCGACACCCGCGACCGCATCACGGGCGGCGCAGCGTTGGGGTCCTCCTTGATCCGCGCCAGCTCGGCCGACAGATCGGTGAAACTGTCGGCGACCACGTGGGTCACGCCATCGGCTTGCTGGACCTTGCCGTGCACCACCAGGAACGAGGCGCTCATCACGGTGCGGCGGTTGGCGTCGAAACAGTCCTTCCAGACCACCGCATTGGCCACGCCCGTCTCGTCCTCCAGGGTGACGAACACCACGCCCTTGGCGGTGCCCGGCCGCTGGCGGATCAGCACCAGACCACCGACCGAGACCTTGCGGCCGTTGCGCAAACTCTTCAGCCCCTCGGCGGGGATGATCCCCATCGCGTCCATCATCGGGCGGAAAAACCTCAGCGGGTGGGCCTTCAGCGACAGGCTGGTGGTGCGATAGTCCTCGGCCACCTGCTGGGGCAGGCCCATGGCCGGCAGGTTCACGGTGGCTTCGAATAGCGGCAGGCCGGCCAGCAGCGGCGCCTGGCTCCCGACCTTGACCTCGCCCTTCAGCCCCTTGACGGCCCATAGGGCGTCGCGCCGCGACAGGCCCATCGAGGCGAAGGCGTCGGCCTCGGCCAGCAGTTCCAGGACGCGTTGCGACATTCCGGCCCGCGCGAAGTCGGCCGGCGAGCGGGCCCCGGCGGCGCGGGCCTCGAGCAGGATCGCGATGTCCTCCTTGTCCTGGACGCCCTTGACCTGGCGCAGACCCAGGCGGACGGCCTTCCAGTGAGGCCGCGTCTCGGGGTCATTGATCCTATCGCTTCGAAATTCTCCTCTTCCGCTGGAGGGGGAGGGAGGCTCCAGGGTGCAGTCGAAGTCGCTCATCAGCACGTCCGGCCCCCGCACCTCGACCCCATGCTCTCGCGCATCGCGCACCAACTGAGCCGGCTGGTAGAACCCCATCGGCTGAGAGTTGATCAGGGCTGCGCAGAACACGTCTGGCCAGGCCCATTTGATCCAGGCGGAGACATAGACCAGCTTGGCGAAGCTGGCCGCGTGGCTTTCGGGAAAGCCGTAATGGCCGAAACCCTCGATCTGCTTGAAACAGCGGCTGGCAAAGTCGTGTTCATAGCCGCGCCGCACCATGCCGCCGACGAACTTATCGCGATATTCGGCCGGATCGCCCAGGTCCTTGAAGGTGGCCATGGCCTTGCGCAGGCCATCGGCCTCGTCCGGCGTGAACTTGGCGGCGGTGATGGCCAGGCTCATGGCCTGTTCCTGGAACAGCGGCACGCCGAGTGTCTCGCCGAGGATTTGCTGGAGTTCATCAGGGTCGCCGTGCTCCGGCGAGGGCGACGGCCATTCGGGCTTTTCCTGCCCGTTCTTTCGCCGCAGGTAGGGATGCACCATGTCGCCCTGGATCGGCCCAGGTCTGACAATCGCCACCTCGATGACCAGGTCGTAGAACCGGTTGGGCTTCAAACGCGGCAGCATCGACATCTGCGCCCGGCTCTCGACCTGGAACACGCCCACGCTGTCGGCGGCGGTCAGCATGTCGTAGACGCCCTTCACCTCCTTGGGCACGTCGGCCAGGTCGGTGATCGCCACGCCGTGATCGGCCCGCAGCATGCCGAACGCGCGCTGGATGGCGGTCAGCATGCCCAGGGCCAGGATGTCGACCTTCATCAGTTTCAGGCTGTCGATGTCGTCCTTGTCCCACTCGATGAAGGTGCGGTCCTTCATCGCCGCGTTGCCGATGGGCACGGTTTCGTCCAGCCGCCGCTTGGTCAGGACAAAGCCGCCGACATGCTGCGACAAATGGCGTGGGAACTGCAGCAGTTCGGTGGCCAACACTATGGCCCGCCTGATCTGCGGATTGGCCGGATCCAGCCCTGTCTGCCGGATGTGGTCTTCGGGCAGGCCATCGCCCCAACTGCCCCACACCGTGTTGGCCAGGATGGCGGTGATATCCTCGGTCAGACCCAGGGCCTTGCCGACGTCTCGGATGGCGCTGCGCGGCCGGTAATGGATCACCGTGCCACAGATGGCGGCGTACTCGCGGCCATAGCGCTCATAGATATACTGCATCACCTCCTCGCGCCGCTCGTGTTCGAAATCGACGTCGATGTCCGGCGGCTCGCCGCGGTTCTCGGAGATGAAGCGGGTGAACAGCAGGCGGTGCTCGGTGGGATCGATGGACGTCACCCCCAGGCAGAAGCAGACCGAGGAATTGGCCGCAGAGCCGCGCCCCTGGCACAGGATGCCCATCTCCCGCGCCTTCTGGACGATGTCATGCACGGTGATGAAGTAGTTGGGATACTCCATCTTCTGGATCAGCCGCAGCTCCTCGCGAAGTTGGTCGGCGACCTTGGCCGAGACCCCCTCGGGATAGCGCCAGGCCGCGCCTTTCCAGGTCAGGTCCGCCAGGTGCTGCATCGCCGTCTTCCCCGCCGGCACGGGCTCGTCGGGATAGTGTTCCTTGACGTCGCTCAAATCGAAGTCAATGCGCTCGACGATCTCCAGCGTGCGCTCAACCGCCTGGGGCCAGCGCTCAAAGAGGCGGGCCATTTCCTGGGGGCGCTTCAGATGGCGCTCGGCGTTGGCTTCCAGGCGAAAGCCCGCCTCCTGGATCGTGCAGCCTTCACGGATGCAGGTCAGGACGTCCTGCAGGGTTCGGCGTTCGGGCGCGTGGTACAGCACGTCGTTGGTGGCGACCATCGGCGCGCGCGCGTCCCGCGCCAGGTCGGCCAGGCGCGCCAGGCGCCGGAGATCCTGGGCCGCATAGGCGCGATTGGCCGTGAGCCAGACCCGACCGCGCAACTCACTGGCCATCGCGCCAAGCCTGCTCTCGAAGGCGTCATCCAGCGTGCTGGGCGGCACGATCAAGGCCAACTGGCCCTCGGCGTGCTGCAGGAAGTCCTCCCAGAAGAGCTGACATTCGCCCTTGTCGCCACGCCGCTGGCCCACGGTCAGCAAGCGGGTCAATCGGCCGAACGCCTCGCGATCCGAGGGGTAGCAGAGCAGGCTCGGCGTATCGTCGGCGAAGTCCAGGCGACAGCCGGTCAGCGCGCGGACCTTAAGCCTGTTCTCCTTTGCAAATGTCCAGGGCCGCACCACCCCGGCCAGGGTGTTGCGGTCGGTGACGCCCAAGGCCTTCAAGCCATAGGCCTCAGCGACCGTGATCAACTCCTTGGCGTGGGAGCCTCCGCGCAGGAAGGAGAAATTGGTGGTGGCCTGAAGCTCGGCATAGGCGAGGCTCATGGGCGAAACAGCCTAACCAAACAGGCCATGCAGCCACCATTTGGGATCGTCGCCAACGCCGTAGAAGCCCTGGCGATAGATCCAGAACCGTTCCCCGGCCTCATCCTCCACACGGTAATAGTCGCGGATCTTGGCCGGCCCGATGGTGTTGAAATCGGATCGCCACCATTCTTGGCCGATCCGCTCGGGCCCCTCGGCGCGGCGCACCCGATGGGCCTGGCCTCGCCACTGAAATTGGATGGGCGGGTCGTCAGGCAGCTTGGCCATCACCGCGATCGCCTCCGGGCGCTTGAAAAGCCGCGTGGGGCGGGGACGGTCGGGATTCCAGGTCTTGCCGGACGGCGGCCCCAGCGGCGCGCGGCGCGTCACCGACCGCTCGGGAACATGACTTTCCCGGGGCTCGTCGCGCCAGACCTTGCCGCCCAAGCGGTTGACCAGCCGATCGACCAGGGGGGCCAGGTTCTCGTCAATCCCCGCGCCAGCCTCTGCGTCCAGGCGCACCTGGACAGTCGACAGGCGTTCGACCTCGTGGGCGTAAACCGTGACCACTTCGACGCCAAAGCCGGGATCGACCGTATCGAGCTTGGGTGTCAGCAGCCGTGTCACGCGTCCGGCGTCGCGGCCAGGTCGCGACAAGCCGGCCCGGATCGGTATGGCCTTGCCATCGAGACGGTGGAAAACGATCTCGAAGCGCCGCGCGCCCTGCCCCTCCTCTTCAAGCCGCCGACAGATCAGGGCCACGGCGTCGCCAACAACGCGCCCCAGGTCATCCGGCGCGCTGATCGGTTCGAAGAAGGCTAGCCGGTCGCACCAGGGCGTAGCCGGCCGCTGAAAGCGCAAGGCCTCGCTCGCCGCGCCCAGGGCCTGGTCCAGCCGCAGGGTCAGGGCCATGCCAAACCGTCGCGCCAGTTGGGCGCGCGGCAGGCCCAGAAGTTGCCCCACATGGAACAGTCCCAGCCGCGGCAGCTGGGCCTGGGCGGCGGCGTCCAGGCGCAGGGCGGCGACCGGCAAGGGGGCCAGCAGCGGCGCCTGGCTGCGGGGCGGGGCGATGGTGCGGTCGGGGGCGAAGCGGGCCAGGGCCCAGGCCGCGCCCGGGGTGTCGGCGATCGCGCCCCTCGCCGGCGCGCCCCAGCGGTTCAGGCGGGCCAGCAGGTCGTCCAGCATCGCCGCCTCGCCGCCCCACAGGTGGGCGACGCCCTCGATGTCGAGGAACAGGCCGTCCGGCCCGTCGATGGCCACGGCCGGCGAGAAGCGCACGCACCAGTCGCAGAGAATCTCCAGGGCGGCGCGGTCGCCGACGGGATCGTAATCGTCGCCGTGCAAATCCGGGACCAGGGCTGCGGCGTCGGCGGCCTTCTGGCCGACATAGAGACCGCAGGCGGCCGCCGCCTCGTCCACGGCGGCCAGGCGTCGGGTCCCGCCCTCGATGGCGATCAGGGCGAGGGGCGGCGGTGCAAGTCCTCCCCCCCTGGGGGAGGTGTCGGCGTAGCCGACGGAGGGGGGAGAATTATACTGACGGCCCGTGGCTGGATCGACCTTCCGATCACTCCCCCCACCGATCGCTACGCGATCACCTCCCCCATGGGGGGAGGACTCACCCGACCCGCTGAAATTCGGAGTCTTCCTCAACCACGTCGTGATCGGCCAGTTGCGACACCAGACGGAAAGGATGCGGGCCATGGGCGGCCTCCGCTTTTTCGAGGATCCAGGCCCCGGGACGTCCGCCCCGGCACCGTTCGAGTTCGACCCGCCAGCGCGGCGGGCCCAGGCCAAGGTCGCCTGGCGGCGGCTGGCTGGGCGCGGCGGTGATGCGCCAGCGGGTCTGGGCGGCCGAGCCAGAGACCTCGCGCATCTTGCCCACTGGCCCGCCAAACGGTCTTCGACGCAGGAGCACGCCGATCGAGCCTCGCTTCTCACAGGCTAGCTGGAGGCGGCGGCCCGCCTTGAGGTCTGGCGCTTCAGCCTCACCCACGGCGGCAACCACGCCGATCGTGGAGAGGGCGTCTTCCAGCACGGCCAGCACCTCGGCCTCATCGCGGGCCTTGACCAGGATCAGCCGCTCGGACGGAAAGCCCAGGTTCACCAGGCCCGGGACGTGCAGGTCGTCGCGCCGCATCACCCAGACCACCGCGCCTTGGGTGGCCAGGGGTCGGAGCAGCAAGGCGGAAAACGCCGTCGGGGCCGCGCTGGTTTCTTCCCCCAAGCCCGCGCCGCCCACTTCGTGCCAGGCCCCGCGCGGAAGACCGCCAGCTGGAAAACAGCCGTCGATGCGCGGATCGCCGAATGGCAGGACGGGAGGTGGAGTCCGAGTCCCCGCTTGCAAGGCGGCGATCTGGGCTCTCAAAGCCGGAAGGGCGTCGGTCGCCCCGGCCATATCTCACACTCCAATGTTCCACTTTTGTTCTGGCCTTACGGACTTGGAGAGTCAAGCGGAGCCCTGCATTGTGCGTCAAAATGGCCGTGTGAAGCCGCCAGGAGACGAGGCTTCCACGGCGGGGGGAGCGCGGGCGGCGTGGGTCCTAAAACCGCGCCTCGGTCCTCCACCACTTGCTGACCAGCATCGGACCGAACGCGGCGCTGATGCCGCAGGCGTCGGCGAACAGGTCGAACCACGACGCGTCGCGGCCGACGAAGGCCTGCAGGATCTCGATCGCCCCGCCGAACGCCAGGATCACCAGGCCGATGCGGTGCAAGCGGCTCAGCGGCAGGGCCAGGCTTGCCAGGATGCTCAGTACATAGAAGACGATGAAGTGCTTGGCCTTGTCCCAGGGGATCAGGCCGATGCTGTCATTGTCCGGCAGCAGGGCCCGGGCCAGGGCGTAGGCCGACGCGGCCAGGAAGACGATGAAGATCAGGCGGTTGATCTTACGGGCGCGGAGGGACATCGAAACTCCTGGCTGGACGCTCGCACCTAGCCGGTCCCGTGCGGCTTGAAAATGGCCAAGCGGGGCCTTGGCCGCATCCCCTCGCAGAGTGCACGGCATCTGCACTCTTTTCCCTCTCCCCTTGCGGGAGAGGGTGGCGGCCGAAGGCCGTCGGGTGAGGGGTCGCGCCAACGAAAACCGCCGCGCCCAGCGGTCAGGCTGGACGCGGCGAAGGCTTCTGAGAGACCCCTCATCCGGCGGCTACACCGCCACCTTCTCCCGCAAGGGGAGAAGGACAGGGCGATCAGAACGTCAGGGCGCGGGCTTCCTTGACGTGCGGCAGGGCCTGGATCCTGGCCAGCAGGGCCTCGTCCGGCGCCTGATCGACGCCGACCAGGGCAATGGCGTCTTCGTCGGCCGACAGGCGGCCCAGGTTGAAGGTGGCGATGTTGACGCCCGCCTCGCCCAGCAGCATGCCCAGCGCGCCGATGAAGCCCGGCTTGTCGAGGTTGTTGATATAGAGCATGGCCGGGGCGAAGCCGGCGTCCAGTTCCATGCCCTTGACCTCGACCATGCGCGGCGCGCCGGCGATCACCGTGCCGGCAAAGGCGCGCTTGCCCTTTTCGGTGGTGATGGTGATGCGCATCAGGCTGTCATAGGTGGGGCTGACCTCCTGGCGGCTCTCGGAGACGGTGATGCCGCGCTCCTTGGCCACGGCGGGCGCGGAGACCATGTTGATCTCGGCCAGCATCGGCTTGAGGATGCCGGCCAAGGCGGCCGAGGTCATCGGCTTGACGTTGAGGTTGGACACCTCGCCCTCATAGGCGATGTCGATCGCCAGAATGCCGAAGTCGACCATCTGGCCGGCCAGGGCGCCGATCTTCTCGGCCAGGGCCACGAAGGGCTTCAGCTTGGGGGCCTCCTCGGCGCTGACCGAGGGGCTGTTGAGAGCGTTGGTCACCGCGCCGGTCAGCAGATAGTCGCTCATCTGCTCGGCGACCTGCAGGGCGACGTTCTCCTGGGCCTCGTTGGTGCTGGCGCCCAGGTGGGGGGTGGCCACCACGCGGTCGGAGCCGAACAGCGGATTGGCCTTGGCCGGCTCCTCGGTGAAGACGTCGAAACCCGCGCCGCCCACATGGCCGCTGTCGAGCAGTTCGCGCAGGGCGACCTCATCGACCAAGCCGCCCCGGGCGCAATTGACGATCAGCACGCCCTTCTTGGTCTTCTTAAGCGCGTCGGCCGACAGGATGTTGCGGGTCTTGTCGGTCAGCGGGGTGTGCAGGGTGATGACGTCGGCGCGGGCCAGAAGCTCGTCCAACTCGACCTTCTCGACGCCCATCTCGACGGCGCGCTCGGGCGACAGGAAGGGGTCATAGGCCACGACCTTCATCTTCAGGCCCAGGGCGCGGTCGGCGACGATGCCGCCGATGTTGCCGGCGCCGATCAGGCCCAGGGTCTTGGCGTACAGCTCCACGCCCATGAAGCGGTTCTTTTCCCACTTGCCGGCCTGGGTGCTGGCGTCGGCCGCTGGCAGCTGGCGGGCCAGGGCGAACATCATGGCGATGGCGTGCTCAGCGGTGGTGATCGAGTTGCCGAACGGGGTGTTCATCACCACGATGCCGGCGGCGGTGGCGGCCGGGATGTTGACATTGTCGACGCCGATGCCGGCCCGGCCGATGACTTTCAGCTTCTTGGCGGCGGCGATGACCTCGGGGTCGGCCTTGGTGGCCGAGCGGACGGCCAGACCGTCATAGTCGCCGATGATTTCCAGCAGCTCGGCCTTGGTGAGGCCGGTCTTGACGTCGGCCTGGACACCGCGGGCGGTGAAGATCGCGACGGCGGCGGGGGACAGGCTGTCGGCGATGAGGACGCGGGGAGCGGTCATGATTTGGAGTTCCTTGCGGAGAATTTGGTGGGGACACTCCCCCCTCCGATCCTTCGGACCACCTTCCCCACAGGGAGAGGACTGATCTCGAAGTCCTCCCCCTGTGGGGAACGTGTCGGCGCAGCCGACGGAGGGGGGAGTAGCGCTAGGTTAAGCGGCGGCCAACTCAGCCGAAACAGACGCAAAGGCCCAGTCGAGCCAGGGCGTCAGGGCCTCGACGTCGGAGGCCTCGACGGTGGCGCCGCACCAGATGCGCAGGCCGGCCGGGGCGTCGCGATAGCCGCCGATGTCGAGGGCGGCGCCCTCCTTCTCGAGCAGGCTGGCCAGCTTCTTGGCGAAGTCGGCCTGGGCGTCGTCCGACAAGGCGCAAATCGTGGGATCGACAACCTTGAGGCACACCGAGGTGTTGGAGCGGATGTCCGGCGTCGCCGCCAGGAACTCGACCCACGGGGTCTTGGCCACCCAGTCGGCCAGCACGGCCAGGTTCTGGTCGGCGCGGCCCTGCATGGCTTCCAGCCCGCCGATCGAGGCGGCCCATTTCAGGGCGTCCAGCGCATCCTCGACGCAGAGCATGGAGGGCGTGTTGATGGTCGCGCCCTCGAAGATGTCGGCGACCAGCTTGCCGCCCTTGGTCATGCGGAACAGCTTGGGCATCGGCCAAGGCGGCGTGTAGCTCTCCAGGCGAGCGACGGCGCGGGGCGACAGGATCAGCACGCCGTGCGCGCCTTCGCCGCCCAGGGCCTTCTGCCAGGAGAAGGTCACGACATCCAGCTTGGTCCAGTCCAGGTCTTGGGCGAAGGCGGCGCTGGTGGCGTCGCAGATGGTGATGCCTTCCCGATCGGCCGAGATGAAGTCAGCGTTCGGAACGCGGACGCCCGAGGTGGTGCCGTTCCAGGTGAAGACCAGGTCCTTGGCCGGATTGACCTTGGAGATGTCGGGCAGCTGGCCATAGGGGGCGTCGAGCACCTCGACGTCGGGCAGCTTCAGCTGCTTGGTCACGTCGGTGACCCAGTCCTTGCCGAACGATTCGAAGGCCAGCAGTTGCACCGGGCGGGCGCCCAGCATCGACCACATGGCCATCTCGACGGCGCCGGTGTCGGAACCGGCGACGATGCCGATCAGAAAGTCGGCGGGCACTTCCAGCACTTCGCGCGTCTGGTCGATGGCGGCTTTCAGGCGGCCCTTGCCCAGCTTGGAGCGGTGCGACCGGCCGAGCACGGCGTTTCTGAGATTTTCGGGGGTCCAGCCAGGCCGTTTGGCGCAGGGGCCGGAAGAGAACTCGGGACGAGCCGGGCGGATCGCCGGCTTGGCGAGGGGGGTGGTCATAGCGGTGTCTCCCATCCTTACAGATGGACAGCGCCCCGTTGGGGGGGCGTGGCCCGCCAGCGAGAGACCGCGTTTCGCTGGCAAAGGCAAGGAGAGATTTTGCCGCGGGGAGAACGAATCATCCGCGTGCGGCAATTATTTTGCGCCGCGCGCGCGCTTGCGCCAGCTTACGACGATGCCCAGCAGAATGCAGATCAGCACGCCGATCGAGTTCAGGTTATTGACCAGACCATAGGTGCGATCATGCGGACGCTCGCCGACGATATAGTAGGCGTGCAGGCTAAACTGCATGGCCTGCAACAGCATCGCGCCACCGAGCCAAAGACTGGCGTAGCGCAGGGCGAGCAGCAGGAAGCTCAAGCCGTAGATGCCCTCACACAGAAGATAGACCACTGGCTGCGAGGCGGGCGGCAATAGGAGTTGGATCAGGGGATAAACAATCGTGCCCACTAGCACGATTAACGCGCCCCAGCGCTCTGCGGGCGCGCCACGAGCCCAGGCCAAGCCGCACACCGTCAAGGTGACGATCAGTCCCAGAATGAGGGCGAATTGAATGTGCATCCCTAGAGTCTCTAACGTGAATTAGAGACTCTAGGGATTAAACTATTGCAATATTGCTTAGCTCGCTTCGGAGAAGCGCTCTTCGGTCACTTCGGGCGCTTGAAGCGACCCTTCCTTGGAATCGAAGCCGAACATCTTGGTACGGACACCCAGGCGCAGGGCGGTCTGTTCCATTTCGCCGTGCGCTTCGACCATGGCGGTGCGGGCGTCGGACAGGGCGGCCAGGGCGGCCATGACCTTGGCGGTCGCGGCGGAGCCGACGGTAGCCGAGAGCTTCAGGTCCTTACGACCTTGAACCATGTCGGCCATCAGCTCGGCGGCTTGCACCATCGCCGCATCGATCGCGACTTCGGTTCCGTGCAGCTTTGACGCCACACGCTTAGCAACGAAAACCTTTTCCACGCCCATCTCCCTAATGAAAAACTAACAAAAGAGGTAAACGAAAAGTTAAGAAGAAGGCAATGGAGAAATGCGCGTCAACGTTGTTTTGTGCTGCTAAAGTCGTGTCTTGGAAGCGAAGCGTTAGGAAGATGGTGGCATGGTGGTCCTCTAGGATCTCCTGGGACGCGAAATGATCGACGAAAGCCGCAGCACCGGGGCCGCGACCCACGCGCCTTTGCAGGCGCGAATCGCGGCCGTCGCGTTGACCACGACGGTGGTCGCGCTTCTGGCCGCATGCCTGTGCTTCATGCTTCAGCAATGGAGCGTGGCGCGGCAGGAATCCCAAGCCAACCACGAGATTCTCGCCCAGATGGTCGCGGCCGGCGCCGCTGCCCCCATGGCTGATCACAACACCGTCGGGGCCTATCGCGCGCTCGAAGCCGTGGCCAAGGCCCCCAATGTCACCGCCGTGCGTCTGACCGACATGCACGCCCAGGTCATCGCGCAGGTCGGGGCGGTCGGCACGGACGTCGACACCCTTGTCCGCCCGATCATGCTCGGCTCGCGGCAGGTCGGAACCCTGGCCCTGATCGCCCGCCGCCCCAGCCTGGTGGATATCCTGGCCCGCGACCTGGCCCTCACCGGCACGCTGTTCTTCGGCTCGGCCGGCTTGGCGATCCTGCTGGCCAACGGCTTGGCGCGTCGCATGACCAAGCCGATGGAGCGCCTGTCGCAAGCCATGCGCGAAGTCGCCGCCGACGGCCGCTTCAAGCCGGTCGTGCAGGCGGCCGACGACGAGGTCTTCCACAGCCTGACCGACAGCTTCAACCATCTGGTCTCGCGGCTCGAGGCCAATGACCACGACCTGCGCGGGGCCATGGCCGAACTGGTCAAGGCGCGCGATGACGCCAACGCCGCCAATGTCCTGAAGTCGCACTTCCTGGCCAATATGAGCCACGAGATCCGCACCCCGCTGAACGGCGTGCTGGCGATGACCGAGGTCATGGCCATGGGCGAGTTGAACGCCCAGCAGCGCGAACGCCTGTCGGTGATCCGCGAATCGGGCGGCCTGCTGCTGTCGGTGCTGAACGACGTGCTGGACCTCTCCAAGATCGAGGCCGGTCGCCTGGACCTGGTGGAACGCGACTTCGACCTGGCGGCCCTGGCCCTGTCGATGCGAGAATCCTACGCCGCTTTGGCGCACGAGAAGAGCCTGGAGTTTGGCGTCTTCGTCGCCCCCGAGGCCCTGGGCGCGTGGCGCGGCGACGCCGATCGCCTGCGGCAAATCCTCGGCAACCTGGTCTCCAACGCACTGAAGTTCACGCTCAAGGGTTCGGTTTCGGTCCGCTTCGCTTCGGCGGACGACGGTTCGGGCCTGCGCGTCGACGTGGTCGACACCGGTATCGGCATCGCCGCCGAGACCCTGCCGCGCCTGTTCGACAAGTTCGTGCAGGCCGACAGCTCGACAACTCGCCGGTTCGGCGGTTCGGGCCTGGGCCTGTCGATCTGCAACGAGCTGGCAGCGCTGATGGGCGGCGGCGTGCATGTGCAGAGCCGCGAAGGCCAGGGCTCGACCTTCACCGTCGTGGTCGCCATGCCCCGCGGCGAGGCCCGCATCGCTCCGCCCGTCGAGCCAGCGGCGCCGCCGATCGAGTCCGAGCGCCGCCTGCGGGTGCTGGCCGCCGACGATAATCCGACCAATCAGAAGGTCATCGCCGCCGTCCTGGCCCCGCTGGGCGCCGAGGTCGAGATCGTCGCCGATGGCGCCGCCTGCGTCGAGGCCTGGAAGCGCGGCGGCCACGACATCGTGCTGATGGATATCCACATGCCGGTGATGGACGGCGTCGAGGCCGCCCGCACCATCCGCAGCCTGGAGATCAGCGAGGGCCGCAAGCGTACACCGATCGTGGCGGTCACCGCCAACGCCCTGGCCCATCAAGTCGAGGGCTATATGGCCGCTGGCATGGACGGCCACGTGGCCAAGCCCATCGAGGTGACCAAGCTCTACGACGCCATTGAAACCGCCGTGGCGGCGTCCCGCAAGGATGGTTCAAAGGTGGCCGCGGCCTGATGACGAACCTGAACGCAACATAACGAGCGGCTCAGAACGGCTTCAGGCTGGTTGTGGTTTCTTGAGATCAACGTCGTCCCGTTGGGCGCCGGACAATCTATAAGAGGAACCGTACGATGAAAAAGATCCTGCTTTCGATCGCCGCGGTCTCGGCCGTCGCCGCCGCCACCGTTCCCGCCGCCGCCATGGCCCAATCCTATCGTCACGATGATCGGGGCGATCGTTACGACGATCGGCGCGATCGTTATGACGATCGACGCGGCCCCGAGGATCGCGGCGGCTGGAACACCGGCCGTGACCGGGTCGCACGGCTCGATCAGCGCATCGACATCGGCATCCGCAACGGCAGCCTGACCCGCAACGAAGCCTATCGCCTGAAGGGCGAGCTGCGTCAGACCGCCCGCTTGGAATACCGCTATCGCTCGGACGGCCTGAACGGCTGGGAGCGCGCCGACCTGGATCGTCGCTTCGACCGTATCGGCGCCCAGATCCGCTACGAGCGTCACGACCAAGACCGGGACCGCGATTATGGCTACGGCAACGGTTATGGCCGCGGTCATGACGACGGTCCGCGCCGCTACTAGAGCATTTCCCGACCTGACTGCGTCAGGCCGTGAGCTCTAATCTTTTGTTTCGACGCATTTTTCTTCACGCGAACCGGAACCACTTCGCTTGAAAAATGCTCTAGCCTCGCCTTGGCTAGGCCCTAACCGAGCGCTGGCCCTGCCCTCAGCCGGCTCTCGACCATCGTGAAACCGCGGCCACGCAACAGAACGCGTGCGCCGCGGTTTTCGCATTCCAGGTCGCCGCCCCGGCCAGGGTAGGCTTGGTGATAGCGCAGGATCCGCCGGCCCAGGCGGTCGCTGAACAGCGGCGCCAGGATGCAGTGGGCCGAGCCGGTGGTCGGGTCCTCGGGGATGCCGCAGCCCGGGGCGAAGAACCGGCTGACCACGTCATAGGGCCGCCCCGCATCGGCCAGGGCCGCGACGATCACCTGGCCTGGACCACCTGAGGCCAGTTCGCCGCCGATCTTGTTCAGGGCCGCCAGATCCGGCGCCAAGCCTCGCACCGTCGCCTCGTCGGCCATCACCGCCAGCAGATAGCCGGCGGCCAGGGTCTCGACCGGCGCCGCGCCCAGGGCTTCCGCCAGGCCCGCCGGGATCTCGACGGGCCTTGGCGGGTCGGCGGGAAAGTCCATCTCAAGTCCGTCGCCGTCGCGCCGAACCGTCAGCGGACCAGCCAGGGTCTCGAAGGTCAGCAACGGCGCCTCGACGTTCATCTCGGAAAACAGGGCGTGGGCCGAGGCCAGGGTGGCGTGGCCGCAGAGCGGAACCTCGACCGTCGGCGTGAACCAGCGCAGGCCAAACCGCGCCGGACCGTCGGTCTTCAGCAGAAAGGCGGTTTCGGCCTGGTTGTTCTCGGCCGCCAGGGTCTGCATCCAGCCGGTGTCGGGCCAGGCGTCCAGCGGCTCGACCACGCAGGCCGGATTGCCCTTGAACGGGCCCGAGGCGAAGGCGTCGATGGTCCACTGGCGCATGGCGGAGCTCCTGTTTCGCGAGGCCTAGCGAGCCCCCTGTCCTTGATCAATTCGAAAATTGTCACGCGGGACAATGTTCGTGGATGCTGATGGGGATAGGCGCATGCGCCTGTCCCTAGCCTTGCCTAGGCCCCCTCCACCGTGATCTCCGGCCAGCGCCCCTTGGCCGAGCCGGTCGTGCGCTCCCAGCCGCCCGCGCTCTTCACCCGCAGCGGATTGGCCCGCAGGCGCATCGCGAACAGGTCCTCCAGCCCGAACGGCGCCCAGACCGACAGGCGCTCATCGGCCTCAAGCCGCACCCCGACACAGAAGGCCGTGGCCACGAAGCGCTTCAGGGCGTCGCTGCTGGACAGCAGGGGGGGATAGGGCTCGTCGGCCCCGAACTTCTGCTCAAACCACAGATGCACCCGGGCCTGGTTACGCACCTCGACGAGGCTGCGCAGCGGCTCCTCGAACCGAGCCGCCACCCGCTGGATCACCACGTCCTCCGCCTCGTAGGAAGTGTCGGAATCGTCGTGATAGGCGACGTCGTAGTCCTTGATCCCATAGTCCGGCGCCCGGCCGGTCAGGTGGTTCCAGACCGGCTGATAGACCGCGCCGGAAAACACCATGGCGTCGGGCAGTTGGAGGTCGCGCACCACCCGCAGCACCTGCATGGTGGTGGGGACGTTGCGGATAATCTCGACGAGGCGGACTTCGAGGTCCGCGCTCACTTCCGCACCATCCAGCCGTGATCCAGCGGCCCGTGCCCAGCCCCGAAGCCTGGCGCGCGCAACATGGCCTCATGGACATAGTTCCAGGCCCGCGCCACCGACTCGGTCAGGCTCAGGCCCTGGGCCAGGCCCGTGGCGCAGGCCGAGGCCAGGGTGCAGCCGGTGCCGTGGGTGTGGCGGGTGTCGATGCGCTCGCCCTCGAAGCTGGTTTCGCCCTGGGGCGTGATCAGCAGGTCGATGACCCGGTCGCCCGACACGTGCCCGCCCTTCATCAGCACCGCCTGGGCGCCCAGCGCCAGCAGGGCCTCGCCGGCCCTGCGCAGGTCGTCGGTGGTCTCGACGGTCAGGCCTGTCAGGGCGGCGGCCTCGGGGGCGTTGGGGGTCAAGAGCGCGGCGCGGGGGATCATCAGCGTGCGGACCGCGCCGATCGCCGCCTCGGCCAGCAGGGACGCCCCGCCCTTGGCGATCATCACCGGGTCGACCACGGCGGGAACCTGGGGCGCGCTGGCCAGCACCCGCACCACGGTCTCGACCATGGCCACGTCGCCCAGCATGCCGGTCTTGAAGGCGTCGGCCCCGATGTCGTCCAGCACGGCCCGGGCCTGGGCCTCGACGATGTCCGGCGGGATCGGATGGACGCCGGTGACGCCCAGGGTGTTCTGCACGGTGACGGCGGTGATCGCCGTGGCCGCGTAGCCGCCGAGGGCGGTGATGGTCTTGATGTCGGCCTGGATCCCCGCCCCGCCGCCGGAATCCGATCCGGCGAGGACGAGCACGCGGCCCCGGAAGGCGGAGGCATGGGAGGGCGCTTGGGTCATGACCAGGGTTCTAGCGGGGAGTCGAGGATGGGGGTAGCGCACAACGCGTCTCAACTGGCTCTGCGACAAGGCGCGGCTTCGCGCTCACGCGCCTGGCGGCTGCGATGGATGGGGAGGGTGCGAAGCGCCCGGGCTCCGCCCGGAGGATTTGCAGTTTTGAATACCGTTTCGACGAAGACGAGCGCTTCGCGTGGCCTTCAGACGGGAGCCATCGGAGCGCGGGGTCTTAACCCGCTTCCGAAGTGGGCCCCCGGCGGGCGGAAGGGCGGCTAACCCGTCCGGACCGTACAGGCGATTTCAGCCCGTACCTTTTGGCGAGACCGCCTGCCCCGGGCGCCGGAGTTTTGTCGCCGCGGGGGCGAACCTGCTCCGAACCGACCTTGGCGCGTCTCCCGAAGAAGACACGGCGGCCAAGCCTTCCCGCTCGACCACTCCCCACCGCCCGTCAGGTCGCCGGCCGACGTCCCTCCCCGTGCGATGGGGTGAGATCATTATCGGGGTGGTCAGAGGGGGTGAGCGTCAAAAACATTGAAAGAGTTTTGAGCGTTGATTTCGCTGAAGATTAGTTCATGGCCACTCGCGTCAACTTGTTCGCCCTCCTTCCCTCCCCTTTGTGGGGAGGGTGGCGGCGAAGCCGAGGGGTGGGGCTGCGGCGCTCGGCGCTCAATGCGGCCAGGTCCCCCCACCCGACCCCTTCGGGGCCACCCTCCCCGCGAGGGGGAGGGACGGAGCGTTTGCTTGATGCCCAGCCCCTTACAAGTCCACCCGGAACGGATGCAAGTTGGTCACCCTGGCTTGTCGTCAGCACGAGTTTTGAGTCGGGCGACGATCCACCCCTCTCGTAAGACGGCATGCGGCTGCGTCGAGTCGTCGTAGCCGAACTGCGTGCCGCAGCACGGGCAGATCTCCTGGTACCAAGCATCAGCATCATAGGGCGCCAACGCCGCGTCGCCGAAGCTGCAGACGGGGCAGACGAAACCTTTACTCATGATCCAACCGCCCCCCAAACCGCAAGCGCCTGCGCGGTCTCCCGCACGTCGTGCACCCGCACCGCCGCCACGCCGGCGCTCGCGCCGTGCAGGCAGGCCGCCAGGGAGCCGCCGAGCCGCTCCCCGGCCGCCGCCCCCAGCGGATCCAACGCCGCGATGAAGCGCTTGCGGCTGGCCCCTAGCAGCACCGGGTAGCCCAGGGCCACGAAACGCGGCAAGGCGGCCAGCAGGGCGACATTGTGGGCGGGCGTCTTGCCAAAGCCGATGCCCGGATCCAACCAGATCTTCTCCCGCGCCACGCCGGCGGCCATGGCGGTCAGGGCGCGGGCCAACAGGAAGGCCTCGACCTCGGAGACGACGTCGTCGTAGCGCGGGGCGTCCTGCATCGTGCCCGGCTGGCCCAGCATGTGCATCAGCACCACTTCGCAGCCCAGTTCGGCGGCGACCTCGGGCGCGTCGGTTGCCCAACGCAGGGCGGCGACGTCGTTCCAGATCGTGGCCCCGGCCGCGACGGCGGCGCGGGCCACGGCGGGTTTCATCGTGTCGATCGAGATCGCGACATCGCTCTCCGCGCGGATCGCGGCGATCAGCGGCGCGACGCGGGCGATCTCCTCGTCGGCAGGGACGGGTGTGGCGCCGGGCCGGGTGCTTTCGCCCCCGATGTCGAGGATGTCGGCGCCGTCGGCGATCAGCCGCCGCGCGTGGGCCAGGCTGGCGGCGTGATCCAGGAACCGGCCGCCGTCGGAGAAGCTGTCGGGCGTGACATTGACGATCCCCATGACGCGGGGGCGGTGTGGGGTGGGGGTCATGGGAGCGTTCTAGAACAGGTTTGCTCTACATCGAAGCGCACCCCTTGATCCGCTCATCCCGGCGAATGCCGGGACCCAGATCCGCGAGCGGGGTGGATGATTGGACAGGCTCAACGCTTTTGGCGTCAGCCTCAAAGTCATTCCATCTGGGTCCCGGCATTCGCCGGGATGAGCGGATTTTTGGCGCCTGCCAGTCAATAAAAGAAGAAGCCGGATCGGCGAACCGGTCCGGCTTCTCTCAGGTCGCGAAGGCCCGGAAATCCTAGGCCGTGACGCCCGCAGACACCGGCACCGAGGCCACCGGCCCGGTCGGCATCTTGTTGCTCTCGTCCTCGATGCGCGTGGGCTGGACGCCCTTCATCACGCCGATGATCTCGTCGCCGCTGAGGGTCTCGAACTCCAGCAAAGCCTTGGCGATGGCGTGCAGATTGTCGAGCTTGTCGCCCAGGATCTGCCGCGCCTCGTCCTCGCCGCCCTTGACCAGGCGGCGCACCTCGGTGTCGATCTTGATCATGGTGTCGGGCGAGACGTTCTGGGTGCGGGCCACCGAATGGCCGAGGAACACCTCGTCCTGATTGTCGCCATAGGCCACCGTGCCCAGCTCGTCGGAGAAGCCCCAGCGGGTGACCATGTTGCGGGCCAGGCTGGTGGCGGCGCTGATGTCGCTGGAGGCGCCCGAGGTGATCTTCTCCTTGCCGAAGATCAGTTCCTCGGCCACCCGGCCGGCCATCATGATCGCCAGGCGCGAGGTCATCATGTCAAAGCTCATCGAGTAGCGGTCGCCCTCGGGAAGCTGCATGACCATGCCCAGAGCCCGTCCGCGCGGCACGATGGTGGCCTTGTGCACGGGGTCGGCGACGGCGACGCTGAGGGCCACCAGGGCGTGGCCGCCCTCGTGATAGGCCGTCAGCTTCTTTTCCTCTTCGCTCATGGCCATCGAGCGACGCTCGGCGCCCATCATCACCTTGTCCTTGGCGTATTCGAAGTCGTGCATGGTGACCATGCGACGGTTCTTTCGCGCCGCGGTCAGGGCCGCCTCGTTGACTAGATTGGCCAGATCGGCGCCCGAGAAGCCGGGGGTGCCGCGGGCCAGGGTCTTGACGTCGACATCGGCGGCCAGGGGCACGTTCTTCATATGCACGCGGATGATCTTCTCGCGACCCATCACGTCGGGGTTTGGCACCACGACCTGGCGGTCAAAGCGGCCCGGACGCAGCAGGGCCGGGTCCAGCACGTCGGGACGATTGGTGGCGGCGATCAGGATGATGCCTTCATTGGCCTCGAAGCCGTCCATCTCGACCAGCAGTTGGTTAAGGGTCTGCTCGCGCTCGTCATTGCCGCCGCCCAGGCCGGCGCCGCGGTGGCGACCGACGGCGTCGATCTCGTCGATGAAGATGATGCAGGGGGCGTTTTTCTTCGCCTGCTCGAACATGTCGCGCACGCGGCTGGCGCCGACGCCGACGAACATCTCGACGAAGTCAGAACCGGAGATGGTGAAGAACGGCACGCCGGCCTCACCGGCCACGGCGCGGGCGATCAGCGTCTTGCCGGTGCCGGGAGGGCCGATCAGCAGGGCGCCCTTGGGGATCTTGCCGCCCAGGCGCTGGAACTTGGCCGGGTCCTTCAGGAACTCGACGACCTCCTGCAGCTCTTCCTTGGCCTCGTCCACGCCAGCGACGTCGTCGAACATCACCCGGTTCTTGTTCTCGGTCAGCAGACGAGCCTTGGATTTGCCAAAGCCCATGGCGCCCTTGGTGCCGCCCTGCATCTGCCGCATGAAGAAGATCCACACGCCGACCAGCACCAGGATCGGCAGCATGTTCAGCAGAATGCCCAGCAGGCTGATGCCGCCGCGCTGATAGACGATCTCGGCGTTGCGGCCTTCCAGCCGCTTGACCATGTCCTGAGAGTCGGGCGGCACGTTGACGGTGTAGGGCTTGCCTTGGCGCGGCTCGACCTTGACCAGGTCGCCGCTGATGTCGGCTTTCTTGACCTGGTTGTTGTCGATGTTGCGCAGCAGCTGCGAATAGCTGACCTCGCCGCCGCCGCCGGCGGCCTTGCCGCCTTGGGTGAAGACGTAGCCCGCCAACAGCACCATCGCGATCGCGAGCCAGATGCCCAGGGTCTTGAAATTCATACGCGTTGTCTTCCCAACGATAATCTCTGACCTTCCAAGATAGGATGGTCGGACCGGTTTCGCCACGCGCGGGATATCATGTCGCGGGTTCTTGATCGACACGGCCCGTCGCCGCACCGAAACGATCCATGACAAGACAACGCGCTCGCGCCTGATCGGTGTCTGCAAGGATCGGGCAAGTCACCCGTCCGGTGGCGTCGACGATGGCCGGCAGCGAGGCGCGCGCAGCGGCCGGAAAGCCTTTCAGGGCTTGGCGTTGCGCCGGCGGCAGGCGGGCGGCCAGGCCTTGCAGCGGGCGGACGGAGAGGCCGGGCTCTGTCGCCGTGATCTCATAACGACCGTCCCAAACCAAGGTCCTTCCCCCTAGGAGGAGGCGGTCCGCAGGAGCGGTGGGGGGAGTCGTCGGGCGCGGGATCACGCCCCCCTCCGTCGGCTGCGCCGACACCTCCCCCACAGGGGGAGGACTTGGGCCGCGCCGCGATTCGCCGGGTTCACGGAAGAAGCCGACGGTGTCGCCCGCCTCGATCCGCGCCCCAGCCAGGGTGGCGGTGAAGGTTTCACCGGACCTTAGCCGATCGACCAGCCGCCGCAGACGCTCGCCGCGCGGCGGGGTGGCGGTGCCGGCGGCGCACAGGCAAGCGGCGGCGACCTGGGCGGCGGGGGCGTCGCGGGGGAGGATGAGATAGCCTTCTCCTCCCCCGTGCAGCGGGGTTGGTGGCGCGGCGCCAATAGGCGACGTGACGGATGGGGCGCCAGCGGCGGCGGACGTCCCATCCGTCGGCTTCGCCGCCACCTCCCCCGTTGCGCTGCGCTCCTCGGGGGAGGAAAGCAACCGTCGCGCCCGGGCCCGGGCATAGGTCACGTCCTCATTGGCCGGATCATCCAGCCAGGTCTCGCCCCGCGCCGTCAGCCAGTCGCGAAGCTCCACGCGCCCCACCGCCAGCAAGGGTCGCAGCACGAACACCCTCCGCCCCTCTGGCCAGGCCGGCGACGGCGCCCAATCGCGGGGGTCGGACACCGTCGAGCCCTCGGCGCGCATGGCGGCGGCCTCGGCCAGATCGCCCTGAGTGTGGCCCAACAGCAGAACGCTGGCTCCGGCCTCGCGCGTGGCGTCGGCCAGCAGGGCGTGGCGGGCGGCGCGAGCGGCGGCGGGCAGGCCGGTCGCGGGTTTGTCGCCAGTCCACGACAAACCGGACGCTTTGGCGCCCAAAGCCTGAGCCTTGGCCACGGCCTGGGCGGTCCAGGCGGCGCTGGCGGGGTTGAGCTGGTGATCGACCGTCAGACTGATCACCGCCCGCCCGTGGGCGCGGGCCCAGTCCAGGGTCAGGATCAGCAGCGCCAGACTATCGCCGCCGCCGGAGAAGCCGACGGCCAGCGGCGCGGGGGCCGAAGGGCGCAGGCAGCGGTCCAAGGCGGCGGTGAAGGGGGGGAAGGTCAAACCAAAATCCGCTCATCCCGGCCAATGCCGGGATGAGCGGAAAAGATCAAGCCGCGCACTTGGCCTGGGCGCGGGTGGTGGCGGCCTTGGCGGTGAGGGCGGCGGGGGCCTTGGGATAGCGCTTGGCCAGCTCGTCCAGGGTCTTGCAGGCGTCGGCCGGCTTGCGCAGGGCCACCAGGGCCCGCGACAGCTTCAGCACCGCGTCGGGCGCCCAGCTGGTCTGGGGCCAGCCGCGCACCGCGCCCAGATAGGAGCCAGCGGCGTCGCCGTAAGCCTCGCGCACGAACTGGGTCTCGCCCAGCCAATAGCGCGCCTCGGGAGCCTTGGCGCTGTCGGGGTAGGTCTCGACATAGCCGGAAAAGGCCGTCTCGGCGGCGCCATAGTCGCCGTCCAGCAGCAGTTGGCGGGCCTGTTTGAAGGCGGCGGTCGCGTCGCCGGGCGCGGCGGGCAAGGCGGCGGCGCTGGGCGCGGGAACGGCTGCGGCGGCCTGGTCGGCGAGGCGCTTTTCGAGGGCGGCCAGGCGCTGGTCCAGCGCCTCGGCGCGGGCCTTCTGGACGTCGCTGGACCGGCGAGCCTCGTCCAGGTCATGGGTCAGGGTCTCGTTGGACCCGTTCATCCGGGTGAGAGTCTGCTCCAGGTCGCCCAGCTTTTCGGACAGGGCGGCGATCTGGGCGTCGGTCTCGGCGGGCTGCACGACCACCGGCTTGCCGGTGTCGCGGCCCTGGAAGACGATCGAGCGCAGCTCGCGCACCACCTTCTCCATGCGCTCCAACCGCTTGGCCGAGCGATCGTCCAGCGGGTCGGGCATCGGGGTCTGGGCCATGACCGGCGCGAAGATCGCGAGGGTCAGGACGGAGGCCAGCAAGGCGGCTTTCAGCTTCATGTCGGCGATTATGCCCTGATTGCGGACGAAAGTGCGGCCAAAACAAAAGCCCTTCCCCCTCTAATGGGAGAGGTTTGGGTGGGGGTGACGCGCCCCCCCCGGCTGAACCGCCGCTGTACCCCTATCCCCGGCCCTTCCCCCATCAAGGGGCAAGGGGGAAGGGGCAAGGGGCAAGGGGCAAGATTATCTAGCGCGCGCCGTCGGTGATGGCGGTGCGGGCGTTGCGGTTCTTGGCCCAGCTGTCGTCGCCCGAGCCGCCGTCGATCGGCTTTTCCTTGCCATACGAAAGGGTCTCGATGCGCGCGCCCGAGACCCCCTGTGAAACCAGGAACTCGCGGACGGCGTTGGCGCGGCGGGCGCCGAGCGCCAGGTTGTATTCGCGGGTGCCGCGTTCGTCGGCATTGCCCTCGATACGCACGCGCACGGCAGGATAGCGGTTCAGCCACTGGGCCTGGGCGCCGAGCGTCGGCTGGGCGTCGCTGCGAACCTCGTAGCTGTCGGTGTCGAAATAGATCCGCTCGCCGATATTGATGACGAAATCCTGCACCGTACCGGGCAAGGCTCCGGTATTGACCGGCGAGTTCGGGCCGGTGGGCTGGCTATAGGGCGGCGTCGAAGGTTGCGAGGGCGTGGTGGTGGCGACCGGGCCCTGGGGCTTCGGCCGCGAGGCGCAGGCGGCGAGCGAGGCGGCCGCCAGACCGATCATCGCCAGTCTAGCGACGCGTTGGGTGTCGAAGCTCATCCAGTTTCTCCTCAAGTCCACGGCCAAGGCCCATACTTTATACGCGCGGAGTCTTTGTGGCGCCCCTCGAAAACGCCACCTGAACCTCACAATGGCGTCAGATTGTCGAAGGGCCACCTCGTTCACCCGGCAGGTGAACGCCAGATGAACGTCAAAAGGGCAACGCGCGGCGCCGGCTCAGGTTTCGATGATCGCGCCCTAGTCCAACAGCGGCGACCAGGCCGGGTCCGACGCCGCGCCCTGATAGGCGGCGGGGCGCAGGATGCGGCCGGTGATGTCCACGGTCCACAGTTTCGGCACGCCAGCCGGGCCCTCGCGGAAGAACATCAGCACCCGGCCGTTGGGCGCCCAGGTGGGGCCCTCGTCCAGATAGCTGGTGGTCAGCAGGCGCTCGTCGCCGCCGTCGGTCTTCATCACGCCGATATGGAACTCGCCGCCGGTCTGCTTGGTGAAGGCGATGAAGTCGCCGCGCGGGCTCCAGACCGGGGTGGTGTAGCGGCCGCCGCCGTAGGAGATGCGGCGCACGCCCGAGCCATCGGCGTTCATCACATAGAGCTGGGCTTGGCCGCCGCGGTCGGAGTTGAAGACGATCTTGCTGCCGTCGGGCGAAAACGACGGCGAGGTGTCGATGGAGGGATCGGTGGTGATCCGGGTCGACTGGCGGGTGCGCAGGTCCAGCACATAGATGTCGCTGTTGCCGCCCTTCTCGACGGAAAAGGCGACCTTTCGGCCGTCGGGCGAGAAGCGCGGTGCGAAGACCATGCCGGGGAACTTGCCCACGGTCTCGGTGCGGGCGGTCTCCAGGTTCTGTAGATAGATGGTCGAGCCCGTGGGCCGCAGGGCCATGAAGGTGATTTCCTGGCTGGTCGCCGAGAAACGCGGGGTCATGACGATGTAGGAGCCGTCGGTCAGGTACTGCGGGTTGGCCCCGTCCTGGTCCATGATCGCCAGCTTCTTGATGCGATTGAGCTTGGTGCCGCTCTCGGCGACGAACACCACGCGGGTGTCGAAATAGCCCTTCTCGCCGGTCAGCCGCTCATAGACCGCGTCGCTGATCTTGTGGGCCACGCGCCGCCAGTTCTCGGCGGTGGAGGTGAACTGCAGGCCCAGCAGCTGCTGCTGGCTGAAGGTGTCCCACAGGCGGAAGTCGACGCGCAGCACGCCATCGGCGCCCACCGTCACCTGGCCGTTGATCAGGGCCTGGGCCCCGGTCGCCTGCCAGTCGGGGAAGCGCGGCTGGACATTTACGTCGGTCAGCTTGTCGGCGACATTGGCGACGTTCAGCGGCTGGAACAGCCCAGAGCGCTCGAGATTGCCGGTGATGACCTGGGCGATGTCGGCCCCGCGGCCGCCGGCCCCAGAGAAGGCCGGGATGGCGACCGGCAGCGGCTTGACCGCGCCCTTGTCGATATCGACCTCGATCTGGGCCCGGGCGATCGACGGGGCGAGCGCGACCGTGGAGACGGCCAGGACGGCGGCGGTCGCCAAGCTCGAGAAGAGGGTCTTGAGGTTCATGCGTCGTGTCCTCCCTATCGCGCCGCGCAAGCGTCGCGCGCCTTGAAGTTCAAATTGAGTTGCTGGCCATAATAGTCCGGCGGCAAGCCCTCGAAGGGCGCCGATTGATAGACCGCCCGGATCGCCCGCTCGGCGGCGGCCTGGGTCATGGAATCGACCGCGCCGGTGACGGTGTTGCTGCTGGACTGGCCGGTCGAGGTGACCCGGCCCACCGCGCCGCCGCCGGTCAGAATGTCGGCGGTGACCTTGTCGATGATCCGGCCGGACGGCAGCAGCTTGAAGCCGACCCGCACCTGCACGCTGGCGCCGCCTTCGACCTCGCAATTGGGGTTCCAGCGGCGCTGGATCTCGTCCTTCATGCCCGCGATGGCAGCGGCTTGAAGGCCGGTCATCGCCCCGGCCCCGGGACGGGCCTGGGTGGCGGTTTCCGGGCGGGTCGGGCCCTTGGCGGCGTTGGCCACAGGCTTGCCGGCCGCCTTGGGCGTCTTGGCCAGGGTCTTTTCCAGCGAGGCGAAAAAGTCGGGCTCGGGCTTGGCGGGCTTTGCCGGCTTGGGGGGCGTCGGCGGCTTTGGCGTGGGCGGCTTGGGGGTCGGGGTCGGGGTGGGGGTTGGCTTTGGCGGAGCGGGCGCAGGCGTCGGCGTCGGCGCGGGCACGGGGGCCGGCGGCTGCGGATCGGCCTCGGGGACCGGGTCCTCGGTCTGGGCGACCTGGTCCTGCGGCGCTTCGAGCGCCGGGCGGACATTGGTAGGGCCTGCGGTGACGAGGGTCACCGGCACGCTCTCGCCGATGATGATCGGCTTGGGCGGCTTCGACGGCAGGCCGACCAGGATCGCCGCGACCACCAGGCCATGCAGGATGACCGAGCCGACCAGGGCGGGCGAGGTGTTGTTGCGGTCGTGGCGGCTCATGAGGGGCCACCCCAATTCCACTCATCCCGGCGAAGGCCGGGACCCAAGCCGAGCTTGGGGTTTCGTGCTGAGTTCGGACCGGCAATCCCGCTTGGGTCCCGGCCTTCGCCGGGATGAGTGGAGAGAAAGGGGCCGGGCACTGCCGAATCCTACTGCGCTGGGCGCAACGCGCCGGCGCCGCTCGCGGCGGCCTTCGGCGCGACGCCCGACGACGGCCCGCCGGTGTCGGTCAGCAAGTTGATCTTGCTGAAGCCGGCGTTGGACAGCGCCGCCATCACTTGGGCCACCGTAGCGTAGTTGGCCTTGCCGTCGGCCCGCACGAAGATCGGCTTGTCATAGCCGTCGCCGGCGACGGCGTTCAGGCGCGGGGCCAGGTCGGCGAAGGGCACGGGGGCCTCGCCCACGAAGGTCGAGCCGTCGGCCTTGATCGAGACGGTGATCGGCTCCTGCTGGTTCTGCAGGGCGGCGGCCTCGGTCTTGGGCAGTTCCAGCGGCACGCCGGCGGTCAGCAGCGGCGCGCTGATCATGAAGATGATCAGCAGCACCAGCATCACGTCGACCAGCGGCGTGACATTGATCTCCGACAGGGCGCCCTTGCCCCGGCGGCCGCGACGACGGCGACCGCGACGGCCGCCGGTGGCGAAGGCGTCATTGGCTGACATCGCCATGAGGCTAGACCCGCTCGCTCAGGCGACGCTGGATGGCCGTCGACAGGTCGTCGGCGAAGTTCTCCAGCCGGCCCGCGTACTTGCCGGCGTCGGTCGAGAACTTGTTGTAGGCGATATAGGCCGGAATGGCGGCGATCAGGCCGATGGCGGTGGCGAACAACGCCTCGGCGATCGACGGCGCCACCACGGCCAGCGAGGTGTTCTTCGACAGGGCGATGCTCTGGAAGGCGTGCATGATGCCCCACACCGTGCCGAACAGGCCGATGAACGGGCTGGCGGTGGCGACGATGGCCAGACTGCCCAGGCCCTCCTCGGCCTTGCCGGTCTCGCGCGAGATCAGCGTGTCCATCATCCGGTCGATGCGCTGGATCAGGAAGGCGGCCTGGCTCTCGCCGATCGGACCCTTGGCCTTGGCGTCGCGCCATTCCTTCAGGGCCGACTGCAGCATGCGCGGCAGGGGATGGCGCGGATTGGCCCCGGCCTGGGCGGCGACCTCCTCCAGCCCCTGGCCGGAACCGACTTGGTCCTCGAACCGGTTGGCGGCGCCGTTCAACGCGGCGAAACGGAACAGCTTGTCGATGATCACCGCCCACGAGCCCAGCGAGGCCAGGATCAGGCCGATCATCACCGCCTTGACCACCCAGTCGGCCTGGAGGAACAGCGAGATGAAGGAAAAGCTCTGGGGGCCTGCGGCGGCGTCCATGCGGGGTCAGCTCCGTCGGGGCGTCTAATCGTAGGAGCAGGTCATAGCGCACCCGCTCAGGTTCCGTTGCGCCTTACTGGCATGAAGCGGCGCAATGGTGAAACTATGACGCCTGGCGGGCGGGATGGTTTTTGATTGCTCAAGCTTGAACCTCAAGCCACGGCGCGAGCTTGGCCGCCATCTCCGGCGCGGGCTTGCGCGGCCGGCCGCCCAGGGTGATGCACACCGCCTCGCCCGCCGCCTGGGCGATCAGGTCGTCGCCGCGGGTGATCGTCTGGGTGAAATAGAGCCGCACGCCCTTGATCCGGTCATAACAAGTGCGCACCAGAAGGGCGTCGTCGACCCGCGCGGCCTTCTTGAAGTCCAGCGCCATGCGGGTGATCGCGAAGGCCGTATCGACCGCCGCCAGCTCGGTGTGCGAAATCCCCACCAGCCGAAAGAAGTCGCTCCGCCCGCGCTCGAAATAGCGCAGATAATTGGCGTGATAGACGAGGCCGGAGAAGTCGGTGTCCTCGTAGTATATGCGCACCGGCAGTCGGTGCTCGCGGCCCTCGAAAACGCCGGCGGTGGGTTCGATCATCCTGGACTCCGGCTTGAGCGACATCTTGGGCTCCCGCCCTTGTAGTGCTACGCTGGCCCCATGAAAATCGAGCCTTCCCTGTTCGATGAGATTGATGACGACGCCGAGGCCGCCGCCGACGCGCGGGCCGAGGCCGACGTCGCGGCGGGCCGCACGATTAGCCATGAGGCGGTCACGCGCTGGCTGGCGTCCTGGGCCAGCGGCGCACCTACGGTGCCTCCCAAGCCAGGTGACTAGGCCTTGCGTCGGGTGATCTGGACGAGCGAGGCCATCGCCAATCTCAACAATATCTTCCGCTATATCGCCGGCTTCAACCCGTCGGCCGCCGCGCGCCTGGCGCAGCGGTTGCAGACGGCGGCCAATAGCCTGATCGATCATCCCGAACGCGGGCGCCCCGCTTCGCGCGGGTTACGCGAACTGGCCGCAATCCATCCCTATCTGATCCGTTATCGGTTTTCCGGTGAGACCGTGGTCATCCTGCGCATCCGCCATGGCGCACAAGAGCCAGACTAGAGCATTTCCCGACCTGACTGCGTCAGGCCGTGAGCTCTAATCTGTTGTTTTGACGCATTTTTCTTCACGCGAACCGGAACCACTTCGCTCGAAAAATGCTCTAATGGGTCTGGGCCTTGGCCTAGGTCACGATGAACTCGCCGAGCTCCAGAGCTTGGCGCGCAACGAGCTCGACCGGGTCGCTGTGCGGTTCCTTGAGTTTGAGCATCAAGACGCCGTCGTCATCCCAGAGGGCGATGTCGCCGCCGGCGAATTCGAAGGTCGCCTCTCCGCGCTCCATCACGCCTCTTCCCCAAACAGCCCGCCCTGCACGATCTTCGGCACGCTCACCGGCTCCTGCAAGCCCAGGTGCAGATAAGCCTTGCCACAGGCCATCCGCCCGCGCGGGGTGCGCTGGATGAAGCCCTGCTGCATCAGATAGGGCTCGATGACGTCCTCGACCGCGTCGCGGGCCTCGGCGATGGCGTAGGCCAGGGTCTCGACCCCGGCCGGGCCGCCGCCATAGTTCTCGATCAGGGCGCGCAGGTAGCGGCGGTCGAGAGAATCCAATCCGAGTTCGTCGACTTCAAGCCGCGCCAGGGCCATGCCGGCCGCCTTGCGGTCGATGACGCTGGCGCCGTCGGCCTCGGCGAAGTCGCGCACCCGGCGCAGCAGGCGGCCGGCGACCCGGGGCGTGCCCCGCGCCCGGGCGGCGATCTCGGCGGCGCCCTCCTCATTCAGCGGCGCACCCATCTTGCGGGCGGCGCCCAGCAGCACGAGCTGCAGCTCCTTGGGCGTGTAGAATTCCAGGCGGATAGGGATGCCGAAACGGTCGCGCAGCGGCGTCGCCAGCATGCCCGCCCGCGTCGTCGCCGCCACCAGGGTGAAGGGCGCCAGGTCGATGCGGATCGAGCGGGCCGAGGGTCCCTCGCCGATGACCAGGTCCAGCACATGGTCCTCCATGGCCGGATAGAGGATCTCCTCCACGGTTGAGGGCAGGCGGTGGATTTCGTCGATGAACAGGACGTCGTTGGCTTCCAGATTGGTCAGGATCGCCGCCAGGTCGCCGGCCTTGTTGAGCACCGGGCCGGAGGTGGCGCGGAAATTGACGCCCAGCTCACGCGCCACGATCTGGGCCAGGGTGGTCTTGCCCAGGCCCGGCGGGCCAAACAGCAGCACATGGTCCAGGGCCTCGCCCCGGCCCTTGGCGGCCTCGATGAAGATCCGCAGATTGGCCTTGGCCTGCTCCTGGCCGACGAATTCGGCCAGGGTCTGCGGGCGCAGGGCGCGGTCGCTGGAGGTGGGGATCTGCTCTTGGGGCTGGGACTCGCCGGAGATGATGCGGGTCATATCCCCCCTCCGTCGGCTGCGCCGACACCTTTCCCACAGGGGGAGAACTTAGGGGCGCAAATCCTCCCCCTGTGGGGGAGGTGGCCGGAAGGGCCGGTGGGGGGAGTGAGACGAACGCTCACCGCCCCAACTCCTGCAGTCCCGCCTTGATCAGCGCCTGGACCGTCGCCTCCTCGCCCAGCCTGGCCGCCGCCGCCTCGACCACCCGGCGGGCGTTGACCTCGGCCACGCCCAGGCCCATCAGCGCCGCCACGGCGTCGCCGGTCGGGGCCGGCTTGGCGGGGGCCGACGCTACGGCGCCCGGCGCGGTCATCATCACCGGCCCGTCGGTGATCGGCTTGCCCTTCAACTCGGTGACGATCCGCAGGGCCAGCTTGGGCCCCACGCCCGACGCCCGCCCAACGGCGGCCTTGTCCTCGCGCGCCACGGCGCTGGCCAGCTCGGCCGGTGACAGCACGTCCAGCACGGCCATGGCCGCCTTGGGTCCCACGCCCTGGATGGCCTGCAGCAGCACGAAGGCCCGGCGGTCCTCGCGGGCGCCAAACCCATAGAGGCGCAAGCCGGCGCTTTCGCTCCACTGGCTCTCGATGTGCAACAGGGCCTCCTCGCCGAGGGCCGGAAGCCGCTGCAAAGTCCGCGACCCGCAGCGCACGACATAGCCGACGCCCATGACGTCGATCAGCGCCTCTTCCTCGCCGATCTCGGCGACGGCGCCCCTCAGTCGACCGATCATGCGACCCTCCGGTTGGCGATCCGCAGGTTGGCGTGGGTGATGGCGACGGCCAGGGCGTCGGCGCAGTCGGCCGTGGTCTTGCCGGCCGTCGGCAGCAGGCGGGCGATCATGAAGCCGATCTGGGCCTTGTCGGCCGCCCCGGTGCCGACCACCGCCTTCTTGACCAGGCGGGTGGAATATTCGGCGACCAGAAGCCCGGCGCGGGCGGGGGCGATCAGGGCGGCGGCGCGGGCGTGGCCCAGTTTCAGGGTGGATTGGGCGTTGGTGTTGAGGAACACCTCCTCCACCGCCGCCTCGTCGGGGCGGTGCTCTTCGATCACCGCGCAGATGCCCTCGAACAGCCAGAGCAGGCGCGAAGCGAAGTCGGCCTTGTCGTCCGGGGCGATCACCCCGTGGGCGACATGGCCCATGCGCGAACCCTCGATGGTGATCACGCCCCAGCCGGTGCGGCGCAGACCGGGATCGAGGCCCAGGATTC
This sequence comes from Caulobacter sp. DWR2-3-1b2, assembly GCF_049896345.1. NCBI lineage: Bacteria > Pseudomonadati > Pseudomonadota > Alphaproteobacteria > Caulobacterales > Caulobacteraceae > Caulobacter > Caulobacter sp. DWR2-3-1b2. Next base: position 175,688 of record NZ_JAFCUC010000007.1, on the reverse strand, counting down.
GGATCGGGATGCGATTCGCGTTCATCATGTGTTCTCGCACCATCGCCTGTCTTGCCCGTCAGGAAAAGGCGCGACTTGCCTTACAAAACCTTAATCCAAGCTAGAGAACCCAGGGTTGCCAAGACGCGGCTCCCAGCACAGAAGAACGCTTCCGTCGCGTGTGGGGGCGCTTTGCGATGGCAGCCATCGTTTTCCTTTCCTTTTTCGCCGCCGCCTGGTGGGTCGGCGGCGTGCAGTTTGGTCACGCGCCGGTCGGCCTGGCCCTGGTGGGACCCGTGATTTCCGTCCTGCTGGTCGTCTTTGCGCGCGGCCGGCTGAAGGGCGAGCCCGCTCGCGCCCCCGCCGAAAAGAAGCGGGCGGGCCGCGTGCTCGCCCTGGCCGGGGCCGGCGAGGGCCTGGCGATGTTCGTGGCCGCCAACGTGCTGCTCAATCTGGGCCGGCTGGACGATCTGTTCCCGGTCTGCGCGGTCATCGTCGGCCTGCACTTCCTGCCCCTGGCCAAGTGGATCCCGGCCCCGATCTACTATGTCACCGGCCTGCTGCTGGTGCTGATCGGCCTGGGGGGCCTGGCCCTCGATGCCGCTCACCGGCCGCTGGCGATCGGCTTGGCTGCGGCGGTGGTGCTGTGGGGCAGTTGCCTCGCCCGGCTGGCTAAGCCGGCGGCGCGCGCGGTTCCGGCCTAGAGCATCGCGCGGAAAAGTGGCCACCGGTTTTCCGCAAAAGCGATGCTAAAACAAAAGCCTAGAGCAAGCCGTGCGAGTCCTATATCGCGCGGCTTGCTCTAGGCCGGGCTCAGCACCGGCTGGCAGAACAGCCGCTCCAGCAGCAGGCGCTCGACCGCCAGGGCCTCGACGGCGACGCAGACCTCGGCATTGGGCTCGCCTTCGATCCGCTGCAACCGGCCCATGCCCGCGCCATCGGTGATGACCCGCACGCGCGCCGGCTCGAAGCCGAACAGCCGAGGCGCGATCAGGCTGACGGCGGCCACCGCGTCGTGAGGATGGCAGCCGTCGATCCCCCAGGCCTTGTGGTGAAAGGCGGCATAGGGACCCAGCGCCCGGTTCAGCCGGACCGACAAGGGTGTGCCGCAACTGGCCGCGCCAGCCGCCATGGCCTCCAGGGTCAGGGTCACCTGGGAGGTGATGTCCAGCGGAATGAGGCGCGGAGCGACCCCGGCCGCCAGCACTCGAGCCAGGGCATCGGCGTCGCTCCAGCTGTTGAAGTCGGCGCCGCCGGCCGCCTTGCCCTCGACCGCGAAGGCTCCGGCCATCACCGTCGGACCCCAGCCGCGAAAGGCGCCGGGCTCCTCCAACAGGCCTTGGGCCAGATTGGTCAGCGGGCCCAGGAACAGACCCGTCAGCTTGCGGCGCGCGCAATAGGCCAGCAGGCTGGCGCCGTGGCCGTGGTCCAGTTCCGGCAGCTTCCAGCGCTGCGAAAAACCCGCGCCGTTCAGGCCGTCGACGCCATGGGCCGGTCGCATCCGTTCGACCCGCCGCTTGGCCAGGCCCGAGCCGGCGCCGATATAGACCTCGGCCGCGCAGCCCGCGAGCCGCAGCACGCCCCGGGCGTTGGCTGCGGCCTGGTCGACATAGGTGTTGCCGAACACCGCCGACACCGAGACCACGTCAACCGCGTCGGGCGCGCGCGCCAGCAGGGCCAGGGCCAGGGCGTCGTCCACGCCGCAGTCGGTGTCGATGTGCAGGCGCAACGGCATGGGGGGAGTGTAGCGCGGTCGGCCTCGTCGCGGAAAGTCCGAGACGCAAAATCCCTCTCCCCTTGCGGGAGAGGGGGGGCCGCGAAGCGGGTCGGGTGAGGGGTCGAAGACCGCCTAACGCCGCGCCCAGCGGTGAGGACGAACGCCGCGCCAGATGTCTGAGAGACCCCTCATCCGTCGGCTTCGCGACACCTTCTCCCGCAAGGGGAGAAGGAAATCACCCCAGCCTCGCCACGTCCTCGTCGCTGATCTCTTCGTTGGAATAGACCGCCTGCACATCGTCGTCGTCGTTGAGGGCGTCGAGCAGTTTCATCAGGGTGACCACGGCCTCGCCGGTGACGGGCACCTGCATCTTTGGGCGCCAGGCGATCTTGGTGTTGGAGGCCGGGCCGAACTTGGCTTCCAGGGCGGCGGCGACCTCGTTGAGGCTTTCGAAGGCGGTATAGACCGTGTGGCCCTCGCCCTCCTCGTCCATGTCCGACACCACGTCGTCGGCGCCGGCCTCGATGGCGGCCTCCATCATGGCGTCTTCGCTGGCGGCCTTCGCGGGGTACGAGACCTGGCCGACGCGGTCATAGTTGAAGGCCACCGAGTTGGTGGCGCCCATGTTTCCGCCCAGCTTGGTGAAGTAGGAGCGAACATTGGCGGCGGCGCGGTTCTTGTTGTCGGTCAGCACCTCGACGATGACGCCGACGCCGCCGGCCGCCACGCCTTCGTAGCGGATTTCGGCATAGTCGGCCGCGTCGCCCATCTGCGACTTCTTGATCGCCCGGTCGATGACGTCCTTGGGCAGGCTCTCGGCCTTGGCGTTGTTGACCGCCAGGCGCAGGCGCGGGTTCATGTTGGGGTCGGGCAAGCCGGCCTTGGCGGCCACGGTGATTTCCCGCGACAGCTTGGAAAACAGCTTGGAGCGCGCGGCGTCGGCGCGGCCCTTGCGGTGCATGATGTTCTTGAATTTCGAGTGGCCGGCCATTCGGAGGCTCTTCTCTGATCTGGAATGGAAAGGTAGGGCGCGCTTCTACCGTCTGAAACGGGGTTTTGTCACCCCGCGTCGCTTCGGAAGCCGCTCGCCGGCTGGAACCGCGCCCCGGCCCAGCGGTTGAGGTGGGGCGTCCCTATCGCGATCAGGCTCCCCCGGACGCCGCCGCGTCTTCGGGCGCCAGGAGCCAAGATCATGCGCAACTTCATGCTTGTCGCCGTCTCGACGGCGCTACTGGCGGCGACGCCCCTGGCGGTGTCCGCCCAAAGCAGCCAGCCGATGGGACCGCCCGGCGACCGCCACCCCGCGCCCAGTTCCAATTCGCCCATGGGGTCCATGGGCTCATCCAACATGGATCATCAAGACCATAGCCAGGATCGCGGCATGGGCCACGACATGGATCGCGGCGACCACATGGGCCGGGGCGACTATGGCCGCTGGGACGATCATTGGGGCTCGCGCCCGCCGCACCCGCCCAAGTCCTACTCGCGCCATGCCAATTGGTACCAGCATGTGCGCGCCTGCCAGACCCGCTATCGCAGCTACAATTCGCGCACCGACACCTACGTCGTTCGTCGCGGCGTCGTGGCCCGCTGCCGGCTGTAGCCTGGCGCGCAAATAGGGCCTCCCCCACAGGGGACGGAACGTTCGGCGTCACGCCACCTTCAGCTCGACCTCGATATTGCCGCGCGTCGCTTTCGAATAGGGGCAGACCTCGTGGGCGGCGTGCAGGACTTTCAGCGCCGTCTCGGCGTCGAGATCGGGCGCGTTGAGCGTCAAGCGTACGCCGACGTGGAAGCTGGTGTCATCCTTGATCAGGTCAACCTCGACGTCCAGGCTGTGCTCACCCAGCTTGACGCCCTGGCTGCGGGCCACCAGGCCCAGCGCGCCGAGGAAACAGGCCCCATATCCGGCCGCGAACAATTGCTCGGGATTGGTCCCCTCGCCATCGCCGCCCATCGACTTGGGATAGCCCAGCTTGACGTCCAGATGGCCGTCGTCGGTCCTGGCCGTGCCTTGACGGCCGCCGATTGCGTGGGCGTGAGCGGTATAGATGGCGTCGGTCATGGGAAGCTCCTGGGGCGGACAAGGTTGCGCGGCGATTGTTGGCCGAAGGCGTGACGGACACAAGCGTGGCTGAATGAAACCCTCTCCCGGAGGGGCGAGGGAGGGGCCCGCCGCAGAGCGGTGGGAGGGTGAGGGGTGACGCCGTTAAAGTGAAACCCTGGTTACTTTGCTTGCCACAGCCGCGCACAAGGCCAAGCTCGTTCCATGGATCCGATCGCAACCGCTCGCCGTCTGAGACGCGGCCAAACCCTGGCCGAGGAAAAGCTATGGACGATCGTTCGTGGCCGTCGCCTCGGGGGCTACAAGTTTCGCCGCCAGGTTCCGATCGATCGTTACTTCGCCGACTTTACCTGCCGGGACGCGCATCTAATCGTCGAGCTCGATGGTCCAACCCATGAAGGCCGCGAAGACCATGACGCTCTGCGCACCGAGGCGCTGCAGCGCTGCGGCTATCGGGTCCTACGGTTCGGCAACGAGGTCGTACTTGCCGACCCAGGCGGCGTCGCCGAGGCCACAGGCGCGGCGCTCCGGTTGACGGCGTGACCCCTCACCCTCCCACGCTTCGCGCGGGCCCCTCCCTCTCCCCTCCGGGAGAGGGCTGTCAAACCTCCGGCACCGTCTCCTTCAGACGCCCGCCCATGCGGATCGGCTCGACGCGGACCGCCAGGCCCGTGCGGTCGTCGGTCTCGACGAACACGCCGCAGATCGTGGCCGGGCCGCTGGCGGGCTGGTAGCGGCCGCCGCTGATCTTGGTGGTGAAGCGCCGCAGGGGCTCTTCCTTCTGGTTGCCGATCACGCTGTCATAGTCGGCGCAGGCCCCGGCGTCGGTCTGGTAGGCGGTGCCGCCCGGCAGGATCTGGGCGTCGGCGGTGGGCACGTGGGTGTGGGTGCCGACCACCAGCGAGGCGCGGCCGTCGCAATAGTGGCCCATGGCCATCTTTTCGGAGGTGGCCTCGCAGTGCATGTCGACCACCACCGCGTCGGCCACCTGACCCAGCGGCGCCTTGTCCAGCTCGCGGTCGGCGGCGGCGAAGGGGTCGTCCATGGCGTCCATGTGCACCCGGCCCAGCAGGTTGATGACCATGATCGTCCGGCCGCCCTCGGTCTGGAACAGGTGGCTGCCCTTGCCCGGCGCGTCCGACAGGGCCGGATAGTTGGCCGGACGGATCAGCCGCGGTTCGCGGACGATGTAGGTGAGCGCCTCACGCTGGTCCCAGCTGTGGTTGCCCAGCGTCAGGCAGTCGGCCCCGGCCTCGAACAGCTCGCGGGCGGTGTTTTCTGTGATGCCGAAGCCGGCGGCGGCGTTTTCGGCGTTGACGATCACGAACTCCAGCTGGAGATGGCGACGCAGGGCGGGCAGATGGTCGGACAGGCCGTCGCGGCCGGACTTGCCGACGACATCCCCGAAGAAGGCAAAGCGCATGCGGAATTAGTCCTTTCGGACCGCGATATACGCGCTTTCGGTCAGGATGGCGTCCAATCGTTGGTCGTGGGGTTCGACAGGCAGGCCGTGTGTCTCCTGGCCCACATAGCCCAGCCCCAGCATGAACACGTCGCCCCTGGCCCGCAGCGCCTCCAGCGCCCGGTCGTAATAGCCTCCGCCCTGCCCCAGCCGGCGACCTTCGCGGTCGAAAGCCAGCAGCGGCGTGATGACCAGGTCGGGATCGAGCGCGGGCTTGACCGGCTCGGGCGCGTTCATGCCGGCCTCGTCGCGGGTCAGCGTGTCGCCCGGCGTCCATTGGCGGAAGACCATCGGGCCGTTCTCCGCTTCCACGCGGGGCAAGGCCAGGGCCCAGCCTTGCTCGAGCAACCAGGCGGCCAGATGGCGGCGGGGGTCGATCTCGGCGCCGACGCCGGCATAGAGCGCCGCGACCTTGCCGGCCGCATCGGGGAAGCGGGCGCTCAGGGGGCTCCGCGCCACCTCGACGATCATCCAGTCGGCTTCAGGGTGCTCAAGGGCCAGCGCCTTGCGGCGGTTGCGGACCAGCAGGCGCAGGGCGGCCTTGGCGACGGCGGGATCTTTGATGGCCATCATGCCTATATGAGGGAAGGTGGCGGCGCCGTGAAGAACCGTGAAGACGTTTCAATCCACTCGAACCTGGTTTGACAGGTGGGCGTCGTGTTCCCGCAGCCACGGCCACGGGAGGGAACAACTCCCTAGAGGTAGATTACGGTCCCTGGGAATAGAAATCTTCGACGAGGGCCACAGCAGACCCGCCGTTGAGGGATATAGGCGTTCACAGGGTGGATAGCCAGTGCGCGCTGTGACGCGGAGACGTAAATCCTCCCCCTGTGGGGGAGGTGTCGGCGCAGCCGACGGAGAGGGGAGTGTTTGGGAGATGGCCAAAGTCAGGATCGACGATCCTAAGCCTCCCCCCACCGGCGCTTCGCGCCGCCTCCCCCACGGGGGGAGGACTGCTCCCTACCCCTGCGCCAGCGCCTCGATGCGCTCGGACGCCGCGTCCAGCGCCTTGACCGCCCGGATCTCCACCCGCGTCTGTTCGGTCTGCAGGCGGGCCAGTTCGGACTGGGCGTGGGCCAGGCGCAGCTTCAAATCCGACAGCTCGTCGGCCAGCAGCAGGGCGCCCATCAGGAACAGCCGGGTCTCGCCCAGCTGGCCGACATCCTGGCTGACCTGGCGGACCTGGCGGTCAAACAGGCGGGCGATCTCCAGCAGGTGGGCTTCCTGCCCGTCTTCGCAGCCGACGTTGTAGGGGCGGCCGTTCACCTGGACGGTCAGTTGCGCCATGCTCAGGCCTCCTTTTCCGGCCGGTCCAGATGGCCGCCGAACAGGTCGTCGCTCTGGTCTTCGAGCGCCTCCTCGTCGTCGTCATGGACGCCCTCGGTGATCAGGCTCTCGTCGCCCAGGGCGGCGCGGATCTCGGCGATGGCGCGGCCGAGGGCTTCGGACGCCTGTTCGCCGGCTTCTTCCAGAGCCCTTTCGCGAGCGCGGGCGGTTTCCAGCTCGGCGGCCAGCGCCTCGGCCTTCAACTCGGCGTTGGCGTCGAACAGGCCGGCGGACGCCTCGACTGGCGCGGTCGGACGCGCAGCGCGGTCGGCGGCCAGCTTCTGTTCCAGCTGGGCCACGGCGCGCTCGAGGCGGCGCGCGGCGAGCTCCAGGGCGTTGCCTTCGCCAGGGGTCATCGAGAGGGTCCAATCATCCGGCGCAACATATAGATCAGCGCCCGCTTCGCCACCCGCCATGGCGACAATTGGGCGACGAAACGGTGTTCATCACATTACCAAACGACGAGGCTGCGTTCCTGGGGTTGACTTCCCCGCCCCGCGTCGCAAAACGCCCCGTAAAATCAAGGTAACGTCGGTCGACCCGGCCGAACGCTCGTTAGGAGAAAGACCTCATGGCTCTTCGCGTCGCCATCAACGGTTTCGGCCGGATCGGACGTCTCGTCCTGCGCTCCATCGCCGAGCACGCGCGCCGCGACATCGAGGTCGTCGCGATCAACGACCTGGGCCCGGTCGAGACCAACGCCCACCTGCTGCGCTATGACAGCGTTCACGGCCGCTTTCCCGGCGTCGTCACCTCGGGCGAGGACTGGATCGACGTGGGCATGGGCAAGATCAAGGTCACGGCGATCCGCGACCCCAAGGACCTGCCGCACAAAGAGCTGAACGTCGACATCGCCTTCGAGTGCACCGGCATCTTCACCGCCCGCGACAAGGCCGCCCTGCACCTGGAAGCCGGCGCCAAGCGCGTGCTGGTCTCGGCCCCCGCCGACGGCGCCGACAAGACCATCGTCTACAAGGTCAATCACGAGGTCCTGACCGCCGACGACATCGTCGTGTCGAACGGCTCCTGCACCACCAACGCCCTGGCCCCGGTGGCCAAGGTGCTCAACGACCTGCTGGGCATCGAGCGTGGCTACATGACCACGATCCACAGCTACACCGGCGACCAGCCGACGCTGGACACCATGCACAAGGACCTCTACCGGGCCCGCGCCGCCGGTCTGAGCATGATCCCCACCTCGACCGGCGCCGCCAAGGCCCTGGGCCTGGTGCTGCCAGCCCTGAAGGGCAAGCTGGACGGCTCGTCGATCCGCGTGCCGACCCCCAACGTCTCGGTCATCGACCTGAAGGTCGTGCCGTCGCGCGACACCACGGTGGACGAGGTCAACGCCGCCCTGCAGGCCGCCGCCGACGGCGAGATGAACGGCGTGCTGTTCACCACCACCGAGCCGCTGGTCTCGTCGGACCTCAATCACATCGCCGCCAGCTCGACCGCCGCCCTGCCCCAGACCCAGGTCATCGAGGGCAAGCTGGTCCGCGTGCTCAGCTGGTACGACAACGAATGGGGCTTCGCGACCCGGATGGCCGACACCGCCCTGGTGATGGCGAAGTTCCTGTAAAAACTGATGAATTCGCGAAGGCATTCCCTAGCGATTTCGATCTCGGTGCTCGCCGCATTCGCGGCGAGCACCTTTAGCCTTTCAGTCTGGGCGGCCACGCCACCTAAGCCGCTTTCCAGAGGGGTTCTTGTCCCCGACGGATTTTCGACCGCCCTGGATTTTCGTGGGCAGGCTCCAAACGTCCAGCGATCGCGCGTTATGGGCTTGGTCGAGGGAATGCTCCTATCCGGCTTACTCGGATCCCCAGAGCAGAACGTAACAAATCTTCAGCATTGTGTCGTCGGAATGACTGACGAACAAATCATGCTGATTTTCAATAAATTTATATCAGAGCATCCAGAGAGATTAGACGAATACGAACACGTCGTATTCTTCGCAGCTCTCAAAAATGCATGCAACACGCGAGGAAAGCCGTTTTGACTAAGTTCCGCACCCTCGACACCGCCGATCTCGCCGGCAAGCGCGCCCTGGTCCGGGTGGACTTCAACGTGCCTGTCGATGGCGGCAAGATCACCGACGACACCCGCCTCCGCGCGGCCCTGCCCACGATCCACTATCTGTCGACCAAGGGCGCCAAGGTGATCCTGCTGGCCCACTTCGACCGCCCCAAGGGCAAGGTCGTGCCGGAGATGAGCCTGGCCTTCGTGGCCGAGCCGCTGGGCAAGCTGCTGGAGCAGGAGGTGGCCTTCGCCGCCGACTGCGTGGGTCCCAAGGCCAAGGCCGTGGTCGACGCCATGGAAAACGGCGGCGTGGCTTTGTTCGAAAACGTCCGCTTCCACGCCGGCGAGGAGAAGAACGACGCCGACTTCGCCGCCCTGCTGGCGGAAAACGGCGACCTCTATGTCAATGACGCCTTCAGCGCCGCCCACCGCGCGCATGCTTCCACCGTGGCCCTGGCCCGCCTCCTGCCGTCCTATCCGGGCCTGGCCATGCAGCGCGAGCTGGACGCCCTGGACGCCGCCCTGGGCAATCCCAAGAAGCCGGTGCTGGGCATCGTCGGTGGCTCCAAGGTCTCGACCAAGCTGGATCTGCTCAACAACCTGGTCGCCAAGCTGGACCGCCTGGCGATCGGCGGCGGCATGGCCAACACCTTCCTGTTCGCCCAGGGCCACGATGTCGGCAAGTCGCTCTGCGAGAAGGACCTGGCCGACACCGCCCGCCAGATCATCGCCACCGCTGAAAAGTCGGGCTGCGAACTGCTGCTGCCGGTCGACGTGGTGGTGGCCAAGAAGGTCGCCCCCGGCGTCGACGCCGAGACCCGCGACTTGGCCGATGTCCAGCCCGACGACCTGATCCTGGACGCCGGTCCCAAGAGCGCCCAGCGCCTGATCGAGGCTATGGACGCCTCCAACACCCTGATCTGGAACGGCCCGCTAGGCGTGTTTGAAGTGCCACCTTTCGACGAAGCGACTGTTTCGGCGGCAAAACACGCCGCCAAACTCGCGAAATCGGGTAAGATCGTCGCCGTGGCCGGTGGCGGTGATACCGTGGCGGCCTTGAACCACGCGGGCGTGTCGAGCGATTTCACTTTCGTCTCGACGGCCGGCGGCGCGTTTCTTGAATGGATGGAAGGCAAGACGCTTCCGGGTGTCTCGGTCTTGGAGGCATAGGCAGGAAAAAGACTTACCGGGTCCCCCACGGACCGCTCATCCCGGCGAATGCCGGGACCCAGATTCATCTGGAGCGGCTCGCGGGCTTCACCTGGGTCCCGGCATGCGCCGGGATGAGCGGATGATAGATGGGCGAAGAACGCAAAGCGTCAAAAGCCCCAAAAACAAGAAACGGCCCAACCACTTCACGCTTGCAGGAGACACCACGTGGCGAGGATCACGCTAAGACAGCTATTGGACCATGCGGCGGAGCACAGCTACGCCCTGCCCGCCTTCAATATCAACAACATGGAACAGGGCCTGGCGATCATGGAGGCGGCGGAAGCTGTCAATTCCCCGGTCATCATCCAGGCCTCGCGCGGCGCGCGGAACTACGCCAACGACATCATGCTGGCCCGGATGATCGACGCCCTGGCCGAGATCTACCCCAACATCCCGGTGTGCATGCACCAGGACCACGGCAACGGCCCGGCCACCTGCGCCACGGCGATCCAGTACGGCTTCACCTCGGTGATGATGGACGGCTCGCTGCTGGAGGACGCCAAGACTCCCGCCACCTACGAGTACAATGTCGAGGTCACCCGCAAGGTGGTCCAGATGGCCCACAGCTGCGGCGTCTCGGTCGAGGGCGAGCTGGGGGTCCTGGGCTCGCTGGAAAGCGGCATGGGCGAGGCCGAGGACGGCCACGGCTTCGAGGGCAAGCTCAGCCACGACGAGCTGCTGACCGACCCCGACCAGGCGGTCGACTTCGTGCAGCAGACCGGCGTCGACGCCCTGGCCATCGCCATGGGCACCAGCCACGGGGCCTACAAGTTCACGCGCAAGCCCGACGGCGACGTCCTGGCGATGAACGTGATCGAGGACATCCACCACCGCCTGCCCAACACCCACCTGGTGATGCACGGCAGCTCCAGCGTTCCGCAGGACCTGCAGGACATCATCAACCAGTACGGCGGCGCCATTCCCCAGACCTGGGGCGTGCCCGTGGAAGAGATCCAGCGCGGCATCCGCCACGGGGTTCGCAAGGTCAATGTCGACACCGACAACCGCCTGGCGATCACCGGCGCGATCCGCAAGATCCTGGCCGAGCACCCGCACGAGTTCGACCCGCGCGCCTATCTGAAGCCCGCCAAGGAAGCCATGCGCAAGGTCTGCCAGGCCCGGTTCGTCGAGTTCGGCTCGGCCGGCCATGCCGACAAGGTCAAGGCCCTGTCCACCGCGACCATGGCCAAGCGCTATGCGTCCGGCGAACTGCACGCCAAGTTCGGCGAGGCGGCCAAGAAGGCGGCGGCAGAGTAGGGCTTAGGGTTCAAACCCGCCCAAAAACCCCGAGCGGAGATCGGGGTGAACAATCAGGCCTCCTCGGGCGACCGGGGAGGCCTTTTCCGTGCGCCTCAAGGCAACCCCCACCCTCGCCGGCCGTTACCTTTCCCCATTGGTTTCAAGGATACGCACGATGATACTTCCCAAGGGCGCCCTCGTGGCCGTCGTCGATGGCGAGAAACTGGTGATGTTCAAGAACACCGGCGACCAGACGCCCGAACTGACGGCCCTGCCCACCCCCGATATCGACGGCGACGGCGGCGGTACGGGCGGCCACGCCTCCAGCTCGGCCAATCCCGACGAAAGCACCAAGTCGGAGGATGGCTACGCCGCCGGCGTCGCCGCCGCGCTGAACAAGCAGGCCCTGACCAACCAGTTCGAGCACCTGTTCGTCGTCGCCGCCCCCAAGACGCTCGGCGAGTTGCGCAAGCATTGGCACAAGGCGCTGGAAGCCAAGCTGGTCGGCGAACTCGCCAAGGACCTGACCGGCCAATCCGCCGACGCGATCGCCACGGCCATCGCCCACGCCTGACCGGCGCCTGCGCCCGGCAAAAAGGCCTCCCAGAGCAATCTGGGAGGCCTTTTTCTCGCCTGGATTTGAAGTGCTCTGCGGGCTGGGCGGCCGCGTTCTAGAGCATTTTTCGAGCGAAGTGGTTCCGCTTCGCGTGAAGAAAAATGCGTCAAAACAAAAGATTAGAGCTCACGGCCTGACGCAGTCAGGTCGGGAAATGCTCTAGTCGGCGACGCCGCAGGGATTGGGACGGGTTATGGCCGAGGTTCAAACCACTTTTCCCGGCGCGCCGGCCAAGGCCTCCCTGGCCTTGGTCACCAGGGCCTCGTCGGGGATCGGCGAGGCCTTCGCCCGGGCCCTGGCGGCGCGAAGCCACGACCTGGCGCTGGTCGCCCGCCGGCCCACCCGGCTGGAGGCCCTGGCCGCCGAGCTTTCCGCCGCCCATGGCGTCACCGCCTTCGCCATCCCAGCAGACCTGTCGCTGACGGGCGCCGAAGCCACCGTGCTTGACGCGATCCGCACAAGGATGGAGAGGCGTTGGCCTGACTAAAATCCGCTTGCCCGGCGAAGGCCGGGGCCCAGATCCCGGAGCGGTGTGGTGGGTTGCAAGAGCTCAGAGCTTCTGGCGTCAGCCCCGCCGCCATTCCATCTGGACCCCGGCCTTCGCCGGGAAGGCGGATTTAAAGCGGAGGATAGGCATGCGCCCCGCCGTTGGGGTCTTCGACCGCGCCCGGGGCGGCCAGGTAGTCGGGCCCGATCGGGACCTTGCCGTGACCGTCGGGGATGTCGAGCACATAGGTCGGCTGACACAGGCCCGAGAACCGGCCCCGGATCTGGCGCATCAGGGCGCGGCCCTCGTCCACGGTGGTTCGCAGATGGCCGGTGCCCGGCGCGTGGTCGCCATGGTGAAGATAGTAGGGTCGGATGCGCGCCTCCACGAACGCACGCATCAGCAGGCCCAGCGTCTCGGGGTCGTCATTGACGCCGCGCAGCAGCACGGTCTGGCTCAGCATGGGGATCCCGGCGTCGATGATCCTCGCGCAGGCCGCTCGCGCCGCCGGCGTCAGCTCCCGCGCATGGTTGGCGTGCAGGGCGACATAGACCGCCTTGCCGGGGACCTTGAGGGCTGCGACCATCTCAGCGGTGATCGCCGCCGGATCGACCGCCGGCACGCGGGTGTGAAAACGTACGACCTTGACATGGTCGATGGCCGCCAGCCGCTCGCCGATGTCGCGCAGCCGGCGCGGCGACAGCACCAGCGGGTCGCCGCCGGTGACGATGACCTCCCATATGTCCGGGCGGTCGGCGATATAGGCGAAGGCGTCGTCCAGCTGGGCGGGCGTCAGGCTTCGCAAGCCTTCCGGCCCGACCATTTCGCGGCGAAAGCAGAACCGGCAATAGACCGCGCAGGTGTGGGTGGGCTTCAGCAGCACCCGATCGCGATAGCGGTGGACGATCCCCTCGACCGGGCTGTGGGTCAGGTCGCCGATGGGGTCAGCGGTCTCGGCCGGTGTCTGGATCAGTTCGGCCTCGTGCGGCAGGAACTGGCGGGCGATGGGATCGCTCTCGTTGGCCGGGTCGATCAGCTCGACCATGGCCGGCGTGATCGCCACCGCGTACCGGGCCGCCACCTGCTCGAGCGCGGGCAGTCGCTCCGGAGCGATCAGGCCGGCGTCGGCCAGCGCCTGGGCGCTGCGGAGGGTGCGGGCGGGGGTCATGAGGCCGGCGGTATGGCGGATTGAAGCGACTGACGCAATGCGGCCCACTGACGGGGACATGCCCTTGGGCGTGTCCCCAGTCGCATCCCCGACATCACGCCTGAACTCGGGGACACGCCCTTGGGCGTGTCCCCGTCGGTTGGAGGTGCTAGCGCCTAGCCGCCCGCCACCGGCGTCCACATCACCTGATCCACCCGGCTCGCCCCGGCCGCCAGCATCACCAGCCGGTCGAAGCCTAGGGCCGAGCCGGAGGCGTTGGGCATGATCGCCAGGGCCGCCAGGAAGTCCTCGTCTAGCGGGTAACGCTCGCCATAGACCCGGGCCTTCTCGTTCATCTCGGCCTCGAACCTGCGGCGCTGTTCGGCGGCGTCGGTCAGTTCGCCAAACGCATTGGCCAACTCGACGCCGCAGGCATAGAGCTCGAACCGTTCGGCCACGCGGGGGTCGCCGGGCTTGGGCCTAGCGAGGGCGGCCTCGGCGACGGGGTATTCGCAGAGGATCGTCGCGCGCCCGACGCCGAGATTAGGCTCGACCTTCTCGACGATCACCCGGCTGAACACATCGGCCCAACTATCATCTCCTGCAACGCGGATCCCGACGGCGGTCGCCGAAGCGGCCAGAGCGTCGCGGTCCGTAGAACCGTCCGCGCCGATCGAGGCCAGCAGATCGACCCCCGCGTGGCGCGCGAAGGCCTCCGCCACCGTCACCTGCTCGGGCGCGGCGAAAGGATCGCAGATCTTGCTCCGGAAGCGAAATTCCCGCGTTCCGGCGGTTTCGGCCGCCAAGGCCATCAGCGCGGCGCAGTCGTCCATCAGCGTCTGGTACGGCGCGTCCACCCGGTACCATTCCAGCATGGTGAACTCGGGATGGTGCAGCGCCCCGCGCTCGCGATTGCGCCAGACCTTGCCGAAATCGAAGATCCGCCGCTCGCCCGCCGCCAGCAGCTTCTTGCAGGAAAACTCCGGCGAGGTGTGCAGGTAAAGCGGCGCGGCCTCCCCCGAAAGGGTCACGGCGGCGGTCTCGAAGGCGTGAAGATGGGCCTCGTTGCCGGGCGACACCTGCAGGGCCGCGGTCTCGACCTCGATGAAGTCCTGACCCTCGAACCAGGCGCGGAACGCGGCCTTGATCCGGTTGCGGACCAACAGGAACGGCCGCCGGTCGGCGTGGCTTTCTGGGCGCCACCAGGGCGAGGCGGAGGCAAGCGGCACTGGAAAGTCCCTCGGGCGGGGTGGCGAACTTGGCGGGGATCGCTATAGGAGGGCGATATCTAACGCAATTCGCGCGCTCTCGGGCCGGCGCGAGACCTAAGGACAAGATAAGTGAAAGTCGCCGCCAGCTCGCTCAGGAAGGGTTTCGTCGTCGATATGAACGGCAAGCTCTACGTCGTTCTCAACGTCGAAAACATTCACCCAGGCAAGGGCACCCCGGTGACCCAGCTGAACATGCGCCGCATCTCCGACGGCGTGAAGGTGTCGGAACGTTACCGCACGACCGAGACCGTCGAGCGCGCCTTCGTCGACCAGCGCGACCACACCTTCCTGTATCAGGACGGCGAGGGCTATCACTTCATGAACCCGGAAAGCTTCGACCAGTTGACCGCCACGCCTGAAGTGATCGGCGACCTGGGCGCCTATCTGCAGGAGGGCATGGTCGTTCAGCTGTCGACCCACAACGACCTGCCGATCTCGCTGGAACTGCCGCGCACCGTGACCCTGGAAATCGTCGAGACCGAACCCTCGGTGAAGGGCCAGACGGCGTCGTCGTCGTACAAGCCGGCGATCCTCAGCAACGGCGTGCGCACCATGGTGCCGCCCTATATCGCCGCCGGCACGCGAGTGGTCATCCTGACGGAAGACGGCTCGTATCAGGAACGGGCGAAGGACTAATCGTCAGACCGGAGGGCGGCGAATACTTGCCCCCACCTGGCGACTTCGTCTCCTGTCCGCCCCCATAGGGAGCGGAGCCCAACCGGGCGAGCTCCGCCCCCTATGGGGGCGGACAGACCGCGAAGCGGTCAGGTGGGGGCAAGTGCGTGAGCTGCTACCACTTCAGCACCCACCGCCCGAGCAACGCCCCCAGCGCCCCGGTTCCCAGCACGCCGAGCGTGTACCAGACCCCCACGAACACCATGGTGCTCTCGCCGCAGTGCAGGCCGTAGACCGTGGCCGCCACGCCGCCGGCGAAGGCTCCCGCCGCGAAGCCGGTCAAGGTGGGCCGGGTCGGGGCCATGCCGCGCAAGACCAGCAGGGTCGCCGCCAGGCCGGGCAAGGCCAGCATCAGGATATTGCGGGCGCAGACCGTCCAAGAGTCGCCGCGCAACATGGCCATTCTCTGGTCCGGCTCGCTGAGCACACCCTGTGTCAAGCCGGCGACCAGGAACAGCGTCAGCACCGCCGCCCCGAAGGTCAGGGCCCGGCGAGGCGCGCCGTCCGGCCGGGCCAGGCGCTCCAGCACCCAGAAGCCAGCGATCGCCAACAGCGCCGTATAGCTGGCCTTCATCCAGAACATCCGCCCGGTCATCGCCTGCGCCAGATCGGCGCGGGTGTGCAGCCAGGCCAGCACCAGCACCAGGGCCGCCAGGGCGCCAGCCCCCGCGACCCCCACGAGGCGGCGCTGCACCGCGCGGCCCGGAATGGCGCGCGGGGCGGTGGCCAGCTGATCGATCAGATCATCCGTCCGCACGACCACGCATCCTTTCGCGAAGAGACTTGAGCGCCCGGTGCAGGGCGACCTTGGCCGCGCCTTCCGAAACCCCGGCGCGTGCGCCAGCTTCCGCAAGGCTGAGGCCGTCGATCTTGACGCCGCGCACCAGGTCGCGCTGGCGTTCGGGCAGGGTGTCCAACGCCCGACCCAGGTCCAGCGTCGAGCCGGGGTCGGGAGCATAGGCGGCCAGGATCTCAACATCGTCGTCGAGCGGCACGGTCACGCGAATGCGGCGGCGGCGCCAGTGATCGATCAGCTTGTAGCGCGCCAGGGCGAAGGCCCAGGGGGTGAACGGCTGGGCGCGATCATAGGTCGCGCGCCGCGTATGCACCGCCATCAGGGTCTCTTGCACCAGGTCCTCCACATCGCCGGGCGCGTCGCGCATGCGGCGCTCGAAATAGGCGCGCAGACGACCACCAAGCTGCGACAGCAACAACCGATAGGCCGGGGCGTCGCCGTCCAGGCCCAGCAGCATCAGCGCCTCCAGGTCGGCTTCGGATATTTTTGATCGCCCTTGACCGGGGCGGAACGGCAAGGCCGCTTCTGGACTTCACCAGCCGCCGTAAACCGGCGCGAACCGGTGCTCCAGGGCATCGACCTCGCGTTCGGCGTCGCGGCGCGCCCACTCCGCCCGGCGGCCGTCCTCGACGGCGGAGCGCTGTTCGCTGCGCAGGCGGTTCAGGCGGTCGCGCAGTTCGTGCTTCTGCTCGTCGTTGAGCTTGGGATTGCGCAGTTCGTCCTCGACGCCCCTCGCGTCACGGTCGCGCTTCTCGGCCCGGCGATCGGCGCTGTCGCGGTCGGACATCGCCTGGTTGAGCCGCGAGGCGGCCGCGTGGACCAGCTTGCCGTCGGCATAGGCCGCCAGGAAGTCGCCTTCGATCCGTTCCGGACATACCCCGGCATAACCATTGCCCTGGCGACCTTCCTGAAAGCCGCGCGGCGGCGTGCAATAAAGTTTCAGGCCCTGGTCGCGGGCCGCGAAATAGGGGGCGGGATCGGGGGCGACGCCCGCCTTGGCGCAGGCCTTGGCGTGGTCGTCCAGCCGGCTCTGCGGACGCCCCGCCTCGCCATCCTTGAAACCGACGCCAGCCCAGTCGCCCTGCAGGCAGGCGTCCTTGCTCATGGTTTCACAACTGGCCAGCAGCAGCGTGCCGGCCAGGATCGGGATCAGCAACAAAGGACGCATGGAAACCCTCCCCCAAACGATGTTGGAGGAAGCTAAAGCTTGACCGCATGAACGGTCGATGAACCGTGTTATTTTAATGCACCGTAACGCGTGGGCGCTTCCAGAGCTCTTCGGTCAGAGCGTTGGCGAAGCCTAGCCAGCCGAGATAGGGGCTGGAAAAGCCCGAGGCCGGGACGACCAGCTTGCGCGCCTGGATCGCATAGGCCCCCGAGGCCGCCAGCGACGCCGCCGCGGCGCCCAGTTGCCCGCCGAGACGCTTGGCCCCCAGGGCCAGCCACAGAGCGTTGAAGCCCTGGACCAGGCTCCACAGGGTCAGCGCCCGAGTGCGGGTAGGACTGGACGGCGCGTTCCAGATCCGCAGGCCCGACAGGGTCATGGCGATGAACAGCGGCGGGAGGATCAGGCTGGTCAGCTTCTTGGGCTGGTGCGCCACCGGCTCGTGCATTTCGGCGTAGCCGACGGCGTATTCCTCGTCGTCGATCATCCGCTCGTGACGGCGCCCCAGCAGGGTGGACACCAGGATCGCCCCGCCAGCCAAGGCCAGGCCGAGGGCCAGCTGGGCGCCCGCCGAGGTCGGGGTATCGTCTTTCATGTCGATCTCGAACGACTCGCGGCCGGCGTGGGCCCGCCTCCCGTGGGATCTACCGTTCGGGATGTGCATGCCGGGACTCCTCGCGAAACATGGCTGTAACCCTTTCAGCTGCACCTTGGTTCCAGATGGCCGGCGATAGGGCTCTCCGCGCGGAGGAACTACGCCGGCAGTTCGCCTACGGCGCTCTGCAGGTAGTTCTGTTCGCCCAGCGCCCTGACCAGACCCAGCTGCATTTCGAGGAAGTCGATGTGCTCCTCGGTGTCGGTCAGGATCTCGCGCAGCAGTTCGCGGCTGACATAGTCGCGGGCCTGTTCGCACTGGATGATGCCGGGGATCAGGGTCTCGCGGCCACCGATCTCGACCGACAGGTCCGAGGCCAGGCACTCGGGGATCGTCTCGCCGATCTTCAGCTTGTGCAGATCCTGCAGATTGGGCAGGCCCTCGAGGAACAGGATGCGGCTGATCAGCTTGTCGGCGTGCTTCATCTCGCCGATGGACTCGTCATAGGTGATCTTGCCCAGGCGCTTGAATCCCCAGTTGTCGTACATCCGCGCGTGCAGGAAGTACTGGTTCACCGCCGTCAGCTCATTGGTGAGCACCGCGTTCAAGAGCCGGATGATGCCGGGATCGCCTTGCATGGCGGGTCTCCTCAGATTCGAAAGTCGAGGCGACCGTGATCCATCGCTCGGACGGCTTCAACCGCTATGTCTGCAAGTGTATCTCAGCCTCACGGAAAAGCGTGAGACGGTTTCACGGTCGCCTATTCGGCGGCGTAGGCCAGGGCTTGTTGGTTGTCCTGGATCATCTGGCGCATTTCGCACACGCACTTGGCGCACTGGGCCTGGCAGCCCTTGTGACGAAAAACCTCCGCCGGGCGAGTGGCGCCAGCGTCGATGGCGGCGCGCACGTCGCGCTCGCGGATGCCGTTACAGTTGCAGACGTACAAGGAAGTCGTTCCCGCCGAATGATTGTCATTCTCATGTAGCGGAGGCATGGAGATTTTGCAACTGACTCGCAGTGCGGCAAATCCCCTCCCCCTGTGGGACAGGTGTGGGCGAAGCCGACGGAGGAGGGAGTGGTCGGCAGCCAGCCGCACCAGGATCGACGATCCCAACACTCCCCCCACCGGCCTTCGGCCGCCTCCCCCACAGGAGACAGGACTTGATCCAGCCCTCGCCCGATGCGTCAAATCGGCGTAATCCAGCCCCATGACCGACTGCCGCCTCTATTTGATCACCCCGCCGACCCTCGACGACCTGGCCGCCTTCGCGCGGACCCTCGCCGAAGCCCTGGACGGCGGCGACGTGGCCGCCTTGCAGATCCGGCTGAAGGACGCGTCGGACGAGGCGATCGCGGCGGCCGTCGGGGCTCTGTCGCCGATCGCCCGCGCCCACGACGCGGCGGTGATCCTCAACGACCGCCCCGACCTCGCCGCCCAGACCCGCTGCGACGGCGTCCACATCGGCCAGGACGACATGCCCCTCGCCCAGGCCCGCAAGCTGATGGGCCAGGGCGCGATGATCGGCGTCACCTGCCATGACAGCCGTCATCTGGCCATGGAGGCCGCCGAGGCCGGCGCCGACTACGTCGCCTTCGGGGCCTTCTTCCCGACCACCACCAAGGACGCGCTCACCACGGCCGATCTCGAGATCCTGTCGATCTGGCAGGAGACCATGGAGGTCCCCTCGGTGGCGATCGGCGGCGTCACGGCGGAAAACGCCGCCCCGTTGGCCACGGCGGGGGCAGACTTCCTGGCCGTCTCCGCAGGGGTGTGGAAGCATGTCGGCGGCCCGGCGGCCGGCGTCGCGGCGCTGAACGCGGCGATCGCGGAAGGGCTGGCGGCGCGCGGTTAAAAGCCCTCTCCCGGAGGGGAGAGGGAGGGGCCCGCGCGAAGCGTGGGAGGGTGAGGGGTCACACCGTCAGCCGGAGCGCCGCGCCAATGGCCTCGGCCACGCCACCAGGGTCGGCCAGCACAGTTTCGTTGCCAAACCGCAGGACGCGATACCCGCAGCGCTGCAGCACTTCGGTTCGTTGGGCGTCATAATCTTCCCGACCCTCGTGGGTTGGGCCGTCGAGTTCGACGATCAGATGCGCGTCCACACACACGAAGTCGGCGAAGTAGCGATCAATTGGAACCTGGCGGCGAAACTTGTAACCCTCGAGGCGGCGACCGCGAACGATGGGCCACAGCTTTTCCTCGGCCATGGTTTGGTTTCGGCGCAGGCGGAGAGCGTTGGCGATTGGATCCATGGCGCGAGCTTGGCTTGGCTCATGACCGTGGCAAGCAAAGTAACCGGGGTTTCACTTTCGGCGGCGTAACCCCTCACCCTCCCACCACTTCGTGGCGGGTCCCTCACCCTCCCCTCCGGGAGAGGGTTTCCGAGGTCGCCTTGCTTTCACGCGGCTCCGCGACTAGGTATCGCGCCCAGTTTCTCGATCTTTCTATCCGCCCGCATGCCTATCCCCCGCCGTCACCTCCATGACGCTGCGCAGGGGGACCCTTGAGGATTTCCGTCTTGGCCACCGCTTCCGCCCTCCTGAACGTGATGATCGACGCCGCTCGCAAGGCGGCCCGCGGCTTGGCCCGCGACTTCGGCGAGGTCACCGAATTGCAGGTTTCCAAGAAGGGTCCCGCCGACTTCGTGACCGCCGCCGACCAGAAGGCCGAGCAGGTGATCTTCGAGATTCTCGAAAAGGCTCGCCCCGGCTACAGCTTCCTGGGCGAGGAGCGCGGCATGGTCGAGGGCACCGACAAGACCCACACCTGGGTTGTCGACCCGCTGGACGGCACCACCAACTTCCTGCATGGCATCCCCCATTTCGCGGTCAATATCGCCCTGCAGCGCGAGGGCGAGGTGGTGGCCGGCGTCACCTACAACCCCATCACCCACGACCTGTTCTGGGTCGAAAAGGGCAAGGGCGCCTATCTGGGCGCCGAGAAGCGCCTGCGCGTCGCCGCCCGGCGTCACCTGGACGAGAGCG
This sequence comes from Caulobacter sp. DWR2-3-1b2, assembly GCF_049896345.1. Taxonomy (NCBI): domain Bacteria; kingdom Pseudomonadati; phylum Pseudomonadota; class Alphaproteobacteria; order Caulobacterales; family Caulobacteraceae; genus Caulobacter; species Caulobacter sp. DWR2-3-1b2. Next base: position 154,935 of record NZ_JAFCUC010000007.1, on the reverse strand, counting down.
TGCTGGCCACCGGCGTGCCGTTCCTGGGCAAGCCCGGCCACGCCCAGTTCCTCAAGGAGTTGCACCAGATCAGCCAGAAGGTGGCCGGGGTGCGTCGTTTCGGCGCGGCCTCGCTGGATCTGGCCTGGGTCGCGGCCGGGCGCTTCGACGGCTTCTGGGAACGCAATCTCAAGCCCTGGGACGTGGCGGCCGGCGTGCTGATGGTCACCGAGAGCGGCGGCAAGGTCTCGACCATCGACGACGGCGGCAACCCGGTGGACGGTGTCTCGATCCTGGCCACCAACCAGGAACTGCACGGACTGGTGCTGGAAAAGCTGCAGGCGGCTTAAGCTGCTCCCTCACCGTCTCCCCGGCCTTCGCCGGGGAGACGGTTTAGACACAAAAACGCCCCGGGCTCTCACCCGGGGCGCTTCTGTATTACGCCTGTCGCGTCTTAGCGGCAGACGGTCCGCTCGTACATCGTGCCGCGATAGCGGTCGTAGTCGCGGGTCGTCCAGCAGTCGCGGTCCTGGCTCTCGGTGTAGCCATAGGGTTGGGCGTAGCCGTAGGACTGGGCGTAGCCGTTGGGTTGGGCGTAGCCGTTGGGTTGGGCGTAGCCGTAGGACTGGGCGTAGCCGTTGGGTTGGGCGTAGCCGTTGGGTTGGGCGTAGCCGTAGGGCTGGGCGTAGCCATAGCCGTTATAATAGCGCGGCGACTGGCGCGGCTGGGCGTAGGCGTAACCCCGGCTGTAGTGGTTGTTGCTACTGCTGCCAGCGATGGCTGCGCCAAGCGCCAGGCCGATGATGCCACCGGCGATCGCGACGCCGGCGTCGTTGCCGTGATGACTCCGGCCGGCGTAGCCGCCGCCATAGCCGCCGCCATAGCCGCCATTGCCGCCATAGCGGTAGGACTGAGCCGAGGCGGCGGTCGCGCCGGCGACCATGGCCAAGGCCGCGACGCCCGCTGCGACACGGCCAATTGTGGTCTTGAGATTGCGGTTCATGACGCTGTGTCCTTTCTGGAAAGGCGGTCCGAACGGCCGTCTCCATCTTGAGATCGATCTTCAGGCCCGATGGCTGAACGCAGGCTGAACGGGGGCGTCAGCTTCGAAAAGCGTCCGATTTGTTCACCTTTGCGCGCGAAGGTGCGGGTTACGACGGCGCCCAGAACGGGCGCCGATGGCTCGAAGGCGACCAGGCGATGTCCAGGAACGTGGCTTACACGGCCGGCGAGGATCTGCAGATCCTGTCGTTCGAAGTCGGGACCCAGACCTATTGCGTGCCCGTGGGCGCGGTCCGCGAGATCCGCGGCGTCACGCCGGCCACCCCCCTGCCCGACGCGCCGCCCTATGTGCGCGGCGTCATCAATCTGCGCGGCCAGGTCATGCCGGTCATCGACCTGTCGGAACGCCTCGGCAAGGGCGTCGCCCAAGACAGCGCCCGCCAGGTGATCATCGTGGTCGAGCATCACGACGATGTCGCCGGCCTGCTGGTCGACGCGGTCTGCGACAGCTTCATCGTCTCGGCCAGCGCCATCAGTCCGCCCCCGCCGCTCGGCGAGGAGGCCTCGCCCCTGGTCGCCGCCGTGATCACGACGGAGACCAGCATGGTGGTGCTGCTGGCCGTCGACGCCATCCTGCCCGAGCGCAAGGTGGCGCTGGCGGCTTAGGGACCACGATTGGGGACAGGCGCATGCGCCTGTCCCCAGCCCTGCCCCGGCCTCCAAACATTTGTTTCAATAGCCCCTTCCTTCTCCCCCACGCCTCCCGCTAGGGTCTCCCGCAACAAATAGGGAGATCGCCGATGAAGGCCGCCGTTCTGCGCGAAGTAGGTCAGCCGCTCCAGATCGAGGACGTCTCGATTGGCAAGCCAGGTCCGCATGAGGTGCTGATCCGCACCAAGGCCGCCGGGGTCTGCCATTCCGACCTGCACTTCATCGAAGGCTCCTATCCCCATCCCCTGCCCGCCGTGCTGGGTCACGAGAGCGCCGGGATCGTCGAGGCGGTGGGCTCCGAGGTTCGCACCGTCAAGGTGGGCGACCATGTGATCACCTGCCTCAATCCCTATTGCGGCCACTGCGAGGTTTGCCTGACCGGCCACATGAACCTGTGCATCAGCCCCGAGACCAAGCGCGCCAAGGGCGACGAGCCCCGACTGTTCAAGGAAGACCTGGCCGGTCCCAGCAAGATGGCCCAGTTCCTGAACCTGTCGTCCTTCGCCGAGATGATGCTGGTGCACGAGCACGCCTGCGTCGCCATCCGCAAGGACATGCCCTTCGACCGCGCCGCCCTGATCGGCTGTTCGGTGATGACCGGGGTGGGCGCAGTGATCCACACCTCAAGCGTCCGGCCCGGCGAGACGGTGGCGGTGATCGGCTGCGGCGGCGTGGGCCTGGCCACCATCAACGGCGCGGCGATCGCCGGCGCGGGGCGGATCATCGCCATCGACCGCGTGCCCCACAAGCTGGAGCTGGCCAAGACGTTCGGGGCCACCGACGTCATCAACGCCAATGACGGCGACGCGGTAAAGCAGGTTCAGGAGCTGACCGGCGGCGGCGTGCACCACAGCTTCGAGGCCATCGGCCTGAAGGCCACCGCCGAGCAGTCGTTCAAGATGCTGCGCCGGGGCGGCACGGCCAACATCATCGGCATGATCCCGGTCGGCACCATGATCGAGCTGCACGGCGCCGACTTCCTGGGCGAGCGCAAGATCCAGGGCAGCTTCATGGGCAGCAACCGCTTCCCGGTCGACATGCCCCGCCTGGTCGACGCCTACATGGCCGGCAAGCTGAAGCTGGACGAACTGATCTCGCGCCGCATCAAGCTGGAAGACGTCAACTCGGCCTTCGACGAGCTGAAGCGCGGTGAACTGGCGCGCTCGGTGATCGTGTTCGACTGATATTCCTTCTCCCCTTGCGGGAGTAAGGTGGCGTCCGAAGGCCGACGGATGAGGGGTCGAAAGCCCTGTCAGCCGCGATGGCGGCATGACTGAACGCGATGGCGCCGTCCGGTAGACCCCTCATCTGACCCGCTGCGCGGGCCACATTCTCCCGCAAGGGGGAGAAGGACCACGTTCCCCGACGGCAACGCTTTCTTGAACTCTGCCTGCGCATAATGTCGCACCACCACACGTTGCGATGGGACAGTAGAGTGAAGCTGAGTGAGTTTCTCGACGACGGGTTGGAAGGCGCGCTGTTGGTCATGGGCCGGCGGAGCCGGGTGGTCCGCATCTGCGTCAGCCTGATGATCGACGGCTTGCTGCTAGCCAATTTCGGCTGGAAGGCGGCTGGCGGCTGGTTCGCGGTCAATGTGGCGCTCGAGGCCTGGCTGCTGTTCCATCAGGTCCGGGCCGGCAAGAACCGCTACCCCTCGCCCCTGGTGCGGCTGGGTACGGTGGCGGCGTTCAGCGGGGCCTGGTCGATGATGGCCGCCCTGACCTGGATCAACGGTTCGCCGGCCATGAAGTTCGCCGGCCTGCTGATCCTGTTTGGCCTGCTGCTCGAAGCCCTGAAATACGCCGTGCTCAGCCGCGCCGCCTTCGTCGCGCTGGCGCCCTTCCCGGTGGCCGCCCTGATCATCGCGCCGATCGTGTTCGGCGGCTTTCGCGGCTGGGAGATGATCTTCGCGATCACCGTCCTGCTCGGCCTGGGCGCCTATCTGAGCAACGCCGCGCGGCTGATGCGCGCCAACGCTCACGCCCTTGAGGAGGCCAAGGCGCAGGCGCAGGCCGCCAACCTGGCCAAGTCAGCCTTCCTGGCGATGATGAGCCACGAGCTGCGCACGCCGATGAACGGGGTGATAGGCATGGCCCACGCCCTGGCCGCGACCCGGCTGGACCACCGCCAGACCGACTATCTCGACACCATCGTCCAGTCCGGAGACGGACTGATGACCATCCTCAACGACATTCTCGACCTGTCGAAAATCGAGGCCGGCAAGCTGGAGCTGGAAACCGCCAGCTTTGACGTCGCCGAACTGGGCCGTCAACTTCACCGCCTGTGGGTCGAGACGGCCCGCGCCAAGGGCGTCGACCTGGTGCTCGACATCGCGCCCGACACGCCGGCCTGGCTGGCCGGCGACGCGGCCCGCGTGCGCCAGGTGCTGTTGAACCTGATCTCCAACGCCCTGAAGTTCACCCTGGAGGGCGGCGTCCGCATCGGCATCGCTTGCGCTGAAGGCGGCGGCGTCGAGATCGTGGTCGCCGACACCGGCATCGGCATGTCGCCCGAGCAACTGGCCCGGCTGTTCCAACCCTTCGCCCAGGGCGAGGCCTCGACCACGCGCCGGTTCGGTGGTTCGGGCCTGGGCCTGTCGATCTGCCACCACTTGGTGACGCTGATGGGCGGACGGATTTCGGCGACCAGCCGGTCCGACCTCGGCTCGACTTTCCGGGTGACCTTGCCGCTGGCCCAGGCGGCAGCTCCCGTCGCCGTTCTGCCGGTCGCCCGCGGCGCCGGGCTGGAAGGCCGGCGTATCCTGGTGGTCGACGACAACCAGGTGAACCAGATCGTCGCCAAGGCCCTGCTGGAAGCGGTCGGCGCCGTGGTCAGCCTGGCCGATGACGGCCGCCACGGCCTGGACCGCCTGGCCGCCGAGGACTTCGACCTGGTCTTGATGGACCTCCACATGCCGACGATGGACGGCGTCGAGGCCCTGGCCCGCATCCGGGCCGGCGAAGGCGGCCGCGACGACATCCCGGTCATCGCTCTGACCGCCGACGGCATGTCGGGCGAGGCCGAGCGCCTGATGGGCCTGGGCTTCGACGACGTGCAGCACAAGCCGATCCAGCCGGCTCTGCTGATGCGGGCCGTGGCGGAGTGGTGCCATGCGCCGCGACGAGAACTCTTGGCCAAGGCCTCGTAAATACCGCTCAGCCCGGCGAATGCCGAGACCCAGATCCAAGGTCGCTGAGGATGATTGGAGAGGCGCGGCGCCATTGTCGTCAGCCCCATCGCCATTCCATCTGGGTCCGGGCATTCGCCGGGATGAGTGGATCGGAGATATCCACAGCGTCCCAATCGAACTCTGGACGAACCGATCATGCCGCGTGCGAAAATCATCGGTTCCGCCTATGTTGACCGCTACCCGCCATGCGTTTCGACGACCACTTCCTGGACGAACTGAAGAACCGCCTTCGCCCTTCCGACGTGATCGGAAAATCGGTGAAGCTGCGGCGGCAGGGGCGCGAATATGCGGGGCTGTCGCCGTTCACCAAGGAAAAGAGCCCGTCGTTCTTCGTCAATGACGACAAGGGCTTCTACCACTGCTTCTCCAGCGGCAAGCATGGCGACATCATCAGTTTCCTGCAGGAAACCGAGCGGCTGACCTTCACCGAGGCGGTCGAGCGGTTGGCGGCCGAGGCCGGCATGGCCCTGCCCGAGCCGGACGCTCGCGCCGCGCAAGAAGACAAGAAACGCGCCACCCTGACCGACTGGATGGACCTGGCCGCAGCCTGGTTCGAGAGCGAGCTACGCCGTCCCGTCGGCCAGGCTGCCCGCGACTACCTGGTCCGCCGCGCCTTGCCGCAGGACCAGTGGAGCCCTTTTCGTTTGGGCTTTTCACCCTCCGGGCGAACCGCGCTGAAGGACTATCTGATCGCCAAGGGCGCTTCGCCGGGCGAACTGGTCGAGGCCGGCCTGCTGATCGCGCCCGAGGACGGCGGCGCGCCCTATGACCGGTTCCGCGACCGGATCATCTTTCCGATCACCGACACCCGGGGCCGGGTGGTGTCGTTCGGCGGCCGGGCCATGGATCCCGCCGCCCGCGCCAAATATCTGAACGGCCCCGAGACCACGCTCTTCCACAAGGGCCGGCTGCTGTATGGCCTGTACGAGGCCCGCAAGCTGCTGCACGCCGCCCAGGCCGCCGCCGGTCCCGAGAAGGGCGTCGAGCAGACGCCGCTGATGGTGGTCGAGGGCTATATGGACGTCATCGCCTGCCAGCGGGCGGGCCTGCCGGCCGTGGCGCCCATGGGCACGGCCATGACCGAGGAGCAGATGGAGGTGCTGTGGCGCCTGCATCCCGAACCCACCCTCAGCTTCGATGGCGACAAGGCCGGCCAGCGCGCCGCCAGCCGGGCCATCGACCGCGCCCTGCCGCTGCTCAAGCCCGGCCGGTCGTTCAAGTTCTCTATGGTGACCGGCGGCAAGGATCCCGACGACGTCCTGCGCGAACAGGGCGCGGCGGCGCTGAAGAGCCAGATGACGGCGACCACCCCCTTCGTCCAGGCCTTGTTCGACCGCGAACGTGACCTGGAGCCTCTGGACACCCCCGAGCGCAAGGCGGGCTTCAAGCAGCGGCTACGGGCCGCAGCCGGCACGATCGCCGACAAGGACCTGGCGGCGGCCTATCGCGACGACCTCTATGCCCGGCTGGACGCCCTGTTCCCCAAGCCGGGCTATGGCGGCGGCCAGAGTGGCGGCGGCGAGGGCCGTCCTTGGGTCCCGCGCGCCCAGTGGAAGGGCGGCAGGGATCGCGCGCCGCCCGATCCGGGCATCCGGGGCGTTGCTCGGGCCGAGATCGGCACGCGGCTCAAGCCCTTCCACGCCGCCGTGGCCATCGCCGCCCTCGATCATCCCGCCTGGGCGCGCTCCTATGACGAGGCCATCGAGCGCATCGGCTTTGGCGATCCCCGCCTCGCGCCCCTGGCGGCCGAACTGTTCGACGCCCTGTCCGACGATATCAGCGACGACGTCGCCTTCCGCGACATCTTGACGCGCAAGGGCCTGGGCGAGCAGGTCGCCGAGGTCGAGCGCGTGGCCGCCGCCATCAGCGCGCCCTTCCTCGATCCCAAGATGGAGCCCCACCGCGCCAAGGCCCTGTGGTCTGCCTGCTACGAGGCCCTGGTCGAGATCGGCGACAGCGAGCGCGCGTTGGGGTCGCTCCGCCGCGAAGCCGTCACCGCCGAGACCCTGACGGCGACCCGCGACCTGCGGGTGCGGATCGGGGTGCTGGAGCGGCGGATCAGCGGGCTGGAGTTCTGGGAAGCGCCGGTGACGGTGCTGCCGATCACGTAGATTGATAATCCGCTCATCCCGGCGAATGCCGGGGCCCAGATACATCCTGAGCGTCGCGCAATTAGGCGTTCAAATTCAATCCGACAAACAGGTCCCGCCAATCTGGATTGGCTTCTTCGATCAGCATCAGCTTCCAGGAACGGCGCCATTCCTTGATCCGGCGCTCACGCTTAAATGCTTCGTCGCGGGACTCATAGACCTCATACCAAACAAGCATGACGCAGCCGTATTTGGCCGTGAAGCCCCCTCGGCTTTCATCCCGATGCTCCTCGATGCGGCGCAGCAAATCGTCAGTCGAACCGATATAGAGCGTGCCGTTTCGCTGGCTGGCGACGATGTAGGTATAGAAAGCCATGCTCGTATATCCGCGCACGTTCATGACTGGCGAAAGCAGAAAAACGGGGGTTTCGATTTAGGCGCCATGGATGGATCTGGGTCCCGGCACTCGCCGGGATGAGCGGATTATCAAGACTGGCATCAAAGAGCGTGCGCCTATCCCGTCTTGACTCCGGCGTCATGCGACGCCATCTGGCGACTCACGGATTTGCCACGCTGCTGATTGACATCGCTCGGGCCGCCATTTGCATGTGCGCGCCCTCCTTGAAACAGGATGTCACCCTCGTCGCCGCCAGGTCCCAGTGGCTGCTGAAACCTCTCGAAGGTCGATGCTGATCACGCCCGAAGTCAGCGCCTCCGCAATGAGCCTAGCTCGCGGAGCGTTCAGCCATGGCTCTTCGGCGCGTGTCAGGTGTTTTCCTTGAGAATTTTTCAGCGATGCGCTGGAAGCTTGAACGGACGGCAGGGCGCGATGCGCAGGCGACCCACCATTTAGACATTTCACGGCGCGCGCCACGAACCAGGCGCCGCGCCGTTTCGGAGACTTGAATGAGCACGACGACGACTGATGGAGCCGAACCCCCCGAATCCGGTGGCGGCGATGGTCCCCTGCTCGACCTCACCGATGCCGGCGTAAAGAAGTTCATCAAGCAGGCCAAGGCCCGCGGCTACGTCACCATGGACGAGCTGAACAAGGTTCTGCCGTCGGAAGAAGTGACGTCCGAGGCCATTGAAGACACCCTCGCCATGTTGAGCGAGATGGGCGTCAACGTGGTCGAGGCCGAAGAGGACGCCGAGACCTCGGAAGGCGGCGAAGTCGTCGCCCGCGAGGACAACCAGCAGGTCATCACCAGCGACAAGCCGGCGGCCTATGACCGTACGGACGATCCCGTGCGAATGTATCTGCGCGAGATGGGCAGCGTCGAGCTGCTATCGCGCGAGGGCGAAATCGCCATCGCCAAGCGCATCGAGGCCGGCCGCGACACGATGATTCGCGGTCTGTGCGAAAGCGCCCTGACCTTCGAGGCGATCATGGTCTGGCGCGAGGAGCTCGGCACCGGCCGCATCCTGCTGCGCGAAGTGATCGACCTGGAAGGCACCTACGCCGCGATCAACGGCGTGGCCGCCGCGCCTGCCGCCGAGGACGCCGAGCCCGCCGAACCGGCCGAGTCCGACCCCGACGCTCCCAAGGCCGAGGGTGACGATGACGAGGACGATTTCGACGACGGCGCCGGCCCGACGGTCAGCGCCATGGAAGGCGAGTTGCGCGAAGGCGTGATGGCCATCCTGGATGCGATCGCCAGCGAGTTCGAGACCTTCCGCAAGCTGCAGGACAAGCTGGTCGGCAGCCGCCTGAAGGGCGCCGATCTCAGCGACGCCGACCGCAAGGCCTATGAAGGCCTGTCGACCACGATCATCCAGCATCTGAAGACGCTGAAGCTGAACAACAACCGGATCGAGGCGCTGGTCGAGCAGCTCTATGCGATCAACAAACGCCTGATCGGTCTCGAAGGTCGCCTGCTGCGCCTGGCCGACAGCTATGGCATCAGCCGCAGCGAGTTCCTGAAGGCCTATTTCGGCTCCGAGCTAAACCCGAACTGGGTTGAGCAGGTCAAGGCCATGGGCGTGCGCTGGACCAAGTTCGTCGAGAACGACAACAACTCGGTCGGCGACATCCGTCAGGAAATCGCCGCCCTGGCCACCGAGACCGGCGTGCCGATCGACGACTATCGCCGCATCGTCCAGACCGTTCAGAAAGGCGAGCGCGAAGCCCGTCAGGCCAAGAAGGAGATGGTGGAAGCCAACCTCCGTCTCGTGATCTCGATCGCCAAGAAGTACACCAACCGCGGCCTGCAGTTCCTGGACCTGATCCAGGAAGGCAATATCGGCTTGATGAAGGCCGTCGATAAGTTCGAATATCGCCGCGGCTACAAGTTCTCGACCTACGCCACCTGGTGGATCCGCCAGGCGATCACCCGCTCGATCGCCGACCAGGCGCGGACCATCCGCATCCCGGTGCACATGATCGAGACGATCAACAAGATCGTCCGCACCAGCCGCCAGATGCTGCACGAGATCGGCCGCGAGCCGACCCCCGAAGAGCTGGCCGAAAAGCTGGCCATGCCGCTGGAAAAGGTCCGCAAGGTCCTCAAGATCGCCAAGGAGCCGATCAGCCTCGAAACGCCGATCGGCGACGAGGAAGACAGCCACCTGGGCGACTTCATCGAGGACAAGAACGCCATCCTGCCCATCGACGCGGCCATCCAGAGCAATCTTCGCGAGACAACGACGCGCGTGCTCGCGTCGCTGACCCCGCGGGAGGAACGCGTGCTGCGGATGCGTTTTGGTATCGGCATGAACACCGACCACACCCTGGAAGAGGTCGGCCAGCAGTTCTCGGTCACCCGCGAACGCATCCGGCAGATCGAGGCCAAGGCGCTGCGCAAGCTCAAGCACCCGAGCCGGTCGCGCAAGCTGCGGTCGTTCCTGGACAGCTAGGCGCACATCGCGGCGCGCGCATCTCTAGAGCATTTTTCGAGCGAAGTGGTTCCGGTTCGCGTGAAGAAAAATGCGTCAAAACAAAAGATTAGAGCTCACGGCTTGACGCAGTCAGGTCGGGAAATGCTCTAGACAAAGCAAAGGCCCCTCGGATCGACCGAGGGGCCTTTCGTGTCTATGGGCGGATGCGATCAGTCCTTGAACAGCTTGTCGTCGCTGCGCGAGCCGATGCCGGCGATCGCCGCACCGCCCTGCTCGACCACCGACGACAGGCCGGCGTCGGAGTCGATCTTTCGGGCCTCTTCGTCGCGTTCGGCGGGATCGGTCTTGGCGTCGGTCGGGGTCATCGAGGGTGGGGTTTCGGTCTCGTCGTTTGGAAGGCCGGTGGCGGACGGGTCGGACTGGGACATGGTAATCTCCTGGCTGTCCAAATCGAACGCCTCGCCAGCAGGCTGGTTCTCTCCCTTCCTGCGCATCGGATCGACATGCCGTCTGGCGCTAAGGTCCGCCGCGCTGCAAACTAGAGGATCGACCAAGGAGCCCGCCATGACCGTCCCGGACGAGGAGCTATTCGCCTTTGTCGATGGCGAACTGCCGCCCGAGGCCATGGCGCGTATCGAGGCGGCTCTGGAGGGCGATCCCCAACTGGCGCTGCGGGTCGAGACGCAGCGCGCCTTGCGTCGGTTGCTCTCGGGATCCCCTATGGGCGCGGCCGCGACGTCACCTCAAAAGCGGGCCGCCGCCACGACGCCCCGTCCTGGCCCTGCGCCCAAGGTGGCCGAAGTCATCGCTTTCCCCGGCGCTCAAGCCAAGGCCAAGACCAAGCCGACCCCCAAGTCGGCTTCGCCCAGGGTCGCCAGGCCCAAGGCCGAGGCCGGTGGGCGCGGGTCGCACTGGATGATGATCGGCTGCCTGGTGGCGGGGCTGGCGATCGGCCGGCTGGCGGCGCCTTCGCCCCCGACCCTGAGCGGCGCGCAGGACATTCCACCGACTGCCGCCGGACCCTTGGTCAAGGCGCTGAATAGCCAAGCCTCGGGCCAGGTAGCCCTCGTGAAAATTGGCCTGTCGTTCAAGAACAAGGCTGGGCTCTATTGCCGCACCTTCCAGGCCTCGGGCCAGACACCGGTAGCGGGGGTGGCGTGCCGCGAGGCCTCGACCTGGCGGTTGCGGGTGGTCAGCTTCGCCGGCCCGGGGGCCGTGCGGCCAACGGTCGATGCGCTGATCGCCGGCCAACCTCTGGACGCCGCCGGCGAGGCCCGGGCCAAGGCGGGGGGCTGGAAAGCCAGATAAGGCGCCGCCCCCCGGCGAAGCCAGGGGGCGGCAGGTCCGAACCCGCGCAGGGGGGAATGCGGGGTGGGTTCGGACCGGCTCGTGGCCGGTCGATCGCGCCCGAGCCTAGAGCATTTCCCGACCTGACTGCGTCAGGCCGTGAGCTCTAATCTTTTGTTTTGACGCATTTTTCTTCACGCGAACCGAAACCGCTTCACTCGAAAAATGCTCTAGACCTTCATGTCCAGGAGGGCGCCCGCCATCTCGTTGGCGGTTCTAGCGACGGCGGCGTTGGCCTTGAAGTCGATCTTGGCCGAGACCTGTTCAACGACTTCGTGCGCCAGATCGACCTTGCTGCCTTCCAGGCTCGAGGCGGCCGTGCGCTGGGCGCTGGCGCTGAGACGATCGGCGGCGGCGAACATGCCGGCGGCGGCGGTGGCGAGTACCTGCACGGACCGTTTCCCTCAAGTTGCTCGCGCAGTGTCTCTCCGCCCGGTTAAGCGCTCTTCACCAAAGAGGGTGAAATTACACGGTTAAGGGGCGCGGCCCGATGAGGAGGCCTGCCCAACGCCGGTTTCTCAGAGATTTCAAACGTTCAGGTTGGGAAAACTCGACAATCCGCGCGCCGGTAGCCAAGGTTCGCGCCTTCGCGGGTCGTCCCCGCCCTTGGAGCCTGCTTGATGCCGTTCTCCCGTCGCGCCGCCCTAGCCGGCGTCGCCCTGCTGCTGACCGTCCAACCCGTTTTCGCTGCTCCCGTTAGTAGGGCGACCGCCGCGAAGGTCGCCGCCAAGCCCGGCTTCACGCCTTCGGCCGACGCCATCCGGGCCCACATGACCTTCCTGGCCGATGACCTGCTGGAAGGCCGCGAGGCCGGCACTCGGGGCTACGACATCGCCGCCAACTACGTGGCCTCGCAATATGCCCTGATGCATGTGAAGCCGGCGGGCGGGAATGGCTCCTACCTGCAGCCCGTGCCGCTGACGGCCTATCGGAACGCTTCGCAGGGCGGGGTGTCATTCACCGGCGCCGACGGCAAGTCGGGCGCCCTGGTGTTCGCCGAGGATTATCTGCCGTCGGCCCAGGCTCGCCAGGCCGAGCTGTCGGTGACCGCGCCGCTGGTCTTCGTGGGCTATGGGATCAGCGCGCCCGAGCACGGCCGAGACGACTATGCGGGGCTGGACATCAAGGGCAAGATCGTCGTGCTGATGGGCGGCGCCCCCAGCGGTTTCCAGACCGAGGAACGGGCCCACTACGGCAACGCCAACGTCAAGCGGGCCGAGGCGGCCAAGCGCGGCGCGATCGGCGTGCTGATCATGCCGACCACCGGCGGTGAGAAGCGCCGTCCCTTCCAGCGCGGCGTGGCCAACTTTCAGGAATGGCGGATGACCTGGCGCGACGCCCAGGATGTTCCCTATGTGCGCGGCGCCTCTGCCCCCAGCCTGGCCAATCTGAGCCTGGCGGGCGCGGCCAAGCTGTTCGCCGGCGCGCCTGTCGCCTTGGACGCCGTGCTGGCGACCGCCGAGACCCCCGAAGGCCTGGTCAAGGGTTTCGCCCTGCCAATCCAGGCGACGGTCGCTCTAAAAACCGAGATCGAGAAGCGTCAGAGCAGCAATGTCGTCGGCATGATCGAGGGTACGGACCCGACGCTGAAGGCCCAGACCATCATCCTCAGCGCTCACCTCGACCACCTGGGCATCCATGGCGAGGGGGCCGACAAGATCAACAATGGCGCGCTCGACAACGCCTCGGGCGTGGCCACCCTGCTGGAGGTGGCGCGCGGCTTCAAGGAGGCCAGGACCAAGCCCAAGCGCTCGATCGTGTTGCTGGTGGTGACCGCCGAGGAGAAGGGCCTGATCGGCTCGGAATATTTCGCCAACAACCCGACCGTGCCCAAGGCCGGCATCGCCGCCGACGTCAATCTGGACATGCCGGTTCTGCTGTACGACTTCCAGGACGTCATCGCCTTTGGCGCCAACCGCTCGTCGATCGGCCCGGCCGTGGCCCGCGCCGCCGGCCGCGTCGGCATCGGCCTGTCGGCCGATCCGCTGCCGGAGGAAGGCCTGTTTACCCGCAGCGATCACTACCGCTTCGTCGAGCAGGGCGTGCCGTCGGTGTTCCTGATGACCGGTTTCAAGAACGGCGGCGAGAAGGGCTTCAAGGACTTCCTGGCCACTCATTATCACAAGCCCAATGACGACCTGAGCCAGCCGATCGACTATGTGGCCGGCGCCCGCTTCGCCCTGGTCAATTACGAGATCGCCCGCGAACTGGCCGACGCGCCCGCCCGGCCGACCTGGAACAAGGGCGACTTCTTCGGGAACCTGTTCGGCAAGAAGTAGCGCCGAGCTCCCAGCTGGGGACAGGCGCATGCGCCTGTCCCCATTCGCCTTGACCCCATCAGCCGCCTTGACCCCGCCTGCCCGCGGCGCGATCTGTACCCGCGGATGAGCCGGAGACGGGACGCGTGCTGAGTGTGGGAAGCCTGCTGAGGATCGGCCTGATCGCGCCGGCGGTCATGGTGGCCGACGTCTGGCTGGCCCAGCGGCTGTTTCCGGGCTTCAATTCCGGGGCCCAGTTCATCAGCGAGCTTGGCGGACCGGCCGCGCCCAATCCGGCGATCTTCAATGTGGGCATGGTCGTGGCTGGGCTGGCGGGCATGGCGGCGGGGGGCGGCTTCGCCCACGCCCTGCAGGACGCCGGCGGCCGTCGCCAGGTCTCGGCCTTCGCCGGGCTATGGGTGGCGATGACCGGCCTGGGCGCCCTGTTTGCTGGCCTGTTCCACTGGCCCGATCCCATGCACCGCGCCTGCGGCGTGGGCCTGGCCATCCAGTTCGCGCCGCTGTTCACCGCCTGGGCCCTGTGGGGCAAGCCCCAGCACCGCCGGTTGGCCCACTTCTCGCTGGGCTGGTTCTTCGGCCTGCTGCTGGTGCTGGCCCTGTTGACCGGCGTGTGGAACGTGCGCACCGGCTCGGACGTCGGCCTTTGGCAGCGCGGCCACGCGTTCCTGGGCCTGCTGTGGCTGGCCATCGCGTCCTGGAACCTCGACCGCCACTGGCGCTCGCGGCCGACCGACATCGGCGAGCCGCCTGAAGCGTCCGGGGAACCGGACTACGCTTCCGCCGCCTCGTAGCGCGCGACTACTTCCAAGCGTAGTTGAAGCTGATGCTGATCCGCTCTTGCTTGGCGGCGTTGGCTGGCACCTCGTGGCGCAACCAGCTTTCCCACATCAGCACCGCGCCCGGCTGGGGCTGGACGTAGACGAAGGTCTGGCGATCCTCCGGCGCGTCGGCCTGGCGGGTCGGCGCGGCCATCATCAGCGGCAGGCGCGGGTCCTCCAGCTTCAGGGCCGAGGCGCCGGGCGGGGTCGCCACATAGACCGTGCCCGACAGCACGCTGTGGGGATGGATGTGGCTGCTATGGGCGCCGCCGGGCCTGAGGATATTGATCCACAGGCTGTCCATCATCAGCCGCCCCCCGGCCAGCTCCAGGTTCAGATCGCGGGCGAACGCCCCGGCGTGCTTGTCGAGCTTCTTCTTGAGATCGGCGAACAGGCTGTCGCGTTGCGGCAGGTCATTCAGCGAGGCGTAGGAGGTGTAGCCGGGATAGCCCTTTTCCTTGGCCCAGGCCTTGCCGGCCCGGTCCTCGGAAGCAATCGCCCGGCAGGCGTCTTCCAGCTCGGCGTTGAAGGCGTCGAACTCCTTGTCGGCGGCGAGGCTGCCCTCATAGAGGTGGGTGACGAAGAGCGGGCGCAGGGTCATGGGGCGTCATACCGCCCCGCCGCGTTGACGACAAATCGCGATCGGCGGATGATTGCGTCATGGCCGACGGCGAAATCACCCTGAAGATTGACGAGGCGCTTGCCGCAAGCCTGAAGGCTCGGGCCGATGCGACGGGTCAAAGTATTGAGGCCGTGGCCGTAGAAAGCCTTGATTTGATGTTTAGCCAGGATCGAGGATTTAACGACAGCGCGGCGCATTGGGACGAAATTCAGCGCATTGTTGACGAAACCGAGCGAGATGGCGGAATTCCTCTGGAAGACGTTGAGCGTTGGGTGGCTTCATGGGACACCGACAACGAACTGCCGCCGCCTGAGCCTCGTCCTAGAACCGCCGGTCGATGAAGGTCGAGATTTCGGCGGCTGCTCGCCGAGATATCCAGTATCTGCGACGCTGGTTGGCTGGACGTTCGCCCGATACAGCGAAGCGCGTGAGCCAAACAATAGTCGCTGCGATTGCGAGCCTGAATCAATTTCCGGAACGTGGCCTTAGCGTGCGAGGAGACTTGCGCGAGCTTATCGTGCCCTTCGGCTCGGCCGGCTCTGTCTTGCGGTATGGCATCGTGGCGGACCGCGTCACCATCGCCCGCGTCTTCCACAGCCTGGAACGTCGCTGACTGCCCCAGACTCACCTATATGTCCCCCGTGGACCAAGACACCTTCGCCCCTCCCCCCGCCAACGCCCTGAAGGGCGCCGCCCTGATCAAGGACGAGGTCTCGCGCCTGCCCGACGCGCCGGGGGTGTATCGGATGATCGGCGAGGACGACGAGGTCCTCTATGTCGGCAAGGCCAAGAGCCTGAAGAAGCGGGTGATCCAGTACGCCCAGGGCCGCTTTCACACCAACCGCATCGCCCACATGGTCGACGCCACCCGGTCGATGGTGTTCGTCACAACGCGCAGCGAGGCCGACGCCCTGCTGCTCGAGATCAACCTGATCAAGTCGCTGAAGCCACGCTTCAACGTGCTGCTGCGCGACGACAAGAGCTTTCCCGAGATCATGATCCGCCGCGATCATGACGCGCCGCAGTTGCGCAAGCATCGCGGGGCTCACACCATCAAGGGCGACTATTTCGGGCCGTTCGCCAGCGCGTGGGCGGTGAACCGGACGCTGAACACCCTGCAGAAGGCCTTCCTGCTGCGCTCATGCAGCGACAGTGTCTACGAGACCCGCTCGCGGCCCTGCATGTTGCATCAGATCAAGCGCTGCGCCGCGCCATGCACGGGACTGGTCGGCAAGGACGACTACCAGGCCCTGGTCGACCAGGCCGAGGCGTTCTTGCGCGGCAAGTCTCGCGCGGTGATGGCGACCATGGCCAAGGCCATGGAAGAGGCCTCCGAGGACATGGAGTTCGAGCGCGCCGCCCGGCTGCGCGACCGGATCCGGGCCTTGGCCGCGGTGGCCGCCGAAAGCCAGATCAATCCCGAGACCGTGGACGAGGCCGACGTCGTGGCCCTGCACGTCGAGGGCGGCCAGGCCTGCGTGCAGGTGTTCTTCTTCCGCGCCGGCCAGAACTGGGGCAACCGCGCCTATTTCCCGCGGGTGACCGGCAACGCAGAAGAGGAAGACGCCGAAGACGGTGAAAAGAGCGCCACCGAGGACCAGCGCATCCTCACCGCCTTCCTGGGCCAGTTCTACGACGACAAGCCGATCCCGCGCCTGATCCTGACCAACCTCGAGCCCGCCGACCGCGAACTGCTGAGTGAGGCCTTCTGCCTGAAGAGCGGCCGCAAGGTGGAGATCGCCACTCCCAAACGCGGCGAAAAGGCCGACCTGGTCGGACACGCCCTGACCAACGCGCGCGAAGCGCTGGGGCGGAAGATGGCCGAGGGCAGCGCCCAGACCAAGCTGCTGGCCGGGGTCTGCGAGGCCTTCGGCCTGGACGGTCCGCCCGAGCGGATCGAGGTCTATGACAACAGCCACATCCAGGGCACCAACGCCGTGGGCGGCATGATCGTGGCCGGGCCCGAAGGCTTCATGAAGGGCCAGTACCGCAAGTTCAACATCAAGAGCACCGAGCTGACCCCCGGCGACGACTACGGCATGATGAAGGAGGTGCTAAAGCGTCGCTTCGCCCGCCTGATCAAGGAAGAGGACGAGGGCGACAGCTCGGCCCGGCCCGACCTCGTCTTGGTCGACGGCGGCAAGGGCCAGCTGGACGCGGCGATCGAGGTGATGGCCGACCTGGGCGTCGATGACATCGCCGTGGTCGGCGTCGCCAAGGGGCCCGACCGCGACGCCGGGCTGGAGCGGTTCTTCATGCCCGACAAGACGCCGTTCATGCTCGAGCCCAAGTCGCCGGTGCTCTACTACCTGCAGCGCCTGCGCGACGAGGCCCACCGCTTCGCGATCGGCGCCCACCGCACGCGGCGCTCGATGGACCTGAAGAAGAACCCCCTCGACGAGATCGAGGGCGTCGGTCCGGGGCGCAAAAAGGCCCTGCTGCATGCGTTCGGCTCGGCCAAGGGCGTGGGTCGGGCCGGGGTCGAGGATTTGGTGAAGGTGGACGGGGTCAGCCTGCCGCTGGCCGAGCGGATCCACGCATTTTTTCGGAAGAGCTAGCGGCTCACCAACCGCTTGGTTCCCCGCCCCGCGTCCCCACATATGAGCCATCCCCATACCCAAGCTTAGGCCTTGCTCATGTCCACGTCGCTCTATGACCTGACTGTCCCCGTGCTGGTCCGCGCCCTGCGCAACCTTTCGGCCATACTGAAAAAGGGCGAGGCCTTCGCCAAGGAGACGGGTATGGACCCCAAGGACCTGATCGAGGCGCGCCTGTTCCCCGACATGGGCGCCCTGGCCAGCCAGATCCAGCGGGCCAGCGACAGCGCCAAGGGCTGCGTCGTCCGCATCGGCGGCGTCGAGAACCTGGCCATGGCCGACACCGAGACCACCTTCGACGAGCTCCAGGCCCGAATCGCCGCCACCATCGCCTTCCTGGAAAACACCCCGCGCGAGGCCATGGACGGCAAGGAGGAGACGCAAGTGGTGCTCAAGCTCCCCAATGGCGAGTTTCCGTTCACGGCAACGAACTTCGCCTTGGGCTTCGTGCTGCCCAACGTTTTCTTCCACGTCACCACTGCCTACGGCATCCTGCGCCACAAGGGCGTGCCGCTCGGCAAGCTGGACTATCTCGGCGGGCTATAGGTTTAAGTCCTCCCCCTATGGGGGAGGCGATCGCGCAGCGATCGGTGGGGGGAGTTTTGGAGCCGATCGCCGGCCTGGCGAACATCCGATCACTCCCCCCTCAGTCGGCCTCGCCGACATCTCTCCCGCAGGGGGAGGACTTCTACGCCGCCTTCGGCCTCAGCGCCCATAGCCCGCCGAAGCTCAACGCCGCCGCGACGGCCAGGTACAGCCCCACCGGCGCTAGCCCGCCTCGCTCGGCCAGGGCCTGGGCGATCATTGGGGCCAGACCGCCGCCAAGAATGCCGCCAATGTTGAACGCCGCCGAGGCGCCGGTGTAGCGCACTCGGGCCGGGAACAGGTCGGGCAGGAAGGCCCCCAGCGGGCCATAGACGAAGCCCATGACCAGCAGGCCCAGGGCCAGGAAGGCGAAGATCACCAGCAGCGAGCCTGAGCCCAGCATCGCCGGCAGCAGGGCCCCGACCCCCACGGTCATGGCGCAGCCGGCCATCAGCACCCGGCGCGGACTGCTGGCGTCGGCCCAGTAGCCGGCGGCGACGATGCCGGCCGCCATGAACAGGATCGCCCCCAGCTGCACGCTCAGCATCGCCGTGCGGCTGTAGCCCAGGGTGTTGACGCCGTAGCCGAGCGCGAAGGCGGTCATCAGGTAGTAGACGGCGAAACAGCAGATGGCCGCCAGGGTCCCGCCCAGGGTGACCCGCCAGTGGTCACGCAACAGCTCGCCCAGCGGCACCGCCGGCGGCGCCTCATGAGCGATCGCGGCGGCGAAGGCGGGGGTCTCGGTCAGCTTCAGCCGCACCCACAGTCCCACCCCGACCAGGGCGGCGCTGCCCAGGAACGGCAGACGCCAACCCCAGGCCATGAACTGCTCCGGCGTCAGGATCACGCCCAGGATCAGAAACAGCCCGTTGGCGGCGATGAACCCCACCGGCGCGCCCAACTGCGGGAACATGCCGAACCGCGCCCGCCAGCCCGGAGGCGCGTTTTCTACCGCGAGCAAGGCGGCGCCGCCCCACTCGCCGCCCAGGCCAAAGCCTTGGCCAAACCGCAGCAGGCACAGCAGGACGGGCGCCAGCCAGCCGGCCATGGCGTAGGTGGGCAGGAAGGCGATGGCCAGGGTCGAGCCGCCCATCAGCATCAGCGAGGCCACCAGGGTCGACTTGCGCCCCACCCGGTCGCCGAAATGGCCAAACACCGCCGCGCCGATCGGCCGGGCGAGAAAGGCCACGCCCAGGCTGGCGAAGGCGGCCATCTGCTGCAGGCTGGCCGACTTGGATGGAAAGAACAGCGAGCCGAACACCAGCGAGGCGGCTGTGGCGTAGATGTAGAAGTCGTAGAACTCCACCGCCGTGCCGACCAGACTGGCGGTCAGCACGCGGCGAGAGGAATTGGCGCCGGGTGGCTGGGTCTCGTCCATGGGGTCTCCCTAGATGCCGGCGAGGGCTAAGCGCGATAAGAACGCAAGGTCAACTGATTGGGTAGAAACCGCCCCAAACCGCGCCTTTTCGAGCAGCCTTGGCGGGATCTGTCTTTTGCTGTCGTCGCAACGCGGCATGGCCATGCCGAAATAGTTTAGTTTTCGAGGAGGCGCACGTAGGACGCCAGGTCAGGGACCTTCTGAACCACCGTCCAGAAACGGCGGTCCGCCGTGACGACCCGCGTCCGCTCGCGCACGGCCAAGGCCAGGTAGAGACAGTCGTAGACGGCATGGCCCAGACGTTGAGCCAGCACCGCAGCGGCTTGCAAATCTTCCTCGATCGGGATCGCGGTCACCGGCGCGTTGAACAATTCCGATAGATGCTCGGCGGCCTCCTCGGCTTGGAGCTCGCCCCGCCTCGCGCGCCGCCACAAGGCGCTCGCCGCCTCCAAAAGCCAGAGCGACGGCGCGATCAGGTCTTCTTCCAGCAAGGCGTCGGCGGCGGACTGACCTGGCTCATCCAGAACCCATTTCAGCGCCACGGAGGCGTCGATGACCAGGGTCATCGAGCGTCGCGGTCGGCACGGATCAGGTCAGCGGATTCTCCCGCGATGCGTCCGACGGTCTTTTCACGAAGGCTGGCGGCGCGTTCGCGAAACGCGGCGCGGCCGGCCTTGAGCGCGGCCTCCAGGATCAAGCGATGCTCGGCTTCGGCGCTGCGACCGTTCAGGGCCGCCCGGCGCTTGAGCGCTTCGACGACGTCACGGGGCACTTCGCGAACCAAGAGCTGAGCCATGACGAATGATATCATCTGCTATCATAACGCGCAATCGGCTCCCCATAGCCCTTCCGCTCGCTCATGCGTTAGAACGCCACCATGAAGAACTTGCCCAACATCCTGACCTCGGCGCGCCTGGTCATCGCCCTGTTCATGTTCGTGGCCTTGGCCGCGGCCGCTGGCGGCCTGCCGTGGATCGGCGATAGCCTGAGCACGACCCAGCAATATTCGCTGCAGCGCTGGGCGTTTTGGGCGTTCGTGATCGCCGCCATCACCGACTTCTTCGACGGCTGGCTGGCCCGCAAGTTGGACGCGGTCAGCATCTGGGGCGCGATCCTTGATCCGATCGGCGACAAGATCCTGGTCTGCGGCGGCTTGCTAGGCCTGATGGCCCTGGGCCCCAATCCGCTGGTCATCTTGCCGGCCGGCTTGATCCTGTTTCGCGAATTCGCCGTCAGCGCCCTGCGCGAAGTGAGCGCTGGCAAGGGAATCAAGCTGCCGGTCACCTTGCTGGCCAAGTGGAAGACCACGCTGCAACTGGTGGCCATCGCCGGCGAGATCGTCATCGTCTCATGGAGCGCCTTCAACCTGCCCGACGACAAGGTGCTGTTCGGCTACACGGCCATGGGTGTCCACGGCCTGCTCTGGGTCGCCGCCGTGGTGACGCTGATCACCGGGGCTCAATATTGGGAAGCGGCAAGGAAGGCGCTGGTCTAGGGCGGACCTCAACCTGTGGGGGAGGCGATCGCGCAGCGGTCGGTGGGGGGAGTTTCAGGGCCGTCGAGGGACTTGGCTAGCTGCCGATCCATCCCCCCTCCGTCGCCTTCGGCGACACCTCCCCCACAGGGGGAGGAATTATTCCGCCGCCAGCAGCAGCGCCCCACCGTCATCCTCGACCAAGTCGGGATCGGTCGGGCCGTGCAGCAGCCATTCGGTGTCGGGGGCGGCGCCCGCGCGGGTGCGCTCCGCCTGCATCATCAAGGCCAGCCACGTTACCCCGGCCGTTCGAAACACCATGATCGCCTCCAAAGCGCTCCACCATTGTTGAGAGTGACTCTCAAGAACAGTGGATGCAAGGCGTCATTTCGGTCGGGAGCCTAGGCTGCTTCGGCGGCCTCGACGGCCACGGCCTTGCGCTTGGCGGCGGTGGTGGCCGAGCGCTTCTTGGTCGCCGCTTCAAGGGTGACCTGACGACGCTTCGAGGCTTCCAGTTCCAGCACGGGCAACACTTCGGCCGCGCCGCGGCGCTGGGCCGGCGTACCGACGATGTCGAGGCGACGTGCATTGGCCAGAAGCGAGACCAATTCCTGGTCGTTCAGCAGAGGGATCCGCTCGATCAGGGTCATGGGACACTCCTTGAAATCATAAAATTCTCGCACGGACGCGAGAGACTTAGATCAACGTTCAAGGCGACGCTTGGGGTCCAAAACTATTTTGGATTCAACGAGATTCATTTCGGACTCCTGTGGAGTCACGAATTCACTTGCCGTCCGCGTCTCAGGGCTTCATGGTGGCTTATCGAATTCGCTGCCGTTCGGCCTGCTTTTCCATGCTCTCCTTGTGAGAGCGCCGGACGCGCCTACCGATCCCCAACGAAATTTGA
Organism: Caulobacter sp. DWR2-3-1b2; assembly: GCF_049896345.1. Lineage (NCBI taxonomy): Bacteria > Pseudomonadati > Pseudomonadota > Alphaproteobacteria > Caulobacterales > Caulobacteraceae > Caulobacter > Caulobacter sp. DWR2-3-1b2. The sequence goes on along the minus strand of NZ_JAFCUC010000007.1, from coordinate 133,118 downwards.
TCGTCGAACGGAACGACTCCGGCGACGAATATTGACTACAAGGACTACGAACTATGGCTACCGGCACCGTGAAATGGTTCAACGGCACCAAGGGCTTCGGCTTTATCCAACCTGACGACGGCGGCGCTGACGTCTTCGTGCACATCTCGGCCGTTGAACGCGCCGGTCTGCGTGGTCTGGACGAAGGTCAGAAGATCACCTACGAACTCGAGCGCGACAACCGCTCGGGCAAGATGTCGGCGGGCCAGCTGCAGGCTTAATCGCCTCACGCTCACGAGATTTGGAATGGGTCGGCGCTCACGCGCCGGCCCATTTTTCTTGGGCGATTGCCGTATGGACGCCCCGCGTCCAGCGTCGTAACACCCTGAAAGCCCGAGGCAGCGGTCACGGCCCATGCGCTCCTCTCGGCTGCTCATCCTGCTGTGTCTGGCCGCGGCGCTTACCGCCTGCGGGTCTCTGTCGCGCGACACCTTCGAGGCCAGCGACCTGGCCGGCCCGCCGCCCCAGGGCCTGGCCGATATTCGCTTCAACGCCACCGACAGCGACGCGGCCATCCGCTTCGCCGCCCCGGCTCGCGGCCGCGCCCTCAAGCAGCGCACCTTCGACGTGCTGGCGCTGTCAGGCGGCGGCTCGAACGGGGCTTAAGCGCCGGTGTGCTGGTGGGTTGGACCAAGCGCGGCGAGCGTCCGGAGTTCGATATCGTCACCGGGGTCAGCACCGGCGCCCTCACCGCCCCCTTCGCCTTCCTCGGCCCCAGTTGGGACGACCGGCTCACCCAAGCCTATACCGGCCAGGCGGCGGGCCAGATTCTCAAGTCTCGCGGCCTGGGCCTGCTGTTCCATCCCAGCTTCTACAGCGCCGACGAACTGCACCGGCTGTTGGTCTCCTATGTCACCGACGACATGCTTCGGGCCATCGCCGTCGAGCACAGGCGTGGCCGCCGCCTGCTGATCGCCACCACCAATCTCGACACCGAGCAGACGGTGATTTGGGACATGGGGGCCGTCGCCAGTCGAGGCGACGCGGTCTCACGCAAACTGTTCGAGGACGTGCTGGTGGCCTCGACCAGCATCACCGGCGTCTTCCCGCCCGCCCTGATCCAGATCGACGGCCCCAATAGCGGGAAGGGGGGCCGACACCTGTCGGAGATGCATGTCGATGGCGGGGTGACCATCCCGTTCTTCGTCGCCCCGGAATCCCTGCTGTTATGGACCGCCGAGAAGGGCATGGCGCGGCCGGGACGGCTGTAGGTGATCGTCAATGGCAAGGTCGGCGGCACGTTCGGCTTCACCAAGGGCGGCGCCCTGTCGATCGTCGGACGGTCGTGGGACGCCATGAGCAAGGCCCTGATGCGCACCCACCTGGCGGCCGGCAGCAGCTTCGCCCGTCGCAACGGCGGCCAGCTGTTCTACAGCGCCATTCCCGATACCGCCGACGTTGACACCTCGGGCCTGGATTTCGCCGCCAACAACCGCAACGCCCTCTTTCAGCTGGGCGTGGAGCGCGCCGAGGCCGGCTGGGCCTGGGCCCTTGCCGATAGCCCGGAGGAAACGCCGGCCGTCCCCGCCGCCGTCCCGGCGGCGCCGGTGATCAGCGGGAGGCGGTGAGCCGCGATAGGGGACATGCCCATGGGCATGTCCCCTTCAGCGAGCGCGGCCCCCAATAGCGGTGGTCGCCACATAGGCCGCCGCCACCGCCTCGGCCACCTTGATGCCGTCGACGGCGGCCGAGAGGATGCCGCCGGCATAGCCCGCCCCTTCGCCGGCGGGATAGAGGCCCGCGGTGTTGAGGCTCTGGAAGTCCTCGCCGCGGGTGATGCGGATCGGCGAGGAGGTGCGGGTCTCGACCCCGGTCAGCAGCACGTCGGGATGGTCGTAGCCGGCGATCTGGCGGCCGAACACCGGCAAGGCCTCGCGCATGGCCTCGACCGCGAAGGGCGGCAGGCAGGCGGCCAGGTCGGTCATGGTCACGCCCGGCTTGTAGGACGCCGCTACGTCGCCCAGGTCGGACGAGGCCCGGCCCGCCAGAAAGTCGCCGACCTTCTGGGCCGGGGCGGCGTAGGTCGAGCCGCCGGCGGTGTAGGCCAGGCTCTCCCATTTCCGCTGGAATTCGACCCCGGCCAGCGGGTGGCCGGGATAGTCGCGCTCCGGGTCGATGCCGACCACGAAGCCGGAATTGGCGTTGCGCTCGTTGCGCGAATATTGGCTCATGCCGTTGGTCACCACCCGGCCGGGCTCCGAGGTCGCCGCCACCACCGTGCCGCCCGGACACATGCAAAAGCTGTAGACCGTGCGTCCGTTGGCGCAATGGTGGGCCAGGCTGTAGTCGGCCGCGCCGAGGTCCGGGTGCCCGGCATGGGTTCCAAACCGCGCCCGGTCCATCCACGACTGCGGGTGCTCGATCCGCACGCCGATCGAGAACGGCTTGGCCTCGATATGGACGCCCTGGTCGTACAGGACCTGGAAGGTGTCGCGGGCGCTATGGCCGATGGCCAGCACCACCTGCTCGGCAGCCAGATAGTCGCCTGTGGAGAGCTGCAGGCCCTTCAGCCTGCGCGAGCCGTCGGCGGCGGTCTCGACGTCGAAGCCGTCAACCCGACTGCCCCAGCGGTATTCGCCGCCCAGGGCCTCGATGGTCTGGCGCATGGACTCCACCATGGTCACCAGGCGAAAGGTGCCGATGTGGGGATGAGCCTCGGTGAGGATTTCCTCGGGCGCGCCGGCCTTGACGAATTCCTCCAGCACCTTGCGACCCAGGTGGCGGCGATCCTTGATCTGGCTATAGAGCTTGCCGTCCGAGAAGGTGCCCGCCCCGCCCTCGCCGAACTGGACATTGGACTCCGGGTCCAGCTCGCCCCGCCGCCACAGGGCCCAGGTGTCCTTGGTCCGCTCGCGCACCGCCTTGCCGCGATCGAGGATGATTGGCCGAAAGCCCATCTGGGCCAGGAAGAGCCCGGCGAACAGGCCGCAGGGCCCCGCCCCGATCACCACCGGACGCGGGCCGTTGAAGCCCTCCGGCGCCTGGGCCGTGAAGCGGTATTCGGTGTCGGGCGTCGGCCGCACGTGGGAGTCGCCGGCTAACCGGGCCAGCACGGCGGCCTCGTCACGCAAGGTCACGTCGACCGAATAGATCATCAGGATCGCCGCCTTGCGACGCGCGTCGTGCGACCGCTTGGCGATGGCGAAGTCCAGCAAGTCGCCGGGCGCCAGGTCCAGCCGCGCTTCGATCGCCGGCCCCAGGGCCAGCGGATCATGGCCCAGCGGCAGTTTTAGTTCGGAAAGGCGCAACATGGCGCGGGTTTAGCGGGAAGAAGGACGGGGCGCGATCCAAAACCTGTCATCCCGGTTCGGGGTTGCGCCGACCCGACTCCGTCTCTAAACGGGCGGCTTAACCTGCAAGATGGTCGGCAGCGGGCGCGCGGATGTGCGCGACCGTGTCTACGCGCGAGTTTTTCCCATGCCCAAACGCACAGACATCTCCTCTATCCTGATCATCGGCGCGGGCCCGATCGTCATCGGCCAGGCGTGCGAGTTCGACTATTCGGGCGTCCAGGCGTGCAAGGCGCTGCGGGCCGAGGGCTACCGGATCATCCTGGTCAACTCGAACCCCGCCACGATCATGACCGATCCCGACGTGGCCGACGCGACCTATATCGAGCCGATCACCCCGGACATGGTCGAGAAGATCATCGCCAAGGAGCGGCCAGACGCCCTGCTGCCCACCATGGGCGGCCAGACGGCGCTGAACACCGCCCTGGCCCTCGAGGCCAGTGGCGCCCTGGCCAAGTACGGCGTTGAGATGATCGGCGCCAAGGCCGAGGTCATCGACAAGGCCGAGGACCGCCAGAAGTTCCGCGACGCCATGGACAAGCTGGGCCTGGAAAGCCCCAAGTCCAAGGCCGCCCACAACATGGACGAGGCCCGGATCGGCCTGGAGTTCGTGGGCCTGCCGGCCATCATCCGCCCCAGCTACACCCTGGCCGGCACCGGCGGCGGCATCGCCTATAACCTCGAGGAATTCGAGGAGATCGTGCTGCGGGGCCTGGACCTGTCGCCGACCACCGAGGTGCTGATCGAAGAGAGCGTGCTCGGCTGGAAGGAGTACGAGATGGAGGTGGTCCGCGACAAGGCGGACAACTGCATCATCGTCTGCTCGATCGAGAACATCGACCCGATGGGCGTCCATACCGGCGACTCGATCACCGTCGCCCCGGCCCTGACCCTGACCGACAAGGAATATCAGTGGATGAGGGCCGCCAGCATCGCCGTGCTGCGCGAGATCGGCGTCGAGACCGGCGGCTCCAACGTGCAGTTCGCGGTCAATCCGGCCGATGGCCGGATGCTGGTGATCGAGATGAACCCAAGGGTGTCGCGCAGCTCCGCCTTGGCCTCGAAGGCCACTGGCTTCCCGATCGCCAAGGTCGCCGCCCGCCTGGCCGTGGGCTACACGCTCGACGAGCTGATGAACGACATCACCGGCGGCGCGACCCCGGCCTCGTTCGAGCCGTCGATCGACTATGTTGTCACCAAGATCCCGCGCTTCGCCTTCGAGAAGTATCCCGGTTCGGAGCCCCTGCTGACCACCGCCATGAAGTCGGTCGGCGAGGTGATGGCCATTGGCCGGACCTTCAAGGAAAGTGTCCAGAAGGCCCTGCGCGGGCTCGAAACGGGCCTCAACGGCTTCGACGAGATCGACATCGCCGGCGCCGACGATCCCGACACCGGGCGGGCGGCGGTGATCCGTGCCCTGGGCACCCCCACGCCCGATCGCCTGCGCGTTATCGCCCAGGCCTTCCGCCACGGTTTGAGCGTGGAAGAGGTCAACGCCGCCTGTTCCTACGAACCGTGGTTCCTGCGCCAGATCGCCGAGCTGATCCGCCAGGAGGGCTGGATTCGTGCCGGCGGCCTGCCGACCGAAGCCCACGCCTTCCGCGCCCTGAAGGCCCAAGGCTTTTCCGACGCCCGCCTGGCCAAGCTGGCCGGTTCGACCGAGACCGCCGTCCGCGCCGCCCGCCATGCCCTGAACGTCCGCCCGGTCTATAAGCGCATCGACAGCTGCGCCGGCGAGTTCGCGGCCACCACGCCCTATATGTATTCGACCTACGAGACCGGCGCCTTGGGCCAGGTTCCCGAGTGCGAGAGCGCGCCCACCGATCGCAAGAAGGCGGTGATCCTGGGCGGTGGTCCCAACCGTATCGGCCAGGGCATCGAGTTCGACTATTGCTGCTGCCACGCCGCCTTCGCGCTCGACCAGATCGGCGTCGAGTCGATCATGGTCAACTGCAACCCCGAGACCGTCTCGACCGACTACGACACCTCCGACCGCCTGTATTTCGAGCCGCTGACCGCCGAGGACGTGCTGGAACTGCTGGATGTCGAGAAGTCCAACGGCACGCTGGCCGGCGTCATCGTCCAGTTTGGCGGCCAGACACCGCTGAAGCTGGCCCAGGCCCTGCAGGACGCCGGCATTCCGATCCTGGGCACCAGCCCCGACGCCATTGACCTGGCCGAGGACCGCGAGCGCTTCCAGCAACTGCTGAACGGCCTTGACATCGCCCAGCCCGAAAACGCCATCGCCCGCACCTGGGACGAGGCCCGCAGCGCCGGCGACCAGATCGGCTTCCCGTTCGTCATGCGCCCCTCCTACGTGCTGGGCGGCCGGGGCATGGAGATCATTCGCGACCACGAGCACCTGGAACGCTACATCGCCAATACCGGCGAGATCTCGTTCGAGCACCCCATCCTGCTGGACCACTATCTGAGCCGCGCCACCGAGGTGGACGTCGACGCCCTGTGCGACGGGACCGACGTGTTCGTGGCCGGCGTGCTGGAGCACATCGAGGAAGCCGGCGTCCACTCCGGCGACAGCGCCTGCTCGATGCCGCCCTTCTCGCTCAGCGTCGCCACGGTGGAAGAGCTGAAGCGCCAGACCGTGAAGATGGCCCTGGCCCTCAATGTGCGCGGCCTGATGAACGTGCAGTTCGCCATTGAGGAGCCGCACTCGGCCGAACCCCGCATCTATGTGCTGGAAGTGAACCCGCGCGCCTCGCGCACCGTGCCGTTCGTGGCCAAGACCATCGGCCAGCCGGTGGCCGCCATCGCCGCCAAGATCATGGCCGGCGAGACGCTGGCCAGCTTCGGCCTGGTCGACAAGCCGTACGACCATATCGCCGTCAAGGAAGCGGTCTTCCCGTTCGCCCGCTTCGCCGGGGTCGACACCATCCTGGGCCCGGAAATGCGCTCGACCGGCGAGGTCATGGGGCTGGACTGGATCCGCGAGGGCGAGGACAGCCTGGCCCCGGCCTTCGCCCGCGCCTTCGCCAAGAGCCAGCTGGGCGGCGGCGTCAGCCTGCCGACCTCTGGCACGGCCTTTGTCTCGGTCAAGGAAAGCGACCGCCCGTGGATCGTCGAGCCGGTGCGCCTGCTGCAGGCGGCGGGCTTCAAGGTGCTCTCCACGGTCGGCACACGCGGCTATCTGGCCGAACAGGGCATCGAGGTCGAGCTGGTCAAGAAGGTGCTGGAAGGCCGTCCGCACATCGTCGACGTGATGAAGAACAGCGGCGTGCAGCTGGTGTTCAACACTACCGAGGGCAAGCAGGCCCTGGAAGACAGTTTCGAGATCCGCCGCACGGCCCTGATGATGAAGGTGCCCTATTACACCACCTCGGCCGGCGCCCTGGCGGCGGCCCAGGCGATCTCGTCGGCCCCCGCCGAGACGCTGGAAGTGCGCCCGCTGCAGAGCTACCAGTAGAAGTTATCCACAGCGCCTGGGTGGAGGCGCGGATATGCCCATGGGCATGTCCGCGACCGGATGCTCCCCTGGACGCTGACAGGCTCAAGGGCGACCGGCGCGAATGTGAGGCCAGAAACGACTGCGCCACGGACGGGGACACACACTCACGCCATGGCTTGTGGGGGCCCGGCCAAAGTCGTGGGATGAGTGTGTGTCCCCAACACGTCCCCCTCGGTGCTAGACTGCCTCATCACTGGAAAGGCCCCTCGCCTTGATCGAGCACTATGGCTGGTCCGATCCCCTGCGGCGGGCCTTTGAACCGCACGCGAGCGAGGGGCATGTCCCCGGACGTGTCGTCGTCCAGCAACGTGACGGCTATGGGGTGGCGACCGATGAGGGCGAGCTTCGCGCCAAGCCGTCCGGCCGCCTGCTGCACGAGGCGCGGGAGCTGGGGCATCCCGCCGTCGGAGACTGGGTGGCGCTGTCGCCGAACCTGGCCGAGCGCACCGCCACGATCCACGCCATCCTGCCGCGCCGCACCGTTTTCGTCCGACGAGCGGCCGATAGCGTTCAGACGCTGCAGGTCATCGCCGCCAATATCGACGTCGCCTTCGTCGTCACCTCGCTGAACGCCGACCTCAATCCCCGGCGGATCGAGCGCTACCTCGCCGCCGCTTGGCAAAGCGGCGCGCGGCCCGTGGTGGTGCTGACCAAGTCCGATCTCTCCGACGACCCGCAGGGCCAGGCCGCGCAGGTCGCAGCCCTGGCGGCGGGCTGCCAGGTGCTGACGGTGTCGGCCCGGCAAGGCCTGGGCCTCGACGCACTCCTGGCCCAGGTGGCGCCGGGCGAGACCTGCGTGCTCATCGGCTCGTCCGGGGTCGGCAAGTCCACCCTGGTCAACGCCTTTCTGGGCGAGGACCGGATGGCGACCCAGGAAATCCGCGAGTCCGACGACCAGGGTCGCCACACCACCAGCCATCGCCAGTTGGTCGTGCTGCCGGGCGGCGGTTTGATCCTCGACACCCCCGGCATCCGCGAGGTGGGCTTGATCGACGCCGATGAGGGCCTCAGCATGGTCTTCGAGGACATCGAGAGTCTGGCGGGAAATTGCCGTTTCAGGAACTGCGGCCACGTGCGGGAGCCGGGCTGCGCGGTGCGTGACGCATTGGCCAGCGGCGCGCTCGACCCCGCCCGCTGGGCCCACTTCCAGAAGCTGGGCCTGGAACTCGCAGCGGTGGAGGACAAGGCCGACCGCGTGATCAAGGACACCGAGCGCCGCCGCCTGGCGGCCCTGCAGCAGACCTACCGGGCGACCAAGCGGGAGCAGCGCGGGGAGTGAGACCCGCGCGGAAGACGCTACCTGGCGGCATCGACGGACGATCGCGCATGCCGGAGCACGCCCTGGTGGCCCTGGTGGCCCTGGTGGCCCTGGTCGGCGGCCCGGCGCCCTGCCGGCCCGGCCGGTGTTCCGCCACAAGACAAAAAAGCAGCCATTCGGCGCCTGGCTGGCGCTGATCCTCTTCCTGCAAGGGGTCACCCTGATCATCCTGCTGACGATCAAGCGCGCCGACCGTTGAACGACCCGCCATGTCCATTCGTATAAGGCCCATGCGACTTTTGATCACCGCGCTGATCCTCTCTCTCGTCCCCATCGCGGCCCGCGCCCAGATGCCGCCGGCCCTGCCGGCCGAGGCGCTCGTCGAGGTGGTCGATCCGGCCAAGGTCAACTATCTGAAAGCCCACGTGGTCGTCTCGGGCCCGGTCACCGGCCCCTTCACCCTTCGCCTGCCCAACGCGGTCTATCGCGCCCGCCTGTTCCTGGTGGGCGAGAGCCACGGCTCAGCCGCGCCCCAGGCGCTGGACCTGCAACTCCTCACCGAGCTCAATCGCAGGGTCGGCCTGCGCGACTATCTGGCCGAGATCGATCCGGTCCAGGCCGAGCGCTTCAACCGCTACCTGACCACCGGCGACGAGGCCGACCTGGACCGCGTGTTCGCCCATTGGGACCACGCCGCCCAGTGGGGCAACACGCTGTTCAAGGACAAGGTCCGGAAAGTTCGCGCGCTGAACCAGGCCCTGCCGGCCGGCAAGCGGATCCGCTTCTGGGGGATCGACGCCATCCAGGACTGGCCGCTGCTGATCGACTGGCTGACCGCAGCCGGCGCGGCGCCCGACGCCAAGGCGCTGGAGGCCGCTCCCACCGAAAAGGCCAAGGCGGACCTGGCCCTGACCTGGCTGGCCGCGTCCAACGGCGGCGACCCGATCACCCGCGCCGCGCTGCGGGTCGGCCTGACCCAGCGGGCCGCCGGGAACCGCGAGAGCATCATCTTCGCCGGCTACGAACATCTCGTGACCTCGGGCGCCCTGGGCGACCGGCCGGCCTATGGACTGTGGGGCGTGTTCCACGTGCTGCAGTCCTCGGTGAACGGCAATGCGCCCTTCGCCACCCGGGTGCGCCAGTCCAAGCTGCCGGCCGCCCAGTCGATGGTCGGCATCGCCCTGGTCCTGCTCGACAGCACCGTGCTCATTCCCGCGCCAACACCGGAGGGCGTGAAGATGATGCGGATGACCCAGTTCAACACCGACGGCCCGATGATCAAGATGGACGGCTCGGCCGACCTGCGCGCGGCCACCACGCCCAATAGCCTGACCGTGTTCAATCTCGCCGCACAGGGCTCACCCTATGCCTCCGGTCCGGACTTCGCGCGCGTCCAGACCACGGTGGGCCAGAACTTCGTCCCCGACGATCCCAAGGCCCCGGCCACCGCCTATCTCGGCATGGTCGGCGTGGTGCGCGGCTCAGACTGGGCGCCGCCGCTTTGACCTGGCTTGACTGACTGGAGGTACGGCGGTTTGCTGACGCCAGCAGCGTCAGCGAAAGCAGAGCCGATGATCACCGTCCACCACCTGAACAATTCCCGTAGCCAACGGGTTTTGTGGCTGCTGGAGGAATTGGGCCTGCCTTATGAGGTGAAGCGGTATGAGCGCAACGCCCAGACCATGCTGGCGCCCCCCGAGTTGCTGGCCATCCATCCACTAGGCAAGTCGCCGGTGATCACCGACGGAGACAAGACCATCGCCGAGACCGGCGCGATCGTCGAATACATCATCGACACCTACGGCCAGGGCCGGTTGATCCCGCCGGCCGGCACGCCCGAGCGTCTGCGCTATACCTACTGGCTGCACTATGCCGAGGGTTCGGCCATGACGCCGCTGCTGCTGAAGCTGGTGTTCACCGCCCTGCCCGCTCGCGCGCCCGGCCTGCTGAGAGGCTTGGTCAAGGCCGTTGCCGCCAAGGCCCAGAGCGGCTTCATCGACCCGCAACTGAAGACCCACATCGACTACTGGGACGCCGAGCTGTCCAAGAGCGAATGGTTCGCCGGCCAGGCCTTCACCGCCGCCGACGTGGCCATGAGCTTCCCCCTGGAAGCCGCCGTGGCTCGGGCCGGCGCGGCCTCGCGCCCGAGGGTCAAAGCTTTTCTGGAACAAATCCATGCCCGTCCGGCTTATCGCACGGCGCTCGAACGGGGCGGGCCCTACGATTACGCTTCGTAGAGCTTGACCACCGCCTCTTGCGTTACGGAAACGTGCCTCTTATCCTCTCAGCCCCCGGTCGTGCGCGCCAGCGTCCGGGACGGACTTCCTCCCCTAGGGCGAACCGAGCTAAAATCCGCAATGGAAAAAGTGCCGATGACCGCCGGGGGTTACCAAACCCTCGACGAAGAACTGAAGCGTTTGAAGACGATCGAACGGCCGGCGGTGATCGCCGCGATTTCCGAGGCGCGCGAACATGGCGACTTGTCGGAAAACGCGGAATATCACGCGGCGAAGGAACGTCAGGGCTGGATCGAGGGCCGCATCGCCGAGATCGAGGACAAGATCGCGCGGGCCCAGATCATCGACGTGTCGAAACTGTCGGGCAAGCAGGTCAAGTTTGGCGCGACGGTCAGCGTCGTCGACGAGGACACCGAGGAAGAGGCCCGCTACCAGATCGTCGGCGAGCATGAAGCCGACGTGAAGTCAGGCCGCATCTCGCTGAGCTCGCCGCTGTCGCGCGCCATGATCGGCAAGGAAGTCGGCGAGGTGGTCGAGGTCTATACGCCCGGCGGCGTGAAGGCCTACGAGATCCTCAAGGTCGAGTGGGTCTAGCTTAAGCCCCATTCCAGGGTCATGTCCTTCGACACGCTGACGCTTGATTGCGTTGGCGTGTCGCTTCGCTATGGCCGGGATCGCCGACGTGGTTGAAAACAACAAGCCAGACCTCACGGCCAAGCCGAAGGCCGCGCGCAAGCCGAAGGCGGGCTCGCCGGCCGACGCCGGCCTGTCGCCCCCGCCCCTCAAGCCTCGCGCCAAGGCCCAACCGCGCTCCCGTCCGGGGTCGGTGGAGGTTGAAGCCCAGCCCATGAAGGTTGCCGCCTCGACAGCGGACAGCCAAGCCAAGCCACGCCGCAAGGCCTCGCCCAAGCTGGTCGCCGCGCCGGTCGCGCCCGAAGTCCCCGCCAAGCCGCCGATCGTCATCTGGGCGATCTCGGACGGCCGGGCCGGCATTGAGGCCCAGGCCGTGGGGCTGGCCGAGGCCGTGGCGCGCCAGACGCCCGCTGTCATCGTGGTCAAGCGCGTCGGCTGGAATGGCCGGATCGGCCGCCTGCCCTGGTGGGCCAACTGGCTGCCGCGTCGCTGGCTGACCCCCGAGAGCGAGATCGTCGCCCCCTGGCCCGACCTGTGGATCGCCGCCGGCCGCGCCACCCTGCCGCTGTCGATCCGCGCCAAGCGCTGGTCGGCCGGCAAGACCTATGTCGTGCAGATTCAGGATCCGCGCGTGCCGGCCAACATGTTCGACCTGGTGATCCCGCCCAAGCACGATCGCCTCGCGGGCGACAATGTGCTGGCCATCACCGGCTCGCCGCATCGGGTCACCAGCCAGCGGCTGGACAGCGAATACGAAAGATTCAAGGACCAGATCGACGCCCTGCCCCATCCGCGCGTCGCGGTGCTGCTGGGCGGCAAGTCGCGGGCCTTCGACCTGAGCGTCGAACGCGCGGCCGAGATGGCTCACCAGATCCAGCTGCCGCTGGAGCAGGAGGGCGGGTCGCTGCTGATGACCTTCTCGCGCCGTACGCCCGAGCCGGCCCGCGCCCTGCTGGAGGCCCGCCTGCGGCATCTGCCGGGAATGATCTGGAACGGCCAGGGCGAGAACCCCTATTTCGCCTTCCTGGCGGCGGCCGACTATATCCTGGTCACCGAGGACTCGACCAACATGGCCACCGAGGCGGCCTCGACGGGCAAGCCGGTGTTCATCCTGAAGATGGACGGCCACAGCCTGAAATTCCGGCTGTTCCACCAGGAACTCGAACGCCAGGGCGCGGCCCGGCCCTATGGCGGGGCCTTCCACGGCTGGACCTACGACCCCGTCGATGAGACGGGACGGGCGGCGGCTGAGGTCGTGGCGCGAATGAATGGGCGCGGAGTGAAAGCGGCGTCCGACGCATAGGGCGAGTTGGCAGGCCTATTGCGCGGCAGGATTGTTCTTGCTATGTTCGCCGCCATGGGCAGCGAACGGCATTCAGTCCCGAGCTTCGGCAAGGCCGGCAGAAACGAGCGGCGAAAGGCCATCGCGACCACGCTGAACGCCTTGGCCGTCGCTTTGGTGATTTCTGCGGTCGTTCAGCCCCTCACCTCGGGTCGCTTGAACATGGGTCTGGTGGTTGGAGCCCTGGCCTTTTTTCTGGTTTTGCAAGGCTTTCTGCACTATGTTTTGGCCCGTGTGGAGGACTGAATGGATCCGTCTATCCAAGTCATTCTGATCTTTGCGGCCGCTGCCGCCCTCACCTTGTTCGCCGCCTGGGCCGTGAGCAAGTTCGGCCCCCGCTGATTCTCGCCATCCTCCAGGCCCGCATGGGTTCAGCGACCCTGCCGGGCGGTGTCCTGATGCCGTTGGCCCGGGCGCCGATGATCGCCCGGCAGATCGAGCGGGCGGCGCGGGCCCGGCGGATCGACACTCTGGTGGTGGTCACCACGCTTTCCGCCGAAGATGACGCGATCGAGACCGCCGTGCGCCGCGAGGCGACCCTCGTGCATCGCGGCCCGGCCAACGACCAGTTGGCCCGACTGGCCGGGGCGTTGAGCGCCTACCCCGCCGATCACGTGGTGCTGCTGGAGGACGGCGCGCCCCTGATCGATCCCGAGATCATCGACGCCGCCATCGACCTTCACCTGACCTCGCATGCCGACCACACCAGTAACCGCTCGCCCGGCGCGGCCTACCCCGTCGGCCAGGGCGTGGAGGTGATCACCGCCGCCGGCCTGCGCCGGATGGCGGGCGAAGGCGCGACGGCCCTGCCCCGCGCGAGCGAGGCGCCCCCCACGCCCGACCGCTGGAGCTCGATGGCCCTGCTGGCGGAGCCGGATCAGGGCGCGGTGCGCTGGGCGGTCGAGGGACCGGCCGACTACGCCTTCGTGGCGGCTGTCTATGACGCGCTTTATCCGAGCAATCGCGCCTTCACCTCGGCCGACGTCCGGGCCTTCCTCGCCAGTCGGGAAGACCTGGCGACGTTCGGTGGGGTCCGGCGGCTATGAGCGCGCCGAGCATCCTCTTCGTGGTCGACGCCGGGCCGACGGTCGGCGGCGGTCACGTGATGCGGAGCCTGACCCTGGCGCGCGCGCTGGAGGCTGAGGGGGCGATGTGTCTCTTCATCGTGAACTCGGCGGGCAAGGCGATGCTCGACGCTTTCGGCGGCGAGGTCTCGCATGTCGAGACCTATGAAATCACCGAGCCCGCGTTGGTGACGTGTGCGGCGGACATCGCGCGAAACTACGACGCGATCGTCATCGACCACTACGGCCTGTCGGCCGACGACCACCGTCGCATCTCCGACGCCCCTCAGAACTCCCCTCATCCCGGCGAAGGTCGGGACGAGGGGAATGGAGGTGGTCGCCCCACCCTCGTCATCGATGACCTGGCCGACCGCTTGCTGGCCGCCGACCTCGTGCTGGACTCAGGCCCCGCTCGCCGCGCCGAGGACTATGACGGCCTGGTCCCGCGCCGCGCCGAGCTGCTGCTGGGACCGCACTACGCCCCCGTCCGCCCCGCCTTCGCCGCCCTACGCAAGGAAGCCTTGGCGCGGCGGGCCAAGGCCCTGCCGGTGCGCCGGATTCTGGTGTCGCTGGGCCTGACCGATGTCGGCGGGATCACTGGCCGGGTCGTGGAGCTGATGCTGCCCGCGACCGGCGCCGCGACGCTGGACGTGGTGGTGGGCGCCGCCGCCCCCAGCCTGCCGCGTCTGCGCGAACGGGCCCAGGCCGAGCCGCGCCTGGTCCTTCACGTCGACACCCAGGACATGCCGCGCCTGACCCTGGAGGCCGACCTGGCCGTCGGGGCCAGTGGGTCCAGCACCTGGGAGCGCTGCGTGCTGGCCCTGCCGACCCTGTCGCTGATCCTGGCCGACAACCAACGGCCGGCGGCGCGGGCCCTGGCCGAGGCCGGCGCGATCATGGGCCTAGAAGCGGCCGCGCTGGACTTCGACGCGACGTTCTCCGCCGCGCTGGGTCGGCTGATCGACGAGCCCATCCTGCGCGACGCGCTGTCGGCGGCCAGCGCGGCGGTCTGCGACGGACGCGGCGCGGCCAGGGTGGCCGAGCGTTTCCTGGCCTTGATCGGACAGGGAAAGCTCTAGGGCATTTCCCGACCTGACTGCGTCAGGCCGTGAGCTCTGATCTTTTGTTTTGACGCATTTTTCTTCACGCGAACCGGAACCACTTCGCTCGAAAAATGCTCTAGTCAACCATGTCCCAGGCCAACGGCTCGCCCCGCTTGAGGGTCCTCGCCGCCGGCCTGCCTAGCACCGCCTCATAGTCGGCCGGGGGCAGGCCCTCGCCGGGCCGCACCGAGCGGACATTGGCCTTGGTCAGCATCTCGCCGGCCGCGACGTCTGCGGTCACGTAGAGCGAGCGGCGGAATTGACGATTGCCCCGTTCGGAGCCCAGCAGGTCGTAATTGACCCCGCCCAGCGCCTTCCAGGCGTTGGCGGTGTCATCGACCAGGGCGCGAAACTCGGCCGGCTCCAGGCTGAAGGCGGCGTCGGGGCCGCCGTCCGACCGGGCCAGGGTAAAGTGCTTCTCGATGGCGCAGGCGCCGAGGCTAACCGCCGCCACCGAGGCCGCCGTGCCCGGCGTATGGTCCGACAGGCCTATCGGGCAACCAAAGCGCTGGGCCATGTCGATGATGGTCCGCAAGTTCGCGTCTTCGAAGCGGGCCGGATAGCTGGAGACGCAGTGCAGCAGCAGCACCCCCGCCGCGCCAGCGTCCAAGGCGGTGTCGAGAGCGGTCTGCATTTCCGCGAGATTGGCCATGCCGGTCGAGATGATCAACGGCTTGCCC
Source organism: Caulobacter sp. DWR2-3-1b2 (assembly GCF_049896345.1). NCBI lineage: Bacteria > Pseudomonadati > Pseudomonadota > Alphaproteobacteria > Caulobacterales > Caulobacteraceae > Caulobacter > Caulobacter sp. DWR2-3-1b2. The sequence continues at coordinate 118,009 of NZ_JAFCUC010000007.1, read as the reverse complement.
TGCTTGGCGGCGTAGCGGATCAGCGGCAGGTCGACGGCCTCGAACGAGGCGATCTTGTAGGCGGGGGCGTCGAGCCCGGCTAGCAAATCGACGGCGGTCTCGTCGAACGGACTGGAGAACAGGGTCACGCCCCGCTGGCGGGCGCGCTCGAACAGGGCCGCGTGCCATTCATAGGGGGTCTGGGCCTCCTGGTAGAGCTCATGCAGGCTGCGCCCGTCCCACAGGCCGCCGTGGATCTTGAACTCGGGGCGGTCGACATCCAGCGTGATGGTGTCGGCGGTGTAGGTCTGCAGCTTGATGGCGTCGCAGCCGGTGTCGGCGGCGGCGTCGACCATGGTCAGGGCGCGGTCGAGGGAGCCGTTGTGGTTGCCGGACAGCTCACAGATCAGAAAGGGCGCGTGGTCGGCGCCGATCCTGCGGCCGGCGATCTCGATGAAGGGGGCTGGCATGGGAGGGGCTCTATGTACGGTGTCCCGTAGATTAACCTTGAAATCGTGGACGAGGCGTCAATACCGCTTCCGGAACAAAGAGGAATTGTTCAGTGAACCTCTATGTGATCAGGTTGACCGAACCCCTGGGGCGGCCTTTGTCACAAGCGCAAAAGCTCTTCGAGAAGATGAAGCGTAACCCAAAGGGAGACTGGCGCATCGCCGACATCGAGGTGGTCTGCCGTCACTTTGGCCTGATCTGTAAGCCACCGTCGGGCGGAGGGTCGCACTACACTGTATCGCATCCATCGGGCTTTGGAGGCCCATGCGTTCCCGCGCGCCGACCGATCAAGCCCGTGTACATTCGGGCTTTTGTGGCCTATATTGAGGGGCCCAAGGGGCCTGCGAATGATGTCTAGTAGCGACTACAGGATCGACATTGAGCCGCTCTCCTTGGAAGATGGCGGCGGGTTCTTGGCGGTGGTCCCTGAACTGCCCGGTTGCATGTCTGACGGCGAGACCGAGGCGGAGGCTTTTAGCAACGCGCAAGAAGCCATCATTGATTGGATCGCGCACGCCGCGAGCAAAGGCCAAAAGCCACCCAAGCCGATGAGGCGTTACTACGCGCTAGGCTAGCGGTCGGTCATGTAGGCCAGCGCGGCCGTTATGTCATCGGCTTCCAGATACGGATATTCCGTCAAGATCTCGGCCGCGGTCATGCCCGCCGCCAGCATTTCCAGAACGTCCTGCACGCCTATCCGCATCCCGCGCAGGCAGGGTCGGCCGCCGAGCTTGCCCGGATCGATCGTGATGCGTTCCAACAGCGGGTCCATGCCCGCAATATAGCGCCAAACCCCAGCGACGAAAAGCACGCCCCAAACCGCTCGCCGCGCCATCGCGCGCGGACGGAATCGATACTATATCTGCCGCCATGTCCACGCTCGAACCTCGCCACACCCGCTGCCTGATCATTGGCTCAGGCCCCGCCGGCTATACCGCCGCCATCTATGCCGCTCGCGCGCTGCTGAAGCCCGTGCTGATCGCCGGCATCCAGCCCGGCGGCCAGCTGACCATCACGACCGATGTCGAGAACTATCCCGGCTTCGCCGACGTCATCCAGGGCCCGTGGCTGATGGACCAGATGAAGGCCCAGGCCGAGCATGTGGGTACGGAGTTCGTCGCCGACATCGTGCTGAGCGCCGACCTCTCCAAGCGCCCGTTCCACATCACCACCGACAGCGGCCAGGATTGGTTCGCCGAGACCGTGATCATCGCCACCGGCGCCCAGGCCAAGTGGCTGGGCCTGCCGAGCGAGGCCGCCTATCAGGGCTTCGGGGTCAGCGCTTGCGCCACCTGCGACGGCTTCTTCTATCGCAACAAGGCGGTCTTGGTGGTCGGCGGCGGCAACACCGCCGTTGAAGAGGCCCTGTTCCTCACCAGCTTCGCGAGCAAGGTCACCCTGGTCCACCGCAAGGACGAACTGCGCGCCGAGATGATCCTGCAGGAGCGCCTGCTGGCCCATCCCAAGATCGAGGTGATCTGGGACAGCGCCATCGACGAGGTGCTTGGCCAGAGCAATCCGCCGGGCGTCACGGGCGTGCGGCTGAGGAACGTCAAGACCGGCCAGACCCAGCAGGTCGACTGCGACGGCGTGTTCATCGCCATCGGCCACGCCCCATCATCGGAACTCTTCAAGGACCAGCTGGAAACCCACGCGGGTGGCTATCTGACCGTCAAGCCGGGCACGACCGCCACCGCCATCGCCGGCGTCTACGCGGCCGGCGACGTCACCGACGACGTCTACCGCCAGGCGGTCACCGCCGCTGGCATGGGCTGCATGGCGGCGCTCGAGGCCGTGCGCTTCCTGGCCGAGGAAGACCACAGGAAGGCTCACCACCCGATCAGCCACCACGAGGCCGAGAAGATCGGGGTTTGGTAGCCAAGGCCGTCGATCCGCGTCATGACCACCAGCCGTTACTCCCCCGTCGGCTTCTCCGACTTTCGCCGAGGGGGAGGACCTTGCGCCTCGCCTCCACGCCGCTAGTCTCGCCTCATGACCCATCGCCGCCTCGACCGCCGCGCGCTGCTGATCGCCGCTGGCCTGCTCGCCGCCTTTCCCGCCGTCGCCCAGGTGACCGCGCCGCCGCCCGCGCCCCTCGCCAAGCCCCCGGTCCGCGTCGCGTTGCAGACCCCCCAGGGCCGGATCGTCATCGAACTGAACGTCGACAAGGCCCCGATCACCAGCGCCAACTTCCTGCGCTACGTGGATCGCAAGCTCTATGACAAGGCGACCTTCTTCCGCGCCTCGCGCGCGCCCGGCGCGGTGGACTACGGCCTGATCCAGGGCGGGCTGCAGAATGTCGGGGCCCTGGCGCCGGTCGCCCATGAGCCCACCACCCTGACCGGTCTCAAGCACCTGGACGGCACGGTGTCGATCGCCCGCAACGCCCCCGGCACCGCCACCTCGGACTTCTTCATCTGTATCGGCGACGCGCCCTATCTCGACGCCAACCCGGCCACCCAAGGTGACAATGCCGGCTTCGCCGCCTTCGGCCAGGTGGTCGAGGGCATGGACGTGGTCAAGACGATCCTGGCCCTGCCCACCCCGGGCAAGGCGATCAATCCGGTGATGAAGGGCCAGATCCTCGACCCGCCCGTGCCGATCACCTCGGCGCGGCGCGTGGCGGAACCAGCAGGGCCAGAGGTCAGGACGCCGCCGAAGGTCTAGAGCAAGCCGCGCGATATAGGAATCGCACGGCTTGCTCTAGGCTTTTGTTTTCGCATCGCTTTTGCGGAAAACCGGTGGCCACTTTTCCGCGCGATGCTCTAGGATGGCTTGATCGGGAGCGAATTCCTCGTCCTTCGACAGGCTCAGGATGAGGAATTCGAGTTCAACCGCCGCAAAACCAACCCTCATCCTGAGCTTGTCGAAGGACGAGGTCCCCCATCTGCCGCCATCTGCCGCCAGTTGCTGACACCGGCTGTCAGCAGTCCCTCTAGCCGCGGCCGTCCACAGCCCCTACTTTCGTCCCCATGGCTCGCACTCCACCGACCGAACTCGGCGCCGCTCCCGCAGGCGTCGCCGACGCCTCGACCCCGTTCCTCTACGACGCCGCCCTGGAGAGGGAGGCTGACGGCTCCCTGCCCATGCTGTGGCAGCCGCACCGTCCGTCGCGACCTGAGAAGTCGGAGGGCGGCCGCAAGTTCAAGCTGGTCAGCGACTATGAACCGGCCGGCGACCAGCCGACGGCCATCGCCGAGCTGGTCCAGGGCCTCAAAGACCGCGAGAGCGACCAGGTGCTGCTGGGCGTCACCGGCTCGGGCAAGACCTTCACCATGGCCAAGGTCATCGAGGCCACCCAGCGCCCGGCCCTGATCCTGGCCCCCAACAAGACCCTGGCCGCCCAGCTCTACAGCGAGATGAAGAGCTTCTTCCCCGACAACGCGGTCGAATATTTCGTCAGCTATTACGACTACTACCAGCCCGAGGCCTATGTCCCGCGCACCGACACCTACATAGAGAAGGACAGCTCGATCAACGAGCAGATCGACCGCATGCGCCACTCGGCGACCCGGGCGATCCTGGAGCGCGACGACGTCATCGTGGTCGCCTCGGTCTCCTGTATCTACGGCATTGGCTCGGTCGAGACCTATACGGCCATGACCTTCAGCCTGGCGGTCGGCGACACCGTCAACGAGAAGCAGATGATGGCCGACCTGGTGGCCCAGCAATACAAGCGCAACGACGCCGCCTTCGAGCGCGGCACCTTCCGCCGGCGCGGCGACACCATCGAGATCTTCCCCGCCCACTACGAGGACCGCGCCTGGCGCGTGTCGCTGTTTGGCGATGAGGTCGAGGCCATCAGCGAGTTTGACCCGCTGACCGGCAAGAAGACCGGCGACCTGGAGACCATCAAGGTCTACGCCAACAGCCACCACGTCACCCCGCGCCCCACCCTGCGCCAGGCGATCATCTCGATCCGCGCCGAGCTCAAGGAGCGCCTGGCCTGGATGTTCGAGAACGGCAAGCTGCTGGAGGCCCAGCGCCTGGAGCAGCGGACCAATTTCGACCTCGAGATGATCGAGACCACCGGCTCCTGCGCCGGCATCGAGAACTACAGCCGCTATCTGTCGGGCCGCCAGCCGGGCGAGCCGCCGCCGACCTTCTTCGAATATATCCCCGACAACGCCCTGCTGTTCACCGACGAGAGCCACCAGACGGTTCCGCAGATCGGCGCCATGTACAAGGGCGACCGCAGCCGCAAATGGACCCTGGCCGAGTACGGCTTCCGCCTACCCTCCGCCTTGGATAACAGGCCGCTGAAGTTCGAGGAATGGGACGCCATGCGGCCGCAGACGGTCCATGTCTCGGCCACCCCGGCCAAGTGGGAGATGGAGCGGGCCGGCGGGGTGTTCGCCGAGCAGGTGATCCGCCCCACCGGCCTGATCGACCCGCCGGTCGAGGTCCGCCCGGTCTCCAAGGACGGGGCCAGCCAGGTCGACGACGTCATCGACGAGGTCCGCCAGGCCAAGGCCGCCGGCTACCGCACCCTGATCACCGTCCTGACCAAGAAGATGGCCGAGGACCTGACCGAATACATGAACGAGCAGGGCATCGCCGTGCGCTACATGCACTCCGACGTCGACACCATGGAGCGGATCGAGATCATCCGCGACCTGCGCCTGGGCCAGTTCGACGTGCTGGTGGGCATCAACCTGCTGCGCGAGGGCCTCGACATCCCCGAATGCGGCCTGGTGGCCATCCTCGACGCCGACAAGGAGGGCTTCCTGCGCTCGGAAACCTCGCTGATCCAGACGATAGGCAGGGCCGCGCGTAACGTCGACGGCAAGGTCATCCTCTATGCCGACCGGATCACCGGCAGCATGGAGCGGGCCATGGGCGAGACCAGCCGCCGCCGCGAAAAGCAGCACGAATACAACCTCGCCCACGGCATCACCCCCGAGAGCGTCAAGCGCGACATCAAGGACATCATGAACTCGCCGTACGAGCGCGGCGACCGGGTGACCGTGCCGATCGGCGGAATCGGCCAGGGCAAGGACGCCAAGCCGTTCAGCGGCGACAACTTCAAGGCCGCGTTGAAGGACCTGGAATCCCGCATGCGCGAGGCCGCCTCGAACCTGGAATTCGAGACCGCCGCGCGGCTGCGCGACGAGATCAAGCGCATGAAGCTGATGGACCTGGAATTTGCCAACGAGGCGCTGACGGCGGTCGGCGAGACGGTGGACAAGGCGATGCCTGGCCGCGTGCGCAAGGAGCTGCGGGCGGAGCAGGCGGAGGCGTTTCGGAAGGGGCGGTTGTAGGGTTTTACAAACGGGCTACACGATGGACTATATGAAAGCGTGTCGGCAAGCAGCCTGCGCGAGGCTGCTATAGTTATCACCAACTGACGTCAGCGCTGGGTTAGAGCAGCAATGATGAGTGGCAGATAACGCCGCACTTGTTCGCGGTCGCTTTCCTTCTCAGTTTCGCTAAGCTCGTTATAGGATCGCTCAATCTGGCCCTCCCATAGTTCAACTAAGTGGGCGGGAAGAACCAGCGCGCCGTCCGTGCGGCGCTCGGCCTTACCATGCAAGTAGCGTTGCCAATGGGCCCAACGCAGATGCTCTTGGGCCGCCAATGATTCAATTAACGCGTCAAGGCGAACTTCGATTTCTTCGATTTCCATAGTAGAAGTCCCTTAGCAGCCGGATCCAGATAGCCTTGAAGCAGAACGTGAACTCGCGCGGCATCTTCGCGTATCACTGCATGCCAAATATGATCTCAAACTATCTATTGCGCCAAAATCACTCGCAAGCCCCTAGGCGCCAACCGTAGGGAGAGTGTATGGTCAAGCTACCGCAATTGATAAGCGTTCAATCGTACCGGGAGGATGATACAAAATGGCTGACAAAAAGGTGATCTTTGTCGCTTTTGCTATCGAGGACGCGCGCCAGCGGGATTTCCTGAAAGGTCAATCGCTCCATCCGCGGACGCCCTTCGAGTTCATAGATATGTCAGTTAAAGAAGCCTACGATTCTGACTGGAAAGAGAAAGTCCGCACGCGGATCAAACGGTCTAATGGGGTCATCGTCCTCGTCAGCGCTAATTCTCTAAAGTCTAGCGGACAAAAATGGGAAATCCAGTGCGCACGGGAAGAGCGCAAACCCGTTCGTGGGATTTGGGCCTACAGTAGCGACCGGACGACACTGGATGGCGTTCCAACCGTTGCATGGAGCGACGCCAACATCACCTCCTTCATAGATTCTGTGTAGGACGACATGCGGAAAGCTCTCGTTATCGGGATCGACTATTACGCGGCTGGCGGCTCACTCTCCGGCTGCGTGAACGATGCGCACCGGGTGGGCACCATGTTGGAAAGCCATTCCGATGGCTCTCCGAACTTTGATGTGCGACTCGTCACAGCCAGCAGCGACCGCGATCAAATTACGTTCCGGACTTTGAAGGATCTGATTGTCGAACTATTTAAGTCTGAGGACGACATCGCCCTCCTCTACTTCGCCGGACACGGTTATGTCGACGCGACCGGAGGTTACATTTGCGGTAGCGATAGTTGCCAGGGTGATGAGGGGCTAGCCCTCGGCGATATCATGTCACTTGCAGGCCAATCGAAAGCCAAGAATAGAATAGTCATTTTAGATAGCTGCCACAGTGGTGCCGCAGGGGCGGATCCATTGAAGCCCGCTGTTTCTGAAGTCACTATCGGGACCACGATACTCACCGCGTCGCGAGCCGATGAGGCTGCCACTGAAATCAGTGGAGGCGGCGTCTTCACCGAGTTACTAGTTGACGCGCTTGCGGGAGCGGCGGCCAACCTCGTCGGAGAGGTTACCCCTGGCAGCGTATATGCCCACATTGATCAATCACTCGGCTCTTGGGGTCAGCGCCCTGTATTCAAAACTAACGTCTCCGGCTTTGTGTCTCTGCGAAAAGTTCGGCCACCCATCGATCCTGACATCTTGCGCGCACTGCCAAAATTATTTCCGGATTATGGATTTCAACTTCAGCTCGATCCTAGCTTCGAGCCTGAACTTCCAAGCCAAGGCCTCAACCCGCTCGCCGATCCTGAGAATACTGAGATTTTCTCTCAACTTCAAAAGTTGAACAGGGTCAATCTCCTTATCCCAGACTCTCAACCTCACATGTACCACGCCGCTGTGAATTCCGACACAGTCCGACTGACGGCTCTCGGAGAACACTATCGGCGGCTGGCGTTGAAAAAGAGAATTTGATGATGGTTAAGGTTTTCATTTCCCATCAGAGAGCTGATTCAGCAATAGCCGCGCAGATTTCTCTGCACTTACGCACATATCATCAGATATTATCATACTGCGATGTCATAGATACTTCCATTTCCAGGGGAGAGGACTTAGCTGATCATATCCGCTCACATATGGGAACCTGCACACAATTACTCGCAGTTGTCTCACCCGCGACCACCAACTCACAATGGGTTCCATGGGAGATTGGCGTAGCAACAGAGAAGGATTTTCCGCTAGCAACATATTCAGGACAAAGCGCATTACCACCAGAATTCCTTCGGAAATGGCCGTATATTAGAACGTTTTCCGAACTGGACGCGTATGCTCGAATCTCGAAAGAGACCGAGCGTGATTTCGATAATAAAAGATATAGACTGGATGAGGGCACAGCCCGAAACCAGACTACTAAGAGTTTCTATTCTCAAATGCGAACCGCGCTGCGCCAATAGTTTCTCCAAGATAACATTAAGGTTAGGGAAGACACACTCTTCCTCCGCTCACATACAAGGTCGCGGCCACCGGTTTGAGAAACCCCGATGTCGCCGTACCCTCTCGGCCATGACCACGCGCTCCGTCATTCTGCCCGAGCCCCTCGAAGCCTTCGTCGAGGCCGAGGTCGCCTCCGGCGCCCATCCCGACGCCGTGCTGGCGGCGTCCGTCGAGTTGCTTTAGCGCGCCGCGAAGGTCGAGCGCTTGAAAGCCCTGATCCAGGAAGGCCTCGACGACTTGGAGGCCGGCCGGTACGAAACCGTCGATGACGTCGGCGCCTGGTTCGACCAGATCGAAGCCGAACTGGACGAGGCGCCGCGCGCCGCGTGAGGCGATCACGCCGAAACCCTAGACAAGCTAAGGGCACGCCATGGTCAGCCGCTCGAAATCTTCTGGGACGCTGTCTTCGGCCACGGTCTCGACTGCCTTACCGAGGTCGAAGCCGCCTATCTCGCTCGTCAGCCATCCCTTGAGTTCACCCGAGCTCGAATGGCTGAGGCAGCAGAGCAGGCGCGTGGCCGAGGCATGGCGCCGGTCGACCTCGAACCCGGCTGAATAGGCGTTTGGCGAAAGCCCGCATCCGCCCCGGATGGGGCCACGGCTTAAACCCTTGCGTAGAGGGGAGCTCTGGCGTCTGACGGTGTCAAGGACCGGCCTCCGGCCGGCCGCGGCGCGGCGGTCCCTGCGGGACCGTCCTTGACACCGTCAGACGCCAGAGCAAGCTCGCCAGCAAGGTTTTAAGGCGAGGCCTCGCCGACGCGGGCGGGTTGGGGAGGGGCTGGAACCGCTCCCATTTTTAGAACCGTCATCCCGGGCCTTGTGCCCGGGAGCCCTCTGTCCGCCGCAAGGGCGGGGGTGTGGCGCGCCAGCGCGACAAGACGCTTCACCGTCAGCTGAACCAGGGGTCCCGGGCACAAGGCCCGGGATGACGGTTGAAAGGGGGTGCGGAAGGGCCCTCACGGGGATCGCCGCCGCTCCATCCCCATAACCACCCACCCCAAACCCCAGCAAATTCAACGCCCTGTAAGATAATCAGCGTCACCACCGCTGGCGCGTCCAGACCGCGCGCATAATCATCCCACCTCGCCGCACCGGAAAGGGCGCAAGGCCAGCGACCGTTGCGGCGGCGGGGGGCGAGCGAGCGGGGACAGGCGCGCGGGGGATACGCGCGCGGTCCGGGGACTTCCATCGTTGGGGGGCCCGCCCGCCGTCGGCGTCAGCCGGGGAACAGGCGTGCGCGTCCTCAGGATCCGCGTCCCCCGGCGCCGGCCTTCGTCGGAAACGGCGAACCGGCTTTCCGGCTAGGCCTCAACAGGGCCGCCTACCGGACGCGGACGGAAAACGCGCGCGCGGAGCGTCGGCGTCGTCGAAACGGTAACACAACACAAAGACTTCCGGACGGTGTCCGGCGCTCCGCGTCCCTTTCCATCCCCTCAGTGGCCCGCCGCGTGAGGCGGCGAAGCCGCGCCTTGCGAAAGGAAACGCCCATGGCCCAGCCCCGCCCCCAAAAGGCCCGCCCGGTCGCCGCCAAGCGCCGCCGTCCCAAACGGGGTCGGCTGCCGACGCCCGAGGAGGCCGAATACTATTTTCACGAGATCGGCAAGCGGCTGGACGCGCTGTCCCGGCGCATGGGCTACCCGCCCCGGGTCGAGGGCGCGTCGTGCCCGCCTCCCGAGGAAGGGTCGCTGAACGAGTCTCCGGCCGATTGCGCCAAGAGTTCGTCGCGGTCGTGATCGCGCCCGCCCGCCCCCGAAAAAGGGGCCGGCTCCTTTCGGAACCGGCCCCTTCCCCAGGCTGAGCTCAAGTCGGCTAGAACTTGAAGCGCAGGCCCACCTTGTAGGTGCGGCCGATCAGGCCGGCATAGTGCCAGGTGGTCAGGAAGTTCGGCGCGCTGGCATAGGCGCCGGGCGCGATGGGCGCCCGGGCGTCGAACAGGTTGCCGACATTGACATAGGCCGTGACGCTGTCGGTGATGTCCGCCGAGGCGTTGGCGTCCACATTGATGAAGCGCTTGATCGTGCAGAACTTGTTGGCCGCGGCCGTGTTGGCGGTGCCGCCATACGGGTTGCCCGGGACGCATTCGGTGCTGCCGTTGGTGTCGGCGGCGACCGACTTGATCGAGCCGACATAGTAGGCGGTGGCCGACAGGGTGTAGCGGCCGAAGTCGACCGTGTTCTGCCAGTTGCCCTTCCAGTCCGGCGTGCCGTTGCCCGACGACAGGTCGTACGGGCCCAGGGTGCCGGCGTACTTCTGCACTTCCTTGGCGGTGTGCAGGTCGTACTTCAGGACGTGAGTGACTTCGATGCGGCTGGTCCAGTTGATCGAGTCGGTAACCGGAACCTTGGCGGTGGCCGAGAAGTCGACGCCTTCGGTCTGCGCGTAGTTGGCGTTGACGTAAGGCACGTTGATGATCAGCACGCGCGGCAGGGCGGCGGCGAACAGCGGGTCGGGAGCGTCGACCACGTTGCACGAATAGCCGGCGCCCACCGCGGCGACGGCGGCGCAGCCGGCGCTTTGATCGGCGGCCGCGTAGTAGGCGTCCTTGGCCTTGCTGACGTCCGGACCCGAGATGATCAGGTCGGACTTCTTCACGTTGTAATAGTCGACGGTCAGGCTGAGCCAACGAGTCGGCTCGGCGATCGCGCCCAGGGTGAAGCTGCGCGAGGTTTCAGGCTTCAGGTCCGGATTGCCGGCCACGCCGCGACCCAGGCTGTAGGACTGCGAGTACGGATTGGTGGTGCCGCCGTGCGCGGCCTGGAAGTTTGCCGGCGGAGTGGTGGTGACGAAACCGGCATATTGCGAACGCGGGCCCGATTCAGCGAAGGTCGGCGCGCGGAAGCCCTTGGAATAGGTGCCGCGGAACGCCAGTTGACGCAGCGGCGTGTATTTCACGCCGAACTTCGGCGAGAAGTGGCTGAAGCCTTCCGAATAGTGGTCGTAGCGACCCGAGACGTTGACTTCGATCTGCTCGGTCACCGGGGCCAGGACTTCGAAGAACGCGGCCGAGACCGTATGCTTGCCGAAGGCCGAGGCAGTGGTCAGGGCATAGGTGTCGAGGCGGGCGTTCTGGTTATTGTTTTCCAGCAGCTCCTTGCGCACCTGGCCGCCGACGGCCAGTTGCACGTCGCCGCCCGGCAGGGCGAACAGCGACTTGGTGATCGAGGCGTCCAGCGACATCATCGACGAGTGCGACGGGGTCACCTTGTCGGGGGAGATGAAGTTGCGCACCGCCTGGGTGTTCGACGACGGCGTGACGAAGTTATAGGCGCCGGTGTTCACGGCGCTGAGGATGCTGGCGATGTTCAGCAGGCCGTGTTGCGTGATCTCGAGATTGTCACGCGCGCCGACGGCGTCGATCTGCCAGTTCCAGTCGTCGCCGAAGCTGCCCTTGATGCCGGCGGCGCCGCGGATGACTTCGTTGGAACGATCGCTGCCGGCGGGAAGATCGCCAAACAGATAGTAGATGCGGGCGGCGCCGTTGGCCGGATCTGCGGCGAAGGTGGTGGCGAACGGATTGTTCGGGTTCAGGCGACGCGCGGGAGCGGTGAGGTCGGTGGCGCAGTTGACGCCGGTGTTACAAATATAGACCGGCAGGACGATGCCGGGGTTGCTCGAGGCCAGGGCGGGGGCGCCGCCGAAGGGTTGCGTCTGGCGGATGCCGGTTGGCGCGCCCTTGATGCTGACATAGCTGTTCGAGTAGCTGCCGGTGGCATAGGCCTCGATATTGTCGGCCAGTCGCACGCTCAGGCGGCCGTTGAAGGCGTAGCGCTTCTGATACGGCGCGATTTTACGATAGGTGTCGATCAGGTCCCACTTGCAGCCGGTGCCGTTGGCGGTGGCCGTAGCCTGGGTGAACGTGCCGTTGGGGCAGGCGCCCAGATCCAGGGACTGGTAGGACGTCGTCAGCGGCGCGCCGACCTTGCCGGCCAGCGGATTGTTCAGGTCCGACTGGCTGACCCGGGTCACATTGGCGGTCGGGGTGGCCGTGGTCATGGCCGAGTCAGCGGTATTGTTGTCGATGCCGCCGATCGAGCTCAAGTCCTGGGTGTTGAACGGGAAGCCGCGGCTGTGGCTCGAGACCCGGTCGTTGGTCTGGTATTCGCCGTTGATATAGACGTTCCAGCCGCTGGCGGCGTAGTCGCCGAAGCCCAGGGTCAGGTCGCCGCGCCGATGCTCGGCGTCATTCTGAGCGCTTTGGCCGGCTTCGACGCTGCCGGCGACGCCGACGAAGGTCTTCTTCAGCTTCAGGTTCACCACGCCGCCGATGGCGTCGGCGCCGTACGACGACGAGGCGCCGTCCTTCAGCACTTCGACGCGGTCGATCAGGCTGAACGGGATGCTGTTCAGGTCGACATAGGCGTTGTGGCCGTCGTCATTGATCGGGAAGTTGGTCGAGCGCAGGCCGTCGACCAGCACGAGGGTCGAGGAGACGCCCAGGCCGCGCAGCGAGACGGCCGAGCCGCCGGCGCTGAAGCCACTTTGGAAGCCGGTGCCGATCGAGCCGGCGCCATCGGCCGAGATCGAGCGGATGGCGTCCGAGGCGGTGGTGATGCCGGCGCGCTGCAGGTTTTCCGAGGTCAGCACAGTGACGGGCGACGGGGTCTCGGTATCGGTGCGGCGGAACAGCGAGCCGGTGACGACGATTTCTTCGACGGCGTTAGCGTCCGGCGCGGGCGCGGTCTGGGCGGGCGCGGTCTGGGCCACGGCCTGGCTCACGCTCAGCAAGGTTGCGGCGGCCACGCCGCAAATCATCGTGGAGGCCAAAAGGCGCTCCCGAACGGTTTTGATGGTCAAGTTTAGTTCCCCCAATCGGCCCCGTGTCACGAATGACACCTCAGAATCGGCGCCGGCTGCAGTTTTCCTGGCGGCGATGGGAGAGGAGCTATGGGGGAGAGGCACGGTCGGTCAATTTACATTGCGGTAATGAAACAGTTCGTTGAAAATTGTCTCATTATGGTCACATACCGGGCGCTCCTAGGTGCCGGCCGATCGCATCCCAGGTAAATTCTATCTCCTACGACCCAGCATTGTTTTCGGGCGCGGTATTGTCGCTCTGATCGACAGTCCCGAGCCGGCCTACAGGCCCCGCTTCAGCCGCTCTCGATACGCCCCCGAGCTCGCCAGATAACCCTCGGCGTCGCCATAGGCCTGGAAGTCGCGGTAGCGCTCGTGGCTGCCCTTGACCTTGAGGGCGTGCTTGATCGGGCACCAATATTGTTCGGTGCGGGCGGTGACCTCGCGGGCATAGGCGATGACGCCGTTGCCATAGCCGCAGAAGGCGCAGTTGAGCTTCTGCACCAGGTTCAGATAGCCCAGCCGGTGGCGGTCGATGACCACATAGTCCGAACGCTTGACCCGCATGATGTCCCAGGCGGTGAAACAGCCCAGCTGGTAGAGGCTGATGCTGACATCGAGGATCACCAGCGGCAGGACCATGCCGTAGATCAGCGGCATGGTCAGCAGGGTCGGCAACGGCACGCGAGCCAGGCCCAGGGTCTTGCGGTGGACCTTCTGGCGACGCAAGGCGTCGGCCTTGAAACAGGGCTTGCCAACCGCATCCCGCTCGACCGCGTGCTTGGCGTCATGATCCGTGGCCCGCGCGGCGAAGGCGGCTTCGATCTGCGCCTCGACCTCGCGCAGACGGTCGATCAGATGTTCGAGGGAATCGGCCATGGCTTGGGGAACTCCGGATGGCGCAGCATGGCGCGAGTCGGGGCGAATATATCCTCCCCTGTGACGAAGGTCTGACGGCGCCGCTCTTGCTGAGCTTTCCCCACAACGCTCCATTTCGAGACAAGGCCCTCGCCATGTTCGCCAAAAAAACCGCCCCTTCCGCTCCCGCCTTCACGCCACTGGCCCAGATCGAGCCGACCCCGCAATTAGCCATGGCCCCGACGCCGACGCCGACGCCGACGCTGCGGCCCAAGCCCGCCTCGATGATCGCCCAAGGCGTGGCCATCAAGGGCGACGTGCTCGGCGACGGCGAACTGCACCTGGATTGCGTGATCCAGGGCGACATCCGGGTCGGCAAGCTGGTCCTGGGCCCCAACGCCCGGGTCGAGGGTACGCTCTACGCTCAGGTCATCGAGATCCACGGCCGGGTGACCGGCGCGGTCTCGGCCAAGCAGGTGCGGCTCTATGGGACGGCCGTGGTCGATGGCGACATCACCCATGAACAGCTGGCCATGGAAACCGGCGCGCAGTTCCAGGGCCGCAGCCTGAAGTTCCAGCGCCCCGCGCCCGCCGCTGCCGCCCCCGTCGCGCCGCAGCCGCAGCCGCAGCCGCAGCCGCAGCCGCAGCCGCAGCCGCAGCCGCAGCCGCAGCCGGCCAGTGGTCACACGCCCGCCATGGCTGTCTATCCCGGCTAGAGCATTTCCCGACCTGACTGCGTCAGGCCGTGAACTCTAATATTTTGTTTTGACGCATTTTTCTTCACGCGAACCGGAACCACTTCCGCTCGAAAAATGCTCTGGAGCCTCGCCGGACCCGGTGAAGGCTCCAAGGGTTGCAACTCTTGGCGCTTCAAAGACCTTAACTTCAAAAGGTCACACGCCGGGGAGGTTCCGAATGCCGAGTTACGCCCTGAATTCGAGCCTGGCGATCATGGTCGCCTCCGGGCTGATGGGTCTGGCCGCCTGTTCGCGCACCGATGACAGGCCGGTCGCGCCGGGCGGAGCGGCCGCGTCGCAGCAGGCAACTCCGGTCGCCGGCGGGCCCCAGACCCTCAGGCCAGGCCTGTGGACGACCGTAACCAAGACCCCGGCCGGCGAGGAAACCACCGCCCGGTGCGTTGGCGAAGGCTACGACCCCGGCGCCGACGCCGTCCAGAAGGCCAGCCCCTGCGGCAAGCCCACCCTCACCCGGACGGCGGACGGCTTCCACATCGACCAGGCGTGCAAGCACAAGGGCGTCGACTACGCGCTGTCGGGTGTCGTCAGCGGCGACTTCACCACCACCGCGACCACCGACCTCAACCTGACCCTGGGGGCCTATGGCCGCAAACAGACCCTCAAGATGCAGGCGGTCAGCACCTATCAAGGCGCCTGCGATCCAGCGACCTGGAAGCCTGAAACCTAGGCGCGACATCGTCCCGGTCAGGATTAAGTGTCCTCAGCGCCACAGCATCGGAGCGATCGCACGGATCGCGCCGCCCGCCGGGAACGGCGAGGGTCGCCGTGGCTTGTACTTGCAAGGCCGGCGCTGTTTGCGCCGCCGGTGGAGCCAAAACGCCCATGAGTGGTCCCCATCTGACCGTTGTCCCCGACAAAGGCGTCGATCCGGTCGAGGTCTATAACTTCAGCCGTGGGCCGGAGACCACGACCCAGCGCGTCCGGCGTCTGCAGGATGAAGCGCGCATGCTGGCCCGCGAGCAGGTTGAAGCCATGGCTCGCGACCTGGAGGACCTGGCTCAGCGGGCGCGCGAGATCGCGGAAGGCGGCGAGGCCTATGCGGTGGGGATTCGCGAAATGGCGTCGCGCCTGGCGTCGGATCTTCCGCAAAAGGCCCAGAGCCTGAAGGCCATTCTCGAGCGCTCGTCCAAGGGCTAGAGCATTTCCCGACCTGACTGCGTCGGGGTGTGAACTCTAATCTTTTGTTTTGACGCATTTTTCTTTACGCGAACAGGAACCACTCCCGCTCGAAAAATGCTCTTGAGCGCAAGGCCCCCCCGCCTCCGACGGGGGGGAAGGAGGCCGAAGGGTCGAGGCTCGCCCGCCGGTCTGGTGGGGGACGGGGCGGCGGGGCGGCGGGCTCACGGACGATGACCCGGAAAGCCGTACTGGTCGGGCCTGTCGACAGCAGCTACGCGCTGGCCTGCGCGCCGGACACGGCGTCCGCAGAAAAAGATTTTAGGCCGCTGGCGTGCGCCGGATCGATGGCGCGGCTCTGGTCAAAACGTCACATCGGCGCGCTAGATGGCGACCATGACCTTGCTGACCCGCCGCGCCCTCACGACCGCCGCCCTGGCTGGCGCCCTGATCCCCGCCATGAGCTTCGCCGCGCCCAGAAAGCCGATCGTCATCGCTCATCGCGGCGCGTCGGGCCTGAGGCCGGAACACACCGCCCTGGCCTACGACCTGGCCATCGACCAGGGCTGCGACTTCATCGAGCCCGACCTGGTCCCGACGAAGGACGGCCACCTGATCGCCCGGCATGAGAATGAGATCGGCGGAACCACCGACGTCGCCAGCCATCCGGAATTCGCCGGCCGCAAGGCCACCAAGACCATCGACGGCCAACAGATCACCGGCTGGTTCACCGAGGACTTCACCCTGGCCGAGATCAAGACGCTGCGGGCCCGCGAGCGCCTGCCGCAACTTCGTCCCGGCAATACCAGATATGACGGCCAGGCCCAGCTTCTGACCTTCGACGAGGTGGTGGCCATCGCCAAGGTGGGCAGCCAGCGCTCGGGGCGAACGATCGGCGTCTATCCCGAGATGAAGCATCCGACCTATTTCGCCGGCATCGGCCTGCCGGTCGAGGATCGCCTGGTCGCCCTGCTCAAGGCCCATGACCTGAACTCAGCCACTGCGCCGGTCTTCGTCCAGTGCTTCGAGGTTGGGCCGTTGAAGGCCATCCGGGGCAAGACCAAGGCACGACTGGTGCTGCTGACGGCGGGTCAAGGCGGTCCGGCCGACCTGCCCAACGTCACCTACGCCCAGCTTTGCAGCCCCGAGGGCCTGAAAGGCGTGGCGCTCTATGCCGACGGCCTGGGCGCGGAGAAGACCCAGATCATCCCGCAGGACGCCGACACCCTGCTGCCGGCCACCAGTCTGGTGAAGGACGCCCACGCCGCCGGCCTGGTGGTCCACCCCTGGACGGTCCGGGCCGAGAACTACTTCCTGCCGGCGTCCTTGCGCCGGGGCGACCCGGCTGCGGCCGACTATCTGGCCCAACCGGGCGAGGTCTCGAAGGTGTTCAAGGCGCTATACGCCGCCGGCGTCGACGGGGTGTTCAGCGACTTCCCCGGCCTGGCGGTCGCCGCGCGGGGTTAGGAAGGCGGATCGGACGGCGCCGAACGTTTGCGGCGCCGCCGTCACCGGTGCAGCGTGCGCGCTTAGCGCCGAGCTCGCGCTCGCCGGCCTCCAGCGTCAGACGTCCGGCGTCAGACGCACGAAGTCCCGAGCGAAAGTCGGCATGAGCGGAGTTTTGGGGGAGCGCTTGACGCCCCCCACGTCACCCGCAGCACCTTCTTGAAAACAGACGGGAGGACGTGATGCCGCAGCCCTTTAAGGTCGCCTGGAGCGACGCCGCGATCGGCAAGGTCCTGGACCAGGTCCGGGCCTATGAGTTCCCGCCCGCGCCGGAGGGCGGTGGCTGGAACCACGGGTGCGACGCCCAATTCCTCAAAGAGATCACTGCCTATTGGACCGACGGCTTCGACGTCGCCGCCGCCATGGCGCAGCTCAACCGATTCCCGCAGTTCACCGCCCGGGTCGAGGATTTCGACCTGCACTTCGTCCACGTGGTCGGCGAAGCCCAAGGCAAGCGCCCGCTGCTGCTCAGCCACGGTTGGCCGGGCAGCCACTACGAGTTCTGGGCGGCCATCGAGCCCCTGGCCTTCCCGTCGCGCCATGGCGGCGATCCGGCCGACGCCTTCGACCTGGTGATCCCGTCCCTGCCGGGCTTTGGCTTCTCGTCCAAGCCCGCCAAGCCGATCGGCCAGCGGACCACCGCGCGCCTCTTCAACAGCCTGATGACCGACGTGCTCGGCTATGACCGCTACCTCGCCCAGGGCGGCGATTGGGGTGGGCTGATCACCTCGTGGCTGGGGCTGGACCACGCCGCCCACGTCAAGGCCATCCACCTGAACATGATCGGCTTTCGCCCCGCTGGTCCGCCCCAGGGCGAGGCCGAGGTCGCCTGGGTGCAGCGCACCGCCTTCGCCATGGACATGATGGGCGCCTATCTGCGCCTGCAGGTCTCCAAGCCGCAGTCCCTGGCCTGGCTGGGAGCCAGCAACCCGGTGGGCCAGGCCGCCTGGATATTGGAACGCTTCCACGATTGGGCCGACCTGTCCGGAAAGTCGTTCGAGCAGGTGTTCAGCCGCGACCAGCTGCTGACCAACCTGATGATCTACGTGATGACCGGCAGCTTCACGACCGGGGCCTGGTACTATCGCGGCCTGATGGAGGAGGGCGGGATCACCCTGCCCGAGGGCGTGCGCTGCGAGACCCCCACCGCCTTCGCCAACTTCCCGGGCGAGGTGCTCTACCAGGCTCCGCCGCGCACTTGGGCCGACCGGGCCTACACCATCACCCGCTGGACCGAACTGCCGCGCGGCGGCCATTTCGCGGCGATGGAAGAGCCTGGACTGTTCGTCGACGAGGTCCGGGCCTGGGCGCGCGCCGTGGGCTGACCTCGCTAGACAACCAACAAAGTTTGTCATCCCGGACAAGGCCCAACGGGCCGCAGATCCGGGACCGCCGGAAGCGCCTGCGTTCACGGGTCGGTCCCGGATCTGCGCGCTGCGCGCTCGTCCGGGATGACAACCGCTTTGGGTGAAAGGCGAAGGCCACTCCGGGTAGGTTGGTGGCGAGCGAGAGGGGTCTTGCCGGGCCGCCGAACCCGCCCTATCGCAATCCCATGAGCCAAGCCCGCTACGACTTCGCCTCCGACAATGTCGCGGGCGCCATGCCCGAGGTGATGGAGGCCCTGGTCGCCGCCAATGCCGGAACCGCCTCCGGCTATGGGACCGACCATGTCAGCGCTGCGGCGGCCGATCGCATCCGCGCCCTGCTCGACAGCGACGCCGAGGTGCGGTTCACCGCCTCGGGCACGGCGGCCAACGCTTTCGCCCTGACCTGCCTGGCGCGTCCGCATGAGGCGGTGCTGGCCCACGAGCACGCCCACATCTGCACCGACGAAACCGGCGCTCCCGGCTTCTTCGGCCAGGGCGTCGGCCTGATCGGCCTGCCCGGCGCCTCGGGCAAGATCGAACTGCCGGCGCTGGAAGCGGCCCTGGCCGAGCCCGACGTCTCATACCGCCAGCCCGCCGCGGCCCTGTCCCTGACCAACGCCACCGAATACGGCACGGTCTATGGCGCCGACGACCTGGCCGCCCTGATCGCCCCGGCCAAGGCCCAGGGATACGGCGTGCACCTCGACGGCGCGCGCCTGGCCAACGCCGTGGCGGCGGGTTTTGACCTCAAGCGGGTGGCCAAGATCGGCGTCGATATCCTGGTGATTGGCGGCACCAAAGCCGGCTCGACGCCGACCGAGGCCGTGGTCTTCCTCGACAAGGACCTGCACCGCCGGCTCGATGCCCGCCTCAAGCACGCCGGCCAACTGGTCTCCAAGGGCCGGTTCCTGTCGGCCCCCTGGCTGGGCCTGCTAGGCGAGGACAATGACGGCGGCCCGTGGGCGGCGCGGGCGGCCCACGCCAACGCCATGGCGCGCAAGCTTGCGGACCTGATGCCCTTCCCACTGCGCCACCCGGTCGAGGCCAACGGCCTGTTCGTCGATATGGACGACGCGGCCCTGGAGCGGCTGCGGGGCCGGGGCTGGTTCGTCTACCGCTTCCTCGACGGCACGGCGCGGTTCATGTGCTCGTGGGCGACAACGCCGGAGATGGTCGAGGAACTGGGCGAGGCGCTGAAGACGGTGGCTTAAGACTAGGCAGCCCCATTGAGCTCACCCAAAGCGCCGCTTAGGGTTCCTCGCATCAAGTCAGCCGCGAAGGAACCCCGGTGCCGCTTAGAAAGTTCGCCTTGGCCTCGCTGGGCCTGCTCGCTGTCCTGACCGCCTCACCCACCCAGGCGGAGGTTTCTGATCTTGTCACTGCGCCCACTGGGGTTGAAAACGTCTTCATCTTCCGCGCCTATGCCGAGCCGACCCTGTGGTCGACGACGCTGAAAATCGACGGCCGAAATGTCGCAGCTCTAAAGCAGAACAGCTTTACTGCAGTTCAGGTTGCGGTCGGAGCTCATAAGTTCAAACTGGCCTGGCCCCTGCTTTCCGCGCAAAGCAACGCTGAGCTCCAGATCGATATCGAAACGGGTAAGACCTACTATTTCGCTGTGATCGGCGCGGCCGGTCTCGACCACGTCGAAGGCAACATCATCTATGTCAGGGACGGCTCCGGCTTCGTACCGGTCGAGCCCGAAAAAGCCCAGCCGGCGATCCAGGCTTGCTGCAGGTTCATCACGCCGGCTAACCGCTAATCATCACCTCAGAACGTCGAGGTTTCCTTGCGGAGCAGGCCGTACTTGGCCTTGACCTTGTTCAGCGCCTTGATCGCATAGCCGACCGGCGCCGGCCATTCCGGGCCGCCGATATGCTCGGCGTCCACCTCGGCCAAGGCCCGCAGCGGCCAGTTGGGATCGTCGAGCATCTGCCGACCCAGGGCAACCAGGTCCGCCTGACCCGAGGCCAGGGCGAATTCGGCCTGGGCCAGTTCGACGATCAGCCCCACGGCCATGGTCGGAACCCCGGCCTGGCGGCGCACCGTGGCGGCGTAGTCGAACTGATAGCCCGGCGCCGGCGTCGGCAGGGTGGCGATCGACGGCGTCAGCCCGCCCGACGAGCAATCGACTACATCGACGCCGCGTGCTTTCATCTGGCGGGCCAGTATGACGCTATCCTCCAGGTCCCAGCCGCCCTCGGTCCCGTCCACCGAGGAAATCCGCGCAAACAGCGGCCGCTCGTGGGGCCAGACTTCGCGCACCGCGTCGACCACCTCCAGCGGCAGACGCATCCGCCCGCCCAGGCTCGGCCATAGGCGTCGTCACGCTGGTTGCTGATCGGCGACAGGAACTCTGTCAACAGATAGCCGTGGGCGCAATGGATCTCGATGATCTCGAAGCCGGCCGCCAAGGCGCGCTTGGCCGAGGCCGCGAAGGCCGCCTTGATCGCCGCGATGTCGTCCAGGGTCGCGGCCTCCGGCGTTGGCCAGGTCGGAGCGAAGGGCACGGCGCTGGGGGCCAGGGCGGCCCAGGCCGGCTCGCCGGGTTTGGCGTTGTCAGGCAGGATAGGACCCCCGACCTCGAACGGGCGATGGGTGCTGGCCTTGCGTCCGGCATGGGCCAGCTGGATGGCGGGGATCGCGCCCAGCCCCTTGATCATGCTGGCGATCCTGGCCAGGGCCGCCTGCTGAGCGACGTTCCACAGGCCCAGGTCGCCATGGGTGATGCGGCCGCGCGGCTCGACGGCCGTGGCCTCGACGAACACCACGCCCGCCCCGCCGATCGCGAACCGCGCCAGATGCGCCAGGTGCCAGTCCTGGGCCACCCCGTCGACGGCCACATATTGGCACATCGGCGAGACCACGATGCGGTTCTTCAGGGTCAGGCCCCGCAAGGTCAGCGGCTTGAACAGCGTAAGTTTCGACATGGGTCCTCGGGCGGCTTGGAGGCGGCGCCCTCCAAGCCGCCCGAACACGATCCGAACGCTGATTGCGTTTCAGGCCCGCTTGAGGGCCCGCGCGGCGCGATGACTTTCCAGGCGGGCGCCGGGCTCGACCGGGACCCTGGCCCCCAGCATCGCGGCGATCTGCGCCGCCGGCTTGGGACGGCTGATGAAATAGCCCTGGATCTCGCCGCAGCCCTGGCGGCGCAGCTCGTCCAGCTGCTCCACCGTCTCGACGCCCTCGGCCGTGGTGGTGATGCCCAGGCTGGCGCCCAGGTCCAGCACCGCCTTGATGATCGCCAGGGCGTCGGGATCCTCGAGGATGTCGCGCACGAAGGTCTGGTCGATCTTGATCTTGTCGAACGGAAAGCTGCGCAGATAGCTCAGGCTGGAATAGCCGGTGCCGAAGTCGTCCATCGAGATCCGCACGCCCAGGGTCTTGAGGTCATGCAGGATCGACATGTTGCCGGCGGTGTTGTGCAACAGCACAGACTCGGTGATCTCCAGCTCCAGTCGCTCGGCGGGCAGCCCCGAGGCGGCCAGGGCCGAGACCACGGTTCTCACCAACTGCTTGTCGCGAAACTGCGACGGCGACAGATTGACCGCCAGGCGCACATGGTCGGGCCAGCCGGCCGCCTCGCGGCAGGCCTCGCGCAGCACCCATTCGCCCAGCGGGTTGATCAGGCCGATCTCCTCGGCGAGCGGGATAAAGTCGCCCGGCGAGATCATGCCACGCGTCGGATGGTTCCAGCGCAGCAGCGCCTCGCAGCCCATCACCCGGTCGGCGCCGAGGCTGAACAGCGGCTGGTAATAGAGTTCGAACTGGCCTTCGACCAGGGCCAGGCGGAGGTCGAGCTCGAGGGCGCGGCGGGCCTGGAGCTGTTCGTCCATCGCCCGTTCAAAGAAGTGGAAGGTCCCACGCCCGTCGGCCTTGGCGCGGTACAGCGCCATGTCGGCCTTTTTCAGCAACTCATCGGCGCCCGCCCCGTCCGTGGGCGATATGGCTACCCCGACGCTGCCGCCGATCATCACCTGGTGGCCCTGCAGGTCGAAGGTCTCGGCCAGAGCCTCGACGATCCGGCTAGCCAGACGCGTGGCGCCGGAAAGGTCGGTCAAACCGGTCTGCACCACCGCGAACTCGTCGCCGCCCAGCCGCGCGACGGTGTCGCCCTCGCGCACACAAGCCCGCAGACGCTCAGCGGCGGTCTTCAGCAGGGCGTCGCCGATCGGATGGCCGAGGGTGTCGTTGACGGTCTTGAAGCGATCCAGGTCGACGCAGTGCACCGCCACCAGTTCCTCGCGCCGCGCCGCCCGGGCCAGGGCCGCCGACAGGTCCTTCTGAAATAGCAGGCGGTTGGGCAGGTCGGTCAGCGGGTCATAATGGGCCAAACGGGCGATCTGAGCCTCGGCTCGCTTGCGCTCGGCGATGTCCTCGGAGACGCCCAGCAGATATTCGGCCTGGCCGTCGGGACCGATGATGGCGATCTTCTTGGTGCGCAACAGGGCGATCGAGCCATCCTTGCGCGGCACGTGGTCTTCCTCGATCACCCGCACCTCGCCCGACGAGATCACCTCGGCGTCGCGCGCCCGGTAGATCGCCGCTTGCTCGGGCGGATAGAAGTCGGCGTCGGTGCGGCCGATCATCTCGGCGCGGGGGTGGCCGAGCATCTTCTCGCCGGCCCGGTTGAGCAGGACATAGGCATGGTCGTCGGCCCGCTTGACGAACACCATCGAGGGTATGGCCTCGACCACCGCCGTCATGAAGGTGTGGGCCTGGTCGGCGGCGGCCTTGGCGGCGGCAAGGGCCTCGACGCCCCGGCGGTTGGTCTCGTTGGCGGCCTGCAGCAGACCCAGCACCGTGCCGACCCCCAGATAGCGCCCGCCGTCGGTGACGATGAAGCCGCGCAGCAGGTCGGACGCCCGATAGGACAGGCTGTCGCTGGTGAAGGCCGCCAGCTCGACATCGGCCTCGACCACCAGGGGCTGGGCGTCCATCAACACCGAGATCGGCCGATTGGCGTAGAGGGCGCGGCCATATTCGGCGGCCATGCGCAGGAAAAAGGCGTTGCGCTCCACGAGACCGATGGGCCGGTCTTCATCGTCGAGCACCGGCACGATCAGTGTGTCGGGCTCTTCGCGGAATCGGTCATACAGCGTTTTGCCCAGGTCCTCGGCCCGTGCGGGCGCGAGGGATGAAACGGTGTCTCGCAAGGTGAACATGATACGCCTCCACTATTCGGTGGAGGGACCATTTCTCGGCTAACGGTGTGCTAACCTGAACGCTGAAGCGCTGCTATTTCGTGAAAACTTCACGGTGACGTCACAGTGCTTGCCGGGGTGTTTACCGCAGGCGTCTTTTACCCCCTGGCGGCCGCTATCCGCTATCGATAGCGCTCAAGTTCGCCAGCGCGCTGGCGGGTCTGGTCCAGCACGCAGACCTCGGCGTCGATCTTGCCCTGCTGGCCGAACTCCGACTCATCGGCTTAGGGCAAGCATTCGGCGTCGCGGGACGCGATCCAGCCGCGTTGGGCGGACCTCAATGCGGCCTTCTGCTCCGGCCTTTTCAATCACGCAATGGCGGCCTTGTAGGACCGGTTGAGACGCCCGTCCTGGACGTCGGCGAGGTAGGAAACGCAGTTCAAGACGGCGATATTGGGTCCCGGTTCCAGGCAGTGATCCACCGCCGAGGGGCGCTTGGCCGGCGCTGGCCTGGCCTGGACGATCGGCGCGGCGGCCAGGAGCAGGACGGTCGCGACGACTAGAAAGTGCATTGTCGAGTAAGCTCCACCCTGGAGCGCCGCCTTAGCGGACTTCCGGTCGCACGCCAGCGAACATCGATTTTCGAGGCCGGCGGCGGGTCCCGAACCTACTGCAGCCCTTCGCGCCCAATGGCGTAGAACCGCGCCGCGCGCTGTTTCTTCAGCTCGGCGGCCGACAGCTTCATCAGGGCCTTCAGTTCGTCCTCGACCGCGTCGCCCACCGCTTCGATGGCGGCGGAGGGATCGGAATGGGCCCCGCCGGCCGGTTCCTCGACGATTCGGTCGACGATCTTCAGGCCGATCAGGTCCTGGGCGGTGATCTTCATGTTGGCGGCGGCGTCCTTGGCCCGGGCGCCGTCGCGCCACAGGATCGAGGCCGCGCCTTCCGGCGAGATCACCGAATAGATCGAGTGCTCGAGGATCAGCACCTTGTTGGCGCCGGCCAGGGCGATGGCCCCGCCGCTGCCGCCTTCGCCGACGATGGTGGCGATCATCGGCGTGCCCAGCACCAGGCCACGCTCGGTCGAGCGGGCGATGGCCTCGGCCTGGCCGCGTTCCTCGGCGCCCAGGCCCGGATAGGCGCCGGCGGTGTCGACGAAGGTGATGACCGGCAGGTTGAAGCGCTCGGCCATGTCCATCAGCCGCACGGCCTTGCGGTAGCCCTCGGGGCGGGCCATGCCGAAATTGTGCTTCAGGCGGGTGGTGGTGTCGTGGCCCTTCTCGTGGCCCATGACCACAACCGGGATGCCGCGGAACCGGCCCAGGCCGCCGACGATGGCCTGGTCGTCGGCGAATTTGCGGTCGCCGCGCAGCTCGACGAACTGGTCGATCAGGCCGGCGATATAGTCCTTCAGGTGCGGGCGCTCGGGATGGCGGGCGACCATGGTCTTCTGCCAGGCGTCAAGGCCGGCATAGGCCTCCTTGCGCATCTGCTGGGCGCGATCGCGCAGGGCCTGGATCTCGCCGTCGAACGCGCCGGGACCAGCCGTTTCGGAGAGCTTGGACAGCTCCTCGATCTTGCTTTCCAGATCGGCGATGGGTCGCTCGAAGTCGAGATAATGCGCGGCCATGAGTCTCTTAACGTCGCCGTTGCGGAAAGGTGGCGAACCTAGAGCGCGAAGCCGCAAAACGGAACCGGTTTTGGCGGCGCCCAGGTCCTAATTCGCCCAACCTCCGACTCAAGCGGGACTCATTGCTTGTTTAGGAAGGTTTGGCGGAGACCTCGGCCTGCGACTCGTCGTCGCAGCGACACCGTCACTCAGCCGGAACCCTTTTGAGTCCTGGGGATTCGTCTCCCAGGAGAGTCCCGTTTCGAAACCCATGATCCCTGGCGGGAGACGGGACTATCGCCTATATCCCTCCGGTCGGCTCAGAAAACAGCCGACGCCCGCGGCCCCGCCCATCGAATATGGACCCGGTCCCGCCTGATGCGAACGGACGTTCCCATGCAGGTGTTCACTTTCTTCTGTGTCGAGCCGGATGGCTCGGTGCCACGCTTCGATGTCACCCCCTGCCTTGACGACGCCGCCGCGCGTCGCCGCGCCGAAGACCTGGTCGGCGTGCACCGCGGCTGCGACACCATCGAGGTCTGGCGCGGCGCGACACGCCTGTTCGACGTGACGTCGGCCCAGCGGGCGGCGGCCTAGGCTCCATAAAACCGTGCAAGACGGCCGCGCTTTACGGTAGCAAATTCGGTCGCTATTCGGAGTCCGCGCCATGACCATCGAGCCCGCCCGCCCCTCCGCCGTCGTCGATGACAGCGGCCATGGCGGCGTCCAGATCCTGATCAGCGCCGGCCCCGCCCGGTTCGTCGGCGACCTGTCGCCCTCGCAAGGCGGCCTGGACCTGGGCCCCAACCCCCACGACCTGTTGGCCGCCGGCCTGGCGGCCTGCACCACCCAGACGCTGCGGCTTTACGCCAGGCGCAAAGCCTGGCCGTTGGGCGCGGTGCATGTGGCGGTGACCTGGCGGCGAGACGTGACGGCCTTGCCCGCCGACATCTTCGATCGCGAAGTCACCCTGGGCGGCGACCTGGACCAAGCCCAACGCGCGCGGCTGATAGAGATCGCCGAGCAGTGCCCCGTGCACAAGATGCTGACGGCGGGGTCGAAGATCGAGACGCGGCTAGCGTAGGTTTAGCGAACACTTGCCCCTTACGGATCGCTTCGCGATCGTCTTCCCCCAGAGGGGGAAGAGCCCCGCCGCCGGCGCCTTGCGAGCTCCGCCCCCTTTGGGGGCGGACAGACCGCGAAGCGGTCAGGTGGGGGCAAGTGGGTGAGCCTCAGAACCCATACAGCGCCGCATACTCCGCATCCTTCCCCGCGATCTGCCGGGCGCAATCGACCATGACCTTGGCCTGTTTCCAGGTCGCGTCGTCCTGCATCTTGCCGTCCAGCATCGCCACGCCCGTGCCGTCGGGCATGGCCTCCAGGATGCGGCGAGCAAAAGCCACCTCGTCCGGCGCCGGCGAGAACACCCGCTTGGCGATGTCGATCTGGCTGGGATGCAGGCTCCAGGCGCCGGCGCAGCCCATCAGGAAGGCGTTGCGGAACTGCTGCTCGCAGGCCACGGGATCGTCGATGGCCCCGAACGGACCGTAGAACGGCTTGATGCCATGGGCCGCGCAGGCGTCGACCATCTTGGCGAAGGTGTAGTGCCACAGGTCCTGCTGCACCGAAACGCGGGGCGACCCGTCGGTGTGCGGATCCTCGATGACGCGGTAGCCGGGATGTCCCCCGCCCACCCGCGTGGTCTTCATGGCCCGGCTGGCGGCCAGGTCGGCCGGGCCCAGGCTGATGCCCTGCATGCGCGAGCTGGCCCCGGCGATCTGCTCGACATTCATCACCCCCTCGGCAGTCTCCAGGATGGCGTGCAGCAGGATCGGCCGGGTCACCCCATGCTTGGCCTCCAGCGAGGCCAGCAACTGGTCCATGTAGAAGATGTCCCACGGCCCCTCGACCTTGGGGACCATGATCACGTCGATCTGGTTTCCGGCCTTCTCGACTAGGGTGGCCACCTCGTCGAGGTGCCAGGGTGAGTTGAGGCAGTTGATCCGGACCCACAGGCCCACGCCCAGGGCCTTGAAATCGGTGGCGCGGGCCAGCTCGATGGTTCCAGCCAGGGCCGCGCCCTTGGCGTCAGCGGGGATGGCGTCCTCCAGATTGGCCAGGATGACATCGACGCTCAAGGCGATCTCGGGGATCTTGGCGCGGACCTTGTCCAGGTGCGGCGGCACGAAATGGATCATCCGCTCCACCCGCGCGGGTGGCTCGCGCCAAGGCGTGGGGGCACCGATGGCCAGGGGTTTGAAAAAGCCTCTGGGGGTCTTCATGCGCGTGCTCCCGGCGTCGTGTTCTTATTTCGCAGTTGCGAGAAGATTGCGGCGGCGCGGTAGCGGGGTCAAGACTGACGCATGGGTCAGGGCTTAGGAGGAGGTCCTTCGACGCTCGTCGCCGTTGATACGGCCGCGATGCGCGCGCTCAGGTCCGTGTTGAAGAACGCGTCGAACCAAGTCTTTTTTGCGGGTTCGCCCTTGAGACCCTTCACGGCCGCGCGCTCCCCAGGCGTCATGTCGATCTTGGTGTAGCCAAGGGCCGACATGCACGTATCGACATATTCAGCCCGAGCCTTGGCTTCCATATAGCCTTGCATGAAGCCCGTCGCAGCGGCCGCGCCCGCCTGGGCGGCGAGCGGTGCGCGCAACGGAACCATCGGTGGGCGCGCCGTCGGGTCCACGAACGCCTTGTTGCAGACCTTATAGTCAGCGACCGTCCCGTCATAGCTCGCCCCAGGCTTGACGTGAATCATCATGGGCCGCGCGGCCAAGGCTGGACCCGCAGCAAGCGCGAGAAGGAGGCCAATCCCGACGCTGTAACGCTTCGCAAAATCTTGCATAATCAAGTCCCCCGATACGGCTCTAATCTCTACCTCAGAGCGAGCGGTCAGGAAAGCGGCTCAAACGCCCTCAGGCCGGCTTGGCCGGCGGCCCCTGCACCGGCGGCGGCGGTTCCTCGGAACCCTCACGTTTGAGATCCTCGGCGGCGTCGTTGCGCGATACGGCGGCGGTCTTGGTCCTTCGGCCGGCGCGAAGCGACCAAGATCCCAAAGCCCCTTTCCCTCCCCGCTTTGGGGAGGGAAAGGCCTAGTCTTTTTACCGCCCCACCATCGCCAGCCCGGCCTTGGAATAGCGCGCGCCCTCGATCTGCGTCTCTGGCACCGCCGCCGCGATCCGGGCGAGATCGTCGGCCGACAGCACGACATCCGCCGCGCCGACATTTTCCTCGACGCGCGAGGCCTTGGTCGTGCCGGGGATCGGGGCGATATTGTCCCCCTGGTGGAGAATCCAGGCCAGGGCCAGTTGGGCCGAGGTGACGCCCTTCTCGGTCGCCAAGGCGGTCAGGGCCTCGACCAGCGACAGGTTCTTGGTCAGGGCCTCGCCCTGGAAGCGCGGCAAGCCGCGGCGGAAGTCGTCCTTGGCCAGGCCCGCGTCGCTGGTCAGCGTCCCGGTCAGAAAGCCCCGACCTAGCGGGCTGTAGGGCACCAGGCCAATGCCCAGTTCCCGGATCAGCGGCAGGGTCGCCTTCTCCAGATCGCGGGTCCACAG
The DNA here is from genome assembly GCF_049896345.1 of Caulobacter sp. DWR2-3-1b2. NCBI lineage: Bacteria > Pseudomonadati > Pseudomonadota > Alphaproteobacteria > Caulobacterales > Caulobacteraceae > Caulobacter > Caulobacter sp. DWR2-3-1b2. Next base: position 89,105 of record NZ_JAFCUC010000007.1, on the reverse strand, counting down.
GGAGTATTCGCTCTGCAGAGCCGCCACGGGTTGGACGGCGTGGGCCTTGCGGATGGTCTCGGGACCCGCCTCCGACAGGCCGAAATGCTTGACCTTGCCCTCGGCGATCAGGTCCTTGACCACCCCGGCCACGTCCTCGATCGGCACGTTCGGATCGACGCGGTGCTGGTAGAACAGATCGATCACCTCGACGCCGAGACGCTTCAGCGAGGCCTCGGCCACGGCGCGGATGTGCTCTGGCCGGCTGTTGACGCCGACCATCCGGCTGGTGCCGTTGGCCGCTTCGGGCGGGGCGATGTCGAAGCCGAACTTGGTGGCGATCACGACCTTGTCACGGAACGGCTTCAGCCCCTCGCCGACCAGCTCCTCGTTGACATAGGGACCATAGACCTCGGCGGTGTCGAAGAAGGTGACGCCCAGCTCAACGGCGCGGGCCAGCACCTTGAAGGTCTCGGCCTTGTCGGGCGCGGGGCCATAGGCCCAGCTCATCCCCATGCAGCCCAGGCCGATCGCCGAGACTTCCAGGCCGTCGCCGAGTTTGCGCGTCTTCATGGGGGAGCTCCGTTTGGTATGTATCTGCAGCATATAGGCACGCGATCAGCCCTCTCCCAGAGGGCTTCTAGATGGCTTCCCTCGCCTGAAACCACGGGATGATCCGCCGCAACGCCTCCTCCACCTCGGCGGTCGAGACCGCGAAGCTGAAGCGGATGAAGCGACCGCCGTCGACTGGGTCGAAATCGACGCCCGGCGCGGTGGCCACGCCAGTGTCGCGCAGCAGGGCCTCGCAAAAGGCCAGGCTGTCGTGCGTCAGGTCTCCGATGTCGGCATAGATGTAGAAGGCCCCGTCCGGCGGGGCGATCGAGGCCAGGCCGAGGGCCGGCAAGGCGTCAAGCAGCAACTGACGGTTGGCGCGATAGACGTCGCGATGGCCTTCCAGTTCGTCGATGCAATCCATGGCTACGAGGCCGGCGTGCTGGCTCAGCGACGGCGGGGTGAGGAACAGATTGCCCATGAAGGCTCGAGCCCGGGCGATCCCCTGCGGCGGCGCGACCAGCCAACCCAGCCGCCACCCGGCCATGCTGAAATACTTGGAGAAGCTGTTGACGATCAGGGCCTGGGGCTCGAACTCCAGCATCGAGCGGGCCGCCTCGCCATAGCTGAGGCCGTGATAGATCTCGTCGGAGATCACCGCGATCCCGCGCGCGCGACAAACGGCCGCCAAGGCCTTCAACTCATCAGCCGGGATGATGGTGCCGGTCGGATTGGCCGGGCTGGCGACGATCACACCCGCCGGCGGCGGGTCCAGCGCCGACAGGTGGGCGGCGGTCAGCTGGAAGCCGCTTTCCGTCCCGCAGGCGATCTCCACCGGAACCAGGTTCAGGGCCTTCAGGGTATTGCGATAGGCCACATAGCCCGGCCGGGCCAAGGCCACCCGGTCGCCGGGCTGGAAGCTGGACGCCAGTGCCAGGACCAGGGCGGGCGACGCCCCGCAGGTCAGGATGATCCGTTCTGGATCGACCTCGACGCCGTTCTGCTCGGCGTAGCGCGTGGCGATCGCCGCCTTCAGCCGCGGGCTTTCCCAATAGCCCATGCCGTCGGTGTCGAGCACCCGATGGGCCGTCTCGATCGCCGCGCGGGGCGCGCCGGTCGAGGGCTGGCCAAATTCCATGTGGATGATCGACGCCCCGGCCGCCTTCATCTGATGGGCGATGCGGCTGATGGCGATGGCGTGGAAAGGTTCGATTTGCGAGGGGGGCATGGAACGTAACTAAAGCGCCGCGCCCGCCGCGACAACGTCCGCTGGCGGAAAAGCGCTGGCCCTGTCGGAATGACTTCCGGCGGATCGTCCTTCGACTGAAGCGGCCAGTATCCGCTCACCGCGAAGGATGACGCCATGCCGAAGATCAGCCCATTCCTGTGGTTCGACACCCAGGCCGAAGAGGCCGCCAACTTCTATGTCTCCGTCTTCCCCAATTCGAAGATTACCAGCGTCTCACGCTATGGCGAAGGCGGCCCCGGCCCGGCCGGCAGCGTGATGACGATCGGCTTCGCGCTGGACGGCGAAGCCTTCACCGGCCTGAACGGCGGCCCGCACTTCCAGTTTACCGAGGCGGTGTCGTTCGTCGTCCATTGCGAAGACCAGGCGGAGGTCGATCACTATTGGGAGGCCTTCACCACCGACGGCGGCAAGGCGGTGCAATGCGGTTGGGCCAAGGACAAGTACGGCCTGTCCTGGCAGGTCGTGCCCAATATCCTGCTGGAATTGATGGGCGGCCCCGAAAAGGCCAAGGCCCAGCGCGTGGCTGCGGCGATGATGCAGATGGTCAAGCTGGACATCGCCGGGTTGAAGGCGGCGGCGGAGGGGTAGGCCCTAGCGTTTACCCTAGGCCTTCTTGACGAACTCCACCCGCAGCACCAGGCCGCGCACCTTCTCGACATTGGCCTCGATCTCGTCGGTGTCACCGGTCAGGCGGATGTTCTTGACCAGGGTTCCGCGCTTCAGGGTGACGCCACCCGAGCCCTTGACCTTGAGGTCCTTGATCAGGGTGACGTTGTCGCCGTCGGCGAGGACGGCGCCGTTGCTGTCGCGGGTTTCATCGGCCATGGGGCGCCCCTTCGGATCGAGGCGCGGGGCGTACCACGCCTCAGCCCTTTTTTGCCAGCGGATGCTTGCTCTTCACCACCGCCGCCAGATGATCCCCGGCCACGTGAGTGTAGATCTGGGTCGTGGCGATGTCGGCATGGCCTAGCAGGGTCTGGATCACCCGCAGGTCGGCGCCGCCTTCCAGCAGGTGCGTGGCGAAGGCATGGCGTAGGACGTGGGGGCTGACCGCTGCGCGATCGATGCCGGCGGCGATGGCGGCGTCCTCCAGCAGTTGCGACACCCGCCGCGCTGTCAGCTTGCCGCCCTTGCCGCGCGAGACGAACAGCCACGGGCTGTCCTTGACGCCTTTCGGAAGAAAGCCGGCCCGAACCTCCAGATAGGCCTTGACGGCCGCACGCGCGGCGTCGTTCAGCGGGGCCAGCCGCTCCTTGCCGCCCTTGCCCCTGACCATCAGGAAGGCGGGGTCCCGGGCCAGGGCCGCCAGGGGCAGGTTCAGCAGCTCGGAGATCCGCAGGCCCGAGGCGTAGAGCAGCTCGATCATGCAGGCCAGGCGCACACCCTGGGCGCCGTCCTTGGCGGCCGCCGCCGCGATCAGCCGCTCGACCGCGTCGCGCGACAGGACCCTGGGCAGCGGCCGTCCGGCCTTGGGGGCCTCGACCCGGCGAGAGGGATCGTCGTCCCGCCAGCCCTCACCCAGCACGAAGCGATAGAACTGGCGCAGGGCCGACCGGCGACGGGCGGCGGTGGCGGGGGAGAGGCCCCGCGCGCCCAGGTCGGCGAAATAGGCCTCGATCGCCTCGGCCGAGGCCCCGTCCAGGTCGCCGCGCGAGGCCAGGAACGCCCGCGCGTCGGCCAGGTCCTTCTCATAGGCGGTCAGGGTGTTACGGGCTGCGGCGCGCTCGACGGCCATCATCTCAAGGAACGCGTCGATCCAGCCGGCGGCGGATGCGCTCATTTTACCTGCAGCCCCAACAGCCCCTCCACCGCGAGGGCGCGGGCGTCGGCGTCCAGCCCGGCCTGGGCCAGGGCGCGGACCAGGCGAGCGCGATCCACCGGACCAGGACCGCTCGCGCCAGCGTCAGCCGACACCGATAGCGCCAGCAGCGCCGTCTCGCCCTGGCGATGAGCGGCGGCGGCGGCGTCCAACACCGTCAGCCGGGCGGCCGAGGCGGCGGACTTGCCGGGATCGAAGGTCGCGAACCGGGCGCGGGCCTCGGGCCCCATCGTCCCGCCCAAGGCGGCAAGGATCAGGGCGGCGGGCTGGGCAGCCGACTTGGCGCCCGCCTGGGCGCCGCGCTCCACCAGACCATCAAGGATCTGGGCGTTGGGCTTGCCGGCCGCCGCCGACAGGGCGGCGTCGAGCAGGGCCAGGTCGGTGGCGGTGGCGCCAGGGATCTGGTCCTGGGTCAGCCTGCCACGGATCGACTGGGCGGTGGCGAGATCTCCCGCCGCCAGGGCCGCCTTGGCGAACAGCACCGGGTCCTCCAGCGGCGCGTCGGCGCGCGCCAGGGCTGCGATCAAGGCGGTCGATGCCTTGGCGGCGTCGATGAACGCCGGCAAGCCCTTGGCCTGGCGCAGCGAGGCCACGTCGGCGGTCTGGGCGGCGGTCAGGTCGCCGCCGCTTGCCAAGGCGGCCATATCGCCTGACGGCTTGAGCACGGGTTTCAGGGCCGGCGAGGCCGTCGCGGCGGCAGCTTGCAAATCCAGGCCCAGCTTGCGCGACAGGGCGTAATTTATGCCGTTGCGCAAATTGGCCGCCCCCGCCGGCGAACCGCTCAGCAGGGCGTTCATCAGCCGCATGTAGTCGGCGTCCTGGGTCTGGCCAGCGGCCAGGTTGAGCGTCAGTTGCGCCGCGTCGGTCTGGCCGGCCAGGGCCTGGCAGAAGGCCCGCAGCCGCAGCCAATAGGGATTGCTCCTGTCGACGCCCAGCGCCTCGCCGACGCCGCAGGCCTTGGCGTCGGCCCCGGTGATCAGCGCCGCCTCGGCCGCCGCCATCGACAGCGCTGAGTTGCCGGCCACGCCGGGGGCGCGGTCGAGAACAGCGCCGGCCCCAGCCGCATCCCCCAGGGCGATCAGGGCCATGGCGCGAGCCGCGCCCATGTCCGGCTCGCTCCCGACCTCGGCCGGACCGTTGGCGCCGGTGGCCAGCACGCGATGCGCCAGAGCCGCGCTGGCCGGCGACAGCGGCTTGGCGGCCAGCTTGGGCAGCACCTCGCGGGCGATGCCCGGCGCGGTGTCCTTCCAGAGGTCGGCCGATAGCCCGGTGTCGCCCGCCGGGGTCGAGAACAGGTCCGGCGGCGCCAGGGTCTGGACCTGGACCTGGGCCCAGGCGGCCCCGAAGGCCGATGTCGAAAACAGCGTGGCCAGAGCCAGCGCCGAGACGGTCGTAAGTCGCTTGGAAGAAGCCATGGGCCAAGTATGCCGCAGGTTGACGTCTGGTGAAACTTCTAGCCCTCGCGGCGAGCTTGGGCGCGCGCTTGTCCCAAGCCTTGGCGGAGCGGCCCGGCCTCGTGTAAACCGGCAGGAGGCATGACCGACCAACCCGCCCCTTCCCGCGCCCATCTGCGCCACAAGACCATCGTTCTGGTCGGACTGATGGGCGTGGGCAAGTCCAGCGTCGGTCGCCGGCTGGCCACGGCGCTGGAGCTGCCGTTCCGCGACGCAGACACCGAGGTCGAGGCGGCCGCAGGTCGCACGATCCCCGAGATCTTCGCCGAGATGGGCGAAGGCGCCTTCCGCGACGGCGAGCGGCGGGTGATCGCCCGACTGTTGGACGAGCCGCCGCACGTGCTGGCTACTGGCGGTGGGGCTTTCGCCAACGCCGAGACCCGCGCCCTGATCAAGGACAAGGCCGTCGCCGTCTGGCTGAAGGCCGACCTCGAGCTGCTGGCGCGCCGCATCGGCCGCAAGGAAGGCCGCCCGCTGCTCAAGAACCGCGACCCGCTGATGGTGTTGCGCGAGCAAGCCCACGCCCGCTACCCCGCCTATGGCGAGGCCCACCTGACGGTCGAGCCCGGCGACACCGCCCACGGCGTGGCGGTCGAGGCGGTGTTGCGGGCGCTCGACGTCCATCTGGCCCCGACCTCATCTTCTGAAAGTGAAATCCAGTGATCCGTAGCATTCCAGTAGGCCTGGGCGCGCGCGCCTATGATGTGGTCGTGGGAACCGGACTGATCGACAAGGCCGGCCAGCACATCGCCCCCCTGCTGAAACGTCCTCGCGTGGCCATTGTCAGCGACACCATTGTCGGCGAGCACCATGGCGAGCGCCTGGCCGCTTCGCTCGAGCACGCCGGCATCGCCACCGACGTGATCCTGGTGCCACCCGGCGAGGAGACCAAGAGCTTCGAGGGCCTGGCCGACCTGACCGATCGGCTGCTGGCGCTGGGCCTGGAGCGCGGCGACATGGTCATCGCATTCGGCGGAGGGGTGGTTGGCGACCTGACGGGCTTCGCGGCGGCGATCTACAAGCGCGGCATCGACTTCATCCAGATTCCCACCACCCTGCTGGCTCAAGTGGATTCGTCCGTCGGCGGAAAGACCGCCATCGACACCCCGCGCGGCAAGAACCTGATCGGCGCCTTCCACCAGCCGCGCCTGGTGCTGGCCGACCTCGACATCCTGGCCACCCTGCCCGCCCGCGAGATGGCCTGCGGCTATGCCGAGATCATCAAGTACGGCCTGCTGGGCGATTTCGCGTTCTTCGAGTGGCTCGAAGCTAACGTCAAGGCCGTGCTCGAGCGCGACACCGCCGCCCTGGTCAAGGCCGTGGGCCGCTCGGTCGAGATGAAGGCCGAGATCGTCGCCGAGGACGAGAAGGAGGCCGGTCGCCGCGCCCTGCTCAACCTCGGCCACACCTTCGGCCACGCGGTCGAGGCCGAGATGGGCTTTGGCGACGCGCTCAAGCACGGCGAGGCCGTGGGCCTGGGCATGGCGCAGGCTTTCCGGTTCTCGGTCCGCCAGGGCCTGTGCTCCACCCAGGACGCCGTCCGCGCGGAGGCGGCGATCAAGGCGGCGGGCCTGCCGACCCGGCTGGCCGACATCCGCCCCGCGCCGTTCGACGCCGACGCCCTGGTCGCCCACTGCGGCCAGGACAAGAAGGCGCAGGGCGGGACGCTCACCTTCGTGCTGGTCCGCGCGATCGGCGACGCGTTCGTGGCCAAGGACGTGGATCGTGAGGCGCTGCGGGCCTTCCTCGTGGAGGAAGGCTCGGTTTAGGCGTTCGCCGCGCTATCGCGCATGGACTCCCCAAAATCTCTCCTCGATACTCGCCTAAAAGTTTTGAGGTGGGTCATGAAAACATTCACGTGCATTGTCGCTTCCATGGTTCTGGCCTGTAGCGCCCTGCCCGCCTGGGCGGCCGAACCCAAGTACGAAGTCGCCTTCGCCAGCTTCGCGCCGATCAACAGCGACATCTTCCTCGCCGACGCGGACGGTAGCCATGCGCGGCCGTTCCTGCCCGACGCGGAACTGGACTCCAACGCCAGCTTTTCGCCCGATGGAAAGTGGGTGCTCTTCACGTCGCGGCGGGCTGGGACCTCGGACATCTACCGCTCCCATCTCGATGGCTCGGGACTGGAACCTCTGGTGGCTTCGCCCGCCTATGACGACCAGGCCGCTCTTTCGCCCGACGGCCGTTCGCTGGCCTTCGTTTCGAGCCGTGGCGGCCAGGCCGACATCTGGATCCTGGACCTGGCCAGCAAGGCAGTGCGCAACCTGACCCACAACCCGGCGGGCGACTTTCGCCCGTCCTGGTCGCCGGACGGGCAGTGGCTGGCCTTCTCCTCGGATCGCGAGTCCAGCCATCCCCGCTCGCCCAAGGGTGACTTCTCGATCCGCCACTCGACCGAGATCTATGTCGTAAAGGCCGACGGCTCGAGCCTGCGCCGCATCACCCAGGACGGCCAGTTCGGCGGCAGCCCCTCATGGTCGCCCGATGGCGCGAAGCTGGCCTTCTACGCGACCACGATCGAAGAGGTGCGCAACATCACCAGTCCCATGCGTTTGCGAGGGATCAGCCAGATCGAGGTGATCGACGTCGAGACCGGCGCGCGCCAAGCGCTGACCTCGGGACCGGGCGAGAAATGGTCGCCGCATTGGCTGTCGTCCGGCAAGGTCGGCTACGTGACCGGCGGTCCCGAAGGCGGCGTTGAGACGATCAGCGGGCCCTCTGGCGCCCGGGGCGAGTTCAACAGCCCCAGCTGGTCGGCGGACGGCCGCCATATGCTCTTTCACCGCGAGGTGGACAAGACCTGGCCGCCGGATCGCCGCTGGATCTCCCTGGATCCAAGGTTCGCCCTCAAACGCGTCGGCGTCTTCCCGTCCTATTCCCCCTCCGGCGATCGCCGGGTCAGCAACGACAAGACTGCGGGCATCCTGCACAACAGCATCCTAATGATGCGGGCCGACGGATCCCAGGCCTCCGTCCTGTTCAGCGATCCCCAAAAGAGCGCGCTGGCTCCCAGCTGGTCGCGCCAAGGCGACCGGATCGCGTTCGGCCTCGGCCAGTTCTTCCAAGGCCTCCAAGGACCGGCCCGGGCCGACATCGCCGTTATCGACACCAAGGGCGGCGGCCTCAGGATGTTGACCCAGGGCGGCGGCAATTTCGGTTTCCCCGACTGGTCCCCCGATGGCCTCCACCTCGTCTATCGCCAGGCGGGCGCGGTCCGGGCGCTCGATATCCTCGATCTGGACACCGGCGCGTCCCGTGTGCTGCTGAGCGGGCCCGCGCACTACAATTTTCCCACATGGTCGCCGACCGGCGGCGTCATCGCCTTCACCGCCGACATCGACGGCGACTACGAGATATATTCCATCCGCCCCGATGGCTCGGACCTGAAGCGCCTCACGCGTTCGCCTGGCAACGACGCCCACAGCGCCTGGTCGCCCGATGGCCAGTGGATCGCCTTCGCCAGCGGCCGGGGCGGATTCAAGGACGAAGCGCTGCTTCACCCGGCCAACCCGCAGCCCTATGGCGAAATCTTCGTCATGCGCGCCGATGGCTCGCAAGCCCACGCCCTTGCCGACGAACCCTATGAGAAGGGCTCTCCGAACTGGGCGCCTGTCGGACCGCCCTCCGGACGCTGAGGCGCCGGTCAGCGGCGAGACCTTTCGAGCGCGTTGGTGGCCTATTTCCACCAGCCTACTTCCCGCTTTGCGCGGAGGAAGCGTAGGAAGGCGGCATGATCCTCACCGCCATACTCGGCCTCGCGCCGATCATCGTCGTCCTGTTGGCGATCTCAGCCCTGTTTTCGGCCGCCGAGACGTCGCTGACCGCCGCCTCGCGAGCTCGCATGCACCAGTTGGAGCGGGAGGGGGATCGTCCGGCCAAGCGGGTCAACAGGCTGCTGGCCGATCAGGAGACGATGATCGGGGCGGTGCTGCTGGGCAACAATCTGATCAACATCCTGGCCTCGGCCCTGACCACCCAGGTGCTGACCGCCGCGATCCCCGGACCCTGGGGCGTGGCGGCGGCGACCGGGGCGATGACGGTTCTGGTGCTGGTGTTCGCCGAGGTGCTGCCCAAGACCCTGGCGATCCTGAAGTCCGACGACGTGGCGCGCTTCCTGTCGGGGCCCACCCTGCTGATGGTGCGGCTGTTTGGCCCGATCATCTACGCCATCCAGTGGATCGTGCGGCGGACGCTGCGGCTGTTCGGCGTCAAGCTGACCATGGAGGTCGACGTGCTGGCCGCCCACGAGGAGATTCGCGGCGCGGTCGAGTACCACCACTCCGAGGGCGGCGTGGAGAGCGGCGACCGGCGGATGCTGGGCGGGGTGCTGGACCTGTCGGACATGGACGTCTCGGAGATCATGGTCCACCGCAAGTCGATCACCCTGATTGACGCCGACCTGCCGATCCGCGAGTTGGTGGCCGAGGCCTTGGAGGCCCAGCACACCCGCATCCCGCTCTATCGCGACAACGCCGACAACATCGTCGGCGTGCTGCACGCCCGCGACCTGCTGCGCGCCATGGCCGCCGCCAATGGCGACATCGACGCCATCGACGTGGCCACGATCCAGCGCGAGCCGTGGTTCATCCCCGACACGACGAACCTGAAGGACCAGCTCAACGCCTTCCTCAAGCGCCGAAGCCATTTCGCGCTGGTGGTCGACGAGTACGGCGCCCTCCAGGGCCTGGTGACCCTGGAGGACATCCTCGAGGAGATCGTCGGCGAGATCGAGGACGAGCATGACACCAAGGTCGAGGGTCTTCGTCCTCAGGCGGACGGTTCGGTGCATGTCGATGGCCACGTGACGGTGCGCGACCTCAACCGGGCCATGGATTGGCGGCTACCGGAAGGCGACGCCGTGACCATCGCCGGCCTGGTGATCCACGAGGCCCAAACCATTCCCGAACCGGGGCAGATCTTCATCTTCCATCATCACCGCTTCCAGGTGCTGCGCCGTCAGCGTAACCAGGTCACCGGCCTGCGGATCAGCGGTCGCTTGGAAGACGCGGTGCGCTAAAGTGATGTCGCGGTCTTGACCCACTGCCTCTCCTGATCGGCAGCAATGCTTCGATGGGAAGCAACTCCCGCCGGGCCATAAGTCGGATGCCATACCTAAATAATTGATTTCCTGAGCAGTTCCCGAATAATCTGTTTGAACTCACGCCCTTCGCGGGCGCAGGATTACTCCAGCAAGGAACTTTCACCTTGGCGATGTGTCACCGGCGCGCTGGGTGTATTGCGCAGGGCGTGACGGGGGTTAGACAGCTTGGCCAAGGCGATGGGCCATGTCCGAGGGGGCGGGATCGAGGACACAGGTGACCTGGCCCTGAAGATCCAAGATCGCCGTTTGCTGACCCTGACCCAAACCGGACGCTGCGGCCCCGCACCCCTCTGCCGCCGCGCCCCTCTGCCGCCGCGCTGCGGTCGCGCCGTCCGATGGCGGCAAAGCGGCATCGCGCGCGAACTGTCCGCTGAAATCAACCTAGCCTATGATAGCCTTGACGTCATAAGCACCACGATATTGCCGATCCGTGCTCTGGAGCCTTGAAAAATGAAGACCCTCGCCGCCCTTAGAGTCTTGGTGGTCGAAGACGAGGCTCTGGTCTCCATGCTTGTGGAGGACATGCTGAGCGACCTTGGCTGCGTGGTCGTCGGCCCCGCCGCCGAACTCGAAGAAGCCTTGCGCCTGGCAGCCAGCGCCGACATCGACGCCGCCCTGCTGGACGTCAATCTGGGCGGCCGCCCGATCTTCCCGGTCGCCGACGCCCTGAAGGAACGCGGCGTGCCGTTCGCCTTCGCCAGCGGTTATGGCGAGGCGGGCCTCTCGGAGGACCACAGGGGCGCCACCGTGCTGCAAAAGCCGTTCCGCGAAGCCGACCTGCGCCGCGTGCTCGAAGGCCTGGCTGCCCAGGTGGTCTAGCCTAGGTGGACTAGAGCATTTTTCTTCACGCGAACCGGAACCACTTCGCTCGAAAAATGCTCTAGTCCGTAGTCCGAGACGACAATTTCGTAGGACCTAATCCAGATCGCGAGGCCCGAACGAATCGGGCAACAGGCTCCAGAACGGCGTCCGGCGCGTGGTCCGGCCGTCCTGCACCGAGACGATCTCGCACGCCTCGGTCGCGAATTCGGCGATGCGCTGACGGCAGGCCCCGCAGGGCTGGACCACGGCGTTTGAGCCAGCGGCGATCAGCACCGTGGCGATCCCGCGCCCGCCGGCCGTGACCATCGCCCCGATCGCCGCCTGCTCGGCGCAGGTGCCCGAGGGATAGGCGGCGTTCTCGACATTGACCCCAAGATGGGCGACCCCGTCCGCGTCGATCACCGCTGCGGCGACCGTGAAGTTCGAGTATCGGGCATAGGCCTTTCCCAGCAAAGCCGGCAGGCTCGCCGCCAGGTCATCCTCGGAAATGGGAATTTCGCGCGCGCTCATGCCAAGAATCTGCCTCTCCGGCAGGCCGCGCCGGGCGGAGAGGCAATCAGTCGCGGGGCTGTCGCGCAAGCCTGTTCTCGCGGGCAGGCGTCAGGCCTCTCCGGGCGCCCTGGCGACAATCGAAAGGGCGTGGACGGGCCCTGCCAATTCGTCGGCCAGGGCCTGGTGAATCAGCCGCTGGCGGATCACGCGGCCCTTGCCGGCAAAGGCTTCCGCCTCGATCACGAGGTTGAAATGGCTCTCCCCGCCTTCCCGGTGGCCGGCGTGACCGTGGTGGCGATCGCTATCGTCCACCACTTCCAGCCGCGTGGGGGCGAAAGCGGTGGTCAATTTCGCGGCGATGGTGTCTGCGACGGCGCCCATGAGCGTCTTCCTTGCATGTCAATCCTTGAACAGAAATAGCTCCGGCTTACTCTAGGCGCCATGAGCGCCGAGTTTGAATATCGCCCCAAGTTTTTTGACATCCGTGTCCGCCCGCCGAAAACGGCCGAGGAGAAGGCGCGGGAGAACGACGTCTTCGCCCTGAAACCGGGCGAAGTGCGTTGCGATCACCCCGAGTGCAGCCTGGCCGCCACCTCCAAGGCGCCCAAGTCGCGCGACATGCCGGGCGCCTATTATAATTTCTGCCTCAAGCATGCGGCCGAATACAACAAGAATTGGAACTTCTACGCCGGCATGAGCGAGGGGCAGATTCGCTCGCAGCAGGAGCTGGAGAAGATGACCGGCGGCCGACCGACCTGGTCGATGAAGGCCGACCGGGGCTCGCGCGAGGCCGCCGCCGCCGCCGCCCGCGACGCCCGCCACATCGCCGACCCCTTCGGCCTGTTCCGCGCCGAGAAGCGCAAGGCCGAGTCCGCCACCGTCAGCCGTAACCTTGGCAAGCTGGAACGCCAGGCCCTGGCTGACCTCGACCTGGAGGCCGGCGCCGACGGCCCGGCCATCCGCGCCGCCTACAAGGACCTCCTCAAGCGCTGCCACCCCGACATGAACGGCGGCGACCGCAGCGCCGAGCACAAGCTCCAACGGGTGATCAAGGCTTACAAGACCCTGCAGAAATCGGGGATGACGGGGTAAGGCAAGGCGTCTTCCCCGGAGGCCTTCGCCCAGGCTGGTCCGGCCTGAGGTCAGGAAATCGGCTCGCCCCGCTCCAGCGACCCATCCAGCCGCCGACCCACCCGCCGCTCCCAGGCCCAGGCCGCCAGCCAGCAGGTCATGGCCCAGGCCGCGCCCATGCTCCAGCCGGCCAGAACGTCGCTGGTCCAGTGGACGCCCAGATAGATCCGCGAGGCGCCCACCAGCAGGCTGACCAGCACTGCGGAGCCGATCGCCATCACCTTGACCCGACGCCTGGTCGAAAACCGCGCCGCCAGGGTGCCCAAGGTCAGGAACACCACGGCCGACAGCATGGCGTGGCCGGACGGATAGCTGGGATTGGAGGCCTCCACCGCGCGGTAGACTAGGTCCGGCCGCTCGCGCAGGAAGGCATATTTCAGCGCCTGGCTAATCTCGACCCCGCCGACCGCGCCCGTCAGCAGCACCAGCGCAGCGCTCCAGCGGCGCAGGCTGAGCAGCAGGCTCAGCGCCAGCAGCACGAACAGGCCCAGCACCGTCACCGACCCCAGGGCGGTGATGTCGGCGGCGGCGATATGCAGCCACTTGGGTCCGATCAGGATGTGGGGATCGCCAGCCCGCAAGGCCTGGAGCACGCGCAGGTCGAACACCCGCGTGTCGCCCTCGCCGACCTCTTCGGACAGGCGCAGCGCCGCCAGCATGCCCCCGGCCAGCACCAGCAGGGCCAGCACGACGCCCAATTCGCCCTTGGCGGCCTCGATCAGCCGGGCAAGGCTTCGGTGCGGTCGAAGGTCGGACAAGCGCTGCATCGGGAATCTCATGGGCAAGGGAACGCTCCAAACTCGAATCGGCGCCAGCCGAACCCGGCCAAGCCAACATGAACTAATCCTGACTAGCGCCGTTCATCCCAGGTCCAAATCACCTTCGCTAGCGTCGAAGCTGCGAAGACGAGGTTCGGCGGTGTCGGACCGACACACACTCCAGGAAAGGACCTCACCATGAAGCGTCTGATCATTTCTACCCTGGCCGCCACCCTGCTGGCCGGCACGGCCCTGTCGGGGACAGCCATGGCCGCCGGCCAGCAACGTTACGACGACCATCGCTACGAGCAACGTCACGATGACCGTCACGATAGCCGCTACGACCGTCGCGATGACCGTCGCGATGACCGTCGCGACGAACGTCACGCCTATCGCGAGGGTCGCAAGGACGGCCGCCACGACGCCCGCCGCTGGCAGCGCGGCCAGCGCCTGGACGCCCGCTACCGCGATAACCGCTACTATGTGAGCGACTATCGCCGTCATGGCCTGCGCGCCCCGCCCCGCGGCTATCGCTGGCAGCAGGTGAACGACCGCTTCCTGCTGACGGCCGTCGCCACCGGCCTGATCGCCTCGGTGATCATCGCCAACCACTAAGACCCTCGCGGGTGCGAGCCGAGCACCCCGGATGGCCCCCGCCATCCGGGGTGCTTGCTTTTTTTTGGGCTCTGAAACCGCCTCGCCCCTTCCCCTCCCCCACGTCAAGGCGGTATCGGAAACGCATGCCCGATCTGACCGACGCCCACGCCGCCGATCCCCTGATCACCCTGGCCCCCGACAAGTGGGTCACGCTGCGCGACGCGTTCGGCGTCGACAGCGACATGAAGGTCCCGTACTTCAGCCACAAGGACAGCCACGTCCCGGAGATCGACGCCGCCTACCGGTTCGATCCTCAGACGACCAAGGCCGTCTGCGCGGGCTTCGCCCATGATCGCCGGGTGATGGTCCAGGGCTATCACGGCACCGGCAAGAGCACCCACATCGAGCAGATCGCCGCCCGGCTGAACTGGCCGCTGGTGCGGGTCAATCTCGACAGCCACGTCTCGCGCATCGATCTGGTCGGCAAGGACGCCATCGTCCTGAAGGAAGGCAAGCAGATCACCGAGTTCCGTGAGGGAATTCTGCCCTGGGCCTTGCAGCGCCCGATCGCCTTGGTGTTCGACGAATATGACGCTGGTCGCCCGGATGTAATGTTCGTCATTCAGCGCGTGCTGGAGGCCGGCGGCAAGCTGACCCTGCTCGACCAGAACCGGGTCATCCGCGCCAACCCTTATTTCCGGCTGTTTGCCACGACCAACACTATCGGTCTGGGCGACACCACGGGGCTCTATCACGGCACCCAGCAGATCAACCAGGGCCAGATGGACCGCTGGAGCATCGTCACGACGCTCAACTATCTCGACCACGACGTCGAGGCCGGCATCGTTCTGGCCAAGAACCCCTCCTATGACAATCCGGACGGCAAGCGCACCCTGGCCGCCATGGTCCGCGTCGCCGACATGACCCGCAACGCCTTCATGAACGGCGACATCAGCACGGTCATGAGCCCCCGCACCGTCATCACCTGGGCCCAGAACGCCGACATCTTCGACCGCGACATCGGCCTGGCGTTCCGCCTGACCTTCCTCAACAAGTGCGATGAGCTGGAGCGCCCGACCGTGGCCGAGTTCTTCCAGCGGGCGTTCGGGACGGACCTCCCGGAGAGCGCGGCGCGGGTGAAGGTGGCGTGATCTTCTTCTCCCCTTGCGGGAGAAGGTGGCCCGCGCAGCGGGTCGGATGAGGGGTTGAAGACCAGAACCGCCGCGATCAGCCGAAAGGCCGGTCGCGGCGGTTCCGTTCGAGAGGCCCCCCATCCGTCGGCCCTTGGCCGCCACCTTCTCCCACGAGGGGAGAAGGATTTTACTTCACCCCAGCCGGCAGCAGCGAGGCCGCGCAGTATTTGAAGCGCTGCTCGCCGGCCTTGCGGCGCAGGACGAAGTTCAGGTTGTTCTCGATCACGATCGTCTGGCGTTCGCTCGTGCGCTTGGCGGGGCCTGACCCGGCGTCGAGACACGACTGATCCACCTCATAGGCCTTGCCGCGATGTGACAGCACCTTGGCCCGGCAGGCGCGCGTATGAGCCCCGCTGAGGCCCACACCGTCATAGCGGCGCAGAGCGGCGTTGGGCGGTGAGCCGCACGAGGCGCCGGACGCCACGAAGATCCCGTGCTTGAGCGGCAGCACGCCGCCCAGGTCACGCGACGGCCCGATCAGCGACTCTGCGAGCGGCGTAGGCGCGTGCGTCACCACCGGAACCGGCGCGGGCGGGCTCACGGCGGCGATCGGCGCCGGCTCCGTCACCGCCACAGGCGGCTGAGCCGGCGGAGCGGTGACGGCCGGCGGCGGAACGACCGCGCAGTTGACACTGACCGCTGAGGCCAGGTCCTCGCCCATCGCCAGGGGCGCCACGGCGCCGCGCGCCAACCCTTGCGTCCACCACTGCAGGCTGTCGCCGACATAGCGCGCGCCACTGGCCGCGCGGGCGCTCTTCAGGATGCGCGAGCGGCCCTGATATTCGACCAGGGCCGTGTCGCGGTCGGGATAGCTGGCCCGCAACGTCTGGCCGTTGTCGCATTGATAGACCAGCACCTCGGCCCCGACCCCGCGGGTCGCCTCGGGCGCGGACCGGGCGGTCGTCGGCTCGGTCTTCGGCGAACAGGCCGCCACGGCGAGCAGGCCGGTCAGCAGCAGGGCGGCGCGCGCGGGAACAGGGATCATGGGAACTCCAGAGCTAGGCTGTAGCTTTCTAAACGCGGCGCAAAGGTGAAGGTTCGGAACCCGTCGCAAGACGCCGTCCCGGAACCGTGCTCTCCTTCCCGCCGTTCCCCTGCCCCTAATCCCGCCCCAGACCACGGAGTCCGCCCATGACCGACATCACCTACACCATCGTCGAACACGACGGCGGCTGGGCCTACAAGTTGGGCGACGTGTTCTCCGAGACCTTCCCGACCCACGAGGCGGCCCTGAAAACCGCCCAACGCGTGGCCAGTGAACAACAACTCACCGACGAGAACGATACGGGCATCGTCTACGAGGACGCCAAGGGGCAGTGGCACGAGGAACTGTCGGCCGGCGACGACCGCCCGACCACCCACGTCGTCGACAAGGGTTAGAGCATTTCCCGACCTGACTGCGTCAGGCCGTGAGCTCTAATCTTCTGTTTTGACGCATTTTTCTTCGCGCGAACCGGAACCACTTCGTTCGAAAAATGCTCTGGGTTGAGAGCGCTAGCCGGATGGCGCGGTCGCGTCATCCGGCTAGCGCGCCACCACGGCCACGCAGACGCTGTCAGCCCAGACCTCGACCTTGTCGCAGCTGCGATGATCGGCCAACAGCCGTTGGGCGTGGCGGGTCATCTCGTCGGAGTCTGCCATGACCTTCAGGTCAAGGAAAGACGCCCGCCCATCGAGACTGGAAGCGACATAGGTGTAGGTGGAAGCTAGGCCCTGACTCATCGGATACCCGGGCCGGGTCGCTCGCCCGGAATGGCGGTGAAGCGGTGAAAAGTATGTAATCACTAAAATCGGCCCGCGTCATGTTTCGACCAAATAATTTGCTCGGCGTTTTATTATGTCGGAATTTCGACAGAACTTTTTAAGACGCTCAAGCTACCTCTGCGGCGTCTTCTTCCGCCGGCGCCAAATCATCACACGCCCGCCGACATACAGAGTAACACTCGCAAGCCTTGTGTTCGAGACCGGCGCGCTCGCCCACCTCGAACTGGGCGCGTCTTGGACCAGCAAGAGACACCCCCTTGCCCCGACCTGACCGCTTCGCGGGGCCAAGTGGATGGAGCCTCACGCACCGAAGGGGACTTCCCCGCCGATCCGTGCTAAGCGCGCGCCAACGAAATTCACGAGAGATCCATGGCCCTTAAAGTCGCCATCGTCGGCCTGCCCAATGTCGGCAAGTCCACCCTGTTCAACGCCTTGACGCAAACCGCCCAGGCCCAGGCCGCCAACTATCCGTTCTGCACGATCGAGCCCAACACCGGCGAAGTGGCGGTGCCGGAGCCGCGCCTGGACGCCTTGGCCAAGATCGCCGGCTCCAAGGAGATCATCCCGGCCCGGATCACCTTCGTCGATATCGCCGGCCTGGTGCGCGGCGCGAGCAAGGGCGAAGGCCTGGGCAACCAGTTCCTGGCCAATATCCGCGACTGCGACGCCGTGGCCTTCGTCGCCCGCTGCTTCGAGGACGGCGACATCGTCCACGTGGAGGGCCGCATCGACCCGCTCAGCGATCTCGAGATCGTCGAGATGGAGCTGATGCTGGCCGACCTGGAGAGCCTGGAAAAGCGCGTTCCCGCCCTGGAGAAGCGCGCCAAGGTCGGCGCCGACAAGGAAAGCGCCAACACCCTGCGTCTGGCGACCATCGCCCTGGACCTGCTGCGGGCCGGCCGGCCGGCTCGCGCCGCCACGATCGACGAGGACGACCAGAAGGCCTGGCACATGCTGCAACTGCTGACCGCCCTGCCGGCCCTCTATGTCTGCAATGTCGATGAAGGTAGCGCCGACAAGGGCAATGGCTATTCCGACCTGGTGGCCACCCGCGCCGCCCAGGACAACGCCAAGTCGGTGGTGATCTCGGCCCAGATCGAAAGCGAGATCGCCCTGCTCGACGCCGATGAACGGGCCGAGTTCCTGGAGACCCTGGGCCTGGAAGAACCCGGCCTGAACCGCCTGATCCGCGAGGCCTACACCCTGCTGGACCTGCAGACCTATTTCACGGTCGGCCCCAAGGAAGCCCGCGCCTGGACCATCCATGTGGGCGATACCGGCCCCCAGGCGGCCGGCGTCATCCACACCGACTTCGAGAAGGGCTACATTCGCGCCGAGACCATCGCCTACGAGGACTTCGTCGCCCTGGGCGGCGAAAACGGCGCCAAGGAGGCCGGCAAGATGAAGGCCGAGGGCAAGGACTACATCGTCAAGGACGGCGACGTGATGCACTTCCGGTTCAACGTCTAGAACCACCAGCGGCCGGGCTCACATCCGGCCGTTTCCGTATCAACCCTTCGCTTGAGCGTCCCATGACCGACACCGTCACCTTCACCTCAGCTCTCGACGGCTTCGCCTTCACCGCCGCCCAGGCCGCGCCGCAGGGGCCGCGCAAGGGCGGGATCGTAGTGATCCAGGAGATCTTCGGCTTGGACGAATATGTGCTGGCCGACGTGGCGCGCTGGTCGGCCTTGGGCTTCGAAGTGCTCGCGCCGTCGATCTTCGACCGCGCGGAACCCGGTTACGTTGCCGAGCATGAGCCGGCGGCCTTCCCGATCGGGATCGGCCACGTCCAGTCCATCGGCCTGGAGAAGATGCTGTCGGACATCCAGGCCTGTATCGACGACCTGGCCCCGCGCGGCCCGGTCTTCGCGGTCGGCTATTGCCTGGGTGGCTCGCTGGTCTGGCTGGCGGCGAGTAAGCTGACGGGCCTGGCCGCAGGGTCGAGCTATTACGGCAGCATGGTCGCGGCCAACGCCGCCCTACCCCTGACTTGCCCGGTGATCGTCCACCTGGGCCGCAAGGACGGCCATATCCCCGCCGACGCCGTCAAGGCGGCGGTTGAAGACGCCCATCCCGACGTGCCCATCTACATCTACGAGAACAGCGGCCACGGCTTCAACAACGACGGCCGACCCGACGCCGACCTCGACGACGCCCAGATGGCCCGGGCGCGAACCCTGGCCCTCTTCCAGGCCCACGGCGCGGCCTGAGCATGGCCGGCGGGCGCATCAGCCTGGTGACGGCCAGCGGAGAGCCCTTCGCCGCCTATCACGCTCCGCCCGGCGACGCGCGGCGCGGGGGGTTGGTGATCCTGCACGCCATCTGGGGTGTCACGCCTCACATCCGCGAGCTGTCCGACGGCCTGGCCGACCAGGGCTATGAGGTCATCGCGCCTTGCCTGCTCGACGGCCCCCAAATCCCCTTCCCCGTCGCCGATCTTGACCCACAAGCTCTCGAGGCCCGCATGGCGATGGGCGAGGCCAGCGGTTGGGGCGCCGCGGCCCTGCCTCGCGTGCAGGCGGCGATCGACGCTCTCTCAGCGGCTGGTCCGGTCTTCGCCCTGGGCTTCTGCTACGGCGGCACGACCGCCTGGCTCGCAGCCAGCCGCTGCCAGGGGCTGAAAGCGGTCGCGTGCTTCTACGGCGGCGACATTATCGCCTATGTCGATGAGACGCCGAGGGTCCCAACCATCCTGCATTTCGGCAAGACCGACGCGCTGATCCCGCTGGCCGACGTCGCTTCGATCGAGGCCGCCCATCCCGACCTGCCGGTCTGGCTGTACGACGCCGGTCACGCCTTCGTCGCCCCGAGCGGCCACCATGCCGACGGCGCCAAGCTGGCCATGCTCCGGACCTTGCAGCTGTTCCAGCGGGCCGGTGGGGCGAAAGGCGAGGCCTAGCTCGGCGCGATCGCCCCGGCCGATGGCCATGCGCTGTCGCCGATACGCTTCAGGGTCATCTCGAAGAACGGCGTCGGCGGCTGGCCCTCGACCACGCGTTCACCAACCTCGTGCCAAACGCCGTTCTGGGCGGTGATCGTATAGCGCAGGGTCGCCGGCCCGGCAGGGATAGTCCAGACTGCGCCAGTCGGCGTCAGGGTCATGGGGAAGTCGCCGGCATGGCCCATGGCGTAGGAGCGCATGCTGTAGCCCTTGGCGGGATCATAGGAGATCACGCCGAACGCGTTGAAGCCGGTCGTGCCGTCGGCGTTGTAGCCACGGCCCTCGACCACGTGCAACACGCCGTCCAGCAACGGACCGCTGCGTTCGGTCTGGGTGAGCTCGATCTTGCGACCGCCCGCGCCGGTGGCGACCGCCGGACCGCGCCAGACGCCGTCCATCCAGGCCAGGGCCTTCATGGCGGCCTTTTGCTCGGCGATCCGAGCGGCGGGATCGGGCGGGGTCTGGGCTTGGCCGACACCGGCGCAGGTGGTCAGGATCACGATCGGGATCAGGGCGGAAAACAGACGCACGATGGCCTCCTAGGCTTGGAATGACGAACTTGCAGATAACTCTGTATAACAGAGCTTTCTATGTCCATAGTCACATTAGGGAAGCCGAGACGTCACCTGTCGCCGGACGACAAAAGCTTGGCTAGGATCGGGTCATGCGCCACCCGATCCCCGTGTTGGTCCTGAGTCTGTTGGCGGCGAGCAGCGGTCGCGCCGTCGCCGGGACAACGGCCTGTTGGTTCGAAAACGGCGCCGTGGTCGCCCCCGCCGCGATCGGCGGGGTCAGCGGCGATTTCGTCATCGACCTGTCGGCGCCCCGCACCCTGCTGCACGAGACCGCCGCCCAGACGGCGGGCTTTTCCGACACCGCCCTGAGCCTTCCGGTGAGCGTCGCTGGCCAGCGTACCGCAGCGACGGCTGTGACAGTGCGCGACCTCGACTACCGCAGCGTCGGCTTTTCCACCCCGATCACCGGTGTCATCGGGGCCGACGTTCTTGACCGTTATCTGATGATCCTGGACTTCGCCCCGTGCCGGTTGGAGCTGCGGTCGGGCGACGCCCCGCCGCGCCTCGCCGGCCGCGGGTTGAAGGTGACGATGGTCGGCGGGACCCCGACGGTGCTGGCGGCGGCCTCCGACGGCCTGCGCGGCGTCTCTGGCCCGTTCGCCCTGGACACCGCCTCGGCCGGCGGCGTGCGGGCCCGAGGCGCGGCCGACGCGCCCCGGCAGAAGCCTGCGGGGACGCTGCGCGGACTGTCGCTGGACGGCGTGCTGCGCCAGAACGTTCCAGCCGTGGTGGCGGGCGAGCTTCCCGATGGCGTGGTCGGCGCCATCGGCGCGACGGTGCTGTCGGCCTATCGCCTGATCTTCGATCCCAAGGCGTCGCGCCTTTGGCTTAACCCGGCGCTTGCCGCGCCCCAGACCATCCAAGAAAAAGGGCCCGGCGTTTCCGCCGGGCCCTGAATTCCTCGAAAGCCTTGGTCGCGATCAGTGCGACTCGTTCTTCCAGACCTTACGGTAGCTGGCATAGAGCAGGCCCGAAAACAGCAGCAGATAGATCATCACGGCAAAGCCGGTCTGCTTGCGCTCGTCCAGCTTGGGCTCGGCGGCCCACATCAGGAAGGCCGAGACGTCCTTGGCTTCCTGGTCGAGGGTGGCCGGGGCGCCGTCGTCGAAGGTGACCTGGTTGGCCTTCAGCGGCGGGGCCATGGCGATGAAGCCGCCCGGCGGCACATGCTCGTGGCTGCCCGACCAATAGGAGGTCAGGTCGCCCGCCATGTACTTGTTGTAGTGCTGGTTGTCGCCGATCTTCAAGCCGGCCGGCGGCGCCGCATAGCCGGTCAGGATCGAATAGATGTGGTTGGGGCCTTCTTCACGAGCCTTGGCCAGCAGCGACATGTCCGGCGGCAGCGCGCCGCCGTTGCTGGCGCGGGCCGCGGCCTCGTTGGCGAAGGGCGAGACGAAGCGGTCGGCCGGGGTGGCCGGACGCTTGATCGCATCGCCGGTCTCGGAGTCGATGTCGGCGACCTCGTACTCCTTGGCGATCGCCTTGACCTTGGGGTTGTCGTTCGAGGTCTTGCCGTGTTTGGCCGAGTATTTCTCGTCGTAGAACGGGCCACCCTTGTCGCCGAGGTTACGGAAGCTGACCAGGCTCATCGCGTGGCAGGCCGAGCAGACCTCGCGATACACCTTGTAGCCGCGTTGCAGCTGGGCCTGGTCGAACTTGCCCAGCGGGCCGTCGAAGGACCACTTGACCTCCTTGGCCGGCAGCGCGTGACCGCTGGCCAGGGCGGGGCCCGCGAGGCCGGCCGTCAGGAGACCCGCGACCGCTGCGATGACGGAAAGTTTGCGCAGCATCGAAGTCAGCCCTTCATTTCAGGCGCGGCGGTCGCTGCGGCCGGAATAGTGGCCGGATGCGACAGGGCGGGGGAGGCGATGGAATCCGGCACCGGCAAGGTCTTTTCGAACAAGCCGAGCAGGGGGAGGATCGCCAGGAAGAAAGCGAAATAATAGAACGCCGCCAGACGGGACAGCCAGACAAAGCTGTTCAGGTCGGCGTCCACCAGGTTGAATGTCGTCAGGCCCGGGATGACCGGCTCCGACGGCAGCTTGGCGCCGCAGAGGCCCAGGATGCAGCACGCCACCACGAAGATGAAGAAGTGGATCCTGGCGGTCGGCCGGTAGCGCATCGAGCGCACCTTGGAGGTGTCCAGCCAGGGCAGGGCGAACAGACAGGCGATGGCGCCGAACATGGCCAGCACGCCGAACAGCTTGTCGGGAACGGCGCGCAGGATCGCGTAGAACGGCAGAAAGTACCATTCCGGAACGATGTGGGCGGGCGTCACCAGCGGGTTGGCCGGGATGTAGTTGTCGGCGTGTCCCAGGGCGTTGGGCATGTAGAACACGAAGAAGGCGAAGAGGAGCAGGAACAGGCTCATCGCGAAGCCGTCCTTCACTGTCGCGTACGGCGTGAAGGGCAGGACATCGGCCTTCGACTTGGGATCGACGCCGGTCGGGTTGTTCTGGCCCACCACGTGCAGGGCCCAGACGTGCAGGATCACCACGCCGGCGATCATGAAGGGCAGCAGGTAGTGCAGCGAGAAGAAGCGGTTCAGGGTCGGGCTGTCGACGGCGAAACCGCCCCACAGCCAGGTGGTGATCGCCGGACCGACCAGCGGCAGGGCGCCGAACAGGTTGGTGATCACGACGGCGCCGTGGAAGCTCATCTGGCCCCAGGGCAGCACGTAGCCCATGAAGGCCGTGGCCATCATCAGCAGATAGATCACGCAGCCCAGGATCCACAGCACTTCGCGGGGGGCTTTGTACGACCCGTAATAGAGGCCGCGCAGCATGTGGATATAGACGGCGATGAAGAACATCGACGCCCCGTTGGCGTGCATGTAGCGGATCAGCCAGCCGTAGTTCACGTCGCGCATGATGTGCTCGACGGAGGCGAAGGCGTGGTCCGCGCCGGGGTTGTAGTGCATCGCCAGGATGATGCCGCTGATCAACTGGGACGCCAGGCACAGCGAGAGAATGCCGCCGAACGTGTACCAGTAGTTGAGGTTTCGCGGCGTTGGGTAGTCGACGAAGCTGTCGTAGCCCAGGCGCACGATCGGCAGACGGGCGTCGAGCCAGCGCTCGATACCGGTCTTGGGTTCGTAGGTCGAATGTCCGCTCATCGTCTCTTAGCCGATCTTGACCTTGGTGTCGGATAGGAAGGTGTAGTCCGGAACCGCGAGGTTCTTCGGAGCAGGACCCTGACGGATGCGACCCGATGTGTCGTACACCGAGCCGTGGCACGGGCAGAACCAGCCGCCGTAAGCGCCGCCGCCGAAGGTTGGAACGCAACCCAGGTGGGTGCAGCTGCCGATCAGGACCAGCCAGTTGGCCTTGCCGGGCTTGACCCGGTCGGCGTCGGTCTGGGGGTCCTTCAACGACGCATGGTCGTCCTTGACCGCCGCGGCGATCTCGGCCGCCGTGCGGTTACGGACGAACAGGGGCTTGCCCCGCCACTTCACCGTCACCTGCTGACCGACCGCGACCTTGCTCAGATCGAATTCGATCGAAGCCAGGGCCAGGGTGTCGGCCGACGGGTTCATCTGGTCGATGAACGGTATAGCGAGCGAGGCCGCGCCGCCGGCGGCGACCGCGATCGTCGCGATGTAAATGAAATCCCGGCGGCTGGGGTCTTCCCCATGCGCCGGATCAGTCTTTGCGCCCACGGCGGTGTCGGCCACCCAAGTCACCCTTCGATGCCGCCGCGCCGCCAAAACGGCCCGGCCTGGAGAAACGCCTGTCGGCGCGTACTATCTAGACCCGCGAACGGGTCTTCGCCACAAATGGCAAAAGCGGATCGTCCTATCGGACGCGCGGACGAAGTCCGCAAGCCCTTTCGATTCGCCGCAAATGTCCCTGCTAGCTCTATGGTGGTTCGCTTAGAATGCGGCTCGCGCTTTTTCAACCCGGCATTCCTCAGAACGTCGGCGCGGCGATCAGATTGGGCGCCTGCCTCGGCGTGGGCCTGGACGTCATCGAACCGTGCAGTTTCCCGTTGGACGACAAGAGCTTGAAGCGCGCGGCCCTCGACTATGGTCCGCTGACCCACATGATGCGTCACGCATCGTGGGCGGTTTTCATGGCTGCGTCGGAACGTCGCAAGGGCCGGCTGCTGCTGTTCACGACGAAGGCGACCACGCCCTTCCACAAGTTCACCTTTCAGGCAGGCGACACCCTGTTGTTTGGCAATGAGAGCCACGGCGCGCCGCCGGAGGTGCATGACGCGGCCTTTGCGCGGCTGACGATTCCCTTGCGGCCCGAGGCCCGGTCGATGAACCTGGCGACGGCGGCGGCCATGGCCCTGGGCGAGGCGCTGCGGCAGACCGGCGGGTTCGCGGGGGACTAGGGCATTTCCCGACCTGACTGCGTCAGGCCGTGAGCTCTGATCTTTTGTTTTGACGCATTTTTCTTCACGCGAACCGGAACCACTTCGCTCGAAAAATTCTCTAGCGGCCGGCTAGGCACAAGCCCTTATGCGGGCCGCCGGATTTGCGCGGGCCGGCGGAAACCCTTAAGCCGCCGCCATGACCGACACACTCGACCTCGACCGCAAGAAAGCCACGGCCCGCGCCTGGTTCGAAAGCCTGCGCGACCAGATCTGCGCCGCGTTCGAGCGGCTCGAGGACGAGGCCCCCGCCGGCTTCTATCCCGGCGACGCCGGCCGCTTCGTCCGCAAGCCGTGGGACCGCGAGGCCGGCGGCGGTGGGGTGATGTCGATGATGCACGGGCGCCTGTTCGAGAAGGTCGGGGTGCATGTCTCGACAGTGCACGGCGTTTTCACCCCGGAAATGGCGAAAAACATGCCCGGCGCCGAGGAGGACCCGCGCTTCTTCGCCACCGGCGTCAGCCTGATCGCCCACATGCGCAGCCCGCGCGTGCCGGCCGTCCACATGAACACCCGCTTCATCGCCACCAGCAAAAGCTGGTTCGGCGGCGGCGGCGACCTGACGCCCCTGCTCGGCTACCAACGGCAACAGGACTTTCCCGACGCCATCGACTTCCACGCCGCCTATCAGCGCGCCTGCGACGCCCACGACCCGACCTGGCACGCCAAGTACAAGGCCTGGTGCGACGAATACTTCTTTCTGCCCCACCGCAACGAACCGCGCGGGATCGGCGGCATCTTCTACGACCACCACGACAGCGGCGACTGGTCCAAGGACTTCGCCTTCACCCAGGACGTCGGCAAGGCGTTCCTGGGGATCTATCCTGAGCTGGTCCGCCGCCGGATGGGCGAGGCCTGGACGGCGCAGGAGCGCGAGCAGCAACTGGTGCAGCGCGGCCGCTATGTCGAGTTCAACCTGCTCTACGACCGCGGCACGATGTTCGGACTGAAGACCGGCGGCAATGTGGAGTCGATCCTCAGCTCCATGCCGCCCGAGGTGAAGTGGCCGTGACAGGGTCCTTCTCCCCTTGCGGGAGAGGGGTCAGGTCACGCCGCCGGGCACTTCGCCCCGGCACCGATCCAGGCCTGCACCAGTTCGCCGAACCTCGCCTGCGTGCCCGGCGCCGGAACCCGGCCCGCGCCTGGGTTCCAGGCCCAGCCGACCAGGTGGTCGTTGGCCATGTGGTCGTGCAGTTGCGCCAAGCCCCGGCCGCCATTGCGCGACGGGTCCCTGATCTGGGCGCAGATCGCGCCGAGCGACTTGCCCTGCCAGGCCATCTCGACAGGCGCCAGGGCCCATTTCGGATCGCCGGGGATCGACTTGACGTCCTGGCCCCAGGTCGGAACGTTGGCGGGACCGTGGCACGCGCTGCAGGGCATGCCGACCGGGCCGTGGCCCGCCTGACCGGCGACCATGGGCGGATTGTGCGGATGCCGGTCATCGCCCTGGGTTGGGGCGCGCTGGACCGGGTGGCAGTTCATGCAGCGCGGGCTGTTGATCACCTTGCCGGCCTCGGAGAACAGCGCGACCGAACGGGCGGCGGGATCCTGGATCGACACGAACTCGGCGGGGCTCTTTAGGGTCTCGGCCGGGAGCGGCGTCGGCGTAGCGGGCGCGGCGGCCCACACCGTGGAGAGCAGGGCGCCGCCGGTCAGGGCGCAACCAACAACGAGCAGGGCTGTGACGGCGCGCATGATCTGATCTCCCCCGTTTCGTCGGGAACGGTCAAGCTAAGGCTTAGGTTGCCTGCGACAGGAAAGATTCGATCCAGTCGGCCATCCGTGTGCGGTCGTTATAGCCTTGCAAGGACGCGATCGCCGCGTCGGCCTCGGCGTCGGTATAGCGGCTGCCGCGACGGGCCTCGATCAGGGCGATGGCATAGGCCGGGTCGAACTCTGGGTGAAACTGCATCGAGATAGCGGGACGATCGTCATAGACCAAAATCCCGGCCGGGGTGAAGGCGCTGCCAGCTACGACGCGGGCCGTCGGCGGGATCTCGACCACCTGATCCTGATGCGACGCCGACACGGCGACGCGGGCCAGGTCCCGTTCCAAGTCCATCCAGGGCAAGGCCTCGGTCACCTCGTAGGCGTGCAGGCCGACGCCCCAGCCCTTGTCCGACTTCACGACCCTGCCACCGAACGCCTCGGCCATGATCTGGTGGCCGAAACACACCCCGACCAGCGGCCGGGCCTGGGCCTTGATCAGGAAAGCCTTCAGCGGCGCGATCCAGGGCAGATCGTCATAGACCCCGGCCGCTGAACCGGTGACGATATAGGCGTCGCACTCATCCGGATCGGCCGGCAGTTCACCGGCCTGGACATCGTAGGTGACGTAGTCGTGGCCAGGACCCAGCAGGTCCTGGAACATGCCGCCATAGCGCCCGAACTCAGGCTGCAGCGCCTCGGGCGGTTCGCCGGTTTCGAGCAGGCCGATCTTCATGGGCGGGTCTCCAGGACGCTTCAGTCGATATACAACCGCGAAGGACGTAAGGTCTCTAAAACACCATCCCCTGCGCGACGGCCTTCAGCCGCTCGATGGCCGAAAACTTGTCCTCGATGAAGTCCTGGTCGATCCACCAGATTTCGACCTCGCGCATCACCTCACCGACCATCGGGCCCTTGGGCACACCAGACTTCAGGATCTCCTCGCCGGTCAGCGGAAAGGCCGGAGGCGTCCAGGTCTCGCCCAACGCCAACAGGCCGCGCCATTGCGGCGTGGTGGCGGTGCGGCCGGCCCCGGCCCAGGCCAGCTTGACCCGGTCGCTGAAGGTCTTGACGCCCAGGGCATAGACCGCCCGACGCGTCTCGCGCGGGCCCATCCAGGAGACGATGCGCGGAGACGTGCCGACCGCCTCGATCAGCCGCTCCTTCAGGCTGTTGGACAGCCGCAGCCGCTCGGCCATCTGGGCGGCGATCTTGGGGTCGTCGGGAATCAGGGCGGCCAGGCGCAGCTCGGGGTCGTTCTCGAACAGTTGCTCGGTCTCGATGGTCATCAGCCCCTCGAAACGGGCCAGCGACTTCACGAAAGGCAGGATCGACGACAGCACGCTGGTCGCCGCCATCAGTCGCAGGGCCGAGCGCGGATCTTCGGCCGCCAGCAGCTTCAGCAACTCCTTCTGGGTGCGCTCGGCGGCGCGGCCCTCGACCATGCCCTTCAGCGCCTTGCAGGCGGCCAGGGCCTTCTGGTCGGCGTCGCCCTTGCCATACCAGGCGTGGAAGCGGAAGAACCGCAAGATGCGCAGATAGTCCTCGCGGATCCGGGTCATCGGGTCACCCACGAACACCACCCGCCCTTCGAGCGCGTCGTTCACGCCCTCGCCGGTCGGATCATAGAGCCGGCCGTTCAGGTCGGCATAGAGGGCGTTGAAGCGGAAATCGCGGCGCTCGGCGTCTTGGTCCCAGTCCTGGGTGAAAGACACGACCGCCCTGCGGCCGTCGGTCGAGACATCGCGGCGCAGGGTGGTGATCTCATAGGGCCGACCCTTGGAAATCGCCGTTACCGTGCCATGGTCGACGCCGGTGGGGATGACCTTCAGGCCGGCCTCCTGCAGGGCCTCGATCACCAGGTCCGGGGTCAGGGTGGTGGCGATGTCGATGTCGTCGATGGGCTTGCCCATCAAGGTGTTGCGCACGCAGCCGCCAACGAAACGCGCGCAGCCGGGAAAGCCGCGCGCCTCCAGCGCCGCGATCACCGCCTGGGTCTCCGGCAGCGCCATCCACGGCGGCACGCCTATCGATTCTGTACTCACGCCACTCCCCCAGGTGCACAAAACGCCCCCGCCCAGCGGGGTCCGGCATTTCAAACGATTATTTCAAACCGGCAAGCCCCGGACACCGATCAAGCTGTTGATCGATGCCGCACCAAGAGCACCCGCTCAGCCGACGGGGTCTTCGCCATGCAGCCGCTCGTAGAGCGCGCGCAGCATGCCGGCGGTCGCCCCCCAGATGAAACGCTCATTCCACGGCATCGCATAGAAGAATCGGCGCTCGCCGTCCGGCAGGTCGCGATGCTGACGTTGATGGTTCTGAGAGTCCATCAGGAAGGCGAACGGCGTCTCGAACACATCGGCCACCTCGTCGGGACTGGCGACGAAGGTGGCGGCGGGATCGATGAAGCCGACCACCGGCGTGACGTGGAAGCCCGTCACCGTGCGGTAGCCGTGCAGCAGACCCGCCAGGGTAACGCAGGACGGGTCTAGGTTCACCTCTTCCTGGGCCTCGCGCAGGGCGGTCTCCCACGGCGTCTCGCCTGGATCGCAACGGCCCCCGGGAAAGGCGATCTGGCCGGTGTGGCTTCGCAGAGTATCGGACCGGCGGGTCAGCAGGACGGTCATCCCCGCCTCACGCTCGACCAGCCCCACCAGCACGGCGGCGGGGCGCAGGGCGTGGGGATTGTCGGGCCGCATGCCGGGATTGAGATCGTAGTCCGAACGCGCGGCGTCGAGGCTGGGATCGTAGCCGTCGATCGGGTCCAACTTGCTGGCGATCCAGGCGCGCCGCGCGTCCCTGGACAGGGTCATCCTCGGTGCGCCCCGGCCGGGGCCATCGGGAACCAGGCGCCGTTTGAGGTCACACCCAGGCGCGGCCCCTCCGGCGTGTCGCGCTCCGCAGCCAGTTCGACCAGCTCATAGAACACAGGCCGCGCGATCAGAGCCTCCAGGCCGCGCCGCACGTGGACATAGGGCCGCGGCTCGCCAGTGGCCGTATCGGTCTCGACGCGGATGGCGTTGTCGGGGCCGGCCTCGACCAGGTCACCGACATTGGTCTCGAAGCGCAGCACGCCGTTTTCAGCATCGACCCGCGTGGCCATGAACGGCGCGTCCTCGACCTGGATCTTCAGCTTCTCGACAGGGGTGACCAAGTGATAGCCGTCGGGATCCAGCCGCAGCACGGTCGAGAACAGCCGCACCAGAGCCTCGCGGCCGATCGGCGATCCCTCGTGAAACCAGACGCCGTCCTTGCGGATGCGGATGTCGATCTCGCCGCAATGCTCAGGATGCCACAGATGCACAGGCGGCAGGCCGCGCTCGCCCGCGCGCCCCTTCGCCGCCTGGGCGGCGGCGGTGACGCCTGCGAGGCCAGAGGGGGTGGGATCGACAGTCATGGGCTTTAGGTAGGGCATGCGGCGCCCACACTCAAGCACGAGCGCACGATATGGCGACAGGCGCATGCGCCTGTCCCCAGCCGTAACTCAAGCGACGCGGATAGGTCCCACCAAGCCCGAATCTCCGCCCTCGACCAAGGCCTTCACCAGCACCCGTCGCTGATCGGCCGGCCCCGGCATGGTCACCCTCGCCGCCGGTCCTGCCGAAAAGCCGATCCGCGCGAAATAGGGGGCGTCGCCGACCAGCAGCACCGCGCGCCAGCCGGCTCGCGCGGCGGCGGCGCAGGCGGCTTCGACGAGGGCCTGGCCCAGGCCGTGGCTGCGCGCGGTGGCGTCCACCGCCAGCGGGCCGAGGAAGGCGACGGGCCTGTCGCCCACCATGACCGGCCAGAGGCGCACGCTGCCGATCACCCGACCTTCGTCCAAGGCCACGAAGGAACAGTCGTCCAGCTTCCGATTGCCCTCGCGCAAACGCTCCGACGACTTGGCGAAGCGGCCGGGTCCGAAGGCGCGATCGACCAGCACCTCGACGGCGCGGGCGTGCTCGGGCAGCTCGTTGAGAAGGCTGGGATAGGGCGACGAAGGCGCGACGGCGGAAGACGACATGGGCGCTAAACGATCCAGAACACGAAAAGGGGCATAGCCCCGGATCGTGACGCGGCCGAGACGGTCGCATCCGGGGCGTTCAGACGCGGACTCCGGTCCGCGCGGCGCAGGTTCGTCGCTGGCGTCGCATGACGCGCCCTCTCCATCAGAAGGGCGCGAAATAGGGCCTAGGGCGCGCTGGGTCAAATAATTCAACGGCTGCATAAGAGAAACGCGATTGCGGCGACGCGGGCCTGAGGACATGGTCCGCCCCCGATGACCGACCTCCCCCCCGACGCAGATTCCATCCCGTCCGCCCTCGAGGCGCCGGAAACCTCGATGCGCGCGCTGCTCAAGCAGAGCGACTTCGTGTTCTTCTGGGGCGCGCGGTTCACCGCCACCCTCGCGGTGCAGATCCAGGGGGTGACAATCGGCTGGCAGGTCTACACCCTGGCCCGCGAGACCGGACACAATGAGGGCCAGGGGGCCTTCTTGCTGGGCATGGTAGGCCTGGCCCAGTTCATCCCGCTGTTCTTTTTGGCGCTGACCGCCGGAGAGACCGCCGACCGCCATGATCGCAAGATGATCATGACTGCGGCCATCGGCGTCGACATCGTCTGCGCCGCAGCCCTGGGCTTCCTGGCCTGGTCGGGACACACGACGCTGTGGCCGATCTTCGCCATCGCCGTGCTGTTCGGCGCCGGCCGCGCCTTCTTGTCCCCGGCGTCCAGCGCCATGGGGCCGATGCTGGTGCCGCGCCCGCTGTTGCCGCGCGCCATCGCCTGGAACTCGTTGTCCTGGCAGAGCGCCTCGATCATTGGCCCGGCCTTGGGCGGCCTGCTATGCGCCATCTCGGCGGCCACGGCGTTCGGGGCTTCGGTCGTGCTGTTCCTGCTGGGCGGCCTGCTGCTGCTTGGCATCAAGGCCAATACCAAGCCCGTGACCCAGCCGGGCTCGCGCTGGGCGCTGATCAAGGAAGGCCTGGTCTATACCTGGCGCAACAAGATCGTCTTCGGCTCGATCTCGCTGGATTTGTTCGCGGTATTGCTCGGCGGGGCCACGGCCCTGCTGCCGGTGTTCGCCCGTGATGTGCTGCATGTGGGGGCCGAGGGCTTTGGCGTGCTGCGCGCCGCCCCCGCCGTGGGCGCGACGCTGGTGGCGGTGATCCTGGCCAGCCACACGATCCGCCGCCGAGCGGGCCTGCTGATGTTTGGCGCCGTGGCGGTGTTCGGCGCCGCGACCGTGGTCTTCGGGCTATCGAAATATGTCTGGCTGTCGGTCGGCGCCCTGACGGTGCTGGGCGCGGCCGACATGGTCTCGGTCTATATCCGCCAGACCCTGGTGCAACTGGTCACCCCAGATCCGATGCGCGGCAGGGTCGCCGCCGTCTCGGGCCTGTTCATCAGCGCCTCCAACGAACTGGGCGAGTTCGAGAGCGGCGTCGCGGCGCGGTTCCTGGGCCCGGTCGGCGCGGCGGTGTTCGGCGGCGTCGGGGCCCTGATCGTCACGGGCGCGTGGGCCAAGATGTTCCCGGAACTGCGCAAGGCGGACCGGCTGGATTAGGCTGTGCGAGGAACGGGGACAGGCACATGTGCCTGTCCCCGTTCCTCGCCTAGGCCGCAGCCAACCTCGCCAACGCCTCGCCCGTCATCCGTCGCACGATCCACTCGTTCATCGCGGCCGCGCCCAGGCTGTCATAGAAAGCGATCGACGGGGCGTTCCAGTCGAGCACGGCCCATTCCAGTCGGCCGAGCTTCTCGTCCAGGCAGCGCCGCGCCAGCCCCGCCAACAATGCCTTGCCCGCCCCGCTGCCCCGCGCTTCGGGCAGCACGAACAGGTCTTCCAGATAGATTCCGTGCCGGCCGACGAAGGTCGAGAAGTTGTAGAACCACAAGGCAAAGCCCACCGGCGCGCCGTCAATCTCGGCGATGTCGCAGAAGGCCTTGGGGTTTTCGCCAAACAGCGCCACCGTGATATCGTCCTGCGTGGTCCGCACATCGTCGAGCAGCTTCTCATAGGCGGCGAGATCGCGGATGAACCGCAGGATCAAGGCGCTGTCGGCCTCGACGGCGGGACGAATGGATACGGGCATGGCGGTCTCTTCGGACTATCTGGATTTGGTACTCGAACAGCTGGCCCCGGTCGGGCCGCTGACCTCGCGAAAGATGTTCGGCGGAGTCGGCCTCTATGCCCAAGGCCTGTTCTTCGCCCTGATCGACGACGACACCCTCTATCTCAAGGGCGACGAGACGCTGGGCCCCGATTTCGCGGCCGCCGGCAGCACGCAGTTCGCGCCCTTCGGCGTGAGCTCCATGGCTTACTGGTCGGCGCCCGCCGAAGCGTTGGATGAGCCAGACCTGATGGTCGAGTGGGCGCGGCGCTCGATCGCGGTGGCGGCGGCGCGGAAGGCTCGGAAGCCCTGATCCAGGGCTGGGGACAGGCGCATGCGCCTGTCCCCAATTGCAAGACCCTTACCCTATCACCACCCCCGGCGGCGGAAGGCTATCCTCCGGCACGAAGAAGTCCGGCATCAGGGTGGCGGTCGGATCCACGCGGTACTGATCGAAGTCGCGCACGCCCTCGCCGTATAGGAACGTGTCGTCGATCACGAACTGGCCGGTGAACGCTCGCGACGGCTTCAGGAACATCGCGTGGGCCGCGTCGGCCATGATCTCGACGGTGCGGCAGTGCTTGAGGCCTTCCTCCCCGGTCAAGGCGAACTGGATGGCGGCGGTGGCGATGGCGGTGCGCGGCCACAGGCCGTTGAAGGCCACGCCGTCGGCCCGGAACTCCTCGGCCATGCCCATCATGCACAGGCTCATATTGTACTTGGCCATGGAGTAGGCTACGTGGGGGGCGAACCAGCGGGGCTTGATGTCCAGCGGCGGCGACAGGGCCAGCACGTGCGGATTGGCCGCCTTCTTCAGGTGCGGCAGACACAGTTTCGAGGTCAGGAACGTTCCGCGCCCGTTGATCTGGTGCATCAGGTCGTAGCGCTTCATGTCGGTCGACAGCGTGCCCGTGAGCGAGATCGCCGAGGCGTTGTTCACGCAGATGTCGATACCGCCGAAGCTCTCGACCGCCTTGTCGACGGCCGCCTGGACGCTGGCCTCCTCGCGCACATCAACCACCAGCGGCAGCGCCTGGCCGCCGGCCGCCTCGATCTGCGCGGCGGCGGTGTAGATGGTGCCCGGCAGCTTCGGATGGGCCTCCGCCGTCTTGGCGGCGATGACGATATTGGCGCCGTCGCGGGCGGCGCGCAGGGCGATGGCCAGGCCGATGCCGCGCGAGGCGCCGGTGATGAAGAGGGTCTTGCCGTTCAAGCTCATCGTCGTCTCCTCAAGGACGGTCCGATTCTATGCCGAAACACCGCGACGGTCATCCCGCCCCTGTGGTTTCCACTGACAGGGCCCACAGCCTGTCGGCCTGCTCCGGGTCCAGGGCGTAGGACATGACGCCAGACCAGCCGGCCTCCTTCGTCCACGGCTTGGCCTGGGCCAAGTCCTCGAGATAGAGCCCGCCGACGCCCTCGAGTTCGTCGCCCACCGCCGCCCAGACACTGGTCGACGCGCCTTGGGCGGGCGTCTTGAAACCGTCGCGAACCTTGCCGTTTTCGTCGATCCAGCCCATCGCCCGCTGCTCCTCGATCGGCAGATGGCGCTGCAGCGGGGTCATGATGCCGCCAGGCATCACGGCGTTGGCGAACACGCCCTGATCCTTGAAGCGCTGATTGAAGCCCACGGCGAACAGGGCGTTGGCCGTCTTGGCCTGGCCGTAGCTTTCCCACTTCTCGTAGGGGTGAGACCGGAAATGCGGATCCTCGAAATTCATCGGGGCACGGCGGTGGCCGATCGACGACAGGGACACCAGCCGCGAGGTCTTGCCGCCATTTCCTTGAGAGGGGGCCTTGGCGCCGGCCACCAGGTTGGGAGCCAGCAGCACCGACAGCAGGAAGTGGCCAAAGTGGTTGGTGCCGATCTGCATCTCGAGCCCGTCCTCGGTATAGGCGAGCGGGCAGGCCATGACGCCGGCGTTGTTGATCAGCAGGTTCAACGACCGGTCGCCCCAGCGCTCGACGAAGGCGCGGATCGACTTGAAGCTGGAGAGATCGAGCATCGACCACGACGCTTGCGCGCCCTTGGCCACGGCGTTGATCTCGGCGACGGCGGCCTCGGCCAGATCCGGCTTGCGGACGGCGATCACAACCTCGGCGCCGGCCTCGGCCAAGGCCTTGGCCGTCTCGACGCCGATGCCGGTGGCCCCGCCGGTGACGATGGCGACCTTGCCGGTCAGGTCGTGGCCGGCGACGACGTCGCGGGCGTCGGTGAAGGCCCCGAAGGGCGATTTGATGCGGTCGACCATGATGTTCGCTCCCTTGATTTTTGTCATTGAAGTGGACGCTACAGCTGCAACACAAGAATTCCCAAGGCGATCGCCAGGCACAGCGGCCCATAGGCGCGGCGGTTGAGCGTCGCGAACGGCGTGCCCTCGGCATAGCGGAAGACCGGCGGGACATAGGTCGCCAGACCGCGTCCGGCGAAGACCACGAACAGGACCCAGCGCGCGGCCTTTAACTGCGGGTCCCAGACGGTCGGGGTCAAGGTCGCGGCGACCAGAACGCCGCCAGCCGCCAAGGCCAGGGCGACAGCGACGGAGGCCAGCAGGCCGGGCGCGCGCATGCCGCGTGTGCGGCCCACCACGTGCTCGACCATCGAAGCCTCGTCATGGCCCGGCCAGCGACCGCCCAAGCCCCAGTAGAGGTGGATTCCCGCCAAGGCCAGCAGCGCCGTCGACAGGACCAGGGCCAGGGCCACCTCAGCCAACCTTGCTGAAGTCCGGCGCGCGGCGCTCGGCGAAGGCCATGAAGGCCTCGCGGGCCTCGGCGGTCTGCAGACGCTGAGCAAACAGTTCGCCCTCCCTGTCCATCAGGGCCGAGATCGCCTCGGCGTCGCGCATCAGCGACTTGGTGACGGTCAGGGCGCCGAGCGGACGCTTGGCCAGTTGGTCAGCGGCGGTGCGGGCGCGGGTCCGCAGATCCTCCAGTGGCACGCAGGCATTGGCGATGCCCCAGGCCACGGCGGTCGCGCCATCCACCGCCTCGCCAAGGGCAAACATGGCATAGGCGCGAGCGTGGCCGATGCGGGCCGGCAGCAGCAGGCTGGAGGCGGCTTCGGGCGCCAGGGCCAGGTTGACGAACGGCACGGTCAGCCGGGCGTCGGAGCTGACGAAAACCAGGTCACAATGCAGCAACATGGTCGTGCCCACGCCGACCGCCTGGCCCTGGACGGCGGCGACCAGTGGCCGGGTGGCCGTGGCCAGGTTCTTCAGGAACCGCATCACATGGCGCTCGCCGGTGAAGGTCCCGGTGGCCTGGGCGGTGAAGTCCTTCAGGTCGTTGCCCGAGCTGAAGCTGTCGCCGTCGCCCTGGAACACCACCACCCGGATCGCCGGGTCGGCCTCGGCGCGCTCCAAGCTGTCGGCCAGCACGCCGTACATGGCGTTGCTCAGCGCGTTCTTCTTGTCCGGACGGGCCAGGGTGAGGGTCATCACGCCGGCGTCGATCTCGACCTTCACCAGATCGGTCATGCGGCATCTCCTTTGGGGAACTTGGTTTGCAGGCTGACCAGCCAGCGGGACACCACGGCGATCTCGTCGTCCGTGAAGCCCTCGGTGAGGTGAGAGCTCAGCCCCTCGACGCCGGCCTTGGCGTCCGCGCGCGCCACATGGCCCTTGGCGGTCAGGTAGAGGCGCAGGGCGCGGCCGTCCTTGGGGTCGGGCCGCCGCTCGACCAGCTCGGCGCGCGCCATGCGGTCGATCAGGCCGGTCATGGCCGAGGGCGCAAGGTCCAGGGCCTCGGCGGCCTCGCCGATCAGGGCGCCGTCTTTCTGCCCGAGCACAAAGAGCGCTCCGGACTGGGCCGCCGTCAGCCCCCCCTGGGCGGCCATCTTGGCCTCGACATAGCGCTGCACGCGGCGGTGCGCGACATTCAGCAGGAACACCAGGCGGCGGTCGGGAGGCGTGGTCATGACGTGGAGATTATAGTTCGTGCACGAAATATCAAACGATTGTTTCGTGTTCGCTGCCGGAGCGGGCGGCCCATAGCGCCGCGACCCGGCTAGCGGCTTCAGCGGCGCCATCTTCTCGGGACGCTATTTCGCCGAGACGGACAGTCCTCGCGATCAGGTCGGGGTCGCCCAAAAGCCTGTCGATCAGGGCCGCCGCCGCCTTGGAACGGTAGGCGTCGCGCGGCAGGGTCGCCCCAACGCCCAACCGCGCGATCCGCGCCCCATTGTCGAACTGGTCGCCCAGATGCGGCACGACCAGTTGCGGCCGGCCAGCGCGCAACGCCTGCTGAATAGTGCCGACCCCGCCCTGATGCACGAGGGCGGCAGCGCGGGGAAAGAGCAGGGAATAGGGCGCGTAGGCGAAGGCGACGGCGTCCTCCGCCCCGTCGGCGACGGACGGATCGCCATCGGGTCCGACCAGCAGCACGGCGCGTCGCCCCATGCGCCGTGCGACCTTCATGCTCTCACGGTAGAAGTCCCCCGGAATGTTCACCGCCGCGCTACCAAGGGTGAAGACCAGCGGCGCGGGTCCGGCCGCCAGGAAGGTCTCCAGATCCGGCGGCAAGGTCGTCGGACCGCCGAGGTCGCTGTCATAGGCGGCGTATCCGACCACGTCGAAATTTTCGGGCGCGTCGGGCTGACGCGGACTCAGCAGAGGCGAATAGAGCCCCAGCGAGAGGGCCGCTCCACGACCGGCGTCGAACAACAGGTTGTCCCGACTCGGCGGCAAGCCCAAGGCCCGGCGCAAGCCATTGACCGGCCGCGTCCAGTGATCGGTCGTCGCCCGGCCGATCGCGATCGTCGCGCGATTGAGCCACAAGCGAAGGCCGCCGGTCGCCGGTCCCAGCCACGGCGCCTTGGGCAACAGCGGCGGGTCATAGGCCGAGAACACCACGGTCGGCTGCAGCGCCACCGAGACGAAAGGGATGCCCAGATAGTCGGCGGTCACCGCCACCCCGGCCGCGAAGCTTCCGCCGACAAGGGCGCAAGCGCCCTTGGCCGCGGCGATCAACTGCCTGGTAGCGCTCTCCAGGTAGGGCGTCATGATCTTCTCGAACAGAAAGGCGTCCGAGGCGGCGATGGCGTGGGTGAGCTGGGCAAGATCCATGCCGAGGTCCGCGCGCAAGCGCTCCAGGCTGGGACCCACCTCGTGGAAGACCAGCCCTTCGGCCTCGACCTTGGCGCGGTATTCGGCCGAGGTGGCGACCTCGGCCTGGAACCCGGCCGCTTGCAGGGCCCTGCCCAGCGCAAGGAAGGGATGCAGGTCGCCGAGCGACCCGGCGGTGGCGAGAACAATGCGGATGGCGACAGCTCCGAATGAAAAGACGGCTCAGTCCACGGCCCGATACCAGGCAACCCCGTCCGCGTCCGGCTCACGAACCGCCAGACCCCGGCCGATCAGGCAGTTCAGATGGGCCAGGGCTTCGCCCGTCGCCATGCCCAGAAGGTCCGGGCCGATCGGGCGGGCGAACAGGGCGCCGAACACATCGACCGCGCGCTTGGGCTCCTGAAGTTTGCCCCGCAGACGCCCCAGCCCTCGTTCGTGGCCGTTGATCAGGTGGTCGATGCGGGCGTGCAGGCCCCGGAACGGGTCGTTGTGAGCCGGCAACACCAGCACGTCGTCCGGCACCGTCGCCTTGACCTTGGCCAACGAGGTCAGCCAGTCGGTCAGCGGGTCGGCGTCGGGCTCGGTGGGGAACACCGAGACATTGGACGATATCCTCGGCAGCACCTGGTCTCCGGAGATCAGTACGCCCAGCGCCTCGCACCACAGGCAGGCGTGTTCGGGCGAATGGCCCTGGCCCGTCACCACCCGCCAGTCGTGATCGCCGATCGCGAACACCTCGCCATCGACCATCCGCCGATAGCTGTCGGGCAGTTGGTGGATCGCCTTGCCGAATCCGCCGAACCGCGCCTTGTAGGTCTCGATCCCGTCCTCGTTCCAGCCCGCGGCGTGGAAGAATCGGACCCCGTCCACAGGCGCCTCGCGGCCGGTGTCGGCCACCAGCATCCGACATTGGAAATATTCCAGCCGGGTCATCCACAGGCGCACGTCGAACTTGCGGGCGATCCAGCCGGCCAACCCGACATGATCGGGGTGAAGATGGGTGACGATCACCCGGGTGATCGGATCGCCGCCCAAGGCCTGGGCGAACGCCGCCCGCCAGGCCTGGGAGGTCTCCTTGGTCTGCAGGCCGGTATCGACCACCGCCCAGCCCGCGCCGTCGCGAATCGCCCAGACGTTGATGAAGCCCAGCGAGCCGCCCAGCGGCTGGCGCAGCCAGAGAACCCCAGGCGCGACCTCGACCGCCTGGCCTGTTCCGGTCTCTGGAGCCTGCTCGAACGGGTAGACCAGCCGGGGCCGGCGCGGCTCGGTCGCCTCTTCGGCGACCCCCTCTTCGATTCCGTCGCGCATCCTGCGTCCTCCGGCCACGGCACGCCCCGCCCCCGGGCCACCGTCATGATTGCGCCCCCGTCGGACGACATCTTGACCCTCGATGCAAGCGGGCCTTAAGTCCGCCGCGAGGAATTTACCCCAGGAGACCTATCCCATGAGGCCCATCGCGATCGGCTTGACGGCCGCCCTCGCGCTCGCCGCGCTCGTTCCCGTCACCGTGCTCTCCGCGGCGAAGGAAAAAGAAAAGCCGGCAGCCGTTGACGCCAAGTCCCGCGAAGCGGGCATGAAGGCGACGCCCGCCCTGATCCAGGCCGCCGGCGTTTCGTGCACCGTCTCGGATGCGCGCCTCATCGGCAACGACAAAAAGACCAGCACCGACTATTACGAAGTCGCGTGCCAACAAGGCCTGGGCTTCGCCATCCTCGCCAAGAAGGACGAGAAGCCGGCGGCCTACAGCTGCCTGGAAACCGCCAATCCGGCCGCCGACGGCAAGCCCAGCGCCCTGGCCTGTATCCTGCCGGGCAACGCCAACCCCAAGGCGGGCCTGACGCCCTACCTGCAAAAGGCTGGCGCCGCCTGCGACATCCAGAACGCCCGCGCCATCGGCGGCACCGCCAAGAACGCCTATTTCGAGGTCGCCTGTAAGGGTGGCGCGGGATACGTTCTTCAGACGGCGAACCCGGTCAATGTCGACCAGGAGGTCATCGCCAACAGCTGCCTGCTGTACGAGGAAGGCGGCAATGTCAGCTGCAAGCTGACCGACAAGGCCACGCAGCTGGCCGCCGTCGACACCCTGGCCGGCGCCTCGGGCAAGAATTGCGCGGTCAAGGACAAGCGCTACGTCCTCAGCACCAAGACCGACAACTATTTCGAAGTCGCCTGCCAGGACGGCAAGGGCTACATGCTGCAGCAGGCTGCTGTCGGCGGCGCCTTGGTCAAGGCCATCGACTGCGCCCAAGCCAGCTTCGTTGGCGGCGGGTGCACCCTGACCGACAGCCTCGCGGCCCAGACCGAGCAGGCCGGCCTCTACACCAAGCTGTCCGCCAAGGCCGGCTTCGACTGCAAGGTCGAGAAGTACGGCATGCTCCCCAGCAGCGATCCCCGCACCGAGATCGTTGAAATGAAGTGCGCCAACCGTCCCGACGGCGGCATTGGCATTTTCACGACGACCAACAACACCGTCTATGACTGCGTAGCCTCTGAGATCAACGGCTACCGCTGCAGCTTCACCAAGGCCGACGCGGTCTATCCGCGCCTGACGGCCAACTTGAAGTCGCTGGGCAAGAGCAGTTGCACGGTCTCCGGTTCGCGGATCATCGGCCAGACGGCGACCGACGGCTATGTCGAGGTCGCCTGCTCCGACGGCCTGCCGGGTTGGGTTATCGCCTATCCGCTCAAGGTCGGTTCGGACAAGCCCAAGGAACTGATGTCCTGCCTGCAGGCCAAGGGCGTGGGCGGCGGCTGCAAGCTGCCGACCAACGCCACCAAGGGCTAGGCTCGTCTCAGGTCTAAACGACGAAGCCCGCCGGGAGCGATCCCGGCGGGCTTTTTCGTGGGTGAGTCGAGGTGAGCGCCCTAGACCCCCGCCCCGACCTTTTCCAGGCCCGAGGTCATCTGCTTCAGGCGCTTGTCCAGCTCGGCCATCGTGCGGTTCAGCGCGCCTTCGTCATCGCGCCAGACCTGCAGGGCGCGGACCCAGACCGCCGTCATCGCCGTCAGCCGCGCGGGCGTGGCGTCGACGCCGGCCGCTTCGAGGATGGCGCGGGCGGTCTTGGGGAAGCGCAGGGCCGAAACCACGAGGCGCTCGGACCGGCTGATGGCGATCAGGGCGGCGCGGTGCGGCTCCATGGCCTCGATCCGCGCCATCGCGGCGTCGAACAGGCGGTCGTGGGTCGTGGCGACCTGGGCCGAGGCCGTGGCCACCGCGGCGCGGTCGAAGCGGGTCGACAAATGGGCTAGCAAGGCGGCCTTGCCATCGGCCCGGGCATAGAGCTCCGCGAACGGGACTTCGGCCTTCACGGCGATGTCGCGCAGGCTGATCTGCGTCCACGGCCGGTCGGCGGCCAGGGACAGGGCTGCAGCGGCGGCGCGATCGAGGATGTCTTCGGCGGCGGTCATGGACGATCAAATGGCGGGTCGGAGCGCGCGAAGCAAGAACCCTCTCCCGCTGGGAGAGGTTTAGCCGCCCAGTTCCTTTGACCGCGCCACGGCCGCCGCCAGCGCCGTCGGCAGCAGGTCCCCAAAGCCGCCCTTCCCCATCAGCACGGCCAAGGCGGCGGCGGTCGTGCCGCCCGGCGAGGTGACCTGCTTGCGCAGTTCGGCCGGCTCTTCGCCGCCTTGACCCAGCAGGGCGGCGGCGCCGACGATGGTGGCCCGGGCCAGCTTCGCCGAGGCGGCGGGGTCAAGCCCCAGACCCGCGCCCGCCGCCTCCAAGGCCTCGATGAAGGCGTAGAGATAGGCCGGGGCCGATCCCGAGACGGCGGTCGCGGCGTGCATCAGGTCTTCGTCGTCCAGATCGACCACCGTCGCCACTGGGTCGAGCAGGGCATGAGCGCGCGACCTTGCCTCGACCGTGTCGGCGAAGATGCTGGCCGTGCCCAGGCCGATGGCGACGGCGGTGGTCGGCATCACCCGGGCCACGGCGCGGCCCCCGAAAACCTTGGAAATGTCGGCTGCGGCGACCCCGGCGGCGATCGAGACGATGATGGCGTCTGGCGCGAGGTGCGGGACGACCTCGACCACCGCCTCCCGCCAGATCTGCGGCTTGACCGCCAGCAGCACGGTCTTGGCTGTGGCCAGGGCCTCAAGCGGCGGATTGACGCTCGCGCCCGCAAACGCTGCGGGGTCGGCGTTGGGATCGCGGATGATCAGGTCGGCGGCGGCGAATACGCCGACCTTGGTCCAGCCCTTGATCAGGGCCCCGCCCATGCGTCCGGCGCCGAGGAGGAGGATGGGGGTCATGGGGCGTCTACCTCTTCCTTCTCTCCCTTGCGGGAGAAGGAGAATCCTAAGCCTGGCCCATCGTCTCGAACATGCAGGCGGCCATGGCCTCGTCGGGGGTCTTGGCGCTGTGCAGCAGGAAGTCGAAGGCCGGGTAGAAGCGGTCGGCGGCTTCGACCGCGGCGTCGATCATCGAGGCGGCCTGGGCCATGGTCGGGCGCTCGCCGGCCGGGAGGGCCAGGGCATGGCGGAACACCACCTCGCCGTCCTCGGTCCAGACCTCGAAATGACCCAGCCAGACGCGCTGGTTGATCATCGACAACAGCTCGTAGGCGGCGGGGCGCTTGGCCTTGACGGCGCGCAGGTCGAGCGACAGGCACAGCTGCAGGCAGTCGGCCTCGGGCCGCCAGGCGAACCACAGCTCGTAGTCCTTCCAGTCGCCGGTCAAGGCGAAGGCCAGGTCGCCGTCGTCGGTGCGGTCGAACGTCAGGTTCTCGGCGGCCAGCACATGTTCGACGACCTCGAGAGGGTCCATCGCCAGCAGAACGTCGTCGTCGTCGGGTTGGGTGTCCATAAGAACCTTTGGCCCCCGGGGAGAGACGGGTCGCGGGACCCATTCAAATCACCCACTCAAGGGACTCTAAGCTGCTTCGCGGGCGGCGTCACAACCGCCTTCACGTCGAAAGGGAAACGAAACTCGCCTAGAGGGCCGTATCGTCGCTTTTTGGCGCGGCGGTCTTGGCGAGCGCCGCCTTGGCCTTCAGGCCCGCGACGTCCGCGCGCAACGCCGCGACCTCGGCCTTCAGGGCCTCGAAATCGTCGCGCCGGATCAGGTCGAACTCGGCGGCCAGACGGTCGGCCTGGGCGCGCATCGCGGTCTTGGCTTCCTCGCCGGCGGTCTGGGCGATGCCCATGGCGGCCTGGGTCAGCTTGGCGAATTCATCGAGGAAGGGGTTTTGGCTGTGCATCGAAGTTCCAGGGCGCGGCGGGCTCGTCGGCGCTTATATGGGAAACGAGGGATGAAAGCGAAGAGGGAACGCGGTAAGGGTGCGACCATCTGTCCGCCAGGAGCCGTTCGGCGTGATCTTTCCCGACATCGACCCGATCGTTCACATCGGCCCTTGGGCGCTGCAATGGGGGCCGCTGGCCATCCGCTGGTACGCCCTGGCCTATGTGGCTGGCATTCTTCTCGGCTGGCAGTACGCGATCAAGCTGGCGCGCGACGCCAAGCTGTGGGGCGGTCACCGGCCGACCGCCACCTCGGTGCAGATCGACGATCTGGTGCTGTGGATCACCCTGGGCATCATCCTGGGCGGCCGCATCGGCTACATCCTGTTCTACATGCTGCTGAATGGCGACCAACGCGCCAACCTGGCCGCCCATCCATTGGACGCGTTCAAGATCTGGGAAGGTGGCATGTCTTTCCACGGCGGCTT
The DNA here is from genome assembly GCF_049896345.1 of Caulobacter sp. DWR2-3-1b2. Taxonomy (NCBI): domain Bacteria; kingdom Pseudomonadati; phylum Pseudomonadota; class Alphaproteobacteria; order Caulobacterales; family Caulobacteraceae; genus Caulobacter; species Caulobacter sp. DWR2-3-1b2. Next base: position 45,764 of record NZ_JAFCUC010000007.1, on the reverse strand, counting down.
CGTGGGCGTCTGCGTGGCGATCGTGCTGTTCGCGCGCCAGCAGAAGATCGACATGCTGAAACTGGGCGACCTGGTCGCGCCCGTCGCCACGATCGGCCTGTTCTTCGGCCGCTGCGCCAATTTCATCAATGGCGAGTTGTGGGGCCGGATCACCGACCATCCGTTCGGCGTCATCTTTTGTAATGCCACGATCAAGGCGGCCAATAGCGATCACATTTGTCCTGCTGGCACGTATCCGCGTCATCCAAGCCAGCTTTACGAGGCGGGCCTGGAGGGCGTGGTGCTGTTCCTGATCCTCGGTTTCGCGGTCTACAAGCTGAAGTGGTTGCAACGCCGGGGCGCGTTGGTGGCGACCTTCCTGATCGGCTACGGCCTCTTCCGCGTCGCGCTGGAAGGGGTGCGCAATCCCGACCACGGCATGCCCGATTTCCCGTTCGGCCTGACCATGGGGATGATGCTGTCGATCCCGATGCTGGCGGTCGGCGCCTGGTTGTTGTGGCGCGCGCTGCGCGAGCCCGTGCCCGCCCCGCTCGCGGAAGACCATGAGCCTGCTTGATCGCCTGCGGGCGCAGATCGCCCAGGACGGCCCGATCAGCGTCGCCGAATATTTCACCCGCTGCCTGCACGACCCGCGCGAAGGCTATTACGCCACCCGGCCGGCGTTAGGGGCGGGGGGCGACTTTCTAACCGCGCCGGGCGTCAGCCAGATGTTCGGCGAGTTGATCGGCCTGTGGCTGCTGGAAACCTGGACCCGCATGGGGCGCCCTTCGCCGGTGCGTCTGGTCGAGATGGGACCCGGCGACGGCGCGCTGATCAGCGACGTGCTGCGCGCCGCCAGGCTGCTGCCGGACTTCCTCGAGGCCGCCGACCTGTGGCTGGTCGAGGTGTCGCCGCCCTTGCGGACGTTGCAGGCGTCGCGGTTGGAGGGCGCGGCCTTGACGCCACGCTGGGCCGATCGGCTGGAGGCGGTGCCGGCTGGCGCGCCGATCCTGCTGATCGCCAACGAGGTGCTGGACTGCCTCCCGACCCGGCAGTTCGTGCGCACGGACGGCGGCTGGGCCGAGCGGATGGTGGGGCTGGATGAGGCGGGCGGGCTGGCGTTCGGGCTGAAAGCCCTAGGTCCTCCCCCCATGGGGGAAGGGGGCTATCCCGCCGGCGCCGTCGTCGAGTCCTCGCCCGCCCAGGCCGCCCTGGGCTCTGAACTGGGCCATCGCATCGCTCAAGATGGCGGCGCCGCCCTGCTGATCGACTACGGCCGCGACGCGCCCGGGGTTGGCGACACGCTCCAGGCGCTCAAGGCCCACGCCAAGGTCTCGCCGCTCGCCGAGCCCGGCCAGGCTGACCTGACCGTCTGGGTCGACTTCCCCGCCGTGCTGGAGGCCGCCCGCGACGCCGGCGCCAGGACCGGCGCGATCGTGACCCAGGGCGACTTCCTGCGCGGCCTCGGCGTCGAAGCGCGCGCCCAGGCGCTGTCCCAGGCGCGGCCCTATCAGGCAGACGTGGTCGCAAGACAGCTTGATCGCCTCACCGGACCAGATCAGATGGGGGCGCTGTTCAAGGTCGTCTGCATCCATGCGCCCGGCCTGGCCCCTCCCCTCTTCGAGGACGCTTGATCCATGCACGACCTTCCCACAGTCCAGTCCCCGCTGCTGGCCGCCGTCGCCGGCGTCCGGCACGCCTTCTTCACGCGGCAGGGCGGGGTCTCGACGGGCCTTTACTCCAGTCTCAACGTGGGGCGCGGCAGCGAGGACGAGCCGGAGGACGTCGCCGAGAACCGCGCCAGGGCCGCCGCCTGGTTCGGGGCCGCGCCGGAAGATCTCAATACCTGCTTCCAGATCCACTCGACCATCGCCATCGTCGCCGACGGCTCGTGGGGCGATGTGCGTCCGGAGGGCGACGCGGTGGTGACCAAGACCCCCGGCGTGGTCTGCGGCGCGCTGGCGGCCGACTGCGCCCCGGTGCTGATCGTCGATCCCGTGGCGCGCATCGTCGCCGCCGTCCACGCCGGCTGGCGCGGAGCGCTGGACGGGATCGTCCAGGCGGCCGTCGACAGGATGGTCACGCTGGGCGGCGAACCCGCCCGCATGGTGGCGGCCGTCGGCCCTTGCATCGGCCCCAAATCCTACGAGGTCGGCCTCGAGTTCCTGCACCGTTTCGAGGCCGACAGCCCCGGCTCGGGCCGATTCTTCTCACCCGGCGGGGCGGACGACAAGCGGATGTTCGACCTGCCGGCCTTCGTGCTCGATCGCCTGGAGACAGCCGGAGTCGGCCAGAGCGAGTGGGTTAACCGCGACACCCGCGCCGAGCCGGACCTGTTCTTTTCCAACCGCCGGGCCTTCCTGAACGGGGAGTCCGACTACGGACGGCTTCTGTCAGCGATCACACTCGAAGCGTGACCGAGTCGAATAACCCCGATCAATCGCGAGTTAAGCTTGTTCCATCGCCCGGGACTGCTAGAAGCCCCGGCAACGGCGACGCCCCTCTCCGAGACCAAACCATGAAGCTGCTGTCCGGCAACTCGAACCGCACCCTGGCCCAGGCCATCGCGGAATATCTCGACATGCCGCTGACCCGCGCCCAGGTGCGCCGGTTCGCCGACCTCGAGGTCTTCGTCACCATCGACGAGAACGTGCGGGGCGAGGACGTCTTCGTCATCCAGTCGACCAGCTATCCCGCCAACGACAACCTGATGGAGCTGCTGATCTGCATCGACGCCTTGAAGCGGGCGTCGGGCAAGCGGATCACGGCGGTGCTCCCGTACTTCGGCTATGCCCGTCAGGATCGGAAGACCGGCGGCCGCACGCCGATCTCGGCCAAGCTGGTGGCCAATCTGATCACCCGTTCGGGCGCCGACCGGGTGCTGACCATGGATCTGCACGCCGGTCAGATCCAGGGCTTCTTCGACATCCCGACCGACAACCTGCTGCCCTCGCGGCTGCTCGCCGACGACATCCACCAACGCTACACGATCAAGGACGACCTGATGGTCGTCTCGCCCGACGTCGGCGGCGTGGTGCGGGCCCGGGCCCTGGCCAAGCGCTTGAACGACGCCGACCTGGCCATCGTCGACAAACGCCGCTCGGCGCCGGGCGAGAGCGAAGTGATGAACATCATCGGCGACGTCGCCGGCCGTCGCTGCATCCTGTTCGACGACATCGTCGATTCGGCCGGCACGCTGTGCAACGCCGCAGCCGCCCTGATCGCCCAGGGCGCCACATCGGTCAGCGCCTATGTGACCCACGGGGTGCTGTCGGGCGCGGCCGCCGAGCGGGTCGCCAATTCGGTCTTGACCGAACTGGTGGTCACCGACTCGATCGAGGCTTCCGACACCGTCAAGGCCTGCTCCAAGATCCGCTATGTCTCGTGCGCGCCTTTGATCGGCGAGGCCATCCGCCGGATCGCCAACGAAGAGTCCGTCTCCAAGCTTTTCGACTAATCGCTCCAAGGCGTTTTCGACGGCCACGCTTGTCAAGACGTGGTTAACGGGACGACTGTCACAATGTCGTCCGCTGGCCAATGGTATGGGCGAGCGCTCTGTCTCATTGGGGATTTTTTCGGGATGCTTTCCACCACGCGTACGCGCGCCGCCCTGACGGCCATGGCCGTGGTCGTCGCCACGGTCCTTGCCAGTTGCAGCAGCCCGCCGCCGCCCCCACCCGTGGTCCTGGCGCCGCCCGCGCCGCCGCCGATCACCCTGTCGGCCAGCGTCGTCGAACGCGCCAGCGCCTTCCGCGGCTACATGGAGCGCGCCGCAGCCATCAGCCCGGCCTTCGCCAACGGCGAACAGATCCAGTCGTCTCTAAAGGTCGCTGTCGCCTATGAGCCCAAGCGATTCCTGTCGGGCGCCACAGCCTATGCCGCTGTCCTGGCCCTGCAGGACCCGACCTTTGTGGCCTCGGTGCGGGTCTTCGCCGCCGATCCGGCCCAGCGCCAGAACGTCATCAACCAACTGGTGGCGGACCCCGCCTACGCCGTGGGCTTCAAGGGCAGCGACACCGCCGCCGGCCTGATCATCGACACCCTCGGCAACGACGGCTTGAAGGTTTACCAAGCCGGCAAGGCCGTGAAGCAGGCGGCCTACTCCGTCCAGCACGACAAGTGGTCGAGCCTGCCTGTGCTCGACCGCGACGGTCGCCTGGCCTACGCCAAGAGCATGTCGGCGACACCGGGCCTGGCCGACAGCGCCGACGTGGCCGTGCTGCAGCAAGCCTCGAACGGCGCCGTCCCGCTGGTCATCACCCCGCGCGCCGCGCCGCCGCCCTATTCGCCTCTGGTCATTCGCGGCATGTCCATCGCCGCCCTGGCGGCGCTCGGCGCGGCCGGTGACAACAACCTGGCCACCATCGACGCGATCATGGTCGAACCCACCACCGCCATGTGCCTGAACATGTCCAAGCTGAACCTCTACCAGTGCCTGGCTGTGGCCAAGCCCCATTACGAGGACGTGTTCTGCCTGGGCCAGCACATCTTGATCGACACCGGCGCCTGCATGATCAAGGCCTCGGGCGCCGCCATGCCTTATGAGCCGCCGCCCCCGCCCAAACCCGAGCCGGCGGTGACCAAGAAGAAGCCCGTCGCCAAGAAGGCGGCCACGGCCAAGAAGAAGAGCTAGTTTTCCCTTCTCCTCTTGCGGGAGAAGGTGGCGGCCGAAGGCCGACGGATGAGGGGTCGCACCGGTCAAGACCCTGCGGCCCTTTTTCGTTTGGCGTTTGAGAGACCTCTCATCCGACCTCGCTCCGCGAAGCCACCTTCTCCCGCAAGGGGGAAGGACTTGGGGCCGTTGCCACGGGCCGCCGTTTTGTGTATTGAGCGCGACCTCAAAAACGTCGACCGGGCGGGACAATTCAGTTCTGTGCGGCGGCTTTGCCTCCGAGAGCATCCGGCTCTCCAGAAAGACACGACATGGCCGACATCATTCTCAACGTCGAACTTCGCGATCGCGCCGGCACCGGTGGTTCGCGCGAAACCCGCCGCGCCGGCAAGATTCCGGGCATCCTGTACGGCGGCACGACCGCACCCGTGAACGTCGCGGTGAAGTCGAACGAATTCCGCAAGGCGCTCTACACCGGCAAGCTGCTGGGCCACCTGGTGACCCTGCAATATGGCGACGAGAAGCAGTCGGTCATCGCCAAGGCGATCCAGTTCCACCCGGTCACCGACGAGCCGGTGCACTTCGACCTGTTCCGGGTCAGCGAGCACCAACTGGTCAAGATCCAAGTGCCGGTGCATTTCAAGAACCACGAAACCTCGGTCGGCCTGAAAAAGGGCGGCTCGCTGGAAATCATCCGCCACACCGTCGAGCTGGCCTGCCCTGCCGACCAGATTCCGGAAGAACTGGTCATCGACCTGGCCGACCACGACATCGGCGACACCATCCGCATCTCGGAAGTCAAGCTGCCGGATGGCGTGCGCCCCGCCCAGGACCGCGACTTCGTGATCGCCACCCTGAAGGCCTCGGCCGCGTCGCAATCGGGTGAAGGCGACACCACCACCGAAGCCTAACCGCTTTGGTCGGGTCTCCGATCTGATACGTGAGAACGGGCGGGCTTTCAGGGCCCGCCCGTTTTTCGTTCCGACGTCCAGTCTAGGTCTTACGCGATGCTGATCCTCGCCGGTCTCGGCAATCCCGAACCGAAATTCGAGAAGAACCGGCACAATGTCGGGTTCATGGCCATCGACGCCATCGCCCGCAAATGGGGCACGGCGCCGTGGCGCTCGCGCTTCCAGGGACTGGCCTGCGAGGGTCAGGTTGGCATGCCCGCTGGCCCGGTCAAGCTGCTGCTGCTCAAGCCCAAGACCTTCTACAACGAGAGTGGCCGCGCCGTGGGCGAGGCGATGAAGTTCTTCAAGCTGGCCCCGACCGATGTGATCGTCTTCCACGACGAGATCGACATGGCGCCGGGCCGGTTTCGGATGAAGGCTGGCGGCGGGGCGGCGGGCAATAACGGCGTCCGCTCGATCACCAGCCAGGTGGGCGACACCTTCCGCCGCGGCCGCATCGGCGTGGGCCATCCCGGCCACAAGGACGCGGTGATGCACTATGTGCTGGGCGACTTCCACAAGGTCGAACACCAGTGGCTGGATCCGATGCTGGACGCCATCACCGACGCCCTGCCCTTCGCGGCGGCCGGCGACGATGAGCGCTACCAGGCCGAGGTCATGCGCCTGGCGCCAGCGCCCAAGGCAGACCCCAAGAAAGCCGCGCGCCAAGGCGACTAGACCCCCGCGCGGCGGATTGACGGAAGGCTCGCGACCCGACAAGACCTCCAGTGGAGCTTGGAATCATCGATGTTCCCCGCCCTCGGTCCGCAAGGAAGCGCGGGGCTGGCGCGACCTGGCGGCGAGCGCGCTGGTTTAGGCCCGCTCGCGTCCATCCCCGATCAGCAGGTGGCCCAGCCAGCTGACGACGCCGATCACGACCGAGCCCAGAATCCCGGCCCACAGGCCATCGACGACGAAACCCTTCAGCAGCCAGCCGACCAAGCCGAGCATCGCGGCGTTCACCACCAGCAGGAACAGCCCCAGTGTCACCACGGTCAGGGGCAGGGTCAGCACGAAGATCACCGGCCGCACCACGGCGTTGACGACACCCAGCAACAGGGCGGCGATCAGCAGGGTCGTCCACCCGCCCGGCACGGCGATGCCAGGCACGATTTCCGACGCCAACCAGAGGCCCAGGGCGGCGATCAGGGCCCGGATAATGAACCGCGTCATTCAGGTGTCTCCAACGATGATCAAGCCTGGCCATTAGCGGCGCACGTCGCGCGCTAGCAAGCCTTGGTCGGCAATCCGGCGTCCGGGGGGAGCTTTCCGTAGTGCGCTCCAAGGATTTCTCACTTGAAAGTTTGAGAATGAACGTTCATTCTCACCCCAGAAGCGCCAATACCCGAGTCCGGGTGTCGGACATTACAAATGCGTCATCGGACCTTACCTTCGCCGGAACGCGTTCCTATCTGACCCTCCGTGGAGGGGATGATGGCGCGCGTTCCGCGGGCGGATCCGCACAATAAGGGGATAGTATCCATGGCAGTAAGATCACTATCGGTGATGTCGCCGGACGGCGGCCTGTCGCGTTATCTCACCGAAATCCGAAAATTCCCCATGCTGCCCAAGGACGAGGAGTTCATGCTCGCCCAGCGTTGGAAAGAGCATCAGGACAGCGCCGCCGCTCACAAGATGGTCACCAGCCACCTGCGCCTCGTGGCCAAGATCGCCATGGGCTATCGCGGCTACGGCCTGCCGATCGGCGAGGTGATCTCCGAGGGAAATGTCGGCCTGATGCAGGCCGTCAAGAAGTTCGAGCCCGACAAGGGCTTCCGCCTGGCCACCTACGCCATGTGGTGGATCCGCGCCTCGATACAGGAATATATCCTGCGCTCGTGGTCGCTGGTGAAGATGGGCACGACCGCCGCTCAGAAGAAGCTGTTCTTCAACCTGCGAAAGGCCAAGAGCCAGATCGCCGCCTTCCAAGACGGCGACCTGCGCCCCGAACAGGTCAGCTACATCGCCACCAAGCTGGGCGTGCTGGACAGCGAGGTCATTTCGATGAACCGCCGCCTGTCAGGTCCCGACGCCTCGCTCAACGCCCCACTGCGTTCGGACAGCGAGAGCGAGTGGCAGGATTGGCTGGCCGACGATAACCAGGTCTCGCAAGAGACCACGGTCGCCGAGAATCAGGAAAAGTCCATGCGGATGGGCCTGCTTGAGGAGGCCATGGTCGAACTCACCGACCGGGAGCGCCACATCCTCACCGAGCGGCGCCTGAAGGACGACCCGACCACCCTGGAAGAGCTGGCCACCCAATACGGCGTCAGCCGTGAACGGGTCCGCCAGATTGAGGTCCGGGCGTTCGAGAAGCTTCAGAAGTCGATGCGCCAAGGCGCTGTCGCCAAGAACATGGTTGAAGCCTAACCGCCTAGGCCGCACAGACTGGAGCGCCCCGAATCGCAAGGTCCGGGGCGTTTTTTAATGATCGATCCTCGCCCTCAACTGATCCTGCTGCCCGGCCTGCTGAATGACGCCGAGCTCTGGCGCGGCCAGGTTAGTGGTCTGGCCGACATGGCGCGGTGCCAAGTCGCTGACCTGACGCAGGGCGAGAGCCTTCGCGAACTGGCGCGGCAGGTTCTGGCCGAAGCCGAACCGACCTTCGCCCTGGCTGGCTTCTCGATGGGCGGCTATGTCGCTCAGGAGATCGCCAGGATCGCGCCGCGGCGCATCACGCGCCTGGCGCTGATCGGCGCCGCCATCCGCGTCGACACGCCGGAACGGGCCGCCCAGCGCCGCGCCGTCAACGCGGCCGCCGGCCGGGCCGGAGCCTTTCTCGGCATCGCCGACCGGCTGATGGCAAGCTATGTCGATGCTTCGCGCCTCGGCGACAAGATCCTGACCGGCCGCATCCACGCCATGACCCAGCGGCTGGGCCGCGAGGTGTTCCTGCGCCAGAACGCCATGCCGCGCGAGGACGGGGAGGCCGCGCTTAAGGCCCTGAGCTGCCCGCTGATGATCATCTGCGGCGAGCATGACGCCATCACCCCGCTGGGCGGCCAGCACGAGATGGCCCATGCGATCGGCTGCTCGCATTTGCTGGTCATCCCCAACGCCGGGCACATGACGCCCATGGAGGCGCCCGAGGCGGTCAATGCGGGCCTTCGGCGCTTGCTGGCCAGGTAAAGCCACGGACGCCCCGCCCGCACCGAGCGGCCATAGCGTTCGTTCTCGCCGAGGTGGTTTTCCGTCCCGACACTGGTGCGCCACGGCTCGTCGTTGAGGTTGCTGCGTCGGAGTCGCGGTCGGTTCAGGCCTGGGAACCAGGCCACACAGTCCGAAGGCTGGGTGGCCGACGATCGCACCGGCCAGCTCTATGTGGCCGAGGAAGACGTCGGTGTCTGGCGCTTCCCGGCCGCGCCCGAGATTCAACCAGAGCCTCTCGTGGGTTTCACCTGGGCCCAGCCCTTCGCCGGGGAGACGGAATATTTGGATGCCGATTCAATCTGAACCAAAGGCGCTCTAGCCCAGATCGCTAGGCGGCGCGGCCGCCTCCGCCATCTTCGGTCATGAAGCCCATCAGCGAGTCGATGCGCTGGATCAGTTCCTTGCGGCCCAGGGTCTCGGCCGTCGGGCCGGCGGTGCAGGCCTCCAGCGCCTCGGCGGCGGCGATCAGGCGCGGCTCGCCGACCAGCGTCCCGACCTTCTTCAGCTCGACGGCTTGGGCGGCCAGGGCCCGGCGGGCCTGGTTGGGATCGGTGTCCAGCGCCGTGGCGGCCGACTTGATGATCCGCAGGGCCTGGGACAGACGTGAGGCCGGCGTGCCGGCCGCATCGGCCTTGCGCTTGCGCGGCCCCTTGTATTCGGCCGAGTTGAAGCGCCGACGATCGGGTCCGACATATTGCACGGCCTCGACCCAGTCACGGGGCTTCAGCGTCACCGCCTCGAGTCGCCGCTCCAGATCCTTGATCGTGAACGGCTTGCGCATGAATTCGTGGATGCCGGCGTCGCGCGCCCCGAAGATCGCCTCGGCCGTCGCTTCGGACGTGCACATGATGATCGGGTTTTCGCGGCAGGCCAGGTCGCTGCGACGAATCTTGCGGGCCAAGGCCTGACCGTCGCAGCCGCTGGACGCGTGCTCTACGAAGATCAGCAGCGGGTCGGTGGTGCGAGTCATCGCCCAACCAGCCTCGATCGAGGTGGCGTGGAAGACCTGGATATTGCCCACGTGGCGCAGTTGGTCGGCGAGCAGGCGAACGGCAGGGGTGTTCGGATCGACGACCAGCACACGCTGCATCTTCGAAGCGACACGTTGCAATGTGCGGATATTGCCGTCGAACACGAGACCCTGACGCTCCCACTATGACCGGCCGCCACATTATGACGGTGACTGTAAAAAACCACTTGATGCCGCGTTTCCGCGACCGATTGTCTATGGCGGGCGGCTCGGCAAATGAACCGGCTTCAGAACCCGATACTGGTGCTGAGGCCGGAGTCGAAGTCTTGCAGAATATCAACCGCTTCGTTTACGTCACAGACCAAGGGCTGGCCAAGAGGGAAGCGATAGCGCCAGAAGCTGGCGATGTGGGCGATGACCCCGACCTTTTCACCCAGGCTCAGGAACATGTCCGGCGCGCGCAACAGAAACTCGCGGAACGCCTTGGGCTTGCCGTTGTCGATCAGGTCCTCGAAGGCGCGGTCATAGACGTCGAGCGCGCGCATGATCGCCTTGCGCTCGGAAACGATGCCATGCCGCAGACGCGTGCGGGTGTCCTCGATATAGCGACCCGTGTCGGCGTCCCGATTTCCGGTCACCGTCAGCCGGGCGATTTCGCCGCCCACGGTGTTCAGCTCCGGCCAAAGGCGGGACAGCATCCACTTGTAGTAAAGGAAGCCCTTCCAGCTGAAGACGCCCTCCTTGAAACTGTCGCCGTCCATGACCAGGGTCTCGCGCAGCGGCTCCAGGCGTTCATCGACGTCGGTGGACAGCAAGGCCTCGACTAGGCGCGCGGCGTAGGCGCCCGGGACGATGCGGCCAGCTTCCTGGAAGGCCAGGTTGATTAGCTGCGAGATCTGCACCGAGACGAAGGTTTGCATCTGCTCCATGTCGCCGCCTGACAGGGCGAAGTAGCAGGGCGCCACCAGCAAGCCGTTGCGACGCAGGTGCTCGCGCAACAGGAACGGATCGAGCGACGGTAATTGGTCGATCATCCGCAGCATGGCCAGGTCGCGGGCCATGTCGCTGTGCTCGTTACAGGCCTCGCGCAGCAGGTCGATCCAGCCGCGTTGCCCGACGAAGAAGGATTGGCCGCCCAGGCCCAGGTCGCTGCGTTCGAACGGGATGATGATCTTGGTGGCGGTCGGCTTGATCTCGTCGAACAGGAAGATGTCGTCGGTGCGCAGGCGGTGCTTGATCACCAGGGCCGTGTTGAGCACCCGGTTGCGGAACATCGGCGCTTCGCCATGTTCGGACCGGTGTCCGCTCCGGGCGTCTATGGCCAGCAGATTGAGCACGCGGCTGGTCGACGCGGTGCGCTCAAGCGCACGCAGGCTGCGCGTCAAGCGATCCGTCTTGTTGGCGGATTTCATCAGGCGACGCGCTGCGGCCACGGACGGCGAACTCCCTAAGGAGCCGCCGTCATAAACCATCGCCTGCTAAGCAAACGCTAACTGTGCCGTGGAAACCCCTTGTAGCGCCTAGCCTTGGAAGGGATCGCGCATCAGGATGGTGTCGTCGCGCTCGGGGCTGGTGGACAGCAGGGCGACGGGCGCGCCGATCAGTTCCTCGACCCGGCGCACGTACTTGACGGCGTTGGCGTTGAGGTCCTTGAACGAGCGGGCGCCGGCGGTGCTTTCGCTCCAGCCGTCCATCTCCTCGTAGATCGGCTGGGCGGCCTTCTGGTCGCGCATGCCAGCTGGCAGGTAGTCGAAGACCTTGTCGCCGATCCTGTAGCCGACGCAGATCTTCAGGGTCTTCAGGCCGTCCAGAACGTCGAGCTTCGTCAGCGCCACGCCATGGATGCCGTTGATGGCCACCGACTGGCGCACCAGAACGGCGTCGAACCAGCCGCAGCGCCGGGCCCGGCCGGTATTGACGCCGACCTCACGGCCGACGGTCGACAGGTGCTTGCCCACCTCGTCGTCCAGTTCGGCGGCGAACGGGCCTTCGCCGACTCGGGTGGTGTAGGCCTTCACGATGCCCAGCACATAGCCTGTCGCCGAGGGCCCCATGCCCGACCCGGCCGAGGCCTGGCCCGCCACGGTGTTGGACGAGGTGACGAACGGATAGGTGCCGTGGTCGACGTCGAGCAAGGCGCCTTGAGCGCCTTCGAACAGGATCCGGCGGCCGTCCTTGTGGGCCTTGTCCAGCAGGCGCCAAGCCGGCTGGGCGTAGGCCAGCACGCGCGGGGCGACGGCCAGCAGGGCGTCGAACAGTTCGTCGCCATCGGCCTCGGGCAGGCCCAGGCCTCGACGCAGGGCGCCGTGGTGGGCGAGCAGGCGCTCGATCTTCGGCTTCAGGGCTTCGGGATCGGCCAGGTCGGCGACGCGGATGGCGCGGCGGCCGACCTTGTCCTCATAGGCCGGGCCGATGCCGCGGCCGGTGGTGCCGATCTTCTGGGTCGAGGCGGCCTCGCGGGCCTGGTCCAGGTCCTTGTGCAGCGGCAGGATCAGGCAGGCGTTGTCGGCCAGGACCAGCAGGTCGGGGGTGATCACCACGCCCTGCTCGGCGATCTTGTCGATCTCGCTCAGCAGGTGCCAGGGATCGACCACCACGCCATTGCCGATGACCGAGAGCTTGCCCTGCACGACGCCCGAGGGCAGCAGGGCCAGCTTGTAGACCTTGCCATCGACCACCAGGGTATGGCCAGCGTTGTGGCCGCCCTGGAAGCGGACGACGACGTCGGCCCGGTTGCTGAGCCAGTCAACGATCTTGCCCTTGCCCTCGTCGCCCCACTGGGCGCCGACTACGGTCACATTGGCCATGGTCTAGATATGCCTTGTCACCTGCCCGGTGACGTCACGCGACCCTTCGACAGGACTCGACCGCGGACGTTGAATTCAATTGTGGGCGGCCCAAGCCTGGGCGACCGTAGGGCCCGGATCACCGAACCCCGCCACGTCAGAAGGCGTAAACCAGCCGCACACCCACGTCGTCAAGCCCTTGGTTCTTGCCCTGGTGGAAGATCTGGCCGTTCGACAGGTGCGTATAGGACAGTTCGGCCGACACCCGGTCGTTGAACCGGTAGCCCAGGGCCAGTTCCGGCTCGAACAGCACCTTGGAGCCGAAGTCGATGCGGGTGTTGTAGAGCACCAGGCGGCGATCGATCTCGGCCTGGGAGATGCCCGGTTGGTTGACCGGCGGCAGGCCAGCCGCGCCGTCGGTATAGGCCAGGCCAAAACCAGGCCGCAGATAGAAGCCGCCCGGCGCGCCCAGCTCGATCGGCCAGTCGAAGCCGGTGGCGACGAAGTTGGAGGTGTTCTCGCTATTGATCGAGACGAAGGCGTGAACCTGCGGCTTGCCCAGCCAACGCAGGCTCTCGATGCGGTTGGTGCGATAGCCCAGATGGACATCGACGCCGTCCTCGCGCCCGGCGGCGCCCAGGCCGACAGCCTCACCCAGGAACGTCACGTCGTGCTTGTAGACGCCGACAAAGGCTTCACCGGCCAGGGCGGGCCCGGCGACGGTCATGGCGATGCAGGCCGCCATGGCGAACAGGGCTTTCTTCACGGAATGCTCCCCAGCAAAGTCGTGTGTTTTTCTCTTATGGCGTGAACGGCGCGGCTCGCAAAGGGTTTCGATCGCGCTGAGGCGGCGTTAGACCCTCGTGCATGACCGACGCCCTCGCCATCGCCTTTTCCGACATCGAATCCGCCGCCGCCCGCCTGGTCGGCCTGGCGGTGCGCACGCCGCTAGTCGAGAGCCCCGCGCTTAACGAACGCCTGGGCGGGCGAGTGCTCATCAAGCCCGAGACCCTGCAGCGGGCCGGGGCGTTCAAGTTCCGCGGCGCCTATAACCGCCTGTCGCGGCTAAGCGACGACGAGCGCCAGCGCGGGGTGGTGGCCTTCTCATCGGGCAACCACGCCCAGGGCGTCGCCCTGGCGGCCCGGATCATCGGCTGTCCGGCCCTGATCGTCATGCCGTCCGACTCGCCCAGCGTGAAGGTCGAGGGCACGAGCGGCTTCGGGGCCGAGATCCGTTTCTACGACCGTTTCACCGAGGACCGCGTCGCCATCGCCGCAGAGATCGCCGCCGAGCGCGGCTGCGTGGTCGTGCCGTCCTATGACGACCCGTACATCATCGCCGGCCAGGGCACGGTGGGGCTGGAGATCGTCGAACAGGCTCGCGCGCTCGGGCTCGAGCTGGACCGGGTGCTCTCGCCCGTCGGCGGCGGCGGGCTGGTCGCCGGCCTTTCCACGGCGGTCAAGGCGCTGTCGCCGGAGACAGAGGTCTGGGGCGCCGAGCCGGTCGGCTTCGACGAGACCCGCCGCTCCCTGGCCTCCGGGCGGCGCGAGACCATCGAAACGGGCGCCCGCTCGATCTGCGACGCGCTGCAAACTCTGATCCCCGGCGAGCTGACCTGGCCGATCAATCGCCAGAATCTGTCGGGTATCGTCGCCGTCACCGACGCCGAGGTGGCCGAGGCCATGCGCTACGCCTTCTCGGTGCTAAAACTGGTGGTCGAACCGGGCGGCTGTGTGGCGCTCGCCGCGGCGCTGACGGGGAAGATCGACCTGAAGGACCAGACGGCGGCCATCGTCTGTTCGGGCGGAAACGTCGATCCGGCGCTGTTCGCGCGGGTGTTGGCGGGAGAGATCTGACTTTTTCTCCCCCGCTTTGCGGGTGAGGAGAAGCCAGCTAGGGTCCGCCCCAACGATAAAGATCTACTCCAAAAGAGAGGCCCGATGAAACGCCTGCTGCTCGCGACCGCCCTGATCGTAGCTCCCATGCTGGCGCATCCTTGTTTTGCGCAAGGGGCGGCCGATACGCCCAAGATTGACCCCGCAAAGCTGTCGGCCCACATCAAGGTCCTGTCGTCCGACGCGTTCGAGGGCCGGGGCCCCGCCACGGCCGGCGAGACCAAGGCGGTCGGCTATATCGTCGAGCAGATGAAGGCCATCGGCCTGGAGCCGGCCGGCGATCCGCAGAAGGACGGGACCCGCGCCTGGACCCAGGACGTGCCGCTGGGCAAGTTCGACATCAAGGGCCCTGTCGACGCCCACTTCACGATCGGCGGCAAGACCGTGCCCCTGGCCCGGAACGAGCAGATCGCCATCCGCGCGGCCATGACCAATGTCGACAGCGTCGCCATCAAGGACGCTCCGCTGGTCTTCGTTGGCTATGGCGTCAAGGCGCCAGAGCGTCACTGGGACGACTTCAAGGGCCTGGACCTGAAGGGCAAGGTCCTGGTGGTGCTGATCAACGACCCCGACTTCGAGACCGGCCCAAACACCAAGGACGGGGGTGACTTCGGCGGCAAGGCCATGACCTATTACGGCCGCTGGACCTACAAGTACGAGGAGGCTGCCCGCCAGGGCGCGGCCGGCGTGCTGGTGGTCCACGAAACCGCCCCGGCCGCCTATGGCTGGGCGACGGTCAAGAACTCCAACGGCGCGACGATGTTCGACATTGTGCGCAATGAGCCGGCCAAGAGCCACCCCAACCTGGAGGCCTGGATCCAGCGTGACGCGGCGGTCGAGCTGTTCAAGGCCGCCCATCTCGACTTCGAGGCCCTGAAAAAGCAAGCCCAGAGCCGCGACTTCAAGCCGGTCGAGCTGAAAGGCGCGACCTTCTCGGCCGCCTACGCCGTCGATCACTCGGTGATCGTGTCGAAGAACATCGCCGGCCGCATCAAGGGCTCCGTCCGTCCCGACGAGACGGTGATCTACAGCGCCCACTGGGACCATCTGGGCGTTGGCGCGCCCGACGCGCGCGGCGACAAGATCTATAATGGCGCGATCGACAACGCCGATGGCGTCGCCGCCATCCTGGAAACCGCCCGCGCCTTCAAGAGCCAGCCGGCCCCGCAGCGCTCGATCCTGTTCCTGGCCGTCACCGCCGAGGAGCGCGGCCTGCTGGGTTCGGAATATTACGCCGCCAACCCGCTCTATCCGCTGTCCAAGACCGTGGGTGACCTGAACATCGACGCCCTGTCGGCCACCGGCCCGGCCAAGGACATCACCACCTCGGGCGACGGCAAGGTGGATTTGCAGGACCTGCTGGTCGCCAAGGCCAAGGCCCATGGCCGCTATTTCACGCCCGACCCTTCGCCCCAGGCCGGCCATTTCTATCGCTCGGACCACTTCCCGTTCGCCAAGCGCGGCGTGCCGGCCATCTCGGTTGGCTCGGGCGAGGATCTGGTCGTGGGCGGCAAGGAAGCCGGCCAGAAGGGCGAGGAAGACTACACCACCAACCGCTACCACCAGCCCGCCGACGAATGGCGAGCCGACTGGGACCTGACCGGCCAGGCCCAGGACATAGGACTGTTCTATGAAGTGGGCGCGGACTTGGCTAATTCGAGGGTCTGGCCGGAATGGCAGGCGGGCTCGGAGTTCAAGGCGCTGCGGGACACGACCAAGGCGGATCGGAAGTAGACTTCTGCCGTTCGGGACGCGGACGGGGACATGCCTATGTCCCCGATCGTAATTCGCGGACGCAAACGCGTTTTGTGAAACCACACCATGACAGCCTCCGTCTTCGACCTATTCAAGCTCGGCGTCGGCCCGTCGAGCAGCCACACCATGGGGCCGATGACGGCCGCCGGCCTGTTTGTCGGCCGTCTGCGTGACGCCGGCCAACTGGCGACAACGGCGCGGGTCAAAATCCGCCTCTACGCCTCCCTGGCCCTCACCGGTCGCGGCCACGCCACCGACCGGGCGGTGGTCTTGGGCCTGATGGGCTTCGTGCCCGCCCAACTCGACCCCGACGCCGGCGAGGCGGCGCTGGTCGAGGCCGCCGCCAACCAGTGGATCATGTTGGGCGGCGAGGTCGGCATCGGCTTCGACGCCGAACGCGACATCGTCTGGGCCGGCCACGAACGCCTGCCGCAGCACCCCAACGGGCTGGCCTTCACAGCCTTCGACGCCGCTGGCGTCACGCTGGCGGAGCGCACCTATTTCTCGATCGGCGGCGGCTTCGTGCGCGACGAGAGCGAGATGGGCCGCAACACCCCGCCAGAGGAAGGGCCAGAAGTCCCCTTCCCGTTCGAGAGCGGCGCCGACCTGTTGCAACGCGCCGCCGACGCCGGCCTGAGCATCGCCGGGGTGATGGGCGCCAACGAGCTTGTCCGGATGGACGAGGACGCGCTGGCCGCTGGGCTCGACCGCATCTTCGAGGCCATGGAGGCCTGTATCGACCGCGGCATGCGCGAGAGCGGCGTCCTGCCCGGAGGGCTCAACGTCAAGCGGCGAGCCCTCCAGATCCATCAGACCATCCAGGGCCGCATGGAGCGCCAGATCAGCGACCCCCAATTCAGTGATCCATTGGCGGCGATGGACTATGTCAACCTGTGGGCCATGGCGGTCAACGAGGAGAACGCGGCCGGCGGCCGGGTGGTCACCGCCCCGACCAATGGCGCGGCCGGCCTGATCCCGGCGGTGCTGCGCTTCTACCACCGCTTCCACCAGGGCACGCCGCAGCAGGTGCGGGTGTTCCTGCTGACGGCGGCGGCGATCGGCGCGCTCTACAAGCGCAACGCCTCGATCAGCGGGGCCGAGGTCGGCTGCCAGGGCGAAGTCGGCGTGGCCTGCTCGATGGCGGCCGGCGGGCTGTGCGCGGCGCTCGGCGGCACCAACGCGCAGATCGAAAACGCCGCCGAGATCGGCATGGAGCACAACCTCGGCCTGACCTGCGATCCGATCGGCGGCCTGGTCCAGATCCCCTGCATCGAGCGCAACGCCATGGGCGCCATCAAGGCCATCGACGCCGCGCGGCTGGCGCTGCTGGGCGATGGTCAGCACTCGGTGTCGCTCGACAAGGTGATCGCCACGATGAAGCGCACCGGCGAGGACATGAGCGAGATTTACAAGGAGACCTCGTTGGGGGGTCTGGCGGTGGGGTTGTCGGTCAACCGGGTGGAATGTTGATCACCTGCCTCCTACGGATCGCTTCGCGATCGTCTTCCCCCAGAGGGGGAAGAGCTTAAGCGCAGGGCTCCGCCCCCTCGCCGCTGACAGACGGCGAAGCCGTCAGGTGGGGGCCAGTGATCCGGTTTCCTCTTGCTCAAACTCAAACCCTTAACCTAACGTGCCGCCAGAACAGGAAGAGAACACTCATGCCCGGAACCATTCGCGCCGGCATCGGCGGCTGGACCTACGAGCCCTGGCGGGGCGGCCCCTTCTATCCCGATGATCTGAAGCAGAAGGACGAGCTGAAATACGCTAGCCGCCACGTCACCAGCATCGAGATCAACGGCACCTACTATTCCACCTTCAAGCCCAACAGCTGGCAGAAGTGGCATGCCGAGACGCCCGACGACTTCGTGTTCTCGGTCAAGGCCAGCCGCTACTGCACCAACCGCAAGGTGCTGTCGGAGAACAACGACTCGCTGGAGAAATTCCTCAGCCAGGGGCTGGAGGCGCTGGGCGCCAAGCTGGGCGCCATCAACTGGCAGTTCATGGCCACCAAGAAGTTCGACCCGGTCGATTTCGAAGGCTTCCTGAAGCTGCTGCCCAAGGAAATCGGCGGCCGGCCGGCGCGCCACGCCCTGGAGGTCCGCAGCCCCACCTTCGCCACCCAGGAATTCTACGACCTGGCCGCCCAGTACGGCGCGGCCATCGTCTATGCCGAGGACGACGAGGAGCCGACTTGGCCCTGCATCGACCAGCCGACCGCCGACTTCACCTATGCCCGCCTGATGTCGAGCCGCGAGAGCGAGCCCACCGGCATGACCTCGGACGATCTGGACGCCATCGCCAAGCGAGCCCAGGCCTGGGCCAAGCGCGGCGACGTCTACGCCTACTTCATCGCCGGGGCGAAGGTGCGCAATCCGGCCGCCGCCATGGCGCTGATCGAGAAGCTGAAATAGAGGCTGCGCCTCGGAAGCCCTTTAAGCGGCTGGGGACATGCACAGATGCATGTCCCCGATCGTGGCAATGCCTTTGACAATCCGTGGCGCCGTAAGCCTCAGCTTTGCGTCGCGGCACGGCCGGCCTCGGGCGCTCCCGCGACGGGATGGCTCTCCAGACACCCCAGCCCCCTCAGACTCACCGCCATCGCGACGTCGAGCGGCGTGTGCGGGACCTCGCCCAGAAACGCCCGCAGCTTGCCGTCGATAAGCGCCATGGGCTCGCGCCACAGGTAGCGCATCTCGGCCATCTCGCTGAAGACCGGCACCACGGGCGAGAGGGCCACGATCATCCACCAGGGGAAGGCCTTGATCGGCAGCTTGGGCTGGCCCAACACCCGACGGATCGACGCCCCCATCTCACCCCAGGCCAACTGGTGGCCGCTGAAGTGAAACACCTCGAACGACCCCAACCGGTCGGCGCGATCCAGCACGCGCGCCATGGTTTCGGCCAGGTCCGGCAGATAGGCCCAGGCGTGGCTGACGCCCTTGGCCGACGGCTCGGCCACCGAGGTCGGCGGCGCGCCCGGCTTGACCACCGCCTGGCCGAAATAGTTGTTGCCGGCGTGCGGGCCGAAGAAGTCACCGGCCCGGACGATCAGCACCGGCGCGCCATCCGCCGACGCCGCCTTCAGCCGCCGCTCCATCTCGACCCGGATCTTGCCCTTGCGCGTGGCGGGCGCCTGCGGCGCGGTCTCGTCGATCAGCGGGAAGGCGTCGAGGCCGAAATTATAGACCGTGCCCGGCAGCAGGATCCGCGCGCCGTTGGCCTTGGCCGCGGCGATGGTGTTGTCGAGCATCGGCAGGACCAGCTTGTCCCAGTCCTTGTAGCCGGGCGGGTTGGCGGCGTGGACGATCAGCGAAACGCCCTGGGCCGCGCGGGCCACGTCGGCGGCGACCATGGCGTCGCCTGCGATCCAGGCGATACCGGCCTTGGCGGGCTGGTCGCGACGGGTGAGGCCGCGGACGGTCCAGCCGTGGCGAACCAGGGCGCTGGCCGCTTCGCCGCCGATGCCGCCGGCCGCGCCGATCACCAGGGCGATGGGTTGTGAAGTCGAGGTCATGTTGGTCTCCCGTGAAATCTGATGACCCCAAACTGCGCCTCAATCAGATAAACAGGAATTGGCGAACCTTGTTGATCTGCTATGCAAGAATGCATGAACGATCCCGATTGGAGTCTCTATCGCGCCTTCCTGGCCGTGCTGACCGAGGGCAGCCTGTCGGCCGCCGCTCGAACCTTGGGTCTGACCCAGCCGACCCTGGGCCGACAAGTCGCTGAACTTGAGCGCGCCTTGGGCCTGGCCCTGTTCACCCGCTCGCCGCAGGGCCTCAAGCCCACCGACGCCGCCCTTGAGCTGGCCCCGCACGCCCAGGCCATGGCCGGGGCCGCCAGCGCCATGGCCCGCGCCGCTTCGGGAGCGGGTGACACCGCGCGTGGCGTCGTTCGCATCACCGCCAGCGAGATCATCGGCGCCGAGGTGCTGCCCCGGATCCTGGCCGCCTATCGCCCGTTGCACCCCGGCGTGATCATCGAGCTGGCCCTCGACAATCAACAACAGGACATGCTGCGCGGCGCGGCCGACATCGCCGTGCGCATGGTCCGCCCCACCCAGGAGGCCTTGGTCGCCCGCCGCCTGGCCGACACCTATCTGGGCCTCTACGCCCATCGCCGCTATGTCGAGGCCGAAGGCGCGCCGACCACCCTGGAACAGCTTCAGGACCACCCTCTGGTCGGCTTCGATCGCGGCAACCCCTTTCTGAGGGACCTTGCCCAGCGGTTGCCCCTGAGTCGCAACGGCTTCGCGTTCCGGGCAGACAGCGATCTGGCGCAGCTCGCCGCCGTGCGCGCCGGCTTCGGCGTGGGCTTCGTCCAGCACGGGATCGCGCGGCGGGAGCCCGACCTGATCCCCGTCTGCCCCGGCCTGATCCGCTTTTCGCTCGGCATCTGGCTCGTGATGCACGAGGACCTGCGCGGCACCCTGCGGATGCGGACGATGTTCGATCATCTGGCCGACGGGCTGACGGACTTTCTGGCGACGTCGCAGCCTTAGCCCTTCACGCCTGCAACGTGGTTAATCAAACCTAAAGCTGTCCGCGCTACACACGGCTTCATGCGCCGCGCCCTCGCCTGCCTGCTGATGATCGCCGCCCTGGCCACGCCGGCCGGCGCCCAGGTGCGGGCCAAGCCGACCACGGTGGTCCCGCGGGCCGTGACGTCGCAACCGACACCGACCCAGACGGCCAATCCCGTCCTGCCCGTGCTGCTGCCGTTCGCCGCCAACCGCCAGGGCCGCGATCCCGGCCAATGCCGGGCCGCCTGCGCCAAGGCCTATTATTTCTGCGGCGCGACCGGCGACGATCCCGGCTGCGGCGGCCAGTGGGCCCAGTGCAAGAGCCGCTGTACGGCCACCTACACGCGCCCGGGCGGCTGAGTAACCCAACGGCAATTTGACGGTCCGGCTAACGCTGTTACGCTCTCCTGAACAACGATAAGTCAGGGAGGGGGCCATGAGCCCAGCATTGCCTCAGAAGGGGCTGCCAAAGGCCTGCATCATCGGCGCGGGCTGTAGCGGTTTCACCACCGCCAAGCGGCTGAAAGACGCCGGCGTCCCCTATGACTGTTTCGAGGCCTCCGACGACATCGGCGGCAACTGGTACTTCAAGAACCCCAACGGTCTGTCGGCCTGCTACGAGAGCCTGCACATCGACACCTCGAAATGGCGCCTGGCCTTCGAGGATTTCCCGGTCCCGGCTGGCTGGCCCGACTTCCCCCATCACAGCCAGGTCCTCCAGTACTTCAGGGACTATGTCGCCCATTTCGGCCTGCGCGAGACCATCACCTTCAACACCAAGGTTCAGAAGGCCGCGCGAACCGACGACGGCCTGTGGTCGGTGACCCTGTCGACCGGCGAGACCCGGCTCTATGACGTGCTGATCGTCGCCAACGGCCACCACTGGGACCCGCGCATTCCCGAATATCCAGGGTCGTTCGATGGCGTCGCCTTCCACGCCCATGCCTATAGCGACCCCTTCGATCCGGTCGATATGCGCGGCAAGACCGTCGTGGTGGTCGGCATGGGCAATTCGGCCATGGATATCGCCAGCGAACTGGCTCAGCGGCCCATCGCCGGCAAGCTGATCGTCTCGGCGCGGCGCGGGGTCTGGGTGTTTCCGAAATATCTGAACGGCAAGCCGTCGGACAAGTCGGCCATGCCGCCCTGGATGCCCCGCAAGCTGGGCCTGTCGATGGCCCGCTCGCTGATCCGCAAGCACGTCGGCAAGATGGAAGACTACGGCCTGCCCAAGCCCGACCACGAACCGCTGGAGGCCCACCCCTCGGTGTCGGGCGAGTTCCTGACCCGGGCCGGTTGCGGCGACATCACTTTCAAGCCGGCGATCAAGGCGCTGGAGGGGAAGACCGTCCGCTTCGCGGACGACACGGTCGAGGCAGTCGACGTCATCGTCTTCGCCACCGGCTACAAGATCAGCTTCCCCTTCCTGGCCGAGCCGGCCCTGGTTCCGGACGCCGATCACCGCCTGCCGCTATTCAAGCGGATGATGAAGCCCGGGACGCCCAATCTCTTCTACATGGGCCTGGCCCAGGCCCTGCCGACCCTGGTGAATTTCGCCGAGCAGCAGTCCAAGCTGGTCGCCGAATACCTCACTGGCCGCTACGCCCTCCCGGCGATCGCAGACATGCAGCGCATCACCGCCAAGGACGAGGAGCGCCACACCGGCCAGTATTACGCCTCGGCCCGTCACACCATACAGGTCGATTTCGGCGTTTATTGCGCCGACCTGAAAAAGGAGATCGCGGCGGGTGAAAGGCGGGCGAAGGCGGCCGGCAACAGGCTTTCAATCGCAGCGCGCGCCGTCGAGGCCTTGCCCCTGGCGGCGGAATGAGGCTGAAATCATGACGGGGCGCCAGCTGGGCCTCGTCACGAGTCGCGTTCCGATGTCGAACATCGCCTATTTTCCCGTCCGACCGGTTCTCGAGAACCATAAGCCCGGGAAGCGCGAGCGCACCAAGGTCGCCAACCGGCAGGCGATCCTCGACGCCGCGCGCGCGGTGTTCGGCGACCTCGGCTACGAGGCCGCCACCGTGCGCGACATCATCCGCCGCACGGGTTTGGCCTCGGGCACCTTCTACAATTACTACAAGTCCAAGGAGGAAGTGTTCGACGCCCTGGCCGACGACGGGGCGCGCCGCTTCCGGCCGATCCTGCGGGCCGAGTCCGAACGGGCCGTCGACTTCGAGGGCTTTCTGCGCGGCGCGGTCCGGGCCTATTTTGAGTTTCTGGAAGGCGAGCACGAGAGTTGGCGGGTCAACCGGCCGGCCGGCGAGGTTTTTCCCCATGCCCGCCCCACGCCCGAAATCGTCGCGGTGTTCGACGAGGTCCATGCCGCCCTGGCCAAGGTTCTGGAGCACGACCACGCCCCGGCGGTCGATCTGGATTACCTCGCCGCCGCCTGTATCGCGATCGCCCGCGAGATCGGCGACAAGATGCTGGAGCGTCGCCCGATCGACGTGGCCGGCGCCGCCGATTTCGCCGTCAAGATGATCCTCGGCGGCCTGCCCGCCCTGCCTCACGCCTGAAGCCGCGCCTTCCATAAGAAAGAGCCCAAATGGCCGATCCCGCCGTCCAGAAGTTCATCCTCAAGGCCCTGATGTCGCTGCCCAGCCCGGTGCTGCGAGCGATGTCCGGCGGCGGTGTGGTCTATCGTGGCGGGCGCACCCTGGATCCGCGCTTCCAGTTCCTCAGCCACGCGGCGGCCAAGATGCCGTCGATCACCAGCCTGGCGCCCGACGAGGCCCGGGCCGCCAGCGCCCGAGGCCTGGCCGCCATGAGCGGGCCTCCCGAGCCGGGCGTGCGCACCGAAAACCTCTCAATCGATG
Organism: Caulobacter sp. DWR2-3-1b2; assembly: GCF_049896345.1. Classification (NCBI taxonomy): domain Bacteria; kingdom Pseudomonadati; phylum Pseudomonadota; class Alphaproteobacteria; order Caulobacterales; family Caulobacteraceae; genus Caulobacter; species Caulobacter sp. DWR2-3-1b2. Next base: position 22,319 of record NZ_JAFCUC010000007.1, on the reverse strand, counting down.
GGCCCGTGTCGAGGGAGGCTGGTGGAGCCCCCTTGAACCTGCGCGCCTATCGCCCGGCCGACCAGGACAGCGGCGCGCCCCTGATCGTCTTCGCCCACTTTGGCGGAGGCGTGATCGGCGACCTGGAAACCTGCGACGCCTTCTGCGGGATTCTGGCGCGGACCTGCCGCACGGCGGTGATCTCGGTTGACTACCGCCTGGCGCCCGACCACCGCTTCCCGGCCGGGCTGGATGATGTGCTGGCCGCCTACCGCTGGTCACGCGACAACGCCGCTCGCTTTGGCGCGGCGCCGGGAACGGCGGTGATCGGCGGCGATTCCATGGGCGGTAACTTCGCGGCCATCGTCGCCCAGGAAATGCAGCGAACGGGCGAGGCCCAGCCGGCCCTGCAGCTGTTGATCTATCCCGCCGTGGATGTGGCCAGCGAGACGGCGTCGATGAGCACCTATGGTGACGCCTATCCCCTCAGCCGGCCGATCATGGACTGGTTCATGGGCCACTATATGGGTCCAGACGCCAATCCGGCCGATCCGCGCCTGTCGCCGGACAAGACCGAGGACCTGACCGGCCTGGCGCCGGCCGTGGTGATCACCGCCGGGTTCGACCCGCTGGTCGATCAGGGCGAGGCCTACGCCAAGCGCCTGGCCGCCGCCGGCGTGCCGGTGACCTACCGCTGTTACGACGCCCTGGCCCACGGCTTCACGGCGTTCACCGGGGCCGTGCCGGCGGCCGACGCGGCGTGCCGGGAGATCGCGCGGCTGGTTCGGGCGGCGCTCGAGGCGCGGGTCTAGGTCTTTTATATCCGCTCATCCCGGCGAATGCGTGACCCAGATGGAAGAGCTCAACAGTGGATTCCATGATCTCAGCGCTTTTCCAATTACCCAAACGCCATGGGATCTCGGTCCCGGCATTCGCCGGGATGAACGAAATTTGGGGGGGCGCATGAACAGCACCATGCGCGCCCTCGTCGTCGAGACCCTCGCCCCCGACTTCGCCGGCTGCGCGATCCGCGACGTGCCCACGCCAACGCCCGGCCCAGGCGAGGTGCTGGTCGCGGTGAAGGCCGCTAGCGTCAACTTCCCCGACCTGCTGATGACCCGCGGCGAATACCAGTTCAAACCGCCGCTGCCCTTTACCCCAGGCCTGGACCTCGCCGGCGAGGTGGCGGCGCTGGGCGAAGGCGCCACGGGCTGGAAGATCGGCGACGCCGTGGTCGGCGGGGCGCGGCTGGGCGGGTTCGCCGACTATGCGGTGTTGAGCGCCGAGAGCCTGAAGCCCAAGCCCGCGCGGCTGTCGTTCAGCGAGGCGGCGGCCTATGGCGCGGCCTATCTGACCGCCTATGTCGCGCTGGTGCGCCGGGCGCGGCTTGAGCCCGGCGAGTGGGTGCTGGTCCACGGCGCGGCTGGCGGGGTGGGCCTGGCGGCCGTGGACCTCGCCAAGGCCTTGGGCGCGCGGGTGATCGCCGCCTCTGCGTCCGACACCAAGCTGGCGGCGATCGAGCGACTCTACGCCCCCGACGCTGTCGTCAATGTCACCGACGGTTTCCGTGACCAGGTAAAGGCGATCACCGGCGGGCGAGGCGCCGACGTGATCTACGATCCGGTGGGCGGCGACGTGTTCGACGAGAGCGTGCGGTGCATCGCCTTCGACGGACGGTTGCTGGTGATCGGTTTCACCGCCGGCCGGATTCCGACAATCTCGGTCAACATGCCGCTGATCAAGGGCTTTTCGGTGATGGGCGTCAGGGCCGGCGAGTATGGCCGGCGGTTTCCGGAAAAGGGCCGGGAGAACCAGGCGGCGATCTGGAGAATGGCCGATGAGGGCGTGATCTCGCCGCACGTCCATGCGGAGCTGCCGCTGGCGCGCTGGCGCGAGGCGTTCAACCTGTTGGCCGAGCGCCAGGTGATCGGCAAGGCCGTGATCCGGCCTGACCTCTAGGCCCCGGCCGCGTTCTTGGCGAGGAAGGGCACCCAGGCCTCGACCAAGACGCCGGGCAGGCCCTGGGTCAGGGTGACGTGGCCGTTCAGGAATTCCAGGCGCAGGCGCATGCCGGCCAGGCCAACGCCACCGGTCAGCGAATCCTCGCTGGCCAAGCCAACGCCGTAGTCGCGGATCGACAGAAGCACCATCTCACCGGCCAGGCGCAGGCTGATCGTGGCCATGGAGCTGCCCGAGTGCCGGTGGACGTTCGCGAGGGCTTCCTGGGCGACGCGATAGAGCGCGATCTCGGTCGCCGCGTTCATCTTGGGAAAATCGTCGGCGATATCGATGCGCATCGACAGGCTGGTGCGCCGGGCGAAACCGTCGATCAGTTGCCGCAACGCCAGGCCCAGGCCCAGCTCCTCCAGGGCCGGCGGATGCAGCACATAGGACAGGCTGCGAATCTCATCCAAGGCGCTGGTCAGCAGGGATTTCACCTCCATGCGGATTTCCTCGGCGCGCCCTTCCACCTTCTGGTTGCCCAGCATCAGATTGGCGCCGGTCAGGTATTGGGCCGTGCCGTCGTGCAGTTCACGGGCGATACGGCGGCGTTCGTCGTCCTCGGCATGCAGCAGCGCCGCCGTCGCCCGGCCAAGGGCGGCCTGGGCGCGGCGCTGGGGGGGTGATGTCTTCGTGCGACACGATCAGCAAGGGCTTCTCGCCCTCGCCAACCCTGACGGCGGAAAGCCGGACCCAATACCGGCCCACCGCGCCGCCGGTTTCGTATTCGAGCCGAAAGGGACTCGGCTCGTTGCCCCACAACGCCCGAAGACCCTCGTCGATGGCGGCGCTGTCGCTCGCATGGAGGGCGTTGGGGAGCGACATGTAATCCGCTCCCAGGCCAAGGTTTTCCAGGTCGAAATCACTGAGCGTGACGAAATGGGCCCAGGCCTCGTTCACCGCGACGATGCGGCCGTCGCTGTCCAGGATCGCGATATTGGAGGACAAGGCGTCGAGCATCGAGCCCGGCAGGGCCGGATCGGAAGCGTCACCGATGCCCTGAACCACATGCATGCCTTGTCGTCCCGTGCCCGTTTGATCCGCCGACAGACCGACAGCGCCCCAAACCCTGCCCCAATCATCGGTTGGGATGAATTATCGCGCAACCGGTCTTGGAGCCTGGCACAGGGAGGCGAACCGGCGCCGCGCGGGCTCGGAGCCTCACGGACCTAAGAGTCGGGACTCATATTGACAGCGCCCGCCCCTTCCCTTATCCACCGCCCCTCACTCGCGGGGGCCTAGCGGCTTCCGCGCCCAACTAATATCGGAGCCACCTCGTGAAGCGGACATTCCAGCCGTCGAAGCTCGTGCGAGCCCGCCGTCACGGCTACCGCGTGCGTATGGCCACCAAGAACGGCCAAAAGATCGTCGCGCGTCGCCGCGCCAAGGGCCGTAAGCGCCTGACGGCCTAACAGCCTTCCTCCCTCCTTCTTCGCAAGAGTGGGCGGGATCAAGACCATGACAGAAGCCGCCCTTTCCTCGAAACAGGCTCAGCGCCTGCGCCGGAAAGGGCGGCTTTTTTCATGACCGAAGCTCAGCTTCCGTCCCAGACCCCGGCGTCCGTGAAGATCGAGCGCCTCAAGAAGCGCCCTGAGTTCCTCAAGGCCGCCAAGGCCCCGGCCCTGGCGCGTGGCGCGGTGTTCATGCAGATGCGCCCCCGTCACGACGACGATCCGCAAATCCGCGTGGGATTCACCGCCACCAAGAAGATCGGCGGCTCGGTTCAGCGAAATCGCGCCAAAAGACGCCTGCGCGAGGCCGCCAGGCTACTTCTTCCCCTTCATGGTCGCCCTTCGTGCGACTATGTGTTCATTGCTCGCGGCGGCACCGGCCAGCGGGCTTGGGGACGTTTGCTTGACGACGTTAAAACCGCGCTGATAAGCCTCGCCGCCGACCTCGATCGCGCGGGCCCGGGTCAGCAGCCCGCTCCGCACGCCCCCACCGCGTCCGATTCCTCCGTTTCTGGTTAAGTCATCCATGCAGCCGAACGACAACAACAAGAACACGCTGATCTTTCTCGTCTGCGCGTTCGCGATCCTGATTGGCTACAACTTCTTCTACATGGAGCCGCAGCAGAAGAAGGCCGCGGCGGCCCTGCAGGCCAAGAAGATCGCCGAAGCCCAGGTCGCGCTGCAACCAGGCATGACGCTCGGCCCCAACGGCGCGCCGCAGTCAGTGAAGCTGTCGCGCGAAGACGCCAAGGCCCAGAGCCCGCGCATCGCCGTCGACACCCCGGCCCTGTCGGGCTCGATCGCCCTGAAGGGCGCGCGCATCGACGACCTCTGGCTGAAGCGCTACACCCAGGAGCTCTCCAAGACCTCGGCCCCGGTCGAGCTGTTCCGCCCCGAGGGGATGGAGTTCGCCTGGTTCGCCGACTTCGGTTGGGTAGGCTCCAACCTCCCCGGCCTGCCCACCGCCCAGACCGTCTGGACCGCAGCGCCGGGCCAGGTGCTGCGCCCCGACACGCCCGTCACACTGACCTACGATAACGGCCAGGGCCTGGTGTTCACCCGCCTCATCTCGGTCGACGCCGATGCGATGTTCACCATCACCGACGGCGTGCGTAACCAGGCCGGCGCAGCTGTGGCCCTGGCGCCCTACGCCTCGGTGCAACGCCAAGGCATCCCGGCCACCCTGGGCAAGACCCAGATCGTCTACGAAGGCGGCATCGGCGTGCTCGGCGGTGTGACCGACGACAAGTACATCCTGCAGGACAAGGCCAAGTACCCCAAGTGGAAGAAGGACAAGCCCGATCAGAACGACCTGAAATCCAAGGGTGGCTGGATCGGCATCACCGACAAATACTGGCTGTCGGCGCTGATCCCCGACCAGTCCGAGATGATCAGCGGTCGGTTCCGGGTCACCCAGTCGCGCGGCGTGGACATCTATGAGTCCAACTTCCTGGGCGCCACCCAGGCGCTGAACCCCGGCCAGACCATTACCCACAGCACCCGCCTGTTCGCCGGCGCCAAGACCGTGCCGCTGATCACCCGCTATCAGTACGGCGGCAAGCCTGTGGTCTGGTGGAAGTTCTGGGACCGTCCCAAGGTCGAGATCCCGCGCTTCGACTGGGCCGTCGACTGGGGCATGTTCTCGTTCTTCACCAAGCCGATCTTCAATATCCTGGAGATCTTCTACAAGCTGGTCGGCAACTTCGGCGTCGCCATCCTGCTGCTGACCGTGACCCTGAAGCTCATCCTCTTCCCGCTGGCCGACAAGAGCTACGAGTCGATGGCGAAGATGAAGAAGATCGCCCCCGAGGTCGAAAAACTGAAGGTCAAGCACAAGGAAGATCCGGCCAAACAGCAGCAGGAAATGATGGCGCTGTACGGCAAGGAGAAGATCAACCCGATGATGGGCTGCGTGCCCATGCTGATCCAGATCCCGATCTTCTATTCGCTGTACAAGGTGCTGACGGTGACCATCGAGATGCGGCACGCGCCGTTCTTCGGTTGGATCAAGGACCTGTCGGCGCCCGAGCCGACCACGCTGTTCAACCTGTTTGGCCTGATCCCCTGGGACCCCTCCACCCTGCCCTTCCTCGGCGCCTCGATCGCCCACCTGGGCCTGTGGCCGATCCTCTACGGGATCACCATGTGGCTCACCACCTCGATGAACCCGCCGGCCGGCGACCCGATCCAGCAGAAGATTTTCCAGTTCTTCCCGCTGATTTTCACCTTCACCCTGTCGGGCTTCGCCGTGGGCCTGGTGATCTACTGGTGCTGGAGCAACGTGCTGACCATCCTGCAGCAGTACATCATCATGCACCGCTACAAGGTCGAGAACCCGATCGACAAGGTGATCGACCGTCTGCGCGGCAAGACCACCGCCGAGGCGACCTGATGATCGACGAACTCGCTTTCACCGACGACGAAATCGAGACAGCCCGCGTGCTGTTCGCCCAGCCTTGCCTGTTCATGATGGGCGCGGTGAAGATGGACGGCATGCCCACGTCCGACTTTCCGGAAGTGGCCTTCGCCGGCCGCTCCAATGTCGGCAAGTCCAGCCTAATCAACGGCTTGGTCAACCAGAACCACCTGGCCCGGGCCTCGAACTCGCCTGGCCGCACGCGCGAGGTCAATTTCTTCGTGCTGGCCGAGCAGCTGCGGCTGGTCGACCTTCCGGGCTATGGCTTCGCACGGGTGTCCAAGACCGTGGCCGACAAGTTCCAGGACCTGGGCCGCGCCTATCTGCGTGGGCGGGTGAACCTGAAGCGGGTCTATCTGCTGATCGACGCGCGCCATGGCCTCAAGGCCGTGGACACCGAGGCCCTGGACGCCCTGGACGTGGCGGCGGTCTCCTACCAGATCGTCCTGACCAAGGCCGACAAGATCAAGCCGGCCGAGGTCGAGGCCGTGGTCACCGCCACCCAGAAGGCCATCGCCAAGCGGCCTGCCGCCTTCCCAAAGGTGCTGGCCACCTCGTCCGAAAAGGGCGACGGCCTGCCGGAACTGCGCGCCGAGATCGCCCGGGTCTGTTTGGGCTAACCTAGTCCGCTTTCCCGGCGAGGGCGGGGACCCAGATCCCAAGGCGGTGTGGTTGATTGGATGAGCGCGGCGCTATTGGCGTCAGCCCCACCGCCATTCCATCTGGGCCCCGGCCTTCGCCGGGGAAACGGCGTTTTAGAGTCCACAACCCCATGCTCCCGCCTTAACCTGACAGCCCGATCCGGTGTCTGAGACCACGCCTTCCTATTTCCCGAACACCCGCAGAAGTCCCCCATGACCCGTCACGAACTGAAGACCTGGCCGCAATATTTCGCGGCCCTGCGTTTGGGCAAGAAGCGCTTCGAGATTCGCCGCAACGACCGCGAGTTCGCGGTCGGCGACGTGCTGGTGCTGCGCGAGTTCGATCCGGAGATGAACGACTATACCGGCCAGGTCGAGGAGCGGCAGATCACCTTCTTGCTGTCCGAAGAGGACTACGGCGTGATCCATGGCTTCGTGGCCATCGGCTTTGGCGAAGTGGTGCACCACGGCGACGTGCCGGCCGACGGCGCCCTGACCGCTGAGCAGCTGGCCCACTGGCACGAGACCACCGCGTCCAACGCCGCTCTTCGCGCCCAGGACTCCCGCAAGGTCGCTCAGAGCTACGCCGTCCCAACCACCGGCCGCGCGCCGATGCTGGTCTCGGCCGACCGCCACAACGCGGTGGCGGCCGCCGCGGAAGCCGAGGCGAGCTTCCACGCCGCAGCGGCGCGGATCGTGCGCGGGCAGTAGTCCACCGATCCCTGGGAATCAAAAAGGGCGGACCTCGCGGTCCGCCCTTTTTCGTTCGCGATGAAGCGAGGTCTAAGCCGCTCGGCTGACCTGGGCCGGGAAGACGTCGTCCATCTTCAGATAGGTGATCAGGCGGCTGTCCAGCGAGATGATCGCCTGGATGAAGCGCAGCTCGTCCGCGCCGAGGTCCGGAGTCGGCTGCAGGTGGTCGCGCGACACCGAGAAGGTCTCGCTGACGGCGTCCACCAAGATACCTGCCAGGCGGTCCTGGCATTCGACGACGACGATGACGTGGCGGGTCTCGGGGATGGTCACGCCCAAGCCCAGGCGGTTGCGCAGGTCGATAACGGGCATGATCGCGCCGCGCAGGTTGATGACGCCCTTCAGGAACGACGGAGCGTGCGGGATCGGGGTGGCCGGGGTCCAGCCGCGGATCTCGCGGACCGTCTTCACGTCAATGCAGAACTCCTGCTCGCCGATGCAGAACGAGATCAGCTCCAGGGCGGGTTCGGCTTGGTCGGTCATGGTCATCCCCGAGGCGAAAAGGTCTTGCGGCGAAAGGCCGAAATCCGGTTTCGCGTCGGAGGCCAGAAGAGCGCGATCGTCGTTTAATAACGGTTAATGGGGTGGTCATCGCCACGCGCCGAATTGTCGCGGAACGCCTCACAAATGCCGCTCATCCCGGCGAATGCCGGGACCCAGATGGAATGACTCCGACGCTGACGCCACAGACGCCGAGCCTATCCAGTCAGTCCAGGCGCTTGGGATCTGGGTCCCGGCATTCGCCGGGATGAGCGGTTGGAAAACTTTAATCCGGCTCGGAAACCCCAAGGTCCCCGTCATCGGTCAGGTTGAACTCGTACCAGACGCCGTTCAGCACCCCGAAGACGATAGCCAGGCCAAGGCCCAGGATCCAGGTGAAATACCACATGGCTATATCTCCTCAGTAGAGCGACGGATCGGTCTTCAGGGCGGCCGTGCTCGTCCGGCCCCACAACACCTTGTAGACCCAGGCGGTGTAGAGCAGCACGACGGGCAGCAGCACCACGACGACGATCAGCATGATGAACAGGGTCAGGTGACTGGACGATGCGTTCCAAACGGTCAGGCTGGAGCGCGGGTCGATGGTGCTGGGCAGGATGAACGGGAACATCGACAACCCGACCGTGGCGATGATCCCCGTCGCCGAGGCCGACGAGCCGCCGAACGCCAGCAGCGTGGACCGCTTCCACAACCCGAATAGGGCGGCCAAGGCGCCGGCGAAGCCGAGGATCGGTGCGATCAGCATCCAGGGATGGCGTCCGTAGTTGTCGAACCAGGCGCCCGGCGCCGCGACCGTCATGGTCCGCAACGGGTGGGACGGCGCGGCCGGGTTGATCACGCCCTCGATCCGGAAGCCCAGGCGCATGGCCAGCAGGCCCCCGACCAGGAACAGCAGCAGACTGGCGATCGCCGCGCCGGTCCCGAACCGGCGGGCTCGATCCTGCACCATGCCCGCTTCGGCCTTGACCCCCAGCCAGGCCGCGCCGTGCAGCACCAGCATGGCGACCGACAGCAGGCCGCAGACCAGGGTGAACGGGGTGAACAGGCCGAAGAAGGCGCCATAATAGGTGCTACGCAGGTCGCCATCCAGCTTGAACGGCGCGCCCTGCAGCACATTGCCGACCGCCACACCGAACACCAGGACCGGCACGAAGCTGCCGGTGAACAGCGCCCAGTCCCAAAAGGTCCGCCAACGCGAATCCGCGCGCTTTGACCGGTATTTGAAGCTCACCGGCCGCAGGATCATCGCCACCAACACAAGAAAGATCGCCAGATAGAAGCCCGAGAAGCTGACGCCGTAGACCAGCGGCCAGGCCGCGAAGATCGAGGCCCCGCCGGTGATGAACCACACCTGGTTGCCCTCCCAGGTGGCGCCGACAGTGTTGATCACCATGCGCCGCTCCTCGTCGGTCCGGGCGACGAAGGGCAGCAGCGCGCCCACGCCCATGTCGAAGCCGTCGGTCAAAGCAAAGCCGATCAGCAATATGCCCAGCAGGGCCCACCAGATGACCCGCAGGGTCGGATAGTCGAGAGGAAGGTCCATGATCTGGTTCTCCTAGGCCACGGCTTCGCCGGCGGGGGCGCCGTGGCCTGATGGGAAGGCTTCCTGCTCGGCGAACGGGCCCTTCTTGATGGTTTTGAGGATCAACCCGACCTCGACTACCGCCAGGGCGCCATAGAGCAGGGTGAAGACAACGATGCTGGTCAGGATCTGCGGCACGCTGAGGCTGGATGGCGACAGGAAGGTGGGCAACACGCCTTCCACCGCCCAGGGCTGACGCCCGACCTCGGCCAGCACCCAGCCCAGCTCGGTGGCGATCCACGGCAGGGGGATGGCGATGACCGCCAGGCGCAGGAACCATCGGGTCTCGTGCTTGCGCAGGCTCACCAAGACAAAGGCGGTGGCGAACAGGGCGATCATCAGCAGGCCGGTGCCCGCCATGATCCGGAAGGCCCAGAACATCACCGGCACATTGGGCACGGTGTCCCAGGCGGTGCTGGCGATCAGGGCGTGATCGGCCTGCCGCGGGTCGGCGATATGGCGCTTGAGCAGCAGGGCGTAGCCAAGATCGCGGCGATGGGTCTCGAACACGCCCCGCGCGGCGAGGTCGGTGGGCGTGACCTTCAGCTTCTCCAGCGCGTCATAGGCGATGACGCCGCTTTCGATGCGGGTCTCGGCCTGGGCGACCAGTTCGAAGATGCCGGCCACCGGGCGGTCCAGGCTGCGGGTCGAGATCAGGCCGAGCACATAGGGGATCTTGATCTCGGCATGGGTGACGCGGTTCTTCAGGTCAGGGATGCCGAAGGCGGTGAGGCCGGCCGGGGCGGGCTCGGTTTCCCACATGGCTTCCAGCGCCGCGAGCTTCATTTTCTGGTTGTCGGTCAGGGCGTAACCGCTCTCGTCCCCAAGCACGACCACCGACAAAGACGAGGCCAGGCCGAAGGCGGCGGCCACGGTCAGCGATCGCTTGGCGACGCTCTTGTACTTGCCTTGCAGCAGGTAGAAGGCGGAAACGCCCAGCACGAAGACCGCTGCGATCGTGTAGCCGGCGCTGACCGTGTGCACGAACTTGGCCTGAGCCACGGGATTGAAGATCACCGCCCTGAAGTCGGTGACTTCCATGCGCATGGTGTCTGGATTGAAGGCCGCGCCGACCGGGTTCTGCATCCAACCGTTGGCGATCAGGATCCAGAGGGCCGACAGGTTGGTGCCCAGGGCGACCAGGAAGGTCACGCCCAGGTGGGTCACGGGCTTCAGCTTGTCCCAGCCGAAGAACATCAGGCCTACGAAGGTGGCTTCGAGGAAAAAGGCCATCAGCCCCTCGATGGCCAGGGGCGCGCCGAAGATGTCGCCCACATAATGCGAATAGTACGACCAGTTCATGCCGAACTGGAATTCCATGGTCAGGCCAGTGGCCACGCCGAGCACGAAATTGATGCCGAACAACGTGCCCCAGAACCGCGTCGTGGTCCGCCAGATCGGCCGCTTGGTCATCACATACACGCTCTCCATGATGACCAGCATGAACGACAGCCCCAGCGTCAGGGGCACAAAGAGAAAGTGATACAACGCCGTCAGGGCGAACTGCAGGCGAGAGAGATCGACGACGGCGGGATCCATGTGGCGCTCCGGTTGTCGAGGGGCGTTCGATCGCCCCAATGACCACCCACCTCTAGACGCGTAGAGGCCAGGGCGCTTTGATCAGGATCAAGGACGCCTTCGTTCCCTTCCCCTAACTACGGTCCATGTCCGCCCGCTTCACCGCCGACCTCGACGCCGTCGCGCGGCCCTGGCTGAAGGCGATCGGTTCCGCCGGCGGGCGCGCGGGCAAGACCGCGCCGCTGTGGCTGCTGGCCGACGTTCCCGCCGCCATCGCCTTCGCCGGGGGCCTCGCACTCGGAATCGACGCCCTGCCGCGCGGTCTCCCTGCCGCCGCTCCGTGGCTGGTGTTAATCGCGGTCGCGGCCTTGGCGCGCGGCTTGCTGGCGCGTCGCGGGGCGCGGTCGGGCGCGGAGGCTGCGGCGGGCGTCAAGGCGGCGGCCCGGCATCAGGCGGTCGCCGCCATACTTGGACACGGCGCCGCGCGCCGCACCGGCGGCGAGGCGCTGTCAGCCGTGGTCGAGGGCGTGGAGGCGCTGGACGGCCACGTCTCGCGCTTCGTGCCGGCCCGATTGGCCTCGGCGGTCGCGCCGCTGCTGATCATCGCCGCCGTCGCCGTGGCCTCGCCCGTGGCGGCCGGCGTTCTGCTGTTCACCCTGGTTCCGTTCGGCCTGGTCATGGCCCTGGCCGGCGGGGCGGCGGGCGAGGAGTCGCGCCGGCAGTTTCTGGCCCTGGAGCGGCTGTCCAGTCTGTTCCTGGACCGGGTCCGCGCCCTGCCGGTGGTGCTGGCCTTCCAGGCCGAGGGCGCGGTGACGCGAGACTTGTCGCGCGCGGCCGAGGACCTGGCGGCGCGGACCATCCGCGTGCTCAGGGTGGCCTTTCTGTCGTCGGGGGCCTTGGAGTTCTTCGCCGCCCTTTCGGTGGCCCTGGTCGCGGTCTATTGCGGGTTCAACCTGTTGCGGCTGCTGCCCTTCCCGGCGCCCGAACAGTTGGACCTCAAGCGGGCTTTCTTCGCCCTGGCCCTCGCGCCCGAGGTCTACGCCCCGCTGCGCCGCTTGGCCGCCGCCTATCACGATCGCCAGGCCGCCGAAGCCGCCGCCCTGACCTTGGCCGCCTTGCCCGCTCCGACGCCAAGCCCGCCCGTCATGGTGTTCGACGCCCCGCCCGCGATCCGCTTTCAGTCGGTGACCGTGACCTACGCCGCCGGTGAGACCCCGGTGTTCGACAGCTTCGACCTCGCCATCGCCCCCGGTGAGGTCGTCGCCCTGCTGGGTCCCAGCGGCAGCGGCAAGACCACGCTGCTGAACCTGCTGCTGGGCCTGGCCCCGCTCAGCAGCGGCGAGGTGCTGATCGGCGACCAGCGCCTGTCGCACCTGGGCTCGATCGCGTCCGCCGTGGCCTGGGCCGGGCAGTCGCCGGTGGTCCTGCCAGGAACCCTCGCGGACAACCTGGCCCTGGCCCATCCAGGCGCGCGCCGCGATGAGCTCGAAGTCGCGGCGCGGGCGGTCGGCCTGACACAGGTGCTCGATGGTCGAGGCGGCCTCGACGCTCGGCTCGACGAGCGCGGCGCCGGCCTCTCCGGGGGCGAACGGCGCCGGCTGAGCCTGGCCCGCGCCATGCTCAAGCCCGCCGGCATCCTCCTGCTCGACGAGCCGACCGCTGATCTTGACGCGGCGTCGGAACAGTCCCTGCTGCCGATCATCGCCCAAGCCGCCCGGGGCCGCACGACCTTGATCGCCACCCACTCCGAAGCCCTGGCTGCGCTGGCTAGCCGCGTCGTGCGGCTGTGAGCGGTCCCCTCGCCCGGCTGGTCCGCCAGCAGCGGCGGCGCCACGCCGACGGACTGCGCCTGGCCGCCGCCTCGGCCACGATCGTCGGGGCCTCGACGGTATTGTTGCTGGGGCTCTCGGGCTGGTTCCTGACTGGCGCGGCGATCGCCGGCCTGGGAGGCCTCGCGGCGGCCCAGGCGTTTAACGTGCTGTTGCCCAGCGCCGGCATTCGCCTTCTGGCCATCCTGCGCACCGCCTTTCGCTATCTGGAGCGCCTGAGCGGCCATGCCGCCGCGCTGAAGGCCCTGGCCGCCATCCGCCCGGCCCTGTTCGCCGCACTGGCCGCGTCGCCGCCCGCCGAGGCGATGGCCCTGTCGCGCGGCGAGGCCTCGGCGCGGCTGGTGCAAGACATCGACGCCGTGGAAACCCGCTTCATCCGCCTCTCCGCGCCCTGGGGCGCCGGCGCGGCCGTGGCGTCCGGGGTGGCGATGGCGGCCGGGGCAAGCTGGGCCTCGGCCCTGGTCGCGGCGGTGAGCGTCGCGGTCTCGCTGGTCTCGAGCCGTTGGCTGGCCCGCCGCCTGAGCGTCCGCACCGGACCCGCGATCCAGCAAGCCACCGGCGCGCTGAAGGACGCCATGGCCGCCTATGTCGCCGCCGCGCCGGAGCTGCGGGTTTACGGCGTCCAGGATCGCGCGGCGGCGGAGATCGAGGCGCTGGGCGTCGACCTCGACACCCTGAGGCGCAAGGCGGTCGCCGCCCAGGGCTGGCTGGTCGTGCTGCAAGGCCTGATCCTCGGCCTCGCCGTGGCGCTGACCTTGGTTTTCGCCCAAAGCGCCGCCCAGCCGTTGGCGGCGATGGCGGGCCTGGCGGCGGCGATGGCGCTGGAAGGCTTGTCCGGCGTGACCAAGGCCTTCGAGCAGGATGCCGGGGCGGATGCGGCGGCGGTGCGGCTGGACACGGTGCTGAAACATGAGCCGAGCGAGGCGGGCGCCCGCGCCATAGCGGAGCGGAAGAGCCTGACTTTCGGGGACCTGCTGGTTGAACCCGGCGCCCGGCTGGTCCTGACTGGTCCGTCCGGCTGCGGCAAGACCACCATCCTTGAGCGGCTCCTTGGATTGCGCTCTTTTTCCAAATCCGCTCATCCCGGCATTCGCCGGGATGAGCGGATGTTACTATTATGCGCAGGCCAAGAACCAAGCGCCCAAACGCGCTCCACCTTCGCCTACGCCCCGCAGGACGCCGTCCTGATCGAGGGCACCGTCCGCGCCAACCTGGCTCTCGCCGGCGCTCACGCCGAAGCCGCGATGTGGAACGCCCTGACCGACGCCGGGCTTGAGGCTCGCGTTCGCGACATGCCCCTGACCCTGGACACCTGGATCGGCGAGAACGGCGAACGGCTCTCCGGCGGCGAGCGGCGCCGCCTCAGCCTGGCCCGCGCCCTGCTGCGCGACGCGCCCTGGCTGCTGCTCGACGAGCCTACCGAAGGCTTGGACCCGGCGACCGAGGCCCTGGTCGTCGCGCGCCTCGACGCTCGGCTCAAACGCACCGGCCAGGGCCTGATCCTGGTTAGCCACCGCGCCGCGCCGCGCGCCCTGTGCGATCAGCAACTGCCAATCGCTTCGCCCCGCGCTATAGGGTAGCCGACCTTGCGGAGCGGAGATCGCTATCACGTGATGACCACGGTTACGGCCGGCACGCTGCACAGCGACCTGCGGCCTCGGGCCTATCTGGCGGCCCTGGCTACGGTGGCGGCCTGTTGCCTGGTGCAGTTGGCCCTGCCGCCGGCGTTCAATGCGTCGTCGGCCTTCCTGCTGTTCGTGCCTGCGGTGCTGATCAGCGCCGCAGTCGGCGGTCTGGCGCCAGGGCTGTTCGCCACCGTGCTGGCGGCGGCGGCGGTGTGGGCCTTGAAGGCGCGCGGCCTGCATGACCAGGCCACGGCCCTGTCCAGCCTGGTGTTCGTGATGATCGGGGTCGGCATGTCGATCGGCGGCGGCTGGTTCCATGCCGCCCGTCGACGCGCTGCGGCCATGACCCATCATCTGCAGTCGATCCTCGACAGCGCGCCCGACGCCGTGATCGTCATCGACCCCGCCGGCCTGATGACCTCGTTCAGCCCGGCCGCCGAGCGCTTGTTCGGCTGGAGCGCGGCCGAGGCCATAGGACGCAATGTCAGCAGCCTGATGCCTGGACCGCACCGGGAGGGTCACGACGGCTACCTCGCCAACTATGCTCGCAGCCGTGAACCCAAGATCATCGGCACGGGCCGCGTCGTGGTCGGCCAGCGCAAGGACGGCTCGACCTTTCCGATGGAGCTGGCGGTCGGCGAGACCCGAGGCTCCAGCCCCTTCTATACCGGCTTCATCCGCGACCTGACGGATCGCCAGCAGACCGAGACGAGGCTGCGCGACCTGCAGACCGAGCTCGTTCATGTCTCGCGACTGACCGCCATGGGCGAAATGGCCTCGACCCTCGCGCACGAACTGAACCAGCCGCTGTCGGCGATCGCCAACCTGCTGACCGGTTCGCGCCGCCTGCTCGACCGGGGCCGGCCCGAGGATCAGGCCAAGGTGCGCGACGCGGTCGACAAGGCCTCGGCCCAGGCCCTGCGGGCCGGCGACGTCATCCACCGGATGCGCGAATTCGTGCGGCGCGGAGCCAGCGAGCGCGCGCCCGAACGCCTGTCGATGGTGGTCGAGGACGCCGCCGCCCTGGCCCTGATCGGCGCCCGCGAACACTTGGTCACCACCCGCCTGAAGCTCGATCCCACCGCCGACGCGGTCTATGCCGATCGAGTCCAGATCCAGCAGGTGCTGGTCAATCTGATCCGCAACGCCGTCGACGCCATGGCCGACTCGCCGCGCCGAGAACTGACCATCGCAAGCCAGCGCCTCGACAGCGACTCCGTCCAGGTGAGCGTCACCGACACCGGTTCGGGCATCAATGACGATTTCCGCGAGCGCCTGTTCCAGCCATTCATGACCACCAAGGCCGAGGGCATGGGGGTAGGCCTGTCGATCTCGCGCTCGATCATCGAGGCGCACGGCGGGCGCATCTGGGCCGACGCCAATCCCAAGGGCGGGACGGTGTTTCATTTCACCCTGCCGCCCCAGCACGACCACGCACGACACGACGATGAAAGCCCGATCAATGAGTGAAGCCGTGATCCACCTGGTCGATGACGACGAGAGCGCCCGCGAGGCCCTGGCCTTCCTGCTGGAGGCCGCCGACTTCGCCGTGGTCAGCCACGCCTCCGCCCTGGCGCTGCTCGACGCCCTGCCGCTCGATGGCGCCGGCTGCGTGATCACCGACATGCGCATGCCCGACATGACCGGCCTGGAGCTGGTCCGTGAACTGAACAGTCGCGGCTCGCGCGTGCCCGTCCTGATGATCACCGGCCATGGCGACATCCCCCTGGCGGTGGAGGCCATGCGGGCCGGGGTGATCGATTTCATCGAAAAGCCGTTCGGCGAGGCGCGGATCCTCGACGCCCTGACCCGGGCGCTGGCCGCGGGACCGACGCCGGCCTCCACTGCGGCCTCCGACGACAGGACCCTGGTCCTGCAGAGGCTGGAGACCCTGTCCGAACGCGAGCGCCAGGTGCTGGATGGCGTGGTCGAGGGGCAGCCCAACAAGGTGATCGCCCGCGACCTGGGGATCAGCCCTCGAACGGTCGAGATCTATCGCGCCAAGCTGATGGCCAAGATGCACGCCGACAACCTGGCCGCGCTGGTGCGGATGACGCTGTCGGCGCGGCAGGGGTAAGCCGTCCTAGGTATTCGCCCTTAGGCGTCGGTCACGACTGTACCGCCCGACCGCGACGCGAGACAGTGACGGCGCTATCGGGAGATCGCCATGCTGTCCGTGATCCACGCGCCCACCCTATCGCCTGCCCGCCCACCGCCGGCCCTTGTCCTCGACGGCCTGCATCTGAGCCACGGGCGCGACGAGACGATCTTCCACCAGGACCAGTCCGCCGACCGGGTCTTTCAGCTGATCTCGGGGTCCTTGCGCACCTGTCGGATCCTGCGCGATGGTCGCCGGCAGATCGAGGCCTTCCACTTCCCTGGCGACGTCTTTGGACTGGAGAGCGGCCCGACCTATCGGGCCAGCGCCGAGACCCTGTCCGAAACCCTGGTGCGCGCCATGCCGCGCGCCGCTCTCGACACCCTGGCCGCCGAGCGCGGCGACGTCGCGCGCCGGCTCCTGGAACTGACCACCGACAGCCTGCGCCGCAGCCAGGACCATGCGCTGACGCTAGGCCGCCGCGCCGCTTGCGAACGGGTAGCCGCCCTGCTGCTGGACCTCGCCGAACGGACGGGCGCCCAGGCCTTGCTCGATGTGCCCATGACTCGCCAGGACATGGCCGACTATCTGGGCCTCACCATCGAGACCGTGTCGCGAACCCTGACCCAGTTTCAGCACGACGGGCTTATCGCCCTGCCGGCGGCCCGCAAAGTGCTGCTACGCGACCGCGCGGCGCTGGAAGCCATGGTGGATTGACGAAGTCCCTAGATGTTCGAGACCGCGAGCCGCGAGATCGAGGACCGCTCATGCCGAGGCGAATTTCACCCACACCGACATCGTCTCGCCCGGCGCCAGGATCCTGATTCCGCTGTCCTCGCCCCTGAACGGGTCAGGACGGTTGGCGACCGGCTCGACGCAGATGAAGTCGGCGCCCGGCGGCGAATAGACGTGGAGCCAACGGCATTCGGGCGAGGCTGTGACGGTGGTGGTCGCGCCGTCGGGGCCCGTCAGCGTCGCCACGCCGTTCCAGCCTGTGTAGCAGTTGTCGATCAGGCTTTCGACGGCGGTCAAGGCGCCGGCCGCCCAATCCGAACGCCAAGCGTCCTCGACGAGCGTGGTGGGCAGGCAGTCTTCGTCGATCATCCACACACCGGTGACCCCCGCCCTCAAGCGCTCGCCGGCCGGGGCCGGAAAATACGGATGGAACCCCAAGCCGGCGGGCATCGCCGCGTCGCCGGTATTGGTCACCGACAGCTCGATGCGCAAACCGTCGTCAGCGAGATGGAACCGCTGCTCGGCGCGATAGGCCCAAGGCCATTCACCGGGCGCGTGTTCGAAGACCAAGACGGCTTCGACATCACTCGCAGACTCCACCGCCCAGGGCGCCCGCCAACCTTGACCGTGCAGGGCGTGCGGATGGTCCCCCAGGTTCGGCGACAGCGACACCTCATGGCCGGCGAAACTGAAGCAGCCGTTCGGAATGCGGTTGCAATAGGGGACGAGCGGGAAACACCCCGCGTCCAGAACCTCGGTCGTCCCGGCGGGCGTGGGTCGCGTCACGTCGCGGTCGTCCCAGGTGAAACGCCCCAAGGCGCCGCCCAGGCCAGGCAGTATCTCGACGCGAGCGCGGGCGGTCTGCAGGACGACGGTCATGGGATCTCCGACGGCGGCGTTGTCGAGCGGCTTGCTACGTCCATCGCCGCGCGGAAACAAGCGGCCTTCCCTCACGTCGCCCTAGGCGCGACCGGCGGGCCGTCGCATCATCGCCTCAAGCAGAGGCGGAGCGCATGAACAGACCCCTGGACGGCGTGCGCATCGTGGCGGTCGAGCAGTACGCCGCCGGGCCCTATGGCACCCAGCTGCTGTGCGAGCTGGGCGCCCAGGTGATCAAGATCGAGGCCCCGTCCCTGGGCGGCGACATCAGCCGGGGCCTGGGACCCTACTTCCTGGGCGACGGCGACAGCCAGTTCTTCCAGACCTTCTCGCGCGGCAAGCAGTCGGTGGCGCTGGAGATCAAGACGCCGGAGGGCCGCGCCGACTTCGAGCGCCTGGTGGCCGGCGCCGACGCGGTGGTCAACAACCTGCGCGGCGACCAGCCGGACAAGCTGAAGATCACCTTTGACAGCCTGAAGACGATCAAGCCCGCGATCGTCTGCGCCCATCTGTCCGCCTACGGACGGGGCAATAGTCGCGAGGCCTGGCCGGGCTACGACTATCTGATGCAGGCCGAAGCCGGGTTCATGACGATGACCGGCGAGCCGGACGGACCGCCGGTGCGGTTTGGCCTGTCGATGGTCGATTTCATGACCGGCTCGGTGTTCGCCCTGGGGATCGTTTCGGCCATCCTCGGGGCGCGGGCCAGCGGCATCGGCTGCGACGTCGACGTGTCGCTGTTCGACGTGGCCCTGCACCAGACCACCTATCCGGCGGTGTGGGCGATGAACGAGGGCCATGTCGTCGGACGGCCGCCGCGCGGGGCCCATCCATCGATCAGCCCGTCCCAGCGGGTCAAGACCCAGGACGGCTGGGGCATGTTGATGTGCCAGACGCAGCGGTTCTGGGAGGTCTGGTGCGATCTGGTCGAGCGGCCGGACCTGAAGACCGATCCGCGCTTCCTCGACATGCCAGCGCGCCGCGCCCATCTCGACGCCCTGACCCCGATCCTCGACGCGATCATGGAGACGCGGACGGGCGCCGACTGGATGACCTATCTGGGCGGCCGCGTGCCGTTCGCTCCGATCGCCGACCTGGCTGACGCCCTGGATAACCCCTTCGTGGCCGAGGTGGCCATGCGCGACCACATCGACCATCCGGCTAGGCCCCAGGGCCTGCACATGCTGGCCTGCCCGATCAAGGTCGATGGCCAGCGCATGCCCGCCGCCCGCGCCCCGGCCATGGGCGAGCACAACGGTCTGCTGCGGGGTGACGACCGATGAAGCTCGACGGCGTCAAGGTGCTCGACCTTTCCCTTTTCCTGCCCGGTCCGATGCTGACCCTGATGATGGCCGACCACGGGGCCGACGTGATCAAGATCGAGCCGGTCGGCGAAGGCGAGCCCAGCCGGCACATCGGCCTGTCGACAAACGGCCAGACCGTGTGGTTTCGCAACACCCATCGCGGCAAGCGCTCGGTGCAGCTGGACCTGAAATCCGCTCAAGGCCAGGCCGCGTTCTGGACCCTGGCCAAGGAAGCCGACGTTCTGGTCGAGGCCTTTCGGCCCGGCGTGGTCGATCGCCTGGGGGTCGGCTACGAGGCGGTCAAGGCGGTCAATCCGGGGATTGTCTATTGCTCGATCAGCGCCTTTGGCCAGACCGGCCCCTATCGCGACCGGCCCGCCCACGACCTGGCCGTCGAGGCCCTGGCCGGGCTCGTGGCGCTGAACGAGGGCCAGGACGGCAAGCCCGCCATGCCCGGCCTGATGGCCGCCGACGCCCTGGCCTCGCTGACCGCCCTGTCCGGCGTGTTGATGGCGCTCTATCGCCGGACCCAGACGGGTCTGGGCGACCATCTCGACGTCGCCATGCTCGACAGTCTGATGGCCTGGACGCCCAACGCCACCGGCCCGGTGTTCGCCCAAGACCGCGCCAACGTCCCCAAGGCCGAGCGCTCCTGGGGCGGGGCGGCGATGTTCAACCTGTATGAATGCCGCGATGGCCGCTGGATCGTGCTGGGAGGGTCGGAGGTGAAGTTCGCCGCCACCCTGCTCGAGGCGCTGGGGCGGTCGGACCTCTTGGACCATGCCCGCCAGCCGCCCGGTCCCGGCCAGGAGCCCCTGCGGGTGTTCTTTCGCGAGACCTTCATCACCAGGACCCAGGCCGAATGGGAAGCCTGGTTCGAAGGGCGCGACATCTGTTTCGCCCCGGTCCGCACCCTGAAGGAGGCCTTCGCCGACCCCGCGGTGGCGGCGCGCGGGATGATCTGGCGCGATGCGGCGGGAAACGCCGTGGTCGGCACGCCGCTGCTGTTTCGCCATGAACCCGGACGTCCGGACCCCAAGGCGCCGGGCCTCGACGAGCACGCCGGCCAGGTGTGGCGCACGCTCAGCTAGGATCGGATCGCGGCCCAACCCGATCACGCGATGACAACGATGGACATTCGCGCGCCTCCCTCGATATGCAGGGTCTGAAGGCGACGCGCGTTCGCCGGAGGAACCGATCCGTGACCCAGCACCCGCCCCTCGCCCTGAGCCGCCGTCGCGCGCTCGCTGGTCTCGCCCTGACCGGTTTTGCCGCCACGCCCGCCTTCGCCCACGCCGCCACCTATCCCGTGGTCGGCAAGGTCGAACGCCTGGACCCCGCCCTGGACGCCCTGATCGACGCGGATGCGCCGGTCGAGCAGGTGCTGGACGGCTTCACCTGGAGCGAGGGCCCGGTCTGGGTCGGCGGCAAGGACGGCTTCCTGCTGATCTCCGACGTGCCGGCCAACCGGATCCTGCGCTGGTCGCCCCCCAGGGGCGGAAAAGGCGGCGGCAAGGGCGGCGGCGCGGTGTGGCTGACGCCGTCCGGCTATGCCGGACCCGCCACGGGCAGCCTGCGCGAGGCCGGCTCCAACGGCCTGATCCTGGCGCGCGGCGGCTTGGTGATCGGCGACAGCGGCAACCGCTGCGTCTCGTTCATCGACTTGAAGACCCAGAAGAAGACTGTCCTGGCCGCCAGTTTCGAGGGCAAGCGTCTCAACAGTCCCAACGACCTGGTCCTGGCCCGCGACGGCGCGATCTATTTCACCGACCCGCCTTGGGGCCTGAACGGCGACTGGGCCTCGCCCTATCGCCAGACCGACTATTCGGGCGTTTACCGCCTGGGCCCTGACAACGCCCTGACCCTGATCGACAAGACGATCGAGCCCAACGGAATCGGCCTGTCGCCCGACGGCTCCACGCTTTACGCCACCGACCGCAAATCGGGTTGGGTGGCCTGGGACCTCGACGCCAAGGGCGGCCCGACCGGGCGCCGGCCCTTCGTCGACCGCGCCGCCACCGGCATAGCGGGCGGCGATGGCTTGAAGGTCGATAGCCGCGGGAATCTCTGGGCCTCGGGCCAGGACGGCATCTCGATCTTCACATCCGCGGGGCGCCGCCTCGGGATCATCCGCGCCGACGATGTCATCTCCAACTGCGAACTGGCCGCCGACGGCCACCTCTACATGTCCTCCAACCACCGCGTGCTGCGGGTGAAGGTGAAAGCGCGGAAGCTAACCGTCTGACGGGGGCGAAGCGACGCCATCGCTCGCGCGGCAAATACGGCCCCAGGAGGACCGAAATCGGAATATCGTGAAGAAGAAAATGGCGCGCCTGGAACGATCCGAACGTCTGACTCTCAGATTCGTATAATAGACTGGCGCCTTTCCAGTATATACAACACCTTACGCTTGGCTACGATAACCCCGTATCACCAAATGTGATTTGCTGAAAATCGTCGTGTTGGGTAGCATGTTCTGGCGCACCCACATTGAGACTGATTTTCCACTTTCCCCGGAAGGCCGCGACAAGCTTTCGGTCGAGAACGGTCCTGCAACCGCCAACGGCGCGATGCGAACGCTTAGAGCGATCTACAACCACCAGCGCCGGCTTCAAAGAGGGTCGACAGACCCAGCAGGCCGCAGTTCCGTTCAGTGACAAGGAAGAGCGGAATGTCTGCCACATAGTCCGCCATTCGACCTTTCGCCTCGAAACATGAACGGCAGCGGTGCTTGTTGAAGTGCTCGCCCCAACTCAGGATCATCGGATTGAAGATGTAGACGCCGCTCCTTGCGCCGGCTGTCAGCGACAGGTGCCTGCGACGACGCCGAGCCATTCGGAAAACAGCCAAACGCTTCGCGCGTCACTGCGTCATTGGTGTCTACCGCCGCTAGGCCGTAGTGACGATTTAGCTATTTGAGCCATAGCATGATGGCGGCGAGGGTTACGAAGCCCATGAAGGTGGTTGCAAGCTTGTCGTACCGGGTTGCGATGCGGCGGAACTGCTT
>NZ_JAFCUC010000006.1:0-264615 GCF_049896345.1 Caulobacter sp. DWR2-3-1b2 | reverse complement strand
CAAGCAGTTCCGCCGCATCGCAACCCGGTACGACAAGCTTGCAACCACCTTCATGGGCTTCGTAACCCTCGCCGCCATCATGCTATGGCTCAAATAGCTAAATCGTCACTACGGCCTAGAGCAGTGACACGTCCGCCGACACCGCGCCCGCCAACGCCGTTTCTAGCGCCGCCACCAGGCGCGCGGCGGCGATCGGCTTGGCCACGAAGCCATCCATGCCGGCGTCGAGATAGCGGTCGGTCTCGTGCGTCAGCACGCTGGCGGTGACGGCCAGGATCGGCGTGCGCGGCCGATCGCCGGCGGCCTCCAGCGCCCGGATCGCGCGGCCCGCTTCCAACCCGTCCATGCCCGGCATGTGGATGTCCATCAGGATGGCGTCCCAGGGCTCGGCGCGCCACATGGCGACGGCTTCCTGGCCGTCACGCGCCGCGCCGCAGGCCACGCCCATATGGGCCAGCATGGCTTGAAGCACGGTGCGGTTGGTCTGGTTGTCATCGACCACCAGCATCCGCAGGCCGCCATTCGCGGTCGGCCTCTCGACCGGAGCCGCCGGTACGGGCTCGATCAGGCCGTCCACAGTGGGGCAAGGCACGTCGAACGCGAAGCGCGCGCCGCCGCCCTGCGGGCTGTCGAAATCGATCTGGCCGCCCATCAAGGTCACCAACCCGCGGCAGATGGCCAGGCCCAACCCGCTGCCCCCGGTGCGCCGGGTGGTCGAGCTGTCGAGCTGCACAAACTTCTCGAACACCTGGGCATGGCGGTCTTCGGGAATGCCCACCCCGGTGTCGATCACCTCGCAGGTCAGGCCCAGGGCGTCGCCGCCGATGCGCACGGTGACCGCGCCGGCTTGGGTGAACTTGACGGCGTTGGAGATCAGATTGCTGAGCACCTGGCGTAGCCGCGCCTCGTCGCCGTCACGCCAGCCACGCGCCTGGGGTTCGACTTCCAGCGCGAAGGCCAGGCCCTTGTCGTGGGCCAGGCCCGCATAGAGCCGACTTAAGGTCTCGGCCAGGGCGTCCAGACTGAAGGGCGCGCGCAGGATCTCCATCTTGCCGGCCTCGATCCGCGAGATGTCGAGAATGGCGTTGATCACCCCCAGTAGCGCCCGACCGGAGTCTTGCACGACCGCCAACCGGCCACGCTGATCTTCGGAAAGCTCGGCCCGCTCCATGGCCTGGGCCATGCCCAGCACGCCGTTCAGGGGCGTGCGGATCTCGTGGCTCATGGTCTCGAGGAACTCGGTCTTGACCCGGTTGGCGGTCTGGGCGGTCAGGGCCAGCGCCTGGGCCTCGTCACGCAAGCGGCGGTTCTCGCCCAGCTCGGCCTCCAGCTTGCGGTTCAGGGTGTCAGACGCCAGGCGGGCGCGCAGCTCGCGCAGCACCGCCCCCCGCATCAGGGTCGACATGCCCAGGGCGGCGAAGGCTCCCGCCACGCCCAGGAAGCCGTACTGGGCGACCAGGTCGCCCGGCGCGTTGCGGGCCATCAGCAACAGGCCGACGAGCGACACGCCAACACTGAACAGGGCCACGCGGCGGGTGGGGGCCGAGGTCGCGAACACCAGGGCCATCAGCACGAAATAGACCAGCTTGGCCGGTTCGAAATGCAGCACCTGATAGGCCACGACATTGGCCATCAGCAGCGCGTTCATCGTCAGGGCGGCCGTCTCGAGCCCCACCAGTCCTGGCGGACGGAACTTCAGGCGCCACCACAGGCCCAGAGCGGTCAGGGCGGCCAGCATCGCCAGACCTTCCAGCAGCAGCAGGCCCCAGCCCCTCTCGTAAAAGGGGTGAGAGATGCTGATCACGGCGTAGTAGGCGGCGGCGGCGAGCAAGTATCCGCTGAGGATCGGAATGTAGGGCCCGACGATCTCTTTCGTCGGGATGGGTTCCCACTTAACAACCGCGCGCTTCATAAAACCGTGCGTCCCCCCGCCTGCTCGATCTACGAATAGCTTAGCTGTTCGCGGTTAAGTCGCCATTGAGATAACGCCGTCATCGAACCCTGCTTCCAAGTGTCGCAGACGCGGTCAGGCGTCCGCGCGATCAATCCGCGCGGCGTAGCAGCCGGGCCGGGCGTAGTGGGCGTGCAGATAGGCGACCTGCGGGTCGGCCAGCAGCCGCTCGATGACGGGGCCGGCCTGCGCGCCCTCGACCAGGTCGGCGTCGCACATCATGCCGGCCGCGTCGAAGGCGCGAAGCGACAGCAGGCGCCGGGCCAGGGCGGGCGGCAGGGCGTTGGTCGCGTTGACCGCCGCGCCGGCCGCTTCGCGCACATAGATGGCGTGGGCCGAGCGGAAGGGGCTATCGGCGGGCTGATGCTCATAGTTCAGCAGGATCAGCCGCTCGCCGGGCTCGGCGTCGTCCAGCGTCACGCGGCAGGGAAAGGCGAAGGCGGTGTCGGCGACGACCCGCAGCATGCCGCGCGCCGCCAGCGCGTCGTCGTCGAGCGCGAACAGCGGCTGGAAAGGTTCTATCGGCAGGCTGGAAACGGTGAAGGCCACGGCAAGCTCCTGTGCTGGAGCCTGTGTGGCGGCTGGCGCTGCGCGCCGACACCCGATGCTTGTGGTGTCTGCTAGAGCATCGCGCGGAAAAGTGGTCACCGGTTTTCCGCAAAAGCGATGCGAAAACAAAAGTCTAGAGCAAGCCGTGCGATTCCTATGTCGCGCGACTTGCTCTAGGCCCGCTGGTTCAGCGTGATCGCCGTGCCGTTCTGACGATAGGCCGCGCCTTGCGAGCCTGGCCCATAGCCCGACGCGGTGGGGCGTTGCTCGGCGACTTCCTGGGCGATGGCGCGGACCAGGCCTTCGGTGACGGTCTTGGCGGCGGTGACGGCGCGGCCTTGGCGGGCCAGCACGGCGTCGAAGGCCTCGGTGGCGCGGACCAGCCGCAGGCGGCGGGACGGTTCGGCGCCGGCCACCAGGGCGACGCTGGCGCGAACCCGGGTCGACTCGTGGCGATACAGATTGGCCAGCTTGGCGACCTCATCGACATATTGCGCCGCCTCGTGCGGCCGGCGGGCCTCGAAGGCGGTGGCCTGGCGGGCGATCAGGTCGGTGAGGCGCTCGGTCAGGATGATCAGCTGTTCGACGCGGTCGTCGGGTCCGGTGGCGGTGAGGGCCATGACTATTCCTTCAAGCCTTGCATCTTCAGCATTTCCTTCTGGACCGTGGCGGCCAGACCGATGCCGCCGGCCTTGGTGACCTGCTTGGCCATCTCCTCGGTCAGCAGCGACTTGAACATGTCCTCGCCGGCCCCGCCGCCTCCGATCTCGGGGGTTTTCATGCCAGCGGTCATCGACTGCAGCATGATCGACAGGAACGAAGCCTCGAACTTCTGAGCCGTTTCCTTGATCTTGCCGCGCCGCAGAAGTTCGGCGGTGGAGGTGGCGGTGGGGCCGACTGTGTCGATCGGCGTCGCCGCGAGGGCCATATTTGTCGTGAACAGGGCGCTCATCACATCACCTCGATGTCGGCTTGCAGGGCGCCCGCGGCCTTGATGGCCTGCAGGATCGAGATCATGTCGCGGGGCGTGACGCCCAAGGCGTTGAGGCCGCCGACCAGGCTCTTCAGCGAGGCGCCGCCGCCCAGGGTCAGCAGCCTCTTGCCGGTCTCCTCGTTGACGCTGACGGCGGACTGCGGGACGACCTGGGTCTGGCCCGGGCTGAACGGGGCCGGTTGGCTGACGGCCGGGTTTTCCTGGACAGAGATGGTCAGGTTGCCCTGGGCGATCGCCACCTGGCTGATGCGAACGTCGTCCCCCATCACGATGACGCCGGCCACCTCGTCGATGATCACCTTGGCTGGGCTGTCGGGCTCGACCTCCAGGTTCTCGATGGCGGTGACGAAGCTGATCATGTCCATGCCGGCCGGCGGGCGCACCGCGACGATGGTCGGGTTCTGGGCCTGGGCCGAGCGGGGAAACTTGGTGTTGATGGCGTCGGAAATCCGGCGCGAGGTGGTGAAGTCGGGGTTGCGCAGGGTCATGCGCATCTCACCCATCTCGACCATCTGGAAGCCGGTTTCCTTTTCGATAATGCCGCCGGCGGCGATCCGACCTGCGGTCGGCACGCCCTTTGTGACGGAAGAGCCCGAGGCCCCGCCGGCCGAGACCGATCCGGTCTGCACCGAGCCCTGCGCCACCGCATAGGTCTGGCCGTCCGCGCCTTGCAGCGAGGTGACCAGCAGGGTGCCGCCCAGCAGGCTCTTGGCGTCGCCCAGGGTCGAGACCGTGACGTCCATCCGCGCGCCGGACGCCGAGAACGGCGGCAGGTTGGCGGTGACTATGACGGCGGCGGTGTTCTTGGTGTTGAGGTTGCCGTCGCGGACATTGACGCCCTGGCGTTCCAGCATCGCCTCTAGGCTCTGCTTGGTCATCGGCGCGTTGCGCAGGCTGTCGCCAGAACCGTTCAGGCCGACGACGATGCCGTAGCCGATCAACTGGTTGTCGCGCACGCCTTCGAACGAGACGATGTCCTTGATCCGCGACTTGGCGTCAGCGGGGCTGGAGGCCATGGCCATGGCGACGGCGGCGAGAGCGAGGCCCAGAACGGAAGCGAAGAATGAACGAGACATGGCGATCCTGCGGCGGGGTCGTATCCCCGGGTCGTCCCATGCCAGAAGCGGGCCATGAAAAAGTTCAATGAAATCAGTTGAAATCTAGGGTTTTTCTGCCTGCGACAATCCGATCCGGCAGTTTCTGCCCGGCATTAACCATACCGCAAGCGAGCGCCGCCAAAATGTGGTTAACGGGAGGGGGTGACTCCCGCGTTTCGGTAGTTTCCGCGAACGGAGCAGCGTCGGTCATGAAGGTTTCCAGCACGGGAGGCGCGGGCGCGGTTGGCGCATCGCGGGCCAAGCCGACTGGCGGCGGCGGATCGGGATTCTCCCTGCCTACGGTGGGCGGCGCGAGTGCGGCTTCGGGCGTAGCCCAGACTGGCGGCGTGGCGGGTGTCGGCTCGCTGGACGCCCTGCTGGCCCTGCAGGCCAATCTGGATCCCCTGGAGCGCAAGCGGCGAGCGGTGAAGCGCGCGGGCGGCCTGCTGGACATTCTGGACGCGCTGAAGATCTCGGTTCTCGACGGCGAGGTTTCGACCCAAACCCTGTCCAGGCTGAAAAGCGCGGTCCGAGAGCACCGCGAATCGACCGACGATCCGGGGCTGGAAACAATTCTCAACGAAATCGAGACCCGGGCTGCGGTCGAAGCGGCCAAGCTTGAGCAGGCCCGGCTGGGTTGAGAAGATTGATGAAACCGTATCTTAAAGAACACGGTTCATTGAATTTCCCCAGGATCCGGGATTTCCTGCACGGCGCTGGACACACCGCTCACGCGACGTTCATTGAACCCGGCTATCGTTTTGGTATAAGCACCCCGCCTGACTTGGGCGGAGTTGATCGGGGCGTGAGGCGTTAATGCAAACGGCCACTGTTCTTAAGGCGTCAGGCTCGTATCGTCCTACAGACGACGAGCCTTTCATGAACGAGCGTCAACTTGAATATTTCAAGCAGAAGCTCATCGCATGGAAAGAGGAGATCCTCCGCGAATCTCGCGAGACGGTCACTCATCTACAGGCTGAAACTGAAAACCATGCCGACCTCGCCGATCGCGCGTCGTCGGAAACTGATCGGGCGCTTGAACTTCGGACCCGTGACCGTCAACGGAAGCTTATTTCCAAGATCGACCAGGCGTTGCGTCGGGTCGAGGACGGTTCCTACGGCTACTGCGAAGAGACCGGCGAACCGATCGGTTTGGCGAGACTGGACGCGCGGCCCACCGCGATGCTCAGCCTGGAAGCCCAGGAACGCCACGAACGTCGGGAACGGGTTCACCGCGACGATTGAGATCATCATGATCTCGACCTGATTGTGTTTCGAACGGCCCCGCCTCACGGCGGGGCCGTTTTCGTTTCACCACAGGCTCGCCGCCGCGCGCTCGGGCCAGGCCTTGTCGTACTCGGGCCCGCCGACGGTGTCGTGGCTCAATGCCGCCAGCATGGCGCCGGGCGAGGGCAGGCGCCGGGTATCGAGCTGGGTCTCCGCTTTCCACAGTCCCGGGCGGACGACGGCCCGGGCGCACTGGAAATAAGCCTCGACGACCGTGATCACCAGACAGGTGCGCGGCGCCTTGCCATCGACGGCGAAACTGGCCAGCAGGGCTGGATCGGCCGACACCACCGCCCGGCCATTGACCCGGAAGGTCGTGCCCGAGCCGGGGATCAGGAACATCAGCGCCACGCGCGGATCGCGGACCACGTTGCGCAGGCTGTCGATGCGGTTGTTTCCCCGCCGGTCCGGCAGGATCAGGGTCCGCTCATCGGCGATGCGCACGAAACCGGGCTGGTCGCCGCGCGGACTGCAGTCCAGTCCCTCGGGGCCGGCCGTGGCGAGGGCCAGGAACGGCGATGCCTCGATCAGGGCGCGGTAATGCGGCGTGATGCGGTCGGCCACCTTGACAGTCGAGGCCGCGACCGGCGCGAGTCTGTAGAGCGCCTCGAGCGCCTCGAGCGCCTCGAGCGCTTCCAAGCTGTCGATGACGTCCACGGGCGGCCTCCTGCGAGGCCGCCAGCATAGACGGTCTGAACGCCGCGAAAAGCCTAGGCCGCCGCGGCTTGGGCGACGGCGCAAGCCTCGGCCAGGCGATGGGGCGAGATCGGCTTGTCGACCACGGTGCGGGTTCGCGCCCCCAGTTGGTCGGCGTTCCCGGTGACGTACACCACCGGGATTGGCCCTAGACGCGCCAGGATCGCCGTCACTGCTTCGACGCCGGTGCCACCGATGATGCGGTAGTCCGCCGTGATGAGATCAGGGTGCCGCCTCAAGGCGCAATCGAGCGCTTCCTGGGGACTTTCGGCGATGTCGAAACTATCGAACCCCTGCTCGGTGAGCAAAGCCTCCACTTCCATTGCGATGAGGATCTCGTCCTCGATGATCAAAGCATGCCGATGGGACATGTTCACTGGACGCCACCACTTCTCTAAATCGTCCCTATCCCCAGTAGAAGCCTATGATTCTCTTCTGCGCTAACGATTTTTACGGTTCAGCTTGTCTAAAATGTCGCA
The DNA here is from genome assembly GCF_049896345.1 of Caulobacter sp. DWR2-3-1b2. Classification (NCBI taxonomy): domain Bacteria; kingdom Pseudomonadati; phylum Pseudomonadota; class Alphaproteobacteria; order Caulobacterales; family Caulobacteraceae; genus Caulobacter; species Caulobacter sp. DWR2-3-1b2. The sequence goes on along the minus strand of NZ_JAFCUC010000006.1, from coordinate 257,562 downwards.
GGGGCGCGCCTGCGACTTGTTCTCAAGCGCCACCTTAGGCGCTCTTGACTGGTGACAACGATGTCATGAACGGCGAACACTTGCCTGGTCTTTGTAATCACAAGTGTTTACCTCAATGTTCAGCGAACGCCGTGTTTCGGTCATGTTTGCTTGCGGAGTCTTGCGTCGTCCAAGGGAAATTGCGCTATGCAGAGCGCAAAAATACGCAGGAGCGCGCGCCATGATGTCCCTGATCCTTACCGAGAAACGCGGCCACGTCGCGATCCTCACGCTCAACCGCCCCGAGGCGATGAACGCGCTGGGCGCGCCGGGCGATGGCGATCAGGTGGCGGCGGCCTGCGAGGCGATCAATGACGACCAACAAATTCGCTGCGTGATCCTTACCGGCGCGGGCCGGGCGTTCTCGGCCGGCGGCGACGTCAAGGCGATGAAGGCCCGCGAAGGCGCGTTCGGCGGCAACGGCGTGGCGGTGCGCGACGGCTATCGCAAGAACATCCACCGCATCGTGCGGGCCATCTATGGCCTGGAGGTCCCGGCCATCGCCGCCGTCAACGGGGCGGCCATCGGCCTAGGCTGCGACGTGGCCTGCATGACCGACATCCGCATCGCCGCCGACACCGCCAAGTTCGGGGTGACCTTCCTGAAGCTGGGCCTCATCCCCGGCGACGGCGGGGCCTGGCTGATGCCGCGCACGATCGGCATGAGCCGCGCCGCCGAGCTGCTGTTCACCGGCGACGTCATCGACGCGGCCAAGGCGCAGGACTGGGGCCTGATCAGCAAGGCGGTGCCGGCCGAGACCCTGATGGACGAGGCCCTGGCCCTGGCCGAGCGCATCGCCCTGCAGCCGCCCCACGCCCTGCGCATGGCCAAGACCCTGCTGCGGCAGGGCGCCAGCGCCAGCTACGACACCCTGATGGAGATGAGCGCCATGGCCCAGGCCATCGCCCACCACACCGACGACCACATGGAAGGCGTCGACGCCCTTCTCGAAAAGCGCCAACCCAGCTTCAAGGGCTCCTGACATGGGTAAGGAAGCCAAGGGCGTCTGGGGCCAGCTGGCGGACGGCGAGAGCGACGGCAAGCTGCTGTGGGAGCCGCCCAAGCTGATCTTCCGCGGCGCGGTGCGCGGCATTTTCCAGGGCCATGCCCTGCGCGACCTGCGGGTCGAGGGCGCCGACCTTGTCCTGACCGACGGCACCCGGTTCACGCTGGAGCCGGGCGAGGCGGACACGTGGCTGCACGCCATCCAAAACCCGCCCAGCCGCCTGGACAAGCTGGGCGTCAAGGCGGGGCAAACGGTGGTGGTCCTGGGCGTGGATGACGCCGAGTTCCTCGACGAGCTGTCGGGCCGGGCGGAGCCGGTGGAAGCCGACGAGGACATCGACCTGCTGTTCCTGGGCGTTGAGGACCTGGCCGATTTCGACCAGCTCGAAGACCTGATCGGCGGCCTGGCGGCCAAGGGCGCGATCTGGATCGTCGCCGAGAAGGGTCGGGGCGCGCCGCTGAAGGACACCGAGATCCTGGCCGCGGCGCGCGGGCAGGGGCTGGTGGACACCAAGGTCTGCGCGTTCTCCAAGACCCACACCGCGCTGCGCTTCGTCAAGCGCAAGGGCGGGGCGGTGGCCGCGCCAGCCGTCGCCGATGAGGACGAGGGGTTCGACGAGGAGTAGGGGGGCACTAAGCGGGGCGGCTGGGTGGGCTTTCGAGCCTAGTCCGATGTTCGTCCTGCCGGTTCTCCGGCACGGCGTCCAAGGTCCGGCGTCAGGCGCGGCCACAATTCCCGCACCCGACTCAACCTGGCCTCACTCCAGACGCGCCGATGGAGCGGGCAGGGTGTTGACCACAGCGATGGCCGTCAATCCGCTCCCAAACTAGCGGAGCGATCGCGGCCTAGGTGAGGTCTCCGGCCGCGAGGCTTACCATCGCTCGCGCCTTGAACGGAAAGAATCCCTTGGTCGCGTGAGGCCAAAGCCGAACATCCCAACGACGCCTGACCTGCACCAGCGTTACGCCTTCAACCGCCAATCTGGACGAGATATCAGCCAATGCGTCAGCGACCGGGCCAACCGGAGCATAGGGCGTGACAATTTGCCGGACACCGGCTGCTCTGGCGGCAGACAGCAGGCGCTCGGGCTCCAGGCTATCATGCCGGGTCGTGGGGCAGCCGAAGAATGCGCCGATCCGCGTTGTCGTATCCAGGGCTGCGCCTTCGAGGAAGCGACGAGCCGCTTCGCCCCAGAGCTGCTGCCCGTCCGTCGCAACAACTGCCGCTACGAAGGGGCTAGCCGCTCCAAAAGCTGACTCCGGATGCATGTCCTCCGACGTGACCAGAAGCATGGCCGGCTCAGAGATGGAGGCGACACGATGTTCAACCAGGTCGAGAGGACCCGGAAGCGGAAGCTCCGTGAGCGCGGTGGCTTCTGTGGCCAGACCTTTCGGTGCAAAGCGCCGGTTGGTATTGCGGGCGATGTTGTCGGTAGAGGCGAGATAGATCTTGCCGGGCGTCTGAAGCCCCGCAACCCAGCGCCAGGACAGCGTATTGCTCGCCGCATCGGCATCAATCAGATGACGTAAAAAGAAGTTTGCGCCCAGCGACCAGGGCAGCTTCAGGGTGAAAATCCAGATGGAGGCAAACCACATACGTGTGTGGTTGTGGAGGTAGCCGGTCTCCGCCAACTCATTCACCCAGTCATCAAAGCCCTCAATCCCCGTCTGGCCGGTCTGCGCTTCATGAAGGGTAGGGGAGCCGGCAAACGCTTGGGCCTGGCGATCTCTTTCAGTGCAGAAGCGCGCCCAGACTGCGGGGCGTGTCTCAAGCCACCCCTTCCAGTAGGTCCGCCACAGCACCTCCTGAACGTATTTCTCGGCCGCTCTGGCGTCATGCTGCGCGAGCACGGCGGCGATGATCTCCTTCTCGGTGATCAGGCGATGGCGCAGATAGGGTGAGAGCCTCGACACCGCGGTCGGCTGGCCAGGACCAGGATCAGTATTGCGGCCGGCCGCGTAGGCAAGACCGGCTTGCGGGACGAAAGCGGTGAGGCGGCGTAGGGCTTCATCACGGGTTGGCGGGAAAGTCATGATCGTCCGTCACTTGCAAGCTTGCCGGCTCCTTAAGCGCCTGGGGTCTCAATGCATAGGCCGGACGTGCTGATTGAGCCGGCTCGGCGCGGGGTGTCGGCCAGATCCAAGCTTACCCACATTGCGGGACGGTCGTCCGGACCAAATGGGCGACACAAGTCCGACCACGCCATTGGGTCCTTCGGCTGAATGTCCGAGCCCTGGAGCTAAACTAAGTTCCGCTTCGGGTCGGGAGCGGAAGCCAGCCTGTTGCCCGAAACTGGACATTGGACCTTCGGTGGGAAGCGCACATACCAAGGTTAGAGATAGGCGGCGTCCAACGGTGATCGAAGGTCCGGTTGATGGAGCGGGTCCACCTTCCGCTTCCGACCCCTGAGCTGACGTTGGGTTGCGCCTGGAACACCCTCTCTCTTGGAGAGAGGGAGGGGCCCATGGCGGAGCCATGGGAGGGTGAGAGGTTACACTCTCACCGAATAAAGCACAGTCATTCTGCAGGTCTCGGACGGCTGCCAGATCCACGACATTGGCCGTCATGCGCTAATTCCGGACTCTCGAAGGGGCGGCTGAATGGATTGGGAATTTCCGGCCGGCGGTGCAACCTCTCACCCTCCCACCGCTTCGCGGCGGGTCCCTCCCTCTCTCAAAGAGAGAGGGGTTCAGGACGACCGACCTCCACCCTTCGCTGACGTTCCGAACGTCCGCTTCCGGTGAAACCGGCATCCGCTCCGGATGTGGCCACGCCTTATAGCCTTGGTGGATCGGAGCTCTGGCGTCTGACGATGTCAAGGACGGCGCGAAGCGCCGCCGCGACGCGGCCGCCAGAGGCGGTCCTTGACATCGTCAGACGCCAGAGCAAGCTCGCCATCAAGGTTTTAAGGCGCGGCCTCGCCGATGCGGGCGGTTTGGGAAGGGGCTGGACGTTTCAAGCACGTTGGCGACCCGGCAGTGCTTGGCGCCCGCTGCGGTGCGCGCCAGCCTGTCGGCGCCTTCGCGCACCGGAAGTCCTCCCCCTTTGGGGGAGGTGTCGGCGAAGCCGACGGAGGGGGGAGTGATTAGCAGGTGGCCGAACCTCCGGATCGGAGACCCCAAAACTCCCCCCACCGATCGCTGCGCGATCGCCTCCCCCACGGGGGGAGGCGTTCTAGGCCGCCTCCGTGACCTTCGCCTTCGCCTTCGCCTTGGCCTTGCTGAACACCATCGTCCCGTCGTCCACCTTGCCCAGCCGCAGGGTCACCAGATCGAGCGCGTAGTTCTGATAGGCCTTCCAGGGCTTTTGCGCGCCCTGCTTGGGGAACTTGCCGATGCCGCGCTGGACGTAGCCGGAGCTGAAGTCCAGCCACGGCTCGACCGGCATGTCGGGGTCGGTGACACGCGGGGTGCATTGGACGGTGCCGGTGCGGTCCATGTGGTTGATCAGCCGGCAGACATATTCGGCGGTCAGGTCGGCCTTCAGGGTCCAGCTGGCGTTGGTGTAGCCGAAGGTCGAGGCGAAGTTGGGCACATCGCTGAACATCATGCCCTTGTAGGACAGGCTCTGCGACAGGTCGGCCGGTTGGCCGTCGACCACCACCTTCATGCCGCCCGCCAGCTGCATCACCAGGCCCGTGGCGGTGACCACGACGTCGGCGTCCAGGGTCGCGCCCGAGGTCAGTTTCAGGCCGGTCGGGGTGAAGGCCTCGATATGGTCGGTGACCACCGACGATGTCCCGGCCTTCAGCGAGGCGAACAGGTCGGCGTCGGGCACCAGGCAAAGGCGCTGGTCCCAGGGGTTGTAGCGGGGCGTGAAGTGGGTGGCGACGTCGTAGTCGGGCCCCAGATGTTCGCTGACCAGGCCGATCAGCTGGGCCTTGGTCTTTTCCGGCTTCTTGCGGGCGATGTTGAAGAACAGCATCTGCATCAGCACGTTCTTCCAACGCGTGATGCGGTAGGCCAGCATGATCGGCAGCTTGGCCCGCAGCCAGTTGGCCAGGGCGTCCTCCGCCGGACGTGAGACCACATAGGTGGGTGAGCGCTGCAGCATGGTGACGTGGCTGGCGGTCTTGGCCATCTCCGGCACCAGGGTGACGGCGGTGGCCCCGCTGCCGATCACCACGACCTTCTTGCCGGTATAGTCGAGGTCGGCCGGCCAGTGCTGCGGGTGGACGATGCGGCCGCCGAACGTCTCGACACCCTCCCAGGGCGGCGTGTAGCCGGCGGCGTAGTCGTAATAGCCGCTGCACATCAGCAGGAAGTTGCAGGTCAGGGTGACGACCCGGCCGTCATGCTCGGCCTCGACGGTCCAGGTGGCGGTCTCCGAGGACCAGCTGGCTTGCTGGACCTTGTGATTGAAGCGGATCTTGCGGTCGACGCCGTGGTCCTTGGCCGTCTCGCGGACATATCTCAGGATCGACGGGCCGTCGGCGATGGCCTTGGCTTCGCGCCAGGGCCGGAACGAATAGCCCAGGGTGTACATGTCGCTGTCGGAGCGGATGCCGGGATAGCGGAACAGGTCCCAGGTGCCGCCGATGGCTTCGCGGCCCTCGAGGATTGCATAGGTCTTGCCCGGGCAGTGGGTTTGCAGGTGATAGCCCGCGCCGACGCCCGACAGGCCCGCTCCTACGATCAGGACGTCGAAATGCTCGATGGCCATGCGCTCGCTCCGCTCCCCGATGTGGTCCGGCGTGCCCGGACGTCTTGGTTATCTTATCGACGTTCATATAGAGGCGACCATTTTGACCGTCGGTCAACCGGTGGCGTACCGTCCTTTCGATTTCCGGCGGGTTTTCGTTTGCGCACCGCGGCTTTGGCCGCGTATTCGATCCGGCATGAACTTGCGCGATTTCGGTCTGCTGGTGCTGGTCTGCCTGGTCTGGGCCTGCAACAACATCATCTCCAAGATCGTGGTCGCCCACTGGGGCGTGCCGCCGTTGTTCTATGCGGCGGTGCGGTTCGCGATCGTCGCGGCGGTGACCCTGCCGTGGCTGCTGCCCGCGCCCCGGCCGACCTGGCGGATCGTGGTGGTCGGCCTGCTGATGGGCGTCGGCAACTTCGCCCTGCTGTTCATGGGCTTCAAGACGGCCTCGCCCTCGGCGGCGGCGGTGGTCATCCAGGTCGCCGTGCCCTTCACCACCATCCTGTCGGTGCTGCTGCTGGGCGAGAAGGTGCGCTGGAAGCGCGGGCTGGGCATCGCCCTGACCCTGTCGGGGGCGGTGGTGGTGATGTGGAACCCGCACGGCCTTCAGCTGTCGCCGGGCCTGTGGTTCATCGTCGGCTCGGCCTTCACCGGCTCGCTGGGCGCGGTGATGATGAAGCAGATCGAGGGGGTCAAGCCCCTGCAGTTCCAGGCCTGGGTCGGCTTCACCGCCGTCGCGCCCCTGGCGGCGCTGAGCGGGGTGTTCGAGCCCGGCGGCCTGGGCCTCGCCGCCCATGCCGGCTGGCCGTTCGTGGCCGCGGTGCTGTTCTCGGCCCTGGTGGTGTCGGTGCTGGGACACACGACCTATTATGGCCTGATCCAGCGTCACGAGGCCAATCTGATCGCGCCGCTGACCCTGATGACCCCGTTGATGACCATTGGCCTGGGCGTGCTGATCACCCACGATCACTTCGACATCCGAATGGGAATCGGCACGGCGCTGGCGCTGGTCGGCGTGCTGATCATCGCCCTGCGCAAGAACCAGGTCATGCCGCTGATCCTGCTGATGAGGAACCGTTTCCAATGACGCCCTCCCCTCTGAAGTTGGCCGACGCGCCGTCGCCGAACTTCGATGCCCGCAAGGCCATCCCCGACAGCGTGATCCTTCACTACACCGGCATGGAGACCGGCCCGGCGGCGCTGGAGCGTTTGTGCGATCCGGAAGCCAAGGTCTCGGCCCACTACCTGGTCGAGGAAGATGGCCGGGTGTTTCGCCTGGTGCCCGAGGAGCGCCGCGCCTGGCATGCCGGGGCCGCCTTCTGGAAAGGCGTCAAGGACATCAACTCGGCCTCGATCGGGATCGAGATCGTCAATCCGGGACACGAGTTTGGCTACCGCGCCTTTCCCGACGCGCAGGTCGCCGCCGTGATCAACCTGCTGGCCGACATCCGTTCGCGGTGGACCATCGACGATGACCGCGTCCTGGGCCATTCCGACATCGCCCCCGGCCGCAAGATCGACCCGGGCGAGCTGTTCCCCTGGAAGCGGCTAGCCGAGGCCGGCCACGGTCTTTGGGTCGAGCCGCCGCCGTCGCCCGGCGCGCCGCTGGGCGAGGGCGAGGAGGGGACCGGCGTCTTCGCCCTTCAGGCCGGCCTGACCCGCCTGGGCTACAACTGCCCGCCGTCCGGCAAGTACGACGCCTGGACCACCACCATCGTGGCCGCCTTCCAGCGCCACTGGCTGCAGACCCGCTTCGACGGCGTCGCCGACGGCGAGACCCGGGCAAGGCTGGTGGCCCTGCTGCGGGCCGCCGGCTGATGCATCCGGCCCAGCCGTTCCGGGTCGAGGATCGCGCGACCCTGCTGGGCTTCATCGCCGCCCATCCGTTCGTGACGCTGGCGGCGGCGGTGCGCGGCCGGCCGTTCACAGCCCAGGCGCCGGTGGTGATCCGCCATCTCGGTGACGGCGAGGTGGCCCTCGACTTCCACCTGTCGCGCGGCAACGTGCTATCGCCGTACATCGTCCAGGGCTTTCGTGCGGTGGCGCTGGCCACGGGTCCCGACGCCTATGTCAGCCCGGACTGGTACGCGGGCGAAGACCAGGTCCCGACCTGGAACTACCTGTCGGTCGAGGCCGAAGGCTCGGTCGCCGGGCTCAACGACGTCGAGCTGGTGGCCCTGCTCGACGACCTCTCCGCCCAGGAGGAGGCGCGCTTGCTGCCCAAGCCGCCCTGGACCCGCCACAAGATGAGCCCTGGCCGCTTCGAGGCCATGACCCGCGCCATCATCGGCGCGCGGTTGGTCGTCGATCGCCTGGAGGGGACGTTCAAGCTGTCGCAGAACAAGAGCGAAGCGGATCGGGCTGGGGTGGTCGCGGCGCTGGGGGAGCATCCGATCGCGGGATTGATGCGGAGCTAGGGTCGAATCTCGGGATTGGCCGTTTGGCTTCCGACCCTGGGCGGACATTGGGTTGCGCCTTAAAAAGCCCTCTCTCTTGGAGAGAGGGAGGGGCCCATGGCGAAGCCATGGGAGGGTGAGAGGTTACATTCTCACCGAATAGGGCATGGTCATCCAGCAGGTTGGGGCAGCTGCCAGATCCAGGATTTGTTGCCGTTGTGTGCTCCTCCGGACCTTCGAAGGCGGCTGGACGGATTCGGATTTTCCGGCCAGCGGTGAAACCTCTCACCCTCCCACCGCTTCGCGGCGGGCCCCTCCCTCTCTCAAATAGAGAGGGTTTTTCGCGTCCGCCAACCACCCTAAGCTGACGTGAGCAATGGCGGCTCCGGGGCGTTGCGCCGATCGATCGCATTTCGCTTCGGTGCGAAAGCGCGAGCGATGAAAGGACAGTGGGGGCTTTGTCTTCCCGACCTCCGTCGGAAACAGCAGACCGTCTTCAAGCATCGCGCGGATTTCATCCGCATCCATCGTGTCGAACTCGTCGGGAATGGCCAATTCGCCGTCCAGGAAGCCAAGGCGGCGTAGCTGACCGGGATGGTCCTCCGGGCGGTCGGGTGCGGCATGGAATTTCTCCGCCGAGCTAGGCGGTGAAGTCAGTCTACCTCATCGTGCCTCGATCTCCGATTGACCCGCCGTCACGGACCCGTCAAACACCCCCTCGGACCAGATGGTCGGGCGGCCGCGGTCTTCGCAAGAAGGTCGAGGAAAGTCCGGGCTCCACGGTGACAAGGCGGCGGGTAACGCCCGCCGGGAGCGATCCCAGGGATAGCGCCACAGAAAGCAAACCTCCTCCCCTCGGGGCGGGAAGGGTGAAAGGGTGGGGTAAGAGCCCACCGCGGACCTGGCAACAGGGACGGCATGGCAAGCCCCGCCTGGAGCAAGACCGAATAGGGACCCCGCGCCGGCCTCGCGTCGGATAGGCCGTCACTGGCTGAGAGGGTCCGGGTAGGTCGCGAGAACCGTCCCGCGAGGGGCGGTCCAGAGGAATGGCCGTCTCGCGGTCGTCTTTCTTTCGGGAGGGGCGGACGTCAGACAGAACCCGGCTTACAGACCATCTGGTCCATTTCGCGCGCCAGAATGGGGACCGGCGCATGCGCTGGTCCCCAGCCGCCACCTTTCGCGAAAGTGGGTTTTACCCCCGCTTGTCCACCGCGCGAGCCGGGTCGATGCGCTCATTCCCGTGTTCGCAAGGCGTTCAGCGAGTCTAGCGCCAGCCGAAGTCTTAACATGTTCTGTGTATGTTCTGTTGATAGATTCACGGGCTCTGTGAACACCCGCCGCGACACCTTTGTTTTCGCGGCGAAACGCCTGTTGGTGTCATTGTCTCCCAATCAATCCCATGTTAACCCAGTTCTGCCGGAGCGAGCGTGTCAGGGCGTCCGGCGGCGGGCTTTTCGATAGGGGTAGTGGGGTGTTTCTCTCGACGTTCGAGAAGCAGCTGGACAGCAAGCGGCGCATCGTTGTGCCGCAGGATTTCCGCGCCACGCTCTCGGGCCCGTTCGACGGGATCTTCTGCTTTCCTTCCATCGAAGCCGATTGCCTTGAAGCTGGCGGGAAAAGCTTGTTTGACCGTTACCAGGGCGTGATCGAGGAGCTGCCTTTCGGCGACCCGCTGCGTTCGGCCCTCGAGGTCAGCGTGCTGGGCGGCATGGCCAAGCTGTCGTTCGACACCGCCGGCCGCATCACGCTTCCCGACACCCTGTGCGAGATGTTCGGCCTGACCGACTGGGTCGCCCTGGTCGGCCTGGGCGAGCGGTTCCAGATCTGGTCGCGCGAGGCCTTCCAGGCCCACCGCGCCGAGCAGCGCGAACTGGCCCGCGACGGCTTGGCCGCCATGCGCGCCCAGCAGCGCACCGCGCGGATCGGCGGCGTCGCATGACCGAGCTTTCCGACACCCCTCCCGAGGTCGCGCCGCACGTCTCGGTGTTGCTGGGCGAAGTGGTCGGCGCCCTGGCGGCAGGCCCTGGCGACGTGGTCATCGACGGCACCTTCGGGGCTGGCGGCTACACCCGCGCCATCCTGGCCACCGGCGCGACGGTCATCGCCTTCGACCGCGATCCCAGCGTCCAGCGCTTCACCGCCGAATTCACCGCGACGGCCAATTCCGCGACGGCCAATTCCGCGACGGATAGTCGCTTTCGGCTGATCGAGGACCGTTTCTCGCAAATCACGGCGTATCTGGAGGATGCGTCGGTTGACGGCGTAACCCTGGATCTTGGCGTGTCTTCCATGCAGCTCGACGAGGCCGAGCGCGGCTTTTCCTTCATGCGCGACGGTCCGCTGGACATGCGCATGGGCGCCGACGGCCCCACGGCCGCCGACCTCGTCAACGACCTGGACCAGGTCGAGCTGGCGCGCATCCTCTACGTCTATGGCGAGGAGCACGCCTCGCGCCGCATCGCCAGCTTCCTGGTCAAGCGCCGGGCCGAGCGGCCCTTCACCCGCACCCTGGACCTGGCCCATGTGATCGAGCGCGCCCTGGGCGGACGCAAGGGCGCCAAGGCCCATCCGGCCACCCGCTCGTTCCAGGGCCTGCGGATCGCCGTCAACGCCGAGCTGGAAGAGCTGGAGGCCGGGCTGGTCGCCGCCGAGCGGGTGCTGAAGCCGGGCGGCCGGCTGGCCGTGGTCACCTTCCATTCGCTGGAAGACCGCATCGTCAAGACTTTCCTGGCCGAGCGGGCCGGGCGCACGCCCGGTGGCTCGCGCCACGCCCCGCCGGTCGAGGTGGGCGCGCCGGCCAGCTTCCAGCTGATCTCGTCCAAGGCCATCGCGCCGGGCGAGGCCGAACTGGCCGTCAATCCGCGCGCCCGCTCGTCGAAGCTGCGCGCCGCCGTGCGGACGCAGGCTCCGGTGTGGAGTGACGCCCGATGAGCCTGTCGAGCATGTTCGATCGGCGCATACGGGGCTTCCGGGTGGTGGAGCTGGTTTGCCTGTGCCTGCTGATCGCCTTGGTGTTGGGCGTCTACATGGCCAAGACCTTCGCCGGCCGCGAGCGCGCCGAGATCGCCTCGGTCGAGCAGCAGATCGTCGATGAGAAGGTCCGGGTTCGGTTGCTGAAAGCCGAGGTCGCCTACCTCGAGCGCCCGGGCCGCATCGAGCAGTACGCCGCGAGCCGAAACCTCGGGCCAATCAAGCCTGAGCACGAAACCACCGAGGACGCCCTGATCGACCTCGCGCGCAATGCGCCCGTCGCCCACGCCCCGGCCGCGCCGTCGGTCAGCGCGGCCGGGGCGGCGGCCACCGCCGAGGCGCCCGAGGCGACGCCCGACGACTATCCGCCGCCCCAGCTCTCGTCTCAGCCGGCTCCCGCAGAGGCTCCGCGATGAGCCTGTCCAATCTCGCCCCCGGCGGCGCACCCCGCGCCTGGCGCTGGCTGATCGAGCGGGTCTGGCGGCTGGAGCACGCCTTCGAGCGCTCGCGCGCCGCAGCCCGCCCGGAAGACGACACCCGCATCCGCATCTTCTTCGTCATGGCGATCTTCGGCCTGGCCTTCACCGTCCTGGCCCTGGGCGCGACCTGGGCGGCGGTGTTCTCCAAGGTCGGCGGCAACAGCTATCTGGCCTCGACCGCGGGCGCGCGCGGCGACCTGGTCGATCGCAACGGCCAGCTCCTGGCGGTGGATCTGACCCACTACGCGCTCTATGTCGATCCCAAGGAAGTCTGGGACGCCAAGGCCACCCGCGTCACGCTCGCCAAGGCCCTGCCGCAGGTGCCGGTCAAGCGGATCAACGAAGCCGTCTCGGGTCCGCGCCGCAGCTTCGTGCTGGGCGGCATGACGCCCGCCGAGAAGGGCGCGATCTTCGACCTGGGCCTGCCGGGCGTGCAGTTCGAGGAACAGGCGCGCCGGGTCTATCCGCTGGGCGCCAGCGCCGCCCACTTCATCGGCTTCGTCGACAAGGGCGGCCTGGGCCTGTCCGGGGCCGAGAAGGCGCTGGACAAGACCGTGCGCGACGCCGCCGCCAAGGGTCCGGACGGCGCCACGGCGCTGTCGATCGACCTGCGCGTCCAGGCCGCCCTGGAGGACGAGGTCCGCAAGGCCGCGATCGAGTTCCAGGCCAAGGACGCGGTCGGCATCGTGACCAACATCCATACCGGGGAGATCCTCGGCATGATCAGCTATCCGGATTACGACCCCAACCAGCTGAACCAGGCGTCCAGCGAGCAGATGACCAACCACGCCGCGGCCTCGGTCTATGAGATGGGTTCGACCTTCAAGGCCTTTACCGTGGCCATCGGCCTGGACACCGGGGCGGCGACGCCGGCCTCGACCTTCGACGCGCGCGAGCCGTTCAAGCTGGGCTACCGGACGATCCACGACTTCCACGCCGCCAAGAAGATCCTGACCCTGGTCGAGGTGTTCCAGCACTCGTCCAACATCGGCACCGCCATGCTGGCCGAGCGGATCGGCGGCGAGCGCCTGAGCCGTTATTTCAACGCCTTGGGCCTGACCAAGCCGGCCAAGGTGGAGCTGCTGGAATCGGCCCGCCCCCTGACCCCGAAGAAGTGGGACGACGACGCGGTGGCCTCCACCTCGTTTGGCCACGGCATCAATGTGTCGCCCCTGGCCCTGGCCCAGGCGATGGGGGCGCTGCTGAACGGCGGAACGCTTCAGCCGCTGACCATCCTGAAGCGCGCGCCGGGCGTGCGCCCCGAGGCGCCGCGCGCGATCTCGGAGGAGACCTCGCAACAGATGCTGCGGATCATGCGCGCCAACGTCACCGGCGGCAGCGGCAAGTCGGCCAACATCCCGGGCCTGACGGTGGGCGGCAAGACCGGCACGGGCGAGAAGTACGATCCCGCGCTCAAGGGCTATAACCACCAACGCCAGGTCTCGTCGTTCGCGGCGGTTTTCCCCACCGAGGGCCCGCTCGAGGCCGATCGCTATTTCGTGCTGGTCCTGCTGGACGAGCCCAAGGGCAACGCCAAGACCTCGGGCTTCTCGACCGGCGGCTGGGTGGCCGCGCCGGCCGCCGGCCGGGTCATCGACCGCATCGCGCCGTTCCTGGGCGTCAAGCGCCAGGCCGACATCTTCACTGTGGCCCAGTCGCCGAAAGCTGCACCGGAGGCGGGACTTTGAGCAAGACCCTTTCCCAGATCCTCAACCGGCCCTGCGTGGTCGATCCCGTCATCACCGGGGTCACCGCCGATAGCCGCAAGGTGGCCGACGGGTTCCTGTTCGCGGCCCTGCCGGGCAGCAAGGCGGACGGCCGCAGTTTCATCGACGGCGCCATCGCCTCGGGCGCCGCCGCCATCCTCGCTCCGGACGATGTCGACAGCCTGGCGGTCCCGACCGTCCACGCCGGCGACCTGCGCCGCGCCTATGCCCTGGCCGCCGCCCAGTTCTGGAGCGAGCAGCCGCAAACCTGCATCGCGGTGACCGGCACCAACGGCAAGACCTCGGTCGCCGGCTTCGCCCGTCAGATTTACGCCCGCCTCGGCCACAAGGCCGCGAGCATGGGCACGCTTGGAGTCGTGGTCAGCGCGCCGGGCGTCGCGGACCAGCAACTGACCCCGCCCGGCCTGACCACGCCAGACGCCGCCGATGTCGCCGAGATGATGGCCAGGCTGGCCGGCATGGGCGTGACCCACCTGGCGGTCGAGGCCTCGTCGCACGGCATCGACCAGCGGCGGCTGGACGGCGTGCGCCTGGCCGCCGCCGGCTTCACCAACTTCACCCAGGACCACCTGGACTACCACGGCACCATGGGCGCCTATCGCGCGGCCAAGCTGCGGCTGTTCGAGACCCTGCTGCCGCGCGCCCGCACCGCGGTGCTCAACGCCGACAGCGACGCCTTCCCGGCCTTCGCCTCGGCCGCCGTCACCTCCGGCCAGACGATCCTGTCGGTCGGCCATGATGGACAGGGGCTCAAGCTGGTCTCGCGCACCCCCGTGCCGGAGGGCCAGCGCCTGAGGATCGCCGCCCAGGGGCGGGAGTTCGACGTGCTGCTGCCGCTGGCCGGGGATTTCCAGGCCTCCAACGTGCTGGTCGCGGCGGGCCTCTGCCTTGCGACGGGCGAAGACCTCGAGGCGACGATCGCCGCCCTCGAACATCTCGAAGGCGCGGCCGGCCGGCTGCAGCGGGTCGGGACCGGCGCGCGCGGCGGCGAGGCCTATGTCGACTACGCCCATACCCCCGACGGCCTGGAGACGGTGCTGGCGGCCCTGCGCCCTCACACCCAGGGCAAGCTGATCGTGGTGTTCGGGGCCGGCGGCGACCGCGATCGCGGCAAGAGGCCCCTGATGGGCGAGATCGCCGCGCGCCTCGCCGACGTCGCCATCGTCACCGACGACAATCCCCGCTCCGAAGAGCCGGCCTCGATCCGCGCCGCCATCCTGGCCGCCGCGCCGAGCGCCCAGGAGTTTGGCGACCGACGCGAAGCCATCCGGGCCGGGGCGGCGCTGCTGTCTAACGGCGATGTGCTGGTGGTGGCTGGCAAGGGTCACGAGCAGGGCCAGCTGGTGGCCGGCGTGAACCATCCGTTCGACGACGTCACCGAAACCGCGAAGGCTTTGGAGGCGGCCCATGTCTAACGCCCTCTGGACGGCTGACGAGATCGCCGGCGCGACCCACGGCCAGGTGCTGGGGGCCTTCGAGGCCACCGGCGTATCGATCGACAGCCGCAGCATCGCGCCAGGCGACCTGTTCGTGGCCCTGTCGGGCGCCCGGGACGGTCATGAGTTCATCGTCCAGATCACTGACAAGGGCGCGGCCGGGGCCCTGGTCTCCAAGCCCGTCGCCACCCCGGCCGTGCTGGTCGAGGACACCTTCCTGGCCCTGGAGCGCCTGGGCGTCGCCGCCCGCGAGCGCGCGCCCCAAGCGCGGCGCGGGGCGGTGACTGGCTCGGTCGGCAAGACCAGCGTCACCCGCGCCGTCGAGGCGGGCCTGCGCCGCGCGGGCAAGGCCCACGCCTCGGTCAAGTCGTACAACAACCATATCGGCGTGCCCCTGACCCTGGCGCGCATGCCGCGCGACACCCAGCGCGCGGTGTTCGAGGTCGGCATGAACCACAGCGGCGAGATCATCCCGCTGTCGAACTTCATCCGTCCGCACGCGGTGGCCATCACCACGGTCGGCCCGGTGCATCTGGAGAACTTCGCCGACGGCGAAGAGGGCGTCGCCCGCGCCAAGGCCGAGATCTTCGCAGGTCTCGAGCCCAACGGCGTGGCGGTGCTGAACGCCGACAATCCCTGGTACAGCTTGCTCAAGGCCGAGGCCGAGAAGGCCGGGGCCGAGGTCTGGAGTTTCGGCACGGGCGAGGGCGTCACCGCGCAACTGACCGCGTTCGCCGCCAGCGCCGAAGGCGCGACCCTCACCGCCGTGCTGCGTGGCGAGACGATCCAGTTCCCGATCCGGCAGACCGGCGTCCATTGGGGCCTCAACAGCCTGTGCGTGCTGCTGATGCTGGAAGCTCTGGACGTCGATCGCGACACCGCCCTGGCGGCCCTGGCCGAGTTCGAGCCGATAGAGGGGCGTGGCGCCGAGCGGGTGGTAAAAATCCCGGGCGGAACCTTCACGCTCGTAGACGAAAGCTACAACGCCAACCCGATCTCGATGCAGGCGGCGCTGAAGACGCTGGGCGCGCGCCAGGTGGCCGGCCGACGCATCGTGGTGCTGACCGACATGCTGGAACTGGGCCCGCAGAGCGGTCGTTTTCACAGTGAGCTGGCCACCCCGATCGCCGCCGCCGACATCGATCTGGTGTTCTGCGCCGGACCGTTAATGAAATCTTTATGGGAAGCGCTACCGCCGACTCGACGCGGCGGCTATGCCGAAAGCGCCGCCGAGCTCGCGCCTCTGGTCGTCTCGGCGGTGAGGGCGGGCGACGTGGTGATGGTGAAGGGTTCGAACGGGTCGCGCGCGGGGGCCGTGGCGGCCGCGCTCAACGCGCTCAACGCGCTCGACCTCGAAGGACGGGGCTGATGCTGTATTTCCTCTACGAGTTCCTGTCGCGAGGCGGGCACGAGCATGTGCCGGTCCTGAACCTGCTCAAGTACCTGACCTTCCGCACCGGCATGTCGATGCTGACGGCCTATGTGGTGGCCGTGGCCATGGGCTCGCGCTTCATCCGCTGGATGAAGGCCAAACAGGGCAAGGGCCAGCCGATCCGCACCGACGGCATCGCCCGCCACATCACCGAGAAGGCCGGCACGCCCACCATGGGCGGCTTCATGATCCTGGCCGGCCTGTTCGTCGGCTCGCTGCTGTTCGCCGACCTCAAGAACGTCCATGTCTGGGTCGTGCTGGTGATCACCGGCAGCTTCGGCGTGCTGGGCTTCATGGACGACTACGCCAAGGTCACCAAACAGACCACGGCGGGCCTCTCCAGCATTCAGAAGTTGATCGCCCAGTTCGTCGTCTCGATCATCGCCGCGGTCGTGCTCATCCTGTTCGCCCCCAAGGAGTCGATGACGCCCGGGCTCGAAACCTCGATGGTTTTCCCGTTCTTCAAGGCCCTGGTGATCAATATGGGCTGGTTCTACGTGGCCTTTGCCGCCGTCACGATCGCCGGCTTCTCCAATGCGGTGAACCTGACCGACGGCCTGGACGGCCTGGCCATCGTGCCGGTGATGATCGCCGCCTCGACCTTTGGCCTGATCACCTACCTCGTGGGCAACTACAAGTTCGCCGACTATCTAAACCTGCATTTCGTGCCCGGCGTCGGTGAGTTGGCCGTGGTCTGCGGCGCGATCATCGGCGGGGGCATGGGCTTCCTCTGGTACAACGCGCCGCCCGCCAAGATCTTCATGGGCGACACCGGGTCGCTGGCCCTGGGCGGGGCGCTGGGCGCCATTGCCGTTTGCGCCAAGCACGAGCTGGTTCTGGGCATCGTCGGCGGCCTGTTCGTGGTCGAGGCGCTGAGCGTCATGATCCAGGTCGGCTACTTCAAGAAGACCGGCAAGCGTATCTTCCTGATGGCGCCGATCCATCACCATTTCGAGAAGCTGGGCTGGGCCGAGTCCACCGTCGTGATCCGTTTCTGGATCGTGGCGATGATGCTCGGCTTCCTCGGCCTCGCCACCCTGAAACTGAGATAGGAAGGGGCGCGCCATGATCCCGGTCCGCGGCTTCGAGGGCAAGACCGTCGCTGTGTTCGGCTTGGGCCGGACAGGGCTGACGGCTGCTCGCGCCCTGATCGCCGGCGGGGCCAAGGTGGCGCTTTGGGACGAGAAGCCCGAGAGCCGCCAGGCCGCCGTGGCCGAGGGCCTGAACGTCGTCGATCTGTCGACCGGCGACTGGAGCGACTACGCCGCCCTGATGCTGTCGCCGGGCGTGCCGCTGACCCATCCCAAACCGCACTGGACGGTGGGCAAGGCCAAGGCGGCCGGGGTCGAGATCCTGGGCGACATCGAGCTGTTCGCCCGGACGGTCAACGCCGCGCCCGAGCACAAGAAGCCGAAGATTATCGCCATCACTGGCACCAACGGCAAGTCGACAACCACGGCCTTGATCGGTCACATCTTCACACAGGCCGGCCGCGACACCCGCGTGGGCGGCAATATCGGCGAGGGCGTGCTGGGCCTGGAAGACATGCACGGCGGCGCCGTCTATGTGTTGGAACTCTCGTCCTACCAGCTCGACCTGACCACCAGCCTGCACGCCGACGCCGTGGTGCTGCTGAACATCTCGCCCGACCATCTGGACCGTCACGGCGGCATGGACGGCTACATCGCCGCCAAGCGCAAGATCTTCCAGAACCAAGGCAAGGGCGACACCGCGATCATCGGGGTGGATGATCCGTGGTGCCAGCAGATCTGCACCGAGATCACCGCCGCCAACCGCCGCACCATCTGGCCGATCAGCGCCGGCAAGGCCATGGGCCGGGGCGTCTACGCCCTGCAAGGCATGCTGTACGACGCCACGGGTGACCGGGTGACCGAGATGGTCGACCTGTTGCGCGCCCGCAGCCTGCCGGGCCGCCACAACTGGCAGAACGCCGCCGCCGCCTACGCCGCCGCCCGCGCCCTCGGCCTGACCACCCAGCAGGCCTGCGACGGCCTGATGAACTTCCCGGGACTGGCCCACCGGATGGAGACCGTCGCCAAGATCGGCAAGGTTCGCTTTGTCAACGACAGCAAGGCCACCAATGCCGACGCCGCTCGCCAGGCGATGTCGAGCTATCCGAAGTTCCACTGGATCGCCGGCGGCGTGGCCAAGGCCGGCGGCATCGACGTTCTGGTCGATCTGTTCCCGCGCATCGCCACGGCCTATCTGGTCGGCGAGGCGGCGGAGGATTTCGGCAAGGCCTTGGAGGGCAAGGCCCCGGTGCGCCAGTCCGGCGACATCGCGACCGCCGTCGCCGCCGCCTATGCCGACGCGGTCGCTAGCGGCGAGGAGGCCATCGTGTTGCTATCGCCCGCCTGCGCCTCGTTCGACCAGTTCGCCGATTTCGAGCAGCGGGGCGAGGCCTTCCGCGTCGCGGTGATGGGCCTGGGCAAGCCGGCCGCCAAGCGGGCCTGACGGCGGCGGCGGAACCAATCACGCCGCTTTACCGTTGCCTGCCGCATGTACCTTTGCGCGCCGGGGGGCGAATAGTGGACCCACAGTCCCACAACATCGCGTCGCAAGACGACGACGGGCGCTATAAGCTTCTCGTCGATGCAATCACCGATTATGCCGTCTACATGCTCGATCGGGACGGCCGCGTCAGTAGCTGGAACCCCGGCCCCGAACGGTTCAAGGGCTACCAGCCGCACGAGGTCATCGGCCAGCACTTTTCCCAATTCTACACCCCCGAGGATCGCGAGGCCGGTGTCCCCGCCCGCGCGCTGCACCAGGCCGCCACCGAGGGGCGGTTCGAGCAGGAGGGTTGGCGCCTGCGCAAGGACGGTGGCCGCTTCTGGGCCCACGTTGTCATCGACCCGATCCGCCTGCCGTCTGGCGAGGTGGTGGGCTTCGCCAAGATCACCCGCGACCTGACGGAACGCAAAGCGGTTGATGAGGCCCTGCGCGGCAGTGAGGCGCAATTCAAGCTGCTGGTCGAAAGCGTCACCGACTACGCCCTTTACATGCTGGATCCGGACGGCCACGTCGCCAGCTGGAACGCCGGCGCCGCACGGATCACGGGCTACGCCGCCGATGAGATCATCGGTCACCATTTCTCGCGTTTCTACACCGAGGAAGACCGTCTCGCGGAGGGGCCCGAGCTCGCGCTGTGGACCGCCGTCGCTGACGGGAGGTTCGAAAAGGAGGGGTGGCGGCTTCGCAAGGACGGGAGCTGCTTCTGGGCGCATGTGGTCATCGACGCGATCCGTGACGACCGCGGGCGGGTGATCGGATTCGCCAAGATCACCCGCGACATCACCGAACGGCGTAACACTCAGCGCGCCTTGGACCATGCGCGCGAAGCCCTGTTCCAATCCCAGAAACTGGAGGCGATCGGCCAACTGACCGGCGGCCTGGCGCACGACTTCAACAACCTGCTGATGGCGGTGCTGGGTAGTCTGGAACTGGTGCGCAAGCGATTGCCCGTCGATCCGCGGATCACGCCGCTGATCGACAACGCGATCCAGGGCGCCGAGCGGGGCGCGGCGCTGACGCAGCGTATGCTGGCCTTTGCGCGAAAGCAGGAATTGCAGCTGCGCGCGGTGGACATCGCGACCCTGGTGCAAGGCATGACGGGGTTGCTACAGCGATCCATAGGGCCGTCCATCCATCTGCAAACCCAGTTCCCGGACGACCTGGCCTGGGCGTTCACCGACGCCAACCAGCTCGAAAACGCTTTGCTGAACCTTGTGGTCAACGCTCGGGACGCGATGCCGACAGGCGGCTTGGTCAGGATCGAGGCCACCAATGAAAGGATCGACCAGCAAGTGGTCGCTGGCCTAGCGCCGGGTGGCTATGTCCGGCTGACCGTGACCGACACGGGCGAGGGCATGGACGCCAAGACGGCCTCTCGCGCCACGGAGCCTTTCTATACGACCAAGGGCATAGGCAAGGGCTCGGGCCTGGGGCTTTCGATGGTCTATGGCCTGGTCGAGGAGTCCGGCGGCCGGTTGATCCTCCATAGCCAGCTCGGTGAAGGCACGGCCGTGGAATTGTGGTTGCGGCAAGCCAGCCCCGAAGACCAGCAACGCGTCGTCACCGACAATCTGGAAGCACTTCATCGCGACGAGATCGGCTCCCTGGTCGTTCTGGCGGTCGATGACGACGAACTGGTGCTGATGAACACCTCGGCCATGCTTGAGGAACTCGGTCATCGGGTTCTGAAGGCCTCGTCGGGCGCGGAAGCCTTGGCGACCCTGCAGCGCGAAGCGGTCGATCTGGTGATCACCGACTTCGCTATGCCACACATGACCGGAATCCAGCTGGTCGAAGCGATGCGCGCGCGGAACGCCCACATCCCCGTGTTGCTCACGACCGGATATGCTGAGCTGCAGCCGGGAGCCGGGGCCAACCTGCCTCGCCTGGCCAAGCCGTTCGGACAGGACGACCTCGAACGCGCGGTCCGGCAGGCCGCCGGCTCCACGGGGCGTCGGGCGGCCGAATAGTCGCCGCGCGGCGTGGTGTCTCGGCCGATCGAAACACTCGCTTAACCCTAAACTCCGACCTTCCGACGATGACGTTCCAGACCGCCCACGCCTTTGCCCGCACTGACCGTTCGCGGCTCGGCGTCTGGTGGTGGACGACGGATCGCTGGCTGCTCGGCGCCACGGCGCTGCTGGTCACCCTGGGCGTGTTGTTGTCCTTTGCCTCGAGCCCGGCGGCCGCGGCGCGGATCGGCATCGACGACCAGTTCCACTTCGCTGTGCGCCAGTGCGTGTTCGGGGCGGCCTCGGCGGTGATCGTGCTGTCGGTGTCGATGCTGGGGCCAAAGGGTATCCGGCGCTCGGCCTTCTTCATCTACATCGCTGCCATCGGGGTGATGGCCGCCCTGCCGTTCATCGGCCACAGCGCCAAGGGCGCGGCCCGCTGGCTGCTGATCGGCGGCTTCACCTTCCAGCCGTCGGAGTTCATGAAACCGGCCCTGATCGTGCTGGTCTCGTGGATGTTCTCCGAGGGCCAGAAGGGCGAGGGCGTGCCGGGCGTGTCGATCGCCTTCTTCCTCTATTTCATCGCCGTGGGCCTGCTGCTGATCCAGCCCGACGTCGGCCAGACCGTGCTGATCACCATCGCCTTCGGGGCCGCCTTCTGGATGGCCGGGGTGCCGATCTCGTGGATCATGGGCCTTGGAGCGGTGGCCGTCGGCGGGTTGTGCTCGACCTATTTCCTGTTCGACCACGTCCATGCCCGGGTGCAGAAATTCCTCAGCCCCGACCAGGCCGACACCCACCAGATCACCCGCGCCGCCGAGGCCATCCACGCTGGCGGCCTGTTCGGACGCGGTCCGGGCGAGGGCGTGATGAAGCGCCACGTGCCCGACCTGCACACCGACTTCATCTATTCGGTGGCGGCCGAGGAATATGGCCTGGTCTTCTCCCTGGCCCTGGTCGCCATCTTCGCCTTCATCGTGGTGCGCGGGCTCTACAAGGCCATGAAGCTGACCGACACCTTCGAGCAGGTGGCCGCAGCAGGCCTGTTCGTGCTGGTGGGCCAACAGGCCTTCATCAATGTGGCGGTGAACCTCAACATGATCCCGACCAAGGGTATGACCCTGCCGTTCATCAGCTATGGCGGCTCGTCGATGCTGGCTATGGGCCTGACCCTGGGCATGGCCCTGGCGTTGACGCGCAAGCGTCCGGGGGCCTATGGCGGGGCGGGAGAGTTCGACCAGGCGGGGGCCTTCGGCTGACGCTCCGGAGACCTGTCTTGCCCATGACCCGCTCGCGTTCTGGAGCCGCCCCGATATGAGCAAGCTTGTCGTCGTCGCCGCCGGGGGCACCGGTGGACACCTGTTTCCCGCCCAGGCCCTGGCCGAGACCCTGAAGGGCCGAGGCTGGCGCGTGGTGCTGGCCACCGACGAGCGCGGCGCGCTCTATGCCGACAAGTTCCCGGCCGAGGAGCGCCTGGCCCTGTCGGCCGCCACCGCCAAGGCGGGCGACCCGATCGGCATGATCAAGGCCGGTTTCGCCGTCACCCAGGGCGTGCTGCAGGCCAAGGCGGCGTTCAAGCGCCTGAACCCGGCGGTGGTCGTGGGCTTTGGCGGCTATCCCGCCCTGCCGGCCCTGCTGGCGGCGGTGACCGAGGGCCGGCCCACGGTGATCCACGAGCAGAACGCCGTGCTGGGCCGGGTGAACCGCTTCCTCGCCTCGCGCGCCACCGAGGTGGCCTGCGCCTTCCCGACCCTGGAAAAGGCCAAGCCCCGCGTCAAGGCTCGCGCCCATGTGGTGGGCAATCCCGTGCGGCCCGAGATCCGCGCCCTCTACGACGTGCCCTATCTGCCGCCCGAGGTGCAACTGCGGCTGCTGGTCACCGGCGGCAGCCAGGGCGCGCGCCTGCTGTCGGAGCTGGTCCCCGAGGCCATCGCCAAGCTGCCCGAGGAGATGCGCGGCCGGCTGAAGGTGCAGCAGCAGTCGCGTCCAGAGTCGATGGAAAGCGCCCGCCGCATCTACGCCAACGCCATGGTCGATTGCGAGGTCGCGCCGTTCTTCCGCGACATGGCCGGCCGCCTGCGCCAGGCGCACCTGGTGATCGGTCGGGCGGGGGCCTCCACCTGCTGCGAGCTGGCCGTCGCCGGCCGCCCTTCCATCCTGGTCCCCCTGAAGATCGCCGCCGACGATCACCAGCGCTTCAACGCCCAACTGCTAGAGGAGGCCGGCGGCGCGGCGGTGTGCCTGGAAGACGAACTGACCGTCGACGCCATGGCCGGCGCGCTCAACGCCTTGCTGAAGGACCCCGCGCGGCTTGGCCGCATGGCCGTGGGGGCGCGGTCGGTGGCCACGCCGGACGCAGCGGAAAAGCTGGCGGACCTGGTGGAACGGACGGCGCGGTAGGCGCCATTTGCCAATCATCCAAAAAACCTATATCTTCTATAGAAGCTATAGGTTCGCCATGCCCAGCCGATCGACCCATCTCGACGAAGATACAGACCTTCTGGTCGCGGAGACCGCGAAGCTGGAGGATCGCAATCCATCCCAGATCATGGCGGCCGCCGTGCGGTGGTATCTGCATCTGACGCCGGGCGCGCGCGATGCGATGCGCCGCATCGAGGCGATCGGCGCGCCGGCCGTCGAGGAGATCGGCTGGACCTTGAGTCGCGCCCTGCTGGAACGCGAATACGCCACCCTCGTCCGGCAGGGCGCGCGGTCGTTGAAAACGACCCTGACCGCCGAGGCGTCCGAGGCTGAGATCATGGCGGAAGCGACGCGCATGACCCGGCGGCCGGCGCGTGCCGACTAGGCTCTGCCTGGACCTCAACGTCTGGCTCGGCGCGATCCTGTCCGAACGGTTGGAGCGGCGCGGTACGGCGGCCCTGACGCTGGTCGAGGCGGTGCGGTCCGGCCCTAGTGCGCGCGGTCCCGTCGCCCTGGTCATTTCGTGGGGCATGCTGAACCGGCTTCGCGAGGTTTTGATCCGCTTTGATTTTGGCGGCGCGGAGGCCGATCGCCTCATTCAGGTTATCGCGACCCTCGCCCGCGACGGCCCATCCCTGACACTCGGCGGCGTCGGCGTTTTGCCGCTGGACGACGAGGAGGATCGGCACGTGCTGGAGACCGCCTTGGCCGGCGGCGCCGACATGCTCGTCACTCAGAACTTGAGAGACTTCGCGGGCCACGACGTACGGACCTTGATCACGGACCGATGGCACGGTGTCGAAACCTCCGCTGGCAAGCTGCTGATCGCCCACACCTACGCCGCTGCCGCTTGGCTGCGGGGCGAGGATTTCCCCGCCGAAGTGCGGGCGTTCCTGCAGCGCTAAGGCTCCGCACCTGTTGCGATCACGGGCCGACCGAGGGTTACAGCGTCTTCGACGCTGGTCGCCACCGACACGCTCGCATAGGGCCGCCAGCCGTCGCAGACGACCTTGGCCACCGCGTCGTCGGCGCCGCCCGTCGGGATCGCCGCCGCCGGACGCTGGTCGCCGCTGATCGGCCCCTCCTTGCCGCCGACCCGGACGCTGGAGAACCCGGCATGGGCGATGGTGCGGGCGTCGCAGTCGATCACCTCGTAGCGCCAGCCGCCCCAGAAGGCCTCGGTCCCGGCGATGAAGCCGTCCTCGGCCACCTGCAGCACGCGCAAGCGCGCCGTGCGACCCGTCCAGGTGACGCCGCCCATGTCCACGAAGGCGGCGAAGCGGCCGACGTCGGCCAGGCGCAGCTCCAGCGGCGCCTGAGCCAGGGCGGGAGAGGCGAGGGCGATGACGCCTCCCCCGAGCAACGCGGCGAAACGGAGGAGGAGAAGAAAATCCACGGCGCCTGCACCAAACATCCCGTTCCACCCCGTCGCCAAATCGTCTAATCGAGCCGGATGATCCAGCGTCGACGCCCCGTACCCTTCGAACTTGGCCCCGTGCACTTCATCGGCATCGGCGGCATCGGCATGTCCGGCATCGCCGAGATCATGCTGCGCATCGGCTACACCGTGCAAGGCAGCGACGCCAAGGCCAGCGCCAATACCGAGCGGTTGGAAAAGCTGGGCGCGCGGATCTTCATCGGCCAGGACGCGGCCAATGTCGAAGGCGCGTCGGCCATCGTCTATTCCACGGCGATCAAGGCCGACAATGTCGAGATGGCCGCTGGCCGCGACAAGCGCCTGCCGCTGGTTCGCCGGGCCGAGATGCTGGCCGAGTTGATGCGGCTCCAGTTCTCCGTCGCCGTGGGCGGCACGCATGGCAAGACCACCACCACCTCGATGGTCGCGGCCCTGCTGGACGCCGGGGCTCTGGATCCGACCGTGGTCAATGGCGGGATCATCAACGCCTATGGCACCAACGCCAAGGTCGGCGAGGGCGACTGGATCGTGGTCGAGGCCGACGAGAGCGACGGGTCTTTCCTCAAGCTGAAGTCCACCGTGGCCATCGTCACCAATATCGACGCCGAGCACCTGGACCACTGGGGCACCTTCGACGCGGTCAAGAAGGGCTTCCAGGACTTCATCGAGAACATCCCGTTCTACGGCTTCGCGGCGGTCTGCACCGACCACCCTGAGGTCCAGGCCCTCACCGCCCGGATCGAGAACCGCCGGCTGGTGACCTATGGCGTCAACCCCCAGGCCGAGGTCCGGGTCAGCAATATCGAGATGGGTCCCGAGGGCTCGAAGTTCGATATCCTGGTGTCGCCGCTGGTCGGCGAGCCGGTGACCTATGAAGGTCTGAAGATGCCGATGGCCGGGCATCACAATGTGCTCAACGCCACCGCCGCCGTCGCCGTGGCCCGCGAGCTGGGCGTCAGCGCCGACGACATCCGGGCTGGCCTGGCCAGCTTCGGCGGGGTGAAGCGTCGCTTCACCACCACGGGCGTCGCCAACGGCATCCGCGTGGTTGACGACTATGGCCACCACCCGGTCGAGATCGCCGCCGTGCTCAAGGCGGCCCGGGCGGTCACCGAGGGCAAGGTCATCGCGGTGGTCCAGCCGCACCGCTTCACCCGCCTGCGCGACCTGATGACCGAGTTCAGCTCGTGCTTCAACGACGCCGACACGGTGATCGTCGCCGACGTCTACACGGCCGGGGAGGCGCCCATCGAAGGTGTTGATCGCGATCACCTGGTCGAAGGCCTCAAGAAGTTCGGCCACCGCCGCGCCCTGCCGCTGGAAAGCCCCGCCGCCCTCCCGGCCCTGATCGCCGCCGAGGCCCAATCGGGTGACCTGGTGGTGCTGCTGGGGGCGGGGGATATCACGAGTTGGTCCTACGCCCTGCCGGGGCAGCTGGAAGCGCTGGCGACGTGAGCCGACGGGCGTGGACCATCGCCAAGGTGGTGCTGATCGTCCTAGCGATCGGGGACATTGCCTTTGGCGCCTGGCTCTCGAACGTTCTAACGGTGGCCCGACCGCTTAGCCCGCAAGGATCCTTCGTCGTTCCTTTCGCGACACATGGCGGAACGACCTACATTTCGCAGATCGATCAAACCCAGCACCGGATCGCCTTCTTCGGCGGTTTCGTGATCGTGGTTCTGTACCAAATCACGCGACGCCTTTCCGCAAAGCGCTCGCCTGGACCTCGCCTTACGACATGACCTGGAAAACCCAACTCCCCGCCGTTCGCGGCAAGCTGTTGTTCGATGAGCCGCTGGGGCCGTTCACCTGGTTCCGGGTCGGTGGTCCGGCCGACGTCTTGTTCCTGCCGGCCGACGCCGACGACCTGCGCGACTTTCTCAGCGCCCTGCCGGACGAGGTGCCGGTCCAGGCGCTGGGCGTCGGCTCCAACGTGATCATCCGCGACGGCGGCGTCGAGGGCGTGGTGATCCGCTGCGCCGGGCGGGCCTTTGGCGAGGTCACCGTCGACGTCGAGGAAAACCTGATCATCGCCGGTCCGGCGGCCTTGGACGCCTCAGTCGCCCGGGCGGCGGCCAAGGCGGGCCTGACGGGGCTGGAATTCTTCGTCGGCATCCCCGGCACGGTGGGCGGCGCCCTGACCATGAACGCCGGCTGCTATGGCCGCGAGACCAAGGACATCCTGGTCAGCGCCTGGGGCTATGACCGGACCGGCGAGATTCGGGTCTGGGACAATGCGGATTTCGGCTTCACCTATCGCCACACCCAGGTGCCTGCCAACAGCATGTTCTGGGTGCAGGCGATGTTCCGGGGCACGCCCGATGATCCGGCCGACGTGCGCGACCGCATGGCGGAAATTACCGCCCGCCGCGAGACCACCCAGCCGATCCGCGAGAAGACCGGCGGCTCGACGTTCAAGAACCCGCCCGGCCACTCGTCATGGAAGCTGGTCGACGAGGCCGGCTGGCGCGGCAAACGCTTTTCCGCGAGCGGGAAAGAGGGGGGCGGCGCGATGTTCAGCCCCCTGCACAGCAACTTCCTGATCAATACCGGCGAGGCCACCGCCGCCGACCTGGAGGGCCTGGGCGATACCGTCCGCGCCGACGTGCTGGCCAAGACGGGGATCCACCTGGACTGGGAAATCAAGCGCATCGGGCGGCCGGGGACTTAAAGGTCCTCCCCCTGTGGGGGGAGGCGGCGCGAAGGCGCCGGTGGGGGGAGTCATCCCACCTCACCAACACTCCCCCCTCCGTCGGCTGCGCCGACACCTCCCCCACAGGGGGAGGACCTTTTAGACTCCCCCCTCAAACGTTACCGATAGTTCATCCGGTTGTTGCCTATTCCCGGCGCGGAGCGATGCTATGAACCCTCCAACGAGGGAGTTTCCATGCGCCTGTTCCGCACGCTGCTGACCGCCGCCGCCACGACCGCCCTGCTGGTCGGTTCCGTTCACGCCCAAGACGCCGTCACCGCCGAAAAGCTGCGCGACAAGGCCCTGTTGGACCGCACCGCCTGGGATATCACCGAGGACCTGACCACCACGATCGGTCCGCGCCTCGTCGGCTCGCCGGCCATGGCCCGGGCCAAGGACTGGAGTGTGGCCAAGTTCAAGGCGCTGGGTTTCACCAACGTCAAGGTCGAGGAGTTCGCCAAGCCGTCCTGGACGCGCGGCGAGGAGTCGGCGCAACTGGTCGCGCCCTATCCGATGAAGCTGAACATCGTCGGCCTGGGCCGCACGGTGGCGACTCCGCCTGAAGGCCTCGAGGCCGAGGTGGCGTTGTTTCGCACCTATGATGAGATGATCGCCGCGCCGGAGGGGTCGCTGAAGGGCAAGATCGTCGTGATCACCCAGCCGATGGTCCGCGCCCAGGACGGCGCCGGTTACGGGGTCGCCGGGATCTCGCGCCGGGCCGGCCCGGTCGAGGCCGCCAAGCGCGGAGCCATCGCCCTCCTGATCCGCTCGATCTCGACCTCCGACTCCACCGTGCCCCACACCGGCGTCACCGCCTTTGGCGACGACGTGGTTTCGATCCCCTCGGCCGCCCTGGGCGTGCCGGAGGCCGAGCAACTGGAGCGTCTGGCCGCCAAGGGCGCGGTGCGCATCAAGCTGAAGCTGGCTTCGACCGTCGACCCCAAGGCAGTGGCCTGGAACATTTCGGGCGAGATCAAGGGCTCGCAGACCCCCGACGAGGTGATCGTCATCGGCGGCCACCTGGACAGCTGGGACGTTGGCACCGGGGCCCTGGACGACGCCACGGGCGTGGCCATCACCACGGCCGCCGCCAAGCTGATCGGCGACCTGCCCAAGCATCCCAAGCGCACCATCCGCGTGGTGATGTTCGGCTCGGAAGAGAGCGGCGGCTCGGCGGAAGCCTATGTCGACGCTCACAAGGCCGAGTTGCCCAAGATCGTCCTGGCCGGCGAGAGCGATACCGGCGCCGATCGGATCTACGCCCTGCAGATCCCCAAGGGTTCGTCCGGCCACCCGGCGATCAAGACCGCCGTCCGCGTGCTGACCTCGCTGAACATCTATCTCGACAGGCTTCCCTCGCCGCACGCCGGCTCGGACATCGAGGGCCTGGAGGCCGCCGGCGTGCCCGTGATCGGCCTCAAACAGGACGCCAGCCGCTACTTCGACTACCACCACACCATGGACGACACCCTCAACAAGGTCCGTCCGGGCGAACTGGCTCAGAATGTCGCGGCCTGGACCAGCTTCATCTACCTGATGGCCGACAGCGACATTGACTTCCGCGTGCTCAGCGCGGCGGCGCCGGCGGCGCCAAGCCATTGATCCAAGGCTGCGGAAGGTTCTCCTCACCCGCCAAGCGGGGGAGGTGGCGCGATGCGAATAGGCATCGTGACGGAGGGGGCGTCCTCCGGCGCCGCTGACGCCCCCTCCGTCACGTCGCTGCTAGCGACGCGCCACCTCCCGCGTTGCACGGGTGAGGACAAGAAGGCCCGCGTCGGACTCTTCGCCCGTGGGTCATTCCCGCGACCAAGTGATGCACGGACGGGCGGCGAAATTTGATCGTCCACAGGTTTCATGACCCCCGCCGCTATCCGACTGGAAAGCGCCTCTGATCACGCGTTTTTCACCCGAATTCCCCTTTGCGCGGGTTTCGCGCCCCGTCGCACCAAGCTTGACCATACCACTCTTGGTTGCCAAGGTGTGACCCGAAGTGACTTCCGTTATGACGACATTAACGACCTTCTGGTGTTGCTAGGGGTCAATACGCACCCCGGCATGACACCCACTTCGCTCGCTCTTGAGCAGGCGGACCAGGTTGGCGTCGCGTTTGATTGTTTAGTGTTCTGGATCGTGGAGGACGCTTATGCCCGCTGTAGTGCGGGGGGGACCGCGCAAGCCAGTGCGCCCCCGGGCCGAAGCGCCCGCAAGTCCGAATAAGGCCAGGCCGGCCGCGCGCAAGCCCGCGCCGCCGGTCGGGAAGCTGCACGCCGCTCGGAGCGGCGTGGGGGTATCGCCGAAACTCGCCCTCGGCGTGGCCGGCGCAGCCCTGGTCATCGCCCTGATCGCCACCCTGGCCACGGGCCACCGCCTCGAGCGCCTCGGTCAGGCCTTTGGCCGCGGGGTCGACGGCGAGTTCGCCGACCTCGGCTTCAAGCTGAAGACCG
The DNA here is from genome assembly GCF_049896345.1 of Caulobacter sp. DWR2-3-1b2. Taxonomy (NCBI): domain Bacteria; kingdom Pseudomonadati; phylum Pseudomonadota; class Alphaproteobacteria; order Caulobacterales; family Caulobacteraceae; genus Caulobacter; species Caulobacter sp. DWR2-3-1b2. The sequence goes on along the minus strand of NZ_JAFCUC010000006.1, from coordinate 227,972 downwards.
TGCACATCGAAGGCGCTTCGCCGATGGCTAAGGCCGACATCCTGGCCGCCTCGGCGCTCTATCTCGACCAGCCGACCCTGGGTTTGGACCTGGCGGGCCTGAAGGCGCGCGTCGAGACCGTGGGCTGGGTCAAGTCGGCCAAGGTCGCGCGCCTGTTGCCCGACACCGTGACCATCACCGTCGAGGAGCGCCCGGCCCTGGCCGTGTGGCAGCACTCCGGGTCCATGCGGGTCATCGACGCCGAGGGCCGGATCATCCGCGAGGCCGACGCCGCGCGCTTCCCGCAACTTCCGCTGGTGGTGGGGCAGGGGGCCGACCAGGCAGCCGGCGCCATCCTGCCCGCCGTCAACGCCCGGCCGCGTCTGCGTGACCGTCTTGAGGCGCTGGTGCGCGTCGATGACCGTCGCTGGGACCTGCGGTTGAAAGATGGGTCACTGATCCAGCTTCCAGCCATTGACGAAGAGTCCGCGCTGATTCAATTGGATCAGCTCGACCAAAGACAACGAATCCTCGATCTAGGCTTCGCGCGCATTGATTTGCGCGACCCCGAGATGGTGGCCGTGAGACCTCGCGACTCGGTGCTGCCTGGGCAGCCCGTGGCCGGCGGGGCGTAAAGTAAAAGATGGGCATGAGGTGGCTTTAACGATGTCCCGACTGGATGACCGGAAACAGGCCCGCGAAGGCCTGAAGGCGACGCTCGTGCGCCAGCCGGCGGTCGCTGCCGTCGACCTGGGCGCGTCCAAGGTCACCTGCTTCATCATGAAGCCGGATGGTATTCACCGCGACAACCGCACCCTGACCACGGCCGGCGTTGGCTATGTGCAGTCGCGCGGCGTGCGGGGCGGGGCGATCGTCAATCTGGACGAGGCGGCCCAAGCCATCGCCCAGGCCGTCGAGCGGGCCGAGACCGTGGCCGGCGTCAATGTCCAGGGCGTCAGCGTCTGCACGGCCGGCGGCCAGCTGGCCAGCCACCGCGTCACCACCCAGGTGTCGCTGGGGGCCCGGCCAATCGCTGACGGCGACCTGTCGCGCGCCATTGCTTCGGCCCTGGCGCAGGTTCGCATTCCCGGCCGCAAGCCGATCCACCTGCTGCCGATCGCCTGGTCGGTCGATGGCCAGAAGGGCGTGCGCGATCCCCGCGCCATGTTCGGCCGCGCGCTGGGCCTGGAGCTGCTGGTCGTCTCGATCAACGAGAACGTCTTCCACACCCTGGCCCACTGCGTCGAGCGCGCCCACCTGTCCTTCGAGGGCGTGGTCGCCGCGCCCTTCGCCTCGGCCCTGGCGGCCCTGGAAGAGGACGAGATGGACCTCGGCGCCGTCTGCATCGATATGGGCGGCGGCTCGACCTCAGTCGCCGTGTTCAACCAGGGCGCCCTGTGCCACGTCGACAGCCTGGCGGTCGGCGGAGGACACGTCACGCAGGACATCGCGCGCGGCCTGCAGACCTCGGTCGCCGGCGCCGAGCGCATCAAGACCCTGCACGGCAGCGCCATCGCCTCGGCCAACGAGGACCGCGAGATGATCGAGGCCCCGCCGCGCGGCGATGACCCCGGCGCTGGTCCGGTGATCGCGCCCCGCTCCCTGCTCAAGGGCATTATCCAACCCCGCGTCGAGGAGACGCTGGAACTGCTGCGCGAGCGCCTCAAGGCCTCGGGCGCGCCGGTCGAGCCGGGCGCCGGCATCGTGCTGACGGGCGGCGCCAGCCAACTGGCTGGCGTGCGCGAAGTGGCCGTGCGGGTGTTCGATCGTCCCGTCCGCCTGGGCCGTCCGCGCCGGGTGCCGCACCTGGCCGACGCCGCGTCGGGTCCGGCCTTCTGCGCCGCCGCCGGCGTGCTGCACCGCTCGGCCTTCGGTCCGCGCGAGGTGGTCTCGCCCAAGGCCCTGGCCGGCGCCGCGATCCGCAAGCGCCCGATGGACCCCAACGCCAGCGCCGTCGCCAAGGCGGCCGCCTGGCTGCGGGATAATCTGTAAGCCTTAAATCCCTTCATCCCGCCGAAGGTCGGGACCCAAGCGGCTGATCCGGACCGGCGCATGCGCACGGGACTTCCGTGACCTTTATGGCCCGCCCGGCTTAGGTCTCGACTTTTGTCGGGATGAAAAGATAGAGGGTCGAGCGGTTTCAAGCTTCACCGAGCCCCGTTCGCCCGAACACGGCGCGGGCGGCTGTAAATTTTTGTGACGGCGTAAATTATTTCGGCTTGTGGATAAGGCCCAAGAAGAACGGCCAAGTCTTACCGGGCCTTAAGCATAAGCGTTTACGGTTTCGGCGTCTGAAACACCTAATGGCGTAGTTTCAACGCCTTCTGGAACCGGGTTTGGCAAGCTTTTCGGGTCAGCGTCGTTCCGTCGCATCGCCATTCGGAGCGTCCCCGAGCCCCCCGCGAATCCCTTGTGATTCCTTGGGATAACTGGCCTTTTCCCGCGTGTTTGGGCTCGACCAAAGGCCGACTCACATTATGGAGTTAACCAGCGATTAAGGTTGCTGGTTGTTCTGTTAACCCGATCGTCGAGATCACTCCCAGCGTTTGATCTGTTCGGCTGTTGACGAATTCGGCGTTTAAGACGCGAGGCTCCCATGGCAATTTCTCTTTCCGCGCCGCGCACCACTGAACTGAAGCCACGGATCGTGGTGTTCGGCGTGGGTGGCGCAGGCGGCAATGCTGTCAACAACATGATCGAGGCGGGCCTCGAGGGTGTTGAGTTCGTGGTGGCCAACACCGACGCGCAGCAGCTCCAGTTCGCCAAGACCGACCGTCGCATCCAACTGGGCGTGCAAGTGACCCAGGGCCTGGGCGCCGGCGCCCACCCCGAGGTCGGCATGAGCGCCGCCGAGGAGAGCTTCCCGGAAATCGGCGAGCATCTCGATGGCGCCCACATGGTGTTCATCACCGCCGGCATGGGCGGCGGCACCGGCACCGGCGCCGCGCCGATCATCGCCAAGTGCGCGCGTGAGCGCGGCATCCTCACGGTGGGCGTGGTCACCAAGCCCTTCCACTTCGAAGGCCGTCACCGCATGCGTCTGGCCGACGCCGGCATCGGTGAGCTGCAACGCTATGTCGACACCCTGATCGTCATTCCGAACCAGAACCTGTTCCGGGTCGCCAACGAGCGCACCACCTTCGCCGAAGCCTTCGGCATGGCCGACCAGGTGCTGCATTCGGGCGTCCGTTCGATCACCGACCTGATGGTGCTGCCGGGCCTGATCAATCTCGACTTCGCCGACGTCCGCACGGTGATGACCGAGATGGGCAAGGCGATGATGGGCACCGGTGAGGGCACCGGCGAAGACCGCGCCCTGATGGCCGCCCAGAACGCCATCGCCAACCCGCTGCTGGACGAGGTTTCGCTGAAGGGAGCCAAGGCCGTTCTGGTCAACGTGACCGGCGGCATGGACATGACCCTGCTGGAAGTCGACGAAGCGGCGAACGCGATCTCGGATCAGGTCGACCCGGAAGCCAACATCATCTTCGGCGCCGCCTTCGACCCGTCGCTGGACGGCGTGATCCGCGTGTCGGTGGTCGCCACCGGCATGGACGGCGCCTCCATCGCCCAGATCGAGCCCAAGCCGGTCTCGCGCAACATCACGGCCCCGCCGTTGGTGGTGGAGACCGCGCGTCAGTCCGCTCCGGCCCCCGCGACCGCCGAGCCCACCCGCCCAGGCATGCGCTACGAGCCGCGCCCGATGGAGCGTCAGGCCGCCGCCCAGACCGCGTCCTACGCGCCGGAACCGGCCTATGAAGAGCCCGCGCCGATCGTCGAGGCCCAGAAAGACCTGCGCTTCGAAGAGCCGGTGATGGAAGAGCCCCGCGTCGCCGCCCCGGCCCCGCGCGTCACCCGCATCGTCGACCCGATGGTCGCCGAGGCCGGCGACGAGCCGCTCTACAGCGAAACCTATGACGACCGCCGGGCTCAAAAATCGAGCGGCTGGATGAGCCTGTTTGGCGGTGGTCGCCAGCAGCGTTACGAACCCCCGGCCGCCCCGGCGTCGCGCGCGACCGGCTCGGCCCGGCCCGCCCTGCAGCCTCTCGACCAGCCGCAAGCGGAAGCGGGCGAGGATCTGGAGATCCCGTCGTTCCTGCGCCGTTTGGCCAACTAGGCCCACGAAAGTAAGCGTAACAGTAAGCGTAAAACGAAACCCCCGGGGCGCGAGCTCCGGGGGTTTTGCTTTGGGTCACGGATGCTGATGGGGACAGGCGCATGCGCCTGGCCCCCTTCGCCGTTCTAGTGGGTCTTGGCGGCCGCGTCGGCGGCGGCGTTGGTCTTGCGCTCCGCGGCGCCCACGGCGTCGGAAGCGTTGTCGGCGGCATGGTCGGCGGCTGCGGCGGTGCTGTCAGCGGCCTTGTGGGTGGCGGCGGCGGTGTTGGCGGCGGCCGTGCTGGCGTTGTTGGCGGTGTCCTGGGCGGCCGAGGCGGTGGCCTTGCCGGCCTGGTCGGCGGCGGCGGCGGTGTGGTCCTCGGTCTTCTGCGAGCAGGCCATCAGCGACAGGGCGGCGAGCGAGGTCGTGAGGATGAGAGCAAGACGCATGGGGGTGTTCTCCGTGGCGGCGGGATGTTGATCATCCTCGCGGTGTCCAAGGCTCGGATTGGCGCTTGGGGGGTCAAGGCGATGGCCTCCAGATCCAAACGCACGGCCTGGCTTTAAGCTCCAGCGCGACGGGCGAGGGGTGCGCAAGGCGGGCAAAGCACGCTAGCCTGCCACAATCTGCCAAACCGCCGACGGATCCGGTCACGATGAAGCTCACCCGCGCCGATCGGAAGATCCTGGAGATCCTCCAGCAGGACAGCTCGGTCACCAATGTCGAGTTGGCCGAACGGGTCGGCCTGTCGCCCAGCCCCTGCCTGCGGCGGGTCAAGCAACTGGAGGCCTCGGGCTTGATCGCCGGCTACGTCGCCCTCCTAGACCGCCGCAAGGCGCGGCTCGACCTGCTGGCCTATGTCGAGGTCCAGGTCGATCGCCACAGCGAAACCGCCGCCGAAGCCTTCGCCGAGGCCGTGCGCCGAGAGCCGATGGTGGTGGGCTGCCACGCCATGACCGGCGGCTACGACTACCTGCTGCGGGTGGTGGCGCCCAACCTCGATGCCTATGCCGAGTTCACCATGAAGCGCCTGCTGAAGATGCCGGCGGTCAAGGACATCCGGTCGTCCTTCGTGCTGGAGACGATCAAGGACGCGACGGCGCTGCCGCTGGATTATGTGGAGTAGGGGGCTTTCAGCGCCAGGCGCTCCTACACGGCGCTCCCTGTGTCGGACTGCAGACTGGCGGAATACTATTTTTTCCCAATTCCACAACCAGGGCTAGGACGCGGGTGGAAGGGGCCGTCATGAGTGGGCCTCCATATTTTCCGGCTATGATCGTGAAGCGCCCACCAGATTCCCAAAACCACTCATTGCGGGTTTCGCCCTCAATCAACTCTCCAGCGCTTATCCAGCCGTCAGCCGCGAGGTGCTGTAGATAGCGATCGAATGCTTGAGGATCTCCCTGTACAGCGACGCCACAGCTCTTATCACCGTCTGGACCCTGCAGCGTGATGGTGATCTTGGCGGGACCGAAAGTCGCGGTCATATCTTCGCTGATACCAATCAAGCTCTCTTCTCGTGAAGCTTGATGGAAGCCCAGCCTTCGGGCTTGGTCCAACGCCCTCTCTCTGTTCACACTCGCGTTCCGCATATAGGGCTTGCAGACGTTTTCCACGGCGGCGGCGATCGCGCTGTCAGGGGTGTCGAAGGCTTCCGCCGACCGCGTTGCGCCCAATGAAAGTAGAAGTGCTGCGAACAGGCTGTTCAGCAGGTACCTCCCGCGTCGATGGAAAATGATCATTGGTCTTCATTACCTCTGTTTCGCTTGAAACCAAGTTTTGGCGACCGCTAGCATCCGCCCCGGATGCGGCCACGCCTTAAAGCCTTGGTGGATCGGAGCTCTGGCGTCTGGCCGAGTCAAGGACGACGCTCTCGCGTCGCCGCGCCGCGGCGGCCCTTCGGGCCGTCCTTGACTCGGCCAGACGCCAGAGCAAGCTCGCCATAAAGGTTTCAAGGCGCGGCCTCGCCGTTGCGGGCGGGCAGGGGAGGGGCTGGGCGGTTCAAGCAAACGTTCTTTCCCTCCCCGCCCCGGGGAGGGTGGCCCCGAAGGGGTCTGGTGGGGTTTGATGAGGTGGCCGGCGGAGCCCCACCCGCCGGCTTCGCCGCCACCCTCCCCATGAAGGGGAGGGAAGGAGCGCCGGGGGGATAGAGCGCCCTCCATCCCCACAATCACTCACCCCAAACCCCAACAAATTCGACGCCCTATAAAATAATCAGCGTCACGACCGCTGGCGCACCCACCACGGCCTCATACTGGACCCTGTCTCCGTCGCGGAGGAGGGCGCTTGGTACCGACCCGAAGCGGCGATGGAGATGGAACCGAGCGGGGCCGTGCAGGGCCGCGCGCGAGGCAGGTGTGGGTTGTCGGAGAAATCCGCCGCCCATCAAAACCTTGCCGGGATCTGCGCGGGTCGACGGGGCCGGGACGTTCAAACCGGTCTGTTCCAGGATCTGTCGGAGTCGCTGACGGCCCCTTCCGGGCGACTTTGATCCTGCCCGTCCGAGGGGGAACGTCGATCGGGATGAAACAAGCCCTCAATCGCCGTCCCTCGAGACAAACGGTTTCGCGGAGCGGTCGGTCCACGCCGAAACGCAAACTCTACCTCACGGTCATCCGGGCTTGGCCCGGCCGCTCCGCGCCTCCTCAACCCCCTTTCGGGCCATCCCGTCAGGCGACGAAGCCGTGTGTCTCAAGTCCTTCCCCCGTGGGGGAGGTGTCGGCAAAGCCGACGGTGGGGGGAGTGATCGGATGCCGGCCAGACCTGCGATCGAAGACCCCAAAACTCCCCCCACCGGACGCTGCGCGACCACCTCCCCCACGGGGGGAGGATTTTCACCCCGGCTCGGTCGCCAGTTCGCAGCGGCGCTAGGCGGTCGGGTAATGGCCCAGGTCGGCCCGATGTCCACCGAGGTCATGGCCCTCCATCGCCACCGCCGGGCTCGCCATCACCGTCTTGAACGCTGTCTTGAAGGCCGCCATCTCGGCGGGCGTCCCCACCGAGATCCGCACGGCGTTCGGCCAGATCGGCCAGGTGCGGCCGATATAGACGCCCTTGGCCTTCATCGCCGCGATCACGCCCTTGCCGTTACGGCCAGTGTCGATCATGAAGCAGTTGGTCTCGGGCGCACCGATCACTCTGTAATCGTTGGCCTTCAGCCAGGCCAGGGTGTCGCGGCGGGTGTCGCCGATGATCGTCTTGCGCTCGGCGACCAGGCACTTGTCCTCCAACGAGGCGCGAGCGGCGGCCGAGCCGGTGATCGGCATGGCGTTCTGGCCGAACGGCGCCAGCTTGGCCAGCAGGTCGGGCCGAGCCACCGCGAAACCGCAGCGGATGCCGGCCATGCCATAGATCTTCGAAAAGGTCCGCAGCACGATCAGGTCCTTGCCGGCCGCCACCAGGTCCAGCGTGTCCTGGGCGTCCGACAGGTGGATATAGGCCTCGTCGACCAGCAGGATCGAGCCGGCGGGCTTGTGGTCCAGCGCCCAGGCTATGTCCTGCTTGGTGGTGGTCGTGCCGGTCGGGTTGTTGGGGTTGCAGATATAGATCACCCCGGCGGCCGGATCGGCGGCGACCATGGCCTTGACGTCGTGGCCGTAGTCGGCGGCCAGCGGCACCTTGACGATCTTGGCCTTACTGGTCATCGCCGCATACATGCCCGCCTCATAGGACGGATCGGCGGTGACGAAGCTGCGGGTCGGCGAGGTGAAGGCCAGCACGCTGTAGTGCAGCGGCTCGGAGGAGCCTGCATAGACGGCGATGTTCTCGACCTTCAGCCCGTTCTGGGCCGCGAAGGTAATGGCCAGCATCTCGGTCTCGCCATTGAGGTCGTAGCGGCCGCCCAAAGGGGCCACGCGGGCGATGGCGGCGCAGGCGGCCTTGGACGGGCCCAGCGGGTTTTCGTTGGCGTTGATCAGCACCGAACCGGGCGGCGGCACGCTGGGGCCCTGGCCGTGCAGGGCCATGCCGGACGGCGGGGCGGCGGTGGTCTGTGCGGCGCGAGCCAGGCTGGCCTCGGTCAGGATCGGCGTCGCGGCGACCAGCGCGGCGGCGCGCAGGAACGACCGGCGGCCCAGAGCCTTTGTGTCAGAATTTTGCATGTCCATGTTCGTTCCCGTCTCCTTGGCGCGGGTCTTGCCGGCCCGACCTTGGCAGGACACGCCGCTCTTGAGGGACGCGCAAGGTCTCGTCTGGAGCCGCGCCGCCGAAGCGATATCCTGCTCGCGGCGGGAGCATCCCTGCTCGGGGGATCGTCAGCGCCGACGCCAGGACGCTCTTGTCATTCGGGCGAGGGCGCGAAATGAGTGCGTCCCCCTTGGTGTCCGGAGCCGCCCATGCCCAACCGCCCCTTCGCCGTCGGCCTCGTCGCCCACGACGACAAAAAGACCGCCCTGGTCGCGTGGGCCGTGGCGCACCGGGGCTTTTTGAGCCAGCACAAGCTCTACGCCACCGGGACCACCGGCGGCCGGATCCTCGAGGCCTTGCCGGACCTGGACCTGACCCGGCTGAAGAGCGGACCGCTGGGCGGCGACCAGCAACTGGGCGCGCTGTTGGCCGTGGGCCTGCTGGACATGCTGGTGTTCTTCGTCGACCCGCTGTCGCCCCAGCCGCACGATGTCGACGTCAAGGCGCTGATCCGCATGGCGACCCTGGCCGAGGTGCCACTGGCCTGCAACGTGGCGACGGCCGACCTGATCGTGGCGGGGCGCTAGAGCATTTTTCGAGCGAAGTGGTTGCGGTTCGCGTGAAGAAAAATGCGTCAAAACAGAAGATTAGAGCTCACGGCCTGACGCAGTCAGGTCGGGAAATGCTCTAGCGGGGGAACTTCAGCAGGTTCGGCTTCGGGATCGCGGCCTTGAAGCTGCCCCGGGTCTTGGCGGTGTCGAGGCCGAAATCGGCCCAAGCCTTGAGGAAGCCGGCGGCGGGCGCGGCGTCGGTGAGCGGCGTCAGGGTCAGCACCGGACGGGCGGCCAGCAGCTTGCGGGCGGCGGCCCAGGCTTCGGGGTCGGCCAGGGCGCAGGCGCCGTCGGTCGCGGCCAACTCGGCGGCCAGGGAGGGCTCGGCGACATAGAGCTTCACGGCCGTCTGCGCCGGCAGGTCGGCCAGGGCGGTCAGGGCTTCGATCAGGCCGGTCAGAACCATGCGCGGGCCGGTGACGCGACGCTCACCGCCAGCCGCGCCGGCCAGGGTCCCGTCGGCGTTGCGCCGCACGTAAGCCCAGCCGCCATAGCCGGGGTCGGGTTTGCACAGGGCGGCGGTCCAGAGGGTCACGGCGGTCATGGCGCCTGTCTAGGGCCGTCGCCCCGACGTGGCCAGAGGCGGGTGACGAACGGGCTGAAGACAGCTTCGCCGGAACAGAAAGTAAACCAGGCCTTAAAAACCTTGGTTAACGTCATCTTCAGGTCGATGAACAGAGTTCTAACGCGGATGGCTTTTTCGCCGTCCCGTCAAGAACCGGTAAGCAAGAAATGTGCCATATCGGGGCGGAAGCAACGCTTTTGTTGGCTTTGAGGAACGAAGCGTAAACGAGTCCCAAATATTTATGGTTAACGCCATCTTAGGATCGGTTAACGACTTGTTAAACGCGATGGCTCCGGCTTTGCTACTGATGCGTTGAACCCTTGCCGGACGTCCCGGCGTGGGACGTTCCGTGTGCGGAGTACGCAGCGATGTTTGAGTTTGGTCGTGATTTGAAAAGACTCTTCGGAGTCGACGCCGGCGCCCCCGCCAGGGCCGCCGCCCATCGGGACGGACTGACCGGCGGCGACACCTCGCTGCTGGAGTTGCTAGACCTGCGACTGCTGGTTAACGAGGCCCGGTCGGCCGACGTGGCCGCCGGCCGCATCGGCGCCAAGGATCGCGGCCGCCGCCTGCTGGAAGCCGCCACGGTCTGGCGCGAACTGGCCCGCCGCTCCGGCGACGCCGCCGCCTTGCGCAAGGGCGCGGCGCAGGCCGAAGCCGCCGCCAAAATCTTCGAGACCGAACGCCGCGCCGACTGCCTGGCCGCCGCGCGCTGCGAGCAGGCGACCCTGGCGGTTCTGGGCGCCGACATGTTCGGCGATGAGGGTCTGCACGCCGCCGCCGGCGCCACCCTGACCCTGGCCAAGACCGCGCCAGGCCATCGCTGCGCCATGGCTGAGGCCCTGATGGCCGGGCTGGAAGGCCGCGTCGCCTTGGCCGAGAACGATATCGACCGCGCCCTGGCTGCGGCCCAAGCTTTTGAATCGCCGCTACGAGGCCTGTCGGCCGCGCGTCGGGTCAAGGGCGGGGCTTCGCGCCTGCTGCTGGCCGACCAGCGCGCCGCGCGCGTCGAGCTTTTGCTGTCGTGCGCCGCCCGCCTGAAGGACCGCGCCTTGACCGAGGTCGCGCTGAACGAGGCCAAGGCCGCCGAGGCGGCGCTAGACCCGGACTTCGAGCCCCTGGCCTGGTCGCGGCTCGAGTCGCTGCGCGGCACGGCGCTGGTGCAACTGGGCGAACTGGACGGCGAGATCAACCACATCGCCGACGGCGTCGAGGCCCTGGCCCAGGCGTTGGAGCCGGTCACCGCCGACCACAGCCCCATGGACTGGGCCCGCGCCCAGGCCGCGCTGGGGGCCGGCCTGCAAGCCATGGGCGAGGCGACGACCTCGGAGCGCTGTTTCGAACGCGCCGTCACCTGCTACGACCGCGCCTCGCACATTCTCAAGACCCAGCCGGCCCTGGCCCTGCGCGCCGTGGTCGCCAACAACCGAGCCCTCAGCCTGGCCCGCTGCGCCGAGCTGACCGCCGACCTGGCCGTGCTCGACGCCGCCGAGATGGCCTTCAAGGCCGAGCTTACCGCCGCGCCAGGCGCGCGCGATCCGGCCGCCTGGGCCGTGGCCCAGATGAATCTGGCCCGGCTCTACGAGGCGCGAGTCGAGATCACCGGTCGCGACGATGGCCGCCTGGATCGGGCCGCCATGGCCTTGGCCAGCGCCTTTGACGTGTTCGCCGAACTGGGCCTGCGGTCGCTAACCGAGTTGGCGGCTCAAGGGTTGCAACGCGTGAAACAGGCGCACCCCGCCTGACCCAGAATGAAACCGGCCAGCTCCGACGGGGCCTGGACCCAAGCCAGTAGGGAAGACCCAGTGATCGCTTCGTTGCTCGCCGCCGCCGCCGTTTCCATCGCTCCCGCGCCGACCACCTCGGCTCAACCCGCCATGACCCAGATCCGGGACACTACGCCTCGGGTCGCCGAAGCGATCCTCAGCTGCATGGTCAAGCGCGATGGCGGCCTGACCGCCTGCTCGGTGCAGAGCGAGACCCCGGCCGAACTGGGCGTCGGTCAAGCCGCCCTGTCGATGGCCTCGCAGTTCCAGGTCGAGCTGATGGGCCCCGACGGCAAGAGCCGTGCTGGCTCATTCATTGAAGTCCCGGTCCGCATCCGTATTCGCTAGACTGGCCTACCAGGGCTCGCCGGGCGGCGGGTCGTCGCCGCGCGGCGGCGGGGCGTAGCGATCGTCCTCGCGGTCATCGCGCCAACGACGCTGCTCCAGCCGCTCCTGCTCCAGCGCGGCCCGTTCGCGGCGGTCGTCCTCGGCCATGCGCTCACGTTCCCAGCGGGCGCGTTGCGCCTCCCGGGCGTCATCGCGCGCCCAGCGCTCGCGCTCCCACCGATCATCACGACGGTCAGGCTCCGTCTGGGGGAGACCAACCTCCTCGTCGTCGCGCTCGACGGGGATGACCCGGGGAGGCGCGGGCCCCATCACCGGCCTCGGCGGCGGCGAATCTGCAGCGGGGGCGAAGGTGTCGGTCAACGCCTGCCGGCCCTTGGTCATGGCCAGGGCGGCGTCGGAAAGGCCAACATCCAGGAGGCCGGTCCGCGCGACCGCCGCTTTCGGCGGTTGGACCAAATGGATACTGATCCCGTCCGCTCCCGCCGCCGCCTCCGTGGGCGGCTCCGGTCGCGTCAGGGCTGGCCACGCCAGGGCGGCGATGGCGGCGGCCGTCATGGTCCCGGCCACGGCGGCGCAGGCGACCAGGGTCGCGCGTTTCTTTGACTGTTCCACAAGGGCGCTCCGGAGGAAGGCCCCTCGATGGACTTCAAACGATCGCCTGCCGAGCGAGTTCCGCCCGTGGCCGGATCAACGCGACGCCAAACGGGGCTCGGTCTGGTTTCCGCGCCTCCAGTGGTCGGGATCAGGCGCGAGCCTTAGGCCGCCGCCACGTCGCCCGTGGTGCGACGCATGCGCCAGAAGCGGATGGTGCGCAGGGCCGCATCGCGGGGCAGGGCGGCGTAGAGCTCGCCATAGGCCTTGGCCTTGTCCATGGCGTTGTCGTTGGGATCAAGGATCAGCAGGGCGAAGGTGAGGAACAGGGCGCGATCAAAATCGGCCGCCTTGCAGACCACCGCCAGGCCGTCGAGCTCGCGGCGCTCGATGATCTTGCGCGCGGTGTGGAAGTCGATGTCGGCCATCTCGGCGAGGGCGACCAGAAACAAGGTGGTCTTCTTGGCCCGCAGCATGCCGGCCAAGACCGGCGGCGTGACGCCGCCGCGAGCCTTCATCGCGCTGATCTCCTCGACCGCCGCAGCATAGTCGGGCGGCAGGGCGCCGTCACGTTCGGCCACGCGGTTGCGGCCGGCTTTCAGGGCCGCGTCGAGGGCGATCGGATCGACATTGGCGTTGCGCTCCATGATCCGGTCGCGCAGGCGCGCCTCCGCCACGAAATACATCTCGTTGAGCAGGTCGATGGGCAGGGCCTGGCGATCGATCACCGCCTCGTGCAACTCGGGATTGGCGGTCGCGCGGTCGATGGCCGTCTCGTGGGCTTTGCGCGACAGCACCGCGCCTTCATTGCGCAGAAGCACGCTCAAAGTGGTGTCGTCGCCGCGCGCCACGATGGCGTCCGAGACGACCATGGGCACGGCGAGGCGCTGGGAGATGGCGCGCAGATGGTCCTGGCCCTGGGTGCGGGCCACGTGCAGCAGATCGGCCTCGGTAAGCTGCGGGGCGCCTTGCAGGATCGGGCGGGCGACGGCGATGGTGTCGCTGACCAGGGCCCGGGTCAGGGTCGGCGGCGCTTTCGCCACCGTGCCGAGCCGCTCGGCCAGCTCAATCTTGACGGCCTCTTCCATCTCGCCGGCCAACTGGCCCATGACGTCGTCGAACAGGCCCATCTCCACATCGTCGTGGCTCTCGCTGGCGAAGAACAGGTCGGTGACCCCACGCAGCAGGTCGCGGCGGCGCTCGCTGGACGGCTCGTCGGCCAGGGCGATGAGGTCGTGCAGACGCGACTGGATCACTGGAATTTCCGGGTCTTGCGGCTGTCGCCGTTGTCATCTTCGTCGTCGCCATTCACGCCGGCCGCCAGCCAATCGGCCGAGCCATGGCGGGGCGCGGCGTCTCTGGCTTCGGGCGTCGGTTCGCTGGCGGTGATCAGCACGCGGCTGTCAGGGCCCAGGGGCGGGATGGCGTCGGGCGTCAGGCCGTATTCACGGCCCACGGAGTAGAAGCGCGCACCTGTTCCGGCCGTGTTCACGGCGGCGACCTGCCGGGCGGCTGGCGGCGGCGGCGACGCGGGCGGGGTCGGCGGGGCGTAGAGGCTGGTCGGCAGCGGCGCGGCCGGTGGTGTGAAGGCTGCCGGCCTTGGCGTGGCCGGGGCGCGAGCGGGCTGGTAATTGGTCGATGCGGCGACCGGCGCCGGTGTGGCTGACGTCGAGACGAAGGCGGCCGCCTGACGCTTGTTGGCCCAACCCAGCATGGGTCCGTCATAGCGCGCGGTCGCCGCGGCGGCGGTCACGGCGACGGCGGCGGTGGTCTGGCGGGGGCTGCTGGGACCATAGCGGCTCTCGCGCGCGCCTTCGGCGTACGCCGGGGCGGCGACGCTGATCAGCACGGGCAGGAGGACAACAAGGCGCATGAACCGGTCCGGAAACGAGCAGGGTCCCCTTGATCCATAAGCATCCCGACTTAATCCGGGCCTAACGGCGACGCGAATTCGCGCGCCGTGACCCTGGGCCGCGCCAGGCTCGGGTCAGCGACCCCACCACCAGGCCAGCAGGCGGCGTTCCACCAGCGCCATCACGCCGTGCAGCGCCACGCCGAGCACAGCCAGCACGGCCAGGGCGGCGAACATACGCGCGGTCTGCAGGCGGTAGGACGCCTCTAGCAACCGCCAGGCCAGGCCCTGGACGCCGCCGGAGCCTGCGACAAACTCGGCGACCACGGCTCCGACAACAGCCAGGCCGGCAGCCACCTTGTGGCCCTCCAGCAAGGCCGGGACCGCCGAGGGCAGGCGCAACCGCCACAGACGCTGGACGGGTCCCGCGCCATAGAGGTCGAATAACCTGGCCAGATCTGGATCTACGGACTTGAGGCCGGTCAGGGCGCCCGAGAAGATCGGGAAGAAAGCGGCCACGGCGGCCAGGGCTGTGACCGCGCGCTGCGGATGGTCTATCCCAGCCCAGATGGTCATCAAAGGTCCAAGGGCCAGGAGCGGCGTGACCTGCAGTATGACGGCCACGGGCCGTATAGCGTCCTCCAGCACGGGATTGAGACTGACCAGCAGGGCCAGGCCGCAGGCGAGCAGGCTGGCCAGGGCCAGGCCGATCAGGGCGGTCGACAAGGTCCCCCAGGCGCTGGACAGCAGCAGCGGCCAACCCTGGGCCAGGGCGGCGCCGATCGCCGAGGGCGCGGGCAGGAGGTAGACCGGCACGTTGAGGACGCGACAGCTTAGCTCCCAGGCGGCCAGGAGAAGGATGATCAGGGCAAGGGGGGCGAGGAGCTTCATTACCAAGTCCGCCTCCCGTGGGGGAGGTGTCGGCGAAGCCGACGGAGGGGGGAGTCGGTCGAGGCGGGTCTGCTCCCCCCACCGGCGCTTTCGCGCCGCCCCCCCCACAGGGGCAGGGCCTGTTGAGCGGCGGTCATGCCGCCGCCTCGACACCGCGCGCCAGCAAGCCTGACACCGCCTCCGCCGTCTCGCGGAACGCTGCTGTCGTCCGAAAGCCGGGCGGCCGGACGACAGGCCCCTCGACCGCCACCTCGCCCGCGATGCGGCCCGGACCGGGGCTCATCACGACGACCCGCCTGGCCATATAGACGGCCTCCTCCACATTGTGAGTGACGAAGACCACAGCGGGCGCCAGGGCCTCGACCAGGTCCAGAACATCATCAGCCAAGGCCCGCCGGGTGATCTCGTCGAGGGCCGCGAAAGGTTCGTCCAGCAGCAGCAAGCGCGGGCTGGTGACCAAGGCGCGCGCCAGGGCGGCGCGCATGGCCATGCCGCCCGACAGCTGGGCGGGGCGGGCGGTCTCGGCGTCCTTGAGGCCCACCCTGGCCAGGGCCGCGACAGCCTGCTCCCGAGCCTGCCGCCTTGGCGTTCCAGCCAGTTCAAGCGGCAGGGCGACATTGGCCGCCGTGCTCATCCACGGGGCCAGGGTCGGGGCCTGGAACACCACCGAGGTCTCGCCCCGACCGGCGGCGCGGGTCACCGTGCCCCGCGTCGGCGACTCCAGCCCCGCCAGCAGACGCAGCGCCGTGGACTTTCCGCAACCCGACGGGCCGACGAGGGCGACGATTTCTCCGGCGTTCAGGGTCAGGTCTATGGGACCCAGGGCGCGCCCGCGACCGGGGTAATCCACCTCTAGCTGTTGCAGGGCCGCGATCACTTCGGCAGGTAGTCCAGCGAATAGGCCCGCTTGTAGTCCATGCCCTTAGGATAGACGCCCTGGCCAGAGGTCGCCGCGAAGAACGCCGCCCAGCGCGCGTCGGTCATAGCGCCCACGCCGGTGCGGGGCACCACGCTGTAGGACCGCATCTTGTCGCGCGCCTGGTCGAGGACGTCCTGGGTCATTTCCGGATTGTCCTTGAGGATCAGGGCGTCGCCCGGCTTGGCGTCGCCATAGACGTAAGACGTCCAGCCCGCAGCCGTGGCCTCGACGAAGGCTTTCACCGCCGCGGGGTTCTTGGCGATCAGGGCGTCGGGGACGAGCGCCATCGAGGCGTATGAGGGGTAACCGTCGTCGGCCAGCAGGAATACCGCCGGCTTCAGCTTGCCCTCCCTCTCGATGAGGTAGGGCTCGGAGGTGACATAGCCCTGCTGGATCACCCGCTTGTCGGCCAGGAACGGCGCGGCCGAATAGTTGTAGCTGTGGACCTGGTCGTCGGTGAAGCCGTGCTTGGCCTTCAGCCACACCCAAAAGGCGGTCTTGGAGGCGTCCGACAGCAGGATCGGCCGGCCCTTCATGTCGGCGATGCTGTTCACGCCCTGGCCGGGGTGGGCGATCAGGACCTGGGGATCCTTGTCCATGAAGGCGGCGACCGCTTTGACCGGCACGTTCTGCTGGGCCAGGTTCAGCACGATGAAGCTGTTGGAGCCGACGCCCACGTCCACCGCCCCGGCGGCCAGAAGCTGCGGCACGTTCACGCCGGGACCTCCTTGGATCAGGGTCACGTCTAGCCCGCGCTTGGCGTATTCGCCGGTGGCCAGGGCTTGGTAATAGCCGCCGAGTTCAGCCTCAGCCTTCCAGTCAGTGGCCAGCTTCAAGGCCGTGCGGCCGGGAGTCTCCACAGCCTGCTTGGCGGGCGAACAGGCGGCCAAAACGGCGCAGAGGGCCAGGGCGGCCAGGCGCAGGGTGTTCATGCTCTTCTCCCCGAATAGCGGGGGGAGGTTAGTGGGGGAGGCGGTGAGAGGGAAGCCTAGTTCCTTCCCCTCTGGGGGAGGCGGCCGAAGGCTGGTGGGGAAAGCTTTGGGATCGTCGATCCGAGTCCGGCTAACTGCCGATCACGCCCCCTCCGTCGGCTGCGCCGACACCTGCCCCACAGGGGGAAGAATGCCTACTTCCGCGCCAGCCACCGACTGACCTTGGCGTACAGCACCTCGCGCTGCACGGGCTTGGCCACGTGGTCGACCATGCCGGCGGCATAGCAGCGCTCGACCTGCTGGGGCAGGGCGTCGGCGCTCATGGCGATGATCGGGATCTTCCCGGCCTCTCCGTCGAGGGCGCGGATGGCCCGGGTGGCGGCCAGGCCGTCCATCTCTGGCATGTGGATGTCCATCAGGATGATGTCGTAGCCGCCGCGCGCGGCCATGGCCACGGCTTGCTGGCCATTGTCGGCGGTCTCGACCCGGCAGCCGACCAGGGCTAGCAGCGCCGCGCCGATCTCGCGGTTCATCGGGTGGTCATCGACGAGCAGGATGCGCGCCGCGCCGGGTTCGGCTGCTGGCTGTGCCTCTGGAAGGTCATAGGCTTCGACCTGCGGCGCGCCGAGCTCCAGCCAGAAGGCCGAGCCGTGACCCAGTGCCGTATCGACGCCGATCCTGCCGCCCATTAACTCGACCAGGGCCTTGCTGATCGCCAAGCCAAGGCCGGCGCCTGCGTAAGCGCGACTGGCCGAGCCGTCGACTTGGCTGAAGCGCTGGAACAGACGCCCTTGCTGCTCGATGGCGATGCCAACACCGGTATCGACGATCTCGAACCGCAGCCTATCCTCGATCTCGCCCGGCTCAATCGCCAGGCGGGCCCGAATCCGGCCGACCTCGGTGAACTTCACCGCGTTGTTCAGCAGGTTCAGCAGCACCTGACGCAGGCGCAGGCCGTCCAGGTCATGCAGGCCGCCGACCTGGTCGACCACCTCGACCTCGATGGTCAGGCCCTTGTTCTCGGCCTCGGGCCGGATAATGCCGACCGCGTCGTGCAGCACGGCCGCCGCCGAGGTGGGCTGGAACAGCAGCTCCACCTGGCCGGCCTCGACCCGCGAGAAGTCGAGGATGTCGTTGACCACGGTCAGCAGGGCCTTGCCGGCGGTGTCGATCAGACCCAGTTGGCGGCGCGCGTCGGCCGGCAGGTCCGTGCGCTCGACCAGGAGTTGGGAGAAGCCGAGCACGCTGTTGAGCGGCGTGCGGATTTCGTGGCTCATCGTGGCCAGGAATTCGGTCTTGGCCTCGTTGGCGGACAGGGCGCGGGCGCGGGCGGCGCGGGTCAATTGTTCGCGACGGACCAGCAGACGGCGCAGGCGCTCTTGCTGGGCCAGGGCCAGGCCGGTGGCGAGGCTGGTGACGAACAGCACACCGACGAACACTTGGACAAATCGGTTCTGATGAGCTTGGGACCAGCCCGTGGAGATCTGCTGGGTCCACAGGCCGTTCACGGTGAGCGGAATGGCGACGCAGGCGACGATCAGCGAAGCCTGGGCCGCGCCGCGCGGACCCAGGCGGAAAGCGGTCAGCACGGCGGCCGGGAACAGCAGGAACGGGGCGGGCAAGCCCTTGGCGTAGAAAACTGCGCCGCTAAGCCCTGCCATCAGCACGGCCAGCCCCAGCTGTTCCGGCGGCGCCCGTTGAAAGGTGCGGCGATGCTCGGCGTCGATCAGCACCAGCACGCCGGGCAGCACGATGGCCATGCCCAGCACGCCGCACACGAACCAGGCGCCCATCACCGGCAGGAACGGCTGTCGATAGAAGATCAACAGCAGCGTCGCGCAGACCGCTGACATCAGCAAGGCCACCGGAGCGGTCAGGGTGGTCAGCAGGGCCAGCTGTCGCATGGTGCGCACGCGCGGCGGTCCGCCGAAGAACCGGCGGATCACCACCCACGCCAAGACGGCTTCGCCGAGGTCGACCACGGTATAGATGACGGCGCGGCCAACACTGTCGCCGACCAACAGGTCGATGACCAGATGGGCCACCAGCGCGATCGCGGCGAGGATGAGCCTGCGGGGGCGGCTGAGAACCAGAAACCCCGCCGTCAGAAGAGCGTTCGACGGCCACAGCGCGGCGATGCCCAAGGCGTCGCGGGTCAGGAAGTCGCTGAAGGCCTGGCTGGCCACCAGCGACACCGCCAGTAGCGCCAGGAGCGAGTCCTGCCGTCGTTGCTCCTGATGGGCGGCGCTAGCCTGCATCTTGATCCCGTTCCCCCGGCGGAAGGAATACGATGAACGACCGCCTTGAGTTTCTTCGATATTCCGGATGTGACGCTTTGTCGCATCCTTAGGCCGAGCGCGATCCCGTCGAGGTTGTGGTCATTCAGCGGGGTTTGTTGGCCGCGCGCCAGGCGTCGATCCGCGCCATCAAGGGCGTGGCGGTGACACCGTGCACCAGGATCGAACACAACACCACGAAGCCGGTGATTGCCCATAGGCGATCCCACCGCTGGAAGTGCCCGTGATTGAGACCATAGGCCAGGTAGTAGAGCGAACCAATCCCTCGAATACCAAAGAACGCCACCAGGGCCCGTTCGCGGAGGGAGTGGGGCGAGCCGATCAAGCCGATCCATCCGGCCAGGGGCCGAATGACGAACACCAGGGCCAGACCAAAGGCGATCTCTTTCCAGGTCAGGGAGTCCAGCAGACCGCCGGCCACCGCCCCACCGAGCAGCACCAGGACCAACATCATCAGCAGGCGCTCCACCTGTTCGGCGAAGTCGTGCATGGCTTCGTGGAAGACGTGGTCGCGCTCGGTTTCGCGCAGGGCCAGGCCAGCGACGAACACCGCCAGGAAGCCGTAGCCGTGCGCCGCCTCGGTGACGCCGTAGGCCACCAGGGTCGCGCCGAGGGCCACGAGACCGTCGCCCGTACCCGACATCCGGGCGTGCGGCGCCTTGAAGGTGGCCCAGCCCAGCAGCTTGCCGACGCCCCAGCCGACGCTTACGCCCGCCGCCACCCGCCACAGGACGTCGATGGTCAGCCAATGGGTCAGCAGACCCTGACTGGCCGCGCCGCCCGCCAGGGCGATGGCGACGGCGAGATGGACAAAGGGAAAGGCGAAGCCGTCGTTAAGTCCAGCCTCGGCGGTGAGAGAAAACCGCGCCTCGCCCCGGTCGCCGGCCATCGGCGGTCCGACCTGAACATCCGAGGCCAGCACCGGATCGGTCGGCGCCAGGGCCGCGCCCAGCAGCAGGGCCGAGGCCAAGCCCAAACCCAGTCCGTGCATGCCCATCAGGGTCACGCCCAGGATACTGAGCGGCATGGTGATGGCGATCAGCCGCCAGGCAGAAGCCCAGCGCTTCAAGCCGATCCGCCGGTCGATCTTCAGGCCCGCGCCCATCAGCGAGACGATGACCACGATCTCGGTCATGCGTTCGGTCAGGGTGGAAAAGCGCAATGGATCGGAGCGGAAGGGCACGACGCCGCCGTGGAACACCGCGACCCCGATCAGGACACAAAGAATGGCCAGCGACAGCGGCAGGCGGCTGAGCGCCATCGGCAGCCAGGCGACCAGCAGCACCACAACGCCCAGGCCCAGCAGGAATAACAGATAAGGATCGAACATCCCGTCCCTAACGCATGGAAGCTCGCGACGACCCTGTCTAACCGTAGAACAAATTGTCCAGCTTGTGCGTTAGGGCGCCAAGGGAGCGCCCATGGACAAGCTTTTCGCCAAATTCGCCAACGCCACCGCCAAGATCACCGGCAGCCCGCCGGCCTTTCTGATCTGCGTGCTGATGGTGCTGGTCTGGGCCGCCAGCGGACCGCTTTTCAAGTTTTCCGAGACTTGGCAGCTGGTGATCAACACCGGCACGACCATCATCACCTTCCTGATGGTGTTCCTGATCCAGAACACCCAGAACCGCGACGGAGCTGCCGTTCAGACCAAGCTTGACGAACTGATCCTGACCTCAGCCGCAGAGAACAAGTTCATGGGCATCGAGAAGCTGACCGACAAGGAGCTGGAGGCCATGCACGCCCGCTGCACCGAGCATGCGGAGATGGCCCAGGCGCGCTTGGACAAGATTGGCGAAGAACGTGAGAAGCGGACCGAGTCCAAGGCCTCGCCGCGTATTAAGCGCAGTCCGGCCAAGCGCCCGCCGGCCAAGGACGCGCCAGCGCGCCGGGTGAAGACCTCTTAAACAACGCTCATTTTGGCGAATGCCGAGAGGCTACTTCTTCTCCAGCAGCAGCGTGCCCTGCTTCTTGACCTGACCGGTGATCTTGCTGGCGATCATGCCCAGCAGGCCGGGCAGGACGATGTCCATCCGCACCGATTGCTCCATCACGAACAGCGCGCCCGAGATGGTCTGACCCATGGCCAGGGCCGAGAAGTTCAGGGTGTCGCCGTCCCAGGTCTTCCGAACGTCCTTGAGCGCGCCGCCCGCCTGGCCGATCAACTGTCCAAACCCCTCCTCGATGCGGCGACGCGCCTCGGCGGCGCCGAGCTGATGGGGAATGGTGATGGTGATCGGCTTGCTCATTCGTCGGGCTCTCGTTCGGCAGGGCTAACGCCCAGAAGCGACATATGGGTGCGAAAACCGTCTTCGGCCACGTCCGGATCTGACGCAGCGGGCGGCGATGGTCACGGTGTCCACGGAGAACGCCATGACCGACATCCCCATGCCCAGCCTTTTCCAGCCCCAGACCCGTCCGGTACACTTCACTCGCCCGGGCCGTCCCGGCGGCGTCGTGGGCGCGCTGAACTATGCCGGCGTGCTGCTGGTGTGGGTCGTGCTGTTCGTATGGGATCCCCGGTTGGCCATGCAGGTGCTTCGCGAGCGCCGCGCCGACTCGCCGATCCCGCGCCGGATCGGTTGAAGAGTCTCGCCAAACTGGCTTATCGATGAGCCATGCAGCGCACCGTCTCGATCGTCCCTGTCAGCCACCGCCTGAAGGCGCCGTTCCGCATTTCGCGCGGGGTCAAGACCGCCGCCGAGACGGTGGTGGTCGAGGTCGTCGAAGGGGATCTGATCGGGCGCGGCGAGTGCGTTCCCTATGCCCGTTACGACGAAACGGTCGAGAGCGTCATCGCCGAACTGCAGCCACCCGTCCAGGCCCTGCGGGATGGCGCCGCGCCGCATGAGGCCCTTGCGCTGCTGACGCCCGGCGCGGCCCGCAACGCCCTGGACTGCGCGCTCTGGGACTTGCGAGCCAAACGCGAGGGGCTGAGCGTCGAGGCCTTGACCGCTCTGCGTGTGCCCGACCGCCTGATCACCGCCGTGACCATCAGTCTGGACACCGTCGAGGCCATGGGCGCGGCCGCTCTGGTGGTGGCAAGCGCGCCGCTGATCAAGGTCAAGCTGTCGGCCGACGACCCCGCCGCGCGGCTGCTGGCCGTGGCGCGGGCCGCCCCGCACGCCCGCCTGATCGTCGACCCCAATGAAGGCTGGGATTTCGCCACGCTCGACGGGCTTAAACCCATCCTGTCGGACCTGAATATCGCCTTGGTCGAGCAACCGCTTCCGGCCGGGGAAGACATGGCGTTGGAGGGCTATGATCCGCCCTATCCGATCTGCGCCGACGAGTCGGTGCATACCGCCGAGGACTTGGCGGCTCTGAAGGGTCGCTATGGCGCCGTGAACCTCAAGCTCGACAAGGCTGGCGGACTGACCGAGGGGCTGCTGATGCTGGAGGAGGCCCGCAACCACGGCTTCACCCTGATGGTTGGCTGCATGGTGGCCTCGTCCCTGGCGATCGCGCCGGCGCTGCATCTGGCGGGGTCCTGCGCCTTCGCGGATCTCGATGGACCCTGGTGGCTGGCGGAGGATTATCCCGGCGGCGCGCGAGTGGCCGACGGGTGGTTGACGCGACCGGCGGAAGGCTTCTGGGGCGACGGCGTGACAGCGGCGGGGCTGTGGCTTTGACCCTCAGCCCGCTCCCCTCCGGGAGAGGGAGGGGTCCAAGCGAAGCTTGGGAGGGTGAGGGGTTTAGACGTCCGCGCTGGGATCGCCGACCTGTCGCAGGTGGATGCGATCGAGGTCTACGACTGCTTCACCGCCACGCAATACATGGCCATCGACCACCTCGGCTTGACCGCGCCGGGCGAGAGCTGGAAGGCGATCGAGGACGGCTCCATAACCATGCGCGGCCGCCTGCCGATCAACCCGTCGGGCGGCGGCTCGACCACGACAACGGTGAGCCTGTTGGTGGGGGTGTAGATTTTCCCCTCAGAGGGGGAAGGATCTTCCTTGAGCCGCCAGACGTAGCTACCATCAATTTGAAAGTTCAATCGTGCCTCTGCTCACCCTCTTCCTGATCAACGCCGCCGTCTCCGCCGCCGCTTTCCTCGGCCTGTGGCTGATTGGCCTGCGGCTCAAGGACGTCAGTTTCGTCGACGCCTGGTGGGGCGTGGGCATGGCGCTGATCGCCTGGAGCACGCTGGCCCAGGTCGGCGTGACGCCGCACGGGGCGCTCCTGACCGGCCTGTGCACCCTGTGGGCCGTGCGCCTGGGTGGCTATCTACTGTGGCGCTGGCGTAAGCAGGGACCAGACCGCCGCTACGTGACCATGATGCACCATGCCGAGACCGTGCGGGGCTGGAGCTTCGCCAAGGCCTCGCTGCTGATCGTGTTTTCGCTGCAATATCTGCTGCAGTTCGTCGTGGCCCTTCCGGTGCAACTGGGTCAACTCAGCCCTTCGCCGCTCGGCCCCCTGGCCATCGCCGGCGCGGTGCTGGCGGTGGTGGGCATCGGCTTCGAGAGCCTGGGCGACTGGCAGTTGCTGCGCTTCAAGGGCGACCCGGCCAACGCGGGCAAGGTGCTGGACACCGGCCTGTGGCGCTACACCCGACACCCCAACTATTTCGGCGACGCCTGCGTCTGGTGGGGCCTCTACCTCGTCGCCGCCGAAACGGGGCTGGGGGCGTGGTCGCTGCCGGGCCCGATCCTGATCACCGTGCTGCTGACCCGGTGGAGCGGCGTGCCGACCGTCGAGGGGCGCATGCGCCGCAAGCGGCCGGACTACGAGGTCTATGTGGCGCGGACGTCTGGCTTCGTGCCGTGGTTTCCGAAGAGGGGGTCACGCTAAAACCCTCTCCCAAAGGGAGAGGGAGGGGCCTAAGCGAAGCTTGGGAGCGTGAGGGGTTTAGATGCCGGACGGCGTGCCGGCAGGGCTTCGGTCAGAATACGGAGAAGGGCGTAACCCCTCACCCTCCCATCGCTGCGCGACTGGCCCGTGCCTCTCCCTTTGGGAGAGTGTTTAGGCTAGCGCGCCCCGCCCAGACCGCGTGCGTGCCGCTGCTGATCTTGTGCGGCAAGGCGATGCGGCACGCGGGCGTCATCGTCTTGGCGTCGACGATCAGGCACTCCGAAGCCCCCCGATTCTCGTCGATGATGAAGCTGACCAGATAGCCGTCATCCTCGCTCGTCGCCCCGACGCGCGGCGCGAACGGGGCCTCGCTGGCGTAGCGGCCGGGGCCCAGCGCCAGTGACCAGCTCTCGCCCGTCTCGAGGTCGTGCTTGACGAAGCCGTTGAACAGGAACCAGCCCGGCTTGGCGGTCGTGGAATAGGCGTAGCGATAGGGCCGGCCGGCATAGGCCTGATTAAACATCCCAAACTCCAGGATCCGCTCGTCCAGGTGACCTTCGGTGGTCTCGCCGGTGGCCAGGTTGAAGCGCCAGCGGTGCAGCTTGGGTCGGAAGCTGTGCTCGTCGAGATAGGCCATCAGGTGGCCATGACCCTCTGGCGCGTCCTCCAGCGGGCGCGGTGTCGGGTTCTCCTGGAAATAGCCGTCGAGCACGATCTCGTCGCCGTCCTCATAGGCGTTCAGCCAGTGCAGCACATAGGTCGGGGCTGCCTCGAACCAGCGAACCGCGCCGCCGTGACGGGGTACGATGCCGAACCGTGACGGCAGGCCCTTGTGCAGGCGCACCGCGTGGATGTCGCGCTCCAGCAGATTGGCGTCCCAGAACACCGGCAGGTCGTTGAGGATCGAATAGTTCGCCGTAAACGCCATGTCGTGCGGCAGGCGCGGACCGGGCAGGTCAATGGGCTGGTAGACGGTGCGCTTGCCGTTTGCGTCGACCACCCCGTAATGCATGTAGGGCGGGTACTTGGAATAGTTGAAGAACAATAGCTCGCCTGTCGCCTCGTCGACCTTGGCATGGGCCGAGACGCCGTCCAGCGGGGCCCAGCCGGCGACGCCCAGATTCTCCAGGGTCAGGGGGTCCAGGCGATAGGCCTCGCCGCACTGGTAGAAGGTGGCGATGGCCTCGCCCCCGTGCACGACGATGTCGGTGCTGGCGGTGTCCTTCAGGCCGCCGTGGGCGCCAAAACCAGGGCGCTTCGACGTGCCAGGTCCATCGGCCAGCCCGCCCCAGAGACTCTCGCCGGCTTCCTGCTCGGCCTCGAAGCCGCGGGTGCGGATGAAGCGGTTGCGATAGCGTGCCTGGCCGTTCTGGAACTCGATCTGGTGAACCATGCCGTCGCCGTCGAACGGGTGATAACGGCCCAGCGGCTGGTGCACGGGGTTTTCGGTGTTGCGCAGGTAGACGCCGTCCAGGTCGGTCGGGATCGCGCCCTCCAGAACCTCCAGCTCGACCGCATCGACCTCCTCGTGCAGCGGCGTCCAGGCGCCGGTCATGTAGGGGTGGTTGGTTTGCTGCAGCGACGTGCGCACCGGGGGCTGGCGGTCGACTTTCATGGTGGGTTCCTGGCCTCCGAGCGTCGTGTCGCGCCTTGGTTGCAGCCTATAAAGGTCAGTCTTGCTGTGCAAGCGACGGAAAGCGCACAAGAGATGACCGACGCCGTTCTTTCTCCACGCAAAGTGGTTTAGCGGGTACACGCTGTTCATCGTGTGAGAGTGATATGCCGGTCGATACGCCACCCGCCGTCGAGCAAGTCGTCGTCACGGCGGCCCGCCTGCCGCCATCCGCCGCCGACGCCGCGTTCTCAATCGTTCACCTCGGCGAAGCCGATCTGGCCAAGAGCCAGCGGGTCGATGAGGCGGTCAGCCATACACCAGGCGTCTCGCTGTTCCGGCGCACATCCAGCCTGTCGGCCAATCCGACCACTCAGGGCGTCAGCCTGCGGGCCATCGCGCCGTCGGGCGCGGGGCGGACCCTGGTCACCCTGGACGGCGTGCCGCTGAATGACCCGTTCGGTGGCTGGGTAATCTGGTCGCAGCTGGCGCCGGAGTCGCTGGCCGGGATCGACATCGTGCGCGGGGCCGGGGCGGGACCTTACGGAGCCGGCGCCTTGACCGGCGTCATCGCGCTGCGCGAACGCGACAGCGGGATCGCCGGCGACGTCTCGGTGGGAAACCTGGGCAGCCAGCGCGCCTCGGCGGCGGCGGTCTCGACCCTGGGGCGGTTCGAATTCTTTGGCGGGGCTTCCTATGACAAGTCGGACGGCTACGTCCCGGTGCGCGGCAAGGCCCAGGGGGCAGCCGACACACGCACCGACCTGGAGGCCAAGAGCATCGCCGGCCGTGTCGACATGGCCACCGCCCTTGGCATTCTGTCGCTGCGCGGCGGTTTCTTCGAGGAGGATCGCGGGGCGGGCCTGGCGGGCGCGCGGGCCAACGCCTCGGGCAATGTGCTCAGCGCCACCCTGGCCAAGGCTCCGCGCGGCCAAGCCCTGGGCTGGCGGCTGCAGGCCTGGCGGCGCACCAGCGACCTGTTCAACACCTCGGTCGCCGTGGCGGCCAATCGGGCGACCACCACGCCGGCCAACAGCCAGGATAAGACCCCGGCCACCGGCTGGGGCCTGAACGGCGCGCTGCGTCGCAAGGTCGGCGGACTGGAATGGGAGCTCGGCGCCGACGGACGCCTGAACGACGGCGAGGAGCGCGAGCGCTATAGCTTCTCCAACGGCGCCTATACCCGCAATCGCGTGACCGGTGGCAAGACCTCGGTGGTCGGGACCTATGGCGACGGCTCGTGGTCGAGCGGTCCCTGGCTGGTGGCGGGCGGGCTGCGGCTGGACCATTGGGAGACCACCGACGGCTTCCGGATCGAGCGCAACAGCCTGACCGACGCCGTGCTGCTCGACCAGCATCCCGCCGACCGCGATGGCGAGGTGGTCAGCGGTCGCCTGGGCGTGACGCGCCAGATCGGCGACGAGACCGTGGCCCGCCTGGCGGCCTACACGGGCTTTCGGCCCGCTAATCTCAACGAGCTCTACCGTCCATTCCGGGTGGCCAACGACGTGACCGAGGCCAATGCCGGCCTGAAGCCCGAGCGACTGATGGGGCTGGAAACCGGCCTGTCTCGCAAGGGCGGCCAGGGGCTGATCGAGGCCACGGTGTTCTGGAACCGGGTCGACGATCCGATCGTCAATGTCACCCTCGGCGTCGGGCCGGGGACCTTCCCGGTCGGTGGCTTCATTCCGGGCGGCGGGACGCTACGCCAGCGCCAGAACGCCGGGACCATCGACGCCTATGGCCTGGAGGCTAGGGCCGAGCGCACGGTCGGCTCCGTGACCCTGACCTCGGCCCTGTCGGTCACGGACGCCCGCCTCGACGGCGGCTCTGACGCTCCGCAACTGACCGGCAAGCGTCCGGCCCAGGCTCCGATCTGGAGCGCCACGGCCGGTCTGTCGGCGGTCCTGACCGACAAGCTGACCTTGGCCAGCGACCTGACCTACGAAGGCAAGCGGTTCGAGGATGACCTCAACAGTCGGGTGCTCGATCCGGCCTACCGGCTGGACGCCCGCCTGGAATGGCGCGTGCGGCCGTTGGTGACAGCCTATGTGTCGGGCGACAACCTGTTGGACGCCAACATCCAGACCTCACGAACGGCGGGCGGCGTGGCGGGCTTCGCCGCCCCGCGCATGGTGCGCTTGGGGCTGAGGGTGGCGCTGTAGGCTGCTGAAAGGGACAGGCACATGTGCCTGTCCCCAGCCGCGAATGCATCACCGCACCGGCTTGCCGTGGAACACCACCTTCGCCCCCTTCACCACCGCCTTGCCCAGTTCCGCCGCGTCCCAGTTCGCTAGGCGCACGCAGCCGTGCGAGGCGCGCTTGTTGACCAGCCTGGGATCGGGCGTGCCGTGGATGCCGTAGGTGTCCTTGGTCAGGTCGATCCAGGTTGAGCCCACCGGATTGTTCGGGCCTGCCTTGATGGTCAGCTTGCCCTTAACCTTGCCGAAGGTCAGGCGCGAGGGGTCGTAGGTGTAGGTCGGTCGCGGGGCGACGGTGTTGACCGCCCATTCGCCCACCGGGGCCGGACGCTCGGTGCTGCCGACCGTGGCCGGATAGACCGCCAGCAGCTTGTCGCCGTCGGCATAGGCCTTGAGAACGCCCCTGGCGTTGTCGATCTCGATGCGGGTGACCTTGCCGTCCAGGCCTTCGGCGCCAACCGCCGCGACGATGATCGTGGTCCCGGCCTTGCTGAAGTCGACGCCGGGGTTCAGGGCCTGCAGCAGCGGCTCGTCCATGTGGAACTTCTCGGCCAGGGCTTCGAGCGGCGTGCCGTAGGACAGGGCCGGCAGCTTGGCCATCGCCTCGTAGTCGTCCTTGGGAATGTCGGGCTGGAACGGGCCGGCGGCGTCCTCGGCGGTGATGACGTAGTCGGTGACGGCCGGGCCGGCGTCGGCGACCAGGGCGTCCCAGACGGCGGGAGTCAGCTTGCCGTCGACGGTCAAGCGGTGGGCCTCCTGGAAGGCGCTGATGGCGTTGGTCAGGTTCGAGCCTTCCTGGCCGTCGATGACGCCGGGCGAGAAGTGGGCGCGGTCGAGCAGCACTTGGGCGCGGGTCAGATAGGCCTTCTTGGCCTCGGGCGTGGTCACCGCGGTGTCAAAGACGGCGCCGTTCACGGCCTGGGCCATCGGCGACGGCGCGGCCGGAGCTGGCGCGGCTGCGGCGGGAACGACAGGGAGGGGCGCGGGCGTCTGCGGGGCGGCGGCTGCGGGCTTGCGCGAGGCCGGCGGATTGGTCTGCGCCGCAGGGTCAGAACAGGCGGCGGTGGCCACCATGCAGCCAAACAGCAGAACGACGGGACGCAGGATCGAGGGCATGAAATAACTCCGAGGGAACGCCTAGCCACTCTGAAGCCTTCAGCCATGGCTAAGTTCCAAAGTGGCGGGGGAGCCCCTATTGAAGATCCTGCGTCGGCTGATCTGGGTGTTCGGAGCGCTGGCCGTGCTCGTCGCGGCGTTCTTCGCTTGGGTGAACTGGCCCAACAGGCCCGCGCCTTCCGTGCCGCCGCCGTCGGTCTCGGCGCCGCGTCCGCCGGTCGAGTATGAGCCGCCGAGCTATTTGCCATCGAACGATCCGCCGTCGGCGCCGAATGTCGCTTCCGCGCCGATCGCCGGCGGACCGCCCGAGGACTGCCAGCCGGGCGGTCCCTCGGTCAGCGCCGCGCCG
The DNA here is from genome assembly GCF_049896345.1 of Caulobacter sp. DWR2-3-1b2. Classification (NCBI taxonomy): domain Bacteria; kingdom Pseudomonadati; phylum Pseudomonadota; class Alphaproteobacteria; order Caulobacterales; family Caulobacteraceae; genus Caulobacter; species Caulobacter sp. DWR2-3-1b2. Next base: position 198,928 of record NZ_JAFCUC010000006.1, on the reverse strand, counting down.
GTCAACGCCGCTTCGCTGGGCACGATGGCCTGGGCGCCGTTCGGCAGGGGCGAGACCGGCTGGGAGATCTACGCCCCGCGTGTCGCCAACGAGATCGCCACCGCCTGCGCGCCGGGAACGCCGCGCTTCGCCGACGCCCTGGCGCGCTGGCAGGGCGGCCACGGTCTGAAGGCGACAGGCACTTTCGATCCGGACACCTTCAAGGTGATGCTTGTGCGCTGGCACCGGGCGCGGCCGTTCGTGCGGGTCAATGGAGAGGGCGTCTGCCCCAATGCGCCGGCGGTCTCGAGCCTGGCCACCGCGCGGCCGCAGGAAAGCTTTGGCGGCAAGATCATTCAGCTGCGCCCCGGCGCATTGGAGGCCTATCGCCGGATGTACGCCGAGGCCAAGGCCGCCGGCGTGCTCACCCGCCCTGAGGCCCTGACCATCTATTCCGGCTTCCGCGACCCGGCGGCCGACGCCGCCCGCTGCGCCCGCGACAACAATTGCCAGGGCATGGTCCGCACCATCTGCTCGGCCCACCGAACCGGTCTGGCGATGGACGTCTATATCGCCGCCGCCCTGGGCTTTGGCCCCGATAGCAGCAACGACGCCAACCGGCTGATCATGACCCGGTCGGACCTCTATCGCTGGCTGGTCGCCAACGCCGGTCGCTTCGGCTTCGTCAACTATGTCTACGAGCCCTGGCACTGGGAGTGGACGGGCGAGCCGATGCTGCCCGGCGTGCCGATCAACAGCCTGCCGCAGGCCGGGTCGGGCAGCGCGACAGACCCCCTGCTCAATCCGCCCGCAGCACCGGCGCCGGTCGTTGCGCCAGCGCCAGCGCCGCCGCCAAAAGCCCGCCCGCCGTCGAAACCCCCGCCGCGCCGGCCAGCAGGATCATGACCCCGCCCCAGTCGACGCTCCAGCTGGCCTCGAACACCTTGACCACCACGGGCCAGGCGGCGGCGAAACCCAACGTCACGCCCGCCGTGCCCGCGATCAGCCCGACCGCGCCATATTCGATGGCGTAGGCCAGCAGGATCTGGCCGCGCGTCGCGCCAAGCACCTTGAGCGTGGCGGCCTCGCGGGCCCGGGCTCGCGCTCCTGCGGCGATGGCCCCGGCCAGCACCAGCAGGCCCGCCAGCCCCGCCACCGCCGCCGCGCCGCGAACGGCGAGGGCCAGGCGGTCGAACAGGGCGGCCGCCGCATCAAGCTGCTCGCGGACGCTGATCACGTTGACGCTCGGAAAGCTGGTCCCCAGACGGCGGGTCAGAGCCGCCTCCCGCGCCTTGTCCAGGCGGACGATCGCGACACTGCGCAGGTCAGCGCCTTCGAGCGCCTGGGTGTTGAGGATCAGGTTGAAGTTGGGGCCAAAGCCGCCGAACTCGATCTTGCGCAACACCGCGACCCTGGCGTCGATGTCGCGGCCCAGGATGCTGAGGGTGACGATATCGCCGAGCTTGAGCCCGGCGGCGTCGGCGATCTCGGTGTTGAGGGCCAGCAGGGGCGGGCCGGCATAGCCGGGCTTCCACCAATGACCGCCGACCGTGCCGGGGTCGGTGGGTTCGCCGGCCAGAAGCGACAGGCCGATGTCGTTGTCGAACGCCCAGCGTTGGCCGGGTTTGATGGTCTGCAGATCGACGGGCTTGCCCTTCAGGCCGCCAATGCGGCCGGTGGCGAACGGCATGCGCAGATAGGTCTTGGGCGTCAGCGGGCCGATCGCCTTGGCGACCTCGGCGTCGAAGGCGGCGGCCTGGTCGCCGGGGATCTCGGTGAAGACCATGGCTGGGGCGGTGCGGGGCGCGGTGGTGGTGATCTGGGCCAACAGGGCCGACTGGATCAGCACCACGCAGGCCAGCAAAGCCACGCCCAGGCCGATGGCCGGGCTGGCGGTGCGGGCCGCCGAGCGCGGTCCGGCCAGGTTGGCCAAGCCGAGCTTGGCGGGGCCGCTGGCCAGTCGCCGGACCTTGCCCGCGCCCCAGGCGGCGGCCCGACCCAGCGCCCAGAGGATCGCGAACGACACGATGACGCCGGCTATCATGATCCCCGCCGCCACGGGTGTCGGAGCGGTGACGACGGCCAGGGCGGCCAGGCCCGCGCCGGCCAGAACCGCGCCCAGCGTTTCCAGGCTCAGCGGAATGCGACCGCCCAGGCTGCGGCGGAACAGGGCCGAAGGCGGCGTTCGCCGGGCCCGGGCCAGGGGAATCAGCGAGAAGGCCGCCGCCGCCAGCAGGCCGAACAAGCCGGCCTTGGCGAGGGGCCACGGATAGACCGCGAACAAGGCGGGGATCGGCAGGGACGAGCCGGCCAGCTGTCCCAGGATCAGCGGGGCGACGGCGCCGATCGCCAGGCCGATGGCGACGCCCGAGGCGGCCAGCACGCCGATCTGGATCAGGTAGAGGTTGCGGATCAAGGCCCCATCCGCACCGACAGCTTTGAGCACTGCGATCGACGGCTCGCGAGTGGTCAGATAGGCGCTGACGGCGCCAGCCACGCCCAGGCCGCCGGCCACGAGTGAAGCCAGTCCGATGAAGCCGAGGAAATATTCGAGCTGGTCGATCAACCGCCTCGCGCCGGGCGCGGCGTCGAGGCGGTCGCGGGCTTGCAGGCCGGCGTCGGGGAACTTGGCGACCGTGGCCTTGCCCAGGGCGCGGGGGTCCTGGCCAGGGGGCAGGGCGATGCGCACGGTGCGAGCCGACAGACCACCCGTCGCCAGCAGACCCGTACGTTGCAGCACGTCGTCGCGCACCATGACGCGCGGCCCCAGCGAGAAACCTCGGGAAAGCCCGTCAGGCTCGCTCACCAGCACGGCGCGGGCGATGAGAGTGACCGGCCCGGCCTCGAACCGGTCGCCGAGTTTCAGGTGCAGGCGGTCCAGCAACGCCGGCTCGACCGCCGCGCCGGGGACACCGTCGCGGTCGGCCAAGGCGGCGACGACGCTGGGGGCGCCATCGAGTTTTACCGTGCCGGCCAGCGGGAAGCGGCCGTCGACGCCGCGCAGGCTGACCAGCCGGCGTTCCCCATTGGGGGCTTCGGCCATGGCCCGCGCGCCGGCGGTGTAGGTGGTGACGCCCAGCCGGTCGAAGGCGGCGCGTTCGGCGGGGGTGAAGTCGCGGTTCTCGATCGAGAACGACAGGTCGCCGCCTAGGATCTCGCGCGCCTGGCTGGCCAGGCCGTGGCGAAAAGCCTCGGCTGTCGAGCCAGCGGCGGCGATGGCCGCCACGCCCAGGGCCAGGCAGGCCAGGAAGATGCGAAAGCCGCGAACGCCCGAACGCAGCTCGCGGGCGGCCAGTTTCAGCGAGAGAGCGGCCATCAGGCTTCGATCTTGCCGACGATTTGGCCGTCCGCCATCCGTACGATGCGATCGGCGCGCTCGGCCAGCACAGGGTCGTGGGTGACCATGACCAGGGCGGAGCCGACCTCGGCCACCAGAGCGAACATCAGGTCGGCGACGGTGGTGGCGGTCTTGGCGTCGAGATTGCCGGTGGGCTCGTCCGCGAACAGCAAGGCCGGCCGCGCGGCCAGGGCCCGGGCCAGGGCCACCCGCTGTTGCTCGCCGCCCGACAGCTGGTGCGGATAGTGGGTGAGGCGGTGGGGCAGGCCCACGCGGTCCAGCCATTGTCGCGCGGTGGGCAGGGCGTCCCTGGCGCCGGCGATCTCCAGCGGGGTGGCGACGTTTTCCTCGGCGGTCATGTTGGGCAGCAGGTGGAACGCTTGGAAAACCAGGGCCGCGCGGCCGCGCCGCAGCTTGGCCCGGCCGTCTTCATCGAGCTTGGCGAGATCTTGGTTGAACAACCGCACGACCCCCGAGGTCGGCTGCTCCAACCCGGCGCCGACCGCGATCAGCGATGACTTGCCCGAGCCCGAGGGACCGATCACCGCCACGCGCTCGCCAGGGTTCACCGTCAGATCGACGCCCCGCAGAATGTGCACGGGTCCGGCCGCCGAAGGCAGGGTCAGGGTGACGGCTTCAAGGGCGAGGACAGGCGTGGAAGCGGGCAGGGACGGCGAAGTGGCGTTGGACATGAAACTTCCTGAATCCCCACCCATTGTTGGGACGAGCGCCAACCTACATAGGAAGACATGAGCCCGACCGCACCGCGTTTTCTCAGCCGTCGCCAGATCGCCCTCGGTCTGATCGCCGCCTCACAGGTCGCCGCCACGCCGGTGATCCCGCCCAAGTCGCCCGTGGTCACCGTGCTGGGCGACTCGATCACCGCAGGCCTGGGCCTGCCGGCCCGCGACGCGATGCCGGCGCAACTGCAGGTCGCCCTGCAGCGCATGAACGTATTCGCCAAGGTACGCGCGGCGGGAGTGTCGGGCGACACCAGCGGCGGCGGGCTGGCGCGGGTCAATTTCAGCATCGCGCCCGACACCGCCCTGTGCGTGGTGGCGCTGGGCGGCAACGACCTGTTGCAGGGCGTCGAGCCCCGAGTGACCAAGGCCAATCTGCGCTCCATAATGCAAAGCCTGAGAAACCGGCGCATCCGCACCGTCTTGGTCGGCATCGCGGCGCCGCCACTGATCGGCGGGTCGTACGCCCGCGATTTCAACGCGATCTATCCAGCCTTGGCGAAGGAGTTCGCGGCGCCGCTCTATCCTAACCTGCTGGCCGGAGTGGGCGGTTCGCGGCAACTGATGCAGGGCGACGGCATCCATCCCAATGCGGCGGGCGCCAGGCTCATTGGCCAGAAGCTGGCGCCGCTGGTGGCCCAGGCGCTACGGACGGCGCGGACGACGTGAGTCCTGGTGTCGCCAACCCGTCGCAACACCTTTCGCCCGTAAAACTGTCATCCCGGATCTTCGCGCTGCGCGCTCGTCCGGGATGACAAGGCTTTTAGGTGAGAATGGTTAGACGCCTAGGTGAAGACCTCCACCGCCACCAGCACCACCCCCGCGATCCACGCGGTTTCGATCACCATCAGCGCGACAGGACGCCAGCCGGCGGTGATCAGGTCCTTGAACGAGGTCTTCATGCCGAGGCCGGCGATGGCGGTGACCAGGCACCAGCGCGAGACTTCGCTGGCCGCGTCGGTGACCGGCTTGGCCAGCCAGCCGAGGCTGTTGATGACCACGAGCGCCGCGAAACCGACCAGGAACAGCGGCACGGTCGGCTTCGCGCCGCCGCTCGCGCCGGGACCCATGCGCGCCACGACGAAGGCGATGCCGAAGACCACCGGCAGCAGCATGGTCACCCGCAGCAGCTTCACATAGGTGGCCACGTCGCCGGTGTGCGGCGAGATCATGTAGCCTGCCCCCACCACCTGGGCGACGTCGTGGATGGTGCCGCCCAGGAAGATCCCCGCCCGAGTATGATCCAGGTGCAGGGCCGCCGTCAGCAGCGGATAGGTGATCATGGCGATGGTCGACAGGGCCGTGACCGTGACCACGGCCAGGATGGTGTCGCGCTCGCTGTCCTTGGTGCGGGGCAGCACCGAGGCGATGGCCAGGGCCGCCGAGGCGCCGCAGATGCCGACCGCGCCGCCGGACAGGACGCCGAAGCTGGAGCGCAGGCCCAGGCGCTTGGACAGCACCGCGCCCAGCAGGATCGTGGAGCCGATGGCGATGACCACGGTGACGATCGGCGTCAGGCCCAGGCCCAGGATCTGGCTGGCGGTGATCCGCGCGCCGAGCAGGGCGACGCCGAACCGCAGGATGGCCTTGGACGAGAACTCGATGCCGGGAATGCAGCGGCCTTCCTGGTGCAGGAAGTGAAAGGTCATGCCAAACAGCAGGGCGAACAGCATGACCGGCGCGCCGTAGTGCTGCGACAGCCACGAGGCGGCCAGGGCGATGGTCACCGCCACCAGCACGCCGGGATAGAGTTTGATCAGCGCCGCCTGGCCGGGGAAGCCCACCTTCGCCGTTGGCGCGCTCGCCTCGGGCCGGGAGAGGCCCTCCATGCCTTCCAGTGACTGGAACAGCGCACGGGCGGCGGCGGTGTCGGTGTCGAGATCGGAATGCATGCGCGGGCCCCGGGGCCGGCGAGTCGCACCGGTCACGAGGGGATCGAGACCCGATGGCGCGCGCCGGGACAAGTAAAAAAGCCCCCTCGCCGTCGGGCGAGGGGGCTCGATTGTCGTCTGACGGTGCAGACCGGGGGTTAAAGCTCCCGGCCGCCGCCGCCGAAGACCTGCTCCGAAGGCGGCGCCTGGACGTGGGTGGGCGTGGCGTGCTGGTGCCTGAACATCTTGTCGGTGATCTTGCTGGACCAGTTCTTCAGCTTGTCCATGAACACGAACACCACCGGGATGTAGAGCAGCGACAGGAAGGTCGAGGTGATCAGCCCGCCGATCACCGCGATGGCCATGGGCGCGCGGAACTCGACGTCGGCGCCAAAGCCGAACGCCACCGGCGCCATGCCTGCGGCCATCGCGACCGTGGTCATGATGATCGGCCGAGCCCGCTTGTGGGCCGCGTCGAGCAGGGCCTCGTGGCGGCTCATGCCGCCCTTCATGGCCATGATCGCGTACTCGACCAGCAGGATCGAGTTCTTGGCCGCGATGCCCATCAGCATCAGGATGCCGATCAGGGTCGACATCGAGAAGCTGCTCTTGGCCAGCACCAGCAGCAGGAAGGCGCCGCCGATGGCCAGGGGCAGAGCAGCCATGATGGTCACCGGATGGGCGAAGCTGCGAAACAGCAGCACCAGCACCACGTACATCAGCAGGATGCCGGTGATCAGGGCGGCCATGAAGCCGGTGACCATCTCCTGAATGAACTCGGCGTCGCCAGCCGCCACTTCCTTGACGCCGGTCGGCAGAGTCTTGACCGACGACAGGGCGTGAACGCGCTTGCTGGCCTCGCCGACCACGATGCCGTCGAGCTCGGCGGTGATCTCGGCCACCCGGGCCCGGTCCTGCCGCGAAATCTGCGACGGGCCGGCGCCGTAGCGGACGTCGGCCACGGCGTTCAGGGGCACCGAGCCGCCGTGGCTGGACGGCACCTTCAAGGTTTCCAGCACCGACATGTCTTGGCGGGCGTCGTCGGTCAGGCGCAGGCGAATCGGCACTTGGCGGTCGCCCAGATTATATTTGGGCAGCGACTGGTCGATGTCGCCGATGGTGGCGACGCGCACGGCTTGCGAGATCGCGCCAGCGGTGACCCCGGCCCGCGCGGCCTGGTCGGGCTTGGGCGAGACGATGATCTCGGGCCGGGCGATGGCGGCGGTGTTGACCACATTGGCCAGGCCCGGGACGTTGCGCATCTGGGCCTCGACCGATCGGGCGGCGGCTTCCAGTTGCGGACCGTTGTCGCCCACCAGGCGTAGCGTGTAGCTGGAGCCGTCGCTGGGACCACCGCCGTTGTTGCTGCCGGCCCCGATCCGCGCGCCGGGGATCGCCTTGAACTGATCGACCATCTGGCGGCTGAAGTCGCGCTGGCTCATCCGCTGGCCCTTGCCGACCAGATCGGCGGTCAGCTCGGCCTTGTTGACGCCGTCGTTGCCGACCGAGGCGTAGACCCCGGTCACTTCCGGACGAGCCCGAAGTTCGCGGGTCATGCGCTGGGCGATGGCGTCGGTCTCGTTGAGCGTCGCCCCCGGCGGCAGCTCGAGGCTGAACGGCGCCCGCCCGCGGTCGGCGGCCGGCTGGAACTCGAAGGGCAGATGGGTGGCCAGGAAGACGGTGCCGACCAGCATCGGTATGGCCAGCAGGGCCACGATGATCTTGTGGCCCAGCGCCCAGTTCAGGCTCTTGAGATAGGGCCCCATCCACGCCGGATCCTTGTCCGGCTTGTTGTGGGCCTTGAGCATATAGGCCCCCATCAGCGGAGTCAGCATGCGGGCGACCAGCAGCGAGAACAGCACCGAGACGCAGGCGGCCAGGGCGAAGGCCTTGAAGAACTGGCCGATGATTCCGGGCATGAAGCCGACCGGCGCGAACACCGCTACGATGGTGAAGGTGGTGGCGACGACCGCCAGGCCGATCTCGTCGGCCGCCTCCATGGCCGCGTGATAGGGCGATTTCCCGCCTCTCATGTGCCGGACGATGTTCTCGATCTCGACGATGGCGTCATCGACCAGAATGCCGACGGTGAGGGACAGCGCCAGCAGGGTGACGCCATTCAACGACTGGCCGAGCGGGGCCATGATCGCGAAGGTCGGGAATAGCGACAGGGGAATGGCAACGGCCGCCAGGAAGGTGGCGCGCCAGTCGCGCAGGAACAGAAGCACCACCAGCACCGCCAGCAGGGCGCCCAGGCCGAGCGCCTCCAGCGAAGCATAGTAGCTCTGCTCGATATATTTCACGTTCGAGGTCAGCTCGACGATCTGAAGCTCGGGGTGCTCCTTGTCGAGCTTCTCAACCTCCTTGCGGACCTTCTCGGCGACCTTGACCTCGGAGGCGCCGCGCGAGCGGACCATGTTGAAGGTCACGACTTCCTGGTTGTTGAACCGCGCCTGGTCGCGCGGTTCGGCCCAGTGGTCGGTGACCTCGCCCAGGTCGCCCAGGCGCACGGTCTCGCCGTTGTTCAGCTGGACGCGGGTCTCGCGCAGTTGATCTACGGTGTTGGCCGCGCCGAGGGTGCGGATGGCGCGCTCGGAGCCGGACACGGTGACCCGGCCGCCGGGCAGGTCGGCATTGGCCGATTGCAGGGCGCGGCTGACTTCGGCCGCGGTGACGCCCCGGGCCGACAGGCGATCGGGGTCGAGGGCGACCTGAATCTCGCGATTGACGCCGCCCCGGCGGTTCACTTGGCCAATTCCCTTGATGGACAGCAACGCGCGGCTAACGTCGTTGTCGACGAACCAACTGCGCTGTTCAGGGGTCAGGTTTGGGGCCTGGACGACGTAGGTGATCAGCGGATTACCTGAGATGTCGATGCGCGTGACATTGGGGATCTGCATGTCCTGCGGCAGGGCGCTCTGCAGATTGGCCATGGCGTTGCGGACATCGTTGGTGACCCGCTCGTGATCGACGCCCAGTTCGAATTCGATAAAGGTCGAGGAATAGCCGTCGCCGACCGTCGAGCTGATGTGGCGCACCTGGCCAAGGCCGGCGATCGAGTCCTCGATCAGCCGGGTGACCTGGGTCTCCAGCTCGGTCGGCGCGGCGCCGGGGCGCGAGGCGTTGACGATGACCAGCGGCAGGTCGACGTCGGGATTGTCGTTGATCCGCATGCTGGTGAAGCCAGAGACGCCGGCGATGGTCAGCAGCAGGAACAGCAGGATGACGGGGATCGGGTTCCTGATCGCCCAGCGCGAGATGTTGTTTTGGTTGGGGTTCGGATTTTCCATCGCGATCCCCTAGCGCTTGGCCGCGACGACGCGCACGGCGTCGTTATCACCCAGGAAGCCCGCGCCCTCGACCACGACGCGCTCGCCGGCCAACAGGCCCTCGGCGGCGGTCTGGTTGGCGTTGCGCGACAGGATGTCGATGCGCCTGAACCGGGCGTGGTTGTTGGCGTCGACCACGAACACGCCCGACTGGTTTTGCCTGTATAGAATGGCGGCGGTCGGGATTGTCGGGGCGGGGCGGACGCCCGCCGAGATCTGGGCGCGGGCGAACATGCCCGAGCGGAAGCCGCTGCCGGGGGCCAGGCTGATGCGCGCCAGGCCAACACGGGTTTGGGCGTTGACCTCGGACGTGACGATGCGAACCGTGCCGGTGGTCTGGCCGACCTGGTCGGAGGTCACGGTGGCGGGCATGCCGGCCTGGACCGCCAGCAGGTTGGTCTCGGGAATCTCGGCGTCAAGCTCCAGCCGGCCATCGCGGACGATGCGGAACAGCTCGGTTCCGGCCGAGACGATCTGGCCCTTGGTCACGCTGCGGCGGCTGATCAGACCCGAGACCGGGGCGCGGATCGCGGCCTGGCCAAGGCGGGCGAAGGTCTCGTTGCGCGAGGCGTCGGCGGAGGCGAGTTGGGCCAGGGCGGTCTGCTGGCGGGCGGTGGCGGTGTCGAGCGAGGCTTGCGACAGATAGCCCTTGGCCTGCAGTTCGCGCGAACGGCCCAGCGCGGCGGTAGCTTCGGCCAGGGTGGCCTTGGCGCTGGCCACCGAGGCTTCCTGCTGGCGAAGCTGGGCGCGCAGCATGGTGTCGTTTAGCGAGACCAGGATCTGGCCCTGGCGAACGGTCTGGCCTTCCTCGGCATTGACCGAGACGGCGGTCAGGCCTCCGGTCTCGGCGCCGACAGGCACCTCTTCCCATGGCGTGACGGTGCCCGAGGCGCTGATCAGCCGGGGCAGGGACTGGATGGTGACTGGCACGACGCTGACCGTCAGGCTAGCGGTCACGCCCGGCTTCTTGGCGGTGTCGGTCTTGGCCTTGTCCTTGCCTTGGTCGCAGGCTGTCAGGCTCAGTGCGCCGATGCAAAGCACTAACGGCAACGCAGTCGAACGCAGGCCGCGTTTATTTATCCGTTGATGCACGACGAACCTCAGCTCCGGTGGTTTGAACAGCCAATCGCCTTCTAGCCGAGAAACGGCGTTCGCCGGATTAAATGATCGTAAGGCTTGGATGTCGGGGCATGGCCTCGTCGGATTTGAGCTTTCTGTGACATCGCGGACGCAATCCGCGCGTCGATGCGCCCCGCCTGGAAGGGTCGGCTCAGCCTTTGGGCAGGTCCGACGCCGACAGGTTCGACGAGATCTTCCAGAGATCGATCGCGCCCTCGGTGGCGTGGCGATCGATCTGGGCCAGCTCTTCGGCGGTGAAGGAGAGGGTGTTAAGCGCCGCCAGGGAGTCTTCCAACTGGGCCACCGTACGGGCGCCGATCAGGGCCGAGGTGATGCGCGGGTCGCGCAGCACCCAGGCCAGGGCCATCTGGGCCAGGCTCTGGCCGCGCGCGCTGGCGATCTCGTTGAGCGCCTGAATGCGGGCCAGATTGTCGGCGCTCAGCAGATGACCGCCCAGCGAGCCCGCCTTGGCCGCGCGCGAGTCCTGCGGCACGCCGCCGAGGTATTTGTTGGTCAGCATGCCTTGGGCGAGCGGCGAGAAGGCGATGCAGCCGACGCCGAGGTCGTCCAGGGTGTCCAGCAGGCCGTCCTCGATCCAGCGGTTGAGCATGGAGTAGGACGGCTGGTGGATCAGCAACGGCACGCCCTCGGCCTTGAGGATGGCCGCCGCCTGGCGGGTCAACTCGGGCGAATAGGACGAGATGCCCACGTACAGCGCCTTGCCCTGGCGATGCAGATGGGCCAGGGCGCCCATGGTCTCCTCCAGCGGCGTCGTGGGATCGACGCGGTGCGAATAGAAAATGTCGACATAGTCGACGCCCATGCGCTTGAGGCTCTGGTCACAGCTGGCGATCAGGTACTTCCGCGAACCGCCAACCTTGCCGTAGGGACCTGGCCACATGTCCCAGCCGGCCTTGGTGGAAAGGATCAGTTCGTCGCGGTGGGCGGCGAAGTCGCTGGCCATGACCTTGCCGAAATTCTCCTCGGCCGAGCCGTAGGGTGGGCCGTAATTGTTGGCCAGGTCGAAATGGGTGACGCCCAGGTCGAAGGCCCGGCGCAGGATGGCGCGGCCGTTTTCGAAGACGTCGGCGCCGCCGAAGTTCTGCCACAGCCCCAAAGAGATCGCCGGCAGGTCCAGGCCGCTGCGGCCGGTCCGGCGGTAGGGCATGGCGTCATAGCGGGTGCCGGCGGCGACGTAGGGCTTCTGCACGGGACGGTTCCTGTGGGGGACTCAGGGTCGGGATGGAATGGCGCGAATTCTCTGCAGTGTCATCCAGAACGAAACCCACCGCCGTTTTCCGGGCGAATGCCGGGACCCAGATTCATCCAGCGCGGCTCGTGGGTTTCACCTGGGCCCGGCCTTCGCCGGGGAGACGGGAAGGAGACTACGGAACCAGCGCCCGATGGATCGGCGCCACCCACGCATCCTTCTTGATGTCATAGACTACGAAGTCGCTGTCGAACTGCCAGTAGGCCCAGGCCCAGCCGCGTTTCTCGGCCTGGCGGGCGGCCGCGGCGGTGTAGGCGGCGCGGAAGGTCATGCCGCCCTTGTCATAGGCCCCGAACTCACCCAGCAGGATCGGCCGGTCATTGGCCCTGGACCAGGCCTGGACGCCGTCGAAGTCGGTCTTCATCCGCTGGCGTTCGGCCTTCGTGCCCCAGGTCACCCCGGTCTTGGGCGTGTCGGGATTCCACGACGCACCCTGGTGGGTGAATTCCATCGGCAGGTAATAATGGACGGTGACGATCAGGTGGCGATCGGCGGCCGGCAGGGACAGTTTGTCCAGATGGCTGATATTGTTCCAGAAAGCCGGACCCACGATGACGTTGCGGGTTGGATTGGTGGCGCGCACAATGGGCAGAAGCTCGGCGACCCAGCTGTTCCACAGGTCGTCGGTCAGGCCCTTGTTGGGCTCGTTCAGCAACTCGAAAACCACACCGTCGGGCGCGTCCTTGTAACGCTCGCCGATCTGCCTCCAGAAGGCCGACAGCTTGGGTCTGCAGGTGGCGGGGTCGTCGCCGCAATCGCCGAAATTGTGCTCGTCGAGGATCACCGTCAGCTTCTGGTCCAGCGCGGCCGCGACCACGGCGTCGAGGGTCTTCAGCCAGGCCGGGTCAAGCTGGTTGTCGGCGTCCATGTGCGAGAAGGCATGCAGGTTAATGCGCACCGCATCGAAGCCGCCGTTCTTGATGACCTTGAAATGGCGATCGACCTGGAAGCGGGCCGTGGCCGGGTCCTTCCATAGCGGGTCATAGCCCAGCACGTTGACACCGCGGGTCATGGCCTTGACCTGATCGCGCGGCGTGATTTCGCCGGCGGCCGCCGGCACGACGGCCAGGGCCGATAACAGGGCGCAGGCGGTCAAGGTCTTCAAAACGGAGAGCATGGCGTTTCCTCGCGGGCCCGCGCTTGAAGGCGGGCTCTTTATGACAACGCTGTCACTATTCACCCAAATGGGTCGGTGCGCAACCGCCCGTTCAGGCGTCGCGGCGGGCGGCTTCGGATTCAGTGCCGGGCGAGGCGGCGCGGATCAGTTCCAGCACGTCGACGATGATGATCTGCATGGCGCTCTGGGCGGCGACCGCGTCGCGGGCGATGATCGCGGTGGCCACATCCTCGTGCGACGGGATCGAAGCGGTGCGGCCCTTGATGCGGTTGGTGAAGCGGATCGAGATCCGCAGGGCGGTGTTCACCAGCTCATAAAGGTCGCGATAGAACGGGTTCTTGGTGGCGTTGAGGATTGCCACGTGAAAGGCGATGTCGGCCGACAGCGGATCGTCCTCGCCCTCGGCGGCGGCCTTCATCCGTTCCAGCGCCTTGCGGATACCGTCCAGCCCCGCCTTGTCGGCGTTGCGGGCGGCCAGGGCGGCGGCGGCGGGCTCGATGCCCAGCCGCATCTCGGTGAACTCGGCCAGCAGGCGAAGGCTGAACTTGCGTTCCAGCAGCCAGCGCAGGACGTCGGGATCCAGCAGGTTCCACTCGTTCTCTGGCTCGACCACGGTGCCGTGGCGAGGGCGGGCGCTGAGCAGGCCCTTGGCGGTCAGCATTTTGACCGCCTCGCGGGTAACCGTGCGGCTGGCTCCGAACTGCTTGGACAACTCGCCCTCGGTCGGGAAGCCGATCTCGACATATTCGCCGGTGACGATCGATTGGCCCAGCGCTTCGACGAGGCCATAGGTCAGGCTCAGGCCCGGCTGCGTACGGATCGCCAAGTTCACTTTCCCCTCAAACCCCTCTCGAAGCACGAATCTTCGAAAGGTCTGACCTTGTGTAGCGTGCTTCGTCGGCGCCCGGAACAAACATATCTGACGACGCCCCGTCACGGCGAACCGTGACGGGGTTTGAGGTTCAGGCTTGAGCGATCATTGCTACAGCGACGTCCGCATGATCACCACCAGATGGCGTAGAGCGCTATCAGGATCAGGATCACGCCGAGGCCGGCGATGTTGAAGCCGGTGGTGGTCTTGTAGCTGACCCCCTCCAGGCTCACGATATTGACGGCCTTCTTTTGTGGCGCGACCAGTGAGACGACGATCGCCGCGGCCAGGGTCAACAGGAACACCAGGCCGACGCGGTTCATGAACGGGATCACGAACACGCCCATCTTGTCGGCGACGAAGAAGGCGCCTGACAGGGCCGCACCGCCGATTGCGGCCACCAGGGCCGAAGCGGTGGTGGCGCGCTTCCAGAACAGGCCCAGCATGAAGATCACCACGATGCCCGGGGTGAAGAAGCCGGTGAAATCCTGGATGAACTGGAAGGCCTGCTCGGCCTTGCCCAGCAGCGGCTTGGCCATGATGATGCCGATGATCACAGCGATGACGGCGGTGATGCGGCCGACGGTGACGAGGTGGCCTTCGCTTGAGCCGGTCTTGACCTTGGCGTAGATGTCCAAGGTGAAGATGGTGGCGATCGAGTTGATCTTGGCGGCCAGCGACGCGACGATCGCGGCCACGAGGGCGGCGAACACCAGGCCCAGCACGCCGGGCGGCAGCAGCTTCATCATCTCGGGATAGGCTTGGTCGGGCTTGGCCAGGCCGGGCACCAGGATCAAGGCCGCGATGCCCGGCAGCACGACGATCACCGGCATCAACAGCTTGAGATAGGCCGCCAAGGCAATGCCCTTCTGGGCTTCGGCGATGTTCTTGGCGCCGAGGGCGCGCTGGATGATGTATTGGTTGAAGCCCCAGTACGAGACGTTCATCACCCACAGGCCGCCGAACAGCACGCTGAGGCCCGGCAGATCCTTGTAGTGCGGGTTGTCCTTCGAAAGGATCATGTCGAACTTTTCGGGGAATTGGGTCGTCAGATGGTTGAAGCCGGCGACGACGCCCTGGCCCGCGCCGATCTTGTCGAGCGACAGGTAGACGATGATCAGGCCGCCGGTGATCAGCAGGGCCACTTGGACGATATCGGTCAGGGCCACGGCCTTCAGGCCGCCCCACAGCTGATAGGCCAGTGCGAAGACGCCGATGATCACCAAGGCGAGCATCTGGTCGATGCCGGCCACGGTGTGGATGGCGATTGAGCCCAGCCACAGGATCGAGGTCAGGTTCACGAAGACGTAGAGGATCAGCCAGAACACCGCCATCACGTTGCGGACGCTGGGTCCGTACCGCTGTTCCAGGAACTGCGGCATGGTGCTGATGTTGTTCTTCAGGAAGATCGGCAGAAAGAATTTGCCGACGATCAGCAGGGTCAGGGCCGCCATCCACTCGTAGGAGGCGATGGCCAGGCCCAGGGCGTAGCCCGAGCCGCTCATCCCGATGATCTGCTCGGCCGAGATGTTGGCGGCGATCAGCGACGCGCCGATGGCCCACCAAGGCAAGGCCTTGCCCGCCAGGAAGTAGTCGGTGGAGTCCTTCTTGTGGCCGCCCTTGTCGCGGGAAACCCACTGGGCCAGGCCGAAGATGGCGACGGCGTAGATCGCCAGGATGACGAAATCGATGGTTTTCACTGAGGTCCCCCCTAGGGCCGTATTCTCGTTTTGGTGTTGCGCTTAGCTCGGGAACTCGGCGGTCCAGGCGGCGACCAGGGCCTTGGCCCTCTGGCTGACGTCCTGGGCCGAGTAGCCCGGTCGATAGAGTTCGCCGCCGACGCCGATGCCCGACACGCCAGCCTCGATCCAGGGTTTCAGATTGGCCGCGCCGACGCCGCCGACGGCGTAGACGCTGACGTCCTTGGGCAGCACGTCGCGCACCGCCTTGATGTGGCCCGGGCCGAAGGTGCCGGCCGGGAAAAGTTTCAGCGAGCGCGCGCCGGCCTTGACGGCGGCGAAGGCTTCGCTGGGCGTGGCGAAGCCGGGCATCACGGTCAGGCCCAGGCCGACGGCGTGGCGGATGACGGCAGGGTCGGTGTTGGGCGTGACAATCAGCTTGCCACCGACGCCGGCAACCTGATCGACGACGTCAGGCGACAGCACGGTGCCCGCGCCGCACAGCGCCTGGTCGCCGAAGGCGGCGCATAGCTTGCCGATGCTGACCAGCGGATCGGGCGAGTTCATCGGCACTTCGATCGCGCCGATCCCGGCCTCGACCAGGGCGGCGGCGACGTCGAGAATCTCCTCGGGCTTGACGCCGCGAAGGATCGCGACGATCGGCGGGGTCTTGGCGTCGGGCGAGCTAGGCAAGGACATGAACTCCACTGTTCTGGGCTGACGACAACGTTGTCAATCCGGCCAGGACAGCCGAGTCGCCATCCACGGGTACGCTGGCGCCGCCATGGGCGGTGATGGCTTCGGCATAGAGGACGCTCAGGGCCGGGGCTCCGATCAACGACACCTGGCCCAATTTCCCAAACCAGCTTGAGGTGGTTGCGGTATCAGCGCCTATCAACAGGCCCGACAGGAAGCCCATGGCCTCGTCCTTGGCCAGGCCGTCGAGAAGTTGTCGGCTGCGGGTCTCGAAAATCAGATGGGGCAGGGCGCCAGGACCGTGTTCGACGATCCGGGCCACGCCGCGCGTGAAACCGGCGGCCAGGCCCTCGGCCGATTCGGCGTCGCCAGGCGCCGCCTTGGCCAGGATCGAGTGTTCCCGTAGCAAGGCGTAGATCTCGCCGACCGGCGCAGTGAGGAACGATGTGATCGCCCCGTCGTCGACCACGACCCATTTGGTGTGGGTGCCGGGCAGGGCCAGCAGGTGACGACCCTTGGCGAGGTCGGCGTTCAGGGCCAGGGCGCCGAGGATCTGGGTCTCCTCGCCGCGCATCACATCCGGTCCGCCCAGGGCGTTGCGGCACGACAGGCCTGGCACGATGGCGACCGGCAGGCCGTCCGCGTCGATCTGGATCAGGCGATCGCGGATGTCTGCGGCGCTGGCCGGGCAGGCGGCGTAGGGCGCCTCGACCCAGCCGTTGCGCGAGCCGACCATGCCGCACAGCAGGGCCTGGGAGGGGCCGGCTTCGCGCCAGTCGCCCACCAGCTCGAGGAAAGTCTCGCACGGCGACTTGGACAGGGACCCGATGCCCGGCCCATCTCGCCGATCGAGCACCATCTTGCCCTGCCGCAGGAAGAGCCGCAGGCGCGAGGTGCCCCAGTCGCCAAAGATCGTGACCGAGCTGTCCATGGGGTTCATCTCAATGCGACTCGCGGGTGACGACCGACCCACTAGATCCCACGAGGAAGTCGAGATCCGCGCCTTTGTCGGCGCCTAGCACGTGGTCGATGTACAGCTTGGCGTAGCCGCGCGTCGCCTTGGGTGGTGGCGGATTGGCGCGCCACACCACCAGGCGCGCGGCCATATCCTCGTCGGAGATCAGCAGGTTCAGTGACCGAGCGGGGCCATCAAGCTGGATCTCGTCCCCAGTCCGGACGACCGCCAGCGGGCCGCCGGCCTCGGCCTCGGGCGAGACATGCAGAATGACGGTGCCAAAGGCTGTGCCGCTCATCCGGGCGTCGCTGATGCGCACCATGTCCTTTACGCCCTGTTCCAGCAGCTTGGTCGGCAGCGGCATGTTGCCCACTTCGGGCATGCCCGGATAGCCCTTGGGCCCGCAGCCCTTGAGCACCAGGATCGAGCTGGCGTCGACATCCAGGGCCGGATCGTCGATGCGGGCCTTGAAGTCCTCGATGGTCTCGAACACCACGGCCTTGCCGCGATGGGTGAGCAGTTCGGGGCTGGCTGCGCTGGGCTTCATCACCGCCCCGCCGGGGGCCAGGTTGCCGCGCAGCACCCAGATGCCGCTGTCGGGCTTCACGGGGTGCTCGACGCCGCGAATGACCTCGCCATTATAGACCTCGGCCTTTTCGTACTGAGCGCCGATCGGCGCGCCGGTCACGGTCAGGGCGGTGGGGTCCAGGAGCGGTTGGAGTTGCTTCATCACCGCCGGCACCCCGCCGGCATAGTGCAGGTCTTCCATCAGGAAGCGGCCCGAGGGCTGCAGGTCGACCAGCAGCGGCACGTCGCGCGACAGATGATCGAAGTCCTCCAGGCTCAGTTCGACACCCAACCGACCCGCCAGGGCCAGCAGATGGATGACCGCATTGGTCGAGCCGCCGATCGCCGCGTGGACGCGCAGAGCGTTCTCGAACGCGGCGCGCGTGCAGACCTGAGACATGGTCCGCCCGTCATGCACCATGCGGACGATGGCCCGGCCGGTCTCGTGCGACATCGCCGCGCGGCGGGCGTCGACGGCCGGAATGGTCGCGTTGTACGGCAGGCTCATGCCCATGGCCTCGACGATCGAGGCCATGGTCGAGGCGGTGCCCATGGTCATGCAGGTGCCAGGCGAGCGGCTCATGCCGCTCTCGGCCGACATGAAGTCCGGCAGGGTCATCTCGCCGGCCCGGACGGCCTCGGAGAACTTCCAGACGTCGGTGCCCGAGCCGATGTCCTTGCCGCGGAACTTGCCGTTCAGCATTGGGCCCGAGCTGATCACGATGGTCGGCAGATCGACGCTGGCCGCGCCCATCATCTGGCCCGGCGTGGTCTTGTCGCAGCCGCCCAGCAGCACGACGCCGTCGATGGGATTGCCGCGGATCGACTCCTCGACATCCATGGCCAGCAGGTTGCGAAACAGCATGGCGGTCGGCCGCATCTGGGTCTCGCCCAGCGACATGGCCGGAAACTCCAGCGGCAGGCCGCCAGCCTCCCAGACGCCACGCTTCACATGCTCGGCGATGTCGCGCAGGCCCGCGTTGCAAGGCGTGATTTCGGACCAGGTATTGCAGATGCCGATCACTGGCCGGCCGTCGAACACATCGTCCGGAAGGCCCTGGCTCTTCATCCAGCTGCGATGGATGAAACCGTCGCGATCCAGCTTTCCATAGCTGGCGCTGCTGCGGAAGCGACCGCTTCCGTTTCCTTGACTCATGTTCTTCCCTGACGCCCCCGGGCAACGATAAGCGCCCGATCCTCGTCATTTATAGTATAATAACGATGGTGGCAAACTCCCCTGTTTCAGGAGGGATTTGGCGGGCGTGGCGCTAAAGTCGCGCCTTTCAATGCAAAATGATAGCGCTATCAATTCCCGCTTGAAAGTATCACTTATATGACTAAAGGTCCGCTCCAGATCGTGTGATCGCCGAGCGCGACGCACGTCACTGGCGCCTTAAGAGCGCCAGGACGGATCTCTCTGGGGGAAGGAAACGGGAATGCCACGTCGCAATCTGTCTCATCGCAATCTGATGCTCATGGGCGCCTCAGCGCTTGTGCTCTGCGCCGCCGCGCCAGTCGTGGCGTTCGCTCAAACCGCCCCGGCGACCACCGACACGGTCGAGGAAGTCGTCGTCACCGGCCAGCGGGCGGCCCTGCAATCGGCTCAGAAGCTGAAGCAGAACGCCGACGAGGTGGTCGATTCCATCGTCGCCGACGATATTGGCAAGCTGCCCGACCGGTCGGTCACCGAGGCGCTGCAACGCGTCGTCGGCGTCACCATCGACCACACGATGTCGCGCGGCGATCCCGAGCACTATTCGGTCGAGGGCAGCGGTGTGAACATTCGCGGCCTGACCTATGTGCGCTCAGAACTGAACGGTCGCGACAGCTTCACCGCCAACGGCGGCCGTAGCCTGAGCTTCGAGGACGTCCCGCCCGAGTTGATGGCCGGCGTCGATATCTACAAGAACCCCTCGGCCGAGCAGATCGAAGGCGCCGTCGGCGGCCTGGTCAACCTGCGCACCCAGATGCCGTTCGACCAGAAGGGTTTCAAGGCTTCGGTCTCGGCCCAGGGCAGCTATGGTGAACTGACCAAGGGCAAGGCGACCCCGTCGGGCTCGATCCTGCTCAGCGACCGCTGGGACACCAATATCGGCGAATTCGGCGCCCTGGTCGATCTGGCCTATTCAGAAAGCAAGACGCGGACCGACGGCATCCAGGTCGAGCCCTACTACCAGCGCGCCTATGATGGCACGACCCTGCTGGTGAACCCGACCGCGACCCAGTTTGCGGCGGCGCAGAAGGTCTGGATCCCGAAGGGCGTCAACTGGCGCACGCTGGAGTTCGATCGCAAGCGCTTCGGCGCCTACGGCGCCCTGCAATGGCGGCCGACCGACAAAATCGAGATGTCGCTCACCTACTTCCGCAGCCAGTACAAGATGGACTGGAGCGAGTACGCGATCTTCTCGCAGGCCAATGTCTGGAACATCCAGGGCTCGAACCTGAAGTTCAACGATAGAGGAGTGCTGCAGTCGGGGACGCTCACGGATCCGACCGACAAAGGCATTAATTTCAACGACGACGTCCGGGCCGCCAACCGCAAGTCGGTGACCGCCGACACGGCCTACAAGATCAAGTGGGAAGCCACCGACCGCCTGACCATTACCTCGGACCTGCAATATGTCCGCGCCACGACCGACGGCTTTGACTCCACCGTGGCGACTGGCTTGCTCGTGCCGTCGGAACAGATCGACCTGACGGGCAAGGTCCCGACGGTGACGGCCAACGCCGCCTATCTGGCCGACAAGAACAACTATTACTGGGGGTTCACGATGGACCACCAGGACAAGAGCCTGGCCCACGAATGGGCCTGGCGAACCGACGCCGACTACCGTTTCGACAGCAGCATCTTCCGTTCGCTACGGGTCGGCGCGCGCTTCAGCGACCGGGACTCCCTCAACGACCAGGCGCCCTACAACTGGTCGGCCGTCAGCCAGCCCTGGCAGGTCGGGTGGAACATTTCGGGGCTGGCCAAGCTGAGCGATCCGCGCTTCCAGGCGGCGACCACGCTGCACAGCTTCAGCAACTTCTTCAACGGCCAGGCTGACACGCCGGCCGCGGTGATTTTCCCGGACGCCTCGCTGGCTCTCGGTTTCCCGGCAAGCTACGTGGCGCTTCACAAGTATCATGACATCCTGTGCGCCGAGCAGGTGGCGGCCCAGGGTTGGGGCTCATGCGACGTCTGGGCGCCCAGTTCCTTTGGCAACGACGCCTACCGCAACAGCCAGGACGAAAAGTCCTATGCGGTCTACAGCCAGCTGCGGTTCGGTTTCGATGACTTGAAGTATCCGATCGACGGCAATGTCGGTATCCGGGCGGTCAAGACGGTGCTGCACGCGCGCGGGGTGATCGCCCTGGCGGCGTCGAACATCGGCCAGAACACCTCGCCGACGCCGGTTCCGGTCTTCACGGCCAGCACGGTAAAGCAGGCCTTCCAGAACGACTACACCGACTACCTGCCCAGCCTGAACCTTCGGATGAAAGTTACGCCAGAGTTCCAGGTCCGCCTGGCCATGGCCAAGGCGATCGCCCGGCCCGACTTCAGCCAGCTCCAGGCCTACACCAGCTTGTCGCCGACCTATGTGACCTCGGGAACGGTCATCACCGGCACCAGCCTCACCGGCACGGCCAGCGGCAACCCCTACCTGACCCCGACCAAGTCGGATCAGTATGACCTGTCGGCCGAATGGTACTTCGCGCCGGCCGGTTCGCTGACCTTCGCGGCGTTCTACAAGCATCTGTCGGACGTGGTGATCAACCAGGTTTCGACGATCCAGGCCAAGGACACCACGGGCACAGTCTACAACTTCACCACCACGTCGCCAGTCAACGGCGCGCGCGGTCTAGCGCGCGGATTCGAGGTGGCCTACCAGCAGTATTTCGACTTCCTGCCGGGCTTGCTTTCGGGCTTCGGCGTGCAGGCCAACTACACCTATGTCGACAGCCGTCAGCACCTCTACACTCCAGTCAACTCGGCGCTGTGCACCGATAGCAGCGGCGGCGCGACAAATCTCAACCTGAACCTCAACGGCTGCGACACTGATGGTCGGACCTTCGGCAACCTGCCCTTGGCCAACCTGTCGAAGAATAGCTACAACTTGGCGCTTCTCTACGACAAGGGTCCGGTCTCGGCGCGCCTGGCCTACAATTGGCGGTCCAAGTACCTGCAGGCTGTCAACGTCAATGGCACGCAAGGCACAGATGGCGGCGCAAACGGCCAGAGCCAGAGCATCGCCTGGGGCCTGCCGACCTGGGCCGACGACTACGGTCAGCTGGACGGTTCGATCTTCTACAAGATCAATGAGAAGGTCACGATCGGCCTGGAAGCTCAGAACCTGACGGACTCGGTTTACAAGCAGCTGATGCAACAGCACGTCGGCACGATGGGCCGGGCCTGGTTCGCCAGCGGCCCGCGCTACACCGCGCAGATCCGCGCGACGTTCTAGAAATGACGTGATCCACACGGACCCGCGCTCCACCGAGCGCGGGTTTCGTGCTGTCTAGAGCATTTCCCGACCTGACTGCGTCAGGCCGTGAGCTCTAATCGTTTGTTTTGAGGCATTTTTCTTCACGCGAACCGGAACCACTTCGCTCGAAAAATGCTCTAGCGACCGGGTCAGGCGCGCGTCGTGGCGCCGGCCCGAACCTGAGCGTCCTGGGAGGGAACAGAGGTGTCCGACAAGGCCATCCGCAAGATCGTCATCGTCGGCGGCGGGACCGCCGGCTGGATGGCCGCCGCTCCGCTCGCCAAGATGCTGGGCGGGCGGTGCGAGATCGAATTAATCGAGTCCGAGGAAATCGGCACGGTGGGGGTCGGCGAGGCCACCCTGCCCACCATTCGCTTCTACAATCGCGCCCTGGAGCTGGACGGGGTCGATTTCATTCGCAAGACCCAGGCGACCTTCAAGCTCGGCATCGAGTTCCGCGACTGGGGCCGCGTGGGGTCCAAGTTCTTCCATGGTTTTGGCGATTACGGTCCGCGGATCGAGAACCGTTCGCCACACCATCACTGGCTAAGACTGCGGGCCCTGGGCGACATGACGCCGATTGACGCCTGCTCGGTGTCGGCCAGCGCGGCGGCCGTCGACCGGTTCACGCCGCCGGTGGGAGACGCGCCGTCGGTATTCAACGCCTATTCCTACGCCTTCCACTTCGACGCCTCGCTCTATGCCCGCTACCTGCGCGACTATGCCGAGACGCGGGGGGTAAAGCGCACAGAGGGCAAGATCGTCGATGTGAAGCTGCGCGGGGAGGACGGCTTCATTGAGCGCCTGGTGCTGGCCAATGGGACCGAGGTCGAGGGCGATCTCTTCCTGGACTGTTCAGGCTTTCGCGGGCTGCTGATCGAGCAGGCGCTGAAGACCGGCTACGAGGACTGGTCGCGCTGGCTGCCCTGCAACAGCGCTTGGGCCGTGCCCTGCGAAAGCGTCGCACCATTGACGCCTTATACGCGTTCGACGGCCCGCTCGGCGGGCTGGCAATGGCGCATCCCGCTGCAGCACCGGATCGGCAACGGCCATGTGTTCTGCGACGGCTTCATCGAGCGCGACGAGGCCGCCCGCGTTTTGATGGCCAATCTGGACGGCAAGCCCCTGGACGACCCGCGTCCGCTGCGCTTCACCACGGGGCGCCGGCGCAGGGCCTGGAACCGCAACTGCATTGCCCTTGGCTTGGCCGGCGGCTTCCTGGAACCGCTCGAATCAACCAGTATCCAGCTGATCGAAAACGGCGTGGGTCGGCTGATCGAGCTGTTCCCCGACCGCGACTTCGACCCCAGCCTGGCTGACGAATATAATCGCCGGATGGACACTCAATTCGAGAGCGTCCGCGACTTCCTCATCTTGCACTACAAGGCCACCACTCGCGACGATTCCGAGTTCTGGCGCTATTGCCGCGACATGCCGATTCCTGATCGCCTGGCTCATCAGATCGAGCTGTTCCGGAGTAGCGGCCGCGTGTCGATCCACGATCCGGAGTCGTTCTCCGAACCCAGCTGGATCGCCATGTATCTGGGGCTGGGGGTCGAGCCTCGATCGCACGATCCGATGGTCGATCTGATCGACGAGGGAGCCTTGCGCGGCCATTTCGAGCGTATCCGAGGCTTGGTCCGCCAGACGGTGGACGCCATGCCAAGCCAGTCGGACTTCATCGCGCGCAACTGCCAGGCTTGATGACGCCCGGAGGCCTCATCAGCTTGATGAGAGCGGCACTGGATGAAGGCGCATATCGCCTTGCAAAGCTGGCAGCCTCGGCTATTTGTCGTATTATACATATGGTAGCGGTAACGAGCTGTCGCGGCGATCTTCGTGCGACGACGGCCAATAGGGGAGGGGACAGAATGCGACCCCACAGGACCATCGCGAACAAGGCCAAGATCCCGTTCGGTCCAGCCCTTTCGCACGCCCTCGTATCGCTTATCGCGCTGGCAGCCGCGAGCGCCGCTCCAGCGATTGCGGCCGAGGCCTCGATCCCCAAATTTGTCGCCAAGGATGGTCGTCACGCCCTGCTGGTGGATGGCGCGCCGTTCCTGATGCTGGGCCTGCAAGTCAACAACTCCAGCAACTACCCTTCGCAGTTGCCCAAGGTCTGGCCGGCCGCCAAGGCGATGCATGTCAACACCCTGGAAGTGCCGATCGCCTGGGAGCAGATCGAGCCGGTCGAGGGGCGGTTCGACTTCTCGTTCGTCGACGTGCTGCTCAGGCAGGCCCGCGACAACGACGTGAAGCTGGTCCTGCTGTGGTTCGGGACGTGGAAGAATAATGGTCCAAGTTACGCCCCCGAATGGGTCAAGCTGGACAACAACCGCTTTCCGCGGGTGATCACCGCCAAGGGCGAGACCCGCAACTCGCTGTCGCCGCACTTCCCCGCCACGCTGGAGGCCGACAAGAAGGCCTTTGTGCAGTTGATGCGCCATTTGAAGGCCGCCGATCCGGATCACACGGTGATCCTGATCCAGCCAGAGAACGAGACCGGCGCCTACAGCGCCGTGCGCGACTATTCCCCTACCGCCCAAAAGTTGTTCGCGGGTCCTGTGCCGGCCCAGCTGGTCAAGGCCATGGGCAAGACGCCTGGAACCTGGAGCCAGGTGTTCGGCAAGGACGCCGACGAATATTTCTACGCCTGGTCGATCGGCCGCTACGTCAATGAGATCGCCGCCGCCGGCAAGCGCGAGCTGCCGCTGCCGATGTATGTCAACGCCGCCCTGCGCGACCCATTCAAGTATCAGGACCCCTACACCTACTCGTCGGGCGGGCCGACCTGGAATGTGCTCGAGGTCTGGAAGGCGGCGGCCCCGTCGATCGACGCCATTGCGCCGGACATCTACATGCGGGAGAGCGACAATGTTCGCAAAACGCTGGAGCAGTACGACCGCCCCGACAATCCGCTGTTCGTCGCAGAGATCGGCAGCGACAAGGGCTATGCGCGCCACCTCTATGACGTGCTGGGCCGCCACGGGATCGGCTTCTCGCCATTTGGCCTGGATCAGACCGGCTATTCCAACTACCCGCTGGGCGCCAAGACGGTGGACGCCCAGGCGCTGGAGAATTTCGCGGTCCACTACCGCCTGTTGGCCCCTATGGCGCGCGAATGGGCCAGGCTGGCCTATGAGGGCAATGTCTGGGGCGCTGGCGAGGCCGACGACCGCAAGGCCGAGACCCTGAAATTGGGCGACCGCTGGACGGCGACGCTGTCCTACGGCGAATGGCAGTTCGGCTCGATCGACCAGCCCTGGATGGGCAAGGCCGAAAAGCAGCCCGGTCGCGAGGTGCCCGACGGCGGCGCCCTGATCGCTCAGCTGTCGCCCAACGAATTTCTGATCACCGGCTATCGCGCTCGCGTCAGCTTCGGTTCGGTCAAGGGCGAACGGTTCCTGATGGCGCGGGTCGAGGAAGGCCATTTCGAGGACGGCCAGTGGGTCTTCGATCGCCTGTGGAATGGCGACCAGACCGACTACGGCCTCAACCTGACCACCACGCCGCAGGTGCTGAAGGTTAAGCTGGCCACGTACTAGATCGAACCTTCATCCATCCCGAACCCGTTTTCCCGGCGAAAGCCGGGACCCAGATTCATCCGAAGCCTCTTGCGGGTTTCACCTGGGCCCCGGCCTTCGCCGGGGAGACGGAAATAGGGCTGGCGCCGATAACAACACCCAATGATGGGGAAGAGAACCCGATGCGCATGCATGTGAGATCCACCGGCCTCGTCGCCGGCTTGACCCTGGCCCTGATGGCCTCGACCAGCGCCTTCGCCCTGGACGGGGCTTTCGAGAAGACCGCTGACGGCGTGATCGTCACCCCCGCCTCGGGACCCGCCAAGAAGGTCCGGCTGCAGGTGATGGGCGAGCGCGTGATCCACGTCACCGCCACGCCCACCGACAGCCTGGATATGCCGGCCAGCCTGATGGTCACCGCCAAGCCCGGCGGCGCCTTCACGGTCAGCGAGGCTGGCGGCAAGGTCGTGGTCAAGGCCGGCAAGGCGAGCGCCGAGGTGTCGCTGGCCGACGGGGCGGTCAGCTTCCGCGACGAGGCCGGCAAGCTGGTGCTCAGCGAGAACGGCCGCCGGTCGTTCAAGTCCGAGACCATCGACGGCAAGACCTTCTACGGCGTTAGCCAACAGTTCAATCCGGATACGGACGAGGCCTTCTACGGCCTGGGCCAGCACCAGAACGGCCAGATGAACTATAACGGCCAGGACGTCGAACTGGCCCAGTACAACCGCGACATCGCGGTGCCCTTCGTGTTGTCGACCCGCAACTACGGCCTGCTGTGGGAAAACAACGGCATCACCCGGTTTGGCGACCCGACGCCCTACGACCTGGCCTCACGCGACCTGAAGCTCTTCGACGCGGACGGCAAGGCGGGCGGCTTCACCGCCAAATACTATGTCGGCGACGCGCTGAAGTTCACCCGCGTGGAGGCCGACATCAACTACCGCTATCTGAAGGACCTGCCCAACTGGCCGGCCGAACTGACCGGTCCGGACAAGAAGCCGCTGAAGGGCGCGCGGGTGGTCTGGGAAGGCTCGGTCGAGGCCCCGGTCGCCGGCGTCCAGAAGTTCAAGCTCTATTCCAGCAGCTACGCCAAGGTCTATGTCGACGGAAAGCTGACGATCGACCGCTGGCGCCAGAACTGGAACCCCTGGTTCCACAACTTCACCTCCAGCATGACGCCCGGGACTCAGCACAAGATCCGCGTCGAGTGGGAGCCCAACGACGGCTACATCGCCCTGCTGCACAATAATCCGATCCCGGCCGCCGATCAGAAGTCACTGACCTTCACCTCCGACGTCGCCCACGCCATCGACTACTACTATGTCGGCGGGACCGACCTGGACCAGGTGATCGGCGGCTATCGCGGCCTGACCGGCGACGCGGTGATGATGCCACGCTGGGCCTATGGCCTGTGGCAGAGCCGCCAGCGCTACGAGACCGCCGACCAACTGCTGGGCGTGGTCAAGGAATACCGGTCCCGCAAGCTGCCGCTCGACAACATCGTCGAGGACTGGCGCTACTGGAAGGACGACAGCTGGGGCAGCCACAAGTTCGACGAGACCCGCTTCCCCGATCCCAAGGCGATGATCGACGAGGTCCACGACCTCAATGCTCACTTCATGATCTCGATCTGGGCCAAGTTCTATCCGACCACGGATCACTATAAGGAGTTCGACGCCAAGGGCTTGATGTACAAGCGCAACATCGAGCAAGGCGCGCTCGACTGGGTGGGACCGGGCTATCTGAACTCGTTCTACGACCCCTATTCCAAGGAGGCGCGCGACATCTACTGGCGTCAGGTCAAGGACAGCCTGAAGGTCTATGGCGTCGACGCCTGGTGGATGGACAGCGACGAGCCGGACATGCACTCCAATCTCGACATTCCCGAGCGCACCCTGCGCATGGGGCCGACGGCCATGGGTCCTGGGGCGGAGTTCTTCAACTCGTTCCCGCTGATCCACACCAGCGGCGTGTTCGAGGGCGAGCATGAACTGAACCCCGACAAGCGCAGCTTCATCCTGTCGCGCTCGGGCTTCGGCGGCATCCAGCGCAACGGCGTGGCCCTGTGGAGCGGCGACGTGGTCGCCCGCTGGGACGACTTCAAGGACCAGATCTCGGCGGGCGTGAACCTGTCGATGTCGGGCATCCCCAATTGGACCACCGACATCGGCGGCTTCTCGGTCGAGGATCGCTACACCAACAAGGACCCCGCCCACTGGGCCGAATGGCAGGAGCTGAACCTGCGCTGGTTCCAGTTCGGGGCCTTCAGCCCGCTGTTCCGCAGCCACGGCGAATTCCCGTTCCGCGAGATCTACAACCTCGCCGACGAGGGCACGGACGTCTACAAGAGCCTGGCCTGGTACGACGAGCTTCGCTACCGGCTGATGCCCTATGTCTACACCCTGGCGGCCGACACCTACCACCACGATGGCAGCATGATGCGCGGCCTGGTGATGGATTTCCCGGCCGACAAGACGGCGCGCGACATCAATGACGAGTATCTGTTCGGCAAGGCGTTCCTGGTCGCCCCGGTCACCGAGTTCAAGGCCCGTTCGCGCCAGGTCTACCTGCCGGCCGGCGCGTCGTGGTTCGACTTCGAGACCGGCAAGGCCTTCAAGGGCGGCCAGACGATCAAGGCCGACGCGCCGCTCAACCGCATGCCGCTGTTCGTGAAGGCCGGCTCGATCGTGCCGACCACCGTCGTGCAACAGTACGTGGGCGAGCAGCCCGACGCCCCGCTGACCGTGGTGGTCTATACCGGCGCCGACGGGACCTATGAGCTCTACGAGGACGACGGCCTCAGCAACGGCTATGAGCGCGGGGCCTTTAGCCGCATCCCGATGCGCTACGACAACGCGTCGGGCCGCCTGACGATCGGCGCGCGGGCGGGGACGTTCAAGGGCATGCTCGCCAACCGCATGATCAAGGTCCGCTTCATCGGCGGCGGCGGCGAGCCGGTCGACTTCGACACGGTGGACGCGACGGTCGCCTATGCCGGCCAGGCCGTGATGGTGACTCGGAAGAAGTAGAACAAGTCCTCCCCCACGGGGCCCCACGGGGGGAGGACTTTAGGCCTCGGTCACCAGCTTGCGCACGATCAGCGCCGTGGCGTTCACCCGCTCGCCGCCCGGCTGCATGACCTCCAGGTGCACATGGTCGGTGATCCCCGGATAATGCTTCTGCAGGCTCTGGTCGTGGCCGATGATCTGGCCCAGGCGCACCGTCTCGCCGACCTCGACGCCTGGCGTCACATAGAAGGCGCGGGCCACATAGCCCAAGGCGGGATTAGTGATCTCGACGAACTTCAGGTCACTGAAGCCGGCATAGGCATAGCCGATCTTGGTGACATAGCCCGAGATCGGCGCCTTCACGGCCTGGCCCGCGACCGCCACATAGTCGACGCCCTCGTGATCGCGCGAGCCGCCGTCGCGGCGGGCTCCGAAATTGCCGTCGCCGAACTCGTCGTGCCCCCGGGGCGCCGCGCCGGTCGGGTTGGCGAAGTCGGGCGCGCCGTCACCGTCGATGTCGGCCCCGCTCCAGACCAGTTCCTTGCGCACAGGGAGTGGGGGCTTGGCGGCCAACTGGGCTAGCAGGCGCTCGACCGCCGGAGCCTGAGCGCGCGGGGCGACATGAGGATTTTCCATTGCCGCCACGACCATGGGCGCGAAGACCAGGGCCAGTCCCAACGCGGCGCGCGCCAGGGGGGCAAGGGTCTTCACGGTCGCTGCGTGCATCTCATCGCCTCTCAGTGTAGTCGGGGGTGCGTCGGTCACTCGGGGGTTAACGGCCAGATAAGGCGAAGACGTGGCCGACCAAGTGCGACGGCTTGTCGCGTCCTTGGTCCGATCTACTCGAGCTTTGCTATGTAAGCCTACCGGATATTAGGCAATCCGCGATTGGGCGGGCGAGTTATTCTCGGACAGGTTCAGAAAAACTGCAGTCTCGATTTCGGAAGTGTCGGGAATGACACCCAGTCGCCGAAGACATCTGGCGCTCTAGACTCCTACCCCCGGCAGTCCGATCGCAGACACCGCCGCGACCAGCGCTCCAGACCGCACCAGGGCGTTGGCCGCCTCCATGTCCGGGTGGAAGTGCCGATCGTCGTCCAGGTAAGGCACCTGGGCGCGCAACAAACCGCGGACGGCTTCCAGCGCCGGGCTCGAGGTCAGCGGCGCGTGGAAGTCGCAGCCTTGCACGGCGGCCAGCAGTTCGATGCCGATCACGGCTTCGGCCGCCTCGACCATGGCCAGGACGCGCCGGGCGCCGTGGGCGGCCATCGAGACGTGATCCTCCTGGTTGGCCGAGGTGGGGATCGAATCGACGCTGGCCGGATAGGCCTTCTGCTTGTTCTCCGACACCAAGGCGGCGGCCGTGACCTGCGGGATCATGAAGCCTGAATTCAAACCCGGCTTGGGCGTCAGGAAGGCGGGCAGGCCCGAGCAGGCGGGGTCGACCAGCATGGCGATGCGCCGCTCGGCGATCGAGCCGATCTCGCAGACGGCCAGGGCGATGATGTCGGCGGCGAAGGCCACGGGCTCGGCATGGAAATTGCCGCCCGACAGCGCCTCGTCGGTGTCGGGAAAGATCAGCGGATTGTCTGACACGCCGTTGGCCTCGGTGGCCAGGGTCACGGCGGCCTGGCGAAGGATGTCCAAAGCCGCCCCCATCACTTGCGGCTGGCAGCGCAGGCAGTAGGGGTCCTGCACGCGGGTGTCGCCCTCGCGGTGCGAATCGCGGATCGCCGAGCCGGCCATTAGGTCGCGCAGGGCGGCGGCGGTCTCGATCTGTCCGGGTTGGCGGCGCAGGGCGTGAATGCGCGGGTCGAAGGGGGTGTCCGAACCCTTGGCGGCTTCGGTCGACAGGGCGCCGGTGACCAGGGCGGATTGGTACAGACGCTCGGCGTCGAACAGAGCGGCCAGGGCGTTGGCGGTCGAGAACTGGGTGCCGTTCAGCAGGGCCAGGCCCTCCTTGGGACCCAGGGTCAAGGGCGTCAGCCCCGCTTGGGCCAGGGCCTGCGCGGCGGGCAGGCGGCGGTCGCCCACGACGATCTCCCCGACCCCGATCATGGCTGCGGCCATGTGGGCCAGCGGCGCCAGGTCACCCGAGGCGCCGACCGAACCCTGGCAAGGCACGACGGGGGTCAGGCCCTCGATCAGCAGGGCCTCCAGCAGGTCGGTCGTCGCGGGCCGCACGCCTGAGGCGCCTTGCGCGAGATTAGCCAGCTTCAGGGCCATCATCAGGCGGACCACCGGAACCGGAGAGGGCGCGCCCGTGCCGGCGGCGTGGGACAGCACGATGTTGCGCTGCAGGGTCTCGAGATCAGCGTCGCCGATCCGCACGCTGGCCAGCTTCCCAAAGCCGGTATTGACGCCGTAGACCGGCTCGCCCTTGGCCAGGATCCGCTCGACGGCGGCGGCGCTCCGCGCGATCACCGGCGCCGCGCCCGGATGCAGCCGCGCGGCGGCCCCGCGATAGACGGCCTTCCACTCGGCGAGGGCGACCTCGCCGGGGTTCAAGACGACGTCGGTCACGCGCTTGAGCCTACCGGGCGCTCAGGTCGGCATAGGCGGCGTCGATGGCTTCATCGCGACTGGTCGGATGCTTGGCCAGGCGGTCCTTGGCGGCTTCGGCCACGGCCTCGGCGCGGGCGGGCGTCAGCTTGGCCAGGTAGCGGTGGGCCTTCAGCTTTTGGTCGACGGTGACGCCGCGCTTGATCGTGTCGGTCATGAAAGCCTCCTTGAATGAGGCGCTGGTCTACAGCCTTGGGACGCCTAAAGGAACTGTCCGTCGTCCACCGTGAATTCCGATCCCGTCACCGCGCGCGCGGCGTCGGAGCAAAGGTAGAGCGCCAGGGCTTCCAGGTCGGAGGTCTCCAGCAACCGCCGGCGCGGAAACCCGGCCATCAGCTTCTGGCCGCCTTCGCTGTCGAACCAGTCGGCGTTGATCTCGGTCCTGATGTAGCCAGGACATAGGACATTGACGTTGATCCCCTTGCGAGCCCACTCGCGGGCCAGGCTCTTGCCCATGTGGGCGACTGCCGCCTTTGAGGTGACATAGGCGGTCAGGCCGGGCAGCACATGGCGCGCGCCGATCGAGGCGACCAGCAGGATGCGCCCGCGCTGGCTTGAGGGGCTGCCGGCCTTGATCATCCGCCGAGCACCTTCGCGGGCGGTCAGGAAGGCCCCGCGGGTATTGACGGCCTGGACCCTGTCGAAGTCGTCGATGCTGATGTCGAGCGCCGAGCCATGGAGGCTGATGCCGGCGTTGGCGATCACCGATTCCGGCGGCCCGAACGCGGCTTCTATCGCGTCATAGCCGGCGATGACTGCGGCCTCGTCCTCGACATCCATGGCGAAGGCCTGGGCGGTCCCGCCGTCGGCGGTGATCTGGGCGACCAGCTCGGCCAGCTTGTCGACGCGGCGGGCGGCGGCCGCGACCCTGGCCCCGGCTCTGGCGGCGGCGCGGGCAAGGTCGGCGCCGATGCCCGACGAGGCGCCGGTGATCAGGATCGTGCGGCCGGCGAGGGTGGTCATGGCGTTTCCTTTTTACGGCAGTCTGGAAGGCTGCCGTAAAGGGCGTCAATGGCCACTGGCGATAAGGTCCTCCCCCACGGGGTGGAGGACCTTTTAAGCCAATCCCGGCCCCGAGATCTTCAGCACCGGCGTGAAGGCCGGCCGTGCGCTGGGCAGCGTGACCCACAAACCTTCGCCGTCTCGCACGAACGGCAGCGGATCGCCGCCGCCCAGCAACTCCACCCGCCGCACCTCGCCGGCGCTGGTCGGACCGGACGTCGCCAGGCTCTCGATTACCAGCTCGCCCGTCGGCCAGGCCATCGGCATCGCGTAGAGCTCGCCGGCCCTGGTCGTGAACCGGATGTCGGCCGCCTCGAACGGCTTGGCGTCGCCTTCGTTCTGCATGCCTTCGACCAGCTTGGTTGGGCCCTCGCCGAAGATCCGCCAGGGCCGCGAGGCGTAGATGGCCGGGCCGTTGACGGCGATCCAGCTAGCCATGCCTTCCAGCACCTTCTCTTCCTTGTCGTCGATCGTGCCGTCGCCGCGCTGGGGGATGGAGACCATCAGGCAGCCGTTCTTGCTGACCACGTCGATCAGCCGCTGGATCACGTCCTGGGCGCTCTTGTAGCCGTCGCGATCGTAGAGGCTGCGGTCATAGTGCCAACTTCCGATACAGGTGTCGGTCTGCCATGGCTCGGGCCGAAGGCGGTCGGAAAAGCCGCGCTCGACGTCCTCGACGATGCCCCGGCGCTGCAGCGGGCTCAGCTTCTTGCCGGTCACCACGACGTCGCTCGCACCATGCCAGGCGCGAGCCTGATTGTAATAATGGGCCGTCGCCGACAGCCCGGCCCAGCCCAGCGGCAGGGTATAGTTGTCGAAATAGACCAGGTCGGGCCGATAGCGATCGACCAGGTCGTTCTGCCGGGCCAGCCAGTTCCGGACAAAGCCGGGATTGTTTGGCGGCGGGGTCTCGATCCATTCGCCGTCGTGGGCGTCATGCCAGGCGTTGGCGGCCTTGATGCTGTCCATCCCATCGGGGATCAGCATGTTGCGGCCAGTGTAGAGCTCCTGTGGGTCGAGGCCCTGCCACCACTGGCCCTTGCCATCGGCCTTGGTCAGGCGGAAGGCGTCGTAGCGTTGGCCCTCCAGCGGACCCTCGGCGTCATAGCCATAGGCGGTCTGCCACCAGTGCCAGGCATGGGCCGAATGGTTGGAGACGCCGAACCGCATGCCGTGGGCGCGGGCGACCTTCTCCCAGGTCCCGACGATGTCGCGGCCCGGCCCCACGCGGGTGGCGTTCCAGGCGTGGTGGCGGCTGGCGAACATGTCGAAATTGTCGTGATGGTTGGCCATCGACATGAAGTAGCGGGCCCCGGCGGCCTGGTACTTCTTCATCAGGCCATC
Organism: Caulobacter sp. DWR2-3-1b2; assembly: GCF_049896345.1. Taxonomy (NCBI): domain Bacteria; kingdom Pseudomonadati; phylum Pseudomonadota; class Alphaproteobacteria; order Caulobacterales; family Caulobacteraceae; genus Caulobacter; species Caulobacter sp. DWR2-3-1b2. The sequence continues at coordinate 165,492 of NZ_JAFCUC010000006.1, read as the reverse complement.
AGGATCCCAGCGCTCGGCCTTCCAGCGGCCGATCAACTCCATGAAGCCGAATTTGGTGGGGTGACCGTAGGTCCTGACGTGGTGTTCGTAGAACGGATTGCCCTGGATATACATCTGGCGGCCGTACCAGTCGCCGTACTCCGGCACGCATTGCGGACCCCAGTGCGACCAGATGCCCAGCTTGGCGTCGCGGAACCAGTCGGGGGTCTCGTAACGCTCGGCCAGCGATTCCCAGCTGGGTTGGAAGCCGCCCTTCGCGCCCGCGAGGGCGGGGCCGGCCGAGGCGGCCAGGCCGGCGGCGCCGAGGTTCAAAAGGTCGCGGCGGTTGACAGTCATGGCGATCCTCAGTGTGAAGCCGGCGACGGATCGCCATAGACGACGCCCCGGCCATGGACGCCGAGATAGACCCGGCCGAACCGCGCCGGATCGCCGGTCAGGGCCCGGACCTCGGCGAAGCCCCAGCGCTCGTCATTGAGCTTGAGCCAGGTCTTGCCGACGTCATCGGAGCGGAACACTCCTTCGGCGCCCTCGACCTTGCCCCAGATGAACACCGCCGGGTGGGCCTGGCCCGGCGCGGCCTTGCCGAAGCCGACCAGGCCGGCGTCATTGACGCCCGCCAGGCGCTTGAAGCTGTCGCCGCCGTTTGTGGAGCGCATCAGGCCCTGGCGGGTCGGCAACCAGACCTCGCCCTCGATGCCAGGAACGGCCTTGAGCGGCGCGCCGTCGGGCAGGTCGCGGGAGACGACCTTGAAAGCCTCGCCGCCGTCGGTGCTGGCCAGCACCGCGCCGTGGGCGGCGTCATAGACGTAGAACCGCAGAGGGTTCACGCGATCGGAGGCCGGGGTGAAGTTGGGCTGGTCACCGGCCGTGACGCCTTGGACCGGCCGCCAGGTCCTGCCCTGATCGCTGGAGACGTAGGGGCCAGCCTTGCGCATGGCCCAGACCATCCGCGTCCCGTCGGCCGACAGGGCGATGCGGCCGGTCTCCTTGCTCGCGTCGCGCGGCGGGGCGCTTGCGAAAGCCTTCCAGCTCTTGCCTCCGTCGGTCGAGCGGAAGCCGCCGGTCGGGGTCGGGTCGCTGGTTCGCACCATCACGTCGGGCGAGAGGGCGGCGTAGTCGAGGCCGCGATTGGTGCCGCCATTGGGCTCGAAATAGCGGCTGGCCGCAACGGCGGTCAGGTCGTCGTGACGGAAACCGCCGATGTCGCCGATCGTGCTGACCACTGGCGCACCACCTGGCGGACTGACGAGCTCCAGCGGCACGGTCTCTTCCAGACCCTCGTCGTCGAACCGCCAGTCGGTGCGGCCACTGTGATCGGCCTCGGTCAGGTTCTTCGTCCGCCACAGGCCATAGCCGGTGACATAGATCGCCTCGTCGGGATTGGTCGGGTCGATGTCGATGTCGCCGATCCAGTGGCCAAACTCCCGGCCCGGCTTGCTGGACAGGTGATCGACCCAGGTCGCGCGGCCGACATCGTGGTGGGCCTTGGCGCGCAGGGCCTTCCAGCTCTTGCCGTCATCGATGCTGCGGAACACCTCGTCGCCGACCGCCCAACGGTCGAGGGTCGAGACCACGATCACGCCGGGATGGGCCGGGTCGAGGCTCAGGCCGCCATAGCCGAAGACGTCACCGCCCTCGGGCTTGAGCGGGGTGATGTCGGTCCAGGCGCCGGTGTCGGGGTCCAGCCGCCAGACCGCGCCGTGGGTCACGCCGTTGGGGCCCAGGCCATTGCCATAGGCCACATAGGCCGCGCCCTTGGTGTCGATCGCCAGGTGATGGGGGACCAGGCCCTTGGGCTGGCCGGTCACGAGGCCCCAGGTTGAGCCGCCGTCGGTGCTGACCAGCAGGCCGCCGCCATGCTCGCTGGCCACGCCGGCATAGAGGATGGCGGTGTCGCCGGTCTTGGTTTTCAACGCCGGATCAAAGGCCACCAGGGTGACATGCAAGCCGGGAAAGGCCTCGACCCGCGCCCAGGTCGCGCCGTAGTTCCCGCTGCGATAAAGGCCATCCTTGGCGCCCAGGAACAGCACGGCGCCGTTCTGGGGATCGACCACCAGGCGCTCGCCAGTGTTGCGGCCGTCCTCGTTGCCACCGATCTTCACCGGCAGTTCGGCCTTGGTCCAGGTCGCGCCGCGATCGACGGAGGCCAACACCGCGCCGGCCCGCGCATAGGGGCCGGTATATTCGCCGGCCGCCATGTAGAGGCGGTCGGGGTCTTGTGGATCGACCGCCAAGCTGAGCGCGCCGGCAAGCTGGTTGTCGGCTCGCTTGAGGGAGTCATTCAGGGCGACCCAGGTGTTGGTCGCCCGGTCAAAGCGATAGGCTCCGCCGATGTCGGTGCGAGCATAGACCAGCCCCTTTTCGGTGGGGTGATAGACGACGCCACTGACGAAGCCGCCGCCAAGGATCTCCGCGCTGCGCCAGACGTAGGGTGTGCCGACCGGCGAGGCGGAGAGGGCGGGCGGGCCGAGGGCCAGCACACAGGCGGTCGCCGCCAGGGTGAGGATGGATTTGACCCGGCACGACGGGCGAGGTCTCCACGCACTGGCCAAAATCCAGGCTCGAAAACCACGCATTATTCCACTCCCCGGATTTTATTTGTCACACAAATTAGACCGTGTATGCATCGTCGTCGAGCTATTAGATACCGGTACCAAGATTGCCGGACCGACCTCGGCGTGCGACTGACAACGTTGTCGCATCCAATAAGAAAATGTGGGGAGTGTATGAACACCAAGGCCTTCTGCGCTGCGTTGCTGGCGACCACCCTTCTGACGGCGCCCCTTGCGAACGGCGCGTCCGCCGCCGAGGCCAAGAGCACCGCTCACCCCGCGTCTTGGCCGGCGGCCAAGAGCCAGGGCGTGGTCGATTCCCGGACCGAGGCCTTCGTTGATTCCCTGTTGGCCAAGCTGACCCTTGAGGAAAAGGTCGGCCAGATGATCCAGGGCGACATCGGTTCGGTAAAGCCGGACGACTTGAAGACCTATCCTCTCGGCTCGATCCTGGCCGGCGGCAGCTCGCCGCCGCTGGGCGCGCCCGATCGCTCGCCGATCGGCCCGTGGGTCGAATCCGTGAAAGCCTTCCGCGCCGCCGCCGAGGCCCGTGACGGCGGCACGCACATCCCGCTGATGTTCGGCATCGACTCTGTGCACGGCAACGGCAACGCGGTCGGCGCAACGCTTTTTCCGCACAACAGCGCGCTGGGCGCCACCAGGGACCCCGAGCTGATCCGCAAGATCGGCGCGGCCACCGCGCGGGAAACCGCCGCCGCCGGGTTCGACTGGGCGTTCGGCCCAACCCTGACCGTGCCGCGCGACGATCGCTGGGGCCGGGCCTATGAGGGCTATTCGGAAGATCCCGAGATCGTCCGCTCCTATGCCGGCCAGATGATCCTGGGTCTTCAGGGCGCCGTCTCTCAAGGCGGCGTGATCCAACAGGGCCACGTGGCGGCCAGCGCCAAGCACTTCCTCGGCGACGGCGGCACCCACAACGGCAAGGACCAGGGCGACACCCAGGTCTCCGAAGCCGAGCTAATTCGCCTGCACGCCCAGGGCTATATCCCGGCCATCAACGCCGGGGCTCTAACCATCATGGCGTCGTTCAACAGCTGGAACGGCGAGAAGATGCACGGCAACAAGAGCCTGCTGACCGACGTGCTGAAAGGCAAGATGGGCTTCGAGGGCTTCATCGTCGGCGACTGGAACGGCCACGGCCAGGTGGCCGGCTGCACGCCCCAAAGCTGTGCCCAGGCCGCCAATGCCGGGCTCGACATGTACATGGCGCCCGATAGCTGGAAGGCGCTGTTCGCCAACACCGTCGCCCAGGCCAAGTCGGGCGAGATCCCGATGGCGCGCATCGACGACGCCGTGCGTCGGATCCTGCGCGTGAAGGCCAAGATGGGCCTGTTCCAGCAGGCGCGTCCGCTGGAGGGCAAGGACGCTGTGATGGCCTCGGCCGAGCACAAGGCCATCGCCCGGCAGGCGGTGCGCGAGTCGCTGGTGCTGCTGAAGAACAACGGCGTGCTGCCGGTCAAGGCCTCGGCCAACATCCTGGTGGCCGGCTCGGGCGCAGACGATATCGGTCAGCAGGCCGGCGGCTGGACCCTGTCCTGGCAGGGAACGGGCAACACCAAGGCCGACTTCCCCAACGCTCAGTCGATCTATGCGGGTCTGAAGGAGACGGTCGAGGCCTCGGGCGGCTCGGCCACCCTCAGCGTCGATGGCGCCTTCGCCAAGAAACCCGATGTCGCCATCGTGGTGTTCGGCGAGACCCCCTATGCCGAGGGGGTGGGCGACATCAGGACCCTGGAATATCAACCGGGCGCCAAGACTGACCTGGCTCTGCTCAAGAAACTGAAAGCCGCCGGCGTGCCGATGGTGGCGGTGTTCCTCAGCGGCCGCCCGCTGTGGGTCAATCCCGAGATCAACGCATCGGACGCTTTCGTGGCGGCCTGGCTGCCGGGCTCTGAAGGTGGCGGGATCGCTGACGTGCTGATCGGCGACAAGGCCGGCAAGCCCCGCGCTGACTTCCACGGCAAGCTGGCCTTCAGCTGGCCGCGCAACGCCGGCCAGTTCACGCTGAACCGTGGCGACAAGGGCTATGATCCGCAGTTCGCCTATGGCTATGGCCTGACCTACCGCGACAAGGTCCGATTGGGCGCCTTGTCGGAGAAGCCCGGCTTCACCGTCGCGACCGAGAACGTCAGCAATTATTTCGTTGGCGGCAAGACGCTGGCCCCGTTCGAGTTCCGCCTGACCCCGACCACGGCGGTGCAAGTCCGGCCGATCGACGCCGGCAATGTGCAGGAAGCCGGACGCCAGCTGACCTTCTCCGGCAGCGCGCCGGCCACGGCAGCCCTAGCCGCCGACCAAGCCTTCGACCTCAGCTTCCAGGCCAATGCCGACATCGACCTGCTGGTGGATTACCGCCTGGACGCCAGGCCGACCGCGCCGGTCAGCCTGTCGATCGGCGGGGGCAGGCTGGATGTGACGCCGGTGCTGGCCGCTTCGCCGCTGGGCGAATGGAGGAGCCTGAAGATCTCGCTCAAGTGCTTCCAGGCGGCGGGGACCGACGTGACCAAGGTCACCACGCCGTTCGCCCTGTCGACGGCGGGCGCCATGGCGGTGTCGTTGCAGAGCGTCAAGCTGACGACCGATCCAGCCGGCGCGGTGTGCCCGGCCAAGGCTGACGTTCAAAACTAGAGCATCGCGCCCCCGGGGAAAGCCCCCGCGATTCACCGTTGGAGCGCGATACTCCAGGTTCGATTCTAATTCCGCTCATCCCGGCCTTCGCCGGGTTGAGCGGAGATTTTAAGAACAGCTCCCCCCATTCAGCTTCCGCTGATAGGCCTCGGCCAGGCTCATATACGGCGGCAGGAAGGTGTGCAGCACCACGGCCTTGCCGTCCGTCGTCACGCCCGACACCCCCGCCCGCATCTCGAAATGCAGGTGGATCGTCGTGGGCGTGCCGCCAAAATCGTTGGCCACCCTGCCCAACTTCTGGCCAGCCACCACGGTGTCGCCTTCCTTCACCGCCAGGGCCGCCATCTGCATGTGCAGGTAGCGATAGGTGCGGTGCGGCGCGGCCGAGGAGACCAACGTGACGCTGTAGCTGCCGATATCGGTGACCACGCCCTTCTCGGCGGCCACGGTCCAGTGCAGGTTCTTCTTGCAGGAGCCCGGACGGATGTCCTGGCCCTGGTGCCCCGTGCCGCCGCCAGCGCACAACGGATTGTCGCGCGAGCGGGCCTCGCAGAAGGTGTCGCGCCACGGCAGGCTGTAATTGACCGTGTCGCATTGGGCGGTGCCGCCCGGACCCATGCCGCCGCCGTGGCCGTAGACCTGGGAATTGGCGAAGGCGGCGTCCTGCAGCGGCCAGCACATGGCCGGCGCCCAGACCGTGCGGTCCAGATAGCCGTGGCCCTGTCCAGCCGGGATCGCGCCCGGCGCGCCATGGTCGAAGGTGGCGGGCGAGGGGGACGGGGGGGTGTCGGGCTGAACCGGCGGACCGGGCGCGGGCGGGATAGGCTCGCTGGGCGTCTGCTCGGCGCCGCCGTCGCTGGGCGCGTCCTCGGGCGTCGGGGCGCTCGGCTCGGGCGAGGCCGGGGTCTTGACCTCGCCGGCCAACGGCGCGGGGGGCTTGGTCTTGTCGTCGCAAGCGCTCAGCGCCAGGGCGGCCATCAAGGCCAGGGGCGCGAGCGCCAACAAGGAAGACTTGCGCATGGTCTTACCCCCCCAGGCCGGCGGCGGCGCGGGCGGCGGCGCCCATCACCACGGCGGTGGTCTTGGCCGCCAGGCCCATCACGTAGTTGTCGTCGGCGCAGCGCGGGTCGGTGGGGGCGTCGCAGCGCACCTCGACGGTGTAGAGCACGCCGTAGCGCACGAAGCTGACCAACTGGCCGTCGACCGTGCGCTGCACCGTCGCGCCCTCGGGGCCCATCGGCGTGATCTTCAGCGGCGTGCCGGCCGGCAGCGGAACCACCGTGGTCGTGCCGCTGAGCGATATCCCGACGCCCGGCGCGTCGGCGGTGATGGTGTAGTAGTCGCCGAACGAATAGATCCGCGCCCCGGCCGTCAGGTCGGTGTCGGTAGGCAGCAGGATGGGCACGCGGGTGGCGTCCACGGCCGCCTGGTTGAGGTTGGGAGCCAGCTTCTCGGCGATGCCGGTGCTCTGGCGCAGGCCGCCGACCGCCGCCTGCCAGTCCACCTGACCGCCGCGCTGTTGACGGGCGGCGAGGGCGGCCGCGCGGCGCGCGGCGATCTGTTCGGGGGTGGCCCCCCGGGTTGGAGCGGCCGCTCCAGCCGCGGTTGGCGCCGTGGTCGGGGCGGCGCCAGGGATCGGCCTGCCCGCAGCGTCGCGTGTCTGAGACAGCGCGCCGCTCAGCGCGCCCGCCGCCAGGATCGCTCCCAGCGCCAAACCGGTTACAAGTCGCATGAGAGCCCCCTCGCATCACGTCGTTCTTCCAACCATAGGGCGCCAAAGCGCGGCTGTTAACCTGTGTTCGCCGCCCAAGCGAAGGCGAGACGATATCGGGCCGCGATTGAATGGGCTGGGCTTCGTGTCTATATGGCTGACTGATCACGGGTCATGTGTGTGGCGATCCGGAAAATCAAAAGCTGTTTCAAACCCATAGGGTGATTTCGCCATGCTGTTGACGATGATGAAGGCCAAGCTTCACCGCGCCACCGTCACCCAGGCCGACCTCGATTACGAAGGCTCGATCGCCATCGACACCGACCTGCTGGAGGCCGCCGGCATCCTGCCCAACGAACAGGTCGATGTGCTCAACATCACCACCGGCGCCCGCTTCACCACCTACGCCATCGCCGCGCCGCGCGGCTCCAAGGTGATCGGCGTCAATGGCGCCGCCGCCCGGCTGGTGCAGAAGAATGACACGGTGATCGTGGTGACCTACTGCCAGATGCCGGCGGAAGAGGCCCGAAACTACGCCCCCACCGTCGTGCTGCTGGAAGCCGGCAACCACATCAAGCAGGCCGCCTGAGCGTGCGGGGCGTCGTCGCCGTCGCCCTGGCGGGCCTGACGCTCTGCAGCCTGTCCCTGGCTGCCTGCGCGCCGAAGCTGCCGAAGGGCGTCGATGACGCCAATCTGACCCTGGCCGTGGGGCGAGCGATCGGTGGACCCAACACCTGCGTCGAGATCGGGAACGACAAGGGCCAGCGGGTCTGGCGCGGCGGCGGCTATATCGGCTGCGCACGTCCGCTGCCGGCCTGTGACGGAACCACCACCACGGCCGACGCCGCCCTCAAGGCGGCCGTGGGCAAGCCCGCCCACTTCGCCAGCTGCCCGAGCGGCAGCGACGTCCCTGGCGCCACCGTCGGCTGGGCCATGGGCCCGGTCCCGACCGGCGCCGGCCAGCCGGACCGTCACCTCACCTATGTAGCGATGATGGAAGGCGAGCGCGCCCTGCCGGGCGTCGAGATCCAGGACCGTGTGGAGCACGCCTTCAAGAAGGCGGGGCTGTAGTCTTTTTCCTTCTCCCCTTGCGGGAGAAGGTGTCAGCGAAGCTGACGGATGAGGGGTCTCTCAAACGAGAACCGCCGCGACCGGCCTTTCGGCTGATCGCGGCGGCACGGTCTTTCGACCTCTCACCCGACCTCGCTCCGCGAGGCCACCCTCTCCCGCAAGGGGAGAGGGATCACCTCTTACTTCGCCAGCTCATACGTCGCCGACACGTCCACCCGCACCTTCAACTCGCCGGCCGCGACCGGGGTGCTGTCGGACATTTCGCGCTTGGCCATGGCGTATATCGGCATCGGCGGGGCGGGTGTATAGCCGCCGCCTTCGCCCAGTGTGACCAGGCGCACGATCTTGTAGCCCGTGGCCCGAGCATAGAGGTCGGCCTTGGCCTGCAGGGCCTTGACCGCGTCGACCCGTGCCGCGTCCTCGGCGGCCTGGGGGTTCTGCAGACCAAAGGCGATGCCGCCCACCGTGGTGGCCCCGGCGCCGACCGTGGCGTCCACCGTCGATCCCAGCTTGGCCAGGTCGCGCACCTGCACGGTCACTTGGTTGCTGGCCTGGTAGCCGGTCAGCTTGGGCGGCAGGTTCTGCTCGTAGACATATTGCGGATTGACGTTGAGGCCCGAGGTCTGGATGTCGCGCTCGGCGATGCCGGCCTTCTTCAGGGCGGCGATCACCTTGGTCATCTGGGTCGCGTTGGCGCTGAGCGCCCCTGCGGCGGTGGGCGCGTCGGTCTGGACGCCCAGCGAAATGGTCGCCATGTCGGGCGCGACCTTTGTCTCGCCGAAGGCCGACAGGCTGAAGGTGGTGGCGCGGAACGCCGCGTCCTCGGCATGGGCCGGCAGGGCGACGGCGGTGAGCAGGGCGCCGGCCAGGGCGCTGGCCAAGACGCTGGCGGGTGCGAGGCTCGCGGCGCGGGACATCAGGGTCGTCATTTTGGTTCTCTCCATGCGGGCACGCCAGGGCGCCGCGACCGTTACCGTCCTATCCCACGATCACGACGAGCGTGGCCAGAGGAGGGCTGCGCGCAACGGATGACAGCCTGAACCTGAACCGGACCTTTAAGCGCCGTTCGGCTCATGCTAATCGACCCGTCCTCCTGCCTATGGGGGCCTGTAGCTCAATGGTTAGAGCCGACCGCTCATAACGGTCTGGTTGGGGGTTCGAGTCCCTCCAGGCCTACCACCGCCCATCTAAGGCGTTGTTTCTGCTGGAAGACTAGGTAATTCAAGGACTTGTATTTCGCCCGTGACGCACAAAACTGTATCACAACGGGGCGACGAGACTTTGCCAAAGCCACAGTATGTGAACCGCCGAGGAGCCGTTTACTGGTTCCGCCGCCGGGTGCCCGACGACATCGTCAAGATCGTTGGGAAAGCGTTCTGGAACGAGAGTCTGGGGATAAAGGACATCAGGGAGGCGGGTCGCCTTGCTCGTGTCCGGGGTGTCCAGACGGACCAAGAGATCGCGGACGCCCGTAGGCGGCTTGCGGGCGAGACTGCTCCCCCCTTGTCGGTCCCTGAAGCGCAGGCGCTGGCGAAGCGGGAACTTGCCGACTGGATGGCGACTGATGCCGAGGCTCGCCTCATGGCCGGACGGTCCGCCTCGGAGAACGTGGACCTCGTGCTGGAGTTTGTGGAGCCGGAAGCCCGTGAGGCGCTGGCGTCGGGCGACTGGCAGCCAAGGGCAGTGCAGGCCGCTGAGGTTCTCGCGAAGGCGGGCCGCTGGTATCCCGAGGGCGACCCGAGCGTCCGCCTGATGGCAGGCGCGTTGCTCGCCGCCCAGGTCGAATGGCTGGACCTGTTGAGGGAGCGTCAGGCGGGTAGGGTGGTCGAGGTAGGTGCCCCCGGCATCCCCGCTGCTCAGAGCGCGGCGGTCAAAAGCGGGGGCGTGACCCTAGGTAAGCTGATCGACGACTATCGGCGTGAGCGGGAGGCCCTGCATGGGCTGGAGTCCACCGCTCGGAAGTACGACCACATCTTCAAGGCGCTTGAGGAGTGTTTAGGGCGCGGCCGAGACATCGAGACGATCACGCGGGCCGACTGCCGCAACCTTCGTGACCTGCTGCGGCGGGTTCCTGTTCATATGACCAAGCGCTACCCGAAGCTGTCCATGGTCGAGGCCGCCGCTGCCGGTGAACGGGATAAGGTGAGCGTCCTCGCCCCCAACACCGTGACCACATACCTGCAGCACCTCGCGGCCATCTTCAATTGGGCGGTGAAGGAGGACTTGATCGGCAAGAGCCCTGCCGCTGATCTGGTTAAGAAGGGCAGGGCCAACGTCAAGCGCCGGGGCTTTACCTCGGACGAACTGCGGAAGGTTTTTGCCGGTCTGCCTGACGAGAAGACCGAGCGGCCCAGCCGCTACTGGGTCACGGCACTCGCCGCCTACTCAGGTGCGCGGGCTGGGGAACTCTGTCAGCTTGCGCCCCAAGACGTGAGGGTGATCGGCGGCGTGACCTGTCTCGACCTCTCGGAGTTCGATGCTGACGGTAAGCGGGCAGGGGCCAAGCGGCTGAAGACGTCAGCGAGCGAGCGCGTCATACCTGTCCATCCCGAGGTCTTGGCTGCGGGCTTTTTGGACTTCGTCGAGGCTGCCCGCGCGGCGCGGCAGGAGCGCCTCTTCCCGGAGCTTAGGCCGGGCAAGGGGGGCGAGTACTCCCATGATCTCAGCAGGTGGTTCGGGCGACACATGGACCGCATTGGGCTGTCGGAACCGTCGCTAGTCTTTCACAGCTTCCGGCACGGCTTCAAAGACGCCTGCCGCCTCGCCGGGGTAGGCGATGAGACATCCGACGCGCTAGGAGGCTGGACGACGAAGGGCATTTCCACGAGGTACGGGAAGCGCGACATGGTGGAGGTGCTGCACCGCGAGTTGGTCAAGGTGGCCTTAGGGGACTTCAGGCTGCCGAGGTAGGGCAAGGCTTGTGGCGCTACTAGGCATGCAGCGCGCCAGACCCGGTGGGCTGCGGTGGCAAGGCGGCAGGCGTCTCGCCGGGCCTCACGGCGCAGCGCAGTTTTCCACGGACTTGGAGCCGGTAACTCCGGCGGCGTAGGACGCGCAGGGATTGAGGTCGGCAACCCAGCCGACTGCCCGTGTGCCCACCCAGTGCGCTCCAGAAGCGACCAAGCTCACGGTTACGACGGTAATCACAGTCGAGCCAATTTTACGACCTGTTGAGGTTGCCGTGTCCGTCCAAATCGGCGGAAGTGCGTTCAGGAGCCCGAGGTACAGAAACGGAGAGATCACGCAGAGGAACAGAAACGGGCCAAAGCATAGGAACACCCCAATGATCCCGCCGACCGCCCAGGATGCTTTGAACCCCACGATGATGAGCGTCAGTGCACCGACCACCGAAACGACGACGCAGTAGACCAGCCAGAAGAACAAGGGCACCGTGAGGACCGAAGCCAGCCCCATCCGAAAGTACGTGCGAAGCCCGGCTGTCTGTTCGCTTCTATGCGCTGCAAGTTCGGTCATGAGTGGTCCCCGATGCGCGGATAGCGCCACTGCCGGGTAGGCACCAGTTGCACGGGTGTTGCAAGTGCCTAGCCCTTTTAGAACTGGGGGTTTAGCGCCTCGCCCTGACCTGATTGCTGGAGTTGTACTGCCGTTCCAGCCTCCTGCACCGGATCACCCCGCCCAAACCCCCACCATCTTCACCTTCGCGCCAACCGGACGCGACGAGCCGGTCAACATCAGGACCACCATGATCAACGGTGAGCCGTGGTTCGTGGCGGCTGACGTCTGCCGAGCGCTCGGTATCTATCAGACCACCAAGGGGCAGGCCTCCGCGATCATGCAGCGGCTCGAAGACGACGAGTTCCGAACTCTGCTGCTTTTATCCCCCACCCACGGTGGGTGGGTAAGGAAGTCCGCCGCTCGATGCTCGTGCTCGCCGAGTCCGGCCTCTACGCCTTGATCAACCGCTCGGACAAACCCGAGGCCAAGGTCTTCCAGCGCTGGGTGAACCGCGAGGTCCTGCCGTCCATCCGCAAGACCGGCGGCTACCTCCTCAACGAGGAGGCCCGTGAGACGGCCCACGCTGACACGCGGGAAGCCATGCCGCTTCCTATGGACCTCGCCGAGGCCCTCGCTGCGTTCACGACGGCGCAGCAGGAGACGAACCGCCTGCTGGGGGAACTGTTGGCCTCTGGTGCCAAGACGGTTGCCGCCGCCTCCGCAGACCTGCCGTCCGTTCGGTGCCGCCGTTTGGCTCGATGGTTTTTAGGGTCAGAAAGCCGAGGGGGCATATGGTAGGTGCCTAGCCTTCTTTACCCCCCTACCGGGGGGCGGCCTGACAGTTCCGGGAGCCCTCCGCTCGCTTCACGCTGGATGCAGCCTCAAATGCTGGCGGGGCGCTACTATACGGCGCTTGGGCAGCGCGGCACTTCGGTCAACCTCAGCACTGCCCTGGCTGACGGCGGGTCGCGGTTCGTGGCGGCTGACGTCCGCCGGTCGCCCGGCCTTCGGCCCGATGCCCCTCCATTGGCTAGGGCGCTGCACGACCGCCACGGCGGTTGCTCCTGCCCAAGCGCGTAGGTGGGCGCACAAGCAAAAGGACCAGATGGGTTGTCCATCTGGTCCTTCGGTTGCTCTAGCCAGCTACCCGGTCCTCGGCGCTAGCGCGCCGGGGGCCGCGTCAGAATTCTACAGCGGTGACGCGCAGCTTCAACAGGAATCGAGCCTATCCCCGCTGGGTATGGTTCGTTCTGAAAGCTTGGAGCTGTACCCTGAACGCAGCCGCTGAGGCCTGTATCCATGCAGCGTCATCGAGCCCGACTAGCTCGTCATCGACGGTGCCAGTGGAAACGGACGGGGCGTCGCTACCGGCTTGGGCAGCGACGCGCGTCAAGTGAGCAATGTTCAAGGGAGAACTCCGTAAGACGCGGCGGGTGTTCGCCGGTGAAGCTTCTCTGAGTCGTCCGGCAGAGTCTGTCAACCGATTGATTATATTTAACTATCTGCGCCAGTGCGGAGGCTGCAGCGTTGCAGGCAGGCGACAGCGCGGGACTGGAGGGGGAGGTGCGGCGTCCGTCATATCGCGGTTGACACCCGACTCCATCGACCATATCGAACTGTGTAACGTCCGTTTGGAAGTTTGATATGAACACCCGCTTTGTAGCCTACTACCGAGTTTCGACCGCCCGGCAGGGGGCTTCTGGTCTTGGGCTGGCTGCCCAGCGCCGCGCCGTGGGGGAGTACCTTGAGCGGTCAGGCGGGACGCTGGTCGCCAGCTATGAAGAGGTCGAGAGCGGGAAGCGCGCCGACAGGCCCGCCCTGGCGGAAGCAATGGAGCGGTGCCGGCTGACAAACGCGCGGCTCCTCATCGCAAAGCTCGACCGCCTTTCGCGCAACGTCCACTTCCTGACCGGCTTGGAGGAGGAGGGCGTGGACTTCGTCGCCTGTGACATGCCCCAAGCCAACCGGCTGACGGTCCATATCATGGCGGCGGTGGCGCAGCAGGAGCGCGAGGCCATCTCGACGCGGACGAAGGCGGCGCTAGGTGAGATCAAGGCGCGCTTGAAAGACGGGTTGCCCTATGCGTCGAAAAAGAGCGGTCGGCCCGTCACCCGGCTGGGCAACCCTGCGGGCCTCAGCGTCTCTCGGCGCGACCTGGGTCCAGCGGCAGCGGCTGCCAAGGCTGACGCCTTCGCTGCTCGCGTCCAGCCCATCGCCACTAGGCTTCGTGCCGAGGGCCTATCGCTCGCCCATGTGGCGGCGCAGTTGGACGAGATGCATATCGACACCCCTCGCGGGAAAGGCTGGACAGCGATGGGCGTCAAACGCCTGCTCGACCGGCGGGTGTGATGGCGGCGGCAAGTTACTGATTTGTTTAGCCTATCCGGCTCCGGCTTCGTTGTCGCCAGGCACGGCGAAAAGCTGAACGAAATCAGATGGATCAATTGGTACGTCCTTTAGAGACCAAGCCAGTCCGCCCTCCGGTTTCCCTACAGTTGTTCCCCTAGGCTGTCCTACGGCTCCCCGCCGCTAGCCAAAGGCTGCCGACTGCTGGCCCACAAGGTCAGGGCAGGGAGATGCACCTCCACAGTCCATCCCCTCATGCCAGCTTCGTCGTGCTGGCCTTCTCCTGTCGAGGAGTCCCGCCCGCGCTGGCGTGTCGAGGCTGACCTTAACGAATCCCGCAGCGAAGCTTCTTCGTTGCGTCCCCTTCGCCCCTGACCTTGCCCTCTGGTCAGTTGGCGTCGTTCCCCCGGTCGCCTCTGGCGCTCCCGAAGCTCCCTGGCCCTGGCTTAGGCGACGCGACGGGGGCGACCGGGGGCTTTGTCCGAAATCACCACGCCAACCCTGTCAGACCTCGGCCCCGCTCCCTGCGGCGTTCGTTCGTCTGCCCCACTTTTTGCCCATGTGTATCGACCTGCACAGGGCGTCCCTCACCCCCTTCATCATCCATCAACGCTGCGGCCTTTTGGCCGGGGCTCCAGACCCATGAGCACCATGCAAGCCGCCACCCTACCCGACAATCGAACACCCGCCTTTTCCACGGGGAACGAGGTCTTCCTGAAGACCGTCCAGCGCCGTCGCGTTGGCGAGGCTGAAACCGCATACGCCATCGCCGACTGGTTCGCCGGTCACCCGTGGACGCTTGAAGACGCCCAATGGGTCGCGAAGGAACGCAAGTCCGTCCACCTCCACGATATGGGCGACAAGCTCGTCAACAAGGGTGTGGTCATCGCGACCCGCAACCCGCCTGCGGTGCCCGACGCCCAACCGGGGGCCAACCTCGCGCACCTGTCGGAAGCCCGCGCCGTCGCCCGCGTGGCGCTTCGGGGCGACCATGAGCGGCTTTACGGCCCTCGCCCCTAACCCTGCGCACACCGCCCCCTCATCAAGGCCCCTGTCAGCCAAGCGCTGCGGGGGCCTTCTGCATTTCAGGACCTCACATGACGAAGACCAAAACTCCCATGGCCACCCACGAAGACGATGGCTCCACCTTGCGCGTCCCCCTGGGCAACCGCCCTGGCTACTTCGCCACCATCGACGCCGCTGACCTCTCCCGCCTGCACGACTGGGGATACCGGGGCGGGTGGTTCGCCAACTCCAACGGAAATCGCCGACAGTACGTGAGGACCAGCGGCCAGCCAGGAGACCCCACGTTGGTGCAGGTGTCCCGACTGATCACCGGGGCAGGCCCTCGGCAGATCGTCCGCCACCGAGACGGCGACCGTCTGAACATGACCCGCCGGAACCTTGAGGTCATCTCGCGAGCCAGCCGCCGGGTCTAGGCCCCCAGCCAATAGCGAGGCCATCGCCACGGCCTCGTCAGGTTGGTTACGCGCGGTCGCATCCTGTTCGCCGCCCCGCTCAAACGCGCAAGCGGCTCAATAACCCCGTCATCAGAACCATTCCCACCGCTGCCCGCTAGAGGAGAGCCGCTTGGCCCATAGCCCCCAACACGTCGCCGGACGCACTAACCTTAGCAGTGATGATCAAATCGACTTCGCGACCCCTGCCCAGAACCACCCCGCCGCCGGCGGTCTCGACCTCAGTGCCGACGACGGGGTTGATTTCGGGGCCTCTGAGGCTTCCTTCGCACCCACATTCGCCGCCTCCAGCATCCCCCAGCGCAGCTACGCGCCGCCGATCGTCAACCCCACCCCCCGCAAGCCGGGCTGGGTCGAGGACATCCTGTGGCGCGGCGTGGCGGGAGGCCTGGAGCGCGCCATTACCGGCGTCGCCGAGACCGCCTTCGACGTCGTGGACGGCCTGTACGACATGCAGCGCCAGGACGACGCCACGCTCGACAAGGCGCTGTTCGCCGAGAGCGGCCAGCACACCAAGATCATGACCTTCGAGGGCGGTAAGTTCGCCTTCGTCCCCTATGACCAGGCCAAGGACCACACCGTCCGCCGCCTGCTCGACGAGCACAAGGTGTTCGACGCCCAGATACCCAAGTCCGAGGGCGGCTTCGCCAAGCTCACCCAGGCCGTCGTCGGGTTCGCCATCCCCTTCAGCAAGACCAAGCTGGCGCTGGAAGGCGCGGGCATGTTCGCTCAGTGGGGCAAGTTCGCTCCCCTGGCGGCTGACGTTGTGGCCAGCGGCGTGGCCGCGTTCAGCAGCCTGCACCCGCTCGAAGGCAACCTCGCCAATACCGCCCACGAGATGGGCATGGACCGCTCCGCCTTCGGCGAAGCGACCAAGTTCAACGGGCTGGTCGATGCGCTGAGCGTGGACAAGAACGACGACGCCATCATGGCCCGCATGAAGAACACCGCCGCCGACTTCACGACCAACCTCGCGTTCGCCGGGGGCTTCGAGACCCTCGCCAGGGGCTTCAAGCTCCTGCGGGGGTCACAGATCGTTGATGCCGCTGGCACCCTTACGGAGGCCGCTGGCAAGACGGTCGTGGCTCACGACGCCTCGGTCACCCATGCCGAAGTCAAGGCGCACGTCGCTGACCAGATCGCCGCCGAAGCTGGCCACCAAGCCGACCTCTTCCCCGAGGGTGGCCTGGGCGTTGCTCCGGCTGAGGTCCACACCGCCCGCCCTGTCGGCGACCAGATCGACAGCGTCGAGTCCATGATCCTGAACGTCGAGCGCAAAGGCGCGACGATGACCGAGGGCGAGATCACTGAGCTGGCCCAACAGTTCCTCGGGCACACTCAGTTCGAGGGTATCGAGCGGATCGGCGTCAACCCCAGCCGCCTGGACTTCGGCGAGTGGATGGCCAAGCACGCTGACCCCGAGGCCCTGCGCGGCTCCATCGACGACCTCCTGAACCGCATCTCTTCCTCGGAGGTTGGCAAGCGGCTGGCCGACGCGATGGGCTCCGCGCCCCGCACGGATGAGGCTGCTGCCTTCCTGTCGAAGATGATCGGCAGCGACGTCGCCAAGGTGATCAACACCTTCAAGGGCAAGACCCGCAACCTCGACGTCCACGTCCGCGCCGCTTCGGCCCTGGTCGGCGGCGAGGCGCGCAAGCTGATCGTCCACGGGGAAGCCCTCGGGGAAGCCATCACGCGCGGCGAGTTCACCTTCGACAACCCTGCCCACCCGGCCTACGTCGCCTTCCTCAAGCAGTTCGAGACCCTGACCACCCTCCAGGCTGCCATGCGTGGCTCCTTCTCGGAGATGGGCCGGGGCCTGCGCTCCATCCAGATGATGAACGCGGTGCGGACGTCGAAGGAAGGCGTCGAGCTGGCCAAGAGTGTGATCAAGGACCCCGCCGCCCGAGCCGCCAAGCTCAAGTCGTCCTGGGAGGAGAAGCTCCGCCAACTCGGCGATGCCTCCACCCCGGCGCAGCGCAAGGCCCTGTTCGACCAAGTCATGAAGGCCAACGGCGACCTATCAGCCGTCGCGGCTGCCATCGCCAAGCAAGAGGGCGGCTTCAAGGTGCGGGGCATCCGTGCGCTGCGCGAGACCTCCGCGAACCTGTTCAGCGTCGGCACCGCCTCGGCGACCGCCCTGGGCATGGTGACCAACCACAGCCTAGACCTGATCGCTGGCCTGGGCCACGGCCCCCTGGCTTGGCTGACCAAGCGCGACGACTTCCTGATCGCCGCCGCCGTCAACCGCGCCAAGTGGGCGACCGTCGCTCCTGCCTACGTCAACGGCCTGACCCGCGCCCTCCAAGTGGCTGGTGCCTCCCTCATCCGTGAGGTTGGACACGCTGCCGAAGGTGCTGGATCGGCTGGCCTCAAGGGCTCCATGGCTGCCGAGAAAGCGGCCAAGGACTGGGAGCGGATGATGGGCAGCGTGCCCACCCTTGCTGGCGACAAGTTCGGCCAGCACGCCAGCGGATCGGTGAGCCTCAGGTTCCACCGCGAGGCTGCCATGCGCGACCCGGCGATCTACCTGTCGGCCAGCGAGGTGGACAGCCTGATGGCCCAAGCCGACCACGGCCCGGCCTTCCTGGCTGCGTCCGCGCGGGCGACTGTCGGCCTGATCGTCAACACCTTCGGCGCGCTCACCCGCGCTGGCCGTGTGATGACCATCGAGTTCCTCGACGAGCTGACCGGCACGGCAGTCTACAGCGCCCACCGCTATGCGGAGGCCGTTGGGGTGACCACCGAGCAGGGCCTGAAGATCGGCAAGACCGGCAAGGAACTCTCCGACTACGCCCACCGCAACGCCAAGGTCCTCGTCTCCAGCACCTCGCGGGAGACTGCGGTCCACCTGCAGAACGCCATTGAGGCGGGAGGCGGTGACCCGGCGCGCATCGCGCAGTTGGCTGAGGACGTGATCCAGCGCCACGGCATCGAAGAGATCGCCCAGGCTGACGCCCGTCGCATGCTGTTCCAAGACGCTCCGACCACCAGCATCGGCAACGCAATGTCCAAGGCTGCCAAAGCAATGGACCCCGCAGGCATCATCGCGCCGTTCGTCAACACTCCGATCCGCATCCTTGAGACTGGCATCATGGACTACTCCCCCGTGGGGTTGTTCAAGAAGCAGCTTCGGGAAGACCTCCGGTCCAACGGACCCAAGGCCACCGAGGCCCTGGTCAAGATGGGCATGGGCACCTCGGTGCTGCTGATGGGCTACAACATGGCAGCCAATGGCTCCCTGGTGGGCTACGACGGCGGCTTCAAGTCGAGCAGCCGGTCCCTCCGGTCGCAATACTCCATGAAGGTGGGAGACCACTGGATCGAGTACGGCCGGATCGACCCGCTCGCGACCCTGATCGGCATTGGCGCGGACCTTTATCAGTTCGAGAAGGCTATCGAGGACTCCGACCTGTCGGGCGACCCCTCCATCGCCCACCGCTTGGCAAGCCTCGCCGACGCCGGGTGGTCCGCGATCACCACCAACATCATGTCGAAGACCTACCTCCAAGGCCTCCAGGCTGTTTCGCAGCTCGCCAAGGAAGACACCCAGGCCCAAGGCCTCCAGCAGATCGCGGGGGGCCTCCTCCAGCGGTTCGCCCCCATGGGCGGGATACAGAAGGGCATGTCCAGCGAGGCCAACGACCAGACCCTACAGACGACTGATCCGGCGGACTGGTGGGAGCAGATGAAGAACCAGTACGTCTCCTCGTACTTCTTCGCCAACGTGGCGCTCCATGAGCGTCGTGACGGCTTCATCGGCCAGCCCGTCGAGTACGACCGCGTGGCTGGCATCAAGGTGTCCAGCCGCGACGAGGACCCGCTCTACGTCGAATTGGCCCGTCTGTCGTTCCAGTTACCGAAGGTTCCAGGCTCCATCGGCGGCGTCAGGCTGACCGGCGACCAGCAGCACCGCCTATTGGTCCTGATGGGCGACACCAAGCTGGGCGACAAGACCCTGCCGGAGAGCCTCCGTGACTACGTCACCTCGCCTGAATGGTCCAGCTATACGGACTACCAGAAGGTGGAGGTCATGAAGGTTGTTAGACAGGACTACTACGACAACGCCAAGGCTATACTGGTCGAGGAGGAGCGCGGCTTGCAGATCGACGCGGCGGCCCTTCAGTTCCAGCGCGAGCTGCGGCAAGGCGGGACGCCTGACAAGGCGATCCCCGCACAGGTCCAGGCGTTTAAGGAGCAGTTGTCCAGGCAGTGAGCTTGGGCGGCGCGGCGGGAAGTGGCATGCGCGCTGCCTCCCGACTCCATCTCATTCCAACTTCATCATGCGCCCTCGTCAGCATCCCGCTGGCGGGGGTTTTTCCAAGGGATCAAGACATGCGCAAGAGCAACAACGGCGCGCCTATCAGCGTTCGTGGAGAGGGCAGGGAACTCCGAACGACATACGGTCGCTGGGCATATGACACTGCCGCAGCCGAGGTGATGGAGGACCCGAGGGTTGCCCTTGGATTGCCTGCGGTGGTCGAGACGGTCAGCGAGAAGGAGGCCGCTGTAATCCTCGGTATCGCGCCTCGGTCTCTTGCAGATCGGAGAAGGCGGGGGACGGGGCCACGGTTCGTGCTTCACATGGGCGCGGCCCGATACCACCATGAAGACATCGGACGTTGGGCAACAAGGTGAGTCGGGTTTGGGCACCCCGCCCGCATCGCGGCTCACGCCATGTCGTGGATAACGGCCTGTTAGGAAATGCGGACGAACCTCCGCGTGAAGCGTTGCGTTCTAAGCTTGTTCTGCTAGTCGTGCCGAGCTCTGTGGCGTTGATGGGAAGGGGAGGGAATGGCGTTTACGACACTCGACCTGTTCTCAGGGGCTGGCGGTTTGAGCCTTGGCCTTGAAGCCGCAGGCATTCACAGCACCCTGGCGGTCGAGATCATGCCCGACGCCGTCGCCACTTACCGCGCTACCTTCCCCCATGCAGAGGTCCACAACGGCGACATTCGCAATGTCGAGTTCGCGCGCTGGGCTGGCGTTGACGTTGTGGCCGGTGGGCCGCCCTGTCAGCCGTTCTCAATCGGCGGCCTCCGCCGTGGACGCGAGGACGTCCGAGACTTCCTGCCCGAGTTCGTTCGGGCCGTACTCGAAGTCCGCCCGCGCGCGTTCATCATGGAGAACGTGCCGGGCCTTGCCTCTTTCGGCCCGTACCTCAGAACGGTGTTAGAGCCCCTCTTCGATCTCTACGCGATCTCCGAGCCTCAGGTGCTCAACGCCGCCGACTACGGTGTCCCGCAGAGCCGCAAGCGCCTCGTGATCGTGGGCAGCGCCGAGGGCGCGCCGTTCCGCCTGCCGCCCGGCTGTCCCGAAAACCGGGTACCTGCGGGCGCGGTGCTGACCCGTGAGCCTCGTGGTGAACCGAACCCGTCAAAGATCGTCTTCGCGAAGAACCCCGACCTCCGGCCGAACCCGTATCAAGGGCACCTGTTCAACGGTGGTGGCCGGGCTGTCGAACTTGGCCGGGCGTCACCCACGATCCTCGCCGCCGCCGGGGGCAATAAGACCCACTTCCTCGACCTCGAAGACCGCATTCCGGCGTACCACCGCCACCTCAAGAACGGCGGCTCGCCCTACGTTGGTGAACTGCCGGGCGCGCGACGCCTGACTGTGATGGAGAGCGCCGCGCTCCAAAGCTTCCCCGAGCATGTGCGGTTCCTGGGGTCGCGCAGCTCCCAGTATACGCAGATCGGCAACGCGGTGCCGCCCAGGTTGGCGCAGGCTATCGGTAACGAGCTGGTGGAGCAGGTGTTGGGGCGTTCACGCCGTAAGCGCGTGGCTGCCTAGAAGCCCAACGAACTTGTTGACCCGTTCCATGTCGGGTTGGCTGTGGACCAGATGGCCGTGGAGCCGCCGAAGGGCCTCTTCGCGGCCTGGCTTCCTTAGAACGCCCACAAGCGTCCGCAGGAAGCTTCTGACGTCCATAACCGACACGTCCGTGGTCGTCCCGGTCAGCGCGTCTACTAGGCCGGTGAGGTCGTTTCCGTGAGCTAGTATGTGGACGCGGGAGAGGTCTGCTTCACGGGCGGAGATCAATGCCTGGGCGACCTTGAGTTTCCAGTTGCTGGCGGAGACCTCAAACGCTTCCTCGATCTTGTTCCCGCGCATGATTTGAACGTCGGCGGTCGCGCCGGAACTGGCGTCAGAAGCATTGATGTGCTTGGTCTTGATCGACAGGCCGCCGCCGATCCCGCCGCTTAGCCCGAACTCATCGAGCAGCGCTTCGAGGATGGCGGCGGTGGCGAACTGCTCGTATGCCCCGCCCGAGCCCTCCAGAAGCAGAGCGTCAAGGAAGCCTGATACCTTGGCGAAGGTCAGTTCACTCCGAGCGAGTGAGGGCATCGCTAGAACCGGCCGGGATGTGATCGCGGTCGCGGCGACCACGTAGGAGAATAGATCGGCACGCTCCTCTTCGGACGTGTCATTGAGCATGGACAACAGCTCGTCGTACTCACGCACGTTGCCCCGGATGAGGTTGTCGTTGTTCTTCCCGATGTTCTGGTAGGCGTCCTTAACGCTGAGAATGTGACGATACCGCGCAGCGGTACCCACCAGCTTGCCGCTGACCCTCGCACCGAACGCCGCAATGCTGTGGTCGAACTCCCCAGTCTGCTCCAGACCGAAGGCGAGCTGAATCAGGATCACGTCCCGGTAGGACGCCCCCTTCTTGACGCTCACGTCCGCCCGCTCGCGGAGCGCTTCGGGTAGGCTTTGAGCCAGCCGGGCGACGTCTGCTTGTGCCGTTTCCGGCGCGGCCAAGTAGGCGTCGAGCGCGTCAATGATCCTTGCCGCTGCGACGTGCGACATAGGGCGGGACTTGGACGACTCAGCTTTGGCCATGCGCCTATGGTGGCGCACCGCGTTGCCGGGAGTCCACCAAGCAGCAGCGCCCCCCTTGACTGTATCACACGACTGTTTCACACAGCGGGCGTGGGTGGTGCTAAGCCCTTGAAATATCTAAGGTCAATTTCAGGAGCAGGCTCTCCCTCCAGGCCTACCACCTGCTTTTCAAGACCCGCCTAGTTCCCAACGATCTTCGGCAGCGCCGTGATCGGCTCCAGCGCGATGTCGCGGAAGAAGGTTTCGGCGCCTTCGGACTGTAGCTGGATCGCGCCGTGGGTCAGGGGCTGGCCCTCGGCGCGGATGTCACGGACCTCCATCACCGGCACGCCATTGACCACGTGGATGGCGCTGTCGCCCAGCACATAGAGGTCCAGGGTGTTCCACTGGCCGGGCGGCTTCTCGGCGTCGCTGGCGGCCTCGACGTTCCAATTTGGCGTAACGACGGCCACGTCGCGGCCGGTGGGCGAGAACCGCAGCTTGGGCTCGATCAGGCTGGGGTCGTCCACCGCCTTGACCGTGGCGCTGACCGGGTCGCCGACCCGCACGACCATGCCGACCGACCCGAGCATGATCTCGAACTCCATCGACCGGCTCCAGGTGCCAAACACCGCGCCGGGCGCGCCGTGCGAATGGTAGAGCAGGCCGTTGTTGGGGGCCTGGGTCTCGCGCGGCGCCCAGCGGCCCTTGCCCCATTTGTATTGCAGGCGCAGGTGGTAGTCGCGGAAGTCGCCCTTATGGACCAGGCTGCCCCAGGTCTTGCCATTGACATAGAGGGCGGGCCGGCCGTCCTCCTGAACCACCTTGAAGATCTCCGCGCTCTCGACGGTTGCGCCGATCGGAGCGACAGGCGGATCCTTGTAGGTCAGGCCCGGGTCGCGATAGCCGAGCCAGGCGTTCCAGTCGGTCAGGTCCTTGCCGTTGAACAGCGACACGGCGGGACCAGCAGCCTTGGGAACCTCGACGAGCTTCAGGGGCGGCCGGGCGAGGGCGAGGGCGAGGTCGGGGGTGGTGGCGACGAGCGCCATTGCCAGGATGGGGGCGACGGCCAGGGTCTTGAGCATGTTTCCTCCGCGGCCCTTTTCCGGGTCACACGCACCCTAACTGACAGCGTTGTCGGTTCAAGCCTTTCGACGGGGCTTGGCGGAACTCAAACAAGCGTTAGAATTCTTCGAAACCACAAAGAGGAAGCCCCATGCCCAAGGTCCGCGCGAACGGCATCGAGATCGAATACGAGGTTTTCGGACCCGAAGGCGGAGCTGCGCTGCTGTTGATCATGGGCCTGGGCCAGCAACTGACCCGCTGGTCGATGTCGCTGGTCGATCAGCTGGTGGCCGAGGGCTACCGCGTCATTCGCTACGACAATCGCGACATCGGCCTGTCGAGCGGGTTCGACCACGCCCCGACGCCCGACCTGCCGGCGGTGTTCGCCGCCCTGATGCAGGGCCAGGATCCTGGCGCGCCCTATCTCCTGAGCGACATGGCCGACGACGCGGCCGGCCTGCTCGACGCCCTGGGCGTCGCCCGCGCCCACGTGGCCGGCGTGTCGATGGGCGGGATGATCGGTCAGATGCTGGCGGCGCGGCATCCGTCCAAGGTGCTGTCGCTGGTCTCGGTGATGTCGACCACCGGCAATCCGGCCGTGCCGCCCGCCACGCCTGAGGCGCAGGCGGCGCTGTTCGCCCGCCCGACAGCGACCGATCTGGACAGCCTGACCGAACATGCGCTGAAGGCCCAGATCGCTATCCAGAGCCCGGCCTGGCCGGTCGATCCGGAGACCGAGCGACCCCTGCTGCGAGCCGCCATACAGCGCGCCAACCACCCGGCCGGGGTTCTGCGTCAGATGATCGCCGTCATCGCCTCGGGCGACCGCCGCGAAGCCCTGAAGACCATCACCGCCCCGACCGTGGTGCTGCACGGCGCCGCCGACCCGTTGGTGAATGTGGAAGGCGGCAGAGACACCGCGGCCACGATCCCCGGCGCAGAGCTGCGGATCATTGAGGGCATGGGTCATGACCTGCCGACCGCGGTGCATGACGCCTTCGTCGACGCGGTGAAGGCGGCCACGGCGCGGGCGAAGGCGCTGGCTTGATGCGATTGGGGACAGGCCCATGGGCCTGTCCCCTACGGTGCACACCGAAGGGGCAAGCTTGTCCTGAAAGCGCGACCGCGCCGCGCGCCGCTTCCCAGCCGGCCCCATCTGCGCCACCCTCGCACCATGGCCTACCGCGCGACGCTCGGATCGACGACCTGGACCTTCGACAACCTGGCCGACCTGCTGGCCAAGGCCTCGCCGCCGCGTTCGGGCGACGCCTTGGCCGGGATCGCCGCCACCAGCGCCCAGCACACGGTCGCCGCCAAGATGGCCCTGGCCGACGTGTCGCTGAAGACCTTACTGAACGAGGCGGTGGTTCCCTATGAAACCGACGAGGTCACCCGGCTAATCCTCGACACTCACGACGTGGCGGCCTTCGCGCCCGTGGCGTCTCTGACGGTGGGCGAATTTCGCGACTGGCTACTGTCGGAGATCGCCACCCCCGCCGCCCTGACCAGACTGGCGCCCGGCCTGACGCCGGAGATGGTGGCGGCGGTGTCCAAGCTGATGCGCAACCAGGACCTGATCCTGGCCGCCTCCAAGTGCCGCGTGACCACCAGGTTCCGCAACACCATCGGCTTGCCCGGGACCATGGCCGTGCGCCTGCAGCCCAACCACCCGACCGACGACCCGGCCGGGATCACCGCCTCGATCCTGGATGGATTGTTGTACGGCTGCGGCGACGCGGTGATCGGCGTCAATCCGGCCAGCGACAGCCTCAATGTGCTGGGCGACCTGACCCGGCTGATGGACGACCTGATCCAGCGGTTCGAGATCCCCACCCAGTCCTGCGTGCTGACCCACGTGACCACGGCGCTCCAACTGATCGAGCGCGGCGCGCCGGTCGACCTTGTGTTCCAATCCATCGCGGGCACCCAAGCCGCCAACGCCAGTTTCGGGGTGACGCTGGCCTTGCTGCAGGAGGGGCTGGACGCCGGCCGGTCGCTGAACCGGGGGACGGTGGGCGACAATGTCATGTATTTCGAGACCGGCCAGGGCTCGGCCCTGTCGGCCGGCGCGCATCACGGGGTGGACCAGCAGACCTTGGAGGCCCGCGCCTATGGCGTGGCCCGGGCGTTCGAGCCACTGCTGGTCAATAGCGTGGTCGGCTTCATCGGCCCCGAATATCTCTATGACGGCAAGCAGATCATCCGGGCCGGGCTGGAAGACCATTTCTGCGGCAAGCTGCTGGGCGCGCCGCTCGGGGTGGACGTCTGCTACACCAACCATGCCGAGGCCGACCAGGACGACATGGACAGCCTGCTGACCCTGCTGGCCACGGCGGGCGTCACCTTCGTGATGGGGGTGCCCGGCGCCGACGACGTGATGTTGAACTATCAGTCCACCTCCTTCCACGACGCGCTCTATGTCCGCGAGCTGTTGGGCAAGACCCGCGCGCCGGAGTTCGAGGCCTGGCTACAGCGGTCGCGGATCGTCGGGAGCGATGGCCGCCTGGCGCCGCGTGCGGCGGGCCATCCTCTGCTGACGGCGGGGGCGGGGACTTGAGCACGCCGGTCACTCCCGATCCCTGGACGGCCCTGCGTCGTCACACCCCGGCGCGGATCGCCCTGGGCCGCTCAGGCTCCAGCCTGCCGACCTCCGAGGTGCTGGCCTTCGCCCTGGCCCACGCCCAGGCTCGCGACGCGGTGCACGCGGCGTTCGACGCCGAGGGCGTGGCGGCGGCCATCGAGGCGCTGGGCATGCCCGCGACGATCGTCGATAGCGCCGCGCCGGACCGCGCCACCTATCTGCGCCGCCCGGACCTGGGGCGGGCCCTGTCGGACGCCGGCCGGGCGGCCCTGGTCGCCTCTGCGCGCGGCGCCTGCGACCTGGCCATCGTCGTCGCCGACGGCCTGTCCTGCGCCGCCGTCCACGCCCATGCCGCGCCGCTGGTCGAGACCCTACTGCCCGCCGTACGCGCGGCCGGTTGGCGGCTCGGACCCGTGGTGATTGCGCGCCAGGCCCGCGTGGCGCTCGGCGACGAGGTCGGGGCGCTACTGGGCGCGCGGTTGGTGATCCTGCTGGTCGGCGAGCGGCCCGGCCTGTCGTCGCCCGACAGCCTGGGGGCCTATATCACCTTCGAACCCCGCGTTGGCCGCACCGACGCCGAGCGCAACTGCGTCTCCAACATCCGGGGCGAGGGGCTGAGCTACGAGGCGGCGGCGTTCAAGCTGGCCTGGCACGCCCGTGAGGCGCTGCGCCTGGGCCTCACGGGCGTGGCGCTGAAGGACGAGAGCGACACGGCGCTGCTGGGGGTTTCAAGTCCTCCCCCTGTGGGGGAGGCGATGGCGTAGCGATCGGTGGGGGGAGTTTTAGGATCGCGGATTGGGCGCGGGCGATGGTGTGTCACTCCCCCCTCCGTCGGCTTCGCCGACACCTCCCCCACAGGGGGAGGAACGGTCCGCCGCCCGCCTTTTACGCCACAAGGCCGCGTGGCGCCGAAATAGTGAACGCGGGTCGCCCAAAGTGCGGATTGTGATCACGATGAATCGCCGTCGCCCTCATCGACGCGCAACCTCCACTGGGAAACAAAAGCAGGGGGACGGATCATGAGCGAGGAAATCGCGGGCGGCGGCGTCAGCTACGAGAAGGTCGATGCGGCCTATTTCGACAAGCGCGGACTGAAGCGCTACGCGGGGGTGTTCTCGCTGTGGGCCCTGGGGGTCGGGGCGGTGATCTCCGGCCAGTTCTCGGGCTGGAACCTGGGCATGGGGGTCGGCGGCTGGGGCGGCATGCTGGTGGCCACCCTGATCATCATCGTGATGTATCTGGGCCTGACGTTCTCGATCGCCGAGATGGCCGCCGCTCAGCCGCATACCGGCGGGGCCTACAGCTTCGCCCGCGCCGCCATGGGACCCTGGGGCGGCTTCATCACCGGGCTGTGCGAGAACGTCGAATATGTGCTGACCGCTGCGGTGGTGTGTTTCTTCATCGGCTCGTACCTGGGCGGCATCTTCGAGACGCCGGCCTGGGTGCAGCCGCTCTACTGGATCGGGGCCTATGTCATCTTCGTCGGGCTGAACGCTGGCGGGGTGGCGATGTCGTTCAAGTTCACGGTGTTCATCACCCTGCTGGCCCTGGGCTGCCTGGCGGTGTTCTGGGTCAGCGCCCTGCCGCACGCCGACTTTTTCAAATACGCCATGAACGTGGGGCCCGGCGGGACCGAGCTGAAGGACGGCCACGGACCGTTCCTGCCGGCCGGGGTCGGCGGGGCCCTGGCCCAACTGCCCTTCGCGGTCTGGCTGTTCCTGGCCATCGAGCAACTGCCCCTGGCGGCCGAGGAGAGCCACACCCCGGCCCGCGACCTGCCCAAGGGCATCATCCTGGGCATGCTGACCCTGATCGTCTCGGCCCTGCTGGTGCTGTGGCTCAACAGCGCCATCTCGCCCGGCGCCTTCGCCCTGTCGAAGTCGGGCGAGCCGATCCTGGAAGGTTTCCGCACGATCTATGGCGGAGGCTTGGCCAAGGTCCTGGCGGCCGTGGCGGTGGCGGGGCTGATCGCCAGCTTCCACGCCATCATCTTCGCCTATGGCCGGCAGATCTATTCGCTGTCGCGCGCCGGCTACTTCCCGCGCGGCCTGTCGGTGACCAGCGGCACGCGCAAGACGCCCGACGTCGCCTTGCTGACCGGCTCGGCGGCCGGCCTGCTGGTGATGCTGGCGGTGTGGTTCATGCTGGGGGCCGAGAAGGGCGCGGCGGTGATCGGCGGCACGCTGCTGAACATGGCGGTGTTTGGGGCCATGCTGTCCTACGTGGCGCAGGGCGTGTCGTTCATCCTGCTGCGCCGAAAATTCCCCGACATGGCGCGGCCGTACAAGAGCAAGTTCGGCGTGCTCGGCGCGGGCCTGACGGTGGTGATCTCGCTGGTGACGATCTTCTATCAGTTGAAGGACCCGATCTATCGGGCCGGCATGCTGGGCGTGGCGATCTGGTTTGCGGTCGGCATCGTCTATTTTGCCTTGGTCGGCCGCAAGAAGCTGGTGCTGTCGCCCGAGGAAGCCTTCGCGATCAGCGGTGGCAAGACGGCTTACGAGACGCATTGAGCGGGCGTTTAAATCCGCTCATCCCGGCAGTCGCCGGGATGAGCGGTGTATTACCCCCCGTACGAGCGCCCGCCGCCGCCGAAGCCCCCGCGGGAGATCACCGAGCTGCGGCTCTGGACGCGGGTCGGGGCCTTCATGGCGGGAGCGTCGAAGCTGTCGGCGCGGACGCGGGTGCGGCCGGTGACATAGTCGCGCGACAGCGGGGCGCCCGAGCCGCCGTAATAGGTGCCGCCCCGGTCGCGATACATCGGCGCGCCGTAAAACCCGCCGCCCATGTTGCTGAGCGCCTGGCCGACGATGAAACCGGTCAGCAGCGGGGTGAAGAAGCTGCCGCCGCCGTTGTTGTCACTGCGTGGCACGCACTGGGACACGCCGTAGCGCTCTTCGCAGCTCTGCTGGTCGCCAAACTTGGGGGCGTTGGTGGCGCTGTCCTTCTGGGCCTGGGCATAGGCGGTGTCGCACTGCTGGGCGGTCATGGCGCCGTCGGCCTTGCAGTCGGCGAGCGAGGCGAAGGTCTTGGCGTCGACCTCTTGCGTCGCGGCCGGTGGGTCGCCCCACTGGGTTGCGGCGGGCGAGCCGTCGCAGGCGCTGATCGACATCGCCGTGCCGGCCATCAGGCCGGTCAGGGCCAGGCTGCCCGAGCGGAGGCGGCGGCGGGGTTGCGGGTGATCGGTCATGGAAAGCCTCAGGCCGTCATGCAGGCGGCGTTGAGCAGGCCAACCGCCAGGGAGATGCTCATCAGATAGACGCCGGCGGCGATCTCGCCCCGTTCGATGCGGGCGGCGACGTCCTTCATCGCCACGACGCGCACCAGGCTGAAGGCGGCGACCTGGATCACGCCGGCCAGGGCCGCCCAGGCGCAGAACTCGACCAGCGACACGGTGTTGCTGAGCGCCGAGGCCAGGGGCAGCACATAGCCGACCAGGGCGCCGCCCAGGGCCAGGGCCGCAGCGACATTACCCTCGCGGATCAGCTTGGCCTCGTCATAGGGCGTAACCCACTGGTAGATCAGCTTGAAGGCCAAGGTGAACAGGCCGGCGACCACGAAGGCCAGTAGGAACGCCAGGGCGTTGCCGCCAAATCCGTGCAGGTCGCTCATGTTCATTCCCCTCGAAACTCGTTTGCCGCCTAGGCCCGGAACTCGCCGACGCCCAGGGCCACACCGATCATGATCTCGAACGAGACCTCGCGCTGGCGCGTGTCTTCGTTCTCGTTCTCCTGCTGGATGGCTAGCAGAAGCTCGCGGCCGTCGCCCGGCAAATCGCGGGAGAACAGCATGCTGGTCTGGAAGATCCGCCGGTCGGGGATCCCGTCTCGGTCGTCATGGACGTCTTCCCAGAAGGCCACCGGCTCCTGGCTCTCGGCCTCGTCGCCGAACCAGTCGCGGCGGTATTCCGGCAGGCCGGGACCCGTGAAGGTGCGGGCCCGCAGCCGCTTGGCCCAGGCCTCCTCGTCGGCCTTGCCGCCCGGATAGGCGCTGTCCCACGGAATGAACACGGTGATGTCGGTGACCCGCTGGCCCTCGCGGTCGTCGGTGACAGCCTGGAACATCACGTTGTCGTCCGTATAGAACCGGTGGACAAAGCCGCCCTCGCGCAGCTCGATCAGGCCCTGGGCGGTGATTTCCAGGGTGTCGGTGTCGAGGGTGAACTTCAAATCATCGCCCAGCCGGCGCCAGGCCAGGGTATCGAGCCAGACGGTCCGCCCCAGCGTGACGTTGCGGATCGCCGGCAGGGCCGAGACGGGGGCGGTGTCCTTGCGGCCGAAGAGCTTACCGAACATGAAGGCGACCCGATGCGAAACTCCGTCCACATGTACGGCGCCTGCCCCGGTCAAAAAAGAGGGGAGCGCAAAAGGGGCCGCGCCATTACCAACTTGTCATCCAAGACCGTAAGATCGCGCTCTCGACGACTGGCGTTCGCTCGCCCATCTAGTATGAAGCCGCCTAAGCAGGCCCCAGACCGAACGAAGACGAGGACCACGCCCCCATGAGCCAGACCGCCTGGACTGTCCGCACCCTGAAGGCCGCGCTCGATGACGCGCCCGGTCGCGGCGCCGACGAGTTGACCGTACGGGTGCTGGAAGGCGCCGAACCGATCCTGCTGGCCACCATGCACTGGCAGGGCGACCTGGAAATCTTCATCAGCGTCAGCGACCAGCAGATCGCCGCCTCCACCCTGCTGTGGCCGGTCGACGAGCAAGCCGACCGCCACGCCTTCAACGAATTCCTGCTCAAGGCCCAGAAGTTGGTGCCGCTGTCGAACTTCGGCATCAGCACGGTCGGCGAGCGCGATTTCTACGAACTGTTCGGCGAAATCTCGACCACCTCGCCGGTCGAGGAAATCCTGATCGAGCTGCGGACCCTGGCCGAGAACGCCATCGACGCCGCGTCCGACCTGCGCAACTCCTTCACTCCCGTCGCCGCTTAATTCACGACCCTACGGAGACTCCCATGTCCATCTGGAACAAACTGTTCACCCTGGGTCGGGCCGGCGCGCACGAAGCCACCTCGGCCGTCGTCGACGCCAACGCCCTGCGCATTCTCGACCAGGAAATCCGCGACGCCGACACCGCCCAGGGCAAGGCCCGCGACGACATGGCCAGCCTGGTGGCCCGTCGCCGCATCCTGGAAAAGGAAGTCGCCGGCTTCAGCGACCAGGTCACCAAATACGAGGGCTCGGCCCGCGCCGCCGTCACCAAGGGCGACATGGACCTGGCTCGTCAGGTGGCCCAGCGCATCGCCGATCTGGAGTCGGACATCGCCCTTAAGACGCCGCAGATTGGCGAGATGCGAGCGGCCGAAGATCAGCTGCATACCGCCATCAGCGCCACCGACCGCCGCATCGAGACCCTGCGTCGCGAGGTCGAGGTCGTGAAGGTCAATGAAAGCGTCCAGAAGGCCCAGGCCTCGGTCGCCGCGCGCGGCGCGGGCGCCGGCTCGTCGCTGGGCTCGGCCGCCGACAGCCTGGCGCGCATCAAGGAACGCCAGATGGTCCGCGGCGAGCGCATCAAGGCGGCCGGCGAACTGGAAGACCGCCGCACCGGCGCCGATCTGGACGAAAAGCTGCGCCTGGCCGGCATCATGCCCGGCCAGTCCTCGGCCGACGACGTGCTGGCCCGCCTGGCCCCGGCCAAGCCGACCCTGCAGATCGAGCAGAAGCCGGACGGCGAGGCCTAGGCGTAGCCGGTGCGCCGCCTCAAGCTGACGCCCCGTCCCGACTGGCAGGCCAAGGCCGACGCCGTGGGCTTCGTCTATCACCACACCGATGGCCAGGCCTATTGGGACGAGAGCGTGGCCTACGCCTTCACCCTGAAGCAGGTGGAAGACGACCTGGAGCCGGCCGCCGCCGAGCTCCACGACCTGTGCCTGGACCTGGTCGACGAGGTGGTCGGCAGCCAGGAGCTGATGGAGAAGCTGGCCATCCCAGCCGAGCATCGCGACTTCGTGGCCGGCGCCTGGCGCGCCAAGCAGCCGTCGCTCTATGGCCGGTTCGACTTCGGCTATGACGGGCTCAGCAAACCCAAGCTCTACGAATACAACGCCGACACGCCGACCAGCGTCTTCGAAGCCGCCACCTTCCAGTGGCTGTGGCTGGAGGAGCTGATCGCAAATGGGACGCTCCCCGCCAACGCCGACCAGTTCAACAGCCTGTTCGAGGCCCTGCGCGACCGGTTCAAGACCCTGTTCCCGACCGGCGGCTTCGTCCACTTCGCCAGCGACGCCGAGGCCGTCGAGGATCGCCAGACCGTGCGGTTCCTGGAGGACCTGGCCATCCAGGCGGGTCTCGACCCCAAGTTCGTGGCCATGAACGCCATCGGCCTCAACGAAGAGGGCCAGTTCGTCGATCGCGAGGGCTTCGTGCTGCAGGCGGCGTTCAAGCTGTATCCGTGGGAGCACATGCTGCGCGAGCCCTATGCCGTCCACCTGGTCAGCGCCGACGTGCGCTGGCTGGAGCCGCCATGGAAGGCCATCCTGTCCAACAAGGGCATACTGCCGCTGCTATGGGAGCGCCATCAGGGCCACCCGAACCTGCTGGAGGCCTATTTCGAGGGCGACGCCGCTGCGTCGGCGCTAGGCTCGACCTTCGTGCGCAAGCCGCTGTTCTCGCGCGAGGGGGCCAATGTCGAGGTGGTCGGCGCGGGCGACGAGCCGGTGCTCGACCAGGGCTATGGCGAGGAGGGCGCGATCGTTCAGGCCTACCATCCGCCGCCGGAGTTCGACGGCAAGCGCCCGGTGGTCGGGGCGTGGATCGTAGGGGCCGAGCCGGCGGGCATCGGCATCCGCGAGGACGGCAGCGTGGTGACCAAGAACCTGGCCCGGTTCGTGCCGCATGTGATCGAGGGGTAGGGGGCGAGCGAATGGCCGCTTTCGACCCTAGGCGGACCGTCAGGAGGGTGATCCGCAACTTTTTATGAGTGGGACAAGTTCCTGCTGGTGAAGCTGCGGAGTGACAAATGTTGCCCCATCAGTACGGGACGTAATGGCTTGATCCGCGAGCTGCATCAATCGTGCGGAACTAATGGAAGTCCTCAGAACGGGAAACCGTTGATCAGCCTGAGCCGACCAGGTTATGGGCCCCTCCAAGTTGAGCGCACCCGCTTTCACGCTCATGCGCGCAGGATCCGGAGGCCCATCGTCAACGTCGCGCGCGAGCGCTCGAACCACGATCTCAAGTTCCCCACCTGAAACACAAGCTATGCGGACAAGTGGTGGCGTGAACACGTCGCCTTCGGAAAGCCAAAGGCTATCCTTCCAGACTTGCCACCCCAGTGGAGGAGCATCTTGCGCGACAGGTTTGCTGGATGCAGCGCATCCCGAGACGCAAGCGACAGCTAAACCGACGACGATGGCATTGAAGACGTTCACATAGCCCCCAGGACTGCCGCCGGCAGCTTATCAGGCAACCTTCCGCTTTCTACCCTTCTCTGACTTTTGAAATGTCTGCTTCCGGCGACTGCCCGCATCCGCCCCTGATGCGGCCACGCCTTAAAGCCTTGGTGGATCGGAGCTCTGGCGTCTGACGATGTCAAGGACCACCTCTGGCGGCCGCGTTGCGGCGGCGCGGGAGCGCCGTCCTTGACTCGGCCAGACGCCAGAGCAAGCTCGCGATCGCGGTTTTAAGGCGCGGCCTCGCCGTTGCGGGCGGATCGGGAAGGGGCAGGGCTTTCGCGCGGGATCACACACACTTGCCCCCACCTGACGGCTTCGCCGTCTGTCCGCCCCCATCGGGGGCGGAGTTTCGCGCACTCACCTGAACTCTTCCCCCTCTGGGGGAAGACGATCGCGAAGCGATCCGTAGGGGGCAAGTGGGGTGAGCCTCTGACACCTTCACCCCGCCAGAACGTCGCAGCCCGCGACATGGTTAATGGGCCATTAGGAATCAGCCGCCATTGCTTGGGGAACCCCGCGCTGGGGCGGAGATTCGGCATGAACGGGTTCAATCGGCTGTCCTTCGGATGGAAGCTGATCGTGGTGGCGGGAGTGGTCGCGGGCCTTGGCCAGATCGGCTGGTCGCTGGCGACCCGTGCGGGCCTGGTCTCTCCGTTCGCCGTGGCCGGCCTGGCGACGCTGATCGCGACGCTGGCCCTGTTGATCCTGGCCTGGAGCGCCGCCAGCGGTCGCGCCGTGGCCTCGCTGGCCCGTTCGGTCGAGGGGCTGGGGGCCGGGCGGTATGACCAAGCCATCGCCGGCGCCGACGACCGTGAAATTGGCGCGGTGGCGCGCGCCCTTGACGGCGTCCGCAACGACCTGGCCCAAGGCGAGCGCGAGCGCGCCCAGCAGGCCGCCGACCGCGCTGTCGCCGAGGCCGCGCGCCAGCACCGCGCCGATCAGGTCGAGGCCTTCGCCCGCAGCCAGGCCGCCGCCGTGGCGACCCTGGGGCAGGGGATGGGCAAGCTGGCGCAGGGCGACCTGATCTGGCGGATGCGCGAGGACGGCTTCGAGGGCGAGGCCCGCCAGGCGCCGCGCGACTTCAACGCCGCGGTCGAGACCCTGCAGCAGGCCATGACCGGCATGCTGGCCACCGCCCGGGGCATCCGCGGCGGCTGCGGCGAGATCGCGATGGCCGCCGACGATCTTTCCCAACGCACCGAACGCCAGGCCGCCGGCCTCGAACAGACCGCCGCCGCACTCGACCAGATCACCGCCACCGTCCGCCGCAGTTCCGACAATGCAGAAAAGGCCCGCGGCGTCACGCAAAGCGCCAAGTCCAACGCCGAGAAGAGCGGCCAGGTGGTGCGTGAGGCCGTCGAGGCCATGGGCGGCATCGAGAAGTCGTCGCAATCGATCAGCCAGATCATCGGCGTCATCGACGAGATCGCCTTCCAGACCAACCTGCTGGCCCTCAACGCCGGGGTCGAGGCGGCTCGGGCGGGCGACGCGGGACGCGGCTTCGCGGTGGTCGCTCAGGAAGTGCGGGCCTTGGCCCAGCGCTCGGCCGACGCGGCCAAGGAGATCAAGGGTCTGATCCGCGCCTCCAGCGAACAGGTCGGCAAGGGCGTCAAGCTGGTCGGCGAGACCGGCCAGACCCTCGACCAGATCCTGGTCCAGGTGGCGCAGATCAACGATCTGGTCGGCGACATCGCCGCCTCGTCCAAGGAGCAGGCCGTGGGTCTGCAGCAGATCAATGTCGCGGTGAACCAGATGGATCAGGCCACCCAGCAGAACGCGGCCATGGTCGAACAATCCACCGCCGCTACCCACGCCCTGGCCTCGGAGGCCGCCGAGTTGGAGCGGCTGATCGGCGGTTTCCAGGTGGGCGCCGAGATTCACGA
Organism: Caulobacter sp. DWR2-3-1b2; assembly: GCF_049896345.1. Classification (NCBI taxonomy): domain Bacteria; kingdom Pseudomonadati; phylum Pseudomonadota; class Alphaproteobacteria; order Caulobacterales; family Caulobacteraceae; genus Caulobacter; species Caulobacter sp. DWR2-3-1b2. Next base: position 130,471 of record NZ_JAFCUC010000006.1, on the reverse strand, counting down.
CTACAGGCCGCGCCAGGAGGCTCCGCGTCGCTCCGCGCCGGCCCCGGCGCCAGCCCGGCGCGAAGCATTCCGTGAGCGCTATGTGCAGGGCGCCAACGCCCTGAAGATCGAGCCGCGCTCGCGCCCCGGCGAGTGGCAGGAATTCTAGGCCGATGACGGGCCGCCCGGCGTCTGCCGTGCCGGAAGGTCGTCGCGGTTGCGGAGCCAAGTGGTCCGCCCCACATTCTCTAGAGGGTCGACGATCGCGCCTTCCAGAGGCCAAGCCCGCTCATCCGACGTTAAGAACGGTCTGGTCTAGGTTTGAGTACGACGGGCTTGCGTCAGGACCAGCATGAACGAACGCGCCACGCCCTTTGTCAGTCCCGAGCCCGAGCCGGTCGCGTCGCCCCGCGCGCGCGCCGCTTTGCTGAAGCGCTTGGCCGACGTCCTGTGCCTGCCCGCCAGCCGCATCAACGCCTTCGAACGCTCGGTGACCGCCGACCTGATGGTCGAGATGCTGCGCGACGCCGTCGTCGGCGAGCGCGAAAAGGTGGCCCGGCGCCTGGCCAATCTCGCCGAGATGCCCGGCGTGCTGGTTCGCCTGCTGCTGCGCGACGACCTGCAGGTGGCCCGCGCCCTGCTCGAGAATTCGCCCAATCTCAGCGACGCCGATCTGATCAACTGCCTCTACAACGCCAGCCCCGATCACCGCCGCCTGATCGCCCTGCGGCGTGGGGTCAGCGAGGTGGTGGCCGACGCCTTGGTCGACATGGACGAGACCCTTGTCACCGAGACCCTGCTGAAGAACGAGCTGGTGCGCTTCAGCCACCAGGGGCTGGAAAACATCGTCGCGGCCACTCGCGACAACCCCCAACTGATCTCGCTGCTGCTCAAGCGGCCCGAACTGCGGCCCAGCCACGCCTATGTGATGTTCTGGTGGTCCGACGCCGAGGCGCGGCGGACGATCCTGCAGCGCTTCGCCGTGTCGCGCGAAATTCTCCAGGACGCCGTCGGCGACGTCTTCCCCCTGGCCTCAGCCGAGGGCTGGCAGGACCCGTTGTCACGCAAGGCCCTGCAGTTCATCGAACGGCGTCAGCGAAATCGCGCCGCCATCGCCAAGAGCCCCTATGACAGCCTGGAGGCCGCCGTCGGCGCCGCCCAGAACGGCATGACGCGCGAGACCGCCGAGGAAATCTCCTATCTGTCCGGGCTCAAGCCCATGACCGGGGCCAAGATCTTCACCGACCGGGGCGGCGAGCCCCTGGCGATCCTGTGCAAGGCCACGGGCCTGCCGCGCGCGGCGGTGCGCGCCTTGTGGCGTGGGCTGCGTCGACCCGAGACCGACGCCACTGGCGCCCCCGACCCGGGATTGGAACGCGTGCTGGCGGCGTTCGACACCGTCGCGGTCGATCGCGCCCAGACCGTGCTGCGCTATTGGAACTGGTCTCTGTCCTCTGCCATGACGCCCGCGCTGCTCAAGGCTATTCGCGAAGGCGACGAGGCCGCCGTCGATGAATATTCGGTGCCGCAACGCGCCGCAATGCTGGCCCTCTCGCGGGATTTCGGCCGCTAGAGCATTTTTCGACCGAAGTGAATCCGGTTCGCGTGAAGAGAAATGCGTCAAAACAGAAGATTAGAGCTCACGGCCTGACGCAGTCAGGTCGGGAAATGCCCTAGTCGCCAATAGCCGGTCGAACGGATTCAACGACGAGTGTCATCAGAAACGAAGACTTTATATCAACTGAAAATTGTTTTTGCGAATAAATAGATTTATTGTCCTGTCGGTTATCAGCAAATATAACGCGCTATCTATGTTTCCCGACTGTAATTATCTGCTATCCAAGACTGAACTAGACGCGGCTGGGCTAATTCCATGCGACTCGGGGGAGCAGTACTCAAATGGACGAACCGTCCGAGCTTATCGAAATCACGGCCAGCCTCGTCGCCGCCTATGTCGGCTGCAACACCATCGCCGCAACGGATGTGCCCAACCTGATCCGCAGCGTGCATGCCGCTTTTACGGGCGTCGGCGGCGAGCCAGAGCCGATCGCGGGGCTGGCCAAGGAGCCTGCGGTGCCCGTGCGGCGTTCGATCACGCCCGATCACCTGGTCTGTCTGGAGGACGGCCGGAAGTTCAAATCGCTCAAGCGACACCTGCGCACCAAGTACGACCTCAGCCCCGAACAGTATCGGGCGCGCTGGGACCTTGCCAAGGACTATCCGATGGTGGCCCCCAACTACGCCAAGGCGCGGTCGCACCTGGCCAAGCAGATGGGCCTGGGCCAGGGCGGCCGGAAGCCGGCGCGCAAAGGTCGCTAGCCCGACCGCCTGAGTCTGAGCGTTCAGTAACTTTAATTCAAACAACCGCTTGCGCCGCCGTTTCGCGAAATCGAGCGACGCCCGGCATCCCTCGCGGAGGCCGGGCGTTTGTCTTGCGGATTGACTCCCTTCGGTAAACTTTGTTTGAGGCGCGGTTTTCGCTGGCGACGATTCGGTCCTTAAGACATAGTGAATCGTCGTGATTCCAACGGCTTGTTAAGGAATCTGAAGATGAACGCGCAGTTGAGCGCATCGGCCACGGCGGCCCGCGCTCACCAGGAGATGTTCGCCTATTGGGCGTCCCTCCGTCGGGGGGCGAGCCTCCCGTCGCGCCTCGACCTGCATCCCGCGGGCATCAAGCGCATGCTGCCCACCGTCAGCCTGATCGACGTCAAGCGCGACGCCGATGGGGCGGTGGATTACCGCCTGCGGCTGGCCGGCACCGGCCTCTATTCGGTGTATGGCCGCGAAATCACCGGCCGCACCCTGGAAGACGTCTACAACACCGCCGCCGTTGAATACTGGCGTGAACAACTGAACAAGGTCGTCAACGAACGCCGCCCGGGCGTCGGCGTCCACAGCCTGGCCTGGAAGGGCTCGCCGCACATCTCGATCCTGTGGCTGCGTCTGCCGTTGGCCACCAATGGCAAGGACGTCGACATGATCCTCGGCTACGACGCGGTCGTGGGCTCGCAAGAAGCTGGCGGCCACAGCGGGATCCGCGCGGCCTAGGCTTTAAAATCCGCTCATCCCGGCACTTGCCTGCCTGAGCGGTTTGGAAGTCACCCCGCCAGAAACGCCTCGACCTCGCGCCGGCTGGGCATCGATGGCGCCGCGCCCGATTTCTGCACCGAAAGCGCGGCCGCGGCATTGGCGTGCTCGACGGCCTCGCGCAGGTCCATGCTGGCGGCCAGACAGGCCGCGAGCGCCCCGCAGAAGCAGTCGCCGGCCCCGGTGGTGTCGATCGCCTTGACCTTGCGGCCCTCGACCAGGAATGCCTCGTCGCGGCGCACAGCGGCGACACCGGCCGAGCCGAGGGTGACGATCACGATCTGGTCCGGACGACTCATCAGCTTGCGAGCCACGCGGGAGACTTCCTCAAGCCGCGTCGGATCGTGGCCCAGCCGGGCATAGGTGGCCAGTTCGGTCTGGTTGAGAATGAGAATGTCGGTTAGCGGAAACAGCGCCGCGCCCTGGGGCAGGGCGGGGGCGGCGTTGAGGATGCGCAGGGCGCCCTTGGCCGCGCCGGCCCGGAACAGGGCCTCAATGGCGGGCGCGGGGGTCTCCAACTGGCACAGCATCACCCGCTGTCCCTCCAGGGCCGTGGCGGCGACCTGTTGCGGCGAGAGCGTGGCGTTGGCGCCGCCGGTGACGACGATCATGTTCTCGCCGCTGGACGACACCCACACATGAGCCTGGCCCGTGGGGATGCCCGGCAGTTCCATGACGTCGGAGACCTGCACGCCATAGCCGGCCAGCCTGACCTTCAGGGTGGGGCCGCTGTCTTCCTTGCCGACCGCGCCCATCAGCCGGGTCGCCGCGCCCATGCGGGCGGCGGCCACGGCCTGGTTGGCGCCCTTGCCGCCCGGGAACAGCTCCAGCGAGATGCCGGCCACCGTCTCGCCGGGTCGTGGCAGGTCGTCGACCCGCGCCACGGCGTCCAGATTGATCGACCCCAGTACGAAAACGCCCATCGTTCTTCTTCTTGCCTGTGTTCTTTAGCCGCCGCCCGAGCCGCGCTGGAAGCTCTCGACCAGGCTGCCGGCGACGAGTCGCCAGCCGTCCACTAGCACGAAGAAGATCAGCTTGAACGGAAGGCTGACGGTCGCGGGGGGCAGCATCATCATGCCCATGCTCATCAGCACGCTGGCGACCACCAGGTCGATCACCAGGAACGGGATGAACAGCAGGAAGCCGATCTCGAAGGCCCGCTTGAGCTCCGAGATCATGAAGGCAGGGGTCACCACCTTCAGCGGCGTGTCGACGGCGGTCTTGGGTTTCTCGATCTTCGACAGGCGAATGAACAGGGCAAGATCATCCTGGTCCACCTGGCGCAGCATGAACACCTTCACCGGCGCCGTGGCGGCGTCGAAGGCCTCGGGCATCTCGATCTGCTTGTCGAGCAGCGGCTTGATCCCATCGGCATAGGACTTTTCGAAGGTCGGACCCATCACGATGGCGGTCAGGAACAGGGCCAGCGAGATGATCACCGGGTTGGGCGGGCTCTGCTGCACGCCGATCGCGGTGCGCAGCAAGCCCAGCACCACCACGATCCGCACGAACGAGGTGGTCATGATGACGATCGACGGCGCCAGGCTGAGCACCGTCAGCAGGCCCACCATCTGCACCACGCGCTCGGACAGGCCAGCGCCGGTGCCGAGGTCGACATTGATGGCCGATTGGGCCATGGCGACTGCGGGGGCGATGACCGTGCTTAGGGTGACCAGCGCGGCGATGGCGGCGGCGTGGCGGAGGTCCTTGGGATCGGCGCCGGTGACGAGTTTGATCAGGCCGCGCATCAGATCACGGGCTCCGTCGGGGCGATGGTCGGCGCGATGGGCTTGGCGACGACCGTCTTGGGGCCCCAGTTGAGCAACTGGCCTTCGCCCAGCATCAGCAGGCGCTCCTCGCCGTCGAGGCTGAAGAGCACCAGGCGGCGGGCGGGGTCCAGGACCAGGGTCTCGACCACCTGCATGCGGCGGTCCTTGCGCAGGGCGGTGATGCGCGACATGGCGTCGGGGCCGAACTTGCGCAGGGCCACGCCCGCCAGTCCGACCAGCCCCAGGGTCACAGCCAGGGCGGCGACGGCGCGGATCAGTTCTACGAAGTCGAAGTTCATGACGCCTGACGGTGCAAAGGGCGCGGCGCGGAGCCGCACCCCTGGTGTGCCCCAAGGTTCTTAAGGCCGGATTAACCCTGTTTCTTCACCATGAGCGCATGGGTCCCGATGACATTCCCCTCTTCTCAATGCTCAAGAGCCGCCTGAGCTATCTGTCCGAGCGGCAGAAGGTCATCGCCCAGAACGTCGCCAACGCCGACACCCCGGACTACCAGCCGCGCGACCTGAAGGCCTACAGCTTCAAGGCGACGCTGGACCAGCAGGCGACGGGCCAGCCCTACCGAGGCGGACCGGTGGCCCAGCCGGCCGGCGGTGTCCAGATGATCGCCACCAGCGCCGCCCACATGGCGCCGACCAAGCCGGCCAACATTTGGCGCGCCCCCGAGGGCCCCGACACCGAGACCACGCTGGACGGCAATTCGGTGACGCTGGAAGACCAGATGCTGAAGATGACCGACGCGCGGATGAACTACGACGCGGCGGTCAGCTTCTACCAGAAATCCATGGCGCTGCTGAGAACCTCCACGCGTCGGCCGGGCAGCTAAGGAACCCTAGATGACCGAGATCCGCTCCCAGTCGATGGCGACCATGGCGATCGCCGCCAGCGCTTTGAAGGCCCAGCAGGGCCGGATGCGGGTGATCGCCGAGAACATCGCCAACGCCAATTCCACCGCCCGCGTGGCCGGCGGCGACCCCTATCGTCGCCAGGTGCCGGTGTTCAAGCCCACCACCCTGCCCGGCGGTGGCGAGGGCGTGTCAATGGCCAAGGTCGATCCGGACATGAAGGACTTCCGCACCGAGTACGACCCCGGCAACCCGGCCGCCGACGCCAAGGGCTATCTCAAGCTGCCCAATGTCGACACCCTGGTCGAGGCGCTGGACATGAAGGAGGCGCAGCGCGCCTACGAAGCCAACATGAACGTCATCGAGACGTCGCGGGCCATGGAGTCCCGCACCCTCGACATCCTGCGCAAGTAAGGGCTGACCGATGATCACCGCGCTCGCCGCCGCCAAGGCCTATGCCGCCCAGGGCTCGATGGCCACGCCATCGCTCGGCGGGATCGGCGAGGTCAAGAAGGGCATGGACTTCGGGGCCATGGTCCGCTCGGCCATGACCGACACGCTGCACCAGACCCGCGCCGCCGAAACCAAGATGGCCCAGCAGGCCTCCGGCAAGGCCGAACTGATCGACGTGGTCACGGCGATTTCCTCGGCCGAGGCCAGCCTCGATACGGTGATGGCCGTGCGGGATCAGGTGATCTCGGCCTATCAGGAAATCATGCGGATGCCGATTTAAGGGATGGCTTAGCCCATCGCTAACACGATGAGTGTCCGCTGTTCGGCGGACGACCAATTTCGGCTTTCGACCCATTGCGGACCGTTGCACACCAACGCATGCTGCAGAACATGATCGACTACGTTTCGAGCCTGATGCAGGCGGACGCATTAAGCACCAAAGCCGCAGTCGTGGCTCAGGTGCCTGTTGGCACGCCGATAGCGCACGCGGAAAAGACCATGCGTCGCGCCGGGTTCAAGTGCTCGCGTGCGGTTAACGAGAGCTACGCGGACTATGCGAACAGAGGTGGCGCGCAGGTCACTAGGGGACCAGCGAATTTTCTTTACTGCGACTCAGGTGCTCGCCGGACCCGTAGCTGGTTCGTATCCAAACGATGGCAGGTCTCGCTGGAAGATGTCGGGGGACGCGTCGCCTACGTAGGCGTTGGCGTAGGCCTCACCGGCCTCTAAATTGGCCATACGTCCGACATCCACCCTTCGCTGACATTCCGAACGTCCGCTTCCGGTGAAACCGGCATCCGCTCCGGATGTGGCCACGCCTTATAGCCTTGGTGGATCGGAGCTCTGGCGTCTGACGATGTCAAGGACGGCGCGAAGCGCCGCCGCGACGCGGCCGCCAGAGGCGGTCCTTGACATCGTCAGACGCCAGAGCAAGCTCGCCATCAAGGTTTTAAGGCGCGGCCTCGCCGTTGGCGGGCGGATCGGGAAGGGGCTGAGCGACTTCATATCTCAGCACCATCATTCTCGCCCGAGAGTCAGCCGAGACGGATAGCGGTCCACCTAGAAACGCGCCAACGGCCTTGCGCCGTTGACCTCCGTCGTCCTGAGCCCACTGGAGAAGCGTCTCGAACTCGCTGCGTAGCTCGGCGAAGATCTCGCCGCGATTGGGTCCGGGCGTGAGGATAATCTCCTTGATCACCGCCCGCAACGCCTGGGCCGCTTCGTTGCGCTCCTCGGGCTGGCTGAGCGCTTCGCTGAGCCGTTCGACCTTGCGCCGGTATAGCTCGGCCATGTTGGGGTGAAGATCGGGCACGTCGGCGACGGGTTCGGCGAGCTTGGCCTCCAACCCTTCGACCTCGGCCTCCAGCCCCTTCAGCCGCTCCATGAGCGGGCGGGTATAGCCGCCGTCCTCAATGGCGCTGACGATGCCGGCGATGGACTTGCGGGCCTTCTCCAAGCGTACCACGTCACCCCCGCGCGTGGCGCGGCGCTGATGGTTGAGGCGATTGCTCTCCTCGATAAATGACCGCATGGCCTGGGCGATGGCGTCGGGCGTGACCAGACGCTCTTTGAGCCCCTTGAGAACGCGCTCCTCCAGTCGGTCGCGGACGATGGTGCGGCCATTTGCGCAGCCATTGCCAAGGGCGTTGTTGGAACAGCCAAACCGATTGCCCGACCGCTTGGCGACCGTGCCACCGCAGACACCACAGACGATCAACCCTGACAGCAGGGTCTTAGGCCGCCGCATGGCCGTTAGGGCCGAGCGGTGCTTGGCCATGTTCTCCTCGTAGACGTGGACAAGGCTGGACTGCTTGGCCCGCGCGGCGGCCCACAGCTCATCGCTGACGATCTGGAGGTGCGGCGCCAGGACGTGAACCCACTCGCTCTCAGGGTTGAACCGCAGGGTGATCCGGCCGGTGTCGGGGTGTTTCATCCGGCGACGCCGGTTCCAGATCATCTCGCCGACATAGAACTCGTTGTTGATGATCCCCGAGCCCAAGGCCCGGTTGCCCCGGATCGAGGTGTCGCTCCACCGACCGCCCCACGGCGCGGGCACGCCCTCCGCGTTCAACTCAATGGCGATGCGGCGCGGGCTCTTGCCGGCGGCGTAGTCGCGGAAGATACGCCGAATGACCTGCGCCTCATCGGCGATGATCTCACGCTCGCCGGTTGAGACCCGGCCCGCCTCGTCGATGGTGCGGATGACCTTGTAGCCATAGGCGTTGCCGCAACCGACCTTGCCCGCCTCAACGCGCCCCCGGATACCCCGATGGGTCTTGGCGGCGAGATCCTTGAGGAACAGCGCGTTCATCGTGCCCTTGAGGCCGACATGCAATTCGCTGATCTCGCCCTCTGACAGGGTAATGATCGGCACGCCCGCAAAGCGCAGCCGCTTAAAGGCGGCGGCGATGTCCTCCTGATCCCGACTGAGCCGGTCCAAGGCCTCAGCGACCACCACGTCGAACTTGCCGGCCAGAGCATCGCGGAGCAGCGCCTGAAAGCCGGGACGGAAGATCACCGTCGAACCGGAGATCCCCGCGTCTGAATAGGTCTCGACGACGGGCCAGCCCTGCTTGTCGGCGTGCATTCGGCAGATGCGGAACTGATCATCAATCGAGTGCGGCGACTGCTTGTCGTCGGAGTAGCGGGCATAGAGCGCGACGCGGGACATGATCGAACCTCCAAGCTCTCAGGAATCGCCGTCACCGGCTGGGGCGTTGGCGGCCTCTTGAGCCGCAAGGAATTGCTCGCGAGCCATCTGCCGTCCCAGCAATCGCGCCAGGGTCATGACCACGGCGTCGAACTCGGGAGGGGTGGAAGGCTCATCGTTGGCGGGAATGATCGTCCCTGACGAGGGACGTGGGGCGTCGTCCATGCGGGGCTCCTTGGGGGCAGGAGCCAGAAGCGTTGGGCGCGTCTTGGTATCGGTCAACGCAAGGTCATCAGCCGAAACAAGGGCTTGGATCGAACTGCGGGATACGCCGGGAGGCCCGCCGGATACTGGCGGCGCCTTTGGAAACCGAAAGAGTAAATCGAGATTTTTTCCCACCAGCCCCTCAAGACGCGCCAAACCTGCAACAAACCCGGTGGCGACGCGCAGCATTCTGGGGTTCGCCCCCCAAATCACTGCGGCTCAACCCGCAACGATCCGCTGGGCGCGTAAGCCGCGCCACAGCCGGGACAGTAAGAGCGGGACAGGAACGTCCAAGCCTGTCGCACGAATGGCCAAGCGTCGCCGCGCTCGAAGTCAAGGATGCGATAGGCAATGGCAAGCTGAGCTGAAACGTCCTGAATGGTCTGGGGCGTGAGCTTGCCAAGGGGCTTCAGCGCCTCTTCGCGTACATCGCCAAGACGGCGACATTCGGCGTCGGTGGCGTCCATTTCCGGCCCCATGGGCAAGGCTCGGATCTGAGCTTGCGTGAGCTTGAAGTAGTCGAACTGACGGACTGCCAAGGTCTCAAGCTGCGACCAGCGCGAAGCGAGGCGATCAATCTCTAGGTCCAACGCGATCCAGTTGGCGCACTGCGCGGGAATCTCGGCCGCCCCTACGGGCGCCAATCCCCGCGCAGGCCCCGCCAACGGCAACGCAGCGGTTGCGCCGATCACGGCGCGACGTGAGAAGGCAGGCAGGCGCGTGCTGTCGCCCGTCTTTCGACGCTGGCCCATAGCGTAGGTCCTGATTCAGAGGTTATCGTCACTCTATCAATCCGAATCCTCCATATCAATCAAAAACAACCATACGGCATAAAAAATACCATTCATGCTGACAGGCGCGCAAATTCGAGCTGGACGGGCTCTCTTGGACTGGACTGGCGCTCAGCTGTCCGAAGTCTCGGGCGTGTCGCTCCAAACCATCCGGCGGATGGAGGGCACCGTAGGAACCGGCCGGAGCTCAGTCGCAAATATCGGGTCTATCCGGCGAGCCCTGGAAGACGCTGGGGTGGTTTTCCTGGAGGCTGATGAGGCCAATGGCGTCGGCCCCGGCGTTCGCCTCAAACTAGATCGCGGTTGAGCCGCAGGCGCGGAACGCGCCTGATTCGGCTTAAACCGCTTGCCGAGCCCAAGCCGGGCGGCGAGCGGCCGGTCAAGGGGGCGCGAAGCGCATCGCCGAAGGCGGCGGCAAAGCCGCCCTTGAGGGGGCGATCACCGGCTGGCCCACCCGCCAACAGCAAATGACCCAGAAGCGGACCCTCGCAACTTATCAGAAGGGTGGAAGTCGGCCGTTAGTCACCGTCCGGAAGCGCGCAAGGTTCGAACTCAATACCCACGCCGATCAACTGCTGCCGCACGTCATTGAGGAAGCGCGTAGCCTCATCGTCCGGCTGATACTTCCACACCAATCTGATAAGCGCGGGCTTACCCTCCGCAGACGGCAAGGTTTCGACCAATTGGCCGGAAAGATAAGCGTTCGCGTACGCTTCTACCTTAGCTTCAATGAACGAGAAGTGGTTCGGATCGCGCCATGGAAGGTGGTCGCTGATCAACATCTCGACGCACGAACCGCCTTTACTAAGGCCAAGGCCGTCGATCACGTTTGCATTTTCGACGCTCACTAGGCCCTCATTCGTAGAAAGGCATAGCTTCCCGATAACAGCTGGTGTCCGCAATGGATTTTGGCAATTCCGGATTTGCAGCGATGATGACAACTTGGCCGACGCAGCGGAGACCTGCACGACCCGATGGAGAATGAACTGAAACAAGATAGGGGGGCATTTGAGCCGAGCGACGCTTCAGTCGATGTGCGGTTCGTCAAGGGCAATGAAGGCTTCTCGTCGATCCCTGAAATTGTGGCGCTGTCGGGGTTGAACGAACGGTTTGCGGTCATCCAGGAGACAGCCGTCGAAGGTTGCTCCGACTGGTATTTTGACAAGCTGCTATGGCGATGCCTTGTAACATACCTGGCGGAACGGGGCGGCCAGGTGACCGTACTTGTTCAATGGCGCGGCACCGACGAGGTCCCGATTGACGAATACATCGGGCCTTGGGAGCGGATCGAGCCGCAAGATCAGGAGCCGCCCTGGGCTCTCCTTGTACGCATCGACGGTCGACTAACCCTCTCCATGGTCACGGAATATTGGTGCCTAGTCGGCGGTCCCATTCCCTATCACGACAGCTATACCTATTCGCTATTTAGCCAGCGCGATGTCAGCGAAGAGGTCCTGCTCGCTATCAAAGGGAGCCCTGCTGTCCGTCGATGGCATTTGCAAGAGGATGTCATTGGCGTCTCCCCTGAAAATTCGAGATCGTCGCCGGTAGAGCGATCTCCGCGTTGGTCGTTGATATCGTGGCTTCGGGGGCGGAGAAAAGCGCGCTCGTCAATACTGGGGGCGTGACGTCCAGGGTATCAGATGGGTCGGGTCCAGAAATCAGCCCCGCGCCTGTAAGCGGACCTTGGGCGCGATGCCGGGAGGCGGACGAGACGATAGCTATGCGTGGGGAAACCCGCCGTTTCTTTCCCACAGCCTGTCTTTCTACGACGACGGTTCACCTCCCCTTGAAGCCGCGAGCGTTGCGCGGACCATGGCGGCGCCATGCCCGAATCCGCTCCATTGCTGCCGACCGAAGTCCACCTGATCTGGCTCAAGGGCCAGTTTCAGCGCTGGATACGCTTCGGCCGCATCGCTGATGAGCGCCTGAGCGCCTGATCGACCGTCGCCGCCGCGTCGTCTCCTTCGCCCCTGGCGCGGTCTTCGCCGTCGTCCATTGGGAGGCCGGCCAATACGGCACCACCCTGTCACGGCTCTGGGTCCTGCGAGCGGTTGCCACGGGCGAAGCCTTCGATGCCGTGCCCCTCGTCGCCCCCGGCGCTGGAATCCTGCTGGACCTGAAGACCTGGGTGAAGGTTCAAGCCGCCCTGGTGGTCATCGACGCCATCGAAGCCCAGGGGCTGCGGCCCGAGCGGGTCGCACCTGACCATTGGCGCCACGTTGGCGCACGCATCGCCGTAGCCCAGGCGCCCTCCGCCTATGACCGCGCCCGCCATCGGGCTTGGTTGATGCGCAAGCGCTTGGGCCTAACCGGCGACAACAACCTCTTGGCGGGCGCCGGAGATCCCTCATGAAAGTCGAGACCAAGGTCTATCTGCCGCCTGATATCGCCAAGGCGCTCGATCAACTGGCGGCCCGTACCCGCCGCCCGAAGTCTGAGATCGTCCGTGCGGCGGTAGCCTCGTTCATGTCGCCCGATGGCGCGGAGCGAACGGAAGCAGCCCTGATCCGACGGCTGGACCGAATGAACCGCCACATGGAACGGATCGAACGGGAGACCCAGGTCGGCAACGAGGCTTTGGCGATCTTCATCCGCACTTGGTTCGCCTCCACGCCTCGCCTAAGCGCCCAAGACAACGCCGCCGCTCAGGCTATGGGACGCCAGCGCTATGGCGACTTTCTGGATTTGCTCGCCCGTCGCCTGTCCACGGGCTCGTCGCTGGTTGATCAGGTGTTTGAAACCACGAAGGGCGCCGATGCGCCCGACGCACCGGACTCCCCGGACTGACTCCCCTCAGATCCCCAGGCCGCGACCGCGCCCAAGCTGCCACCTCACCCCGCCGCCGGGCTCCATCATCCCGGCGATCTGCTGGCCCCGATAGCGCTCCAACGCCGGGCGCCAGGGCACAAGGCTGAAGTCATAGTTCCCCTCGATCACCGCGAACTTGCCCGACGCGAGTTGGATGCTGTCGGCGAGCCTTCCCTTCACGGGTTGACCGGCCTCCGGGACACGGAAGGGCAAGTTCTTCTCGTTAGCGAGTTCTGCCCCGACCTTGGCGACCTCCTGCCGCTCCAGGGTGCGCAGCAGATCGGGCTTGGCACGCCATCCGCCGTCGAGCGTCCGCGTGGCGTGGCCCTGCCGCAAGAGAACGCCGCGCCGCCGCTCCAGCGCCCTCTCGACCTCACCGCCAAACCCTTGCGACGCGGCCTCGGGCAGACCCTTGCCGACAAGTTGCCGGTCCAGCCAGGTTGCGCCATCGCTGGTGATCTGGCTCTCAAGGTCCAAGGCCGACAGAAGCCGAACCTGGGCGCGGCGGCCCTGCGACGCGTCGAAGGCCTCGGCGCGGGCCTGGAAGTCGTTCGGGATGTGCCAGATGTCAGTGCCCAGGCGCTCGACCACGTTGGCCCGGCGTAGCGCCTCCAGCCTGCGAACATGGGCTTCGACGAAGTCGTCGGCGTTGGCGCCCGGCGCAAGCCGCATCTCGCCGCTCTCTAGCCGCTGGCGGTGCCCACTGGGGCGATAGACGCCACCGTCCGCGAGCCCTGCGATTGTGCGATCGGCTGGCCGGCTGGTCGGCCGCGCGCCGGTCTCGACGATGGCGCCGAACTTGATCTCGCTGGCGGTGTCGCCATCGACCTCGACGTGACGGACCCGGCCGTCGAGGCCATCGACGATCAGGCCGATGCGGTCGCCCAGTTCATCGACCAGACGCTTGTCGATCACCCGGCCGATCTTCGGTGTTAAGCCCCCGCCATCGGCGTCGATGACCATTGTCTCCAAAGCGCGCGATTGGCCCCGGCGGCTGAGCGCCCGGCTCATGGCCTTGATGATGTCGCCGCGCTCTCCAAGCGCCTGTAAGGTCGGCTCGATGTCCTTGGATAGGGTCCAGACACCCGGCGCGGCCTGTTCGGCTAAGCCCAGGCGCTCGAGGGTCTTCAGTCGGCCAAGTCGTAAGGTTGCTTCGGCCTCGGCCCGGACCTGTCCGGAAGCCGGGCGAAGGTCGAGCGATTGGCTGGCGTCGAGATCCTGGATCATCGCCCGGTCGATGCGGGTCAGGCGTTCGGCCGTGATCTCGGCCTGGAGCTTGCGGGCCACCTCAAGCTCGGTCTCCTGAGCCAGCTCCAGGGTGGCGAGGTTCTCGGCGCGATGGCGCAAGCCGGCGGTGATGTAGTCCTGGGCGATGATCAGGTCTTTGCCACGATCATCGACGCCCCGGATGACGACATGGCTGTGCGGGTGTCCGGTGTTGAAGTGATCGACCGCCACCCAGTCCAGCCGCGTGCCCAGGTCGGTCTGCATCTGTTCCATCAGCTCACGGGTGAAGGATCGCAGATCCGATAGCTCCGCGCCGTCCTCCGGAGCGACGATGAACCGAAAAAAACTGGCGGCGGTCGCCGGCTCCGCGTTCGGTGAAGGCGTTGCTGTCCACGTCATCGGCGCTCGGCCCATAGAGCTTGGCAGGCTCGCCGTCGCGGGCGACACCATCGCGGACGAGATAGAGAAGATGCGCGCCGGCCGCTTGGCTACCGCGCTTGAGGCCGACGATGCGGCCCTTCACGACGACGCGGCGCGAGCGATAGCCGGTGGCGTGTCGCTGGCTGGCTTGATGCTTGAGGCTGTTGGCGGCGTCTTGGCCTCGGCCGATCCGCGAGCAGCGGCCGGGGGCGTTCGGAGCTATGGCCTTGCCGCCGGTCCGCTTCGTGCGGCTCGCGCCGCCACCCGCGCGCTTGGCGACAACACGGCTTAGGCGACCGGCGCGGCCGATCGCCTGTCGGCCGTCACTGTGGATACGGCCGGGACGAATCTCGAAATCCAGCAGGTGGTCGTCCATGGCCAAAGCATGCGCCTGCGGGGCAAGAAATCAACGATTTGGGGCTTGGGGCCGGGTCGTGGCGTTGAAAAAGAAACGCCCGGCAAGTTCGCCAAGACCACCCCCAAAAAGGTGGACCCGGAAAATCCAGTGTGCAGACAATCGCATCGCGCCCACCTGGGCCGGATGCTTCAATCTTGCCTTATGTCCACCCTCCCATGTTCCGCCATTGTTCTCTCGGAGCAAGCCGCTCAAAGGCAAACGCATGACGTACAAGGTGTCGAGGCGACGCCGTGGGCCGCGACGTGCGGCAGGCTTACCCTTTGCTCTGCATGCGCGGAAATAGCTTGACGGTAAAGCCAAGCTGCGCGCGCTATCCGCGCAATGCGTAGTGCAATAATCTTTCTCGACTGGGATACCGCGCGCCGCCTCGGCCCCCGCCCGAGCATCGCAACAAAGGATCTGAAACGCGCTGCTAGGGAGGTAGAAGGAGTCTTCAATGCGCTCCAGCCAGTGGTTGCTGCGCACCTAAAATCAGTCGATGCCAAGACGCCGTTTCGAGTTCGATGGCGCCTCTATCACGGCTGGTACACAGGAACGAGCAAGACTGACGACATGCGCGCAGTGGAACAATATCGCCTGGTAGCACGGTCCACAGTGATCGATCTTGTCTCGTTCGGTGCGGATATCGAAATCGCGGATCGGATGTTATGCGCCGGTCCACGCATGCCACTTTTCGATACGCTTAGATCCCAGATCGACGGCGATCCCGGTGCCCTGCGGCAGAAAATGGTTGATACGGGTCTGGTTGGTGACCTGCTGTGGTCCGTCCGCAGCGCCAAAGACGACATTCATGTCGTGATTGGCGATGACGATGATCTGCTACCCGGAATTTTCATGGCCGATCAGTGGGGCGCGAAAGTTCACATGCTGCGTCGGCAAGCTGGAAGCCGGCATCTAAAGACAGCGGGCCTAGTGACGATCTTACCAGATAGGAATGCAGCTTGATTAACGCTGACAGGTTCGAGCTTGATCTGCGCCCCTTTGCGGATCCGGCGACGGTGGTCGAGGTCATCGCAGGGGATGCGCTCCTGCGTGCCCGCCTATTCCGTGAAGGCGAAGAGCTAAACGTAACCATCGACGTGCAAACGGGGAAGGTAAATACTCGCTCCGAATCCGGCTCGGAGCGCAGTTTTGTCAATTTTAGATCCCTACTTGCCTCAGATTTGTTCGCCGCCGTCAAGACGATGGCGGATAATCAAAAGCGAATACTTTCACAGTCTCTACCTGCACTCTTCATAGAGCCTGAGGGGATTGTGGATGGGGCTCCGCTCAGTCAGAGCGTATTTGAAAACTCCACATCACTTCCCACGCACATAAACGACGAGAAGCCTATCAGGCTAATACTAATTGACGGACCGGCAGGTGTTGGAAAGACATCTACGATCTCACGGCTAGTTTCCAGGCGCGCTATCAACTATGGCAAAGAGGCGTTTGAGCCCCCTATACTGCATGTCGCAAATCGCGGAAGGCGCCTGGTGAGTTTCGACGAGCTTGTTGCTCTTTCAATCCAGCTTGTCCGCGCCAAATTTACGTATGATCAAGTTCCGTCTCTAATTCGCAATGGCGTCATTCAGATAGCTATCGACGGATTTGATGAGCTTGTAGACGCTGATGGTTACGCAGATGCGTGGTCTGTGCTGAAAGATTTCTTAAATGAAGTTGGAAGTGGAGGGCCAATACTCCTTGCCGGACGAGATACGTTCTTCGATCTTGCCGGCTTCAGGGAGAAGTTGGGGGATATATCGTCATACACAGCTATTTCCCACGTCCGCCTTTCATCCATCACCCCAAAATCAGCCAAGGAATGGCTAGTTAGGTCTGGATGGGGTGAAGATGACCTCAAAACAGACCAAGCGCAGGATCTGCTGAAGGAAAATTCATACGCGCTTCGACCCTACTTCCTCAGCGAAATAGCAAAAGTGGGCAAGCTCGAAACACTTTTACAGGAGCTGGTCAATCCACGAGAATATCTCGTCCGTAAATTTATAGAGCGCGAGGCTGGACTAATAGTTCAGAGGGTTCCACTAGAGAAGGAAAAGGCGATCGGCCTTCTCTTGGAGCTTTTCGAGCTCATAGCAATTGAAATGGCTGAAGCGGAAACAGAGGCAGTGGATGTTCCGTTTCTCCAACTGGCCGTCGAAGTCACGTTCGGTAAAGAAATCAAAGACCCCACTGATCTTGCGAAGCTTCGGCATAAGGCCGGATCCTTTGCCTTGATGGACAACGATGCTCGACAAGACTTCCGTAAATTTCCGCATACGGAAATATCCAACCATTTCCTTGCTAGCGCGCTTCTAAAGAGACTCAGAGATGGAGACACGCCGCGCTTTCTTCGAAGAGGTTATCTCGGTTCAGACTTTATGTCGGTTGTGGGCGACACATTCTTCAGCATGGATATCAAGACAGTCACCGAGGTACGGCGACGCCTGATTAATCTCACGCGTAGCGATGTCGGTTTTGAACGATTGACGGAAAATGCCAGCAGTTTGTCCTTGTCTACGCTTGTCGTTAATTCCCTACCGGAACCACTACAGCTAGTTGGGCTTCCAGCTGGCGAGGTGGTTATTTTCGGAACAGCAGGCAATGCCGACCTTACCAATGTCACTATCGCTCGAATGGATGCGCGAGGGGCTGATCTATCAGCAGTAAAGTTTGACAACTGCCGTGTATCAATAATGGTTGTTGATGGCAGCACTGCATTCGGGTCTCAGCCGCCCGCAGTAGATTGCTTGATGGTGGAAGACCTGGGTTCACAGGAAATGCACTACAACCCAGCAGCTATTTCTTCCTGGATTGAGGCGCACAGGCCAACACCTGTGCCTGAGGACGGTAATCGTGAAGCGGTCGAACTTTTAGAGCGCGTGGCGCGGGTGTTTATGCGGCAATTCTACATTAAAGACGAAGCGTCAGAATTTGAAGGTCGTTACCTATCGATGCCATTTTGGCCGGAGATCGAGGCGATCCTTATCGACGCAGATCGATTGCGGCGGAACGATCGCAAGGACGCCGCGGGGCGCCCCTGCGACTTCGTTCATATCGTAGATGCCGGTGCGCTGCTGGCTGCCGCGACAAATGAAGATCAGAGAATATGGCGCCAAGTAGCCAGCATATAGTTGGATGCGATCCACGACCTCTCAGAAAACGGCAGTGAAAACTCCCCGCTAGACTGGATGTTGGAGGAGGCCGTCACTTAAAGTCCTATTCGCGAGCCCACGCGAGAAGGTCCGGCTGCATGGGAACCTGCTCTCCATCGGGCTTGTCGTACAAGCGCGCAAGTTCTTCACACTTCTGAGTATTTTTCGCAAATTGAGCCAAATAGTCGTTGGCATGATTTGCTTCAATATAAGCCGACACTTTGATGAAAACCGGAGCGCACGCCTTACGTGCGGCCGTAGTTACATCTTCATCGGTGCAGTCAGGGGCAAAGCATCGTTTCACTTCGGGATCTTGAAAAACGAAATGCAAGACCACGCGGTTTAGGTGGATGGCCACTAGCGAAGCGCGCGGAGCCGCAGACGCCTTCAGGACGTGCAACTCCTCGTCGACAGCCCTCATAACTCTGACGGCCCGCCAAAGGCGGCCGGTGGATAAGCTGGCGTTGAAGAGATCGGTGTATGGGGGAGCTTCGGTATCTGCCCAAATGGCGCCGATCTCCCGCTTTACCTGCACCGCTAGAGCGATTGAGCGTTCGCTGGCAAGCGCCTGCGTTGCCTCAACGATGCTACATCCGTCATCGCTGCGTGGATCGGATTCGCCGGTCTTGTAAACGTAACGGCGCTTGTCCAGAGCGAAGTCCGTAGCCAGTCGATGCTGCAACGGGTCCATGGCCGCAAACTCGCGGTTTCCAACGGCGTTCTGCAAATTGGCAGCTCTGGTTATCAGGCGGCCGAACTCCGGGGAGGTTTTGGCTAGCGAAATAATCCTCACCGGCACAAACGATTCAGCAAACTCACCCTCTGGATCAACGGAAGATCCCACTATTGTGCCAATGCTCCCGACAGTTTGGGCTCCGTTGACAACACTTACACCTTCGCAATTAAAAATTCCGACTGCGCGACCAGGAGATCCCACCAAACTCTTGTCTACAGAATCGCAAATTACTGTTATGCCATTGTTGAAATACCAGAAATTGCTCGGGCTTTCAGCCAGCGTTCGTTGAATTGCATTATTAACTCCCGAGTTTGTATAGAAAAGTCGAAGGTTTTGGGTGAACAAGAAGCTGCGATGCTCTTTCCACCATTGCGCTACCTCGGTTACATTGGCGCGGCCATAGTAGGCCAAATACGGTTGCTCAATTAGACCCCAATCTTGAAGAGCGACCTGTAATTTAATTTTTGGATCGGTCGTTTCCGATGTGATTAGACCGTAGACGCCCGCTTGGTCGAAGTCGTCGTAGCTGGCGATTTGAACCGCGCCGTTTAGCTCGGTCACGAGGTCTTCGATGGCCTTGACCGCATGAGGTGCCGGCCGCTGGCTCCCCGTATGGATCGTAACAAGCCGCAGACGAATTGGCCGCTCCGAGTAGAGTATTGATCGAATTTCGGATTGCTTGTCGCGGATCCTCTGATCGAAACGTTCGAAACGATCGGCAAGCAGATCTCGTACACCGTTGGCGAACTTGTTTGAGGCGATCTCATTAATGCTGGAATTTCCGACCTTGCTCCACTTCGCCTGTACCAGCAGCAGCGTATCCGTCTTGGTATCGAAATGAATCGCGTCGATACCGCCATCGTTGTAGCCGTCAACAACTGAGTTTGCAGCAACACTAGGCTCTTCGCCAGCCAGGCGCCGCACAGCTAGAGCCGCAAGAGCTCGCGATAAGAAAGCGGCGTCTGCTTGCTCAGCCGGATGCTTGTCATAATCCGAAAGATCGATGTGGCTGCGAAATTGCTGGGTCAGCACGTTCGCAATGCGAGTGATCGTTAGCGAGCTCATTCCACACGATCCCGGTGGGCCGCTTCCTTGGCAAGGCTTAAGTGGCGCTCAGGGGGAACTGTCGCGCCGTCCACCACGGGTGACCGTCAGCTCCGAACCGCTAAAATTGCTAATGCGAGCTGTTGTCGGTTTGGCGAGCGCTCGGCCGTGAGTTTGTCGCCCGGGGTCGCAGCCATTAGTGCAGGCGTGGCATCCAGACCTTCAGATAGTTACCGCGAGTAATTGTCGGTCACGGATGACACCCGCCCTTGTGGCGGGAACCCCTTGTTCAGCCGACAGTGCTCTGCCTTGGCGGGCTGGCGCGCCACACCTCTGCCCTTGCGGCGGACGCAGGGGTTCTCGCCACAAGGGCGGGAATGACGGCTGAAAGATGATGGGCTTGCGGGATCAAAACTGAGACTGGAGCTAAGCCCCCTCAGCGCGTGATCGTCACGCTCAGATGCGGCAGCGCCGCGAGCCAGGTCGAGCCCAGGGCCCAGGCCTGGTCCACAGTCCCATGCACGTCCACCACGCCCCGCAAAGCCGCGATCATGCCGCCCCACACCAGGACGTTGAGCAGCATCATCGTCAGCAGCAACCAGCGCAGGCGGGCGTTGGCGGCGCGGGCCCGGCGGTGGAGGTTGACTGGGCGGGCGTCGAAGGCGGCGGTGGTCATGAGCGGTCTCCAGGGAGCCGGCGCCCGTCGCGGCGAACCGCGCCGGGAATCAGCTGTCGCTACAGGCTTCCCACGCCGCGCGTTCTGGCTGACTGTGACACGACGCCGTGCGACACGGCGCCGCTTCCCTCTGGAGCCGCATGACCGACGCCATCGTCCTCGACCAGGTCAGCAAGACCTATGACGGCGCGGCCGTTCTCCAGCCCACGAGTCTTTCGATCAGGAAAGGCCAGTTCGTGGCCCTGGTCGGCGGGTCGGGGGCCGGCAAGACCACCCTGCTGAAGACGATCAACGGCCTGGTCGCGCTCACCGCCGGCAGGGTGCGCATTGATGGCGCGGCGACCGCCGACCTCGACGGGCCGACCCTGAGGCGGCGCATCGGCTATGTGTTCCAGGAGGTGGGCCTGTTTCCCCACCTGACCGTGGCCGAGAACATCGGCGTCGTCCCCACCCTGCTGGGCTGGGAGCCCGCCAGGATCGCCGAACGCACCACCGAGCTGCTGGCCCTGGTCGACCTGCCGGCCGCCCTCGCCGCGCGCCGCCCCGCCGCCCTGTCCGGCGGCCAGCGCCAGCGAGTGGGCGTCGCCCGGGCCCTGGCGGCCCGGCCGTCGATCCTGCTGATGGACGAGCCGTTCGGGGCGCTGGACTCCGTCACCCGCGTCGCCCTGGCCGACGACGTGCGGCGCCTGCACGACCAGCTCGACCTGACCACCGTGATGGTCACCCACGACATCGCCGAGGCCGCGCTGCTGGCCGACCGCATCGTGGTGATGGCGGGGGGCAAGGTGATCGCCGACGATACGCCGAAGACTTTGCTGGCCGGCCATGCCGACCCGGCCGTCGAGGCCCTGATGCAGGCTCCCCGCCGCCAGGCCGCCCGGATGCGGGAGATCACCGGTGAATAGCGGTCTGCTCTCGCTCCTTCCCGACCGCCTGGCCTGGCACGTGGTGCTGTCGGCCTCGGCCCTTGGGCTCGGCCTGCTCATCGCCCTGCCGCTGGGCGTGCTGGCCGCCCGCAGCCCGCGCCTGCGCTGGCCGGCCCTGGCCCTGGCCGGACTGGTCCAGACCATCCCCAGCCTGGCCCTGCTGGCGCTGTTCTACCCGCTGTTGCTGCTGCTCTCCAACCTGGCCAAGGGGGCGTTCGGCCACGGCTTCTCGGCCTTGGGCTTCTTGCCGTCTCTGCTGGCCCTCACCCTCTATTCCATGCTGCCGATCCTGCGAAACACCGTGGCCGGCCTGACCGGTGTCGAGCCGGCGATCGTCGAGGCGGCGCGCGGCGTCGGCATGACCGACCGCCAGCGGCTGTGGCGCGTCGAGCTGCCCCTGGCCCTGCCGGTGATCATGGCCGGCGTGCGCACGGCGGCGGTGTGGACCATCGGGGCGGCGACCCTGTCGACCCCCGTCGGCCAGACCTCGCTGGGCGACTACATCTTCTCCGGCCTGCAGACCGAGAACTGGGCGATGGTGCTGACGGGCTGTATCGGCTCGGCCGCCCTGGCCATGGCCGTCGATCAACTGCTGGGCCTGGTCGAGCGCGGGGCCGAGCGGCGCGACAAGCGGATCTGGGGCGCGGGCCTGGCGGGCCTGACCATCGGCCTGGTCGCCGCCGTCGCGCCCCTGGCCGCCGACTTCGCGCCTCACCCCTCGACCTATGTGATCGGGGCCAAGAACTTCTCCGAGCAATATATACTGGCCGAGCTGATGGCCGACCGGCTGGAGGGGCATGGGGCGCGGGTCACCCGCAAGATCAACCTCGGCTCGGCCGTCGCCTATCGCGCCTTGGCGGCCGGCGAGATCGACGCCTATGTCGACTATTCCGGCACCCTGTGGGCCAATGTCCTGGGCCGCACCGACAATCCCGGCCGCGCCGCCGTGCTGGATGGCCTGCGCGCCGAGCTGAAGCGCCGCGACGGCGTGGTGCTGCTGGCGCCGCTGGGCTTCGAAAACGCCTACGCCCTGGCCATGCGCCGCGACAAGGCCCAGGCGCTCGGGATCAGGACCCTGGCCGACCTGGCGGCCAAGGCGCCCGACCTGACGATGGGCGGCGACCTGGAGTTCTTCTCGCGCCCCGAATGGGCCAACGTCGAGCGCGTCTACGGCCTGCGGTTCAAGGCCAAGCGCCAGTTCCAGCCCACCTTCATGTACCGCGCCCTCGGCTCGGGCGAGGCCGACGTGATCTCGGCCTTCTCCAGCGACGGGCGCATCGCCGCCGACGGCCTAGTGGTGCTGGGCGACCCCAAGGGCGCTCTGCCGCCCTATGACGCGGTGCTGCTGGTCTCGCCGAGCCGGGCGAACGACGCGCCGCTGCGCAAGGCGCTGGCCGGGCTGGACGGAGCGATCACGGTCGAGGCGATGAGGGCGGCCAATCTCAGCGTTGACCGCGACGACCACAAGAGCTCGCCGACGGAAGCAGCGAGGGCGCTGGAGAAGGGTTTGAGAACGGGACAGCCGTGAACGCCCGGCCGAGTCGGCTCGGGTCCCGACGTTGGTCGGGATAAGCGGAAGGTAGGGGCGCGCAGTTGCCCCCAACGCGCCCTCACGCCGGCCACATCTCAAGTTTTCCGTGCGAACGACCGCTCACCACCTTGAGACGTTCAGCCAACAGGCGGGCGCCCGACTGGGGGGAATTGTGGCGGTTTGGCGCCGTTGCGCTGCACAGCGATCTGCTCAAAAGCCGCAAACGGCGCCGTCCAAAGGGGCGCCTGAGCCTGCAACGGCGCTGTTGCGGTTCGGTAACGGAACGATCTGTTGCAGAAATTTCAGGTTCGGCGAACAGTCAGTTCGCGGCAATGTCCGTGAGTTCAGTTTGTATTCGCGTCCAAAAATAAGAATAGCCTAATTGGGTTGAAGCGCCATGGAGGAGAACACAATCGCGCGTTAAGCGCATGAGGGGGTATAGATGAATAATTACTCGCGGAATATTCTGCTCGCAGGAGTGTCGCTCATTTCGCTTTGCGCGACCGGTGCGGCTTTTGCTGCCAGCGCGGACACTCCGGAGACCCCGGATCCCACCGAAGTCGAAACCGTCATCGTCACGGGCACGCGCACCACCGGCATGAAGGCCGTGGACAGCCCGGCCCCGATCACGGTGCTCGGCAGCGACGTTCTCAAGCGCACGGGCCAGCCGGACATGATCCAGGCCCTTGCCCAGAACGTGCCCTCCTTCAACGCCCAGGCCTTCGGCGGCGACACCGCCGCCCTGACCCTGTCGGCCAAGCTGCGTGGCATCAGTCCCAACCACACCCTGGTTCTGCTGAACGGCAAGCGCCGTCATGGCACGGCCAACCTGGCCGTGCTGGGCGGGGCCTATCAGGGCGGCGCGGCCGCTGATCTTAACTTCATCCCGCTGGCCTCGGTCGACCACATCGAAGTGCTGCTGGAAGGCGCCGCCGCCCAGTACGGCACCGACGCCATCGCCGGCGTCATCAACATCATCCAGAAAAAGGCCACGTCCGGCGGTGAGGTGATCATCAGCGGTGGCGGCTATCAGGACGGCGGCGGAACCACCGGCGACTTCACCGCCAATATCGGCATCGCCCCGACCGAGAAGTCCTATCTGAACCTGACGGGCGAGACCAAGTACCACGGCTACAGCTTCCGCGGCGCCTATGACCCGCGCGTAGTGGATTCGGTCTATAACGCCGGCGCCAACAACAGCCCGGCCAAGAGCTATCCGCAGGTCAAGAACGCCCCCAACTGGCCCTATGTGAATCGCATCGCCGGCGACGCCCAGTACCGCCAGACGGTGCTGGCCTACAACGCCGGCTACGAGATCACCCCGGACATCGAGCTTTACAGCTTCGGCACCATCGGCCGCAAATGGAGCGCGGCCCACGAGAACTATCGCCTGCCCAACGTCGTCAAGGGCAAGATGGCGACTGACATTGCGTTTCCCCTGGGCTTTGACCCCAAGGAGTCGATCACCGAGACCGACTACGCGGTCACCGGCGGCCTCAGCGGCGTGACCAACGCCTGGAACTGGGACATCAGCTCGACCTATGGGAAGGACGACGACTCGGTCAACGTCCTGAACACCGCCAACGCCTCGCTCTATGCCGACACCTCGACCCTGACGACCGCCGGCTACACGCCGCGCAACATCCACGCCGGCGGCTTCATCAACACCCAATGGAGCAACACCCTCGACGTCAGCCATGACTTCGAGGTCGGCATGGCCGGCCCGCTGACCTTCGCGGCGGGCGGCGAATACCGCAAGGAAACCTACGAGATCACGGCCGGGGACAGGGCCACCTATTATGGCGGCGGTTCGCAGTCCTATTTCGGCTTCGCCCCGGTCAACGCCGGCAAGCACAAGCGCAACAACAAGGCGATCTATGCCGACATCGCCCTCAGCCCGATCGCGCCCCTGAAGCTGGACGCCGCTGTCCGCTATGAGGACTTCAGCGACTTTGGCGACACCACCGTGGCCAAGCTGACCGCGCGCTACGACTTCTCGCCGGCCGTCGCCCTGCGCGGCACGGTCAGCAGCGGCTTCCGGGCGCCGACCTTGGCGGAGTCCTACTATTCGGGGATCAATGTCTCGCCCAGCTCGATCAGCGGCCAACTGCCGCCCAACTCGCCCGGCGCCAGCCTGCTGGGCATCAACGGCCTGAAACCGGAAAAGTCGGAAAACTTCAGCATCGGCCTGGTCACGCATCTGGCGCCGAAGCTGACGATCACGCTCGACGCCTATGAGATCAAGATCAAGAACCGCATCGTCAGCTCCGGCACGTTGTACGGCGAGAACATCATCACGGTCGGCGGCGTGAAGGTGACCAACGGCATCGTCTCGCCGGCGGTCATCGCGGCCCTGGCGGCCAACGGCGTCAATGTGGATTCCTCGATCCGCACCAACGCCACCTACAGCGTCGGCGCCAACATGTTCGTCAACGGTCTCGACACCCGCACCCGGGGCGTCGATTTCGTCGGCACCTACTATTCCGACTTCGACACCTGGGGCCGGATCGACTGGACGCTGAGCGGCAGCTACAACAAGACCGAAGTCACCAAGATCGCAGCCAATCCGCCTGGCCTGGATCCGCGCCTGACCCTGTTCGACGCCATCTCGATCGCCAATCTGGAAGACACCTCGCCCAAGTACAAGATCATTGCCGGCGCCTTCTGGAGCCTGGACAAGTGGGCAGTGAACCTGAAGGAAACGGTCTACGGCGAATCCTCGGGCCTGAGCAATGACAGCGGCTCGTCCAACCTGATGAAGACCACGGTCAAGACGGCTCTGATCACCGACCTGGACATCAGCTATGCGCTGCTGGACTCGGTGAAGCTGACGATCGGCGCCAACAACCTGCTCAACCGCTATCCCAACCGGATCAACGGCCTGCTGCGCGAACACTATCTGAAGAACAACAGCAACGGCTACGTGACCCAGTTCCCCTCGTTCTCGCCCTTCGGCATCAACGGCGGCTACTACTACGGCAAGGTCGTCTACAGCTTCTGATCGCTGGACCTGCCCTCGACGGCGGAAGAGCCGGGCCTCGCGCCCGGCTCTTTTCGTTTCGATTCGCTGTTCTCGTTTTTGGTCAAGAGAGTGAAATTTCACTTCGCCCGCTGTTCGCGCAGGCGGCGCTTCCGGCGCCCATGCGCACGGCATAAGCGGGTTTTAAGGACGGCCCGGGGAGTTTCGCATTGCTCCGGCGAGGCGCAAGTTTCGTGATGCGCAAGCTGGGGCGTCCGGTTCGCGGACGATCGATCACAGCACAAGAAAATTTCGGGGGTCGTATGGGTGATCAATCGGTCGCGGCGTCGGGTGGCGTGTTGACGCGGCGGCGGTTTTTCGAGGGTCTCGCGGCCTTCGGCGGCGTTTCGCTGGCCATTGCCGGCATGGACGCCCTGGGTTTCGGCTTCTCCTCGGCCATGGCCGCGCCCCCCACCCTGGAAGGCGACGCGAAGGGGACCAAGGTGGTGGTGCTGGGCGCCGGCCTGGCTGGCATGACCGCCGCCTATGAGCTGACCAAGGCCGGCTACCAGGTGCAGATCATCGAGGCCCGGTCGTTCGCCGGCGGTCGCTGCCAGAGCGCGCGCAAGGGCTTCCAGCACACCGACCTGAACGGCAACGCCCAGACCTGCGACTTCGACGAGGGCCTGTATATCAACCACGGCCCGTGGCGGATTCCGTATCACCACCGCTCGACCCTGCACTACACCAAGCTGTTCGGCGTGCTGCTGGAGAGCTTCGTCAACGACAATGACGCCGCCTATGTCTATTTCGAGAAGGGCGAGGGCCCGTTGAAGGGCAAGCCGGTCCGCAAGGGCCAGATCGCCGCCGACGCCCGCGGCCATGCCGCCGAGATGATCGCCAAGGCCGCCTCCAAGGGCCAGCTCGACGCGCCGATGACGGCCGAGGATCGCGACCTGTTCGTGGCCTACATGATCAATGAAGGCCGGCTGTCGGCCACCGACCTCAGCTACACCGGCGCCGACGGCCGCGGCTTCGACGTCAAGCCCGGGGCCGGCGTCGATCCTGGCCCCGGCAAGGAGTCCACGCCTTACAGCCTGGCCGACATCCTGCATTCCAAGGCCTGGCAGGTGCTGACCTCGGTCGCCGGCTACGAGCAGCAGCGCACCATGCTGCAGCCGATCGGCGGCATGGACCAGATCGCCAAGGGCTTTGAAAAGCGCGTCGGCAGCCTGATCCGCTATTCCTGCGTGGTCGACAAGATCAAGCAGAACGCCAAGGGTGTCACGGTCACCTACACCGACAAGTTCGGCGAGCAGGACACCATCTCGGCCGACTACTGCATCTGCACCATCCCGCTGAGCGTGCTGAAGAACATCGACGCCGACTTTTCCAAGCCGTTCAAGGCCGCCATGTCCGGCGTGGCCTATGCGCCGGTCAACAAGATCGGCCTGCAGATGAAGACCCGGTTCTGGGAAGACAACCACTTCATCTATGGCGGCCACATCTACAACGACATGCCGGGCATCGGCACGATCACCCTGCCGTCCACCGGCTGGCAGAGCCAGAAGGGCGTGCTGCTGGGCTATTACGCCTTCGGCGGCGAGGCGGTGAAGGTCAGCATGAAGAACCCCGCCGACCGCGCGGCCTTCGCCGTGGCCGCCGGCCAGAAGGTGTTCCCCGAATATGCCGAAAACTTCGAGACCGCCTTCTCGTTCAGCTGGCACCTGGCGCAGTTCAATCTGGGCGGCTGGGCCGAGTGGAGCGAGGACGGCCGCAAGGAGTCCTATCCCGTGCTGTGCGAGCCCGACGGCCGCATCTATCTGTCGGGCGAGCACCTGACCTATCTGGGCGGCTGGCAGGCCGGCGCGATCGAATCAGCCTGGCAGCAGATCGGCAAGCTGCATGCCCGGGTGCGCGCGGCATGAGCCGAAGCTATGCCTTGGGAAAACATGGGTTTGGAGATTCCATGAGCCATTCGATCGTCTTGGCTTGCGGCCTCCTGGCCGTGTCGGCCTTCGCTGTCTCGGCGCATGCGGCGACGCCCCAGTCGCTGTTCAACGACAACTGCTCGGCCTGTCACCAGACCACCGGTAAGGGCGTCAAGGGCGCTTTCCCGGCCCTGGCCGGCAACGCCTTCGTGCGGGGCGACGCCGGGCCGGTGATGGCCACCGTCCTGGCCGGCCGGGCGGGCATGCCGTCGTTCAAGGACGACCTCAGCGACGCCGAACTGTCGGGCATCCTGACCTATGTCCGCTCCTCCTGGGGTAACAAGGGCAAGCCGGTGACCCCCGCCGACGTGGCCGCCGCGCGGGTGAAGCTCAAGGCTGTGAAGAAGCCGATCAACCTGCAGGCTCATTGACTATAATTCCGTCTTCCCGGCGAAGGCCGGGACCCAGGTGAAACCCCGTGAGCCGCTCTGGATGAATCTGGGTCCCGGCCTTGCCGGGAAGACGGGTGAGAGTGGCGTCCGAAATTTTCAAAAACGACATCAAGGAAACGACTCATGAAGCGCCTGATCCTCGCCGCTGCCCTGGCCGCACCATTCGTTTTGGGCGTCGCAACCGCCGCCAACGCCCAGGCGGTCCATGTCGGCCCGCCGACCTCGCCGATCTCCAGCGTGGTGGTGGCGCCCGCCGGCTATGAGACGATCTATGTTAGCGGCATGACCCCGCCGGCCCTCGACGCCAAGGGCGACACCGCCCTGCCGGCCACCTTCGGCGACACCAAGACCCAGACCCTGGGCGTACTGACCCGCATCCAGGACGCGCTGAAGGCCCAGGGCGCCGACATGGGCGACGTCGTCATGATGCGCGTCCTGCTAGTCGGCGACCCGGCCAAGGGCGGCAAGATGGACTTTCCGGGCATGATGGAGGCCTACAAGACCTTCTTCGGCACGGCGACCCAGCCCAACAAGCCGGCCCGCATCACCAGCCAGGTGGTGTCACTTGTCGCTGGCGGCATGCTGGTGGAGATCGAGGTCCAGGCGGTGAAGAAGCCGAAATAGAGGGCTTTTCCACAATTCCGCTCATCCCGGCGAATGCCGGGACCCAAATCCCATGGCGTCGAGGATGATTGGAAGAGCTCCGCGCCCGTGGAACCCAGTCTGAGTCCTTCCATCTGGGTCCGGGCATTCGCCGGGATGAGCGGAACGGGAAGAGGCCCTAGCCCTCCCGCAACAGCGCCCCCAACACCTTCAACCCCCGCTCCGCCGCCTCTGGCGCGGCCAGGCTGAAGTTGAGCCGCAAGGTCGAGCTTGCGCCGCCCTGGGCCAGGAAATGGCTCCCCGGCGTGAACAGCACGTTCCGCTCCAGCGCCCGCTTCAGCAGCGCCTCGGTATCCACGCCATCCGCCAGGGTCAGCCAGAAGAACAGCCCGCCCGGCGGGGTGGTCCACGCGGCCCGGTCGCCCAGATGTCGCGTCAGGGCCTCGGCGAAGACGTCGCGCTTTCGCCGGTAGAGGTCCACCACCCGCGCCATCCGCGCCTCACGGTCCGGGTCGGTCAGATATTGCAGCACCATCCATTGGCTCAGTCGGTTGGTGTGCAGGTCGGCCGCCTGTTTCAGGCGCACCAGATAGGGGAACAGGTCTTCCGACGCGGTCAGGAAGCCCAGGCGAAGGCCCGGGGCGACGGTCTTGGAGAACGAGCCCTGGTAGATCCACGACGCCGACTTCAGGTCGGCGCTGACGGGCCGGCGGTCGCAGGGCTCATAGGCCAGGTCGCGATAGGGATCGTCCTCGAACAGGATCACGTCATGGGCGTCGCAGGCCCTCGCCATGGCCAGGCGCTCGGCCGTGGTCCAGCACTGGCCGGTCGGGTTCTGGAAGGTGGGGGTGACGTAGGCGAGGGCGGGGGCCGCCTCGTCCCAACCGGCGGCAGGCGCGGCGCGGTCGAGGATCTCGAACCGCGCGCCGAAGAACCGGAACACCTGCAGGGCAGCCAGATAGGCCGGCGATTCCACGGCCACCCCGACGCCCGGATCGACCACCAGCTTGGCGACGAGATCGATGCCCTGCTGCGAGCCCGACAGCACCAGAATCCGCTCGGCCGGCGCGTCGATCCCCAAAGCCGTCAGTTCCTTGGCGATCTGCTCTTGCAGGTCGGGCTCGCCCTCGGTCGGGCCATATTGCAGAAGGGCTTGCGGCGGGGGCGGCAGGTCTAGCCCCGCGAAGGTCTCGGGCGAGGGCAGGCCGCCGGCGAACGAGATCACCCCCGGTCGCTGGGCCACGCTGAGCATTTCGCGCACCGGCGAGGCGTGCAGGTCGGCCTTCCGCATCGACAACCGCGCCATGGTTCGTCTCCCCCTTCAGGGTCAATAAGCTTGACCTATCGACAGTCATTGATCGCGTCGACTACTGTGTCAACATGATTGACCTAAACCGCCAGGCCCAGCTGCGGACCGCGATCGAGTCGCTGTACTTCGCCTATCGCGGCTTCACCGACCGCCCCGACCGCATGCTCGAGCGGCGGGGCCTGGGCCGCGTGCATCACCGCATCCTCTACTTCATCGGCCGCCGGCCCGACGTGTCGGTCAAGGGCCTGCTCGACCTGCTGGCCGTCAGCAAGCAGGCGCTGAACGCGCCGCTGCGACAGCTGTTGGAGATGGGGCTCGTCGCGGCCGTGGAGGGGACGGAGGACCGCCGGGTCAAGAACCTGCGGCTTACTGCTGAGGGCCAACGGCTGGAAGCCGAGCTGACCGGCGCCCAGATGAAGCACCTGCAAGCCGCGTTCGACAGTGCAGGCCCGGCGGCGGAGCAGGGATGGCGGGACGTGATGGCGGCGCTGGTCCAGGGCTAGGGCAGACGCACAAAGTACCGGTCAAGCGACCCGATGTTGGCAATCCTTGCCAAATTATGCCAACAATAGCTTGGAGGTCCGCCGTGGCTACAATGAACGTCTCTCTCCCTCACGCGATGAAGGCCTGGGTTGAAGGCCAAACTGACGGGGGGCGCTACAGCAACGCCAGCGACTATGTGCGCGACCTTATCCGGCGCGACCAAGAGCGCGCCGACAAGATCGCCGCTCTGCAGCGCCTTATCGACCAAGCTGAGGAAAGCGGCGTGAGCGCCAATTCGATGAGCGACATCTTAGCCGTGGCGCGAGTGCGGGCTGGCGTGGTCCGTGACCTATAGGCTCAGCCGGAACGCCGAAGACGATGTGATCCAGATCTACGTGACGGGCGTTACGGAATTTGGCGTCGATCAAGCCGAGCGTTACCACGAAGGACTGGAACGCGCCTTCGCCTTCCTCTCCGACTTTCCTCTCGCGGCGCCGGAGCGAGCCGAGCTGAAAGGCTCCATTCGGGTCCATCCCTACAGAAGCCATATCATCATCTATCGTCTGGACGGCGCGGACGTCCTTATCCAACGGGTGCGTCAAGCTGGCGAGGATTGGCTGGGGCGGACGATCTAGTCGATCCGGCGACCTTTCGCCGCGTGCCAGACCGCATGCTGTTAATCCTCCCTAACCCGCTGTTAACCATGACCGGCGAGGATGCCAGCCATCAGTTCCCTTCGCGTGCGCGCGTCAGCAAGAGGCTCTCCGATGACCGGAGCCGAAGTCCTGGATGTCGGCCGCGACGCCATCTGGCTCACCCTGCAGCTCTGCGCGCCGGTGCTGCTGGTGGGGCTGGTGGTGGGTGTGGCCATCGGCCTGTTCCAGGCGTTGACCCAGATTCAGGAGGCCACCCTGGTCTATGCGCCGAAGATCGTGGCGATCTTCGTGTCGCTGCTGCTGTTCCTGCCGCTGATGGGCGCGCTGATGTCGGGCTTCATGCACGAGATCGCCGCCAAGATCGCCGGGATGTAGCTTGGACAGCTACGCCACAGTCCTGCAGATCTATGTGGCCGGCCTGGTCTTCGCCCGGATCGGGGCGATGGTCATGCTGATGCCCGGCGTCGGCGAGACCGTGGTGCCGCCGCGCATCCGCCTGTCGTTCGCCGTTCTGATGGCCATCATCCTGTCGCCGCTGGTCTCGAGCTCCATCACCACCGTGCCCAGCAGCGTCGGCGACGTGGCCGGGGCGGTGATCCACGAGGTGCTGATCGGCCTGATGATCGGCATGGTGCTCAAGCTGTTCGTCAGCTCGCTGACCACGGCCGGCGAGATCATCTCGATCCAGACCACGCTGTCCTTCGCCCAGACCGCCAACCCGGCCGGCGCCCCCAGCAGCACGGCGGTGGCCACCTTCCTGTCGATGCTGGGCCTGGTGCTGATCATGGTCACCGACCTGCATCACCTGTTCATCGGGGCGATGGTCAAGTCGTACGACATCTTCCCGTTCGCCCGGGCCGTGCCGGTCAATGACGCCGCCACCCTGGCCGTGCGCACCGTGGCCGACAGTTTCAAGCTGGGCGTCCAGCTGGCCGCCCCGGTGCTGGTGTTCTCGATCGTCTTCAACCTGGCGACCGGCCTGGTGGGCCGGGTGATGCCGTCGTTCCAGATCTTCTTCGTCACCTCGCCGCTCAGCGTCATCCTGGGCCTCTCCCTGCTGGGCCTGTCGCTCGGCGGCATCGCCATGGTCTGGAGTGATCGCTATCGCGAGCTCCTGGCGGTGTTCAACTAGGGACGCGCCATGGCCGACGAACCCGACGACGCGTCAAAGACCGAAGAGCCAACAGCCAAGAAGCTGTCGGACGCGCGCGCCAAGGGCGACGTTCCCAAATCCGCCGACATCTCGCAGCTGGCCTCGCTGTCGGGCGCTTTTGGGGTGGTCGTCATCGCCGGTGGCTGGTTGACCCGCGACATGGTCAACACCCTGACCCCGTTCTTCGCCCACGCCGGCACCATGGACGTCGAGGGCAGCATCCGGGCCATCGCCAGGACCACGGTGATGGCCGCCTTGCCCGCCGTGATCCTGGTGATGGTGGTGTCGGGCCTGCTGGGCGCGGCGGCCAATGTGGCGCAGTCGGGCTTCATGCTGTCGCCCGACAAGATCAAGCCCGATCTGCAGAAACTGAACATCATCAAGGGCCTGGGCCGGATCTTCGGCCCCGACGGGTTCATGCAGTTCGCCAAGTCGGCCCTGAAATTCATCGTGACCGGGCTGATCGCCTGGTACGTGGTCAAGCCGAACGCCGCCGAGATCCCCAACCTGGTGGGCATGGACGTGGCGGCGATCATCCCGATGTCGCTGAAGCTGTGCGTCAAGCTGTTCTGGATGGTGCTGATCTTCCTGGGGGCCACCGCCGGCTTCGACTGGTTCTGGCAGCGCATCCGCTTCACCAAGCGGATGCGGATGAGCCTGCAGGAGGTCAAGGACGAGATGAAGCAGTCCGAAGGCGACCCGCACATCAAGGGCAAGCAGAAGCAGCTGCGCATGCAGCGCTCGCGCCAGCGGATGATGCAGGCGGTGCCCAAGGCGACCGTGGTGGTCATGAACCCCACCCACTACGCCGTGGCGCTGAAATACGAGCAGGGCGAGAACGCCGCTCCGGTTTGCGTGGCCAAGGGCGTCGACGACCTGGCCCTGCGGATCCGCGCGGTGGCGCAGGACGCCGGCGTCTACATCCTGGAAGACCCGCCCCTGGCCCGCGCCCTCTACGCCACCATGGAGGTCGACGACCAGATCCCGGCCG
Source organism: Caulobacter sp. DWR2-3-1b2 (assembly GCF_049896345.1). Taxonomy (NCBI): domain Bacteria; kingdom Pseudomonadati; phylum Pseudomonadota; class Alphaproteobacteria; order Caulobacterales; family Caulobacteraceae; genus Caulobacter; species Caulobacter sp. DWR2-3-1b2. Next base: position 97,152 of record NZ_JAFCUC010000006.1, on the reverse strand, counting down.
AGCATTTCGAGGCCGTCGCCAAGGTCATCGGCTTCGTGCTGAACAACAAGCAAGCCAAGGCGCGCAGCTGGGCGGAGTAAGGCGTCGCCCCGACTCATTTCCGTCACGGAATCACGAATCGATGACGGATCGCGCTCCAAGGGTGCGTTAAGGGTATCCTATCCAACGAATCGGCGGGCAAGGTCCCGTAAAGGCTGAAGAAGGATTTCGGTCACCCATGACCGAGGCGTCCACCAAAGACATCGCAGGGCCCGGCAAGCGTCGCCCCGACTTCCTGATCTGGGGAGCGGCGATCTTCCTCGTGCTGGCCGCCGTGTTCGCTGCCGCGCCGGCCCTCAAGGCCGGTCCGGCCACCCTGGCGGGGCTGCTGCTCTTGGGCGGGATCGCCGGCGTGGCGATCCTGGGCCTGGTGGCCATCCGCGCCTCGACCAATCTCCAGGACGAGAGCCTGGAAGGCGCCGAGACCTTCATCGACGCCCTGCCCGAACCCGCCGCCCTGACCGCCGCCGACGGCCGTGTGCTGGCCGCCAACCCCGCCTGGACCGACCTGATCGGCGACGCGCGTCGCCTGCCCAAGGGCGCGGCGGGGGCCGGGCTGTTCACCGCCCTGGTCAAGGCCCAGGGCGGTGAGCGCGCCGAGGGGACCCTGGTCGTCGACGGCCGTGAGCGTCCGGCCCAGGTCTCGCGCCTGCGCGGCGGCCGCCTGCTGGTTCGCCTGCCCATCCTCATCGAAGCCCCTGTCGTCGCCTTGGCCGCCGCTCCGGCCCCGACCCTGGCCGAGACCGCCCCGGCCCCGCGCACCCTGGACGCCTTTTCCGGCGCCTCGCCGTTCGGCGCGGCCCTGCTGGAGGGGCTGGACCCCTTCAACGCCCGCATCCTGGAAGCCAATCCGGCCCTCACCGCCATGGCGGGCCCTGTGCCCACCGGCACGGTGTTCGGCGCCCTGATCGACCCGCCGTCGCGCGCCGAGGCAGACACTCGCCTGGCCGAGGGCAAGGCCGGACCCTTCGAGGTGCGCCTGGCCCGCGACCCGACCCGCATCGCCCACCTCTATCTCTACCGCGCCGAAGGTCGGCTGGTGGCCTATTTGATCGACGTGTCCGAGCAGAAGCAGATGGAACTGCAGCTGGCCCAGGCCCAGAAGATGCAGGCCATCGGCCAGCTGGCCGGCGGCGTGGCCCATGACTTCAACAACCTGCTGACCGCCATCCAGCTGCGCCTCGACGAGCTGCTGCACCGCCACCCGGTCGGCGATCCCTCGTATGAAGGCCTCAACGAGATCCGCCAGACCGGCGTCCGCGCCGCCGACCTGGTGCGCAAGCTGCTGGCCTTCAGCCGCAAGCAGACCGTGCAGCGCGAGGTGCTGGAGCTGGGCGAGCTGATCAGCGAGTTCGAGGTCCTGCTGCGCCGTCTGCTGCGCGAAGACGTCAAGCTGATCACCGACTATGGCCGCGACCTGCCGCAGGTGCGGGCCGACAAGAGCCAGCTCGAGACCGCCGTGATGAACCTGGCCGTCAACGCCCGCGACGCGGTGCGGGCGGCCAAGGGCGGCGGCGTGGTGCGCATCCGCACCGCCCGCCTCACCCAGGACGAGGCCCAGTCCCTGGGCTTCCCCGGGGCCGAGGGCGACCAGGCCTTCATCGAGGTCAGCGACGATGGCCCCGGCATTCCGCCCGAGGTGATGGGCAAGATCTTCGACCCGTTCTTCACCACCAAGCCGGTGGGCGAGGGCACGGGCCTGGGCCTGGCTACGGTCTATGGCATCGTCAAGCAGTCCGACGGCTGGATTCATGTGCACAGCCGGCCGGGCGAGGGCGCGGCCTTCCGCATCTTCCTGCCGGTCTATGTGGCCACCCCCGCCCAGCAGGCCGCCGCTGCGGCCGCCCTGGCCATGGCCGAACCGGCCAAGCCGCGCCCGCCCCGCGACCTGTCGGGCGCCGGCCGCATCCTGTTCGTCGAGGACGAGGACGCCGTGCGCGGCGTCGCCGCCCGCCTGCTGCGCGCCCGGGGCTACGAGGTGCTGGAAGCCTGCGACGGCGAGGAGGCCCTGATCATCGCCGAACAGCACGCCGGCACCATCGACCTGCTGATCAGCGACGTGATCATGCCCGGTATCGACGGCCCCACCCTGCTGAAGAAGGCCCGGATCTTCATCGGCAACGCCCCGGTGATGTTCATCAGCGGCTATGCCGAGGCCGAGTTCAGCGATCTGCTGGAAGGCGAAACGGGCGTCACCTTCCTGCCCAAGCCGATCGACATCAAGACCCTGGCCGAGCGGGTGAAGCAGCAGATGGCGGCGGCTTAGGGCAGGGGCGAAGGCCGACGGGTGAGGGGTGTCTCGGACCTTTCCGGACAAGGCTTCCGACCCCTCATCCGACCCGCTTCGCAGGCCACCTTCTGCCGCAAGGGGAGAAGGAAACTCCGGCGGCAACTCACCCTTCGCTGGCCTTCGAAACGTCTGCTTCTCGGCGAACGCCCGCATCCGCCTCGCCGTTGCGGGCGGACTGTGAAAGGGGCTGGGCGCCATAAACAAACGCTCCGTCCCCCACCCGCTTTGGGGAAGGTGGCCCCAAGAGGTCGGGTGGGGTTTGATGAGGCAGCCGGCGTAGCCCCACCCGTCGGCTTCGTCGCCACCCTCCCCGTAAAGGAGAGGGAAGGAGCGTGAGGAGGTCGGCGCGAGTGACGACGAAGTAACATCGAGCAAAATCAACGCCCTAAACCTTTTCAATCTTTTTGACGCTCACCCCTTTTGGGCGCCCTCATAATGATCTCACCCCATCGCACGGGGAGGGACGTCGGCCGGCGACCTGACGGGCGGTGGGAAGTGGTCGAGCGGGTAGGCTTGGCCGCCGTGTTTCCTTCGGGAGACGCCCCAGGTTGGTCCGGAGCAGGTTCACCCCCGTGGTGACGAAACTCCGGCGCCTGGGGTAGGCGACCCAGCCAGCAGGCATGCGGGGGTTACGCATGCGGTGCGGGACCGGGGCTCGCCGCCCTGGCCCGCCCGTCGGGGGCGCGAGCGAAAGCGTCGGGAGAAGGGCTAAGACCCCTGCCTGCCCGACCGCTCCCGAATAACGGTTCCACGCGAAGCGCTCGTCTTCGTCGAAACGGTAATCACACTGCAAAACCTCCGGGCGGAGCCCGGGCGCTTCGCAACCCTCCCCAAACCAACTCACAGCCAATTGGCGTGGGATCACACCCACTTGCCCCACCTGACCGCTGCGCGGTCTGTCCGCCCCATGGGGGCGGAGCCTCGCGCGATCTGAGCCCCGCCCCCTATGGGGGCGGACAGGCGACGCAGTCGCCAGGTGGGGGCAAGTGGGTGAGCCACAGGAGGAAAACATGTCCGACGACCGCAAGCCCTTGCCGCGTTGCCCCATCGATCGCGCCATCGCGCGGCTCACCGCCGCCCAGGTCCGCCACGCCCAGCTCCAGCGCCTGGCCCGCCTTCAGCGCGAGGTCGCCGTCCTCGGCGATCCGGCCCAGCCCGGCGCCTACGAGACCTTTCGCCAGGGCTCGAACGCCCGGATAGACGAGATCATGAAAAAGCTGGCCGCGCTTGGCGCCTAGAGCATCGCGCGGAAAAGTGGCCACCAGTTTTCCGCAAAAGCGATGCGAGAACAGATGCCTAGCCCCGCCGCAAGAGCACCGTCGGTCCGTCCTTGTAGATCGTCCGCGCCACCTCGACGAACTCCATGCGCCTTGCCAGCTTCAGCGACGGGGCGTTGTCCGGATCGATGATGCAGACCACGGGACCCTCGCCCCACACCGTCTCGCCCCAGGCCAGGCCCGCCGTCACGGCCTCCGACGCCAGGCCCTGCCCATGCGCCCAGAGCGCCAGCACCCAGCCCATCTCGGGAATTCCGTCGATCGACGGCTCCAGCGCCCGGTGAAAGTCGGCGAACCCCACCTCGCCGACATAGCGGCCGGTGGCCGTCTCGCGCACGCCCCAATAGCCGTAGCCCAGCAACGACCACAGGCCGCGGGCCCGCAGCAGGCGCGCCCAGCTCTCCTCCGGCGTCGAGGTGCGGCCGCCGACATGGCGGGTGACCATCGGGTCGCTCCACAGCGCGACGCTGTCCTCGAAGTCGGACCGCTCCGGCGGGGCCAGGGTCAGGCGTGCGGTGGTCAGCACGGGCAGGGACGACATGCGGTCGGGGCCTCCTGTTTGCGACGGTCAGGGCGCAGCCTATACCGGCGTACGGCCCGCCAGCCACATGCAACTCGAGCGCTTGCCCATGACCTCGCCCACCGACGCCATCGCCGCCCGCCGTAAGCTGACCAACAGGCTGATCGCCGGCAAGGACGCGCGTCGCCTGGCGCCGTTCTTCGCGCTGGACATCAAGGTGATCGTCGGCGACGGGTCATTGATCCTGGGTCGCGACGACGTGCTGGCCGCCTTCGCCAGCCAGTTCACCGACCCGGCCTTCGTCGCCTATGTCCGCACCACCGAACGGGTCGTGAGCGACGCCCAGGGCGACCGGGCCGCCGAGCACGGAACCTGGGTCGGCACGACGCGCGGCGTGGCGGATACAAGCGGGACCTATCTGGCGACCTGGCGCAAGATCACCGGCCAGTGGGTGATCGAGAACGAGCTGTTCGTGACCTTGAGCTGACACGGTCCGCCGCATGAAACATGCGCTTGGCCGCAAGATGACGGGAAATTAATGCCGCCGCCGTTGCCGCGCCGGGCAAGGCCCTCTAGGCCTTTGCCCAGCTAGATCCAGGGCAAGGGGACCCACGCCATGCAAAACCGTCGTCAGATGCTGCTGTCCACCGTCGCGGCGGGCTTCGCCGCCAGCGCGCCCAGCCTGGCCCTGGCCGACGCGCCCGCCGCCGCCGCCGCCACCGGCGAGGCGGCCAGGCTGAACGCCCTGTTCGACGCCTTCATGGCCAAGACCCTGCGCCAGTCGCCCGAGACCACCACTGGCCTGGGCATGGACGTCGGCGACCTGGCCTGGACCAAGTCGCTGCTGGCCGACCGCTCGTCCGCCGCCATCGCCGCCGGCGTCGCCCAGACCAGGCAGCAGCTGGCCGACCTGCGCGCCATAGACCGCAAGGCCCTGACCGGCATGGACGGGGTCAATTACGATACCGTCGAGTTCACCCTAGCCGTGCAGGATGAGGGCAACAGCAAGTTCAGCTATGCCGGCGGCGGCTCCGGCGCGCCCTATGTGCTCAGCCAGCTGACCGGCTCCTACCAGTCCTGTCCCGACTTCCTCGACACCCAGCACGCCATCGAGACCAAGGAAGACGCCGACGCCTATCTGTCGCGGTTGGAGGCCTTTGCCCGGCTGATGGACCAGGAGTCAGCCATCGCCGCCCGCGACTTCGCCGACGGCGTGATCCCGCCGGACTTCGTGATCGACAAGGCCCTGATCCAGATGAAGGCCTTCGCCGGCACGCCCGTCGCCGAGGCGCCGCTGGTGCTTTCGGTGGCCCGCCGGACCAAGGCCAAGACCATCCCCGGCGACTGGGCCGGCGAGGCGACCAGGATCTACGAGACCTCGGTGCTGCCCGCCCTCAAGCGCCAGATCGCCCTGCTGGAAAGCGTCCGCCCCAAGGCCACCCATGACGCCGGCGTCTGGCGGCTGAAGAACGGCGACGACTACTACGCCGTGTCGCTGAAGAACTACACGACCTCGAGCATCACACCGGACGAGATTCACCAGCTGGGTCTGGACCTGGTCAAGTCGCTGTCGGCGCAGATCGACGTGCTGTTCAAGAGCCGGGGGATCACCAAGGGCACAGCGGGCGAGAAGATGCGCGCCCTGGCCACCGATCCCGCCCAGATCTACGCCAATACCGACGCGGCCAAGGAACAGCTGATCGCCGACCTCAACGCCAAGGCCAAGTGGATCGACAAGCAGCTGCCGGCCTATTTCGGTGAACTGCCCAAGGCCCCGCTGGAGATCCGCCGCGTGCCCAAGGCCATCGAGGCCGGCGCGCCGGGCGGCTACTACAATTCGCCGTCGCTGGATGGCAAGCGTCCGGGCATCTACTGGATCAATCTGCGCGACACCGCCGAGCAGCCGAAGTATCTGCTCACCACCCTGACCGTCCACGAGGGCGTCCCGGGTCACCACCTGCAGCTGTCGATCTCGAACGAGGCCAAGGGCCTTCCGCTGATCCGCAAGACCATCGGCAATTCCGGCTACACCGAGGGCTGGGCGCTCTATACAGAGCAGCTGGCCGTCGAGATGGGCATCTATAAGGACGACGCCTTCGGCCATATCGGCATGCTGCACGACGCCCTGTTCCGGGCCGTGCGCCTGGTGGTCGACAGTGGCATGCACCACAAGAGGTGGAGCCGCGAACAGGCGGTCAAGTACATGGCCGAGACCATGGGTGACGAGGAGAGCGGCACGATCACCGAGATCGAGCGCTATGTGGTCTGGCCGGGCCAGGCCTGCAGCTACATGATCGGCAAGATCACCTGGCTGAGGGCCCGCGAACGGGCTCGCAAGGCGCTAGGCAAGCGGTTCGACATCCGCCAGTTCCACGACGCGGGCCTGCTGGCCGGCATGACGCCGCTGGTCGTGCTGGACCGCGTGGTGGACGACTACGTAGCCAAGACCAAGGCCGGTAAATAGGGGTTAGCCCCAGCCTTCCGAAATCCCGGCCCGCCGTGCTGCCGGGGTGACGGAGGCCACCTTCAACGCCGGCTGCGGCTTGTCGGCCGGCTTGCCGAACAGCCAGCCCTGGGCGAAATCGACCCCGGCCTTGCGGACGACCTCCTCGACCTCGACGGTCTCGACCATCTCGGCGACGGTGCGGATATTCAGGTCGCGGCACATCTGGACCAGGTGGCGCACCATGGCCCCGTCGCGGCCGCTGCCGGCCAGTTCGCGCACATAGCGGCCGTCGATCTTGACGATGTCCAGGCTCAGTTCCTGCAGATAGGCGAAGGACGAGGCTCCAGCCCCGAAATCGTCCAGGCACACCAGTGAGCCGAGGCCTCGGAGGGCCTGGATATGCTGGTTGGCGCGGGGCAGATCGTCGATGGCGCTGGATTCGGTGATCTCGAAGATCAGGCGACCCTTGGCCTTGTCATGCTTGGCCAGCAGGCGGCCGATGTGATCGACGAAGCCCTCGTTGACGATCGTCCGACCCGAGACATTGACCGCCAGCTTGATGGCGCCCGTTCGGTCGCCGGCCAGACGCTGGACGGCCATCTCGGCGATCGCGTGGTCCAGCTCCTCGATCAGGTCGAGCTCCTCGGCCATGCGGATCAACTGGAACGGGCTGCCGCCGTCCTCGAAGCGCACCAAGGCCTCGTGGTGATGGGCGATCCCCGTCGCCAGGTTGACCACCGGCTGGTAGGCCAAGGTGAACCGCCGCTGGCTGACCGCCACGCCCAGGGCGCCGGCCTTGGCCAGGGTGCGCTTGACCGAGCGGTTCATGGCTTCCGACAGGCTGATCGGGGGGGAGTCCTTCAGCCCCTCGCGAAGGAAATCGTCCAAGGCGTAGCGCAGGGCCTTCAGCCCGCGGGCCGGGGCGACGCCGGCGTCCAGCGGCACGACATGGGCGGTGGCCGTCAGCGTCGTGGACTTGGTCAGGCGTTGGGCCATGTCATCGGGATGGTCGGACTTGGTCCGCACCAGGGCGAAGCGTTCGGACGACAGCCGCGTGGCCATGCCGCCGGCGTGCGACTCGGCCCGCACCGCGCCGGCCAGCTTGACGTCCAGGGCGTGGGCCTCGCGAGGCGACAGCTGGTCGCGGACGACGTCCAGGCCCGAGAAGTCGACCATCGCGAGTTCAAGCTCGAGCCCGGTGACCCGGGCGGCCTCGAACAGGCCCCGGGCGATATCCTCGAAGCTTTCGCGGCTGCGCAGGCCGATCTCGTCGACCTGGCCCGAAGGGGCGGGGGCGGGGGTGACCGAAACCGAAATCCGGCCGCCATTGTCGGGCAGGGCGCGCATGGTCAGATTGACGTGACGCGGCGGCTCGCCGGCCATGCGCAGTGTGACGGGTCCGCGCCGGAAGCCATCGCTCATCACATTGAGCACGGCTTCGACCAGCGGGCGGTCGGCGGCGGTGAAGAGATCCCGGAACACCCGGCCCATCACCGAACGCTCGTCCAGGCCCATGATCCGCTGGGCCGCCCCGAGCGCCAGGATCACCTGGCCATTCTCGACTTCCATCAGCAGGTCGGCGCTGGCGAAGGCCAGGCCCAGTAGACGGCGCGGATCGATCGACAAAACGGTGCTCCCCCCGGGAAGAGAGCACCATGAGCGCCTGCCTGTTAAGGAGCGGTTGAGGCGCGGACGAAAGCTCGACCGCAGGGCGCGAGAAAATGTCGCAGGGCGGCGATTTGCGTCGCGACCTATGTGACCGCTTCTGACGCATATAGCCGATAGACCGTCCTCATCGCTCCCGCGCCACGAAAAAAGAACATCTTGTGAACACGGAACAAAGCATGTACTCGTTAATCATTCCACAGGCGAAGGGCGCGCCGAGCGCGAACCTCCGATCTGCCGGTCGGAATCATGGAATAAGGGCGGATCTCCAATGAGCAATCAGGCGGCTTTGAAACTCGTGGGCAAAGAAGACGGCGACAAACAGCGCGCTCTTGAAGCGGCGCTGGCGCAGATCGACCGGGCGTTCGGCAAGGGCTCGGTGATGAAGCTGGGCGAAAAGGGCAAGATGGAGATCGAGTCGGTGTCCACCGGCTCGCTGGGCCTCGACATCGCTCTGGGCATCGGCGGCCTGCCCAAGGGGCGGGTGATCGAGATTTACGGTCCGGAAAGCTCGGGCAAGACCACTCTGGCCCTGCACGTGGTGGCCGAGGTCCAGAAGGCCGGCGGCACCGCCGCCTTCGTCGACGCCGAGCACGCGCTCGATCCGGGCTACGCCTTCAAGCTGGGGGTCAATCTCGACAACCTGCTGGTCTCGCAGCCCGACAACGGCGAGCAGGCCCTGGAGATCACCGACACCCTGGTGCGCTCCGGCGCCGTAGACGTGGTGGTCATCGACTCGGTCGCGGCCCTGACCCCCAAGGCAGAAATCGAAGGCGAGATGGGCGACAGCCTGCCGGGCCTGCAGGCCCGCCTGATGAGCCAGGCGCTGCGCAAGCTGACCGGCTCGATCAACAAGACCAACACCATCGTCATCTTCATCAACCAGATCCGTCACAAGATCGGGGTGATGTACGGCAGCCCGGAAACCACCACGGGCGGCAACGCTCTGAAGTTCTACGCCTCGGTCCGCCTGGACATCCGTCGTACCGGCTCGGTGAAGAACCGTGACGAGATCGTCGGCAACAACGTCCGGGTCAAGGTGGTCAAGAACAAGGTGGCGCCGCCGTTCCGCGAGGTCGAGTTTGACATCATGTATGGCGAAGGCATTTCCAAGCTGGGCGAGATCATCGACCTGGGCGTCAAGGCCGGGGTGATCGACAAGGCCGGCTCCTGGTTCTCCTATAACAGTCAGCGCATCGGTCAGGGCCGCGACAATGTCCGCGAGTTCCTCAAGGTTAACAAGGATCTGGCCAACGAGATCGAGGCCGCCGTCCGCAAGTCGTCGCAGAAGATCGAGGAAGAGCTTCTGGTCGGCGGCCCGGAGGAGGGCGACGAAGCTTAGGTCCAGGCCCAGCGCCTGACCTGACACAGGTTTCGCGGCCGCCGTTTCCATAGCGTGCGACCCCGCCTTATAGCCGCCGTGGAATACCGCCTCGGCAGGCCGCGATCCCCGGACGCCTGGACCCCATGCCAGGCGTCCGATTTCGTTTCTCCGACAATCCTCTCACGCAGGGGGAGGTGGCCCGCAGGGCCGGAGGGGGTCTACCGCGCTATCTGCCAATTCCCTTCAAGGGGAGGAGCCGCCCGCTTCGGGGGACGGAGGGGTCTGCTCAGTTGGCCGGTAGGTCTCGCTTCCTAAGAGGAGGTGGCCCGAAGAGCCCCGGCGGCTCCGCCGCCTCGACCACCCAAGTCCTCTCCCCCCCGTGGGGGAGGCGGTCGCGAAGCGACCGGTGTGGGAGTGTGGGGTCGACTGAGTCGGGTGGTGACCTGCGCCGCTCACACCCCCTCCGTCGGCTTTGCCGACACTTCCCCTACGGGGGAGGATCTCAAGCCCCGGCCTGCACCCCAACGACCAACGTGGTTTCCACTCCGCTTGAAACCGCGCTATGCAGCCCCGACCTCCGGTTCGACCGGATCCAGTACGAACACCCGAGACGCCGATGACCAGCCGACCCAACCTGAACGAGATCCGCAGCACCTTTCTGAACTATTTCGGCGCGGCCGATCATGCGATCACGCCCTCGGCGCCGCTGGTGCCGCAGAACGATCCGACGCTGCTGTTCGTCAATGCCGGCATGGTGCCGTTCAAGAACGCCTTCACCGGCGCCGAGGCCCCGCCCTATCCGCGCGCCACCTCGTCGCAGAAGTGCGTCCGGGCCGGCGGCAAGCACAATGATCTCGACAATGTCGGCTACACCGCCCGCCACCACACCTTCTTCGAGATGCTCGGCAATTTCTCGTTCGGCGACTATTTCAAGGAACAGGCGATCACCCACGCCTGGACCTTGCTGACCCGCGAGTTTGGCCTGCCCAAGGACAAGCTGCTGGTCACCGTCTACCACACCGACGACGAGGCCGCCGATCTCTGGAAGAAGATCGCGGGTCTGGATGACAGCCGCATCATCCGCATCGCCACCAACGACAATTTCTGGTCGATGGGCGATACCGGCCCCTGCGGCCCGTGCTCGGAAATCTTCTTCGACCACGGCGACCACATCCCCGGCGGCCCCCCCGGCAGCCCCGATGAGGACGGTGACCGGTTCATCGAAATCTGGAACCTGGTCTTCATGCAGTTCGAGCAGATGGCCGGCGGCGATCGCCTGTCGCTGCCCAAGCCCTCGATCGACACCGGCATGGGCCTGGAGCGCATCGCCGCCATCCTGCAGGGCGTGCACGACAATTACGACATCGACCTGTTCAGGGCCCTGATCGGCGCCAGCGTCGAGCTGACCGGGGTGAAGGCGCAAGGCGACCAGGCCCCGTCGCACCGGGTGATCGCTGACCATCTGCGCTCGTCCTCGTTCCTGCTGGCCGACGGCGTCACCCCCTCGAACGAAGGCCGCGGCTATGTGCTGCGCCGGATCATGCGCCGGGCCATGCGCCACGCCTATCTGCTGGGCGCGGGCGAGCCCTTGATGCACCGCCTGGCGCCGACCCTGGTGGCGCAGATGGGCCAGGCCTATCCCGAACTGCGCCGCGCTGAGGCCTCTATCGTCGACACCCTGCGCCAGGAAGAGGAGCGTTTCCGCGTCACCCTGGGCCGCGGCATGGGCCTGCTCGACGACGCCACCGCGGGCCTGACGGCCGGCGGCGTGCTGGACGGCGAGACCGCCTTCAAGCTCTACGACACCTACGGCTTCCCGCTCGACCTGACCCAGGACGCCGTGCGCGCCAAGGGCATCACCGTCGACACCGACGGCTTTGACGTGGCCATGGACCGCCAGCGCACGATGGCCCGCGCCAACTGGGCGGGCTCCGGCCAGACCGGGGCCGCCGCCGCCTGGTTCGGCGTCAAGGAACGCGCCGGCCCGACCCAGTTCACCGGCTATGACCACACCGAGACCACGGGCGTTGTGAAGGCGATCCTGATCGACGGCGCGGAAACCGACGCCGCCACGGCGGGCACGACCGTCGAGGTCCTGCTCGACCGCACCGGCTTCTACGCCGAGAGCGGCGGCCAGGCCGGCGACACCGGCGTGATCGAGGCGAACGGCGTCGAGAGCCGGGTGCTCGACACCCAGAAACAGGCCGGCGAGCTGTATGTGCACCGCGTCGAACTGGCCGGCCCGCTAAAGGTCGGCGATCAGGTCGTCGCTTCGGCGGACGCCGGCAAACGCGCCACCACCCGCGCCAACCACTCGGCCGCCCACCTGGTGCATGCCGCCCTGCACCATGTTCTGGGCCCGCACGTGGCTCAAAAGGGCCAAATGGTCGATGGCGACCGCATGCGCTTCGACTTCAGCCACGGCGGCCCGCTGACCGCCGACGAGATCGAGCGCATCGAGGCCGAGGTCAATGAGGTGATCCGCCAGAACGCGCCCGCCGAGACCAAGGAAATGGCGCCCCAGGAGGCCATCGAGGCCGGCGCCATCGCGCTGTTTGGCGAGAAATACGGCGACAGCGTCCGCGTCCTGACCCTGGGCAAGTCGCTGACCGAGGACGGCAAGGCCTATTCGGTCGAGCTGTGCGGCGGCACCCACGTGGCCCGCACCGGCGACATCGCCCTGTTCAAGATCGTCTCCGAGCAGGGGGTCGCGGCCGGCGTCCGGCGCATCGAGGCCCTGACCGGCGAGGCGGCCCGCCGCTTTCTGCTTGACCAGGCTGGCGTCGCCAAGGCCTTGGCCGACCAGTTCAAGGCTCCGGTCGCCGAGGTCGCCGCCCGGGTCGACGCCCTGATCGCCGACCGCAAGCGCCTGGAGCGCGAATTGGCCGACGCCAAGAAGCAGCTCGCCCTGGGCGGTGGTTCGGGCCCGGCTTCGGGTCCAGAGGACGTCGCGGGGACGGCCCTGATCGCTCGTGTCCTGGACGGCGTGGGCGGCAAGGAACTGCGCGGCGTGGCCGAGGAGTTCAAGAAACAGCTGACGTCCGGCGTCGTGGCCCTGGTGGGCACGAGTGATGGCAAGGCCGCCGTGACGGTCGCCGTCACCGCCAACCTAACGAGCCGGTTCAGCGCCGCCGAGCTTGCCAAGGCGGCCGTTCTGGCCATGGGCGGCCAAGGCGCGGGCGGCAAGGCCGACTTCGCCCAAGGCGGCGCGCCCGACGCGACCAAGGCCCAGGCGGGCCTGGACGCCATCAAGGCGGCGCTGGCAGGCTAGAGCATTTTTCGAGCGAAGAGGTTGCGGTTCGCGTGAAGAAAAATGCGTCAAAACAAGAGATTAGAGCTCACGGCCTGACGCAGTCAGGTCGGGAAATGCTCTAGGGCCTTTGGCGACGTTCCCATGAGGTCGCTCCGGCGCTGTCAGGACTGCCCAGGCCGCTGCCGCCGGCCTGCTCTTCGATGGAGGCGGCGACGACTTGGGGATCGGCGGGCTTGGCCATGTCTTCGGACTCGGTGTCCACCCGGTCGGCGATGTTGGGCGCGTCGCGCCTCAGTTCCTCAAGGAGCTGAATGATCTTGGCGCTTTTCTTGTCGGCCAGCAGCGCCAGCTGCAGGGTCAGTTGGGCGCGGCGGTCGGCAAGCTGGTCCTCGCGCCTCTGGGTCACCAGGATCAGGATCGCCACCAGCAGGGCGGCCAGGGTGGCGGCCAATTCCAGCCAGGCGAATGACGGTTGATCGACCCGGCCGCCCCCGCGCCACGCCGCCAAGCCCGCCCAGCCTGCGATCACCACGGTCAGAAAGACGGCGGCGGCGGGCCGGCCGAGCCGCTCTGTGGCGCTGTCGATCAACCGCTGAAGGCTGCTGGCCCGCCGGTAATGGTCGCGATGAAGGCAGGCGACGGCCTCGACCGTATCAACCTCATGGTCGGCGAGGCCATCGGCGGCGCGATGGGATGGTCCACCCGGACCCTCGGTGTCGGCCATCGTCTGTATCTCCCTGGGCAGCCCGGGAGACTGTCAGTCACCGCAACGGCGCCCGTTGCTCATCGTTCCCACTCACCAGATCTCGCGAGGTGTTCACCAAAACCTAGGTCAAGCGAGCTGCCGCCCAAGCCTTGGCGGTAACGGACGTTTCGCGGATCTAGCGGACCAGAACCCGTTCCAGCAGGATCGCCGCGACCGACAGGGTGACGCAGGAGGCGGCCGTGGTCAGGGCCACGATCCGCGCCCCGCCGCGTTCGAACACACTGTAGGCCTTGGTCTGGATGAACACATTGACCGCCGTCGGGGTGGCGGCCATCAGTGTCGCGCCAAGGCGGAAGATCAGCGGCGCGTCGACCAGGCCGGTGGCGAACCAGGTGGCGATGGGCAAGAGGATCAGCTTGGCCACGGCGGCGACGACGATTGGGCCCCAGCGCGGGATCGGGGCCGGTTCCTCGGTGGGGGGATCGGAAGGAACACCGGCGGCCGGCAGGCCGGTCAGGCCCAGCGCCACGCCCAAGGCGACCAAGGCCGCGGGGCTACCCGAGGCCGCTGCGGCGCCAACCGCGCGATCCAGCACGTCGGGCAGGCGCAGGGCAAGGAGGGCCATGGCGGTGCCGGTGATGGCGGCCAGCACGATCGGATTGCGCAAGGCCTGCATCAGCGAGCGCCAGGTCGAGCGTCCGCCGGCCCAGCCCAGCAGGCCTACGCCGATGGCCGCAACGACCACGAAATCGACCGCCACAACGCCCGCCGACACGCGGGCGGCCTCGGGGCCAAGCACGGCGGCGGCGATCGGCAGGCCCAGGAAGGCGCTGTTGCCCAAGCTCGCCGACAAGGCGCCCCCGGCCCGTTCCTCACGGGTCCAGCGGAGCGCGACGCCCAGAGCGACCATCAAGGCCACCACCAGCAAGGCGCAGGCGCCATAGGCCGACAGCCCCAGGGTCAGGGCGCGATCGGGGATACCGACCCGCGACAGCGAATGGATGAGCAGGGCGGGAAAGCCGATCCAGTAGACATAGCTCGACAGGCCGGTCGACATCCGGGCGTCGAACAGCCGCAGCCGCGCCAGGGTGACCCCGGCCGCGACCAGCAGGAAGAAGGGCAGCACCCGCTGCGGCACGTCGAACAGCAGGGGGATCAAGGCGCTACCAGGAAGCTACGGGACGATGACACGCGGCGGTCTCCGCCCAGGTGGGCCGCAGGTCGATACCATTGGCGGCGGCCGGCGGTCTAGCGCCCGATCAGCGCTCGTCTTGCGGCAGGCGCACATGCACCAGCTTCCACTCGAACAGCTTGCCGCGCTGGAAAGTGAAGACCGTGGTCTTGTCCGCCGCATCGGGCCGTTTGACGGCGATCCGCACGCGGTTGGGATCCCAGTAGGCGATGGCGGCGTGCGGTCCGGTGACGGCGGCCTTGGCCTTGTCCATGGCGGTGACGGGCTTGGCGGCGGCGGTCGGCGCCATGCCCGGCGGATAGCCGCGGGTCAGGGCCGACAGCCCCGCGACGGTCAGATAGCGATCCACCTTCGGCTCGCGCGGCGCGATCGGCTCGATGGCCCGCTTGAAGACCCCCAGCGGGTCGCGCCAGATCGACGGCGGTTCGGCCGGCGCCACGGCGGCGGGCTCGGCGTCGTTCAACTCGCTGGTGAGGCTGCGACGCACCGCGGGAAAATCGACCAGTTCGCTGATCGCTTGCACGTCCTCGTACTGGGCGGCGGCCTTGAGGGCGCGAAAGGCAAACCAGGGTGCGGTGGCGAAGGCGGCGGCGAAGACGAAGATCGCCAGGACCACCAGGTCCCACAGCCGTTTCTGAAAGGTCATCGCCGCCCCCGCGCGAAGAAGGTTAACGCCAGCATAGACACCCTAATCCCCGGCGCGCCGCAAGGCTTCTCGCGCCACGCGAGCATGGGATTTCAGACAGTACGCCCGCAAACACCGACCTGCCTTGCCAGACCGCTCCAATCCATGGAAATCGTCAATGCGCCGCGACCCGCCTTGTCCCTCAATTGAAAGCGATCCTGTGTCCGAAGCTGACTTCCCTATCGTCATCTTCCACAACCGCAGCCTGCGGGACCTCGCGCAACGTCGTGGCCATCGTCGAGGCGGCGGGCTATGCGCCGACGGTCGTCAAGTATCTGAGCGTCGGCTGGACGGGCGACCAATTGCGCGACCTGTCGGCTCGGGGGGTGGCGTGTCTCCGCGACCTGTTGCGCGAGATGGGCGCCCCGGCCGGCGAGCTGGGCTTGGCGGACGGGACGGCGACCGAAGATCAGATCCTGGAGGCGACGGTCGCTACCCCCATCCTGGTCGATCGACCGATCGACCGATCGACACCTTCAGCAAGGAAGATGGCGAAATCGTCGCGCCATGTTCCTCGCGTCGCTGATCTTCCGAGCGGCGCGGCCATGATCACGCTGCGGCTCATCACTAACGACGAGGGTGCGCAGGCTGCGGCGCTCCATCGCCGGGCCGGGGCCTTGATCCCCGGCTACGACACGTCGCTTCACTCCGAAGCCGAATTCGCCGCCTTCTATCGTGACAGGGTGATGGTCGAGGGTCCTGTCTGGGGCGCGTTCGAGGACGCCATCCTTCGTGGACATCTCGCGTTGCTGCCTGGATGGATTGACCATCTCTATGTGGACCCAGATTTCCACGGGCAGGGGATCGGCGGCGCCTTGGTGCGACTTGCCCAGAGCCAGCAAGATGAACTGCGGCTCTACACATTCCAGTCAAACCTCAGAGCCCGGACTCTCTACCAGCGGCATGGCTTCCTGGTCGAAGAACTGACCGACGGCGCACGCAACGAAGAGAAGATGCCTGACGTGACCTACCACTGGCGACGCCGCTAAATTGTTTAAGCCCACCACGAACGAAAAACGCCCCCCGGTTTCCCGAGGGGCGCTGCTTCTGTTCCGTCGATGACGGTTCGCGACCTAAACCGCCATCGCGATCTTCAGGTTCTCGTCGATCTTGTCGAGGAAGCCTTCGGTGGTCAGCCACGACTGCTGGTCCCCGACCAGCAGGGCCAGGTCCTTGGTCATGAAGCCGCTCTCAACAGTGTCGACGCAGACCTTTTCCAGGGTGTGGGCGAAGGCCGTCAGTTCGGCGTTGTCATCCAGCTTGGCGCGGTGGGCCAGGCCACGGGTCCAGGCGAAGATCGACGCGATCGAGTTGGTCGAGGTGCTTTGGCCCTTCTGGTGCTGGCGATAGTGGCGGGTGACCGTGCCGTGGGCGGCCTCGGCTTCCACCGTCTTGCCGTCCGGGGTCATCAGCACCGAGGTCATCAGGCCCAGCGAGCCAAAGCCTTGGGCCACGATGTCGGATTGAACGTCGCCGTCATAGTTCTTGCAGGCCCAGACATAGCCGCCCGACCATTTGATGGCCGAGGCCACCATGTCGTCGATCAGGCGGTGCTCGTAGTGGATGCCCTTGGCCTTGAAGGCCTCGGCATATTCGGCGTCGAAGATCTCCTGGAAGATATCCTTGAAGCGGCCGTCATAGGCTTTCAGGATCGTGTTCTTCGTCGACAGATAGACCGGATAGCCGCGACCCAGGCCATAGGCGAGCGAGGCGTGGGCGAAGTCGCGGATCGACTCATCCAGATTGTACATGCCCATGGCCACGCCGGCCGACGGGGACTTGTAGATTTCGTGTTCGATCACCACGCCGTCCTCGCCGACGAACTTCATCGTCAGCGTGCCCTTGCCGGGGAACAGGAAGTCGGTGGCCTTGTACTGGTCGCCGAACGCATGGCGGCCGACGATGATCGGCTGGGTCCAGCCCGGCACCAGGCGCGGCACGTTCCGGCAGATGATCGGCTCGCGGAAGATCACGCCGCCCAGGATGTTGCGGATGGTGCCGTTCGGCGACTTCCACATCTTCTTGAGATTGAACTCGGTGACCCGCTGTTCGTCTGGGGTGATGGTGGCGCACTTGACGGCGACGCCGTGCTTCTTGGTGGCCTCGGCCGCGTCGATGGTCACCTGGTCGTTGGTGGCGTCGCGGTTCTCGACGCTGAGGTCGAAATAGTCGAGCTCCAGGTCCAGATACGGAAAGATCAGCTTGTCCTTGATCAGCTTCCAGATGATCCGGGTCATTTCATCGCCGTCCATATCGACGACGGGATTGGCGACTTTAATCTTGGCCATTGCAGGGGCTTTCCTCTGGCGGTGGCGCGCCTGTGACTCTTTGGCGCACAGGGCCCAGGAGCGGCGCGGACGGGAGGCCTATAGACTGTTGCAAGCCGCTGGGAAAGGCGAGGTCGCGACGACGTCGTCCTAGGCGGTTAAGGCGCTGATCGGGTAGGGTAAAATCTTGTTGAGGCTTGCGGGGTAACAACGGGCGTGGAGAGCCGTCGAGCCAATACCGAAGTTACGTCGCCACTTGCCCGGCGCCTGTTGGCGATCGTCGCGATCCTGTCGATCGCGGTGACTGGCGTGGCCACGGCCGTGACCTTCGTTTTTGTCCAGCGCGCCGCCGCCGACGTCCAGATCCGCCACCTGGCCGAATATGTCGCCGAGAGGGTGAAGACCGAGGACCGTCTGTTCTCGGACCTGGTCAAGGTGCACGAAGCGGCCTCGGACTCGCTGGCCCGCCGGCTTCAGGCGTTGGATTCCGCCACCGTCGACCGGGAATTCGACGCTCAGTTCCCAAAACAGGGCGACGGCACGCGACGCTCGGTCGATACGCTCTATGACGGCGGCGTGGTCGATGGTGACTACACCTACGGCATCGGCGGTTTTCTGCGCGACGCTGATAAACTGACCCGGCCTCAGAAGGCCCTGATGCTGGCCGCCACCCAAGTGGTCTCGCACACCGGCGAGGCCGAGCTAAACCGCTACGACAACTTCTACTTCTTCACGCCCGATACCCGGCTGGTGATGTTCGGTCCCAAGCGCGCCGACCGGCTGATCTACTACCGCCGCAAGGCCCCGCCGACCCTGGATATCCGCGGCGAGGAGATGAACCTCCTGACCCTGCCGCAGCAGAACCGCCAGCGGGTCATGAAGTGCACCAAGCTGATCTCCGACCCCAGTGGCCGAGGGCTGAACTCGGCCTGCGTGACGCCCTTCGACTATCACGGCCAGCAGCTTGGCGCCTGGGGCACCAGCCTGTCGCTGGACTCCTACCTGCTGCGCGCGGTGGGCGACGCCCTGCCGGGTGGGCGCAACATGATCGTCTCGTCCGACGGCGAGCTGATCGCCTTGCCGGGCCTGGCCAAGAACGGCGTGGTCGACGCCCAGACGCTGGTGCGGGCCCAGAGCGAGGAGGGCGTCGCCGACGTCGTTCGCCAGATCCGGGCGCGCGGCGACGATGTCGGCGCGATCCGCAACAAGCACCGGGTGATCGCCTATGGCCGGCTGAAGGAGCCCGACTGGTACTTCCTGATGATCTTCCCGTCCGGCGACCTCGTGTGGTCGGCGGTCAAGACCGCGTCGTGGGTGCTGCTGTTCGGCGTGCTGGGCGCGGTGGTGCAGGTGGCGCTGCTCTACCGCGTGATGCGCATCACCGTCGAACGGCCGCTGGTCGTGCTGGCCGACGCTCACCGCACGGGCAATGTCTATGAAGCCGAGCCGATCGAGACCCGCACCGACGAGATCGGCGCCCTGGCGCGAACTCTACGCAGCCAGCGCGACGGCAATATCGAGCTGCTCCGTTCGCTGGAGGAACGCGTCGCCGAACGCACGATCGAGCTGGAGCGCGCCAACCAGGCCAAGTCGGTGTTCCTGGCCAACATGTCCCACGAGCTGCGCACGCCGCTGAACGGCGTCATCGCCATCGGCGATCGGCTGGCCGAGGAGATGGATCCGGAGCGTCGCCGCCAACTGGCCGCCCTGGTCACCTCCTCGGGCCGGCTGCTCGAGCAGGTGCTCAGCGACATTCTCGACGTCTCCAAGATCGAGGCCGGTCAGTTCCAGCTGTCCTCGGCGGCGTTCGACCTGAACCAACTGGTCAATGGTGTCGCCGAACTGCACCGCGCCTCGGCCGAGGCCAAGGGACTGGATTTCAACTGGTCGCTGGAGCCCGGCTCTGAAGGCGCCTATCTGGGCGACGCCGGACGGATCAGCCAGATCCTCAACAACCTGCTGGCCAACGCCGTGAAATTTACCGCCGTGGGCGGCATCGGCCTGGTGGTCGAGCGCACCGAGGAGGGGCTCAGCTTCACGGTCAGCGATACGGGCGTCGGCTTTGACGACACCGTGCGTCGCCGCCTGTTCAAGCGCTTTGTCCAGGCGGACCAGTCGATCACTCGCCAGTTCGGCGGCACGGGCCTGGGCCTCTCGATCTGCGCGGCCCTGGCCGAGATGATGGGCGGCCGCATCGACGCCCGGGCCGTGGTGGGACGTGGGGCGATCTTCCAGGTCGATCTGCCGCTGGCCCAGGTCCAGGCCATCGAGATCGACGACGATGGCGACGGCGAGGAGGTTTCCCTGGAGGGCCTGCGCGTGCTGGTCGCCGAGGACCATCCGACCAATCAGAAGGTCGTCGAGATCGTGTTGCAGCCGTTCGACGTGATCCTGACCATGGTCGAGGACGGTCAGGCGGCGGTGGAGGCCTTCGAGGTCGGCGCCTTCGACGCGATCCTGATGGACATGCAGATGCCGATCATGGACGGCCTGACCGCTACCCGGCTGATCCGCGAGCGTGAAGCCTCCACCGGCGCGCCGCCGGTGCTGATCATCATGCTGACCGCCAATGCGATGGAAGAGCACGTCGCCGCAGCCAAGGCCGCTGGCGCCGACCTCCACCTGGCCAAGCCCATGCGGCCGGCCATGTTGCTGGAAGCCCTGGCCCGGGTGCGGATAAAGCCGCGCGCCGAGCCGATCAGCGCGGTGAGCTAGAGCCCGACTTCACCTCTCCCGCCGCCTTGATCACGATCCGCCCGACATCGGCGATCAACCGCTCCTGCTCGACCTCGCCTAGCGACGAGCCCGACAGGAATACCGCCACGGCGACCTTGCGGCCGTCCTTCAACCGATAGGTGCCGATGTCGTTGACCACCGGTGTGAAGCCTAGATCAGTGCGCGCCGTGCCGCCCATGTGGGCCAGCCCCGCCTCGTTCGGCAGGGCGGCGCGCAGGCGGCCGGGCGCCGCGGGGCTGTGGATCATTAGGCCGATCAAGCGCTGGGTCGAGGCCGGGGACAGAAGTTCGTTCTGGTTCAGAGCTTCCAAAAAGCGCACGGCGGCCAGCGGCGTGGCGGTGTCCTTCGGATCGGTCAGAGAAGCCAGGGTCGCGCGACGGCGGGCCTGGGCGGGCACGGCTCCCAGCGCCGCGCGATAGGCGGCCTCGCCCTTCCAGTCGGGGCGGAACGAGGCCAGGCCAAGACTGTCGGGCTCCAGTTGGCGGGTATAGCGATCAATATCGAGGCGCTCGATCTTGCGACTCTGCAACCAGGCGGTCACCGCGCCCGGTCCGCCGATCTCGCGCATCAAGAGGTCGGCGGCGGTGTTGTCGCTGTCACCCACCGCACGCTCCAGCAGGTCGCCGATCGTGTAGTCCTTGCGGCCTGGCCAAGCGTCGGCGATGGGGCTGTAGGGTGGCGAGAGGTCCTCGTCCTCGATCGTCACGGTCTGGTCCAGCTTCAACCGTCCGGCGTCCACCTCGGCCAGCACGGCGGCGCCCAAAGGGGCCTTGGAAACCCCTTGCAGAGGAAAGCGCCGCTCGCCGTTGAACGACATCACCTGGCCAGTGCGCAGATCCTCGACCGCCACGCCCAGGGTTCCGGACCCAGCGCGGTCGGCGACCGTCTGGAACTGGGCGGTCAAGGTGTTGGGGTCGAACAAGGGGACCTCCTGGCCCAGCATCGGCGGCTCTCCGCAGCGGACCAGCAACAGCGTCAGGGCGAGGAGGGCGGGACGGATGAGCATGCGCGGCGGTCTCTTGCGGTCTTGTGGGAGCGAGCTGGACCGTAGCTAAACGCGCGACTTGCCATTGTGGGGCTTGCACCCTGGGTGCGTCCGGCGGCAAAGGGAGGCGATGACGACGATCTTCCCCCCGCCCTGCGTGATCCTCAACCATCCGCAGATGGCCGAAAACATCGGCGCGGTCGCCCGGGTCATGGCCAATTTCGGGCTCGAGGACCTGCGCCTGGTCAAGCCGCGCGACGGCTGGCCGCAGGAACGCGCCTGGCCCAGCGCCTCGGGCGCCACCTGGCCGCTCGACAACGCCAAGGTGTTCGACACCCTGGCCGAGGCCATCGCCGACCTGAAGCTGGTGTTCGCCACCACCGCCCGTCCCCGCGAGACCCGCCTGCCTGTGGTCACCCCGCGCGAGGCCGCCGCCCAGCTGTCGGACGAGGTGGGCCAGGGCCATGCCGTCGGCCTGCTGTTCGGCGGCGAGCGGGCCGGACTGGAGACTGACGACATCGCGATGTGCCAGGCGATCATCAGCATTCCGATCGCCGAGCGCTTCCGGTCGCTGAACCTGGCCCAGGCGGTTTCGATCACCGCCTATGAGTGGAAGCTGACGGTCGACGACCGGCCGTGGGTGAAGTTCGAGCAGAACGTCGAGCCGCCGGCCGACCAGTCCAGCCTGCTGGGCCTCTACGCCCAACTGGAGGAGCAGCTGGAGGAGGCGGGCTTCTATCACCCGCCCGAGAAGAAGCCGTCGATGGTCCGCAACCTGCGCGCCCCGCTGGCAAGGGCCCGGTTAACCGAGCAGGAGGTCCGCACCTTCCGCGGCGTGGTCACGGCGCTATCGCGCGGCCGCGGCCGGGTGCTTGCCAAGCTGGCGGCGCAGAAGGCGGCGAAGGCCGATAAATAAATCTTCTCCCCTCCGGGAGAGGGTTTCAGAACTTCACCCCTCCCACTGAAACACCCGCTCCACGCCCACTCCGAAAACCTGGGCGATGCGGAAGGCGGCTTCCAGGGAGGGGGAGTATTTGCCCTGCTCGATGGCGGCGATGGTCTGGCGGGTCATGCCGATGCGCTGCGCGAGATCGGCCTGGGTCATCTCGCCGTGCTCGAAGCGCAGGCGGCGGATGTCGTTCTTGATCGGGGGCGGGGCGGGCATGGCTCAGCCCGCCCGCCGGTAGCCGAGGATGATCCCGCCGTGCCGGGTGAGTTCCGAGACCGCGAGAGCCAGGATCACCGCATGGGCCATCAGGGTCTTGTCGGCGAAATAGACCGTGATCGCCGCGCCCATCGCCGCCACCTGCAACACGTAGAAAGCCCGCGTCGAAGCCTCCAGATCAATCAGCCGCTCGCGCTCGTCCTGGGCGGTGCGGGGCTCGCGCGACAGGGCCGCCAGCGCGATCTGCAAGCCGACCTGCAAGACCACCAGCACCAATATGCAGGCTGTCAACGGCCCGGCGAAGCCGAGGGACCGGCCCTCGATCGCCATCTTGCCGACATAGGCGACATAGGCGACATAGACGATCAGGGTCGTCCAGAACGAAACCCACGCACTCTTTTCTCGCAGAGCCATGGCCTGCTCCTGTGATGTAAAATATCTTGTACATAACGTCTGCTAAGGGCGTCAGCATGTCAAATATACTTTACACAAGGCGGCACGGTTCGTCGGAGAAGATCGCGCTGGGACTGGCCCGCGCCGTCAAGCCTTGGCAAGGTGCCGCCGACTCACGTTCCGGAGAGCTTTCGATGAAAACCCGCGCCGCCGTCGCTTTTGCCGCCAAGCAGCCGCTGGAGATCGTCGAGGTCGACCTGGAAGGGCCAAAGGCCGGCGAAGTGCTGATCGAGATCAAGGCCACCGGCGTCTGCCACACCGACGCCTACACGCTGGACGGGCTGGACTCCGAGGGTCTGTTTCCCTCGATCCTGGGCCACGAAGGCGCGGGCGTGGTGGTCGAGGTGGGGGCCGGTGTCACCAGCCTGGCCGTCGGCGACCACGTGATCCCGCTCTACACGCCCGAATGTCGGCAGTGCAAAAGCTGCCTTTCCGGCAAGACCAACCTGTGCACGGCGATCCGCGCCACCCAGGGCAAGGGCCTGATGCCCGATGGCACGAGCCGCTTCTCCTACAAGGGCCAGACCATCCACCATTATATGGGCTGCTCGACCTTCTCGAACTTCACCGTGCTGCCCGAGATCGCCGTGGCCCGGATCCGCAAGGACGCGCCGTTCAAGAGCGCCTGCTATTGTGGTTGCGGCGTGACCACGGGTGTGGGGGCCGTGGTCAACACCGCCAAGGTCGAGCCGGGCGCCAATGCCGTGGTCTTCGGCCTAGGCGGCATAGGCCTCAACGTGCTGCAGGGCCTGAAACTTGTGGGCGCCGACAAGATCATCGGCGTCGACATCAACCCGGACCGCGAGGACTGGGGCCGCAGGTTCGGCATGACCCACTTCGTCAATCCCAAGGACGTGCCGGGCGGCGACGTGGTGGCCCATCTGGTGGCTTTGACGGACGGCGGCGCGGATTACAGCTTCGACTGCACCGGCAACACCACGGTGATGCGCCAGGCTCTGGAATGCTGTCACCGCGGCTGGGGGACGAGCATCATCGTCGGCGTGGCCGAGGCGGGCAAGGAAATTTCCACCCGACCCTTCCAACTGGTCACCGGCCGGGTCTGGAAGGGCACGGCCTTCGGCGGCGCGCGCGGCCGCACCGACACGCCGAAGATCGTCGACTGGTACATGGACGGCAAGATCCAGATCGACCCGATGATCACCCACGTCCTGCCGCTCGATCGCATCAACGAGGCGTTTGATTTGATGCACGCGGGGACAAGCATTCGGACGGTGGTGACGTTCTAGATCTCTATAATCCGCTCATCCCGGCGAATGCCGGGACCCAGGTGAAACCCACCAACCGCTCAGGCTGAATCTGGGTTCCGGCATTCGCCGGGATGAGCGGATTGGGGATCTTTGGTCAGGTACCGAAATGTCCAACCTCGAGACCCTCGCCACCCACCGCACCCAAGGCGGGACCCTGCGCTACTGCCAGCACGACAGCGCCAGTACCGGCACGCCAATGAAGTTCACCGTCTGGACGCCTGGACCAGACAAGAATTGCGGGAAGAGACCATTCCCCTATCTCGTCTGGCTGTCGGGCCTGACCTGCACCGAGGACAACTTCACCACCAAGTCTGGCGTCTACGCCTACGCGGCCCAGCAAGGGATCGCCATCGTAGCGCCCGACACCAGCCCGCGAGGGGAAGGGGTGGCCGACGATCCGGCCTATGACCTGGGGCAGGGGGCGAGCTTCTATGTCGACGCCACCCAGGCGCCGTGGGCGTCGCACTTCTCGATGTATTCCTACGTCACCAAGGACCTGTTGGAGGCCGTCGACGGCGCCTTCCCGCTAGATCCGGCCCGGCGGGGGATCTTCGGCCACTCGATGGGCGGCCACGGGGCGCTGACGATCGCCCTGCGCAACCCCGACCGCTTCAAGTCGGTCAGCGCCTTCTCGCCGATCGTCTCGCCGCTGAACTGCCCGTGGGGCGACAAGGCCCTGACCGCCTATCTGGGCGAGGACCGCGCCGCCTGGCGGGCCCATGATGCTGTCGCCCTGATCGAGGACGGCGCGGGCGCCGCCTTCGACGAGATCCTGATCGACCAAGGCCTGGCCGACAACTTCCTCGAAAACCAGCTGAAGCCCGAACTGCTAGAAGCCGCGGCCGCCAAAGCGGGCCGCAAGGTCACCGTCCGCCGCCAAGAAGGCTACGACCACAGCTACTTCTTCATTGCCACCTTCATCGGTGAGCACGTGGCATGGCACGCGGCCAGGCTTTAGGCAGCTTTGAGGGGCGCCGTCGTCGTGATACGGTCGAAACCATGACCCCCGAACCCTCAATCTTCGATCAAGTCGATGACGAGTCGGAAACAGCTGCTGACGCCGAAGGTCTAGCGGACCTAGAGGCTGGACGGGTGGTGCCTCATGCTGAGGTGGCAGCCTGGCTAGACACTTGGGGCGCAGCTGACGAAAAGCCAGCACCGGCGTCGTGGTTCAAGTAATCTGGACGCGCCGAGCGCTTTCGGATTTGGCGGCGCTCCGGGCCTATATAGGCCAGTTCAGTCCACTCGCCGCCCAACGTATGGCCATTCGGCTCAAGCGGGCTGGCGACAGTCTTGGCGAGCATCCCGAGCGAACCCGATCGATCGGGCCAAGCCTGAGAGAATTCACGGCCATTCCACCCTATATTCTGCGCTATCAGGTGACGCTTGAGGCAGTGGTCATCATCCGGATAAGGCACGGCGCCCAGCAGGATGATTAGGTCCTACACCCGTTGACTCCCCGCATCCCCTCCGCCATAAACCGCGCCTTCTCGCCAGCGGCTTGCCGTTTGGCGAGAAGACCACATGACGGATTGATGCGACGCCGCCGTTGAGATCGTGCCCCTGCCAGCAGGGGCGCCGGCCCGGATCGAATAGAAGAGCTACACATGTCCAAGCGCCATAGCGCCAAGTACAAGATCGATCGCCGCATGGGCGAGAACCTCTGGGGCCGGCCCAAGTCGCCGGTCAACCAGCGGTCCTACGGCCCCGGCCAGCACGGCCAGCGCCGCAAGCAGAAGGTTTCGGACTTCGGCCTGCAGCTGCGCGCCAAGCAAAAGCTGAAGGGCTACTACGGTAACCTGACCGAAAAGCAGTTCAGCCGCACCTATGAAGAAGCCGCGCGCCGCAAGGGCAACACGGCTGAAAACCTGGTCGGCCTGCTGGAGTCGCGCCTCGACGCCATCGTCTATCGCGCCAAGTTCGTGCCGACCCCGTTCGCCGCCCGCCAGTTCGTCAACCACGGCCACATCCTGGTCAACGACAAGCGCGTCAACATCGCCTCCTACCGCGTCAAGCCGGGCGACGTCGTCAGCGTCCGCGAAAAGTCGCGCAACATGGCCTTGGTCATCGAAGCTTTGGCCTCGGGCGAGCGCGATTTCTGCGAGTATGTCACCGTCGAAGCCAAGGCGATGAGCGCGACCTATGTCCGGATCCCGGAACTGTCGGAAGTGCCTTATCCGGTGAAGATGGAACCCAACCTCGTCGTCGAATTCTACGCCTCGTAAGACGCGTCGCCTTCGCAACGATCGGAAAGGCCCCGGGAAACCGGGGCCTTTTTCGTATCGGGTCGCGCCCTTGAAACCGGCGCCGCGCCTTCCCAGTTACAGCATGCGGGCCGGGCCCCTCTGGCGAGTGATGCAAGCACTCGTGATGTCGGACCGCATCGGGTGTTCTCGATGTCTGGGTCCGGTTGTCCCCCTCCCGCGTTCCGGATCAGCATCGAGAGCACCCGTTCCATCCACGGAACCAGGACCGCCCATGCCACTTCTGATGTGCCCCAATTGCGACGCCTCCATGCAGGCCGTGCAGCGCGCCACCGTCGAGTTCGACATGTGCCCCCAATGCCGGGGCGTTTGGCTGGACCGCGGCGAGCTGGAAAAGCTGATGGCCATGGAGCGGGGTGAGCCGCGTGTCGCCCAACCCCGCCTGCCCGATTACGACAGGCCCCGCGAGCCGCGCGACGACCGGCGCGATGACGACCGGCGCTACGACCAGGGCGGCCAGAGCAAGAAGAAGCGCTTCGACCTGTTCGACATCTTCGACTGATCCCGCGACAATCTGTCACCCCGCCTCGCCGAGGCGCGTGTCCTTAACCAGGCGACAAGGCGCACGGCGTTATCTGCTTGAAACGCCAAGGGGAAAGCCATGACCGTCACGCTTGAGAAGACCCAAACCACCAGCATGGTCGACGTGCTCGAAGCCCTGTCAGCGGAGATGTCGATCGCGGCGGTGTCGTGCGGCCACCTCGACGGCGCGCTGGGCCAGATCCTCGAGGAAGTGCCGATGGAGTCGCGGATGAAGGTGATGCAGGAGCTGCACATGGTCGACATGCTGGCTCAGCACATCACCGCCATCACCGACTTCACCGCTGGCCTGGCCCAATCCATGGCCGCCACGGGCGCGCCTGACGTCCACGGCTCGCTCTCGCGGATTACCTTGGGCGACGTGGCTAATCGCTTGCGCGAGAATTTGGCCAAAGGCCAAGCCTAAGGGGCCGCCACCGGCAGCACCGGATTATACTCCCACGTCCACGGCATCCCCACGTCGCCAAGCGCCGCCTTCACCAGGGGCGGGAAGAGCCGCGCCCCGACGCCGCTGTTGGTCAGCATGACGATGCAGCGCTGGCCGCGTTCGACACAGATCAGCTGATTGTCGGTGATGTCGTTGTGGCCGCCCTTGTACAAGGCGTGGCCTTGAGGGCCGTCGAACACCACCACGCCGATCCCGGCCGCCAGACCGATCTTCGCATTGTCTGGATTGTCGACGATCCGGAACGGTGGGAACTGGTGGGCGCCGACGATCGGGAAACTGGCCTTGGTTCGCTCGGCCCGCGCTTTCACCGACAAGCCTTTGCCCGAGACCATGGCGGCGGCCAGCTGCGCGAGATCGTGGATCGAGGTGTCCAGCGAGCCGGCGGCCTTCACGCTGCCCCGCATGTCATGGTCCTCGAACGACCCATCGGCCTTGTAGCCGTCGGCCAGGTTGCCGGCGAAGTCGTCGCGCCAGATCATGCTGCTGCGGGTCATGCCGAGGGGGGCGAAGATGCGTCGCTGCATCTCGTCGCCGACCTTCAGCCCGAGGCCCTCGTCGATGACGAATTGCATCAGGTTGATCCCCTCGCCGGAATAGGCGTAGCGCGTGCCAGGCTCCAGGTTGAACCGCAGCTTGTTGTCGGGGTCATAGACCCGCTGGTTGGCCAAGCCCGAGCTGTGGGTCAGCAGCATCCGCGGGGTGATCTTTTCCCAGCGCGGATCGCCGGCCAAGTCGGCGTAGCGCGGATAGTCGGGCAGCGGCTTTGGCAGATAGGTCTTTATCGGCGTGTCGAGATCGATCTTGCCGTCATCCACCAGCATCAGCACGTACTGCGCGAAGGCGGCTTTGCTGATCGAGGCGCCGTACATGATCGTTTCAGGCGTCAGGGGCAGCTTCTTCTCGACATTGCGAAAGCCCTGAGCCGAGACGTGCACGACCTTGCCGTGCTCGATCACCGCGAAGGCCAGGCCCGGGATCTTGCCCTGCCTCATCAGTTGGGCGGCCGTTGCATCCAGCGCCCCGTAGTGGGCGGCGAAGGCGGGCGAGGCAGCGGCCAGGGACAAGGCCACGGCGGCGATCGAAGCGATTTTACGGAGCACTCGGGTCCTCGTCGGTTGCGCGCGGCCAAGCCGTGGGCAAACTAGGGCGGAGTTTCTCTCTAATGCCAAGGCGTGCATGACCCTCGATCGACGCGGACTGCTGGCGACCGGGCTCCTGTTGGCCCTGGGCGGCTGCGCGGCGTCACGAGGAATCACCCTGGTGGCGGGCCCCACGGGCGAAACAGCCGAGCTGGAAGCGCTGGAGGCGATCACCGCCACTCGCGACGGCTTGGTTCTGCGCGTGACTTCCAGCGGCTGCACGCGCAAGGAGGATTTCACCTTTTACCTCGATCACGCAGCCTTGCCGCCGACGGTAGCCTTTGCCCGCAAGCGCGTGGATGGCTGCCACGAGGCGGCGGAGGCGGTCGAGCTTCGGTTTAGCTATGAGGAGCTTGGTGTCGTCAGGCGGGGGCGGTTGGCTGTGCTCAATCCCGTGACGCAACAATAGAGCATTTCCCGACCTGACTGCGTCAGGCCGTGAGCTCTAATCTTCTGTTTTGACGCATTTTTCTTCACGCGAACCGGAACCACTTCGCTCGAAAAATGCTCTAGCTCAGCCCTTCAGGTCGCCCACCCAGGTGTAGCCTGTGGCGGTCTTGTGGGGCAGCAGTTCGCGGCGGTAGTCGATCTCATGCCGGCGCGCCACCCAGCTCCATCCCGCCCGCTCTTCGGGCAAGGCCCAGGCGTCCCAATGGGCGATCGCCAGGTCCGGACCCAGGCCAGATAGACCACGTTGTTGACATGGCCATTGTTAACTATGCTGCGGGAAGGAACAGTTCCGGGCGCTAGGCCAATTTCTCGCTTCGACCCGTTGCGGACATTTCGACTATCCGTTTGAGCGGGTTTTCAGACACAGCCGCTATTGCGAGCGCTTCGCCACACGCGTAGGTCGCTCTTGCATTCCGCCGCCCACTCTGTGCTCCTCCCTAGGGAGAGCGCATTGCGCCGAGCGGGGACGGATCATGGGTAACCCAATAACCGATCGTCAGCTCGCTTGGTCCAGGCGGTGGGCCGAGATCGCGACCGGCTGTTTTTGCTATTTCATTGTGGTGCTTGTCCTTCTGCATGGTCTGCGGCCGGACTACACACCCGTAGACCACATGATCAGCGACTATGCGGTCGGACGTCTTGGCTGGGTGATGACGACGGCCTTCGTGGCGCTGGCCGTGGGCTGCCTGACGCTAGGAATAGGAATGGCCATGGCCGGTCCGAGATCCTTGCCGGGCCGTGCAGCGGTGCTGCTGCTGTGGGTCGCGACGGTGGGCCTATTGACGACGGCGACGTTTCCCACCGATCTTGAAACGGCGGCCACGACAATAACGGGCAACATCCACACCGCCAGCTTCCTGGTCAACGTGGTCAGCGTGATCCTGTGCTCGCTGCTTTTCGCCGTCAGCTTTCACCAGAGCGAGGAGTGGCGCGGCTATCGCTGGATCGGCCTGGCTCTGGCGATCGCCTTGCTCACGGCGTTCATCGCCCAGTTCCTGACCCTGCATCGAGGCGCGCCCTATGGACTGACGAACCGTCTCTTCGTCGCCGTGCTCATGAGCTGGTTCGTGGCGACCGCCATACGACTCCGCCGCGTCGCCATTCTGCGACAGGTGGCGTGACATTCAATGCGTCGTTGGGCGGTCCAACCGCCTACAAAGGGTGGTTCCTGCCCTTGATGGCGACCAGAATCGGCCTTGGTTTGGCCACCTCTGGCGCGGGGGCCAGTTTCTTTTTTCCACCCTTCAGAAGTTCGAAAGTCCGCTTCCGGGCTTGCGGCAGACGACAACGTCGCCTCAGCAAGCTATCGCCGACTGTGCAGTCAGCATTGTCTATTCAATACAGAGCGTTAGCCCGATCTGGCCAACTTGTGAATGTGTTGACAATTGTTGACGTGGCCATTGGCGTCGATCTCCGACGCCTTCGGTTCGAAGGTTAGCTGAAAGGCGTCGCCCGCCGGGACGAAGACCCGGCTCAAGCGCGCGCCCCGAAAGTGTGGGCGGTTTCGGGACAAGGGCGCGCGTTCGCTAAGAGAGGTGAGCCCGCCGAAGGCGGTCTCAAGCGGCGATCAGGCCTTGCTCTTCCATCAGGGTCTTCAATTCGCCCGACTGGAACATCTCGCGGACGATGTCGCTGCCGCCGACGAATTCGCCCTTGATGTAGAGCTGGGGAATGGTCGGCCAGTCGGTGAAGGCCTTGACGCCCGCCCGCAACTCGTCGTCCTGCAGCACGTCGACGCCGATGAACTCGACGCCCAGATGGTCGAGGATCTGCACGGTGATCGACGAGAAGCCGCAGCGCGGCTGATCCGGCACGCCCTTCATGAACAGCACGACGGGGTTTTCGGCCACGGTCTTGGCGATGAACGCCAGGGCGGGCGAGGCGGCGG
The DNA here is from genome assembly GCF_049896345.1 of Caulobacter sp. DWR2-3-1b2. NCBI lineage: Bacteria > Pseudomonadati > Pseudomonadota > Alphaproteobacteria > Caulobacterales > Caulobacteraceae > Caulobacter > Caulobacter sp. DWR2-3-1b2. The sequence goes on along the minus strand of NZ_JAFCUC010000006.1, from coordinate 66,152 downwards.
CTTCGGCGGTGACGTCGGTCATGGGGGAAGATCCTTGGCGTAGCCTCTCAGCTAGGCGCCAGGGCGGTCCGGGTCAAGGGCGAGGGCGTTGCAACGATCGGGGACAGGCCCATGGGCCTGGCTCCGATCGTCAGGCCCGACGCTTGTTGCGTTCGGCTTCCTGGGCCGAAAAGCGGGCCATTTCGATCTGGGCCGAGCAGCCGGTCGGCAGGTCTCGCTCGGCGATGGCGGCCAGATCGGCCAGTTCGGCCGGCGTGCTGGCTGTGATCTGCACCGTGGCCAGCGAGGGCTCGGTGAGGGCGTAGGCCAGGCAGATCTGCTGCGGAGTCCAGCCGTGGGTGTCGTGCAGGAAGGCGTAGCCGCCCACATCGGCCAGCGGGTCGGTGCGGCGACGCCACAGCGACGGCTTTGGCAGGAAGGCCTTGCGATCGTCGCGCAGGGCGTGGGGCCAGAAGTCTAGCCCGACCACCGCGATCTCACGGCCCATGGCCGCGCGCACGCGATTGCGCTCCACCCAGCCCGAAGCCAGGTTGAACGGCGTGGCCATGGCCTCGAACAGCCCCGAGGCCACATAGGCGTCGAACTTGTCGCCCCCGCCGGCCACCGCCAGGGTGCCGACAAGCCGCGCGCTACGGACGGCCTTCAGGTGTTCCAGGGTCTCGGTCGGGAAATCATTGGCGTCCGGATCGTCGATCGTGGCGACGTCCAGATAGCCCAGGCCCGTGCGGTCCAGCGCCTGTTCGATCATGTCGTGGATCGCCTCGGCCTTCAACGCCCGGTCGCTCTGGGCGCGCAGCCGCCAGCCGATGAACAGCAGCCGCCGCTCGACCGTGGAGAAGGCTTCGGTCGCGCCTTCCATCAGGGCCGGCGACACGCCGTCGAACTCGAAGCTGTTGATGCCATTTTCCAGCGCCGCGAAGATCAGCTTGCGCCAGTCGTCGGCCTTAAGGCGCGGCTGGTCCTGGAGGCTCAGCGAGATCGCCGAGACCGCCACGCCCGCATTGCCGAAGGGTCGGTAGCGCACCGGGCTATTCCGGAGGCGCGGCGGTTTCGAGCGCCAGGGCGTGCAGCGCGCCGCCCAGCACATCGGCCAGGGCGCGGTTGACCATCTGGTGCTGCTTGACCCGGTTCAGGCCCCTGAAGGCCGGCGAGACGATGCGCGCCTTGTAGTGATCGCCGTCGCCCGCCAGGTCGGTCAGCACGATCTCCGCGTCGGGAAACGCGTCGTTGAGGCGGGCTTCGAGGTCGGCGGGGGACATGGGCACGGCGGAAGACTCCGAATCTCTGCGCCTTGGTTATGCCGCGTAAACCTTAAGAACGGGCGTACGATGGAAATGCGCGCTGGGCCGGAGCTGTCATTTCTCGACTGGCGATCCCGGACGACGCGCGGCATGAAGACGTGGTCACCGGGATGTCTCACATGCGTCACCACCTGATTTCCGTCGCCCTCCTAGCCGCGCTCTCGACCGCCAGTTACGCCACCGCTGCGCCCAATCCCGGCGTCCACGCCCTCGACGACGTCCGCATCCTCTCCGCCGACGACATGGAAGGCCGGGGCGTCGACACGCCGGGCGGGGCCAGGGCGCGGGCCTATATCGTCAAGCGGTTCGGCCAGATCGGGCTGAAGCCGCAGGGCGCGACGTTCGAGCAGCCGTTCACCTTCACCAGCCGGCTGGGAAAGATTCTGCACGGCGTCAACCTGGTGGCTCGCATCCAAGGCACGTCGAGCTCGGACAAGGTTCTGGTGGTCTCGGCCCATTACGACCACCTGGGGATCAAGAACGGCAAGATCTATAACGGCGCCGACGACAACGCCTCGGGCGTGGCGGGCCTGCTGGCGGTGGCCGAGGCGTTCAAGGCGCGGCCGCCGCGTCACACGGTGCTGATCGTCGCTTTCGATGGCGAGGAAAGCGGCCTCCGGGGCGCCAAGGCCTTCGTAGAGAAGCCGCCCGTGCCGCTGGACACGCTTGGTCTGGAGGTCAATTTCGACATGATCAGCAAGAACGCCGAGGGCGAACTCTATGTCAGTGGGGCTGGCCCGCAGCTCTGGCTGAAGGCGGTGCTGGAGCGCGTCGCCAAGTCCGCGCCGCTGACCCTGAAGCTTGGCCACGACACCGACGCCAACGGCAAGCACGACAACTGGACCGACCAGTCCGACCAGGGACCTTTCGCCGCCACCAAGGTCCCCTGGGTCTATTTCGGCGTCGAGGACCACGCCGAATACCACCAGCCCACCGACGATTTCGAGACCGTGCCGCGGGACTTCTTTCAGCACGCGGTGACGACGGTGGTGATGGCGACGCGCGCACTGGACGATGATCTGGACGCGATCAGCAAGGCGGCCGGGCGGTAGGTCGGTCGGCGCGTGACGCCCCCTCCGTCAGCTTCGCCGCCTCCTCCGCCGTTGCACGGGGGAGGAGAAAGATCATTCAGCTTCCTCCTCACCCGTGAAACGGGGGAGGCGGCGCGATGCGGATACGCATCGTGATGGAGGAGGCGTCCTGGCGCGGCTTTCAAAAGAATTACATCCTTCGGCAGCCGCCGCCCGTAGCTCCGTCGCCTCGATCAGGGGCGAGGACCACCCGGAGCCCACCCCCATGAAGACGACCCTGCTGCTCGCCGCCGTCGGCGCGCTGACACTTTCGGCGGCCCCGACCTTCGCCCATGTCGCCGCCCAGATGAAGCCGACGCCGATGGCGCACGAGAAGACCGTCATGGTCGGCGGCGCCGCCATGTACCCGTCCAAAACCATCGTGCAGAACGCGCTGAACTCCAAGGATCACACCACCTTGGTCGCCGCCGTCAAGGCCGCCGGCCTGGTCGACACCCTGTCGGGGCCCGGTCCGTTCACGGTGTTCGCCCCCACCAACGCCGCCTTCGCCAAGCTGCCGGCCGGCACGGTCGAAACCCTGATCAAGCCCGAGAACAAGGCGACGCTGACCAAGATCCTGACCTATCACGTCGTCGCCGGTCGCATGACCGCCGCCAACCTGAAGGCCAATGCCAAGGCGCACGGCGGCAAGGCGATGCTGACCACCGTTCAGGGCGAAAAGCTCACGGTCAGCAAGGCCGGCAGGGGCTGGAAGGTCACCGACGCCAAGGGCGGCTCGGCGATGATCACGGTTCCCGACGTGATGCAGTCGAACGGCGTGATCCACGTGGTGGACACGGTCTTGATGCCGTAATGGGCGGCGTGTAGGGGGCGTCACTTGCCCCCTACGGATCGCTTCGCGATCGTCTTCCCCCAAAGGGGGAAGAGCTCGAACCATACGGTGCTCCGCCCCCCCGTGGGGGTGGACAGACCGCGAGAGCGGTCAGGCGGGGGCAAGTGCGTGAGCCGCCAGAGCATTTTTCGAGCGAAGTGGTTCCGGTTCGCGTGAAGAAAAATGCGTGAAAACAAAAGATTAGAGCTCACGGCCTGACGCAGTCAGGTCGGGAAATGCTCTAGCCCGCCGTCTCGTCCACCTCTTCCGAGTCGTCTTCTTCCAGTCCGAACACCTCGTCGATGACCTCGACGATCTCCTCGAGGTCATCCAGCGTGACCTTCAGCTTCAGGGTCGTCTCGTCGTCGCCGGTGACGGTCAGGAAGATGCCGTCCTCGGTTTCCTCGAGAATGAACTCGTCCAGGTTGGCGATCGTGGTCATGGGGCCGTTCCTCGTTTTCGGGCAAGCGGCCAGGGCGGGGCTTTCGTTCCCGCCCAACCCTTACGCCTCCACCGAAAGATAGTCTCGCCCCACGCAGCATCGTGACGCCGAGCACGTCAGCCTGTTCGCCGACCCTGTAGCGTGGGGGCCGACAGCCCTATCAGACGCGACCGGTCCGCCATGACTGTGTGCTGCGCGATCTTGGTTGAGACTTCGCGCCGGTGCTCACCAGCGCCGCTGGCGTTCGGCAACCGTCACTTCGCCGCCGAGGGTCTGACCAGCCAGATCGTCGAGCTAGCTAGGGCGCGGCGTCGATCTGTGTTTAGCTGGTCGAACGCCGTCATGGCGCGACAGGCCGGGACGCCGAACGCGGCGCTGAGGCCACGGCTTCGGGGGGAAGCGATGATCCTGACCTGGCTCTGGAAACTCGTGCAGTGGTTTCGGCGCGGTGACGATCCGCCAGCGCTGGAGGCGGCCCGGCCGCCCCTGCGATCGGCCGACGACCTTGGCTTCATCAATCAGTCCACCGACCAAAACAACGCCGATCCCGTGATCTTCGCCGGTCCGAATGATCCGCTCTCGCAACCCCTATCTTCCACTCACCCCGGCCAACGCCGGGACCCAAGCTGAGCCTGGCGGTTTCGCTCTGAGCCAACGGTGGACTCGGCTCGGGTCCGGGCTTTCACCGGGATGAACGGATTTGTGGGTTAGTCGACGCAGATCGTGCCGGTCGACTTGCCGGCCACGATCTTGGCGTAGCAACCGAACTGGACATTGGTTCTTTGGCACTGCCCGACGGTCGCGGCCTGGGACTCAGCGTTGCCGTCGGCGATGCACGAGCCTTGGCAATCGGCCTTGTCGGAACACATCTTGCCGGCGTCGGCATAGGGCAAGACGCAGGTCTGGCGCTGCATCCGGCCGACGGGCTGCAGCGTTCCGCCGCGCGTCGAGCACGAGGCGTCGGCGCTTTGGGTGGCCCCCGTTTGCGAAGAAAGGGCCGGACCGGAGGCGGCGGGGGCGCAGGCGGCCAGCAGCGACAGGGCCAGGCTGGCCGCGGCGAGGATCGAGAACTCACGCATGGGGTGTTTTCCTTAGGCGGGGGCGTTCATGAAGCCCGGCATCCAGGCCTCGTGGGCCGCGCGCAGGGTCTCAATGGGAATGCTGAAAAGGTCGCTCGAAGCGAAGGCGTCGCCGCCGGCCACGCCGGCCAGGTTGGCGTGGACGCCCGCTTCCTTGGCCGCCAGCAGCAGGCCGTCCGGATCGGGCGTGGCGACCAGATAGCGGGCCTGGTCCTCGCCGAACAGGTAGGGATGGGCGTGGGCGTGGCTGGCGGCGTTGAGCGTGATCCCGACCTTGCTGGCCAGGGCCACGTCGGCGGCGGCGATCAACAGGCCGCCGTCCGACAGGTCGTGCAGACCCGCCACCAGGCCGGTGGGGATCAGGCCTCGGACGAAGTCGCCGTTCTTGCGCTCCAGAGCCAGGTCGACGGGCGGCGGGGCGCCATCCTCGCGGCCGAGGATCTCGCGCAGATAGATCGAGGCGCCCAGTTCACCGTGGGTCTCGCCAATGAGCACCAGCGTGTCGCCCTCGGCCACGTTGCCGAAGCCCATGCGCAGATCGTAGTCATCGAGCAGGCCGACGCCGCCGACCGTTGGGGTCGGCGGAATGGCGACGCCGTTGGTCTCGTTGTAGAGGCTGACATTGCCGCTCACGACCGGGAAGTCGAGCGCCCGGCAGGCCTCGGCCATGCCGTCGGTGGCGCGGACGATCTGGCCCATGGTTTCGGGCTTTTCGGGGCTGCCGAAGTTGAGGTTGTCGGTGATGGCGATCGGCGTCGCGCCGGCGGCCGTCAGGTTGCGCCAGGCCTCGGCCACGGCCTGCTTGCCGCCCTCATAGGGGTCGTTCTGGACATAGCGCGGGGTGACGTCGCTGGTCACGGCGATGGCCTTGCCCTTGCCGTGAATGCGCACGATGCCAGCGTCGCAGCCGGTGGCGCTGTCTTCCAGGGTGTCGGCCATCACGTGGCGGTCATACTGTTCCCACAGCCAGCGCTTGGAGGCCATGTCGGGGCTGCCGACCACCTTCAGCACAGCGGCGGTCCAGTCGGCGGGGGCGGGGACCTGGCCGGGGTCGAGGCGCGGATGCAGGGCCGGTTGCACCCAGGGTCGGTCATAGAGCGGGGCGTCGTCGAACAGCGGGGCCAGGGGCACGTCGCAGACCGTCTCGCCGTGGTGCTTCAGCACCAGGCGGCCGGTGTTGGTGGTGACACCGATGACGGCGGCGTCCAGGCCCCATTTCTCGAAGATGGCGTGGCCTTCGTGCTCGCGGCCGGGCTTGAGCACCGCCAGCATGCGCTCCTGGCTTTCCGACAGCATCATCTCATAGGCGCTCATGCCGGTCTCGCGTTGCGGGACCATGTCCATGTTCAGCTCGATGCCGACGCCGCCCTTGCCGGCCATCTCGACCGAGGAGGAGGTCAGGCCCGCCGCGCCCATGTCCTGGATGGCGGCGACGGCGCCCGTGGCCATCAGCTCCAGAGTGGCCTCGATCAGCAGCTTCTCGGCGAAGGGGTCGCCGACCTGGACGGTGGGGCGCTTCTCCTCGGAGTCCTCCGAGAACTCGGCCGACGACATGGTCGCGCCGTGGATACCGTCGCGGCCGGTCTTGGAGCCGAAATAGACCACTGAGAGGCCCGCGCCCGGCGCCGCCGAATAGAAGATCTTGTCGGCGTCGGCCAGGCCCACGCACATCGCGTTGACCAGGATGTTGCCGTTATAGCCCGCGTGGAAATTGGTCTCGCCGGCGACCGTGGGCACGCCGACGCAATTGCCGTAGCCGGCGATGCCGGCGACAACACCTTCGACCAAGCGCTTGGTCTTCGGGTGACTGGGATCACCGAACCGCAGGGCGTTGAGCAAGGCGATCGGCCGCGCTCCCATCGTGAAGACGTCGCGCATGATGCCGCCCACGCCTGTCGCCGCGCCCTGATAAGGCTCGATGTAGGAGGGGTGGTTGTGGCTCTCCATCTTGAAGATGATGGCGTCGCCGTCGCCAATGTCGATGACGCCGGCGTTTTCGCCGGGGCCGCAGATCACGCGGGGGCCAGTGATCGGGAACTTCTTCAGCTGGTTCTTCGACGACTTGTAGGAGCAGTGCTCGGACCACATCACCGAGAACACCCCCAGCTCGACCAGGTTGGGCTCGCGACCCAGGCGGTCGAGGACGACGGCGTACTCCTCCGCGTTGAGGCCAAATTCGCGGGCCGTGTCGGCCATGGACTTCTGGAAGGCGGGCGAGGTGCTCATGGGCGGGCCTTCTAGCGTGGACCGGCGGATTCCGCCATATTCTAGAAACATCAAGGGCGGTTCTAGAATGGGCATTAGCATCAAGAGGGTGGAGACCGAAGACCTTGCTCGCCAGGTCGCCGTTATCACAGGGGAAAGTTTGACCGAAGCGATCCATCAGGCGTTGGTGGAGAAGGTGGCGCGGCTTTCAACGCCCTATGCCCTTTCGGCCGCCGAGGAGGCCGCCAAGCTGGCATTCTTCGCTGAACTCGACGCGCGCCCCATTCTCGACCCTCGCGACTGGCGTGAGATCGAGGCTGAGCTTTACGACGAGAACGGTCAACCGATCGGATGATCGTCGACACCTCAGCCCTGTTGGCCATCGCCCTGCGCGAACCGGAGCGCGACACCTTCTATGTGTTGCTTCTCCGGGCCAAGCGTCGCCGGATGTCGGCGGCGTCCTATGTCGAGGCGGCCGAGGTCTATATGCGGCGAACCAGCGTTTCGACGGGCATCGCGCTGTTGAATCGCGACCTGGCTCAGCTGCGGATCGAGATCGTCGCCGTGACGGCGGAGCAGGCCTATGCCGCAGCCGAGGCGCGGCAAACTTACGGCAAGGGCCGGCACGACGCCGACCTGAACTACGGCGACAGTTTTACCTACGCCCTCGCCAAGTCCCTGGACGAGCCCCTGTTGTTCAAGGGAAATGACTTCATCCATACCGACGTGAAGCGAGCCGCTCCATGATCTCTCGCCGCCATTTGCTCGCGCTCACCGCAGCCCTGCCGCTGACGGCCGCCGGCGCTGCCCCCGTCCGGGTGCAAATGGTCACCGATCTGGGGCCGATCGTCATCGAACTCTATCCGGCCAAGGCGCCGATCACCGTGGCCAATTTCCTGGCCTATGCCGACCAGCATCTGCTGGACGGCGGCGCCTTCTACCGAACGGTCTCGCCGAAGAACGACAACAACCCGGCGACGATCAGCGTCATCCAGGGCGGGCTGAACCGCGACGACAGCCCGCTGCCGGCCATCGCCCACGAGACCACCAAGGTCACGGGGATTCTGCACACCGACGGGGTGATCTCGATGGCGCGAGGCGCGCCGGGCACGGCGGGCTCGGAATTCTTCATCTGCCTGGACGACAATCCGGCCCTGGATTTCGGCGGCGCCCGCAACAAGGACGGCCAGGGCTTCGCGGCCTTCGGCAAGGTGGTCGAGGGCATGGATGTGGTTCGCAAGATCCATGACGCGCCGACCGTGACCAAGGCCGACGATCCCTACATGAAGGGCCAGATCCTCGATCAACCAGTGAAGATCAAGAGCTTGAGCCGGCGTTGAGCCTGTCCCCCTGTGGGGGAGGATCTGAGCCCTACTTCCCCACCACCGGCAGTTCCACGAAGCTGGCCTTGCCCGGCGCATGGAACACCGTCTCCGTCGCCTTCTGGTAATCGGCCGGCTTGGCCAGGAAGATGTTGGGCACGAAGGTCTGCGGGTTGCGGTCGTAGAGCGGGAACCAGCTGGACTGCACCTGGACCATGATCCGATGGCCGGGCAGGAACACGTGGTTGGCGTTGGGCAGGGCGAAGCGGTAGCCCAGCGGCGCATTGGCCTTGATCGGCTTGGCCTGGGCGAAGCCCTCTCGATAGCGGCCCCGAAGGATGTCCATCGCCACAGGCAGTTGATAGCCGCCCATCGTTGGATCGCCGGGGACCTCGTCGGGATAGACGTCGATCAGCTTGACCACCCAATCGCCGTCGGTCCCGCTGGTCGCCGCGGTGAGGTTGACGATCGGCTCGCCACTGATCTTCAGCGGCGCGGTCAGCACATTGGTTGTGTAGGTCAGCACGTCAGTGCGGCCCGAGGCCTCGCGTTGGTCATCGACCAGCCATTGCGTCCAGGTCAGGGGCGGGACGTAGCCGGTCGGCTGGCTGGGGCGAGCACGATAGGGCACTGGCTTGGCCGGGTCGGAAACATAGGCGTCGCTGGTTGCCTCGCCGGCGGCCTCTCGGGCCTGGGGCGCGACGAAGTCGGCCTTGAAGCCCGCGTGGAGATAGAGCGGGGTGGGGGTGATCGCGCAACCCTTGGCGCAGCCCGAAGGCCAGGCTTCCAGCTTGCGCCAGCGGTTGGTCCCGGTCTCGTAGGCGGTGACGGGCGCGACGTCCATGGCCGGGGCGTCGTCCTTCAGATAGTGGGCCAGGAACGGGCCCAGCACGTCCTGACGGAACTGCAGGGCGGTGTCGGCGCCAAACTTGATCGCGCCCAGACTGGCGGCGTCGTGGATCTGCTGGCCATGGTTCCAAGGCCCCAGCACCAGGAACACCTTGTCATTGGCGGTGTCCTTGGGCTCGATCGCCTTGTAGACGGCGGCCGCGCCGTAGATGTCCTCCTGGTCCCAGAGGCCAGCGACCACCATCACCGGCACCTTCAGCGGCTCCTTGCCCAGCAGCTTGTCGACCGCCTGGTCGCTCCAGAAGGCGTCATAGTCCGGGTGGGCCAGAATCTTGCGCCAGAAGCCGGTCTGTTCCAGCCCCATCTGCGACCCCAGCGCCCCGGCTGAGCCGGCCCGCATGAAGAGGTCGTAGTCGTCATGCACGCCCGAGGCCCACTTCTCCTCGTTCTTCCGGCTGCCGACCTGCTCGTAGATATAGGGCATGTTCTGTTGGCGGAAGGCGCCGTTGTGAAACCAGTCGTCGCCCATCCAGCCATCGACCATCGGGTTCATCGGCACGGCGACCTTCAGGGCCGGGTGCGGATTGAACAATGCTTCCAGGGTGGTGAAGCCGTCGTAGGAGATGCCCAGGATTCCAACCTTGCCATTGGTCTCGGGGATGTTCTTGACCAGCCAGTCGATGGTGTCCCAGGTGTCGGTGGCGTGGTCGACCTGCGTCGGGTTTTGCGGCCCCTTCAGTGGCCGGTTCATCACATAGTCGCCTTCCGAGCCGTGCTTGCCACGAACGTCCTGGACGACGCGGATGTAGCCGCCCTCGATCACCACATCGACCGGGTGGTCGTAACCGTCGATAGCGTCGGCCAGGTGGGTGGTGGCGTTGATCGAGGTCATCGCCGTGGCGTCATAGGGGGTGCGGGTCAGCAGGATCGGCGCGCGCTTGACGCCCTTGGGCACGAGGATGACGGTGTGCAGCTTCACCCCGTCGCGCATCGGGATCATCACGTCGCGCCGCTCGTAGTCGAGACGATCCGTGGCGAGCTTGAAGACGTCGGGGGTCTCGCTGGGCAGGCTGCCTGGAGCCACGGTCTGCGCGAAGCTGGCTCCGGCCAGCAGCAGGCTCGCGGTCGCGAGTAACAGAATCGTTTTCATGTGAATCCCCCAGCAGCCAACCTTGCGGAGAGGATCGCACGCTCTCTTCCCCCGTGAAACCAGGAAGGAGGCGCGATGCGACTACGCATCGTGACGGAGGGGGCGTTCCAGCGCCGAGCTTTTTGGGACCGGATAAGCCGCAAGGCCCCCTCCGTCACGCCGCCTATCGGCGCCGCGCCACCTCCCCCGCTATGTGGGGCAGGAGAAGATTCAGATCAGGCGCTGGCGAACACGCTGCGGAAGAGAAGGGCGCCGTCGGCCGAGCCGAGGTCGGGGTCGAACGACCGGTCGGGATGGGGCATCAGGCCCAGCACATTGCCGCCGGCGTTGACGATGCCAGCGATGGCGCGGGCCGAGCCGTTGGGATTGTCCTTGTAGCGGAACACCACCTGGCCCTCGCCCTCGAGGCGGTCCAGGGTATCCTCGTCGGCGAAGAAGTTGCCCTCGCCGTTGCCGACCGTCATCACCGCCTCGCGCTGCTCACCATATTCGGCGGTGAAGCGGGTCTGGCCGTTAACGATATCGAGCTCGACCGGCTTGCAGATATATTTCAGCTTCTCGTTGCGCAGAAAGGCGCCGGGCAGCAGGCCCGCCTCGCACAGCACCTGGAAGCCGTTGCAGATCCCGACCACGGCGACGCCGTTGCTGGCGGCCTTGACCACTTCCTTCATGACCGGGCTCTGGGCCGCCATGGCTCCGCAGCGCAGATAGTCACCGTATGAGAAGCCGCCGGGCAGGACGATCAGGTCCAGGTCGTCCGGCAGGGCCGTCTCCTGGTGCCAGACCATCTCGACGCGGGCGCCGGCGGAGCGCTCGATGGCGACCTTGCAGTCACGATCGCAATTGGAACCGGGGAAGACAACGACGGCGGCTTTCATGGCGCGGGCCTGTAGCATCGTTCGCGTGGGTTGTCAGCGCCCGTTCGGTGGCCGACGCCCCCTCCGTCGGGCTACGCCCGCCATCTCCCCCGTTTCACGAGGGAGGAGAAGGTCAGCTTTCCTAACCCGCGCGGCGGGGGAGGTGGTGCGATGCGAATACGCATCGTGACGGAGGGGGCGTCCGGGCGGCTGCGAACGCCTGCTACGCGCACTTGTCCAGCACCGGCTCCACCGGCGCCGCGTCGGGCGAGGGGAACGGGATCTTGAACGTGAAGGCGTCGGCCGTCGGGCCGTGCTGTTCCAGCAGCGCCAGGCGCGACTTGGCCTCATCGATGGTCGGATGGTGACCGGCCGGCGCCCACCACAGCACCATGAAGACGTCCATGCGCTCGAACCATTCCGCGCGGCGGCGCATGATCTGCAAATGGTCGCCGCGATAGACAAAGGCGCCTAGCGACTGGATGTCGATCCAGACCGACATGTTGATGGCGATCATCGGGTCTTCGTAGGGCTGCAGATCGACGGCGCTGTTGCCCTCGCCCTTCAATCGCCAGACAAAGCCGGGCGAGGCCTCGGCCAAGGCGTTCACCCGGTCGAGGCTGTCGACAAAGTCCTTGATCGTCGGGTCGTCGATCGGCGCCCGAAGGCGGGCGATATTGACCTCCGCCAGTTGCCAGTCCGCGCTCATGCTGTCGCTCCCATCAGCCTGTGGCAAGAGGATGGGGGCGATGGTCTAGCTTCGCTAGGGTATCAGTGTTCGTCGACTGAAAATGCCGTCTCGCTGGTCACCATGCGCGCCTCGGCCGCGCCCATCGGCACCGTCGCGGGCCAGCGGGCGCCCAGCAGCCGGTCCTTGGCTAGACGTGCGACGCTGACGCTGTCGGACTGGTTGCCGCCCAAGACGAAGAAACTGGTGGCGTCCTCGCCGACATAGAATGCGACATGGCCCAGGAAGCCGCCCGGCGAGACTCGCCAGAACACCAGCACAGCCCCGGGCTGGGGCGTGCAGGGCGCGCCGAACTTCAGCCAGTTGCGCGCGCCCAGCACATTGGTCGACAAGGGTTCGGCGTCTTGCCGCTAAGCGCGACCTAGCCGAAGTTGATCGCGTAGCTCTCGATCACGGTATTGGCCAGCAGCTTGTCGCACATGGCCTTGACCTCGGCCTCGGCCTTGGCCGGGTCGGTCTCGGTGACGTCGAACTCGATGGTGCGGCCGACCCGTACGCCCGACACATCGGCCCAGCCCAGGCCGTGCAGCGCGGCTTCGACGGCCTTGCCCTGGACGTCGAGGACGCCGGGCTTGAGGAACACTTGGACCTTGGCTTTCATGTCTTTCCTGACCTTTTCACTCTCTCCCGGAGGGGAGAGGGAGGGACCCATGCGCAGCATGGGAGGGTGAGGGGTGAAGGCGTCAGACGGCGTGCCGGCACGACGGGAAGGGCGTAACCCCTCATCCTCCCACGACTTCGTCGCAAGCCCCTCCTTCTCCCTCTGGGAGAAGGTGTTCTTAGGCTAAGCCACGCCGCCTTGGATGACGGTGGGCATTTCCTTCATGATGCCGAGCCGGCGGGCCACCTCGGTATAGCTTTCGATGACATTGCCAAGGTCGCGGCGGAAGCGGTCCTTGTCCATCTTCTCATTGGTGGTCGAGTCCCACAGGCGGCAGCTGTCGGGGCTGATCTCGTCGGCTAGGATCACGCGGCTGAAGTCGCCTTCATAGATACGGCCAAACTCGATCTTGAAGTCCACCAGGGTGATGCCCACGGCGCTGAACAGGCCGCTCATATAGTCGTTCACCCGCAGGGCCATGGCCATCATGTCGTCGATCTCCTGGGTGGCGGCCCAGTTGAACGCGGTGATGTGCTCCTCGGAGACCATCGGGTCGCCCAGCTTGTCGTCCTTGTAGTAGAACTCGATGATCGAGCGCGGCAGAGGCGTGCCCTCGGCCAGGCCCAGGCGCGTGGCGATCGAGCCAGCGGCGATGTTGCGCACCACCACCTCGAGCGGGATGATCTCGACTTCCTTGATCAGCTGCTCGCGCAGGCTGAGGCGGCGGATGAAGTGGTTCTGGACGCCGATCGCGTTCAGGCGAGTCATCATGTACTCGCTGATGCGGTTGTTGATCACGCCCTTGCCTTCGAGCACGGCCTTCTTCTGGGCGTTGAACGCCGTGGCGTCGTCCTTGAAGTACTGGATCAGGGTGCCGGGCTCGGGACCCTCGTACAGGATCTTGGCCTTGCCTTCGTAGATCTTCTTGCGGCGGGTGGTCATGGCTCTCGTCGAGGCCCTTCTGAATGCGAAGCGCGCCCGGCCCGAAGAAACGAAAAGCGCGCGCGGCGGATGGCGGCGCGCGGCGTTCGACTCAAGGCCGCTCACGAAAAATGTCCTCTCGAAACTAGCCGAACGCGGTCCCTGGCGCAAACGGCCCTAGTCGTGGCCTCGGGATTGTGACCGGATTGCAGGCGCTGCGGCGTTGCTTGTGATTGCCCACTGGCCCGGCAAGGGATATGCAGCGCGCTTAGAGACTATTGGGGCTTTCATGACCACCTTCGACGAACGCGAACAGGGTTTCGAACGCAAGTTCGCGCACGACCAGGATCAGGAATTCAAGGCGACCGCCCGTCGCAACCGCCTGCTGGGCGAATGGGCGGCCGAATTGATGGGCCTGGCCACGGTCGAGGAATATGCCCGCGCCGTCGTGAAGTCTGATTTCGAGCAGCCCGGCGACGAGGATGTGCTGCGCAAGGTGGCCGGCGATCTCAAGGGTTCGGGCGTCAATGTCGGCGAGGGCGAGGTGCGTCGCAAGATGGACGAACTGCTGGCCGTGGCCCGCGGTCAGATCATCGCCGGCGCGTAGGGCCTGCCGCCTTCCAGATGCGAAAAGGGCCGCCCCACCGGGGCGGCCCTTTTGTTTTTAGGCGTTACCAGACCCGCGAGCGATCCTCGGGCTTGAGGTAGTAGGTCTCGCCCGGCTTGACGCCGAACGCGTCGTACCAGGCGTCGACATTGCGCGTCGGGCCGATCACCCGGAACGAAGACGGCGAGTGCGGGTCGGACGCCATCTGCTGCTTCAGCGAATCGGGACGGGTCTTGTCCTGCCAGGCCTGGGCGAAGGCCAGGAACAGGCGCTGGTCACCGGTCAGTCCGCCGATCACCGGGGCCGGCTTGCCGCCCAGCGACGTATGGTAGGCGTCCAGCGCCACCTGCAGGCCGGCCAGGTCGGCGATGTTCTCGCCCATGGTCAGCTTGCCGTTGATCTTGCTGCCAGGCACAGGCTCATAAGCGTCGTACTGCTTGCCCAGCACATCGGCCTGGGCGTCGAAGCGCTTGGCGTCCTCGGCGGTCCACCAGTCGCGCAGCTTGCCGGTGGCGTCGATCTTGCGGCCCTGGTCGTCGAAGCCGTGGCTGATCTCGTGGCCGATCACTGCGCCGATCGCGCCATAGTTCACCGCCGGGTCGGCGGCCGGATCGAAATAGGGCGCCTGCAGGATGCCGGCCGGGAAAACGATCTTGTTCTCCAGCCCGCCGTTGTAGGCGTTGACGGTCTGCGGGGTCATGCCCCACTTGCCGTGGTCGACCGGCTTGCCCAGGTCATCGCGCGCATAGGCCCACTCGAAGGCCCGGCTGGCGACGACATTGCCGTACAGGTCATCGACATTGAGCTTCAGGCCCGAATAGTCGCGCCACTTGTCGGGATAGCCGACCATCACGCTCATCTTCGACAGCTTGGTCAAGGCCTCGGCCTTGGTGGCCGGACTCATCCAGGTCGCCGCCTGGATGCGGGCGGCCATGGCGGTCTTCAGATTGGCGATCAGGTCGACCATCTGGGCCTTGGACGAGGGCGGGAAGTACTTGGCGACATAGGTCTGGCCGACCACCTCGCCCAGGCTGCCGTCCACAAGCTGAACGCCGCGCTTCCAGCGAGGCCGCAGGGCCGACTGGCCGGACAGGGCCTTGACGTACTCGAACCGGCTGTCGACGAAGCGCTTGGACAGGTAGGGCGAGGTTTCCATGATGACGTGGAAGGTCTGCCAGGCCTTCAGGGTCTCAAGCGGGGTGTCGGTATAGACCTTGGCGATATCGCGCACGGCGGTCTTCTCGCCCAGGATCACCTTGGTCTGGCCCGGCAGGCCTGAGGCGTCCAGATAGGCGGCCCACGGGAAGGGGGCGTAGGTGGCCAGCTCGCCGACGGTGGTGGGGTTATAGACCTTGTCGATGTCGCGGCGGTCGGCGACCTGCCAGCTGGCCTTGGCGATGGCGGTCTCGAAGGCCACGACATCTGCGGCGGCCTTTGCCGGGGCGGGGTGGCCGGCCATGGTCAGGGCGCGGGTGACAAAGGCCGTATAGGCGGCCAGCTGCGGCTTGAAGGTGTCGGTCAGATAATAGTCGCGGTCCGGCAGGCCCAGGCCCGACTGGCCGATATAGAGGACGTTGATCTCGGGGTTCTTGGCGTCCGGCGCGATGTCCAGCGAGAAGATGTCGCCGCCGAAGCCGCCATGGGCGCGGCCCAGGGTCTGGACGAACTGAGCCTTGGTGGCGATCGCTGTCACCTTGGCCAGGTCGACCTTCAGCGCCTTGTCATCCGCCGCCTCGACCTTGGCCTCGTTGGTGAAGCTCCTGAACAGCGCGCCGATCTGGGTCGAGGGCTCGGCGGTGTCGATCAGGGTGCGCAGCTGGTCCTGCGAGCGGTTGTAGACATCGTAGCCGACCCCGGCCGAGCCCTGGTCGGCGGGGATCTCGGTGCGGGCCTCCCAGGCGCCGTTGGCGTATTTGTCGAAATCGGTCCCCGGCGACACCTTCGGGTCGCCGCCGGTCAGATCGACGCCCCAGGCGCCGTACATCGGCTTGGCCGGATCGGCCGCGAACGCGGCGGTGGACGAAATGGCGAGCACCGAGACGGCGGCCAGCAGGATCATGCGCATGTGCGGAAAAACCTCTTTCCCTATAGGCGGCGAATGCTGCCCTAGTCGGAGACGGCGCGCTGATTAAAATGCGGTAATGTTCGGCGATATCGTCATATTGCCTTTTCAACTGCCTTAGCTAAGTTAGTTAGCTAGGAGAGGCGCCCATGACCGTTGTCACTATTCACTATGCAAAGACAAACCTCTCTCGCCTGTTGGCCGAGGTCGAGGCCGGCGGCGAGGTTGTCATCGCCCGCGGCAAGGCGCCGGTGGCCACGCTGACGCCAGCCAAGCCGCCATGCCCCAAGCGGGTATTCGGCTCGATGAGGGGCCAAGTCGCGCTCGACGACAGCTTTTTCGAGCCGCTGCCCGACGATGAGTTGGCGCTCTGGAACGGCGACGACGCTTGAACCTCCTGCTCGACACCCATGCCTTGATCTGGTTCGTCGCGGGATCGGAAAACCTGTCGCCGCCGATCCGGGCGGCCATTGAGGACGAGCGCAACGCCGTCCATGTCTCGGCGGTCTCGGCCATGGAGATCACCACCAAATTCCGCCTCGGCAAGCTGCCCTCGGCGGCGCCGCTCGCCACCGACTTCACGCGCGTGGTCGCCGAGCGCGGCTTCATGCCCCTGCCGATCACGCTCGGTCACGCCGAGCGGGCTGGCGCCATGGATATTCCGCACAAGGATCCGTTCGACCGCTTGCTGATCGCCCAGGCGATCGCAGAGGCCATGACGCTGGTGTCCAACGAGTCGGTGTTCGATGGTTTCGGCGTCAGTCGTCTATGGTAGCGTGGCTCAGTCCAGCCAGGCCTTCATCGCGTTCCACAGCGCCAGCTTGTCATCGAAAGACCGCGCCGCGTGGGCCGGGCTGGAGGAGGGCAGGGCCAGGGTGGGCAGGCGGGCGCCCAGCAGCTTGCCGCCGAGCTTGGCCGCCGCGCCGCCATTGAACGCCACGCCGCGCAGGGCGGGCAGGGCGCCCACGAGCGCCACGAGGTCGTTGGCCTCGGCGTCGACGATGGCGGCGTCGAGGCTGCCGGGGCGCTTCGCCTCGGCGATGACGTCCCACAGCCCGACGCCGCGCGACAGCAGGGTGGTCAGGCGGCTTTCATAGGAGAGGGCGACCAGCGGTGTCTTGAGCACCCCCTCCAGCAACCGCCAGAAGGCGTTGCGCGGATGGCCGTAATATTGCGCGACCGCCAGCGAGGCGTCGCCCGGCAGGCTGCCCAGGATCAGGACGCGCGTGCGCGCGTCGACGACCGCCGGGAAGCCCGCCTTGCGCCCCTCCCGGAGGGACAAGGACCTAAGCCTGCTCGCCGAACACCCGCTTGAAGATCACGTCGACATTCTTGGTGTGGTAGCCGTAGTCGAACAATTCCTCGAGCTCGGCGTCCGACAAGGCCTTGGACACCACCTCGTCGGCCTTCAGGAACTCGATGAACCGGCCCTCGCCGCGCCACACCTTCATCGAATTGCCTTGCACGGCGGCATAGGCGTCCTCGCGCGACACGCCCTTCTGGGTCAGGGCCAGCATCACGCGCTGCGAGAACACCAGGCCCCCCAGCTTGTCGAGGTTCCGCGCCATGTTGTCGGGATAGATGTTGAAGCGCTCGATCACCCCGGCCAGGCGGCGCAGGGCGAAGTCGAGGTGGATGGTGGCGTCGGGCCCAATGCCCCGCTCGACCGACGAGTGGCTGATGTCGCGCTCGTGCCAGAGGGCGACGTTCTCCAGGGCCGGGGTCACGGCCGAGCGGACCAGCCGGGCCAGGCCGGTCAGGTTCTCGGTCAGGATCGGGTTGCGCTTGTGCGGCATCGCGGACGAGCCCTTTTGCCCGATCTCGAACGGCTCCTCAGCCTCCAGCACCTCGGTGCGCTGCAGGTGGCGGATCTCGGTGGCCAGCCGCTCGACCGACGAGGCGACCACGCCCAGGGCGCAGAAATAGGCCGCATGACGGTCGCGCGGGATCACCTGGGTCGAGACCGGCTCGACCACCAAGCCCAGCTTGTCGGCCACGTACTGCTCGACCCGCGGATCGACATTGGCGAAGGTGCCCACGGCGCCGGAGATCGCGCAGGTGGCGATCTCGAACTTCGCCATCGCAAGTCTTTCCTTAGCCCGCTGGAACTCGGCATAATAGCCGGCCAGCTTCAGGCCAAAGGTGATCGGCTCGGCATGGATGCCGTGGCTGCGGCCCACGCACACCGTCATCCTGTGTTCCAGCGCCCGGCGCTTCAGCGCGACCAGCAGCAGGTCGACGTCCTCGATCAGCAGGTCGGTGGCCTTGGACAGCTGAACGGCGAAACAGGTGTCCAGCACGTCGGAGCTGGTCATGCCCTGGTGCAGGAACCGCGCCTCTGGGCCGACGATCTCCGACACATGGGTCAGGAAGGCGATGACGTCATGCTTGGTGACGCGCTCGATCTCGTCGATCCGGTCGCTATCCCAGACCGCGTCGCGGCCCTTCTCCCAGATCGTCTCGGCGGCGCGCTTGGGGATGACCCCCAGTTCGGCCATGGCGTCGGCGGCGTGAGCCTCGATCTCGAACCAGATCTTGTACTTGGTCTGGCTGGACCAGATGGCGACGGCTTCGGGGCGAGAATAACGGCTGATCATAGGGCCGGGGTTTCGGCGCGGCGGGGGAGAGAGTCAAGGGTGGGGTGGGGGGAGAGGCCCCCGCGCCGTCTGTGGTCTGTTGTTCGCGCGGGGCATGATGTCGGCTTCCGACCCGTTGCGGACATCCACGCGGTCAATCAAGACATCGTCGGCAAGCGCTATGGCGGCGGCTTGTCGTGATCGGAAGTAGCGAATGGACAGTTCGAAGAAACCTCACTTCGGGATTGATGCCCCGGGTCTCGTCCGCGCGTTCTTGCTGGCGGGCATGGCGCTGGCTTCGGCCAGCGTAGGCACCTTCGTCTTTGCGCCCCCGGCTCTGGGAGTTTGGATCGGCAGCATCGTTCTGATTCCCGCGATCTACGCCCTCTTTATGTTTGCGCTGATGATCCGGGGAAGTCTTGTCGACAAGGTTCGTGATGCCGAGGCCATTCTCGATCTTCATGAATGGAGGGGCAGCGAACAGGTTCTGGACGTGGGTTGCGGTCGGGGTCTGATGCTGATCGGGGCAGCCAGACGACTGACCACTGGCCGAGCGATTGGCGTGGATATTTGGTCTGCAAACGACCAGTCAGCCAACGTCTCGGGCGCACCGATCAACAATGCTCGTATTGCGGGGGTGTCTGACCGGGTTGAGGTCGAAACTGCCGATGCTCGTCACTTGCCGTTCGCGGACGGTTCTTTCGATGTCGTCTCGTCGAGTTGGGTCCTCCACAATCTTGAGGATGCCGGGGACCGGCTGTCGGCATTGAAGGAAATGGTTCGGGTCACCCGGCCTTCCGGCACGATCCTGCTGACCGACATCGTCAACCGCCACGAATATGTTTCGGCGATGAAAGGGATGGCTGTGGAAGATGTGCGGCTGGTCGTGCTTTCGCCGGGCAGGGACCGGTTCCTGAGTGCCGTTTCATTCGGGTCGTTCCAGCCCGCTACAGTGTTCGCTCGCAGGACAGATCACGAAGTCGGGTGAACGTCCGCTAGCCACCCTTCTCGGCCCACTAGAGCGTCTGCTTTCGGCGCAAGCTCGCCATCAAGGCTTTAAGGCGCGGCCTCGCCGTTGCGGCGGGATGGGGCTTGGGTTCTGGCATTCTTGAACCCTCTACCCATGGGAGAGGGTTCGAAAAGGGGGGCGCTCAAGGGGGATCGAGGCGGCTCCATCCCCATGATCCCGAACCACAACCACAGCAATATCAGAGCCCTAAAAATAGTCAGCGTCACAACCGCTGGCGCAGCTAAACCTCCCGTATCCTGATCTCACCTCGCCGCACCGGAAAGGGCGCATGGCCAGCGACCGATGCGGCGGCGGGGGACGATCGAGCGGAATTGGGCTGGAGGGGGGGGTTACTTCAGCGTGTCCGGGGAGCCTGGCGTTGCAGGCCCCGCCCGCCGTCGGCGTCGTCGGAAACGACCCGGGCCGAATCCGGCTAAGCCTCAACAGGGCGCCCACCGGACGCTGCGCGACCACCTCCCCCACGGGGGGAGGACTTCTAGTCCAGGTCGAACACGAACCGGTCATGCTCGGGATGCAGACAGCTCTGATCCACCGGCGCGGTGGGATCCGCCAGGAAGGCCCGGATCATCTTGCGGGCGCAGGCGCTGCTGCGGAACACGCCGTGGGTGGTGTTGGGGATGATCGACAGCTGGCCCTGGCTGAACCGGCCGACCGCCGCCTTGGCCACGTCGGGCGGGCAGCCGGGGTCGATCTCGGCGGCCAGGAAGAAGGTCGGCAGGGCGCTGCTGACCGGCTTGGCCTCGACCGGGTCGGGCGCGCCGACGGGATAGGCCTTGCAGACGCTGAAATAGCGCCCCATCGAGGCCTCCAGCAGCCGCGCGACCGGGTCGCGCTGGGCGCCCTGGCGCATCGCCGCCTCGCTTTCGAAGGGGAATTCCTCCTTGCACAGATGGGTCAGGTGCTGGGCCTCGGCATAGCCGCTGCGGCCGGCCATCTGCTCGTCCAGCCGGGCCATGTCGCCGGCCGCGAACTCGGTGACCGTCGCGGGCAGGGCGCGGGCGTCGGGGCCGCTATAGGCCGCGTCCATCAGGAAGCCGCCCAGGTCGTCGGCGCTATAGACCTGGCCGTTGATCGTCTGGGGACCGGCCAGGAGGCGGCCGGCCAAGGCGTCGAGATCGGCGGCTGGGTGCGGGTATTTGGCGTGGCAGGCGGCGTCGGCGGCGCAGCGCTTGAAGATTTCCTTCACGGCGTCCGACACCATCTCCGGCCCGCCCTGCGCCCACTTGGCCTCCGGCGTCCAAGGCGAGTCGAGCACCACGGCCCGCACCCCTTGCGGCGCGTGCTTGACCACGGCCAAGGCGATGCGGGTGCCGTAGGACACACCCATCAGGTCAACCTGTTTCAGGCCCAGGACTGTGCGCAGGTCCTGGATGTCCTTGACCACTTCCTCGGCGTTGTACTGGCTCAGGTCGACGCCCGAGGCGGTGAAGCGCTGGGCGCAGGCGACCAGCTGCTGCTGCGCCGCGTCGTTCAGCGGGCCGGCGTCGTTGAGCGCCACCTCGCCGCAGTCCAGGGCCGGCGAGGCGCGGCCGCCGCCGCGCTGGTCGAAGAAGATCCAGTCCTGATCGACCCCGACCAGTTCCTTGGCGACCGGGCTGCGCAGCGTGCGGCCCAGGGTCTCGACCACGCCGCCGCCGGGGCCGCCATGCAGGAAGATCACCGGCACGGCGCCGGGCCTCGGGACGCTGGCCTTGACGATGGTCACCGGCAGGGCGACGCGGCGCACGCCGGGTCCGCCGCGCGTCTCGTCGACGGTCAGGACACCGCATTGGATCGTGTTGGCGACGCCGCTGTAGTCGCCGGCGCACGGGCCTGGCGTGAACTTCGGCGCGGCGGCGTGGGCGCCGCTGGCCATGGTCAACGCACTCGCAGCCAGGGCTGCTCCCAGGATCAGACGCATGTCACCCTCGCTTTCAAAACGGGGCGACAGCAGCACGGGGCCGCCATGGCCGCAAGCACGGGTTCAGTCCAACCCCATCTCCGCCCGCAGCTGGGCCGGCGTCACCCCTGCCGCCCGCAGGTCGCGCAGGGTCTGAGCCTTGTCGCGCTTGGCGTAGCGCTTGCCGTCGGGGCCAGTCAGCAGGGGGTGGTGGCGATAGGACGGGGTCGGCAGGTCCAGCAGGGCCTGAAGCAGGCGCTGGATGTGGGCGGCCTCGAACAGGTCCTGGCCGCGGATCACCTGGGTGATCCCCTGCAGGGCGTCGTCCAGCACCACGGCCAGGTGATAGGCGACCCCGACGTCCTTGCGGGCCAGGATGATGTCGCCGGCCAACTCGGGGCGGGCGGCGATCAGGCCGGTCTCGCCGTGGGGGCCCGCGCCGTGTTCGACGAAGCTCAAGCCGTCGAACCCGCCCAAAGCCGAGCGGGCCGCGTCCAGCGACAGCCGCCAGGCAAAGGCTTCGCCTCGCGACAACCGCGCGGCTTCCTCGGCGGACGGGAGGCGCGCGCCAGAGAACGGCGTCCCCGGCTCGTGCGGCGCCCGGCCAATGTCCAGCTCCTTGCGGGTCCGGAAACAGCGGTAGACCAGGCCCTTGGCGCGCAAGGTCTCGATGGTGGCGCGATAGCCGGCCAGGTGCTCGGACTGTCGGCGCACCGGGACTTCCCAGGCCAAGCCCAGCCAGGCCAGGTCCTCCAGGATCGCCGCGTCATAGTCCGGCCGGCTCCGCGTGGCGTCGATATCCTCGATCCGCAGCACGAACCGCCCGCCCTCGGCCCGCGCCGCCTCGAAGGCGGTCAGGGCCGAGAAGGCATGGCCGCGATGCAGCAGGCCGGTCGGGGAAGGCGCGAAACGCGTGGCGAAGGCCAAGCCGCGTTAGCCTTGGTCGAGCCTGGCGAACATGCCCAGATGTTCGAACACCGCGCGCAGAAAGGCCTCTTCGCCGCCAAGGGCCTCCTTCAACGGATCGAACTGCTTGAAGCCGATCATCTCGGCCAAACCGTGCCCAGCGCACCAGGCGGCGATGGTCGCCAGTTCCAGGTCGATCTCCGAGACCGTGCCGCCGCTGCGCTCGTCGATCGTGTTGCGCACCTGGCAATAGGCGCCGTCGTCCTTCAGCTGATCGGGCAGCGAATCCTTGTCGCGCGAGCAGTCGTACATCACCCGATAGATCGCCGGGTTGTCGCGCGCGAAGCAGACATAGGCCACGCCCAGGCCGGTCATTCGCTCGTTGGCGTCGGCGGCCTTCTGGCGGGCGGCGGTCAGGGCCGCGTCAAGCGCTGTCCAGCCCTCATGCGCGACGGCCTCCAGCAGCTCGCCCTTGTCCTTGAAATGATGATAGGGCGCGGCAGGGCTGACCCCGGCTTCGCGCGCCACGGCCCGGAGCGAAAGCGCGGCCGGGCCGTCCTTCTCAAGAATGCGTTGGGCGGCTTCGACCAAGGCGCGGCTGAGGTCGCCATGGTGATAGGGCCGGGCTTCTGGCGCCAAGGATTTGGAGGCGGACTTTGTCATCCCAGACACTGTTACTCCATCCGTTCCTAAAATCCATCTAAACGCTGCAAAGATTATCTTGACGCCGTTTAGATCGATGCTATCTAAGCACTGTCCAGATCGGACCAGGTCGGTTCTCCCAAGCCGAACCCGCCTCAAACCAACTCACTAAGGACGTGTGTGATGACCAAGACTTTCTTCGCCTTCGAAACCGTGCTCGACCGCATGGCTGTCGGCTTCTTCCTGGCCGCGGCTGTCGGCATCGCCGCCGCCTTGATCGGCGTGGCCCTCTGAACTGGTAGCGTTTGTGACCGACGGGATTTGCGGATCCCCCCGCTGTCCCGCCGACACGACGCCGCCTCCGCAGTAATTTAAAGCCGCCCGCGTTTGCCCGCCGGCGGCTTTGGCATGTCTTGATCAGGGCGTACGGGCCGACTAGGTCAAGGCTCCTGTCGCGGAACGTCCCGTCGCGGGCCGGATTTCCTAGTCATGACCGTTTCACCACCAGCCCAGACGGCGCGCCAATGAGCGTGGCCTTCACCAAGGAAGGTGACAGCGAAGCTTTCGCCGCCGACCTGTTGGACCGTCCGATCTCGTCCCATCCCAATTTGGTGACGCCGCGAGGGCTGGTGCAACTGGAAGAGGGCCTTGCCGCCGCTCGCGCCGCCTATAGCGCCGCCCAGGCCGCGGGCGACGTCGCCCAGGATCGCACCGCCATGGCTCGCGCCACCCGCGACCTGCGCTACTATTCGGCCCGCCGAGCCAGCGCCCAACTTCGTGAACTCGATCCTACCCTGGACGTGTTGCAGTTTGGCGGGGCCGTCACCTTCGATCGCCAAGACGGTCGGCGTCAGACCTTCCGCATCGTGGGCGAGGACGAGGCTGATCCTGCCCAGGGTTCGGTGTCCTACGTGTCGCCGGTGGCGCGGGCCATGCTGGGCAAGGCGGCGGGCGACACCGCCATGGTCGCCGGCGGCGAGGTCGAGATCGTCGAGATCACCGCAGGCTAGCCGAGCGCCTGAAGGCCGGTCGCACTGCGGTGGCGGGAGTGTCGATCCCACCGGGCAACAGGCGCGAGGGCTGATTGGCCGCCAGGGGCCAGGTCAGGGCGATCATGGGCAGGGCGGGCGAGGACATGGCGAGTTCCCGGACGAGTGGATGACCGCAGGCGACCATAACCGCGATCGTTCGGGGGCTTAGCGCAAGGATGTCTTGGTTCTGTCGCGGAGTTGGACCATCCTTTCCGAGCGTTCGGGAATGAATGGCGATTCCTGAGAATGCGTGGGAAGGAGGCCCGTCTTCAGTCCGATCGCGTATCCGCTTCATGGGGACCTGTCCGGTCCCGCATTGCGCAGAAGCCCTCCGGGCTTCCAATTTCGTTGGAGCCCTCCGGGCTTCCAATTTCGCTGGGGCCCTCCGGGCTCCAGTGGGAGGCCCTGATGCAGGTGCTGTCCCGTCCTCCGTCCGGCATGCCGGCGCTTGTGCTCAATGCCGACTATCGGCCCTTGAGCTATTATCCGCTGTCCCTCTGGCCCTGGCAGGAGGTGATCAAGGCGGTGTTTCTCGAACGTGTCGAAGTGGTCTCGACCTACGACCACGTGGTCCGTTCGCCCTCGTTCGAGATGAAGCTGCCCAGCGTGGTGTCGCTGAAGCAGTATGTGCCGCAGGACCGTCCGCCAGCCTTCACGCGCTTCAACCTGTTTTTGCGCGACGGGTTTTCTTGCCAGTACTGCGGGGCGCTGGACGACCTGACGTTCGACCACGTCATCCCGCGTTCCCGCGGTGGACGCACGACGTGGGAGAATATCGTCACCGCCTGTGCGCCCTGTAATCTTGGCAAGGGTGGCCGGACACCGCGTGAGGCTGGCATGCACCCGTTCCACACGGCGCGCCGGCCCAGCATGCACGAGCTGCAGGATCGCGGCCGCCGGTTTCCGCCGGGCCACCTGCACGCCAGCTGGCTGGACTACCTCTATTGGGACATCGAGCTGGAGGCGTGATCTCGCCACCCAGGAAAGCACCTTGGCTCAACTTGCATCGACTCACCGCCAAGCTGACCCAGAGACGGGGGCTTGGCGAAGAGGGCTAGAGCATTTCCCGACCTGACTGCGTCAGGCCGTGAGCTCTAATCTTTTGTTTTGACGCATTCTTCTCCACGCGAACCGGAACCACTTCGCTCGAAAAATGCTCTAGATGCTGAGCAATCCGACGCTTGACGCCCATGGCCGGCAACTGTGCGCCAGGCGTCGTCTGCGATGGGCCATGGTCGCCACGGCGATCGCCAATATCGCCCTGTGGTCGGTGGTTTTCGGTCTCTAGGCCGACCGACGACTCAAGGGAAAGTGCTGCGACGCCCGGTTGGCGAACCGGACCGGGCGTTCGACGTCCGACGCGAGCGTGGAGGGTGAGAACACCGCCTTGGCGACCGGCGCCAGGCGTCGGGCGCCGCGTCGGCGGTCCTGGGCCAGGATGTCGCTGAAGCTGGCGCCGCCGCGCTGACGGGCCAAGGCGCGCAGGCCTTCGATCTGGCTGGCGAAGTGGATCACGCAGACGCCGATCGTGTCGGCCGCCAGGTCGCCGAACGAGGCGCTGCGGCCGGGGGTGAACAGTTGGGCCACCTCGACGCTCGCGCCCAGCATCACTGCGGCGATCGCCAGGTCGCGGCGGCGCATGCGCGGAAAGGCGATGAACGAAACGGCCAGCAGGGCGCCGAAGGCGAGGGCGTGGGCGACCTTGTCGCTGAGGCCGAACACGTGCTCCAGGCCCTGATAGGGACCCAGCATCAGAATGGCTGCGGATACGGCTCCGGCCACCAGGACGGCGCGGGCGGTGGTCACGACATGGTTGGGCGTCAGCATGGCTTTCCGAGCTCAGGTTTGAGCGCAAAGCCTTACTGGGACTTGGACTACAAGCCGTGAAGGAACAGGGTCAACCAAAGATGACCGATCGCGTCCGCATGGCCTCCGTCATGCCGGGCGGGTTGCGACGACGGAGGCAAGGTTGGGCTCTAAGTTTTCTTGGCGGCTTCAGCGGCCGCTTTCGCCGCGTCGTCCGTGACCTTCTTCCAGGCCTGGTACTCTTCCAGATAGGGCTGGCGACGCAGGATCTTGGAAGCTGGATCGACGATCACCGGCACGGTGTCGCCGACCTTGATCCGCCCCGCGCCGTCGGCCATGGGCAAGGTGACGAGCTTGTCGCCGACCTTGACCTCGACGGGCATCGGGAAGGGCTTGCCCGAGGGAGTCTTCCAGCTCAGCACCAGGCCGTCGCCGTCGCGGGTCTGCAGCAATTCCGGCAGCTTGGCCTGATAGAAGTAGGCGTCGAAGAACCACTGATAGTCCTTGCCCGTCGCAGCGTTGACGATGCGGATGAAATCCTTGGTGGTGGCGTAGCGCGGCTGGAAGTTGCCCGGTTTCGGATCGGGCCGGCCATAGACCAGGGTGCGCACCGACCTGAAGAACGCTTCATCGCCGATCGTGGCGCGTAGCGTGTGCATGATGTTGGAGCCCTTGGAATAGATGTCGCCGGCCGGGCCGCCTGCGGGCTTGTAGACGTCGTCCTCGCTCATGACGCGGCCGGCGACGACGGGGAACCTGTTCACGGTGGTGGCGCGCTGGGCGTTCAGGCGCGCCATATATTCCATGTCGCCGTGCAACCACTGCGAATAGAGCGGCTGCATATAGCTGCCCAGGCCCTCGTGGATCCACATGTCGTCCCAGTCGACATTGGTCACCTGGTTGCCGAACCACTCGTGCGAGAACTCGTGCTGGAACAGCCAGTCGTAGCCGTAGACGTCCTTTTTGTACTCGTTGCCATAGGCGTTCATGGTCTGGTGTTCCATGCCCAGGTGCGGGGTCTCGACCACGCCCAGCTTTTCCGAGCGGAACGGGTATGGGCCGATCATCTGCTCGAAGAAGTCCAGGGTCTGGGGGAACTCGGCGAACAGAGCCTTCACCTTGGCCGGGTCGTCGCTCTTCAGGTGCCAGTATTCGATCGGGAAGCTGTCGCCGAACCGGCTCTTGTAGGTGTCGGAGATCTTCTCGTACGGGCCGATGTTCAGGGCGATGGCGTAGGTGTCGGGATGCTTTTGGCGCCAGTGGAAGGTGCGCCAGCCGTCCTTCTCCACGACGTCGATCAGCACGCCGCCGGCCGGAGCCGACAGCGGAGCCGGAACGGTCACGTAGAAATCGACCAGCTCCGGCTCGCCCGTCGGGAAGTCGATGCACGGCCAGAAGAGGTCACAGCCGTCGCCTTGCACGGCCGTGGCGATCCAGGGCTCGCCGGTCGGGGCGGTCTTCCAGACGAAGCCACCGTCCCATGGCGCCTTTTCGGCCACGTGCGGCACGCCGCCATAGCGGATGCGGACCACGGTTTTGGCGCCTGCGGCCAGCGGGCGCGGCGGCGTGATGGTCAGGCGACCCTCGGGATTGGTCCAGGCCGAGGCGGGGAGAGCCTTGCCATCGACGGTCAGGCTGCTGATCGGCAGGTCGCGGTCCAGGTCCAGCACGATGCGGGCCAGGTCGGTCTTGGCCCGCAGGGTCAGGGTGGCGTCCCCCTCGATCGCCTTGCGGTCGGGAAAAACCTTGACCTTCAGATCAACGTGCTCGATGGCCAGCGCCGCCTCTTCGGCCGGCATCTGGCCACCGGTGCCCAGGGTCAGGGCGGTGGTCTCGGCCGGCTTGGCCGGCGCTGCGGCCTGGGCGCGAGCGACTTGAGCGGACGTGGCCAAGGTTAGCAGGGATGCCGCGCACAGGGCGGCGGTCCGACGAAGATGGATGTTCACCCGCAACTCCCCTCAACCCGACAATCACGGGCCGCATAATTTCAGCGACATGGGTAAGCGCGGTCGCGCCGCGCGCCAAGGGCGAAGTTTCGGGGGGAGTTCTGCCGAAGTTCCAGCGAACGCCGGTCAGATCTTCTCGCTAATCTTGATCGCCGCCCGGCAGCCGGCGCGGATCACCGCCGACAGCAGTGGATAGGCCGGCGCCTCCAGGGCGCCTTCCGCGATAGCGATCTCCTTGTGGGCCAGTTCGTCGTCGCGGAACTGGCTGAGTTCGGCGGCCAGGGCGGGGTCGCGGACCTCAAGCTCGGCGATCTGCCCGGCATAGTGCTGTTCGATCACCGTCTCAACCGCCTCGGTGCAGGCGTGGGCGGCTTTCTCACCCAGCAGAGCCGTGCCCGCGCCCAGGGCGAAGGCGGCGGCGCGCCAGACCGGCGACATCAGGGTGGGGCGCACGCCGTGTTCGCCCAGCAGTTGGTCAAAGCGGCTGAGATGGACCTGCTCGTGGCCCTCCATGTCCTTCAGCTGGCCCGCGATCCGCTCGCGCCCGGGGGCGTTGCGCATCACCGTCTGCTGGCCGCGATAGATGTGCACCGCCGCCAGCTCGCCCGCCTGATCGACCCGCAGGATCTCGGCCAGGCGCGCCTTCTGGGCGCCGAGACCGGGGCGGGGTGGCACAGGCTGGCTCATCTCAGACGGCCTTGGGTTTGCGAAGAGCGGCGAAGACCGAGGCGACGGCCAGGCCCAGCGAGATCAAGGCGTTCCAGCCCGCCATCGACAGGCCCAGAAAGACCCAGACAGCCTTTTCGCAGGATGGGGCGGCGACCTTGGCGCCCTTCAGCATGGCGATCAGGTCGTCGGTCGAGGCCGCGCCGCCAGCGGCGCAGGCCGCGGGACCAGGCCACCACTTCCATTCCGCCCCGGCGTGATAGGCCGCCAGGCCGGCGCCATAGAGAAAGCCGACGCCCAGCAACAGGATCAACGGTCGGCGCACCTTGTCCGCCCAGGCCGTGCGCGACAGCACGACGGCGACCGCCGCCACGGTCCCGGTCAGCCAATAGACCTCGCGTTGCTTCAGGCACATCAGGCACGGGGCCAGCTTGCCGAAGGTCTCGAAGGCATGGGCGGCGCCGAGCATGAAGGCGCAGGCGGCCAAGGCCAGCAGCGGCCAGTGCGCGACGGCCAGGTCCAGCGGGCCTCGCATCGGCGGGGCCGTGGCGAGCGCTTCGCCCGCCGGCCCCGTCGCGCGGATTTCGCTGGCCTTTGGTTCGCCGTTCTCGAGGCTGTCGATCGTCATGCCGCGCAGGCTCCGCCGCTGCTTCCCCCCAAGAAGTGGCTGGCCGCGAGGCCGATGACAAGGAGGGCGACGAGAATGCCGGCGAACAGGGCCAAGCGTTTTTCGATGACCGGCATCATGGCCGGGCCGAATTTCTTGACCACCCAGGCGACCAGGAAGAAGCGGGCCGAGCGGGTAATCGTCGAGGCGATGATGAACATCGGGAAGCTGAAGGCGGCCAAGCCTGACGCAATGGTCACCAGCTTGTAGGGAATGGGCGTCAGGCCCTTGGCCAGGATCACCCAGACGCCGTATTGGTCGTACCAGCACTTGAATTCGTCCATCCCGCCAGCGTGGCCGGTGACGGTCATCATCCAGACGCCGACCGGCTTGAGGAAGAATCCGATCGCATAGCCCAGGCACCCGCCCAACACCGAGCCCAGGGTGCAGATCGCCGCGTAGCGCCAGGCGCGGTCGGGTCGGGTCAGCACCATCGGGGCCAGCATCACGTCGGGCGGGATGGGAAAGAACGAGCTTTCGGCGAACGAGACGGCGAAAAGGCCAAGCGGGGCGTGGCGCGAGGCGGCCAGGCCCATGACCCAGTCATAGAGACGACGCAGCATGGAAGCTCCGAAATAAGGACGCGCCGTAGCTAGCAGGGGGCCACGGACTTGTCGCGGCGGTTCACGCGATCGCGTGCAATCCTATTGGAATTGCCGGCCTGGATGGCTATCACGCGCGTTCGATGGCTTTTGCCGTCCACATTGTTCGAAAGACCGTCCCATGAGCGATACGCCCCCCGATCACCTGGCCTCCAACCCGAGCAGCCCGCATCATGACGCCAGCGTGCTCGAACGCGGGGTGGGGATCGTCTTCAACGGGGTCGAGAAGACCAATGTCGACGAGTATTGCATCAGCGAAGGCTGGATCCGCGTCACCGCCGGCAAGGCCGTCGATCGCAAGGGCAATCCGATGACCATCAAGCTGCAGGGCGTGGTCGAGCCGTACTGGCGCAACGACAACGCTGAAGAGGCCTGAGACATGGCCCCGCGCCGCTTGATCGACCTTCCCGGCTTCGCCGACCTGGAGACCCGGGCGCTGATGAAGCCGTCGTTCGCCGAGCCGCAGGCGCGCGCGGAGTTTCCCGAGATCGATCAGCTGGCGCGCGACACCTTCGGTCTCACGGCCGACGAGGCCGCCGCCATCCCCGATCCGGAGGGCTGGGACGGCATTGACGTCAAGGCGATGCGCGACCAGGCCGACGCATTCGAGCTTGAGCGCTGGGACGTCACCGACGACAAGCGCCGGCCATTGCGGATTCTGGGCCATTTCAGCCATCCGCTGTGGCTGGCCTTGCGCGGCGTGGCCGGCCATCTGCCATTCGCGCCCGAGCCGGACGAACACGATCCTTCGGCCACTTCCCTGGCGGCCGAAGCGGCCAAATTTCGACGCGACAAGCGGTAAGGCGGGCGCCGCTACTTCTTCTTGCCGAGCTCGGCGGCGATGTCCTTGATCGAATTGCCGACCTTGCGGTGGGCGGCGACGATCTGGTCGCGGGTCACACCCCAGCGTTTGCACCAGTATTCCACCTGGTGGCGCTCGCGCGGATCAAGCCGGTCCTCGTCGCGGAAGTCGCGCTTGCCCTTCGGAATACCCATCGCCGTGTCTCCTCGTCGTGCGCAGCGCCTATCCTGCACGCGAAGCGTTGTCGAGGTAATGGCGCGATACGACAACGGACCTGGAGATCGATCTTGAGCGACCCCGACCCCGACCTCGAAGCCATGGCCCAGGACGAGCTGTCGCGCGCCATGACCCTGACCTGGCGAGACCTCAACAAGGTGATTCCCTGGGGCGACACTTTCGAGGGCGTCTCGCCGGCCGGCCGGAATGTCGAGGTCGAGCGAAACTATCTTTGGGCGACGCAGAGCGGCGGCGACATTCTATGCGAAGTGGCCGTCTACGGCGGTCCTAGCCGCTACGACCAAGGCGCCAAGGCGCGCGGCGTGATTTCCCGACCTTTCGCGTAACCTTGGTCGTGCAACTCGGCTCCGCTTGCGTTAACCCTATGACTCTTGATGTCTGATGCTGGAGGGGGCGCGGTGTACCAGTCAGAGTTTCCTGTCGAGACGCCGGTGCCGATCTTCGATCCCACCCTCCTGGCGGGGATCGCCCTCGTCGTGGCGGCCGTGGCCATTCTCACCTATTATGTCGGCAAGCATGTGGGCGGTCGTGGTCGCGACGATCGCTGGCGCGACGTGCCCAGGATCATCCACGAGGCGATCAAGCTCAAGTGCGTGGCGGCCACCAGCGCGCCCTCGGGCGAGCTGTTCTGGAAGGCGCAGGATCTGGTCGAGGAAGTCCAGAGGCGGGTCGGGCCGATCCTGATGTTCGGCGGACCCTGCGCAAAGGCGCTGAAAGGCGTCTCCGAGGCGCTCAAAGGAGAGCCGGTCGAGGAAAAGCCCAAGGAAAAAGACAAGTCCAAAGGCGCGCACGACAAGAAGGACGACAAGCACGGCGGGCATGGCCATGGGCACGACGCTCACGGCGCCAGTCACAAGGCGGAAACCGAGCTGGAACTGGCCGCGGCGAATGTCACCATCCTGGGCGGTCAGACCTTGGTGCTGACGGGGCGCCGTCCCGGACACGAGCCCGACCATGGACATGACGAACACAAGGACGAAGAGCCCAAGGTCCTTGACCACAAGGACTATGCTCGCCAAGTCCGTATGGCTGTCGTGGAATTTTCCGATTTCTGGAGTCGCGGCGATTGCCTGAAAGAGCTGGAACGTTGCCAGAAGGTGCTGACTCATACCGACCCCACGCTAAAGCGCCTAAACGAGCGACGGTCGCACGAAGAGTTTTGAGCACGGCGGCGCCCCTTCCCTGGGCGTCCTCAAGGCTGGATGCGCAACCGGCGAGCGAAACGCGCAGTTTCCTTCCTCCGCGAACGGGCGCGATTGAGCCGCGCCAACTGGCTGGGCCAAATCGATCCCAGTCGACGCGAGCGAACGCAAGAGTCGCGGGCGTCTGGAGGACAAAAGGAAGGACGGCATGGCCGCTACGGTCTCACAGATGATTCCCGCCCCGCCCGAAGGCGCGCCCGAGCACGTCTCGCTGGCGGACTATCTGCCCTACCAGCTGGTCATCGCCGCCAACGCGGTCACCAAGCTGATCGCCCGCGCCTATGAGGACCGCTTTGGCCTCAGCATACCGCAATGGCGCCTGATGTCGGTTCTGGCCGAGGGGCCGCTGACCCAGCAGGCGGCGGTGACCAAAACCGCCATGGACAAGGTGCGGGTCAGCCGCGCCGCTCAGGATCTCGTCGAGCGTCGCCTGGCTGTCCGCCTCAGCAACCGCATCGACCGCCGCTCGCACAGCCTCGAGCTTACCGCCGCCGGCCGCCGCCTGTTCGCCGAGATTGTGCCCATGGCGCGCGCCTACGAGGCGGCCTTGCTCGCGGGCCTCGCGCCGGGCGAGGTCGCGACGCTTAAGCGCCTGCTGGGACGTCTGGAGATCGCCGCTGGCACGCTCTACGGGGCCGATACCGCGCCAGGCTAGCGGGCCCAGATCCACGGTTCGGACGATCGCGTGTGGAAAGCGCCTCAAGGCGTCTGGAAGTTCACGCCCGCCTTTGCTAGGAAGCACTCCCCTCGCCGAGACGCCCTGACGTCCGGCTTTCTGAAATGGGGACACGGCCTTGCTCTCAAGCGGGCCGGCGCCGTGCGGGCGTGGTGGAACTGGTAGACGCGCCGGACTCAAAATCCGGTTCCGTAAGGAGTGCCGGTTCGACCCCGGCCGCCCGCACCAACATAGTTGCAGTGACTACCGCCTCCGCCGAACCTTGAAATTTGTCCCTCGTCCCGGAAGCGGACATCGCCAGGGTCAGAGAAGAGGTGGAAAGGCGACCCTCCTACTGCCAAGGTCGAGGAATGCGGAAGACTCTAATCGCTCTCGTCTGTCTCATCCTCGCGATACCCGTCGCCTATGTCGGCTTCGTCGCATTCGGCGCGCTTCAGCATGGGTACAGGTGGTCTGAAATGGATTGGAATAGCGACGGAAAGACTACCCCGTCGGAGTTCCTGACTGCAGCAGACATTGGGAAACGAGAAGCGATTTCAGCCCCGAAAGGCTGCATCGAGTACTACGCCTACAAAGACGGGCTTCCTGTCAGGATCGACTGCCCGATTGGTTCAACTCCACTGAAAGCTCATTGATCAAAGTCCGCTCACGCCCAACGATGCCTGCGCGCTTGATCTCTGAAGTAGTCCCGATGCCCCCGCGCATCCGAAGCCATGCGTTCTCCTGCAATTAGCGCCAACCTATCAAGCCCTTGGTCTGTCAGTTCGTAAGCCTTAATGGCTGTTCCGTCGGTAGTGAGATGAGGGCGAAGTGATATCAGGCCGATGGTCAGAAACTTCTTGATGCGGGCATGGTGACTACGCGCCTCCTGCGAGTTAACGAACCAAAAGCCTACTTGGCTCAAGAAAGCCGCCTCTGAGGTCCGTCCAGGCAATGGCGGCTTTTCTGGCACTAGAAGGCTCCGGATACTCAGCCGCGCGTCTCCAGTTGCAAAGCTAGAGGCTCTGGTTCGAAGCTTCAACGTCCGACTAGGGTCGGGTGCAGAAACGAGGGCCTCGCCCGAAACCAGACCTTGGGCGCCATTCCGGAAAGCGGTCGGGGCGAAGGTCTGATCGGGGTGGTGAGCGGATCAAAGCTCTCCTAAGCTTCACATTGTGGACAGTGCAGCTTCGCTATCGTCTTCGAGAATGCCGCACAGCGCACGCTTGAGCAGGCGGACCTACCTCAATCGACAGATATGTTAAAGAGCTGCGCCGCAGGAGCGTGGCGTCGTAGGCTCCTAATAGCTTCTAATATCCACGGCGGGTACTCGGCCTCGATCTGGAACGCTGGCCACGAAGTCAACACTGGCCCGTAGGAAGTCTGCAAGTGGTAGCCACTCCCCGCGATATTGGGCAAGTCTCATGGCGATCAGGAATCCACCACGGGAGATTCGGCCGAGTTCATGCAGCGGCAGATAGGGAGCGGAAGTGTGAGCTTTTCTAGTCAACGCATTGAGTACGATGCGAGACAGGCGACCATTGCCGTCCTCGAACGGGTGAATATTGCAGATCGAGGTCATTGCAACAGCAGCGGCGAAGGCGGGCTGCTCGTCGACATGCTCAAGGATGAAGCCGTGCAGGCTCTCAAGGCCGGGGCGAACCTCTTCGACTTCGGGGAACACGACATACGTCCCAAGGCGGTCAGGAAGACTTCGGACGCCCGTGGTGCGTAGGCCTTGGCTTCTCCCGTGGATCAGCCGATGGAGCTCTGACAAGGTCTCGGGAAATGCCGACGCGTGCCCGCTCAACCCGCTCAAGAGTTGGATTTGAGCGGCCGCACGGGTCGGTAGTTCTAGCGGAGTCCTAGGATCAAGCGCGTCGACGGGCGACCGCGCCAACATCTCCACAGACAAGCGATGCTCCAGAGCTTCGATCCGAGGCAACGCGTCGATCAATGTCCCCTTAAGTCCGAGCGACCAATTGACGATGCCTGCATCATTGTTCCGAGGTAGGCTCAGCGCTTCGTCCAGGGCTATAAAACTCGCTTGGACTTCTGGCGAAAGCCCTTTCCAGCTCGGCAATCTCATCACCGAAATCCGCTTGAAGCTGGATGGTTTCGGCGTTTCGGGCGGCGTGATCGTGGGCGCGGGAAGCTCGGCCACAGATGGTCCTCAAGGGATTTCGTTGAATTTGTTATGCAGGGTTGTGAATTTGGTCAACGTGCGCTTCTCTACTTCGATCTGTCCGCAGAGGTGCTGCATGCTTTTCGAAGACTCAAGTCTGATCGATATCGCTGATCAAGAACTCCTTATGGGAGCCAGCTATGGCTCAAACGTCACGGTGTCGGAGATTATCGTGATGGCTTCAAGCGGCGGCGGCAATAGTGTCGAAGTAAATTACGATTACTATCAACAAAATGTCCGGCCCGACCGCGATGAAGCGGCGTTTGAGGCTTGGAGCGACACCTTCAGGCAAGAAGTCGAAGTGTTCGGCGCAAGTCACGTGACCGGAGATCCAAACTCACCCGTCTATCAGCAGGCGCGCGAGGCCATGCAGGCGCTCTACGCTCTAGCGAAAATAATGGTGGCCGATCCCCACCAAGTGAACACAAGCTATTTCCCAGCTCCTGGTGGCACTTTGACGTGGACAGAGTTGTTGCAGTCGGTCGAGCACACCAGGATAGACGTGGGGCCTCACTCCCTGTCGTTCCCGGCCTGGACTGACGTATCCGGGACTGACAACATAATCCACATCGATCCCGTACGACTAACAGACTAGACTAATGCGTTCGGGCCGGTCGAGGGGTTGAACTATGTTATCTACCATGAACTCGCCCACGCTAGCATCGATGGTGAAGCTGGAGCGTTAAATCCCAACCGCGAAGCCATCACGAATGAATACGGACAAATACTTGCAGGTATAAACGGCGCAGTGTACCCGACCGACTCCGAACTTGCCTTGGTTGGCGGGACGGTACCGAGAACATGATGAACATAACGATCGCGGTCATCGCATTGTTTGGCGTTTTCGCTGGCGCCCACACGAAGGGTGGGGCTTCGCCGTCAAATGCCGGCCTGCGTCAACTGCGGTGTGATGCAGCCGTGTCCGCCCTCCCGCTCGGCGCGCTGGGTGACACATATTACAGCTCCGCTCCCACCCGCCCTTTCAGCATAGACCTGTCGCCTGATACGTTGAAAAGCGGCTGGCAAGGCCAGGCTCCGCGAGCATCGACCCTGTCGAGTTTCGAAATGTCACGTGGGGAGTCGGCTCTTACGTGTGAGAATGTTCGCAAGGTGGCCGCCGCGCACGGAGCTTTAGCTTCGGAGACCGGAGCTAACGCGCAGTTGCGCAGCATTGGAATTGGCAAACGCACCGCCTATGTCCATCGCATGTCGCTCCCGGCCTTGGATGAGCTTGGCACCGAGGCTATTGCCGAAGTTGTGAGCTCCAGCAATCAGTTAGGCGGTGGCGTCTACCTAGTCTTGCTGCACAAGGCAGGTGGGCGGTGGAATGTGGTTGGGCGCAAGGCGATCGTGCTGAGCTGACGCTTAGGGGGCACGGAAAGCAGGTCAGCAAACCTGAAAACCGAAGCTGGGTCGCCTGACAGCCGCGCCCCTCATTTCCGCACCCGACCGAGGCTGTGTGAAAACGCAATCTGGACCTCGAAGCGACCTTCGACGGGGCCAACAAATGGCCAATCTCGCGCTTTGTCGCGCATGGAGACCGGTCGGGACGCGAAAGCTTTCTTCCGTGAGAGGGTTCAGCACTGCGTTTTCACACAGCCTCGACCCATCTCAGACATCGTGCGCGCCTAAGTACGCAACGCGCTCAATGTCTGAGATGGGTCGGGTGCGGAAATGAGGTCCGGGCCTGGAATCGGACATTGCACCAATCCGCAATATCGCCAGCGTTAGGTTGGCCCCACGTCGGCATAACGCGCACAGAACGCGCAGCGGGCGTAAGTCACTGACTTTACAAGGAACCCGCTCGTCTCAAAATCCGGTTCCGAAAGGAGTGCCGGTTCGACCCCGGCCGCCCGCACCAACATAGTTGCAGTGGCTACCGCCTCCGCCGATCCTTGAAATTTGTTCCTCGTCCCGGAAGCGGACATCGCCAGGGTCAGAGAAGGGTGGAAAGGCGACCTAGGTTCACCATCCACTAGCCGACGTTCGTCGCGATCATCGTTATCCCAAATGTGCCCAGTTCGTGCGACTGGTAGGCATGAATCACGACGCAGACATCGACGCACTCAAGCGCCAACTAGAAGCAGCCAATGCAACGCTTGCCGAGCTGCGTGAGAGCGAGGTCCTTTATCGCACCCTGTATAGTTCTTCCGACGAAGGCTTCATGGAGGTTGAGGTTGTCCAGGACCCGGACGGGCAGGTCGTCGACTGGCGCTACATAGTCGTCAACCCGGCGGTTGAGCGCCTGACGGGGATAAAGGACATCGCGGGGCGTCTGGTCAGCGAGGTTATGCCCGATCTTGAGATGGAGTGGGCCCAACGGTACTCGCACGTCGTGAATACGGGCGAGCCGATACGCTTTGAGTTGCCGGCGTCGGGGCTGGGCCGCTGGTTCAACGCTTATCTGGCGCGTATTGGCCCTGCCGGCAGCCTCCGGGTTGTGGTCGTGTTTAGCGATGTAACTGAACGCAAACGCAGCGAGCTCGCGTTGGAGGAGAGCGAGGCGCGACAGACGTTCCTGCTGAAGTTCAGCGACTCGCTACGGGCGGAACCAACCGCAGAGGGCATAGCAAACCGGGCGCTCCAGATGCTCCGGGAACATCTGCGGCTTGATCGCTGCTACATCGGAATCTATCGCCTGGCCGACGATGCGGGCGACTTCCCCCATCAGGTGCACGACGACCGTCTGCCCCCGTTGCCCGCTCAAGTGCGTTTGTCCGATTTTCCCGAAGCGCTTCAGGTCGCCTTTGATCGCACGCTGGTGATCGACAATGTGGTGGAGATGGAGGGCCTTTCAGACACCGACCGGGCCAGTTTCGCAGGCCTCGGCCTGGGCGCTTTGATCGCCGCGACTCTGCGCAAAGGCGAGAACAACCCGCTTTGGGCGATCAACGCCATCTCAACCGGTCCACGAGTCTGGACACAGGGCGAAGTCGCCCTTGTTGAAGAGGTGGCTGAACGCACCTGGGCAGCGGTCGAGCGCGCCCGGACCGAAGCGGCGCTGCGCGAAAGCGAGCGGCGGCTTAGAGCCGAGCGCGCTCTTGCCCAAGACGTCCTCGACAATATGGGGGACGCATTTGTCTTGCTTGATCGAGATCTCCGCTTCTTAGATCTGAACATAGAAGCAATGCGGCTGGAGGATCGGCCACGCGAAGCCCTTATTGGAAAGACGCACGAAGAAGCGCACCCGGACGCTGCGCCCGAACTGGGCGCTCTCCTCCGTCAGGCAATCGCGGAACGGCGCGCCGTGACGCTGGAACACAACTTCATTTGGCCAGATGGACGCGCCACTTGGATAGACATGCGCGCCTATCCTTTTGCCGAGCACCTGGCGGTCTTCTACCGGGATGTCACGGCGCGCAAGAATACCGAATTTGCGTTGCGGGATTTAAATGCCGCTCTTGAAGGCCGAGTTATTGAGCGAACGCAGGCTCGCGGACGGAGCTGGGCCTTAAGTCCGGACCTGATGGGCGCGTTGGATCAACGAGGCTTCTTCGTCACCTCTAATCCCGCCTGGCTGGCAGTGCTGGGATGGTCGGAGGACGAGGTAAGGCGGACGACTATATGGGACCTACTACACCCGGACGACTTGGAAAACACGCGCGGCGGGTTTCATCTAACCCAGCAAGGCCAAGCAGCAATCAACTTTGAGAACCGCTACCGGCACAAGGATGGCTCGTATCGCTCGATCTCCTGGGTCTGCGTCCCCGACGACGGTCTGGTGTATTGCACAGGCCGTGACGTGACCGTGGAGAAGAAGCGTGAAGCGGAGCTAGAGGTTGCAAAGGAAGCTCTTCGCCAAACCCATAAGATGGAGGCGTTGGGCCAGCTTACTGGGGGAGTCGCTCACGATTTTAACAACCTGCTAACGCCCATAGTTGGCGCGCTCGACCTGCTTCAACGTCGGGAACTGGGGAACGACCGCGACCGGCGCTTGATCGCTGGCGCAGCACAGTCAGCGGATCGCGCTACGACACTCGTTCAGCGACTTCTTGCGTTTGCTCGCCGACAGCCACTTCAGGCGGTGCAGGTAGATGTTGCCAAACTCGTGACAGGGATGGCCGATCTGATCGAGAGTACGACCGGGCCACAGATCGAGGTTAAGGTCGAAATCGGGAACGACCTGCCCCCAGCCAAAGCCGACCCGAACCAACTTGAAATGGCCTTGCTTAACCTGGCGGTGAATGCCCGCGATGCGATGCCTGACGGCGGCACGTTGTGGATTTCCGCTAACGCCGAGGCTATCGACCAGGCGCATCGGTCCCAGCTGAGCGCCGGACGCTACTTGCACATCTCAGTAGCGGACACGGGGGTCGGAATGGATGAGGCGACGCTAGCTCGCGCGGTCGAGCCCTTCTTTTCGACCAAGGGCGTCGGCAGAGGAACCGGCCTTGGTCTGTCGATGGTTCACGGCTTGGCCTCTCAGCTGGGCGGAGCGGTCACGATCAAGAGCACGCCTGGGATAGGGACGAACGTGGAGATGTGGCTGCCCCAGGGCGAAGGCGACGCAGAAATCGAACCCGCGTCGAAAAAGGAGCAAGTGAAGGTGGAAGGGGCTCGCGGCAAGGTTCTCTTGGTGGACGACGAAGAGCCTGTGCGGCTGAGCACGTCCGCGATGCTCATGGAACTCGGCTACGATGTCATAGAGGCAGTCTCGGCGGTCGAGGCGCTCGGGCTCTTGGAGGGGGGCTTGGCTCCAAATATCGTGGTGACGGATCATCTGATGCCCGGCGTGACTGGCACCGAGTTAGCCTACACGGTACGGAATGCTTGGCCGGCGATTAAGGTGCTGGTTGTGTCGGGCTACGCCGAAACGGCAGGAATTTCTCCAGAGCTCCCCCGGCTAACGAAGCCGTTCCGTACCGCCGACCTTGCCACCAGCCTGAACAGCTTGGACTGATATCGCACCGATTCGACCCCAGGCACTTGGTGCTGGCGTCAAGCGGCTCAAGGAGCTGGGAAGTGGACATCTGTAACGTCCGCAATGGGTCGGGTGCGGAAATGAGGTCCGGGCCTGGAATCGGACATTGCACCAATCCGCAATATCGCCAGCGTTAGGTTGGCCCCACGTCGGCATAACGCGCACAGAACGCGCAGCGGGCGTAAGTCACTGACTTTACAAGGAACCCGCTCGTCTCAAAATCCGGTTCCGAAAGGAGTGCCGGTTCGACCCCGGCAGCCCGCACCATAATCTTTCGACAGCGGCCGCCTAAGGCTCACCGCCCCGGATCGAAGTCCGGCGTTTGGGCCGTCACATAGGCCTCCCAGCCCGCGCGATCGTGGAAGTCGAGGCCTTTGTCCCAGGCCGCGCCCATGTAGTAGACGAACGGCTTGCCGGGCTCGACCTTGATCAGGACCAGGTAGTTGTCGGCGTCCTGGCGCACCTCGACCAGGGCCTTGGGATCCACCATCAAGGCGACGCCCATCGTGCCTTTCACCGGATCGGTCGGCTCCCAGTAGGAGACGCGGCCCCTCGCCAGGTCCTTGGTGAGCGCGCCGCCTGCGCCCTGATGCGTGGCCTTGCGCTTGCTGATGCCGATGCCGATCACCAGCGGGCCGGGCTTGTCGGAGCTGATGGTCGAGACCATCCGCGTGAAGTTTGAGCCCAGCGGCAGGGTGAAGGTGCGGGTCTCCCAGACCTTGCGATCCACATCGACCGGCCAGGGCGCGTAACTCACCTTGAAGGAGGCCACGTCGCCGCCGGTCTTGAGGATCTCGTAGGACTTCCAGTTGCGCGACACCCACAGCTTGTTGTCCTGCCAGACGCCCAGCCCGCCGGCGCCGCGAAAGGTGTTGACGTCGTAGAAGTCCAGCCCCTCGCCGTGGAAGTCGTGCTGTTTTCCGGTCTTCAGCTGGCGCTCCATGAACGGCCAGCGCACCAGCTTGCCCCAGGCGTCTATGCCGGAGGTCGAGGGCGGCTCATAGGCCTGCAGGGCGGGGCCGTAGATGCGATGGGCCGTGCGGTCGTTTTCCCAGAGGATGTCGTCGTAGCGATAGGGCGCGTAGCTGACGACGGCGCGGGGCTTCTGGCCGTCGGCGTCGGGCTTGACCAGGACCGGCTCCACCAAGGGCGGCAGGGTCGGCGCGGCTTGGGCGATGGCGAGGGCGGCAATAGCCAGGGACGCCGCCAGGGCGAGGGTGAGAATCCGCTTGGACATGGAGTGATCCCGTTTCTCTAGATTTCGGTGCGGCGTGCCAGTTCGCGGCGCTGTTCCGCCATTTTCTGGCGGGTCTGTTGCAAGGCGTCCTGCTCAGCCAAGGCCAGCAGGTCGTCGATCACCTGGGCCAGGTGAAAATGGATCGCCTGGCGCGCGGCCCTGGGATCGCGTTGGCGCAGGGCCGCGACGATCTGGCGATGCTCGTCGATGAAATCACCCCCGCCATTGCTGCGGGCGCGGCGCAGCAGGGCGGCGCAGGCCGGGGATTGCTGGCGCAGGGTCCACAGGTCCTCGACACCGGCCTCGATGGCGGCGTTGCCGGTGGCGCGGGCGATGGCGAGGTGGAACGCCTGCTCCAGGCGCTCGATCTCGTCGGGCGAGACGCAGCGCCCCATCTGGACGACCAGTTGGTCAAGGTGGGCGAGGTGTTCGCCGGCGATGGTGGCGGCCGACAGGGCGCAGGCCTCGCCCTCGAACAGTCGCCGCGCCTCGGTCAGTTCCAGCGCGCCAACCTCCAGGTCAGCGGTGTCCTCGACCACCGGGGAGGCGTTGACATAAACGCCCGAGCCCTGCCGCGCCTCGACCAGGCCCTGGAACTCCAGGGCGATCATGGCGTCGCGGATGGTGGGCCGGCTGACGCCGAAGTCATCCGCCAATTCGCGCTCGGACGGCAACTTGTCGCCCGGTCCATATCGGCCTTCGCCAATGGCGGTGGCGATTGCCCGAGCAATCTGCTGATAGAGCTTTTGAGGATCGGCGGAGCGGGTCATGTCGATCATCCTAGCGGGGGCGAGAGGCGGAGCAACCGAGCTCACGGCTGCGCCGCGCTCCCGCGCGCAGGCGACAGCCGAGAGACCTCGCTGGCCGTTAGCAGGAAGGCGCCGACGCCGTAGAGCTGGGTGTCGTCGGGACCTACCTGGTCGGGCGCCGCGCCCACGCGCTGCACCCAGCCCAGCTTGCCGTCGGGCTCGACCGCCGAGACGAGCGCGCTCCAGCCCTTGTCGATCGCTGGGCGGTAGCGGGCGGCCGGCAGCACCCCGTGGTTCACGCCCCAGGCCAGGCCGTAGACGAAGAAGCCCGTGCCGCTGGTCTCCGGCGTCTGTTGTGGCTCCAGCAGCGAAACCGGCCAATAGCCCTGCTCGCCCTGCAAGGTGACGATCTTGGTCGCCATCTGCCTGAACAGCGCCTCGTAGCGCGGGCGGCTGGGATGGTCCTTGGGCAGGTCCTGCAGGATGCGGGCGACGCCGGCGAAGGCCCAGCCATTGCCGCGCCCCCAGAAGATCTTGGCCCCCGCGTCGCTGCGCTTGGCGATGAAGCGGCTGTCACGGAAATAGAGGTGGTCGTTCTGGTCGTAGAGCAGGCTGGTGGTCGCCCAGAACTCGCTGTCGGCATGGGCCAGGTAGCGCGGATCGCCTGTCTCCTTCGACAGGGAGATCCAGGTGGGCGGGGCCATGAAGATGGCGTCGCTCCAGCACCAGCGGGCCTGGCAATAGGGATCACCGCCCTGGGGGGGCTTGGCCTCGAAGCCCAGATCGACGCTCGAAGGGCTGGCCAGGACGGTGTCGAAGCGGGCGCGGACCGGGGCCAGCTTGGCGGGGTCATGGGTGCGGGCGGCGGCCCAGACCCAGACCGCGCCGGTGGCGTCGGCATCGGCGTGGCGCGGGCGCTTGTCGAAGCCCCAGCCCTCGGCCTGGCCGTGGGCGAGGATGGCGTCGGTGTATTTGGGCGCCTTGGCGGCGTCGGCATAGGCGGTCAGGCCGATATAGAACGCCGCCTGGATCCAGTCGCGGGGCGCCTCGGTGTCGCGCCGAAACTGCGAGGCGGGCACGTAATCGAAATTGTCGATGTGGCTCAACTGCCAGTCGGCGACGCGCGCGCCCTCGACCAGGGCCGAGCTCTGGACGGCGGCGCCAGGCTTGGCGGGCGTCGCGGCGCAGGCTTGCAGCGGACCGATCAGGGCCGCCGCGGCCAGAAATGCTCCCAACAGGCGTCGCGGCATCGTGTCGTCTCCCTAGGTCGTCTTGTTCTTGTCGGTCCTGCCAACCCGCTTCAGCGCAGATCGGCCAGGCTGAAGGTGTCCATGTCGTCGAAGTCCAGGTTCTCGCCGCCCATCGACCAGACGAAGCGGTAGTCGGCCGTGCCAACGCCGCTGTGCATCGACCAGCTAGGCGAGAACACCGCCTCGCCGTCGTCCATGAATACCGTGCGCGGTTCGGAAGGCTCACCCATGATGTGCATCACCCGGGCCGGGGCGGCGTCGAAATACATGTAGATCTCGCTGCGGCGGCCGTGGGTGTGGGGCGGCATGGTGTTCCACACATTGCCGGGTTCAAGCTCGGTGAAGCCCATCACCAGTTGGCAGGTCTCGACGATGCCGGGGCGGATGCTCTGGCGGATCACCCGGCGGTTGGCGGTCTTCTGATCGCCGGCCTGGATGACGCGCGCCTCGTCCTTGCGCACAAGGCGGTTGGGATGGGTCGCGTGGGCGGGATAGCTGACAAAGTAGAACTTGGCGGGATCCTCCGGCGCGCCGCCGCCAAACACCACGTCGCGCACCCCGCGACCGATATAGAGACTGTCGTGGCGGTCCAGATCGTGGCGAACGCCGTCCAGGCTGATCCAGCCTGCGGCGCCGATATTGACGACGCCCACCTCGCGGCGTTCGCAGAAATAGCTCGCCGCCAGGCGGCGATCGGTGGGCAGGGCCAAGGAAGCGCTCAGTGGCATGGCGGAGCCGACGACAGCCCGGTCGACCTCGACATAGGTCATGGAGACCTCGCCTGGTCTGAACAGGTCGCTGATGACGAAGGTATCGCGAATCGCTCGCGCCGACATGCGGCGCAGTCCCTCCCGGTCGGTGCTGGGACGCAGGTTCATGCCGTCGGAGGGTGTCATCAGCCGCGTTTCAAGTTGTGGACGCGAGCGCTGGCGACGTGGTCACTCCTGAAGTCGTTGCGAGCCTGGTTCATGCGCCCTCACTGATGTGACCAATCTGGTATTACCAATTAGCGGCGAGATGGAAAAGCTAAATGACCATCTCCTTGCCAATTTCGCGAAGCCGAAAGGGAGGTCAGCACGCCGATCGGCGTGAAAGCTCAAACAAGTCAACATACAGGCTGGATATAACGTTGATTTCAGCCCTGGCTTGGCA
This sequence comes from Caulobacter sp. DWR2-3-1b2, assembly GCF_049896345.1. Lineage (NCBI taxonomy): Bacteria > Pseudomonadati > Pseudomonadota > Alphaproteobacteria > Caulobacterales > Caulobacteraceae > Caulobacter > Caulobacter sp. DWR2-3-1b2. The sequence continues at coordinate 21,965 of NZ_JAFCUC010000006.1, read as the reverse complement.
AGTTACATTTTCGTTCGTCATTTTGGTCTGACCAAGTTGACGCCAAAAAATGGCCAGAGCAACCGGTTGGGCGTCCGCGAGGGAGGGGAAGCATCATGAATATCCAACGGGCTTTGTTGGCTTCACGGCCGTGATCGCGGTCGCCAACAACCTGCTCGACCAGCGTTAGGCCTAGGGCCTGGGGAATGGCGCGTCTGGCTACAGCAACCCGGCGATCCCGACCGCCTTGGGCCGCACCTGGTTCACCGGCTGCGGCGCCTTCCGCGACTTCGGCGCGCGTCTGGACGTGAACTTCTAGAGCATTTCCCGACCTGACTGCGTCAGGCCGTGAGCTCTAATCTTCTGTTTTGAAGCATTTTTCGTCACGCGAACCGGAACCACTTCGCTCGAAAAATGCTCTAGCGCGCGTTTGGCTTACATGGAAGCGACCGCTCTAATCTCCGTCTTCCCGGCGAAGGCCAAGATCCATATTCATCCTGAGCGGCTCGTGGGCTTCACCTGGGCCCGCCCTTCGCCGGAGAGACGGGGATTTTGGACGACGGTTTGATCTGAAGCAAATTCACTCTCGGACTCTTCACGACCCTGCCGGCCGGACCTGTTCGCGGGTCCGGTGGTCCTCCGCCTGAGGCTACTTAGCGGCGCTGGCGGCTCTCAGGGCGATTTCCTCGCGCTTGCTGGCCAGGCGCTCGCGGGTTTGTTCCATGGCTTCCAACTCGGCGGTCAGCAGCAGGTTCTCGATCAAACCGCCCAGGTGGGTCTGCATGGCGGCGCGGGCGGCCTTGGGGTCGCGGGTGCGAAGGCTCTCGATGATGTCCCGATGCTCGTCGTTCAGCGGCCGCTTGCGCACGTGCCGGGCCTTTTCCAGCATCTGCATGCACAGACGCGACTTGTAACGCAGGTCCCAGGTGTTCTCGACCACGCGGACGATCGCGCTGTTGCGGGTGGCCTGGGCGATGGTGATGTGGAATTGGCGGTCTGCCAGTTCCGACTGTTCCTTGGTCGATTCCTCGCTGTTCATCTCGGCCAGAAGCGTCTCGAGATAGACCAGTTCCTCCTCGGTGATCAGCGTGGCGGCCAAGGCGGCGGCCTCGCCCTCGAACAGGCGGCGCGCCTCGGCCTGGTCGAAGGCGCCGATATCGAGGTCGCGCGGGATCGGTGGTTGCGGACCGGGCTGGCGGACATAGACGCCCGAGCCCTGCTTGGCCTCCAACTGGCCGCGCATCTCCAGGGCGATGACCGCTCGGCGCACGGTGGGCCGGCTGACGCCGAACTCCTCGGCCAGGTCGCGCTCGGAGGCCAGGCGCTGGCCGGGCAGGTAGCGGCCGTCGGCGATGGCCTGGCCGATCGACGCGGCCACGCGCTGGTAGAGGCGCAGGGGATTGGCGGTCGGCGTCGTCATGTTGTCTTGAGGCCCTCTCGACGCGGCTATCTTAGGCGGCGTTGAGAGGGAAGGGTAGGGCGGCTAGTCGGCAGGCGGCGGAGCGCCGCCGCTGGCCATGGCTTTCCTGGTCAGCCAGATGCAGGGGATCAGCAGCACTGTCAGCCAGGCCGAGGCGCGGAAGAAGTCGAGGGTGGCCAGCAGATAGGCCTGGTTGACCACCTGGCCGGTGGCCGCGCCCACCGCCTGGGCATGGCTCATGCCCACCGCCTGCATGTGCTCCACCGCCGCCAGCCAGGCCGGATCGTTGGAGCTCATGGTTTCGGCGATGCGGGTCTGGTGCGCCGCTTCGCTGCGGTCCCAGATCGTGGTGGTCAGGGAGGCGGCGAAGCTGCCAGCGGTGATCCGCGAGAAGTTCGACAGGCCCGAGGCCGACGGCAGTTGCTGGGGCGGCACGCCATTGAGCGAGATGGTGACCATCGAGATGAAGAAGGTGCTCATCGCCACCCCCTGCACCAGCATCGGCCAGACCAGGGCCTTGAAGTCGACGTCCGGCGTGAAGCCCGAGCGCATGTAGAACGACAGGGCAAAGGCGGCCATCGACAGGGTGGCGGTCCAGCGGGCGTCGACCTTCTGCATGATCCGCGCGCGCTATGAGGGCGGCCTTTCGACCTACCAGAACGTGCTGATCGCCGAGCAGGCCGTGCTGACCAACCGCGCGACGGCCGCGCGGTTCTTGCCCCAGAAGTCCAACTCCCAGCTGAAATCGAGGCTGAGGCGGCCGTAGTCATTATAGCCTTGAGGCACGAAGTCGGGGGGGATCCCGTTGTTGTAACTCTGCTTGGCCCGCTCGGCGCCGGCGGCGGCGCTGAGGCTGGGCAGCTGCGCGGCCCTGGCCTGAGTGGCCAAGGCCTGCGCCCGTCGCAGTCGCGCTTGAGCCTGGGCGAGGGTGGGCGAGCCGTTCAGGGCCTCGTCGACCAAGCCGTCCAGCTGAGGGTCGCCATAGGCCTTCCACCAGCTGTCGACAGGCCAGGCGCCCTCGGGCGCCGGGAGGGTCTGGGTTGTCGCATAGGTGCCAGGAGCCTTGGCCAGGCGAGCCGCGGTCGGGGCCGGCATCGTCGCGCAGGCGCTGGTCAGCAGAGCCGCCAACAGGATGGCGACGGTGACGCCGACCTCGCCGGACCGTGGCTTCCTGCAGGCGAAGAGCATGTCCAGGGCATTCGTGGTCATGGGAGTAGCCGGCTTGAATTGACCGTACCGTACGGTCATATAACTGGTTGTATGTAACCCGAAGCTTGACGGGATCGAGGGGCGACCCCTCTTGATCGAAAAAGAACGATGCAGGACACAAAGCCGCGCCTTAATCGAGACGCTCGCCGTGAGGCCATCCTCGACGTCGCTCGCGACGTCTTCCTGAAGGAGGGCTACGCCAACGCGTCGATGTCCACGATCGCCGCGCGGCTGGGCGGCTCGAAGGGCACGCTCTACAACTACTTCAAGAACAAGAAGCAGTTGTTCGCCGCCTATGTCGTACGCCACTGCGCCTGGCAACGCGACGCCATGTTCGAGATCTCGTCTGAGATCGACGACATCCGCGCCGCCCTGACCAAGGTGGGCCGCACCTATCTGTCGATCGTGCTGAGCGATTTCAGCATGGCCAATTTCCGGGTGATCGTCGCCGAGGCCGAGCGCACGCCGGAGATCGGCCAGGCATTTTACGAAACCGGGCCCAAGAGCGGGGGACTGCTGCTGGGCGCGATCCTCCAAAAGGCCGCCGATACAGGTCAGTTGAAGCTGGCCGATCCCGTCCACGCCGCGCAGCAGTTCATCGGCCTGTGCCAGAACCGCCTGATGAAGGCCCGCCTGTGCAACGCCATGGCCGAGCCGACCGCTGCGGAAATCGACGGCGAGGTGCTGCCCGCCGTCGATGTGTTCCTCGCGGCCTACGGACGGGAACGCTAAGGCGAGCGATTTCCGCTTGGCGCGCGGCGCTTAAGGCGGCACTTGAAGCGCCGAACACGCGTTCCAGGAGGTTAGCCGGCCATGCCAGGCGTCACGATCGTCGACCACCCGCTGGTGCGGCACAAGCTGACCAAGATGCGCGACAAGGGCACCTCCACCAAGACGTTCCGCGCCCTGATGCGCGAGACCGCCACCCTGCTATGTTACGAGGTCACCCGCGAACTGGCGACCCATACCGTGCGCATCGAGACCCCCGTCGCGCCCACGGACGCCGAGGTGATCGCCGGCAAGAAGCTGGTCTTCGCCCCGATCCTGCGCGCGGGCCTGGGCATGGCCGAGGGCATGCTCGACCTGGTGCCCTCGGCCCGCGTGGCCCACATCGGCCTGTTCCGCGATCCGGCCTCGCTGGAGGCGGTCGAGTATTATTACAAGGCGCCCGAGGATATCGCCGACCGCCTGGTCATCGTCGTCGATCCGATGTTGGCCACCGGCCACACGGCGATCGCCGCCGTCGCCCTCCTCAAGAAGTCCGGCGTCACCGATCTGCGCTTTGTCTGCCTGGTGGCCTCGCGCCAGGGCGTTGAGGCCCTGCGCGCCGCCCATCCCGACGTCGCGATCTGGACGGCGGCGGTGGATGCCGAGCTCAATGACCACGGCTATATCGTGCCGGGCCTGGGTGACGCCGGAGATCGAACCTTCGGCACCCGCTAAACCTGGACGGGAGGTCGCTTCCGCCAGCCTGAGTCGCGCGTTAAGGCTTTCGCATGCCCGTCGCGCCCTTGATTTTTGTCGTTGACGACGACGCCGTCACCTTGGAACTGATTCAGATCGGACTGGAGGCCGACGGCATGGCGGTGCGCACCTTTGGCTCGGTGGCGGCGGTGCTGCCTGCCCTGGCGCGTGAGACGCCGGCTCTGCTGCTGCTCGATGTGCGCATGCCCGGCCAGAGCGGGCTGGACGGCCTGAAGGCGGTCAAGGAATCCCTCGATGGCGCGGGCCTGCCTGTGCTGATGCTGACGGGGGATGGCCGGCTGGACCGCATCGTCCAGGCCATGCAGCTAGGCGCGGCGGGTTATGTGATGAAACCCTTCAGCGCCCAGCAACTGGCCGCCAAGGTGCGCGAGACCCTGGCCGTCTAGAACGGCCACCAACTCCGCCACCAGTTCACGAGGCCGTCCCAGAAGCTGGTGACGCGCGCCATCGGTGAAGGCGCGACCGCGGACTCGGGCGGCGGGGCGGGCACGAACCAACTGGGCGCGGCCGGTGGAGCGCAGTTCATTTGCATGCCTACGCCCTTCAAATAGCCGCGCCGCACGCCGCCCGCCCGCACCGCCGCCTGAACGGCCCTGTCATGTTTAGCCGCGCCGGTCAGTTTGCGGATCCAGCCTCGGAACGGCAGGACGTTCTGGGTGGTGTGACGCACCTCGCCCACGCCCGCGCCCCAGGCGGCGTCGGCGACCTTTTTGCCGCGCGAGCGCCCGTCAGGCGGTGGGGCTTCGTCGAGATCGCGGCCCAGGGCCGCGTCCAGCCGGCCGATCTCGCCGGCTATGCCTTCGCAACGCTCCAGGCCCTCCATGTCATAGGGCTTGGCGACGGCGCGCTGCAGAACGGCGGGGATCTGGGCCTGCTTGAGGTTCAGGTCCTCCAGCGGCGCGGCGACCGCGTCGCGCATCGTGTCCCTGTGCTCCATCGTGCCGGGATCGGCCGCCAAGGCGGAGCTGGCGAGCAGGGCGGCGGACACCAGGGTCGGAATAAGCAGTCTGCGCATGTCGCCGAGATCGCCTGTCTTGGCCGGAGCGCGCAAGCGGATTCGCGACCTAGGGGCGGCAGCCCACGATGCCGTCCTTCACCACGAAAGACCACGGCCTGGCTCGCCGCGATGTCCTTGGTCGGATCCCCAGTCACCGCGACGATGTCGGCGATGGAGCCGGGCTTCAGCCGGCCCAGGTCGTCCTGGCGGCGCAGCAGCTTGGCGGGGATAGGCAGCGCTCGGTCCCCACAAAATCCCCGATACAACCTCAGTAAATGCAATGGCTTATAAAATAATCAGCGTCACAAACCCTGGCGCGTTCAAAACCCTCTGATAATGGTCCCACCTGAAAGCACGGGAAGGGCGTCCGGCCGGCGACCGAGCGGCTTTCAGGGGTGGTCGAGCGGGAAGTGCTCGCCGGTGGTCTTCAGTGACGCCTCGGGCGTCCAGGTCAGGTTCCCTGCAACATGGGACGAAGCCCTGGCGACGAGGGACCGGCGATCGTGGCAGGTGCGGGCTGAAATCGCCCGCACGGTCCGGAGGGGTTAGCCGCCCTTCCGCCCGCCGGGGGCCAACTTCGGAAGCGGGTTAAGACCCCGCGCGCCGATGGCTCCCGTCTGAAGGCCGCGCGAAGCGTCCGACCTTGTCGAAACGGTATTCAAAATCAAAGCTATTCCGGGCGAGGCCCGGGCGCTTCGCACCCTTCCCAACCTTCAGCGGCGGTCCGCCTGAAGCGGCGAAACCGTGTTCAGGTCCTCTCCACAGGGGGAGGCCTTGGGCGCGATTCAGATTTCCTGGTTGTATTTGCCGACGCGGTCGCCCAGGCGAGGCTTTACCTCTTGGCGGAAGAGGGCGCGCATGTCGTCCTCGGACTGTGTGCTCTCGACCACCACGACGATCTCCGGCTTGTTGGACGAGGCGCGGACCAGCACCCACGAGCCGTCTTCCAGGTGCACGCGCACGCCGTTGACGGTGATGACCTCGGTGATCTTCCGGCCCAGGATCGAACCGCCGGCCGCGAACAGGTCCTGGTATTCCTTCACCACATCGTCGACGACGCCGTACTTTACCTCGTCGCCGCAGTGCGGGCTCATGGTCAGGGAGGTGAAGGCCACCGGCAGGGCCTTGCGCATGTCCGAGAGCTTCAGGCCGGGATTGCGATCGAGCATGGAAAGGATCGCGGCGGCCGCGGTCAGGCCACAGTCGTAGCCGTAGCCGAGGTCGCCGTTCATGAAGAAGTGGCCGCTCTTCTCGAACCCGGCCAGGGCGCCCAGCTCGGCGCTCTTGCGCTTGATGTAGCTGTGACCCGTCTTCCAGTAGATCACCTTGCAGCCATGGGCCGCCAGGACCGGGTCGGTGGCGTAGAGGCCCGTGGACTTCACATCGACCACGAAAATCGCGCCAGGATTCAGGGGCGCCAGGTCGCGGGCCAGCATCAGGCCGATCTTGTCGGCGAAGATCTCCTCGCCCTCGTCATCGACCACCCCGCAGCGGTCGCCGTCGCCATCGAAGCCGAAGGCCAGGTCGGCGCCGTGCTCGCGAACGGCCGCGGCCATCGAGTGCAGCATCTCGACATCTTCCGGGTTCGGATTGTACTTCGGGAAGGTGTAGTCGAGCTCGGTGTCCATGCCGACGACCTCGGACACGCCCATGCGCTGCAGGGCGTCGACGGCGAAGGCTCCGGCCGTGCCGTTACCGCAAGCGGCGACCACCTTCAGGGGGCGGGTGATCTGGGCGCGCTTGGCGACGTCGGCGATGTAGCGCTCGGCCTCGCCCTCGACGCGGATCAGCTTGCCGCCGTCGCGCTCGACGAACTGGCCGCCCAGCACGATGTCGCGAAGCCGGCCCATCTCATCGGGGCCGAAGGTCAGGGGGCGTTGGGCGCCCATCTTTACCCCGGTCCAGCCGTTTTCGTTGTGGCTGGCGGTGACCATGGCCACGCAGGGAATGTCCAGGTCGAACTGGGCGAAATAAGCGGTAGGCGACAGGGCCAGGCCAATGTCGTGAACCTCGCAGCCGGCGCTGATCAGGCCCAGCATCAGGGCGTTCTTGATCGAACTCGAATAGGAGCGGAAGTCGTGGCCAACCACGATCTTCGACAGGCCCAGCTCCTGGATATAGGTCCCCAGGCCCAGGCCCAGCGCCTGGATGCCCAGCAGGTTGATGTCAGGCCCAAACAGCCAGCGCGCGTCGTATTCGCGAAATCCCGTCGCCTTGACCAAGGGCTCGTTCTCGTAGGCGGCGGTGTTGGGGACGAGATCGGTGCGGGGGATTGAGAACATCGGGCTCGCTCGATTAGGGAGTGCTGCGTTTAGCCGCGCCGTCCGTGGTTGGATAGCAGGTTCGCGTTCAGATCACGCCGGCGCGTAGAAGGTCGTGCACATGCAGGATGCCGACTGGGCGTTTCTGGTCGACCACGAACAACACCGTGACGCGTCGATCGTTCATCACCTTCAGAGCCTCGGCCGCCAGGGCGCCAGGGGCAATCGTCAGGGGAGCGCGGGTCATGACCTCGCCGGCGGTGTGGCTCATCAGCCCATCCATGTGGCGACGCAGGTCACCATCGGTAATCAGTCCGCTGAGCGTTCCGTCGGGTGCGACCACGCCGACAGCGCCGAAACGCTTTTCGCTCATCATCAGCAGGGCTTCGGACATCGGCGCGGCTTCGCGGGTCAGCGGCAGTTCGTCGTGATCGTGCATCAGGTCGCCGACCGTGCGCAGCATGGCGCCCAGTTTGCCGCCCGGATGGAAGACACGGAAGTCGCTGGCGGTGAAGCCGCGGCGTTCCAGCAAAGCGACGGCCAGGGCGTCGCCCAAAGCCATTTGCAGCGTGGTCGAGGTGGTCGGGGCATTGACCTCGGCGGTGGCCTCCGGCGCATCGGGCAGCAGCAGCAGGATGTCGGCGGCGCGGCCCAGCTGACTGTCGGCCATGGCGGTGATGGCGATCAGCGGGATCGCGAAGCGCTTGGCGTAGGCCAGGCTATCGGACAGCTCACGCGCCTCGCCCGACTTCGACAGGGCCAGCACGACGTCGCCCTGACCGATCATGCCCAGGTCGCCATGGCTGGCCTCGGCGGCATGGACGAACATCGCAGGCGAGCCGGTGGAGGCCAGGGTGGCGGCGATCTTGCGGGCCACGTGACCGGACTTGCCGATACCCGTGCAGACGACACGGCCCTTGGCGTCGAACAGGGTCTCGACGGCGCGGACGAACGAATCGCCGAGCGATTCGGATAGCTGACTCAGCGCCTCGGCCTCGGCGTTGAGGACCCGCTGGCCGACGACGATGGCGTCGAAAGCGCTCATGGGCGGCTCGGCGGGGCGACGCTGGCGGCGCGTGTCGCTTCGGCCTCTTGCCGGACGGCCGCGTCCTTCTCGCGCTGGATTTTCTGTCGCATCGCTGGCGTTTGCTGCAACGGCACGTCGCCCCATGGACCGGGCGAGCGGTCGCCATAGCCCTGCGGCAGGATCATTGCGAGGGCGATCATGGCCAGGCCAATGAGCGCCATGAGGGGCATGAAGATGCGATCAGGCATGACCTGCCTATAGCACGCCCCATTTTTTTAGACAGGGAGAGGGGGGCGAGAGAAGGGCGTGGCGCTTGACGCAAGGTTCCTCGGGGCTTAGCCCGCCCTACGACACATCCTGGAGGCCCGATGCCCGTCCTCGTCCTGCTCCGCCATGGCCAAAGCCAATGGAATCTCGAAAACCGCTTCACCGGCTGGGTGGACGTTGATTTGACCGCCGAGGGCGAGGCCCAGGCCCGCAAGGGCGGCGAGCTGATCAAGGCCGCCGGCATCGATATCGACGAGGCCTATACCTCGGTCCAGACCCGGGCGATTCGCACCAACAACCTGGCCCTGGACGCGGCCGGCCAGAGCTTCGTGCCGGTCACCAAGGACTGGCGCCTGAACGAGCGCCACTACGGCGGCCTCACCGGACTGAACAAGGCCGAGACGGCCGAGAAGCACGGCGAAGAGCAGGTCACGATCTGGCGCCGTTCCTATGACATTCCGCCGCCGGAACTGGCCCCTGGCGGCGAATACGACTTCAGCAAGGACCGCCGCTATGCCGCCAAGGACCTGCCCTCGACCGAGAGCCTGAAGACCACCCTGGTCCGCGTCCTGCCCTATTGGGAAGCCGAGATCGCGCCCAAGCTGAAGGCCGGCGAGACGATCCTGGTCGCCGCCCACGGCAATTCTCTGCGGGCCATCGTCAAGCATCTCTTCAACGTGCCCGACAGCGAGATCGTCCATGTCGAGATCCCGACTGGCAATCCGCTGGTGATTGACCTGGACGCCGACCTCAAGCCGACCGGCGCTCGCTACCTGGACACGTCGCGCGCTCAGCCTCTGCCGGCCATCGGATGATCAAGAGCGCTAGTTTTCGCACATGGATGGTCACGCAAGGCCATACGGTTAATACTGCGAGTAGCTACTCCTCTTACCTAAATGCGATCGACACGACGCTTGGCGGCTTGGACGAAGCCATCGAACGTGAGGGACCTGAGGGAACCCTGCGGTTGCTTGACCAAGCCATCGCAGATCAACAGATCACCTATCCAAGCGACAAAAAGGCGGGCTTGAAACGCTACCTGCAATTCCTTGCTGTAGGGGCACCTTCGAGTGACGCTTCTTCCGAACAAGAAGCAGTCGGCACCACGGAGCCGGATGGATTCGCCTTTCGTTTCGAACGCGAGATGCAGGTTCAGGTGAGGCAACAGCTCGCGGTGCTGGAGCCTGGCCTCGTCGCTGTGGATGACGGGTTGGAAATCTCGGTCGGAACCGGGCGAATCGATATCTTGGCCGAAGATAGCCAGAAGCGTCTTGTGGTTATTGAGTTGAAGGCTGGTCTTTGTCCCTCATCTGCTTTCGAACAGGTGCTTGGCTACGTCGGGGACGTGCGCAAGCTCTACGACAGACCCGTGCGTGCCATGCTCATTGCGGCGGATTTCTCCCCTCGCACCCGAGCGGCCGCGTCGGAAGTGCCAAGCCTCACGCTTCATCGCTATAGTTACCAGCTATCCTTTGATCCTGTGGACTAGCCTAGGCCGCTCCCGAAGCAGTTGGAAACGCAGCGTTAATGCCGGACCGCGCATGCTGGTCGCTTAGCCCTTCGGGGAGACGACAAGAGCACCCATGAACGCCCCGCCCGCGGCAGGCCAAGAGCATCAGCGCCTGACGCAACACGAAGTGGATCTGATCTGCGCCAAGCACGACCGCCTATGGTCGGCTCGGCTCGGCGGAGCGCGCGCCGTGTTCGCCTTCTATGATCTGTCGGGCCTGTCGGTCACCGGCCGCAATCTGTGCGACGCCGATTTCACCGGGGCGCTTCTGGTCGGCTGCGATTTTCGCCGCACCAAGCTCGACAACGCCAGTCTCTACGGGGCCGATCTGCATGGCTCCGACTTGACCGACGCCTCGATGCGACGCTGCGACCTGCGCGGCTCCAGCCTGCGCGGCGCCAACCTGACCGGGGCAGACCTGTTCGAGGCCGACCTGCGTGAAGGCCAGATCGCTGCGGCCGACCGCAAGGAAGGCTACCGGGTCATCGAACCGGTGCAGCGCGAAGCCCAGGCCCACGGCGCGATCCTGGCGGGCGCCAACCTCGAACGTTCGCGCCTGTCTGGCATCATCGCCACCAAGGCCGACTTCAGCGACGCGATCCTCAAGGACGCCAAGCTGATCCGCGCCAACCTCAAGCAAGCCAATTTCAATGGGGCCAACCTGGCGGGCGCCGACCTTTCCGGCGCCAACCTGACCGGCGCCGACCTGCGCAACACCGTTCTGGTGGGCGCCAAGACGATGTCATGGAACATCAACGATACGAATCTCGACGGCGCGTTGACCGACAAGGTCTCGGGCACCGACATCGCCGACATGCCCTACGAGCAGATGATCGCCGACCACGCCCGCTGGTGCGAGACCGGTGGGGCCGAGGGCAAGCCGTCGGTGTTCGACAAGGCCGACCTGCGCAACCTGAAATCCGTGCGCGGTTTCAACCTGACGGCCCTGTCGGCCAAGGGCGCGGTGTTCTACGGCCTGGACATGGAAAGCGTGCAGATGCAGGGCGCGCAACTGGAGGGCGCCGACCTGAGAGCTTGCAACCTTCGTCGCGCCGATCTGCGCGGGGCGCGGCTGAAAGGGGCCAAGCTGACGGGCTCGGACCTGCGTGACGCCCAGCTTGGGCCGTTGCTGATCGGCCGCGACAGGCTTCTGCCCAGCGACCTGACCGGCGCATTGCTGACCAATGCCGACCTGGCGCGGGCCGATCTGCGGCAGGCCTGCCTGGTCGGGGCCGATCTTTCGCGGGCCAATTTCACCAACGCCATACTCAAGGACGTTAACGTCACCGGCGCCATTCGCCAGGGCGCACGGGGTCTTGACGACGTCATATAGCGCCAAGTGTCGTTTTTCGACAAATAGCGATGATTGGGAGCGGGCCTTAACCCTTCGCTCGTTGATCGGCGATATTTTGAAGTTGTATCAAGAGGTTGAGGTTGATGACGGCGGCGCAGACCATGGCCGGAAGGCGGCGGATCAGCCAAGCCGAGCTGGACATGATCGTGGCTGCACACGAGAAGTTCGTCACCGGCAAGCAGGGCGGCAAGCGCGCGTCGCTGCGCTTCATGAACCTGTCGGGCCTGGACCTTTCCTACCGTAACCTCGCCGACGCCGATTTCTCGGCTTCCATTCTCGACGGCTGCCGGATGGTGCGCACCAAGCTCGAGCGCGCCAATCTGTTTGGCGCCGACCTGCGCATGGCCGATCTGCGCCAGGCGATCCTCATCCGCGCCGACCTGCGCGGGGCCTGCCTGCGCGGCGCCAACCTGTCCCAGGCCGACCTCACCCAGGCCGACTTTCGTGAGGGCCAGGTGGCCATTCCCCATCCCCGCAAGGGGCTGGAGAGCTCCCGCCACGAGACCCGCAACGGCGAGGTCGATGAGGTCAACTTCTCGGGCGCCACCCTCGACGGTTCGCAATTTTCCGGCGTCTCGGCCTTCAAGGCCGACTTTAGCGACTGTTCGCTGCGCGGCGCCAAGCTGTCGGGCGCCAATCTGAAGGAAGCCAATCTCAGCGGGGCCATCCTCGACGGCGCTGACGTCAAGGGTGCAAACCTCGAGGGCGCCAACTTCACCGGCGCGGTGATGACCGGCGTGGATACGTCTCTGGCCCGCACGACGGGGGCGGCCATGCAGGGTTGCCTCGAGGCGTCCACCGAGCGGGCGATGTCGCGAGCTGACGAGATCTATCAGCGCTGCCTGGGCAACCAGGCCTGGTGCAAGACTGGGGGCAAGGAAGGCGCCCCCGCCCGCCTCGATGGCGAAGACCTGCGTCCGCTGGGCGACAGGCTCAAGGGCTTGCGCCTGACGGCGATGAGCGCCGCTGGGGCTTGCATGGTCGGCATCGATCTTTCCGGCGCCCAGCTACAGGGCGCCAATCTGCAGAACGCCGACCTGCGCACCGCCAACCTCCGCGGGGCCGACCTGCGCGGCGCGAAGCTGTCGGGCGCCAACCTGACCAAGGCCGATCTGAGGCAGGCCTGCCTGTCACCTCTGCCCTTGGGACCCGAGCGCAAGACCCAGGCCAAGCTCACCGCCGCGCGCTTGCGCTACGCCCTGTTCCAGTCGGCTGATCTGAGCGAGGCGATCCTTGACGACGCCGATCTGTGCGGCGCGGATTTTACCGGCGCGCGCCTGACCAAGACCAGTTTCCGCGACTGCGACCTCGACCAAGCCCAAGGCCTGGACTTCGCACCAGCCTGAGGCTGCATCAGACCAGCGCGAGCGAGTACGTGGCGCCCGTAAATGCGCTTCAACTGATCCCAGAAAAAGGGCGGCGCTTCGCAGCGCCGCCCTGACAGTCATAGAGGGGAAATCAGGTAACGCGTGAAGGTGGAGTTAGGCTGCCTTCTCGCTTTCGATCTTGTCGCCCTCGATCAACGGCGAGGCCGACTTGATCTCGATGGTGCGCGGCTTGAGAGCCTCGGGCAGTTCGCGCTTCAACGAGATCGACAGCAGTCCATCCGACAACGCGGCTTCGGTGACGATCACATAATCGGCCAACTGGAATTGCCGCTCGAAGTTGCGCGCGGCTAGACCGCGATGAAGGTAGTGCTTGGCCTCGTCATTGGCGGCCTTTCGGCCCGTGACGGTCAGAAGATTTTCCTTCACCTCGATGCCGAGTTCTTCCGACTTGAAGCCGGCCACGGCGATCTCGATGCGATACGCGTTCTCGTCAGTGCGCTCGATGTTGTAGGGGGGATAGCCCGAGGTGGCCTCGTTCGAGGCGGCGGCGTCCAACTGGGCGGCCAGGCGGTCGAAGCCGACGAGGGAGCGGTACAAGGGTGAAAGGTCAACGGTACGCATGGTGACATCCTTCTTTCAAAGCAATGTTGTTCAGTCAGTTCTGACCTTTGGTGACCCTGGATAGGCATCGCCGACGGTCCGGAAGGCCCGGGGATCCAGCGCCTTCGAGACCAAGGTGGTGAGGCGAATTTCCACTTCAAGGGGTTGAATGAGGGCCTTGAGGGTGAATCGCTTGCTCGCCGTTCGGTGACGGTTAAGGTCGGCGCGCCCCTAACCGGAGAGCCCGACGATGCCCCTACACCGCCGTCTCCTGCTGGCCGCCGCGGTCGCCCTTTGCGCCGCGCCGGTCCTGGCCCACGCCGCCCCTGTCGATGATCCCGCCCTGAAGGCCGCCATCGCTTCGCCCAGCCGCACGGCCGCCAGCGTCGCCCGCGACGGCGCGCGCCACCCTTATGAAAGCCTGGTGTTCTGGGGGCTGAACCCCCATCAGACCGTGATCGAGGTGTCGCCCGGTGGCGGCTATTGGACCGAAATCCTGGCCCCCTACGCCAAGACCACGGGCGGAACCTACATCGCTGGCGTGGCCGACCTGTCCAATCCCAAGATCTCCGACGGCGCGCGCAAAGGCCGCGCGAACTTCGAGATGCGGTTCATTGATCCGGACAAGTATGGCAGGGTCCGGTTCGCCAATTTCGGCCCCACGGCCGGGCCGCTGGGCGTGCCGGGTTCGGCCGATCTGGTCCTGACCGCTCGCAATGTCCACAACTGGACCGTCCAGCCTGGCGTGGCCGACAAGATCTTCGCCGACTTCTTCGCGGTGCTCAAGCCTGGCGGGATCCTGGCGGTCGAGGATCACCGAGCCGATCCGAAATCCGAGACCGATAAGGGAGCGGATGGGTATCTGGCCACCGCCACCGTGGTGGCCTTGGCGGAAAAGGCCGGGTTCAAGTTCGACGCCAAATCCGAGATCAACGCTAACCCCAAGGACACCAAGGACCATCCGTTCGGCGTCTGGACCCTGCCGCCCGCCCGCCAGAGCGCGCCTGGCGGTCAGCCTGCGGACCCGGCCTTCGACCACGCCAAGTACGACGCCATCGGTGAAAGCGACCGCATGACCCTACGCTTCCGCAAACCTGGCTGACGAAGGTCGTTCGCGGCCTCTTCAGGCCGCCGTTTCGCCAAGGTCGGGTGCAAGATCGGAGGCGTTGAAGGTTTTGGGGGGAAACATGGACTCGAGTGGTCTCTGGTCACGACGGGCGTTGCTCACGGGAACGGCCGCGCTGGGCCTGGTCGGCTGCGGCCGCAAACCTAGCGCCGCCGAGGACGCCAAGCCGCCGGCCAAGGCCGCGCCGATGAGCCTGCGCGACGCCGCCCAAGGCGATTGGCGTTCGGCTGCCGACAGGGCGCGCGATGTCTGGCGTCATCCCGTCCAGACCCTGGAGTTCTGGGGCCTGAAGCCTGGGCAGACCGTGGTCGAGTTCTGGCCTGGCGCGGGCTGGTACACCGATATCCTGGCGCCCTACCTGGCCGCGACGAGCGGCAAGCTCTATGCGGCCGCGCTGCAGACCGACCTACCCGATGATCCAACCGCCAAGGCGATCGTCGAGGCCTATCGCCGCAAACTGACCGACAAGCCCAAGGTCTATGGCGACGTCGTGATCACCGCCTTTGGGCCGACCAGCGGTCCGGTCGCCCCGGCCGGTTCGGCGGATCTGATCCTGTTCCTGCGCAACCTGCACAACTGGATGGCCGCTAGCCTGACCGAGAAGGCCTTCCGCGACGCTTTCACCGCCCTCAAGCCCGGCGGCGTGCTGGGGATCGAGGAACATCGCGGCGAGCCGGGTCGCGTGCAGGACGTGCTGGCCGCCGACGGCTATGTGCAACAGGCCTACGTGGTCGAGATGGCCAAGGAGGCCGGCTTCGTCCTGGCCGATCAGAGCGAGATCAATGCCAATCCCAAGGACACCAAGGACCATCCGTTCGGTGTCTGGACCCTGCCGCCGACCCGGTTGTCGGCCCCGCGCGGCGAGCCCGCCGAGCCCGGCTTTGACCACGCCAAGTACGACGCGATCGGTGAGAGCGACCGCATGACTCTGAAGTTCATCAGACCGGAGCAACCATGATCTCGACCCGCCGCGCCGCCGCCACAAGCCTGATCGGCCTGATTTTGGTCTCCACCGCGACGTTGTCCATCGCCCGGGCCGAGACAGGGAAGCTGGTTCCCGCCACCAAGGTTTTCTCGTTCCTGGAGGCTTTCCTCAAGGTCCCCGCCGCTGAGCGCGCGAGACTGAAGGTCAGCTACGCCCTGCGTCGCGATGGGAGGCCGGCCCCCGGGATCAAGGCTGTTCTCGTCGAGGCGAGCGGCGCGCGCACGCCTCTGCCAATGGACGGCGAGGGACGGTTCGAGCGCACGCCGACCTTGGCCCAACTTCAGGCCAAGGCCCAGATCGCGTTCGACGTCCCGGCCGGTGACAAGTTCGGCGTCGCCATGCAGCTAGATCCCGTGCTGAAGCCAGCGACCGACTATGATGCACGCGAACTCATCGCCACCGTCGCGGAGTCCAACACCGCCATTCGCAAGGCCGCCGGAGCGATGGCGATGATGGCGCCGCAGATGGAGGGACTGACCTTCCTGAAAGCCGAGTCGGGGACGGCCGTGTTCCCCGACGGAAGCACCAAGCCCTTGCCAGCTTCGGCGGGTGCGGTGATTTTCGAGCCCAACGCGTTCAAGGGCGCGACCCGGGTGCGACTCGGAAGAACGCCGGCTGTCATCGACTATTACGACAAGAAGAAATAAGCGGCGGCCGAGTCTGAACAGTGTTTACTCGCCGCGATCCAGCGGCCAGTCTGCCGCCGCAGAATTCACGCGCCACAAAGAGGGAGACGCGCTCATGGCCACGTTGCAGGAAATTACCGATCGTATCAAAGGCGCTGTTGGCGACGACAGCGGCCTGGGCAAGAGCTTGAAGTTTGACCTGAAGGATACCGGCGTCATCCATATCGACGGCGGCTCGGTCACCAATGAAGACAAGCCGGCCGACCTGACCATGACCCTGTCGCTGGACGACCTGCTGGCCATCGGCGCCGGCACGCTCGACCCGACCATGGCGGTGATGACCGGCAAGCTGAAGCTGTCCGATATGGGCACGGCCATGGCCCTGCAGTCGAAGATGGCGGCCCTCTTCGCGAAGATGCGCTGATCCATGGACGGGGCGGCGCCTCTGGTCTCGATTCCCGAGGCGCCCGTCCCCGATCACGGAAATGCCGAATGGTTCAGCGGCGCGGATGGGGCGACCCTCCGCGCCGCTTTCTTTTCGCCTGAAGGTCCGCCGAGGGGTTCGGTGGTCGTAAGCCCTGGCCGCAGCGAACCGATCGAGAAGTATTTCGAGGTCGTCCAGGATCTGCTGGACCGGGGTTTCGTGGTGCTGGTTCATGATTGGCGCGGGCAGGGGCTGTCACACCGCGCGCTGCCCGATCGGCTGAAGGGTCATGCGGCCGGTTTCAAGGATTTCATCTCGGACTACCAGGCCCTGCTGGCCGCCTTCGAGGCGCGCCTTCCCAAGCCGTGGATCGCCTTGGGCCATTCGATGGGCGGTTGCCTGACGGTGCTGATGCTGGCCCAAGGCGAGACGCGGTTTTCCGCCGCAGTGCTGTCGGCGCCCATGCTGGGGCTGAACACCGGCGGCAAGCCGGCCCGCGCCGCCCGCGCCTTGGCCTGGACCATGGCTCGCTCCGGCCTGGCGGGCGACTATGTGCTGGGCGACAAGGGCGACCCGTTCGCCCACACCTTCGCCAACGACGCCCTGACCCACGATCCGGCCCGCTACGTCCGCTTCCAGGCCCAGGTCCACGCCAACCGCGACCTGGCGCTAGGCGGCATCACCTGGGGCTGGAGCGACTTCGCCTTCGCCGCTTGCGCCTGGTTGAGGCGGAGCAAGGGTGTCGAGGCCATCACTATCCCGGTCACGATCGTCGGGGCGGGGCAGGACAGCCGCGTGCTTGTGGCGGACGAGAAAGCCATCGCCGCTCGTATCCCCAACGGTCGCTATATCGAGATCGAAGACGCCTTCCACGAGATCCTGATCGAGACCGACAAGCGCCGGGCGCTGTTCTGGGCGGCGTTCGACGAGACGACGGACGAGATCCTCTAAACCCGCAGAAATTGGCCTACTTCGCCGACCGCCCGAGCGCCACCAGCGCCTCATCCAGGCACCGCCGATCACCCGCGATCACCATCTGACCGCCGTTCTGCCCGATCGGCTTGCCGCGCCAGTCGGTGACGACGCCACCAGCGCCTGCGATCACCGGGATCGCCGCCTCGATGTCCCAGGACTGCAGGCCGGCCTCGATCACCATGTCCATCTTGCCCATGGCGACCATGGCGTAGGCGTAGGCGTCGCAGCCCAGACGGGCCAGTTTGGCGGTGGCGCGCACCTGCAGCCAGGCGCCGCGCTCGGCCCCGTCGAAACAGGCGTCGGGATCGGTGGTGGCGATGACAGCGTCGGTCAGCCTGGCGCACTCCCGCACCTGGATCGGCCGGCTCTCGCCGCGCGACATCAGGCGCGAGCCGGCGGCGCTTCCGATGAATAGCTCGCCGACATAGGGCTGGCCGATCGATCCCAGCACCGGGCGGCCCTGATGGCGCAGGCCGATCAGGGTGGTCCACAGCGGCAGGCCAGAGATAAAGGCGCGGGTGCCGTCGATGGGATCGAGCACCCAGACGAACTCGGCGTCCGGGCGATCCTCGCCATATTCCTCGCCGATCACGCCGTGGTCTGGATAGCGTTCGGCGATCAGCCCGCGAATCGCCGCCTCGGCGCCGCGATCAGCTTCCGTGACCGGGTCGAAGGCGGCGTGGCTGTCGCGCGGCAGGTTCTTGCCCGCGCCCTTGTCCTCCAGCCCGTGGTCCGCCCGGAACAGCGGCAGGATCGCCGCCGCAGAGGCGCGGTTGAGGTCGATGACAAAGGCGTCGAACTGGGCGAGGCGGTCGGCGGAGAGCGTCATGGGCGGAGAATTACCCCGCCCTTCGACTCGACGCCACCATTAGCGCGGCTAGAGCATTTTTCGAGCGAAGTGGTTCCGGTTCGCGTGAAGAAAAATGCTTCAAAACAAAAGGTTAGAGCTCACAGCCTGACGCAGTCAGGTCGGGAAATGCTCTAGGCCTCGGCGACCTCGCCACCATTCAGCGACTTGGCCAGGTCCAGCAGGCGACGTCGCGGACGCTCGCCCAGCAGGTAATAGGCGCGGACCAGGTCCAGCGTCTCCTTGCGGGCGAACATCTCGCCGCCCTCGGCCTCGGCGGCGGTTTCCTGGCGAGCCTGATCTGACAGCCCGTCATAGAAATAGCCGACGGGCACTTCGAGCGCTTCGGACAGCTGCCAGAGGCGCGCCGCCGAGATGCGGTTGGCACCGCACTCGTATTTCTGGATCTGCTGGAATCGCACCCCGACGGCGCCAGCCAGCTGTTGTTGCGTCAGGCCCAGCAAACGGCGCCGACGGCGCAGTCGCTTGCCCAGATAGACGTCGATATCGTTACCCATTGGAGTTCACGCCCCCGATTGCGCTAGCGTCCCGAAACGGCACGGCCTGGGTTGACATCCGCAAGTCGCGTGCCGGGCGAATGGCGCCCCCGGGTGGCCGCTACGCCGAGTCCCACTTGTCAAAAAAGCAGGCTACTAAGAGTTCATGTCGGTTAAGCGTCGGCCTTGGGCCCAGGACATCCTATGGCGCGCGGAAGCGCTCGGTTTCGACCTCTTCATCGGGCTGGTGCGCCTGCTGGGCGTCGATGCGGCCTCGGCCTTTGGCGGTTGGCTGGGCCGCACGGCCGGGCCGCTAAGCGGCGCCCACAAGGTGGCTGTCCGCAACCTGAAGCTGGCCTTCCCGGACAAGGACCCGGCCTGGCATGCGGCCATGCTGCGCGCTCAATGGGATGGCTTGGGCCGAACCTTCGCCGAGTTTCCGCTGATGGACAAAATACTGCCCTCGACCGGGCGGGTCGAAGTGGTCAATCAGGAACGTCTCTTTCAGATCGCCACCGAAAAGACCCCGGTGGTCTTCGTTTCTGGCCATCTGTCCAACTGGGAAGTGATGCCCGCGGCGATCGTTGATTCCGGCGTCATCTGCGAGATGACCTATCGCGCCGCCAACAATCCCTATGTGGACGAGCGCATCAAGGCCAGCCGCTTCCGTTACGGCGTACGGCTCTTTGCGCCCAAGGGGGGAGACGGGGCTCGGGAGCTGTTGGAGGGGATGAAGCGGGGCAAGTCGGTGGCCCTGATGAACGATCAGAAGTTCAACAATGGCGTCGACAGCCCGTTCTTCGGTCACCCGGCGCGCACCGCGCCGGGACCCTCGCGCCTCGCTATCCGCTTCGGCACAGTGCTGCAGCCGATGTCGGTGCAGCGGGTCAAGGGCGCCCGATTCCGCGCCGTGGTCCATGACCCGATCGTCCTGCCCCATACCGGCGATCGCACCGCCGACATCGAGGCCGGCGTGAAGCTGGTCAACGCCTTCATGGAAGAGCGCATCCGCGAGCGGCCGCACGAGTGGTTCTGGGTCCATCGGCGCTGGCCCAACGAGGTCTATGCGGCGATGGCCGCTCGGGGCGACTAGACCCTAGAGCTCCAGCACCCGCTCGGCGCCACGCCGCTTCGGTCCCTTGTAGCCGGGATCGTCACGCCGCCGCCGGCAGGGGCCGAAATAGTCCTCGGTGCGGATGAACGGCCGAGGCTTAAAGATCACGGTATTGATGCGGTCCAGCAGCGAGCGGGCCGTGACCGGCTTGACGACGATCTCGGTGACTCCAGCGTCGCGGGCCTCGAACACCCGGTGCCGCTCGGCGAAACCGGTCAGCATGATGATCGGCAGGAAGGGGTCGGCGCTGTCGGGCGATTGACGGACAAGCTGGGTAAACTGCACCCCGTCCAGCGGCGTCATCTTGAAATCGACGATGGCGATGTCGACCTCTCGATCGCGGACCACCTGCAGGGCCTCGGCCCCATCCATCGCCTCGTACACGTGTCGAACACCCACGCCCTTGAGGATCGTCGAAACGATCGCTCGCATATGATGGTTATCGTCCACCAGCAGGAAACGCAGCTGCTCTAGCGCCGCAGACATCCAGGCTGACCTCCAAGGCGTCAACGAGAGGGGTGGGATACGTCAAGGTTGACGATATGTCGATCCTCGACATATCAGGCGTGCAACAAAAGTCGCTTCACACGCGAGGCGGAGCGGGGCCGATCATCAGCGACGGATCCAGGTTCTGACCATGCCAACGCATCCGCCAGCAAAGGTGCGGACCGGTGGCGCGGCCTTCTTTGCCCACGGCGCCGATGAGTTGCCCTTGGGCGAGCGTCTGGCCAGCAGTCACGTCAACGCGCGACAGGTGGAGATAGGCGGTGATCAGGCCCTGGCCGTGGTCGATCAGGATCAGCCCGCCCTCATAGTGTAGGCCGGTCTCGGCGAAGCTGACCACGCCGGCGGCGGGGGCCACCACGGGCGCGCCGACCGGGGCCGCAAAGTCGACGCCGTAATGCGGGCGCTTGGCCTCGCCGTTCAGAATCCTCTGCCCGCCGAACCGCGCCGAGCGCCGGATGGCCTGGAGCGGCATGATGAAGCCGGTGCGGAAGAAGTCGCCGTCGATCCTGCTGGCGAAGCCGGCGCCCTTGCGAGCGTTCTCGGCGGCGATGCGGGTCAGCAACGCAGGGTCGCTGGGCGAGACCTGGTCGCCGGCCAGGCCGTCGATGCGCTGGATGTCGAAGTCGCCCGGGGCGATGGTCGTCTGGTGGCTGGCGGCGCCGTCGGCGGTCTCGACGGTGATCAGGGCCGGCGGCGGCGCGTCGCGGTCGAAGCCGATCACGAACCAGCCGGCCGCCGAAGCTTGGGTGGCGGGCTCGCCGTTGAGCAGCACCTGGGCGCGCGGTGCGGTGCGACCCACCACGAAGCCGCCCTGCACGAACTTTCCCGACAGCGTCAGGCCCGGCGCCGCGGCGCGGGCGATGGACCCCTGAAGAAGCGCCCCGGCCAGGCCGGTGGTCAGGCCAAGAAGCGAGCGTCGCCGGTTCAGCCTCGGCTCTCCTGCCAGCGCTTCAGGGCTTCGGTCGGGCCGGCATAGGCTTCCTGCAACTCGGGGCTCCAGTAACGCAGGTTTTCCAGCGCCACCTTCGCGCCGGTAACGGCGCACAGCACGTAGTGGCCGGGGCTCATGACGGCGAACTCGCCGTCGCCGTAGTGCAGCGTGGCCGGGCCGCCGGATTTGCCGAGATTGGGATCGAACGTGTTCATCAAGGTCTTTTACGACAATTGGGGGCGGGGGAATAGGTGGGCTCACTCATCATCCGCTCATCCCGGCGAAGGCCGGGATGTGGATTCACACTTGAAGTGCAACAGGGCGTAGACCTCGGCGGGTGTCTGGAAGCCCAGGCACTTTCGAGGCGTGTGGTTGTTGAGCCTGTTGAGCCACAGGATGTCGTCCAGGTCGAGGGTGTCGAGGTTGGTCTTGCGCGGGAGGAAGCGGCGCAGACGGCCGATGGCGTTCTCGACGCCGCCCTTCTGCCAGGGCGAGT
>NZ_JAFCUC010000005.1:0-309439 GCF_049896345.1 Caulobacter sp. DWR2-3-1b2 | reverse complement strand
CTGACCACCGCCTGGCCGCGCTCGCGCTTCAGCCGTCCGGCCACCTGCTCGGGCGACCAGCCCAGGGCCAGGTGCTCGAGCACCTGGCCCTGGAGGACCTCGTCGCGTTCCAGGCGGCTGCCTCGCCAGCGCCGGGCCTTGCTGAGATCGCCGGCCAGCACGGGCTTGTAGGCGGCCTTGGGCGCGCCATTACGCTTCAGCTCACGGCAGATGCTCGATGGCGAGCGACCCAGAGCCGCAGCGATTTGTCGGATCGTCTCACCCGCTTCACGACGCCGGGCAAGCTCACACCGCTCCTCAAGCGTGAGGTGATCATAGGCTTGTCCCATCGCAACACCTCGGTCAGAGAGTGTTGCACTTCGTTTGTGAACTCAGGGGACCCAAGCTGATGCTCCGAAATGACGCTGCGGCTCACCGCTGCCTGAGCCCATTCTGACGGGCGGCTTGAGTCCCGACTTTTGTCGGGATGAGTGGAGTTTGGGGGGGGCTCAAAACAGATTTCCCTGACTCGAAGGCGGAGGGGGCGCCTTTGGCTTGGGGATAGGCCGCGCAACGGCGGGTATCGTTGGCGGGGGGACGGCCGCGGAACTTTCTCCATCGATAACCGCCTCGCGCTCACCTTGCTTAAATTGCAGTCTCACCCGTTCACCGCTGGCAAGTTCTGAAGCCGAACGAGCGATCCCGCCGTCCGCCTTGTGCACGAGTGCAAAGCCCAGTTCCAACGGCCGCGTTGGATTGAGCGACTGTCGCAGCTTGTCCAGGCTGGCCAGACGGTCGCCCTCCCGCTCCAGCCGGCGATGAGCGCAGGCGTTCATCCGGTCCTGCAGGGCGGGCAGGCGAGCGTGCTGGCCGATCCGCTCCGGCGCGCGGCGGGCGGCCAGCTCCAGGCGCTTGCCGATATCGCCGACCCGGCGGCCGGCGTCGTTGCGCTGGCGATGCAGGGTGTCGGGCGACAGGCGGGCGGTGACCTTCAACAGGTCGCGGGCGTGGATGTCGGTATTGCGCTGCAGGGCCGCGTCTAGCCGGGCGCCGACCGCCTTGAAGCGGCGGTCGGCGGGCGCGGTCAGGTCGTCCAGCCGGGGCAGGCCGCGCACCGCCAGGTCCAGCCGCTGCTGGGCCAGGGCCAGCAGGTCGGCTGGGCGAGGCAGGCCCCGCGCGGCGCTGATCAGCCGTGTCCGCCGCTCCTCGACCGCCCGGCCGCCGCAGTTGTTCAGCCGGCGATCATAGTCGCTGACCAGGGCCCGCAGCTCGGCCAACACCGGCGTCGCCATCTCGGCGGCGGCGGTGGGGGTGGGGGCGCGACGGTCGGAGACGAAGTCGATCAGGGTGGTGTCGGTCTCGTGGCCCACGGCCGAGATCAGCGGGATCGTCCCCTCAGCCACCGTGCGGGCCAGACCCTCGTCATTGAAGGCCCACAGGTCCTCGACCGATCCGCCGCCCCGGGCGACGATCAGGATGTCGGGTCGCGGTACGGGTCCGCCCCCTCCTTCGTGGCTTGGGGTGATGGCGTTGAAGCCCCGAATTGCGGCGCTGACCTGGCCGGCGGCGGCGTCGCCCTGCACCACGCAAGGCCAGACCAGCACCTGGCAGGGCCAGCGGTCGCGGATGCGGTGAAGGATGTCGCGGATCACGGCCCCGGTCGGGCTGGTGATCACCCCGACCACGGCCGGCATCGAGGGCAGGGGACGCTTGCGGTCCGGCGCGAACAAGCCCTCGGCGGCCAGCTTGGCCTTCAGGCGCTCGAGCTGGGCGAGCAGGGCGCCGACGCCGGCCGCCTCCATGGTCTCGATGACGATCTGGTAGCGCGAGCCGGCCGGATAGGTGGTGATCTTGCCGGTGACGATGACTTCCAGCCCGTGCTCGGGCCGGATCCCCAGGCCGCGCACATTGCCCTTCCAGACCACGCCGTCGATCGCCGACTTGTCGTCCTTGATCGTCAGATAGACGTGGCCGTTGCCGTGGTGGGTGACCTTGCTGAGCTCGCCGCGCAGCCGCACGAAGCCGTAGCTGGTCTCCAGCGTACGCTTCAGGGCGAAGGCCAGTTCCGAGACGGAATAGGCCTGGGCGTTGGAATCGATGACGGCGGTGTCGGTCATGGGGGATTGATAGGACGGTTCGGGGTTTGAAGTCCTCCCCTGTGGGGGAGGTGGTCGCGCAGCGACCGGTGGGGGGAGGTTTGGGGTCTTCGATCTTAGTCGTCTATTTCGCCAAGGCTCGCGCGCGATAGGCGTTGAGGGTCTCGGCCACCTTTTCCACCGACATAGCCCAGCCCCTGGGTAGGGCGCGGTCGGCGCCGAGGCTTCGGCCGATCTTGGCTAGCGCCGTCTCGTTTCGAATGCCGGGCGCCAGATTGTAGCCGACCATCTTGCCGCCCTTGGGCAGCCGATAGACGAAGAAGCCTTCGACGTCGCGCCAAGGCGTCTTCTTCGCCGCGCGTATCAGGCCGCCGCTCACGGTGAAGCCCTCATCGTCGAGGGTCAGGATGTGAGGACGAAAGAGCAGGCACACGAACACTGCGGCGCCCAGCCCGAAGAGCACGATGCAGAACCTGGCCATCATCGCCTGGCGAGGGTCGCCGGCGAGAAAGGCTCCCATCGCGACGAAGACCAGGCTGATCGCGAGATAGAGCAGGGCCTTGCCAAACGAACCCTTGATCGTCGTGAATCTCGCCGGAACGCCGATGTCTCGCATGACCGCCATGCCTGTACCCTAGACGCGCTCGCGCAATTCATCGTCGTGAGGCCGGAATCCTCGCGCCGGCCACTGGCCGCGCGAGGATTCCTACTACCGACCCAGTATCCGCGCCCCGAAGCCCGCGCTTCGAAGAACGAGGACGGCCCCAGGGCGAGGACTAGATGTAGCGGCGCAGCGAGCGGGCCAGTTCGGTGGGGCCCGACTTCTTCTTGGTCTGCTGGGGCTGGTATGCAACCCGCGCATGTTCGTTGCAGTAGGGGCCGTCCGACGAGCGGCGGCCGCAGAAGGTGAAGCCGTCGGTGGACGGGTCGCCGATCGGCCACTTGCACATGTGGGCGCCCAGGGTGAGCACGGTGGCCGAACCCGGCTGCTCGTCGCGGAAGGCCGGGACCGAGGGTTGCTGGGCCACGGCGGGCAGGGCCGCCGGCTCGGCGGCGATCACCCGGCGTGGCGCGGACGGCATGGCGGTGGCGGCCGGACGGGCCGGACGCGGAGCCTTGAAGGCCGGGCGCGCGGGTTGCGACGGCGCGGCGCGGCCCGACAGGCCCAGACGGTGCACCTTGCCGATCACGGCGTTGCGCGTGACGCCGCCCAGCTGTTTGGCGATCTGACTGGCGGAAAGACCGTCCAGCCAGAGCTTCTTCAAGGTGGTGACCCGTTCGTCAGTCCAGCTCATGACCCAATCTCCGCCTCTTGAAAAAGGTCCCTGGCGCGTCTCCCCAGACTCGCCTAGACCCTACATCTGGTATCCGAACCGCCCCGCCGGCGGTCTGCCCACTACATAGTGTAAAGAATACGTTAAAACACACAATAGGCGCCATGGGTTCGTCCACAGGAACTAGATGTTGATTCTAGGGGGGCGGTGGTTGCGCCGGGCGGGCTCCGAGCGCACATGGCTGGCGCGTGGCAGCCGAAAGTGGATATCGGTTTAGGCGCCCGCCACGCGCCAACCCTTAGTGAGAGCCCTCGAAGAGGGCTCGGGTGCGTTTCAGGACCCCAGGCTTATGAGCGACATCCCAAACACCGTCATTCCGCCGCAGCCGCGCGACTATCACGGCTGGAACTGGAGCGGGTTCTTCACCCTCTATCAGCGCGAAATCCGCCGCTTCTGGAAGGTGGGCACCCAGACCGTCGCCGCCCCGGTGGTGACCACCTTGCTCTACATGCTGGTCTTCGTGGTCGCCGTCGGCCCCAGCCGCCAGGCGGTGGGCGGGATCAGCTTTGGCCATTTCGTGGCCCCCGGCCTGATCATGATGGCCATCCTCAACAACGCCTTCGCCAACGCCTCGTCCTCGCTGATCCAGGCCAAGATGATGGGCCTGACGCCGGACTTCCTGACCCCGCCGCTGTCGCCGCTGGAGCAGGTCTCAGCCTTCGGCCTGGGCGCGGCGACGCGCGGCATCGTGGTCGGCGCGGTGACAGCCCTGGTGATCGGCGTGCTGCCGGGCGCGGGCCTGCAAATCTCCCACCCGTGGGCGATCGTCTATTTCGCGGTCGGGGCGGCGATCATCCTGGGCCTGGCCGGCGTGCTGGCCGGCCTGTGGGCCGAGAAGTTCGACCAGCTGGCGGCGGTGACCAACTTCCTGATCATGCCGATGACCTTCTTGTCGGGCACCTTCTACCTGGTCGACAAGCTGCCCGAGCCGTTCCGCTCGGCCAGCCACTTCAACCCGTTCTTCTATCTGATCGACGGCTTCCGCTACGGCTTCATCGGCCATGCCGACGGCTCGGTGGTGATCGGGGCGGTGGTGACGGCGGTGCTGTCGGTCGGGTTGTTCCTGTGGTGCTGGGCGCTGTTTCGCAGCGGTTACAAGCTGAAGAGCTAGCCCCTGTCATGGACGATTGGCTTAGGCGACCGTCCTGAGCTACGGCCACCTTTATCCGTCTCCCCGGCGAAGGCCGGAGCCCAGGTGAAAACCACGAGCCGCTCTGGATGAATCTGGGTCCCGGCCTTCGCCGCGAAGACGGAGGGAGAGAGCGGGCTGGATGAGGCCGCAAACAGTGTGGCTTGCGTGCCCTGACACCCAAAATTCACGCCCGGTTTGTTGACAGAGCACGGTTACGCGCCGACAACGC
Source organism: Caulobacter sp. DWR2-3-1b2 (assembly GCF_049896345.1). NCBI lineage: Bacteria > Pseudomonadati > Pseudomonadota > Alphaproteobacteria > Caulobacterales > Caulobacteraceae > Caulobacter > Caulobacter sp. DWR2-3-1b2. The sequence continues at coordinate 304,669 of NZ_JAFCUC010000005.1, read as the reverse complement.
TCAGCCTTCCGGTCCCCGCGCTTTCAGTGCGGGGGCTTGTTTCCTTTTTGGGAGGCTGTCTTGAGCACGTCGACGTCGTCTACCGCCGCGCAACACCACATCATGGGCGTCTATAACCGCGCCCCGCTGGCGTTCGAGCGGGGCCGAGGCGCGCGTCTGTTCTCGACCGACGGCGATGAATATCTGGACTGCGTGGCCGGCATCGCCACCGACGGTCTGGGCCACGCCCATCCCGTGCTGGTCGAGGCGCTGAAGACCCAGGGCGAGAAGCTCTGGCATGTCTCCAACATCTACCGGATCCCCGAGCAGGAGGAATTGGCGGATAGGTTGTGCGCCCACAGCTTCGCCGACGTGGTGTTCTTCACCAATTCGGGAACCGAGGCGATCGAGTGCGCGCTGAAGACCGCCCGCAAATATCACACCGCCAATGGCCAGCCGGAGCGGATAGAGATCTTCGGTTTCGACGGCTCGTTCCATGGCCGCTCCTACGCGGCGGTCAACGCCTCGGGCAATCCCAGCTATGTCGAGGGCTTCGGCCCCCGCCTGCCGGGCTATAGCCAGCTGACCTTCGGCGACCATGACGCTCTGAAGGCCGCGATCGCCAACCCCACCACGGCCGCGATCATCGTCGAGCCCGTGCAGGGCGAGGGCGGGGCGCGCTCCATTCCCGAGCACTGTCTGGTCAGCCTGCGCGCGCTGTGCGACGAGCACGGCGTGCTGCTGATCTATGACGAGGTTCAGTGCGGCATGGGCCGGACCGGCAAGCTGTTCGCCTATGAGTGGGCGGCCCAAGACGGTGGAGTGGGCGGCGAGCCTCACATCATGGCCGTGGCCAAGGCCCTGGGCGGCGGCTTCCCGGTCGGCGCCTGCCTGGCCACCACCGAGGCGGCCAAGGGCATGACCGTGGGCGTCCATGGCTCGACCTTCGGCGGCAACCCCCTGGCCATGGCCGTGGGCAAGGCGGCGTTCGACACGATCAACACCGACGAGATTCTCGACAACGTGACGCGCGTGGCCGGCTATTTCGTCCAGCAGCTGAACGGCCTGAAGGACCGCTTCCCGGACATCATCGTCGATATCCGCGGCAAGGGCCTGCTGATCGGCATCAAGCTGATCCCGAACAATCGCGAGTTCATGGTTTTGGCCCGCGACGAGAAGCTGCTGGTGGCCGGGGGCGGCGATAACTGCGTGCGCCTGCTGCCGCCGCTGAACCTGACCGTCGAGGAAGCCTCCGAGGCCATCGCCAAGCTCGAACAGGCCTGCGAGGCCGCTCGGGCCGCGCAGAACGTGGTGGCCTGAGATTCGCTAATCCGCTCATCCCGGCGAATGCCGGGACCCAGATCAAGCCCGCTGCTTCCCAGATGAATCTGGGCCCCGGCATTCGCCGGGGTGAGCGGGGTAGGGGGACCAGATGACCCAGCCCAGACACTTCATCGACCTGTGGAAGCTCGACGGCCCCACGCTGCGGGTCATCCTCGAAGACGCCAAGGCCCGCAAAGCCGCCCGCGCCGGCTGGGGCAAGGGCAAGGTCGACGCCGACGCCCCGGCCGACGGCCGCGTGCTGGCGATGATCTTCCAGAAGAACTCTACCCGCACCCGCTTCTCGTTCGACGCGGCGATCCGCCAGTTGGGCGGGTCGGGGATCATCTCGACCGCCAACGACATGCAGCTGGGGCGCGGCGAGACCATCGAGGACACCGCCAGGGTGCTGTCGCGGATGGTCGACGCGGTGATGATCCGCGCCAACAGCCACGCCGACGTCGAGCGCTTCGCCCAGGTCTCGACCGTGCCGGTGATCAACGGCCTGACCGACAAGAGCCACCCGTGCCAGGTCATGGCCGACCTGCTGACCATCGAGGAGCATCGCGGCGACATCGGCGGCAAGACCATCGCCTGGGTCGGCGACGGCAACAACATGTGCTCCAGCTTTATCCACGCCGCGCCGCTGCTGGGCTTCAAGCTGAACATCGCCTGTCCGGCGATCTACCATCCCGACCTTATCGACCTGGCCCGCGCCCAGGAGCTGCAGGGCCAGATCACCCTGACCGACGATCCAAAGGCGGCCGTGCGCGGGGCCGACGTGGTGGCGGCCGACACCTGGGTCTCGATGGGCGACACCGATCACGACGAGCGCTTGGCCGCGCTGGAGCCCTACCAGGTCGACGACGCCCTGATGGACCTGTCCCACAACGGCGTGTTCCTACACTGCCTGCCGGCTCACCGGGGCGAGGAGGTCACCGACGCGGTGCTCGACGGCCCCCGCTCCCTGGCCTGGGACGAGGCGGAAAACCGCATCCACGCTCAGAAGTCGGTGCTGGCCTGGTGCTTCGGGGCGATTGGCCAAGGGGGCGGCTAGATGGCCAAGATCGAGTTCAACAAGCAGAAGCGCGACGCCTTGCTCGATAGGCTGACGCGCTATCTCGACCGCGAACTCGACTGCGAGGCCAGCCCGCTGCAGGTGGGGTTCCTGCTGGACTTCATCTCCGAGCAGATGGGGCCTTATTACTATAACCAAGGCGTCCAGGACGCCCAGCAGCTGTTTCGCGACAAGCTGGACGACGCCGTCTACGAGATCGAGAAGCCGTTCGTCGATTGAGGAAGCACTTGCCCCCACCTGACCGCTTCGCGGTCTGTCCGCCCCCATAGGGGGCGGAGCTCAAGCGCGCAAACTCCGCCCCCTATGGGGGCGGACAGGCGACGCAGTCGCCAGGTGGGGGCAAGAGGTCGCCGCAGGGGGCTCGCATTTTCCCCCGAACCTCCTATTTAACCGCCGCATGACTGACATCACCGCCGCCATCGCCGCCCCAGGCGCGCCCGACGACATCGTTTCCGCCTTTCAGATCGAGGGCCTGCCCGTGCGCGGCCGCGTCGTGCGCCTGGGCGCCACGGTCGATGAGGTGCTGACCCGCCACGATTATCCCGAGCCTGTCGCCAACCTGCTGGGCGAGACCTGCGCCCTGGCCGCCTTGGTCGGCTCCAGCCTGAAGTTCGAGGGCCGGCTGATCGTCCAGGCCCAGGGGGACGGTCCGGTGCGCTACGTCGTCGTCGACTACGATACCAGCGGCGCCCTGCGCGGCTATTGCCGCTTCGATGCGGACGAGGTGGCCAAGGTCTCGGAAGGCTTCGTGCGCCCAGGCGCCAAGACCCTGCTGGGGGGCGGAACCTTCATGATGACCGTCGACCAGGGTCCTGACATGGACCGCTATCAGGGCATCACGCCCATCGAGGGCGAGACTCTGGCCCTATGCGCCGAGCAGTATTTCGCCCAGTCGGAACAGACCCCGACCCGCGTGCGCCTGGCGGTCGGCCAGGCCGACACCGGCGAGGGCCCGAAGTGGCGGGCCGGCGGGATCCTGATCCAGGCCATCGCTGGCGACGAGACCCGCGGCGAGACCGCCGAGGCGTGGAACCACGTCCAGGCGCTGTTTGAGACCACCGGCGAGGACGAACTGATCGACCCCACCGTGCCGACGACGCTCTTGCTCTGGCGGTTGTTCAACGAGGACGGCGTGCGGCTGATTGAGGAAAAGCCGCTGCGCGCCTTCTGCCGTTGTTCCGATGAGCGCATCAGCGGCATGCTGGGCTCGTTCACGGCCGACGAAGTCGCCGACATGATCGAGCCCGACGGCAAGATCCACGTGACATGCGAATACTGCTCACGGGTCTATCAGGTGGAGCCGGCTGCGGTCGGCTGAGGCGCTGTGCGTCCTTCTAGGCCCGCTGTGCGGGCGCCTCAGGATCAGGAATTCAGCACAATCTTCCTCATCCTGAGGTGCGAGGCGTAGCCGAACCTCGAAGGACGCACGCCCTTGCCGTCAGTTCACCCGTCTCGCCGCGCCCGGCAGGTGCAGCGAGAACTCCGGGATGTTGGCGTCGAACACCTCGCCGGCCTCGGTCATCATTTGGTAGCGGCCGACCATGGCGCCGGATGACGTCGGTAAAGGGCAGTTGGACACGTATCGGAACGCCTCGCGCGGCTGCAGTTCCGGCTGTTCGCCGACCACGCCGGAGCCCTCGACCTCACTGACCCGGTTGAGGCCGTCGGTGATCGTCCAGGCGCGGGAGATCAACTGCACGGTCTCGACGCCGTGGTTCTCGATCTCCACGGTGTAGAGCCACATCCACAGGCCCTCCTCGGGCGAGGACCCCTCGGGTTGATAGACCGGTGAGACCCGCACTACGATGTCGCGCGTGCGCGCTTCATAGATGCCGGTATCCGCGCCGCGACGGCGTCGGATCCGCTTCAGGGGCGGGGAGGATTCACGCCTGATCGAGCGCACGGATCACGTCCCGCTTCAGGTCCGCCAGGCTTTCCAGCCCGACCGACAGGCGCACGCCGCCCTCGACCACGCCCAGCGACGGCCGCATCTCTTCGGGCACCGAGCGATGGGTGGTGGTCGGCGGGTGGGTGGCCATCGACTTGGCGTCGCCGAGATTGTTGGAGATGTCGACGATCTCCAGCGCGTTGAGGAACTTGAACGCCGCCTCTCGCGAACCGAGGTCCAGGGCCAGCACTGTGCCGCCGCCGCTCATCTGCGACTTGGCGACATTGTGGCCCGGGTGGTCGTGGCGGAAGGGATAGAGCACCTGCTTGACCGCCTTGTGGTCGGCGACCGTGTCGGCCAGGGCCGCGCAGCTGTCGGTCTGGCGGCGCACGCGCAGATCGAGGGTCTCCAGGCCCTTGACCAGCACCCAGGCGTTGAACGGCGACAGCGACGGGCCGGTGTGGCGCAGGGCGTCGCGGTAGAATTCCTCGTTGATCGCCTCGGTCGTCAGGATCGCCCCGCCCAGCACCCTGCCTTGGCCGTCGATGTGCTTGGTGGCCGAATAGACCACGATGTCGGCGCCCAGGGTCAGGGGCTGTTGGAAGATCGGGGTGGCGAAGACGTTGTCGACGATGACCTTGGCGCCGACGGCGTGGGCCAGTTCCGACACCGCGCGGATGTCGGTGATCTCCAGCACCGGGTTCGACGGCGTCTCGATCAGCACCGCCTTGGTGTTGGGGCGCATCGCCGCTTCCCAGGCCTTGGGATCGGTGGCGTCGACGAAGGTCGTCTCCACGCCGAAGCGCGGCAGCCACTCGGCGATCAGCCAGCGGCAGGAGCCGAACAGCGCGCGACCGGCCACCACGTGGTCGCCGGCGCGAACCAGGCCCATCAGCGCCATGTGGATCGAGGCCATGCCCGTGGCCTGGGCGCGGCATACCTCGGCGCCTTCCAGCAGCGCCAGACGGTCCTCGAACATCTTCACGGTCGGATTGCTGAACCGCGAATAGACGAAGCCGGGGTCCTCGCCCGAGAACCGGCGGTCGGCGCCCTCGGCGCTGTCATAGGTAAAGCCCTGGGTGAGATAGAGGGCTTCGGCGGTTTCCATGAATTGCGAGCGCGCCAGACCGCCGCGGATCAGCTTGGTGGCGATATCCCAGTCCTTCGGGTCCTCGGCCATGGCGGTTCCTTTTTTTCTCGTCTCAGGAGCCTGCTAGGCAGGCTCCTCTTCAAACACTTGAGCGTGGCAGCCGAAACCGGTGGCCACTTTCGGCTGCCACGCTCTAGAAACGGCCGGCATAAGGGGTTTTGCCGGCCCAAGGGTCAAGGCGGACAAGTCTGATTTCAACATTAGAATTGTCACAGGCGAGTAAGGCGCGCGCGGATCACCGCGAGCCTTGCCTTCCCGGCGCGGTTTAGCGAGTGTCGCCCCAATGACCGACGCCCACGCAGCGGGGATTCTGCCCTGCCAATCCATCGAGGACCTGATTGCTCAAGAGGCGATCACCTCCCAGACTCCGTTCGACGCCGACCAGGTGCAACCGGCCAGCCTGGACCTGCGCTTGGGCGCGCGGTGCTGGCGGGTGCGCGCCTCGTTCCTGCCGGGCGTGGCCCGCCGCGTGCCCGAGCGTCTGAAGGACGTGGCGATGCACGAGCTGGACCTGACGAAGGGCGCGGTCCTGGAGAAGGGCTGCGTCTATATCGCCGAGATCCAGGAGAGCCTGGCCCTGCCGGGCAATATCGCGGCGCGGGGCAATCCCAAGAGCTCGACCGGCCGGGTCGACGTCTTTGTTCGCCTGCTGACCGATCACAGCAAGGCCTTCGACGATGTCGAGGCCGGTTATGAAGGCCCGCTCTACATCGAGATCGCGCCGCATACCTTCTCGGTGCTGGTGCGGGCCGGCACCCGGCTAAACCAGCTGCGTCTCAAGCGCGGCGAGCCGGTCAAGCTGGCGACCCGCAGCGTCGGCGTCGATCTGACCACCGGCATAGTCGGTTTCCGAGGCCGCCGCCACGCCGGGGTCGTCGACCTGGACCACGAGGACGGCCACGATCCGCGCGACTTCTGGGAAGCGCTGGAAACCCGCCATGGCGAACTGTTGCTCGACCCGGGCGAGTTCTACATCCTGGCCTCCAAGGACGACATCCAGATCCCGGTGATGGAGGCGGCCGAAATGACCCCCATCGATCCGTCGGTCGGCGAGTTTCGCGTCCACTATGCCGGGTTCTTCGACCCTGGCTTTGGCACCGAGGAGGCGTTGGCCGTCGGCTCCAAGGGCGTGCTCGAAGTGCGCAGCCACGAGACGCCGTTCCTGCTGGAGGACGGCCAGATCGTCGCCCGGCTGGTCTATGAACCCCTGACCGCCCGACCCGAGCGGCTGTATGGCGAGGGTGGCTCGCACTACCAGCGCCAAGGGCTGAAGCTGTCCAAGCATTTCAAGGCCTGGCGATAGGTTGAAGGGCCGGAGTGGCCGCGCCGTGGAACGCTTCATCCGTCGGCCGCGCCGACACCTTTTCCCGCAGGGGAACAAGGAAGGAGCGCTTTCATGATCGATCCTGACTGGCTGGCAGCCCTTCTGCGCGACGAAGACCTTCCCGAGACCTTCGGCGCCCAGATCGAGCGCCTGCACGCGCCTCTGGCGGCGCGGATCGCGGCGGTGGCGATGGGGCCGGCCTTCGTGGTGGGGATCTGCGGGCCACAGGGATCGGGCAAATCGACCGCCGCTCTGGTGCTTGGCCGGCTGCTGGCAGAGCGGGGCCGAACGGTGGCGATCCTGTCGCTGGACGATCTCTACCTGTCCCTGGCGGACCGTGAGGTTCTGGCCCGCGACATTCATCCGTTGCTGCGCACGCGCGGCGTTCCAGGCACGCACGACGTGGGCCTGGGCCTGGCGGTGCTCGACGGTTTGTCCGGGGCGGGGACGACGGCTCTCCCACGCTTCGACAAGGCGACCGACACCCGCGCGCCCGCCGCGACCTGGTCCACGGTCAGTGGTCCGGTCGATATCGTGCTGTTCGAAGGCTGGTGCGTCGGGGCGAGGCCCGAACTTCCCCACGCCCTGAAGGTCGCGGTCAACGCGCTGGAACGCGAGAAAGATCCGGACGGCGCCTGGCGCGCCCAGGTCAACGCCGCACTGGCCGGGCCCTATCGCGCGCTGTTCGCCCGAATCGACCTGTTGATCCAGTTCATCGCGCCCGATTTCGAGGCTGTCCTGGCCTGGCGCCAGGAGCAGGAGCGCAAGCTGCGCGACCGGCTGGCCGCAGCTGAGGCGGGCGCGGCGCGGACCATGGACGACGCGCAGGTCGCGGTCTTCGTGCAGCACTACGAGCGCCTGACCCGTCACATCAGCCGCGAAATGCCGGCCCGCGCCGATGTCGTCATTCGTCTGGATTCGCAGCGCCGTTCGTCGAACATCTAATTGGTCATTCGGTCGCGCGTCACGGCGTCGCACTAGATGTAGTGGCCCTCCAACCCGATGCCACCAGTGCTAGTTTGCCCTTGTCGACGACGCGACTCACTGCGAGCGTCGATCCAGTGGAGCTTGCAACCATGAACGCACTCTTCGGCGGGACCTATCCCACCCACGTCCGGCGGGTCGCGATCTGGATCAAGGCCGCGCCCATCCCCGGTTGCGACAAGGCCATCTGGCGCTGCGACGACCATGGCCGGGTGATCCGCTGGGATGACTATGGGGACGCTTTCTCGCGCTATGGCTGGACGATCGCCCGCGAGCGGGGCGAGGGCCGTCTGGCCCAGGTGTTGGGCCGCTCGCTGTCCAAGCCGGTGCATCTGAATTCGGCTGATGAACTGCACGCCACACCCTCGCGCCGAGCCGCCTAGAGCATTTTTCGAGCGAAGTGGTTCCGGTTGGCGTGAAGAAAAATGCGTCAAAACAAAAGATTAGAGCTCACGGCCTGACGCAGTCAGGTCGGGAAATGCTCTAGCCGGCCGGTGTGGCCTCTCCTTGATATTATGACAAGCGAGCTTGACATAGTCGCAGTGATATAAGACAAGCGTACTTGTCATAAAGACGAGGAGGCTTGTCATGCAAAATGAAATTGAAGACCGGATCGCCAAGGCCGCCTTGGCCGGAGCTATCATCGCCGGCGCGCTCGCGATCGCCGCCTTCCTGGCGACCGGCGGCGTGATCCTCAACGCCCAGACATCGACCGTCAGCCTGGCCTTCCCGCCGTCGTCGCAAGGCGTGGTGTTGAGCGCCCTGCTGGTCGCCGGCGTCATGAAGGCCGCCCACCGCGTGGCGCCCCCGATCGGCCGCTGGCTGAACGGTCGGGTCTGAACGGCCATCGAGGGAGCAAGACGATGATCTGCGATATGAAGAAGGCCAGCCCGGCGGCGAAACGCTACATCGCTCGGTTCGCACCGGCCATGGCCGCCTATGTCGGAGTGCTGTTCGCCTCGATCTGGTGGATCAGGCACCAAGATCCGCACGGCCCGTTGCTGTGGCTGCTGGCCATCGCCCCGGCCCTGCCGATCATCGCGGTGATCGCCATCATGGGGCTCTATGTGGTCGAGGAGACCGATGAGTTCCAACGCTCCATTCTGGTCCAATCCATGCTCTGGGGCATCGGGATCACCCTGGCGGGCTGCACGGCCTGGGGCTTTCTTGAGAATGTCGAGTTGGTGGCGCACCTGCCGCTCTACATGGTGTTCCCGATTTTTTGCGCGGCCATGGGCTTGGCCCGGCCGCTGGTGAGCCTGAGGTACCGGTGAAGAACCGCCTCAAAGTCCTGCGGGCCGAGCGCGACTGGAGCCAGGCCGACCTGGCCGACCGGCTCGAAGTGTCGCGCCAGACCATCAATGCGCTCGAGACCGGCAAGTACGACCCCAGCCTTCCGCTGGCCTTCAAGCTGGCCCGCCTGTTCGCGCTGCCGATCGAAACTATTTTTCAAGACGAAGCCTGACCTCCGGTCAGGCGTCCGCCACAGAGCCCATAACCCCCAACCTGGAGATCGCCCATGTCCGTCCGTCATCTCTCGACGCGCGCCGCCTTCGCCTGCGTCGCCGCCCTCGCCGCCGCCCTTGGCGTCTTCCACCCCGCCGACGCGGCCACCCCCATCGCCGTCCCCTCGGCCGTCGCGCCGCGCCTCACCGTCGAGGTCCGGGGCAAGGGTCGGGACGTGATCCTGATCCCCGGTCTGGCTTCCTCGGCCTTGGTTTGGGACGCCACGGTCAAGCAGCTTGAAGGCCGTTATCGCCTGCACATCGTCCAGGTGGCGGGCTTCGCCGGCGCGCCGGTCGGGGCCAATGCCGAGGGCCCCGTCTTGCAGCCCACCGTCGACGCGCTCGACGGCTACATCAAGTCGGCCCACCTGAAGTCTCCATCCGTGATCGGCCACTCGATGGGCGGACTGGCCGGCCTGATGCTGGCCCGCCAGCACCCGGAGGACCTCGGCAAGCTGATGGTCGTCGATAGCCTGCCCTTCTATCCCGTGGTCTTCGCCCCGACGGCCACCGTCGAGACGGTCAGGCCGCAGGCCGCCGCGATGCGCGACATGGCCGCCAAATCGACGCCCGAGGCGTGGGCGGCCGGCGAGACCCGCACCATGGCTCGCCTGGTCAAGTCGCCCGAGGGCCTGAAGGCCGCCACCGCGGCCGCCATCGCCTCGGATCCGTCGGTGACCGGCCGCGCCCTCTATGACGACCTGACCACCGACCTGCGCGGCGATATCGCGTTCATCAAGACCCCGACCGTGATGCTCTACCCCTGGGACGAGGCCACCGGGGCGCCCCAGGCGGCCTATGACGCGCTCTACACCTCGGCCTACGCCCCCATGACCTCGGCCAGGGTCAAGCGCATCGACGGTTCGCTGCACTTCATCATGCTGGATCAACCGGCCGCCTTCGCCGCCGAGGTCGAGGCCTTCCTGCGCTGAGACGCGCCTTGCCTACGCGCCGCGGCGCCCGGAGATTGGGACCATGATGATTCTGACCAATCTCGTCCGCCGCTGCGCCTTGGCCCTCATCGCCCTGCTGGCGATGGGGGCCAGCCCCGCCTTCGCCGATCCGGCGCTTTGGGTGATCAGGGACCACGACTCGACGATCTACCTGTTCGGCACGGTCCATGTGCTGAAGCCACAGACCGTCTGGCGCTCGGCCAGGATCACGCAGGCCTTCGAGGCGGCTGACGACGTGGTGATGGAAGTCGAGCAGCCCGAAAACCCGATGGCCGTGCAGCCCCTGATGCTGAAATACGGCGTCGATCGCGCCACGCCGTTGTCGGCCAAGCTCAGCCCCGAAACCTACGCCAAGCTGCAGGCCGCGGCCCAGGGCATGGGCATGGCGCCGGGCAGCCTGGACCCGATGCGGCCTTGGCTGGCGGCCCTGACGGTGTCGCTGACCCCGATCCTCCGGGCCGGCTATGACCCGGAAAGCGGCGTCGAGAAGGTGCTGACCGCCCAGGCCAAGGCGGCCGGCAAGCCGATCCATGCCTTCGAGACGATGGAGCAGCAGATTCGCTTCTTCGCCGACATGACCCCCGACCAGGAGCGCGGCCTGCTGGAATCCACCCTGGCGGATGTCGACGAGGGGCCGGCCAAGATCGACCTGCTGGTCGACGCCTGGGCCCGCGGCGACCAAGCGGCGATCAAACACGAGATGATCGACGAGATGCGGGCCGACTATCCAGGCGTCTACGCCTTGCTGCTGGTCAACCGCAACAAGGACTGGGCGCGGCAGTTGAAGGCCAAGCTGGCCGGCTCGGGCGTCAGCTTCGTGGCGGTGGGAGCGGGGCACCTGGTGGGCCCCGACAGTCTGCAGGCCCAGCTTGGGGCGCTGGGGATCGTGGCCGAGGTGTTGGAATAAAGTCCTCCCCCTGTGGGGGAGGTGTCGGCGAAGCCGACGGTGGGGGGAGTGATCGGCCGGCGGCGTGACCCAAGATCGAAGTCCCTAAAACTCCCCCCCACCGATCGCTGCGCTATCGCCTCCCCCACAGGGGGAAGACTTAAATCAAGCCGCCGCCTCGTCCTTCGCCCGCAGGTAGATCGACCGCTTCGGCGTCGACATCACCCGGTGCAGCATCGGCTCGAACGCCTCGAGCGGCATCGAGCTATAGGCCGGGTCGAAGGCCTCCTGGTCGTAGATGTGGCAGAACTGGGCGGTGTGTTCGAAGCTGGGATGGCCGCGAAACTGGTCGCGCATGTCGCGATCCAGGCCCAGGTGCTGGAAGAAATAATAGCCTTGGAAGATCGCGTGGTGGGCCACCATCCAGTGGTTTGCCTCCGACACGAAGGGCTGAATGATCGCCGCGGCGATGTCGGCGTGATTGCGCGGGCCCAGGATGTCGCCGATGTCGTGCAGCAGGGCGCAGACCACATATTCCTCATCGCGGCCGTCCTGGAAGGCCCGGGTGGCGGTCTGCAGGCTGTGGTCCAGCCGGTCGATCGCGAAGCCCCCGCAATCGCCCTGCAGCAGCTTCAGGTGCGAGACCAGCCGGGTCGGGAGCTCGCGGCCAAATTCCGTCGAGGCGTTGGCGATGATCGCCCAGTCCTGAGGCGTGCCGCCGGTCATGGCGTGGAACTGGGCTCGCTCATGCTCCTCTGGGTGTTGATGACCATCGGCCATGGGCGTCCTCCTCCCGAACATCTGTTTGACCGATCGTGCGCCGCGCGTTGCACGCCGTCAACGGATGCCTTGGATGCGGCCTGTCTTGAGTCGGGGGACGAGACCCGCTAGACGAGCCGCAGCGCTCGGACGGCGCATGTTCATTCCGTCCAGTGCGGGCGTAGCTCAGAGGTAGAGCGTCTGCTTCCCAAGCAGAATGTCGTGGGTTCGATTCCCATCGCCCGCTCCAATTCAGAAATCAACGAAAGCGCCGGAAGCCGTACCCACAGCTTCCTCGGCTAGGTTAGAAAGCCCGTTCTGCAATGTCGGAAACGCGCGCCAGGCGCGGCCCGCGTGGTGGCGGAATGGCCCCCGGGCGTCGCTATGGCTTGCCTAGGGACCCCGCCGCTTGTTACCTCGCGCTCCACGACGAGCGGCTTGTTCGGCGCGCCCATCGTCGCTATCTGGCGACCTCCATTTTCTGACAGACGAGACCACCCTGTGGCGACACCGGCCAAAGCGATCATCCTCAGCGCCGGCCAGGGCAAACGCCTGTCGCCCCTGACCGACACGCGTCCCAAATGCATGGTCGAACTGTCGGGCCGCACCGTGCTGCACTGGCAGCTCAAGCACCTGGCGGAAGCCGGCGTCGCCGAGGCGGTGGTGGTCACCGGATTCGCGGCCGATACGGTCGAGCAGGAGGTCGCCGGCCTGGACCTTCCGGGCCTGACGGTCCGCACCCTGTTCAACCCGTTCTATGCCCTGACCGACAATCTGGCCACCTGCTGGCTGGCGCGCGGGGAGATGCGGGGCGACTTCCTGCTGCTGAACGGCGACACCCTGTTCGCGACCGACATCGGCCGCCGGCTGATCGCCGCTCCGCCGGCCCCGATCACCGTCACCATCGACCGCAAGCCCGGCTATGACGCCGACGACATGAAGGTGCTGACCGAGGGCCTGAAGTTGCGGGCCATCGGCAAGACCATCGAGCAATACGACGCCGAGTCGATCGGCTTCCTGCGCTTCGACCCCGAGGGCGCAGCGCTGTTCACCCGTATCGTCGAGCAGGCCCTGCGCACGCCCGAGGGCCTCAAGCGCTGGTATCTCAGCGTCATCAATCAGATCGCCCAGGACCACGACGTGGTCGCCACCCAGTCGATCGAGGGCCTGCGGTGGGCCGAGATGGACTTCCCCGAAGACCTGCCCGGCAACCGGGCCCTGGCGGCGGCCTGGGTGGCGGCGGGGGAGTAGTTTGCCTTCTCCCTTTTTGGGAGGGCACTCTTTCAGGTCGTCAAAAACGGTTGTCATCCCGGACGAGCGCGAAGCGCGAAGATCCGGGACGACAAGGCTATCTGTGCGGCGGGTCGTGCGGATCGCCTGCCTTCGCGAGGGGAGAAGGACGGGCGCCGGCTGTCGACAATCTGACCACCCGCGGCCAACCCGCCTGCCACGGGGCCGTCATGCAATTTGCCTAAAGGCCGCAGGCTCGCACGCAAGTAAGCGGGCTCTTATTAAGCGGCTTTGGCCAATTCCAGGGGCAAATCCGCGATCTGGATCAGCTGACCCAGGAAATCCACTTGGCCAGCAATGGCGACGACCGCCTGAAGTGGCACGTCAGCGGCATGTACTTCGACTCGCGCGACACTACCGACTTCTTCCAGCGGGCTTGTTTCCTCACCACCGCCGCCCGCAACCCCAACAACTGGGCCAGAACGCTCATCTGGACGAGCGCTACGCTGCCCCCCAACTGGGCCTCACGCCAGGCCAATATGTGCTGATCGCGGTGACCGATACCGGAGGCGGAATGCCCCCCGAGGTCATCTAAAAGGCCTTCGATCCGTTCTTCACAACCAAGGAAGTGGGCAAGGGCAAGGGCACGGGCCTGGGGCTCAGCCAGGTCTATGGCTTCGTCAAGCAGTCGGGCGGCCATGTGAAGATCTATTCCGAGCCGTCGGTGGGCACGACCATCAAGATCTATCTGCCGCGCCTGATCGGCGCCTTGGCCGCGAGCGAGGCCGAAACGGCGCCCGCGCCGTTGGCTGTGGGTGACAGCCGCGAAGTGGTTCTGGTCGCCGAGAACGAGCCGTCCGTCCGCCAGTTCAGCGTCGATGCGCTGGGCGAGCTGGGCTATCTGGTGCTGGAAGCCGACGGCGCGGCTGCGGCCCTGCGCTTGATCGACGCCCATCCCGAGATCGTGTTGCTGTTCACCGATGTGGTCATGCCCGACGTCAACGGCGCCAAGCTGGCCGAGGAGGTCCGCCGCCGGCGTCCGGACATCAAAATTCTATTCACGACGGGCTACACGCGAAACGCCGTGTTCCATGACGGCGTGCTGGATCCGGGCGTCGAGCTGATTGGCAAGCCGTTCACGCTGGAGGCGCTGGCGGCGAAGTTGCGGCTGGTGCTGGAGGCGCGGTAGGGGTGTCATGTCCGCGCCACCGGCCACCTTCTCCCCCTTGAGGAAGAAGGAAATTTGGCGTTCTCGTCGGGGTGGGCGGTGTTTCAGGCGCCCTCCACGATCCCCCGTACCAGGTCCAGATCCCCCGGCTTGTCGACATCCACCGCCGCCAAGCCGTCCCGCGCCCGCACCGCCACCGCCTTGACACCGGCCAAGGCGCCGATGCGGCCGACGGTCTCGTCCAAGGTCATCAGGCCCAGCAGGTAGCGCACCAGAATCATCGGGCCGAGCATGGCGGCGATCTTCCAGGGCTGCTTGCGGTGCTGCTCGACCTTGCGCCACAGGTCGATCGCCCGCAGCGACGCGGGGGTCTTCAGGTAGAACAGGTTGCAGCCCGAATAGCGCCCGTCGCGAAACGCCAGATAGGTGCGCTTGGTGGTTGGGGCGGCGGCCAAGACCAGGGCTTCCTCACCCAGCAGGATGGCGATGTCGGCGTTTTCGGGCGTGTCGGCCATGAAATCGGTCACCCATTCGGGCCGCAGCAGGGCGTGATCGACCGTGGTGACCAGCAGCGGCGTGCCCAGGACCTCGGCGGCCTGGTGGACGCTCTGGCTGGGTCCGGCGGCGGAGGGCAGGGCGGTGAGCGTCGCCCGAATCGCCTGCGTCGCCAGGGCCGCTTCCAGCGCCTTGTCGTTGGTCGAGACCGCGATCCGCGTGGCGCCCGCCGCGTCAAGCGCGCCGAGCACTCGGGTCAGCAGGGTCTGACCGCCTAGGACGATCAGGCCCTTCTGGCTGACGCCGGCATAGTCGGCCACCGGATCGACCCCGCCGCGCGAGCCGGCCAGAACCAGGGCCTGGAAGCCCATGGTGGTCAAAGCGCCTTCTCGTAGATCCGATAGGTCTTGTAGATCGTGGCGCCCATGGCCTCGGAGATCCGTCGCATCGGCGCATTGGTCTCCAGCACCCACGAGAACTCGAACTTGTCGTAGCCCAGGGCCAGGCCCGCATCGCGCCCGGCGTTCATCAGGTGGAAGGGCACGACCTGGCCGCGCAGGGTGTCGGCGAACTTTCGCTTCAGGCCCATCAGCGGAATGCGGATCGATTTCACCCGCTTGACCTTCAGCCGCCACAGCAGCTTGGCCCAGCCGAACGGCAGCAGCTTGCCGTTCAGGCCCTCGATGGCCTCGTTGACATTGGGCAGCAGCACGATGAAGCCGGCCGGCTCGCCGTCGATCTCGGCGAACAGGGTCAGGCGCTTGTCAATGACGTCCTTCAGGGCCTTGCCCAGTTGGGCGGTCTCGGCCTCGGTGGTCGGCACGAAGCCCCAATTGCCGGCCCAGGCGTCGTTGAGGATGCTGGTCAGCGACCGCACCTCCTCGTCATAGCGGCTCATGTCCAGTTCGCGCAGGGTCACGCCCTGCGGCAGGCCGCGCTTGACCCTGCGCACCACCGCGGCCGGCAGGGCGGCGGTGGGGTCGCAGACATAGGCATAGACGTCCTTGGCCTTGGCGTAGCCCTGGGCCTCGACTCGCCGGGCCGTATAGGCCGGATCGTGGCCCATCATCACCATCGGCTTGGTGTCGAAGCCGTCGACCAGCAGGCCGACCTCTTCGTTGATCGACAGGTTGAACGGGCCCAGGGCGTTGGTGCAGCCGCGTTCGCGCAGCCAGTCCTCGGCCGTGCGAAACAGCAGCTCGAAGATAGCGGGGTCGTCCTCGGCGGCGATCATCCCGAAATTGCCGGTCTTCTGGCCGGCTTCCTGGACCGCCAGGGCGTCGATCTGGGCGCTGATCCGGCCGACGTCGCGGCCGCCGCGCAGCATCAGCCACATCTGGACCTCGGCATGCTCGAAGAACGGATTGGTCTTCGGCGTCAGGGCCGCCATCCGCTCGTACATCAAGGGGACCACCCAACTTCGGTCCCTGGCGTTCAGGCGGTTGGCCAGGTTGATGAAGCGCTTCAGCTCGGCCTTGGTGGAGACCGGAACGATCGTCAGGTCGGACGGGGCGGTGTCGAACGGCATTCAGCCCTCCAGAGCAACGAGCGCGTAAAGCGCGAGGGAGGCGAAGATTACCGGACCGCCCCAGACGGCCAGGAGGGGCGACAGCGACCCGCCTTCGCCAAGGGCCGAGAGCAGGCCGTTGATGACCAGGAACAGCAGGCCCGCAGCCAGGCCGCCGGTCAGCAGCATAGCCCCTTGTCCGCTGCGGAAATTGGCCAGGGCGACGGGCGCGCTGATCAGCAGCATGACCAGGGCCGCGAACGGACCGGCGAAGGCGGCCAGCAGGCGGGTCTCGTAGTAGCTGGCGGGCCGGTCGCCGCCACCGCTCAAAAGGGCCCGGCGGGCCGTGGCGGCGGTCGGCACGGGGCTGTCAGCGAACAGGGCCTGGATGTCCTGGGGGTGCAGGGGCGAGGGCCAGGCCAGCTTGCCGGCGGGCACGACATCGACGCGCTCGCCGCTGAAGCGGGCGATGACCGGCCTGTTGAGGGTCCAGCCGCCGCCATGGACATAGGTGGCGGTCGGCGCCTCGACGCGCTCGATCAAGCGGCCGGAAGTGTCGCGGCGATAGACCTTCACCGCGTTCAACTGACGGCCGTCGGCCGACGCCCCGGCGGCGATCACCAGGTCGTCGCTGGAGCGGAAGCTGCGCGGGCCGGCGACCTTGCGATCGGCGACGGGGGTCGTGGCCTGCCACCAGGCGGCCAGCACCGGATCGGTGCGCGGGGCGATGACTTGGGCGCAGCTGAAATCCAGCGCCATGACGAGAAAGGCGATCGGCGCCGCCATGGCGACGATGCGATAGGCCGAGATGCCGGTGGCGCGCATGGCGATGATCGCGCTCTCGCGGGCCAACTGCGAGAAGGCGAAAAGTCCGCCGGCCAGGGTGGCGATCGGCGCCACTTGCTCGATCAGGCGCGGCGAGCGCAGGGCGGCGTAATACAGCACCCCGGCCGTACCCAGGCCCCGGCCGAGGATGTCGGTGGTGACTTCCAGCAAGTCGAGGATCTGCAGGATCGAGAACAGGATCAGAGCCGCACCGAGCACGCGCGTGCCGACCATTCGCAAGATATAGAGCTGGATCTTCATGCGGTGGCCCGGTCGGTCTTGGACTGGACCATCCGGCGGAAACGGGCGATGCCGACGCCCATCCGCCGGATCATCTCGGTGACCGGGGTTTGGCCCGGACGCTTGCGGCTGCCGATGAACAGCCAGAGGCTCAGGCCGGTGAAGATCGCGAATGGCATGCCGATCGCCGCCAGGGGCATGGCCTTGCCGGACTCCGCCAGGCCCTGCCCCAGCTGCAGGCTATGCTGGAACGCCAGCAGCAGCACGCCGGCGATGATCAGGCCAGGCGTGCGGTTGCCGCGCTTGGCGGCCAGGCCCAGCGGGAAGGCCAGCAGCGGCAGGAACGGCAGGAAGGCGGCGCGGGCCAGCCGGCCGTACAGCTCGGCCAACAGGGTGCGCTTGGGCACGATCGGGTTGGGCAGCTTCGACTGGCGGTCGAGCTCGCCCAGGGTCAGCTCGCGCTCGTCGCCGCCGCGGGTTCGCAGCAGGGCGGCCGCGCCGGCCAAGGGGATGTTGGTGGTGAACTGGTCAAACACCAGGGTCCGGTACTGGCCCTGAGCGTCGACGCCCACCCGCTGGCCCCTCCGCAACAGCATGGTGACGGTCTTGGCGGCCTCGTCGGCGCGCAGGTCGGCGGTGGCGGCGGTGATGACCTCCTCCCGGCCGTTGGCGTCGAGGCGGCGGATGAAAACTCGTGTAAGGCGATGGCCGGCCGCGTCGGCGTCGTCTGCGGTCATCAGCAGCTTGGGCTCGTCGATGAACGCTCCGCCATCCAGCTTGCCATTCCAGCCGGCATTGACCGCCTCGTGCATCACGGCGCGATAGGCGTAGCGGCTGTAGGGCTGCATGTAGCCGAACACCCCCAGGCTGAAGACCGCCAGGAACAAGCCGACGAAGACGAAGGGCGCGGCGATACGGGTCAGGGACTGGCCGCTGGCCAACAGGGCGTCGATCTCCGAGCCGTCGGACAGCTTGGTGATGACGATGAACAGCGCCACGAAGAAGGCCACGGGCAGGGCCAAGCCCAGATAGTGCGGCACCAGGTTGGCGGCCAGCGAGGTGACATAGCCGAACCGGGCGCTGCTCTGCGACAGCACGTCCAGCAGCCGCAGCACGCGCTCCAGCAGCAGGGCGATCACCGTGACGCCCAGGCAGCCGATGATCGGCCACAGCAGCAGGCGCAACAGATAACCGTCGATCAGGCGAAAGCGCGCCGTGCCCTGGGGAACCGGAATGCGGATGCGGCGGGAGCGGGTCACGCGGCCGACCAGGCCTGGGCCAGGGTCCTGGCCAGGCGTTCGGCTCGGTCCAGGCCCATATCGACCGCATCGCCGAGGGCCGGAACGGCCGGCCAGCCGGCGTCGGCGAAGACCTGACCCTCGTGCTCACGCGTGCCGGCGTAGCGCGGGATCACGTGGAAATGCACGTCCTTGTCGACCATCATCAGCATCAGGTAATTGATCTTCTCGTACGCCACGACCTTGGCCAACATTCGCTCGATACCGTCCGTGGCCGTCTTGAGATCCGCGAAGGCGGCGGGACTCACTTGCGAGAAAGCCTGGGCGTCTTCCTTGCATATCAGGACCAGGGACCCAAATGTCGGCTGCTTGGGACGGACGAGAACCAGCCAGCTGGCGGTCTCGGCCACCCGCGTGCGCGGAAAGCCAAAGCTGATAGCGGTGGGATTGGTCATGCTCGGCCTCGCCTCGGGGCGCTAGCCGCCGTCCATCCTACAATAGGGATGCGGCCTTTTTGATGGAAGTCCGATCCGCATTCTTGGTTGGGCTCATCGCCGGATTTGCGCTGCTGGCCGGTCCGTCGCTGGCGGGCGAGTCTGGCGCGGCGCCGGGCGAGGGGGCCACGCGCGATGCTGGCGACTGCGAGGGCCGTCAGCCCGCCACCCGGCTGACTTTCCAGGCCGGGCCGGGCGACACCACACTGCGCTGAAGATGCGCTACGGGCGCTGAGCCGGTCGGCCCGCCTGGGAGAGGACGTAGCGGCCCAGCTCCATCGCCTGGCCGCTCGTCGGGTCCAGGCCTCGCGCCACCACCTTGACCACGATCTCGCCATCCGCCCGGCGATCGATCTCGATGCCATGCCAGCGCGCGGCGGGGTGGCGGCCATGGCCCTGGGCCGAAGCCGAAGGCACGCCCAGCACCGGGATCATCCGGCCGTCGGGTCCGGGCGCGGTGGCCACCAGCGCCTCATGCGCATGGCCGTGCAGCACCAGATCGGCGCCGCGCCGGGCGAGCACCGCCCGCAGGTCGTCCTGGTCCTCCAGGGCCTTGCGCGCCGACACCGCGCCGGCGACCGGCGGATGGTGGATCAGCACGACGCGGAAAAGGTCGCACCAAGCCGGATCGGCCAGCCGGGCGTCCAGCCGCGACAGCTGGTCGGCGCCCAGGCGGCCGGTGGCCAGATGCAGGGCGGTGGGGGTGGCGGAGCAAAGATTGAAGATCGCTACGCCGTCGCGGATCCGGACCTGGGGGAAGCTGGCCTCGCCGTGATCCCCGAGCCACGGCGTCCATGGGACGAACGGCGGGCCGCCGGCATCGACCAAGGCGTCGTGGTTGCCGGGGCTGACAGTGATGTCGCGGGCTGGGCCCAGGGCTTCCAGCCAGAGCCGGGCGGCCTCCAGCTCGACGGGCGAGGCGAAGTTGGTCAGGTCACCGGTGATCGCCACATGATCGGGGGCGTAGGCCTTGAGATCGGCGACCAGCGTCGCCAGAATCTCCGGGCGATGCTCGTTGCGCTTGCGGCGCCAGGCGATGCGACTCAGCAGCCGCTTGGACAGCAGGTCACGCCAGCCGAACGCGCCCTTGGGCGGCGGCAGGTGGGGGTCGGACAGATGGGCGAGGCGGAATATCGACAAGACTTCGGTCACGCTTTCTGGCGGAAGGGGTCGAAGCTGCTTATCAATCGCCGCGAGTTTCAAGGGGCTGTCGTAACGTGAAGGTCGAAATTGATCCGAAAGAAGCCGCTGGTCTGTCCGCCGTCACGGTGGGCCTGACGAAAACGCGCCTCTGGGGGATGACGTCGTCTGAACGGCTGTCGCGAATCTACCGCCGCCTTGGCCTGGTCGAGGCGACGCCGGAGACCGTCTTCGTCAGCGGGAACGTCATCGTGGTGGATGCCGGCTGGGTGTTCGACGAGTCGCTGATCAAAGCTCTGGCCGAGCGTCCAGGCGTGGCCCTGGTGGACGAGGCCGGTCGCGTGGTCGCCGTCAACGTCTCGGCCCTGCGCGCGCGTGACTCCATAGCCCGCCTCGACACTGGCGAGGACGTCACCGCCTTGGCCGACACCCGCCTGACCGCCCTGGAGCTTGGCTCGGCCTATAACAGCGCCCTGCGCAAGCGCGAGCCGCCGGTGCTGGAGCGCCTGACGCCGGAGACCCGCGTCGCGGTCGAGAAGCGATTGTTCCAGGGCTCCTACAAGGGCGTCACCGACCTGGTGACGAAATATGTCTGGCCCACGCCGGCCCGGGTCGTCACCCGCTGGTGCGCCCTGGCCAAGATGACGCCCAACCAGGTGACCCTGATCGGTTTCATCCTGACCCTGGCGGCCTTCTGGCTGTTCTGGACGGGCCAGTTCGGCTGGGGCCTGGTCTGCGCCTGGATCATGACCTTCCTCGACACCGTCGACGGCAAGCTGGCCCGCGTGACCCTGACCTCATCGAAGTGGGGCAATGTCTTTGACCACGGCATTGACCTGGTGCACCCGCCGTTCTGGTGGTGGGCCTGGTATGTGGGTCTGGGCGCAATGGCCTTCGCCACGCCGTACGGCGTCCTGGCCCTGGCGGTGATCGTCGCGGGCTATGTGCTGCAGCGGGTGGAGGAGGGCATCTTCCTGGCCCTGTTCAAGGTCGAGATGCACGCCTGGCGACCGTTCGACAGCTTCTTTCGGCTGATCACCGCGCGTCGCAACCCCAACCTCATCATGCTGACTCTGGCCTGGCTCGCCGGCCGGCCTGACATCGGATTCATGGCCGTGGCGGTGTGGACCGCGATCTGCCTCTTGGTCCACGCCGTCCAGATCTTGCAGGGCCTGGCGACGCCCAAGGGCGGCGTCGTCTCCTGGCTGTCGCGCTGATGCGCATCGGGGTCATCCGCAATCCGCGCAGCCACGCCAATATCGGGCGGACCGAGAGCGCCTCGACGCCCGACGCGGTGCTGCTGGTCGAGCCCGCCACCCGCGAGGCCCTGGTGCAGGACCTGAAGGCCTTCGCCCAGTGCGGGGTCGAACTGCTGGTCATAGACGGCGGCGACGGCACCATCCGCGACGTCATCAGCCTGCTGCCCGACACCTTCGGCGACACGCCGCCGCTGTTGGCCCTGCTGCCGTCCGGGAAGACCAACGTCCTGGCCATCGACCTGGGCGTGCCGCACGGGTGGACCCTGCACCAGGCCATCGCCGCCGCCCGCTCCGGCCACCCGGTGATCAAGACCCGCGCGCCCCTGGTGGTGCGTTGGGACGACGGTCGGCCGTCGTTGCATGGCTTCGTGTTCGGCCTGGGCGCCTTCGTGCGGGTGACCAGCATGTCCAAGAAGGTCAACGCCCTGGGCGCCTTCCACAGCCTGTCGGTAGCCCTGACCCTTGCCGGCGGCGTGATTGGCACCCTGATGGGCGGCGCGCGCGACCGCTGGCGGGCCGGCGTGCCGCTGTGCATGGCCATCGACGGCGAGGAAACCCGCACCGCCGACCGTTTCGTGGTCATGGCCACCACCCTCAAGCGCCTGCCCCTGGGTCTCAAGCCGTTCGGACCGCCGCGCGAGGGGCTGAAGTTCCTCGACGTCGACGCCCCGCCCAAGCACCTGCCCGGCGCCTTGCCTGCCCTGCTGAGCGGCCGCGACGCCGCCTGGCTGCCCGGTCTGGGCTATCGGCGCGGCGACGCCCAGACCATCCGGATCACCACCGACCAGCCGCTGGTGGTGGACGGCGAGGTTTATGACGGGGCCGGCGGCGTGACCGTGGTCCTGGCGCCGGCGCTGCGGTTCCTGGCGGCATGACCGCTTCGGTGGTCAGCCTGGTCAGCGAGGAGCTCCGCGCCCCGGCCCCGCCCCACGCCGTGATGTTCGCCCAACGCCTGGTGGAGGCCTTCGAGGCTCCGGTGGCGGTGCTGTTCTACGGCTCGATCCTGCGAACGGGCGACCTGGAGGGGGTGATGGACTTCTACGTCCTCACCGCCGGCCCCCGGAGCGGCTGGCGCGGTCTGGCCGGGCGGGTGCTGTGGCCGGACGTCAGCTATCACGAGGTCGAGCACCAAGGCCGGACCCTGCGCGCCAAGGTCGCCGCCATGACCTTGGCCCAGTTCCAGAACGCCGTGCTGGGGCAGGGGATCGACACCACGATCTGGACGCGCTTCGTCCAGCCCTCGGCCCTGGTCTGGACGGCCGATCCGGCGATCGGCGACGCCGTGATCGAGGCCGTCGCGGAGGCCGCCCGAACCGCCACCCGCTTCGCCGCCGCGCTTGGACCGCACGAGGGCCCGCCGGACGCCTATTGGTCGGCCCTGTTCCAGCAGACCTACGCCGCCGAATTCCGGGTCGAGAAGGGTGGGCGCGAGCGCTCGATCCTGGCCTTCGAGCCCGAGCGCTACGATTGCCTGTTGATTGCCTGTTGGCGGGAGGAGGGGATGCTCGACATCGTTTCGCGCGGCGCGGTGCAGCCCAATCTGTCGGCGGAGGATCACAAGCGGCTCAACGCCGCCTGGCGGGTGCGGCGCAGCCTGGGCAAGCCGTTGAACCTGGCGCGGCTGATCAAGGCCGCCTTCACGTTCGAGGGCGCGGCGCGCTATGCGGTCTGGAAGATCGAGCGCCATACGGGCCTGTCGGTGCCGCTGACGCCCTGGCGCGAGCGACACCCGGTGCTGGCCGCGCCGGGCGTGCTTTGGCGGCTGTGGCGGGCGCGTCTGGAGCAGAAGGCTTAGTCGGGCGCGGTCAGCAGTTCGTGTGGCACGCCCTCAACACCGTCTCCCCGACGAAAGTCGGGATGTGGATTCACACTTGAAATGCAACAGGGTGTAGACCTCGGCGGGTGTCTGGAAGACCAGGCACTTTCGAGGCCTGTGGTTGTGGAGCCTGTTGAGCCAAAGAATGTCGTCCAGGTCGAGGGTGTCGAGGTTGGTCTTGCGCGGCAGATACTTGCGCCAGCTTCCATCGTTGGTCCGGCGCATCTGGGCGTAGATGAACCGGTAGATGCTCTCGTGGCTGATCACCGCCTGGCCGTGCTCGCGCTTCAGCCGTCCGGCCACCTGCTCGAGCACTTGGCACTGGAGGACCTCGTCGCGTTCCAGGCGGCTGCCTCGCCAGCGCCGGGCCCTGCTGAGATCGCCGGCCAGCACGGGCTTGTAGGCGGCCTTGGGCGCGCCATTACGCTTCAGCTCACGGCAGATGCTCGATGGCGAGCGACCCAGAGCCGCAGCGATTTGTCGGATCGTCTCACCCGCTTCACGACGCCGGGCAAGCTCACACCGCTCCTCAAGCGTGAGGTGATCATAGGCTTGTCCCATCGCAACACCTCGGTAAGAGAGTGTTGCACTTCGTTTGTGAACTCAGGGGACCCAGGTGAATCCCGCTGAGGCTCTGGGTGAATCTGGGTCCGGCATTCGCCGGGATGAGCGGGTTTTGGGGTATGCCGATGCGTTCGAAAGTCCTTGGCCTGTTAGCCTCCGCGTTGTTCTTGCCAAGCCTTGCTTCGGCCGCGCCCATCCTCGCCCCGGTCTTCACCGATCACGCGGTCCTCCAGCGCGGCCAGCCGATCCGGGTCTGGGGCGGCGCCATGCCCGGGGCGTCGGTGTCTGTCATGCTGGGCGAGGCTGAAACCACGGCCACCACCGACGCCGAAGGCCGCTGGTCAGCGACCTTCCCGGCCCGCCAGCCGGGCGCCGCCCTGTCCCTGACCGCCAAAACCGTTGGCGACAGCCAGACGATCTCCGACCTGCTGGTCGGCGATGTCTGGCTGTGCTCGGGCCAGTCGAACATGGAATATCCACTGCGCCGGTCGCTCGACAGCGACACCGAGCTGTCGCACGCAACCGATCCCGACATCCGCCTGCTCCAAACCGGCCGCACCAGCCTGCCGGCTCCGACCACGACCCTGCCCAAGGAAGCGGTGTGGCGCGTGGCCAGCCCTGAAGCCGCCGCGAACTTCAGCGCGGCGTGTTTCTTCATGGGCCGCGAGTTGAGGAAGACGACCCATGCGCCGATCGGCCTGATCGACGCCAGTTGGGGCGGGTCGATCATCCAGGACTGGATCAGCGGCGAGGGCCTCCACGCCCTGGGCAACTATGACGAGGGCCTGGCCGTGTTGGCTGACTACGCGCGATCCAAGGAGGCCGGCATGGCCCGTTGGGGCGCGAAGCTGGATCGCTGGGCCGCCAAGGTCGAGCCGCAGGCGGCGGGTTGGGCCAGCCCGAACCTCGACGACAGCGCCTGGGCCACGATGCCGGCCGAGAACTTCTGGGAGGTCAATCCTGGCCTGGAAACCTTCGACGGCACGATCTGGCTGCGCGCCACCCTCACCCTGACGGCCAAGCAGGCGGCCCAAGCCGCCAAGGGGGGCGCGACCTTGGCGCTCGGCCCGGTCGATGACATCGACACCACCTTCATCAATGGCCGCCAAATCGGCTCTCAGGAAGGCTGGAACACCCCGCGCGAATATCACATCGCGCCGGGCATGCTGAAGGCGGGCGCCAACCTGATCGCGGTGCGGGCCATCGACACCAGCGGCGGCGGCGGGGCCTGGGGCCCGGCGGCGCAGAAGGGTCTGAAGTTCGACGACGGGTCGTTCGCGCCGCTCGGCGGGACCTGGCGCTACAAGATCTCGACCTCCATGGCCCAAAGCGGCCCGCCGCCGCACGCGCCCTGGTTGGGGGCCAGCGGCCTGTCCACCCTGCGCAACGGCATGATCGCGCCGCTGGCGCCGTATGGCCTGAAGGGCTTCGTCTGGTATCAAGGCGAGGCCAATGTCTCCGAACCGGCCGAATATGCCCGCACCCTGCCGGCCCTGATCGCCGACTGGCGCCGAGCGTTCGGCGGACCGGACCTTCCGTTCCTGATCGTTCAACTGGCCGATTTCGGCCCGCGCTACGCCCAGCCGCGCGAGTCTGGCTGGGCTGGGGTGCGGGACGTACAGCGCCGGGTGGCCGCCGCCGATCCCCAGGTCGGCCTCGCCTCGGCCGTCGATATCGGCGACATCCACGACATCCATCCGGCCAATAAGCAGGAGGTCGGCCGTCGATTGGCGCTTCAAGCCCGCAGGCTAGCCTATGGGGACACGAGCGTGGTCGCCGCCGGCCCGGCCCCGCTGTCGGTGTTGATCCAGGGCGGCGCCGTGACGGTGCGGCTGGACCAGCGCGCGGTGGTCCAGGCCGGCGCGCATCCCAACGGCTTTGAATTGTGCGATGCTAGCGCCTGCCGGTTCGTCGACGCGACCTTGAGCGGCGACCAGGTCAGCCTGCCGATCCCTGCAGGCCTCGCGCCCGTGAAGGTTCGCTACGGCTGGGCCGACAGCCCGATCGTCAATCTCTACGGCCTGACCGGCCTGCCGGCCACGCCGTTCGAACTGGCGATCGCAGCGCGTTAGTCAAGGGACTCGGGCGCGCGTCTCGCGGCGCGCGTTGTTAATCAGCAACCCCTTGGTGTCGAACGGCATTGTCTTTCCCGAGTGTGTGGTTCGAGAGAGCGTTACGTGACCGATTTGGCCTATCAGGAACTGGCGAGCCTCTGGGAGGCGGTGTTTGGCGAACAACCGTCCGTCGTCGCTGATTCCGAGTTGATGGCCCGCATCCTGGTGACCTGCCTGCCGCCGACCGAACCGCACAGCTTCGGCGCGGATCCAGACGAGGACGACTAAGGCTCGGGGCGCCCTTGGCCTTAGGCCGCCCACGCCGCCGCGAAACGCTTCAGTTGCGATCGCGCGGCGCTTTCGGCTCCGCCGTTGACGGGTTCGAGCCGCAGGAAGAGATCGCCTTGGCGATGCGGCCCACGAGCTGGCAGGCCCTGGCCGGGCAGGCGAACCAAGCCGCGGGCGGCGGCCTTGGTCGAGATCCACACCAGGCGCGGACCGATAGCGGTGGCCACCTCAAGGCGGCCGCCCTCGGCCAGCACCCGGGAGTCCAGCCGCGCGGTCAGCCACAGGTCGTCGCCGCGCACCAAGGCCTCGGGATCAGGCTTCAGAGCGACGCGGAAGACCACGTCCTCGACCCGCACCTTGTCGCCGTCGCGCAGGCCGGCGGGCAGGGTCAGGCGCAGCTTGCGAGCGTCGACCATCAGGTCGAGCGCGCCGCCGGCGAAGGCCATGGCCGTTTCGAGGGTCAGGGTCGCCTGCTCGACACGCGCGGGCTCGGTGACGGCGGGCGGGAAATGGATCGGCTGGACCGGGTTGTCCTGCAGCAGGCGGTAGGCGGCCAGCACGTCGCGGAACAGGGCCGCGTCGCCGCCGGGGCGATCGGGGTGGGCGCGCTTGGCGGCCTCGCGATAGGCGGCGCGCAGCTCGCGCTCGTCGGCCCGCGCGGCGACGCCGAGGATGGCGCGCGCGGCCTGGAGACTGGGGACTGTGGAGGCGCGGGCGGTCATGCCGCCGACCCTGCCGCCACTTGGTCAACGGCGGGTTAAGTTAAGACTTTCGAGCGCTAGCGGATCTGGCCGCTGATCAGCCAGACCAGGCCGAAGGTGCCAAACACCCCCGCGGCGAAGAGGATCACCGCCCACGAGCCGCTCTTGCGATACCAGGTCACGGGCTCATCGACATCGGGACCCTCGACCCGGGCCCGCTCGGCGGCGCGATTGCGCACCTTCACCAGGTTCCAGGCCCCCGCCGCGAACAGGAAGACCCCGCCCAAGGCCAGCACGATCCAGTCCTGAACGTCGTCGCCCTTCCACTTCACCGCCTCGATCGTGCCGATCCACAGCGCGGCCGCGCTCCAGAGCGCCAGCGGGATCCAGGCTAGTCGCGCGCGCGTGCCGAGCTTCATGAGGTGTCGTGTCCTAGGTCGCGGCGCCGTCCGCGCGCGGTTTGGCGGCAGATGCGCGCGACGGGTCGTGCACGTCAAGCGTGGCCCGCCGCCGCCGCCTGTCCTATAGGACTGCCATGACCAACGCGCCCCTGATCCCCGCCTCGCCCTCCGAGGACGACTATGTCCGCCAGGTGACCGACGCTACGCCTCCCCCGCTGCTGCCGGAAGGCGATCCCATCCGGCTGTTCGAGGAATGGCTGGCCGAGGCCGGGAAGGGCGAGCCGAACGATCCCAACGCCGTGGCGGTGTCGACGGTCGACGCCGACGGCCTACCGGACTCGCGCATGGTGCTGCTCAAGAGCGTCGATGCGCGGGGCTTTGTCTTCTACACCAACACCCAGAGCGCCAAGGGCGTGGAGCTGGACGCCCAGCCCAAGGCGGCGCTGCTGTTTCATTGGAAGTCGTTGCGCCGCCAGGTGCGGGTGCGCGGCGTTGCCGAGCCCGTGAGCGAGGCCGAGGCCGACGCCTATTTCGCCAGCCGGGCCCGGCACAGTCAGCTGGGCGCCTGGGCCAGCGACCAGTCGCGGCCGCTGCCCGACCGCCTGGCCCTGGAACGCCGGGTGGCCGAGATGGCCCTGAAATTTGGCCTCGGCCAGGTGGCGCGCCCCCCGCACTGGTCAGGCTACCGCGTCGTGCCGCAGGTCATCGAGTTCTGGCGCGACCGACCGTTCCGCCTGCACGAGCGGCTGGTCTACGAGCGGGCGGGCGAAGGCTGGGGCACCACGCGGTTGTTTCCGTAGCGCGCCAGGAACGTCTCGACCGCGTCGCGTGACAGCTCCTCGAGCGGCCTGTTCGGTTGAACGTTGTCGCCGGCCGACAGGCCAAGCAACAGGGTCGGGTGGTCGATCATGCCCAGAAGTTGGCCGGCGGCCCAGGAGGGCTTTTCGACCTTGAGCTCGCCTGTTTCGACAAGATCGTCGATGACGCGGATCGCGGCGCGGCCCAGTTCCTCGCGGGCGTTCCGGAGGAAGAAGTCGGCCAGGACCTGGAAGCGCCGCCGCTCCGACGTGATCAAGCGGAACGTCGCCCGGGTCATGGGGCGAGAAAAGAAGGTGGCATAGGCGCAGGTCAGGGCCATGAGCCGCGCGCGGGCGTCGCCCTTGACCCGCGTGCTCGCCCTGACGGGGCCAGCCATGTCCCGCACGGTCTCGTGGATCACGACCTCGAACAGCTTCGCCTTGCTGGGGAAGTAGGTATAGAGCGTGGCGGTCGAGACGCCCGCCATCCGCGCGACGACCTCCATGCCGGTGTCAGGATAACCCTGGCGCAGGAAGACGCCACGCGCCGCCGCCAGGATTTCCGTTTTCCGGCGTTCCGGCCTATTTAGTCCAGCGCCCATCAGCATGCGTTGCACTCGATCCAGGGTTAACTTCACCTTAGACGCTCAACTCACGCGCAAGCAAGCGTCGGGCGGCGACGTCGGCGGAAGTTTCCGCTATGGGACGCCGGCGCCGGCGTCGTGGCGCGAGAGACGGGGTACGGCGTGATCAAGGACGCGGAAACGGTTCGCGAGCAGGAAGTGGCCGCCTGGATGGGCGAGCGGGCCGATCGGGTGATCGAGACCTCCTGCGCCCGGGTCTTCCTGGTCGGCGAAGCGGCCTTCAAGGTCAAGCGGCCGGTCAATTTCGGCTTTCTGGATTATTCGACGCTGGAACTGCGCCGCTGGTCGCTGGAGCGCGAGCTCAGCTTCAACCGTTCGGCCGCGCCGGACATCTACCGGGCCGTGCGTCGCTTGACCCGCACCGAAGCCGGCGGGGTCGAGATCGACGGCGCGGGCGAGACGATCGAGTATGCGCTGGAGATGCGCCGCTTCGACGAGGAGGGCGTGCTGGCTTCGCAGCCCTGGGCGATCGACGACGCGCTTGAAGAGGCCCTGGGCCGAACCATCGCCCAGTTCCACGCCGTGGCGCCGCTGCGTCCGCAAGGCGGCGGGGTGGGGGCCCTGGGTTACACCATCGCGTCCAACGCCAAGCTGCTGCGCGGCCTGGCCCTGCGCCTTGGCTCGCTGGCCGTCGAGCGCTTGATCGCCGAGACCGACCTGGCGCTGGAAAGGCTGGGTCCGTTGCTCAACGGTCGGGCGGGGCAAGGCTTCGCGCGCCACTGTCACGGCGACCTGCATCTCGGCAACATCCTGATCGAGGACAGCAAGCCGATCCTGTTCGACTGCATCGAGTTCAACGACGCCCTGTCGGACATCGATATCCAGTACGACTTGGCCTTCCTGCTGATGGACCTGGATTTCCGCCGTCGCCGCGACGCGGCCGGCCGAGTGCTGAACGCCTATCTGGACGAGGCCGCTCGCACCTTCGACACCGGCCTGTGGACCGGGCTGGCCGCCTTGCCGCTAATGCTCAGCGTCCGCGCCGCCGTTCGCACCCACGTCTGGGCCTACAGCAATGACGACGAGGCCGCGCGGGCCTATCTGGCCACGGCGCTGGAGCACCTGGCCCCGCGGCCTGTCAGCCTGGTGGCGACGGGCGGGCTATCGGGCTCGGGCAAGTCGACCTTCGCGCGGGTCTGCGCGCCTGGCCTGGGCAGCGCGCCCGGCGCGGTGGTGCTGCGCACCGACGAGATCCGCAAGCGCCTGCTGGGCGTGCCGTCTCTGCAGCGCCTGCCCAAGGAGGCCTACACGCCGCAGATGAGCGAGCGGGTCTATGACGAGCTGTTCCGTGACGCGGGCCTGACCCTGGCGGCCGGCCGCTCGGTGGTGGTCGATGCGGTGTTCCTCAAGCCCGAGCAGCGCGCGCGCGCCGAGGCCTTGGCCAAGTCAGCCGACGTCGCCTTCCAGGGTGTGTGGCTCGATGCCCCGCCCGAGGTGCTGCGCGGTCGCGTCGCCGCCCGCGTCAACGACGCCTCGGACGCCGACGTCGCCGTGCTGGAGAGCCAACTGGCCCGCGACACAGGAGAAATCAGATGGCGCCGGGTCGATACGGTCAGCGCCTTCGAGGATGAGGCCCGCGCCCTGGCGGAGACGATGGGGTGAGTTAGGAACGCGCCGCTTCGGCCGGTCTGGCCCTGGGGCGCACCGCCGCGAGGATCGCCGTCAGCAGTTGAATCGGGCGGACGGGCTTGCCCAGATGATCGTCGAAGCCCATCGCCAGGAAGCGCTCGCGATCGCCTGACATCGCCGAGGCGGTAAGGGCGATGACCGGGATGGCCGGGTCGCCGGTCGCGCCGGCCCGGATGGCGGCCAGGGCGGTGATGCCGTCCATGACCGGCATGTTGATGTCCATCAGCACGGCGTCGAAGGTCCCGACCTGCAGCGCGGCCAGCGCCGCCTGGCCATCATCGACGATGGTCAGGGCCACGCCGGTCGCCTCAAGCATCGTGCGCACCACCACCTGGTTGATCGCGTTGTCCTCGGCCATCAGTATCCGCAACGAGTCCAGGTTCGGCATGTCGTCGTCGCGCTCGGTCTCGCACGGCGAAGAGGGCGACGCGATCGGCGTGGCCACCAGGGTGAAGGCGAAGGTCGCGCCGTCCAGGCCGCTTTCCAGCGCCAGGTCGCCGTCCATCTGACGCGCCAGGGCGCGCGCGATCGTCAGGCCCAGGCCCGTGCCGCCGTGGCTTCGGGAGACGGCGTCGTCGGCCTGGGTGAAGCTGTCGAAGATGCGTTCTTGGAAATGCTTGGCCACGCCGATGCCGCTGTCGATCACGCGTATCCGCACCAGCAGCGCGCCGTCGGGGCGGGGTGTAGCGGCGGCGAGCTGGAGGGTGACGCCGCCTTGCTGGGTGAACTTCAGCCCGTTGGAAATCAGGTTCATCACCACCTGGCGAATGCGCTGGGGGTCGGCCAGGACCCAGACCGGCGCGGACGGATCGATCTCGGTCTTGAGCCACAGGCCCTTTTCGGTGGCGGCGTCGCGCCAAGCGTCGCCCGCCGCCAACACCAGTTCGTGCAGGTTGGTGGCGGTGTGGTCGAGGTCGACCTTGCCAGCTTCGATCTTCGATAGGTCGAGCACGTCGTTTAGCACCTGCATCAGGCTGTCGCCCGACTTGATCATCAAGCGCACGTGACGGCGCTGGCTTTCGTTGAGGTTGCTGCGGTCCAGGGCGTAGGCCATGCCCAGCAGGCCGTTCATTGGGGTGCGCAGCTCATGGCTGGTGACGGCCACGAAGGTGGACTTGGCGCGGTTGGCCTCCAGGGCCCGCTCGCGTTCCTCGCGCAGGCTGCGGGTCAGGTCGTCCATGCGTCGGGCGGCGGCGCGGTTGCCGCGCATGACGTTGACCGTGGTCAGCACGACCATCAACAGGCCCCAGCGGGCGATATTGGGGCCGACGCCGTGGGCCTGGAAGAAGAACAGGGGAAAGACCACGAGGCTGAGCATCGGCGCGAAGGCGCTGACGATCAGCAGGGCGGCCGGTTGATGGCGGAAGTTCTGGGTGTAGACGATCTGCCCGACCCAGATGGAAACGGCCGCCAGCTTGAGTTCCGGGATTGGCGAGAGCCAAATCATCGCCGCTAGCCAGGCCCAGGTCAGGTTGATTGGCAGCGTCATCAGCACGAAGGCCGCGCGCTCGGCCGGAGAGGCGTCGACGCCCAACTTGAACCGACGGGTCGCCAGTCGCGCCAAGCCCTCGCTCAGGATGAAGCCCGCCAGCCAGGTCAAGGCCGTCATGGCGCCCAGCACCATTGACGTGATCGCCGTCGCCGCGATGGCCGGGATCAGGCGAGAGGGCAGCAGGCGGTGGGTGTCCAGCGCTACCTCGTCCAGCCGGTTATCGGCCCATGGCGCTTGGAACCATCGCACGTAAATTCGCCTTGCCCGTCGATCAGCGTCTGTGCGGACAAACCTAGCGGATCGCGACTACCAGCGGCTGAACGCAATCTGCGACGGATCAGCGCGGTTGGCTTTTAGACTTAAGGTTCGCTCAAAGCGCGCGCCGCGTTGCGTGGGCGTCGCGAGGCCGCTAGCCTTGGCTGAACAACGTTAACGAAGCGGGAGTGCGGGGCCGATGCAAGGCTTGATGCAACACGGGGCCTTGACGGTCGACAAGATCATCGACCACGCCGCCCAGTGGCACGGCGCGCGCGAGGTCGTCACCCGCTCCGTCGAAGGTCCCATCGTCCGCACGACCTACGCGGCCATTCACAACCGCGCCAAGCGCGTCTCCAACGCTCTGCTCGGCATGGGGATCAAGCCAGGCGATCGGGTCGGCACCCTGGCCTGGAACACCGCCCGCCATATGGAGGCCTGGTACGGCATCATGGGCATCGGGGCTGTGTGCCACACGCTGAACCCGCGCCTGTTTCCCGAGCAGATCGCGTGGATCGCCAATCACGGCGGCGACAGGGTGATCTTCACCGACCTGACCTTCCTGCCGATCATCGCCGGCATCGTCCAGCACCTGCCCAGTGTCGAGCATGTGGTGGTGTTCACCGATCGCGGGCACATGCCGGCCAACTTCCAGGTCGCCGGCGACGCCCCACACTTCAAGGGCCTTCTTTGCTTCGAAGACTTGGTCGCCGAGCACCATGCCGACTGCGCCTGGGGCGGCTTCGACGAGGGCACGGCTGCTGGTCTTTGCTACACTTCCGGCACGACGGGCGACCCCAAGGGGGTGATGTATTCGCACCGCTCCAACGTCCTGCACACCCTGATCACCCTTCAACCGGACGTGATGGGCCTGTCGCAGAAGGACGTGATCCTGCCGGTGGTGCCGATGTTCCACGCCAACGCCTGGGGCGTGGCCTTCTCGGCGCCCGGGACTGGGGCCAAGATGGTCATGCCCGGCGCCAAGATGGACGGGGCCTCGATCTACGAACTGCTCGACAGCGAGGGCGTCACCTTCTCGGCCGCCGTGCCCACCGTCTGGCAGATGCTGCTGCAGCACCTGCGCGAGACCGGGCTGAAGCTGCCGGTTCTAAAGAAGGTGGTCGTCGGCGGGGCGGCCTGTCCCGAGCACATCATCCGCGCTTTCCACGAGGACTACGACGTCGAGGTGGTCCATGCCTGGGGCATGACCGAGACCTCGCCGCTCGGCACCCTGTCGGTGATGACCGAGGACCTGGAAAAGCTGCCCTACGACCAGCAGATGCCCTACCGCCTGAAGCAGGGCCGGCCGCCGCTGGGCGTCGAGCTGAAGCTGACGGACGACGCGGGGAACCGCCTGCCGCACGACGGCAAGAGCTTCGGCAATCTCAAGATCCGCGGCCCGATCATCGCCGCCGAATATTTCCGGGGGGCCGGCGGCAAGATCCTCGACGAGGAAGGCTTCTTCGACACCGGCGACGTGGCGACGATCGATGACCACGGCTTTATGCAGATCACCGACCGGGCCAAGGACGTGGTCAAGTCGGGCGGCGAGTGGATCAGCACCATCGACATCGAGAACATCGCCCTGGGCCATCCCAAGGCGGCGATGACGGCGGTGATCGGCGTGGCCCATCCCAAGTGGGACGAGCGGCCGATCCTGCTGGTCAAGCTGAAGGAGGGCGAGACCGCCACCAAGCAGGAGTTCCTCGACTTCCTGCAGGGCAAGATCGCCAAGTGGTGGACGCCCGACGACGTGGTCTTCGTCGATGACATCCCGCTGGGCGCGACGGGCAAGATCGACAAGAAGCTGATCCGCCAGCGGATGAAGGACTATGTCCTGCCGAGCCTGGTCGCCGAGACCGTGGCGGAGGTCGCGCCTGGGCCGCAGGCCGGCCCGCCGGCCGGCGCCCCTACCCTGGCCGCCGCCGACGGCGCCCTGGCTGCGCGGATCTACGCCCCTGAACCCGAAGATTCGATCTCGGAACCGCCGCCCCTGCTTGAGCCCCTGGTCACCGAGGCGCTAGCTCAAGCGCCGGCCGAATCGGTGGCGCCGCCCGAACCCATCTTCGTCGCCGTCCACCTCGCCGAGGCCCAGCCAGCCGTGCTCGACACGCCCGAGACGGTCGAATCCCCCGTCGCGGAAGTCGTCGTCGAACCCGAGACCATCGCGCCGACCCAGGTCGCTGAGGCCGCTGTCGCGCCGATGGTGGTCGACCCTGTG
The DNA here is from genome assembly GCF_049896345.1 of Caulobacter sp. DWR2-3-1b2. NCBI lineage: Bacteria > Pseudomonadati > Pseudomonadota > Alphaproteobacteria > Caulobacterales > Caulobacteraceae > Caulobacter > Caulobacter sp. DWR2-3-1b2. The sequence continues at coordinate 270,385 of NZ_JAFCUC010000005.1, read as the reverse complement.
GTGGCGCCGGCCTTCGAGGCCCGGGGCGAGACCGAGCCCTTCCCGGTCGGCCCCTTGCCGCCGGTCGCGGAGCCCGTGTTGGCCATGGTGCCCGAGGCGGCGTTCCACGCCGAGCCGACCTTCGTGACCGATGAGCCGCCTCTCGCCATGCCGCTGATCCCGCCGACCAAGAAGGCGCGCAAGAAGGCGGCGGCCAAGGTCAATGCCAAGGCCAAGTCCGGCGGCGGCGGAGGCGGCGTGCTGCTCGACCTGGCGGTGCTGATCGCCCTGGCGCCGGCCCTGCTGGTCGCCGCTGGCGCGGTGGGTGTGAAGCTTGGCCTGTTCGACCAGGCGATCGGCTACGACCTGATGACCCGCGACTGGGCGTCGAAGGTCGCGATGCTGGGCGTCGCCACCGGCGTCCTGGGTCTGATCGTGGCCCTGTTCGGCGGCTTCTCGAAGCTGTGGAAGAAGGCGCTGCTGGCCCTGGCGATCACCATCGCCACCCTGGGCGTGATGGTCGCCGCCAACGCCATCGGCGGCCGCGCCCCTCCCGTCCACGAGGTCTCCACCGACTGGAAGACCCCGTTGATGCCGTCCGACGCCGGCTTGGCCGCGCGAGGCGGCGACGCCCAGACGATTGAGGCGGACCCCAGCCTGCCGGTCGGTTCGCTGGCCTTCGCTGGCCGCCGCGTGGCCGACGTCAACGCCGAGACCTGCGCCGCGGCCAAGCCCTTGATCCTGGAACGCTCGCCCGCCGACGCCTACGAGGCGGCCAAGGCCGCCGTGCAGTCCGCCGGCCTGTCCATCGTCACTGACGATCCGATGGACGGCCGACTGGAGGCCACGGGCCAGAGCTTCTGGTACGGGCTGAAGGACGACCTGGTGGTGCGGGTGCGCCCCGACGCGGCCGGCGCCCGCGTGGACATGCGCTCGATCGGCCGCACGGCCGGCGGCGACATGGGCCGCAACTGCCGCCGGCTGGGCGGGTTGCTGGCGGCGGTGAAGGGGTAGGGGAAAGGCCTCAGGCCAGCCGATACACGCTGTCCAGCCCCGCCACGCCCGCGCAGGCCACGCGCCCCTGCTTCACCAGCAGCAGCATGTGGGCCAGCACCGACATGGCCGCCGCCGCGTGCAGGCGCGGATCCACGGCGGCGTAGAGAGTGGGGACCATGGCCTTGATCGTGATCGGCCCCTGCGACAGGGCCGCCAGCACCTGGGCCTCGCGCGCGCGCCGATGGTCGGCATAGGCCCGGATGAAGGGCTCGACCTCGCGAACCGGTGAGCCGTGGGTCGGCCACAGAGTGTCGAACCCCATCGCCTTCACCTTCTCCAGGCTGGCGAAATAGTCGCCCATGTCGCCGTCGGGCGGGGTGATCACCGTGGTCGACCAGCCCATCACGTGGTCGCCGCTGAACAGAGCGTTCTCCTCCGCCAGGGCGAAACAGACATGGTTGGAGGTGTGGCCCGGGGTGGTCACCGCCCGCAGCGTCCAGCCCGGACCCTCGAACACGGCGCCGTCGGTGATCTCGACATCGGGCCGGAAGCCCTCGTCGTCGCCAGCCTCGACCATCACGTCCGGCGAGACCTCGGCCAGATGCGGCGCGCGGCGGCCGTGGATGGTCGCACCGGTGACCTTGGCCAGCGGGCGGGCGAGGGGAGAGTGGTCGCTGTGATGGTGGGTGACCAGGATGTGGCTGACGATCTCGCCATCCAGCGCCGCCAGCAGAGCCTGCAAATGCCCGTCCTGGTCCGGCCCGGGATCGATCACCGCCACGGTCCCGCGCCCGACAACATAGGTGCCCGTGCCGGTATAGGTGAACGGCCCCGGATTGTCGGCGATCACCCGCCGGATCAGCGGCGAAACCTGGTCGCAGCGGCCGTATTCGAACTCGATCTCGCGAACGAAGGGGATCATCTGCACCTCTGGGCCTGTCACGGCGCCGGTCTTGCGATTAACGAGACGTAAACCAAACGGAGCACGGATCATGGCCGCCGACACAGCGATTTTTGTCTCAAAACGGCTCCAGCGCGCGGCCTTCGCCATCCTGTGTCTCATCACGGCCCAGTTCGTGCTGGCCAGTTGCGAACCCGAGCCTTCGGCGATGGCCGCCCGGGTGGCCCTGACCCACAACAACTGAGCCTAGCGGCCGAGCACGCCCGACAGGTCGTACCCGGCTTCAGCGCCTTGCCGCACCAGCACGTCGCGATCCGCAGCGCCGGATGTGGCCTGGCCGATCGACCAGGTGATGATCGAGCGCGTGCCCGAGCGGCAGAAGGCCAGCACCGGCCCCTCGACCGAGGCCACCGCCCGCCGAACCGCCTCGACCTGGTCCGGCGTGGGTCCGCCGTGCACGGGAATGTGGACATAGGCCAGGCCAACGGCCTGGGCGGCCGCCTCGACTTCGGCGCTGGACGGCTGGCCCGGCTCCTCGCCGTCGGGCCGATTATTGATCACCAGAACGAATCCCTCGTCCGCCACGCGGCTCAAATCCTCCAGGCCGATCTGCGGGCTGACCGAAAGCGAGTCGGTTACGCGTCGAAAGCTGGTCATAGGTGTCACTTTGCAACTGCGCCGAGGCGTCTTTGAAGGGCGCATCATCCCGGCTCGCGGGCCCCTGCGCAACGACCGTTGGCGGCAAAACCTGTCCGAACTTTAGACGATCTGCGAGAAAAAATTCTGATTCACACTGACATACGACAATTATAAACTAACGTTACCAACGAATGCCGGATGACTTTCGCGAAAGTCAATCAATCGCGGGGTGTTTTACCCGATTGAACGCTCGACCTCGCGGCGGAGGTTCGCGCGACGGCGTGTGGGTCGAATTTGCCTGTCCAACCAAGGGTCTATGGGGGGTGGGGGCCATGTTTTGGATCGCTTTGCGGAAAATCTGAGCGGTGTTCGTCAGAAATGCGGCGTTCGTGTTGCGATAATGCGACAGCCTGAGGCGATGTTATTACGGAATAGTAATGGCAATTGACCCATCGGCGGCGCGGCTCCTAACGTCAGACCAACCGGGGAAATGTTTTCCGGGACACCTAAGTTCTCGTGGTGGAGTTGGGGCGAAAATCCAGATTGACCGAACGTAACGTCCCCTTTCGGGGGTTCGTGCGGGCGGCAGGATGCTCCGCCGCGCTAGAGGGGATAATATGAAGATGATTTCCACCCAAGGCAGCGCTCGCGCGCGTCTCTTGGCGTCGACGCTGCTGGCCGGCCTGGCCACGATCGCCGCGCCGCTCGCCGTCACGGCGATCGCCACGGCCGTCCCGACCCTGGCCTCGGCGCAGGACTACACGAGCGGTACGCTGAGCGGCACCGTCCGCGACGCAAGCGGCGCGCCAGTTGCCGGCGCCGCCGTCACCGTCAAGTCACTCGGTCAAGGCTTCACCCGCGCCCTGACCACCGACGACAGCGGCCAGTTCCGCGTCCCGTTGGTGCCGCAAGGTGGCTACTCGGTCGCGATCGCGAAAGATGGCTTCCAGCCGACGAGCGACGGCTCGGTCGCCGTGCGTCCGGGTGGCGACAGCGCCTACAGCTTCACGCTGACCTCGGCTGACGCTTCGGTTTCGGAAGTGGTGGTGACCGCCACCGCCAACCCGCAGCTCGACTTTGCCGGCACCACCACCGGCCTATCGGTCGATCTGGAAACCCTGACTAAGCAGGTCCCGATCACCCGCAACATCACCAGCGTCGTGCTGCTGGCGCCGGGCGCGGTTCAGGGCAGCAACGCCAACTTCCGCGGCCAGCCGGCCATCGGCGGTTCGTCGGTCGCTGAAAACGCATTTTACGTTAACGGCCTGAACATCACCAACTTCGACAACTATCTCGGTGGTTCGACGGTTCCGTTCGACTTCTACAAGTCGGTTGACGTGAAGACCGGCGGCTATCCAGCCGAATTCGGTCGCTCCACCGGCGGCATCATCAGCGCCGTCACCAAGGCCGGCACCAACGAGTTCAAGTTCGCCATTCGTGGCCAATATGAGCCCGACGGCCTTCAGGAAGACCAAAAAGACACCTTTCTGCGTCGCGGCAAGCTAGCCAAGACCGACAACAAGTCGCTGACCCTGGAAGCTGGCGGTCCGATCATCAAGGACCGGCTGTTCTTCTTCGCCCTGGCTCAGCTGCGCGACCAAGAAAACCGCTTCGGCAACATCACCGGCGGGTCGTACAACGTTGACACCCAGCGCGACCCCTTCTACGGCGTCAAGCTGGACGGCTACATCACCGACCGTCAGCACCTTGAATTCACCTATTTCGACACCAAGGGCTCGCTCAAGCGCAAGACCCGCGACTACAACTTCGACGGCACCACCGACACCATCGGTGATCGCCTCGACGGCACGCTGTTCTCGCTAGGCGGCGCCAACTATGTCGGCAAGTACACGGGCACCTTCACCGATTGGTTCACCCTGTCGGCCGCCTATGGCGTGACCAAGGATGACTATCGCATCACCCCGCAAAACCTGTCGGGCAACTATGTGACGAACACCGCTGATCCGGCTCACCCCGGTGAAACCACGGTCATCAGCCGTCAAAAGACCAGCTCTTACGACTCAAGCTACGGTACCAAGCGCGAATTTTACCGCGTAGACGCTGACTTCTATTTCAGCCTGTTCGGCAAGCACCACATTCGCGTAGGCATGGACCACGAAGACCTGACGCTGGATCACGTGAACAAGTATCCCGGCCTGGGCACGGACTGGGACTTCCTCGCGGGCGGCGCGACTGACTCGCGTGGCGTTCCCGCAGGGCAGATCTACGTCAAGGGCCGGACGTTCAACACCGGCGGCGTTTTCGAGGGCCAGAACGAAGCCTATTACATCCAGGATTCGTGGGACGTGACCTCGAACCTGACCCTCAACCTGGGCGTCCGTAAGGACAAGTTCCAAAACAGCGGCGCTCGGACCTCAAAGGGCAGCGAAACCTTCATCGAGTTCAAAAACGAGATCGGTCCGCGTATCGGGTTCACCTACGATCCGTTCAGCACCGGCAACGACAAGGTGTTTGGCAACTTCGGCCGCTACTATTTGCCGGTTGCGTCGAACACGGCCTTTCGCCAGGCGACCGCCAGCTACGACATCGACACCTTCTTCACCGCGCCTCAAGGCGCGAAGTTGGGCGCTGACGGTACGCCGATCCGGGGCACCCAGATCACCGTCACGACCAATCCGGGCTTCACCTCGGCCGCCGCCTGCCCGGCGCCGGTCAATGGCGTGACGCCTCCCGGTATCACGGACGCGGTCGGCTGCGCCGTTCGTGGCGACGGTTCGCTGCAGCCGTTCGCGGCCAACACCAGCCACAACCTGAAGTCGACTCAGGAAGACGAATATATCATCGGGTACGAACACCAGTTCGACTCCCTGTGGAAGGCGAGTGCCACCCTGACCTACCGCAACCTGAACCGGGTTTCGGAAGACGTGGCGATCGACTCCTCCGTGCGTAACTACTGCACCAAGAACGGCATCGTTGGCTGCGGCGCGACCTACAATGTCGCCGTTCCGACCCCGGGTTGCACCACCTTCACGGCGGGCCCTCGCGCTGGCCAGACGCGGTGCCGCGGCTTCAGCGGTTTCCGTCAGTACACCATCATCAACCCGGGCGAAGCCTCGACCATCACCCTGCGCCAACCGCTGCCTGGTGAATCCACGGCTCGCACCATCAGCTTCTCCAGGGCTGATCTGGGCTATCCGGCCGTGAAGCGTGAATATCTCGGCCTGGAACTGCAGGTCGAACGCGCCTTCGACGGCAAGTGGGGCTTCCAAGGTTCGTACGTCCTGTCCGAATCGAAGGGCAATTACGAAGGCTTCGTGAAGTCTGACGCCGGCAACGGACAAACCGACTCAGGCATCACCCAGGACTTCGACCAGGTCAGCCTGACCGACGGCGCTTACGGCCTGTTGCCGAACCACCACGGCCACGTCTTCAAGGCCTTCGGTTCCTACGCGATCACCGACAGCCTGCTGATCGGCGCCAACGCTCTGGTGTTGTCGCCTAAGCACTACGGCTGTATTGGCCTGCACCCGACCGACGACATCGTCAACTCGGGCTACGGCGCTTCGTCGTTCGCCTGCGGCGGCAAGATCGTTCCGCGGGGCTCGTCCTTCGAAACGCCTTGGTCGGCGCGTCTGGACATGTCGGTGCGCTACCTTGTCCCGACCACCAAGTTCGTCCCGGGCGGTCTGACCCTCCGGGCCGACATCACCAACCTCCTGAACACTCGGACCATCACCGAGGCCTGGGAACTGGGTGAAGACGACTCGGGCAACACTGACTCGCACTACAGAAACCCGATCCAGTACGTGCCGGCTCGCGCCGTTCGGCTGGGCTTCGATTGGGAATTCTGATCGTCGCGACGGACCTTTGACGGAATGGCGGCGGGCTCCTTGGAGCCCGCCGTTTTTCTTTGGGCGGCCTCCAGCATACGGAGGGGCCGTCCATCCCCACTGCCGCCGAAAAGAAGCTCAATGATTTCGATAGTTTGCGGGAAAACGCAGGTTTCCGATCCTTGGGCTTCCCAATGGCCTCATACTCCTTGCACCTGAGAGCACGGGGAGGGCGCACGTACGGCGACCGAGGCGGCTTTCAGGGGTGGACGAGCGGGAAGGCTTGGCCGCCGTGCTCTCACAAGGAGCGCCCCAGGTCGGTTCGGAGCAGGTTCACCCTTGGTGACAAAACTCTGGCGCCCGGGGTAGGCGGGCAGGCCGACAGGTGCGGGCTGAAATCGCCCGCACGGTCCGGAAGGGTTAGCCGCCCTTCCGCCCGCCGGGGGCCCACTTCGAAAGCGGGTTAAGACCCCGCGCGTCGATGGCTCCCGTCTGAAGGCCACGCGAAGCGCTCGTCTTCGTCGAAACGGTACATCTACTGCAAAACCTCCGGGCGGAGCCCGGGCGCTTCGCACCCTCTCCAACCCATCGCAGCTTCGGCGCGTGAGCGTGAACCCGCGCCTGCTGACGGGGACAGGCGCATGCGCCTGTCCCCCATCGGATGCCGGGCGCCCATGATCGAAGACCCCAAACCTCCCCCCACCGGTCGCTGCGCGACCGCCTCCCCCACAGGGGCCCACAGGGGGAGGACCGCCAACGAAGAAGGGCCGCCCGATGATCGCTCGGACGGCCCTTCTTTCATCCCCAGGCGAAAGCCTACCGCACCGGCGTATCGGCCAGCACCGAGGCCCCGCTGGGCGAGGCGCGCAGCCGGGCCTTGGCCATTTCGTCCAGGATCGACTGCGAGCGGGGGTCGCCCAGCAGCCAGGCGGAGGCGGCCACGGTGCGCATCGAGGTCGAACTGACGCCCAGCACCTTCTCGATGGCCTCGAACGGCGAGTCCGAGCCGCCGATCTTCTTCAGCTTCACGTCGCCCTTGATATTGGCCAGGCTCTTGGCCTTGTCGACCGCCTCATAGAAGCCGCCCAGCTCATCGACCAGGCCCAGCTGCTGGGCCTGGACGCCCGTCCACACCCGGCCCTTGGCGATCTCGCGCACCCGTTCCGGCGGCAGCTTGCGGCCCTCGGCGACCCGGGCCACGAAGCCCGCATAGATCCGGTCCATCCAGCCGGCGAACTTGGCGCGCTGGTCGGGCGTGAAGCCCTGGCCCGTGCCGAACGCCCCGGCATAGTCGCCGCCGACATGGACCTCGCGGGTATCGACGCCGAACCGCGACAGGGCCTCGCCCAAAGCGAACTTGCCGCCGAACACGCCGATCGAGCCAGTCAGGGTGGTCGGCTCGGCGACGATCGCCGAGGCGCCCGAACTGATCCAGTAGCCGCCGGAGGCCGCATAGGTGCCCATGCTGACCACCACGGGTTTGCCCGCCTTCCTGGCGGCCTTGACGGCGGCCAGGATCTGCTCCGACGCCGTATCCGATCCGCCGGGCGAGGAAACGCGGAAGACGATCGCCTTGACGTCCTTGTCCTCGATCGCGTCGTAGAGGTCCTTGGCCACGTCGTCGGAATAGATCGTGCTCTCCCCGCCGAACGGCGAGCCGCCCGAGCCCGTGCCGGTCATGATCGCGCCTTCGGCGCCGACCACCGCGATGGTCGGACCGGTCTTGGCCGGCGGTCGCTTGCCGCGCGCAACATAGTCGTCGAAGTCCATCAGCTTTGCGCCCTTGCCGGCCTTGGCCAGCATGGCGTCCTGGATGTCCTTCACCTGGCCGACCTTGTCGATCAGGCCCTTGGCCTGGGCCTCCTGGGCGCTGTAAGGGCCCGCCTCGATGGTCTTGATCAGCATCGCGGGGTCCATCTTGCGATCCTGGGCGGCGGTGATCAGGGCGGTGTTATAGACCGACCCCATCCACGACAGCGTCGATTCCTGGTGGGCGGGCGTATAGTCGCTGTAGAGATAAGGATTGACCGCGTTCTTGTATTCGTAGCGCTGCTCGTAGTCGGCCTTGACGCCGTACTTGTCGAAAAAGCGCTTGAAGAACATTTCCTCGCTGGCCGCGCCGACCGCCTGCAGAGAGCTGTCAGGCTGCATCCAGAACTCGTTGGCCGCCGCGCCCAGCATGTAGGTCGAGGTGACCAGGCCCGAAGGATAGATCCCTTGGCTGTGGGCGAAGACCGGCTTCTTGCCGACCGTCTCGAAGTGCTTGAAGGCCCGGCGCAGCTCGTCGGCCGAGGCCGGGGCGATACCGCCCTCGGGCAGGCGCACCAGCACGCCCTTGACCTTGTCGTCGGTTTCAGCGCGGCGCAGGGTCTCGATGATCGACATCACCGACCGCCCGCCGCCGCCGCTGAAAGCCGCGAAGGGGCTCTGGGAGTCCTGGTCCGAAAGGCCCCCGCGCAGGTCGAGCTGCAGCACCGTGTGGGCGGGAACCGGGGCGGGGCGGGTCGCCGAGGCGGCCATGACAATCAGGAGGAAGGGGACGCCGACCAGAAACAACACCAGGCCGACGAAGACGCCGGCCACGGTCATGAGAAACTGCTTCATCGGACGTCCTGCTGCCTATTGTCGCGCAAGCTAGTAGCGACAGTTGCGGCGCGGTCAAATGAACAGCGCGCAACCTGGCCCCGGCGCGCCTAAAGACGTTCGCTCCGGAGGGGATAAGGATGCAGTTTTGGCGAATTTTCGGGAAAATGATGGTCGGAGTGGCAGGATTTGAACCTGCGACCCCTGCGTCCCGAACGCAGTGCTCTACCAGACTGAGCCACACTCCGACTTGGAGCGCGGCTTATAGAGGCGGCCCGACGCTCTCGCAAGCGACAAAAAACGCCCCGGAAAAAGAAGTTCAAAGCAACGTTGCATCCATCCGACTCCTGCGCTATCTCCACCGCCTCGCCGGGCCCTACGGGGTTTCGCCGTTCCTGCTGGGGAATGGTGTAATGGTAACACAGCGGTTTTTGGTACCGTCGTTCTAGGTTCGAGTCCTAGTTCCCCAGCCACTTCTCTTTCCTCCAAGATAAGCTTCCGCCTTTGGCGGCCTCCCGCAGGAGGTCGTTCCCGCGGCGTCCTGGAATTTTCCACAGCTTTTGCTTGAGCGTCTCGCATCCCCGCGGCTCGTCCCCGATGAACGGGCGGGAGGCCTTGGCCGGGAGCGCCGAATTCATCGCGCGGTAAAGGCGTCCTGAGGTCAGAACCCTCAAGCCAAGGGTCGCGAACAGGCGCTCAAGCGACCATGATCAAGCTGATCGAAAACCACAACACATCGACAAGTCTTTATGATTCAAGGCCAAGCGCGATTGACCATGACGGTCGCCCGCGCCGAACGTTGATCTTTGCCTGATCTGATCCGGCGGCGAATCATTGCAGCGGTGTAACTTTCGTTCGAACAACACCGGCCCAAGATCGGTTACCCCGATGGGAAAAGCCACGCTTCGCACGCCGCCTCTGGTTTAGTTCGCAGCGGGCTGTCTGGTTGCTGTTCTCAAGATTCGCTTGGCTGGCGATATTGGCCAAGGCGATTACCGAGATTGAGTACTTGTATTTCGGCGAGGTGGGTGTAATTGCAAGTCAAAGACACATCGGAGAGACACTCGTGGAAGACAAGGCAACCCTGATCGAGCTGACCGCCGAGATCGTCGCCAATTACGTCGCCAATAACAGCACGTCGATTTCCGACCTGCCGGCGCTGATTCGCGCGACTCATGATGCACTTGCCGGTATTGGTTCTCCTGAAGCCGCTCCCGTCGAGACGGTTACGAAGGCTACCGCAGCTCAAATCCGCCGCAGCATTACGCCGGACGCGCTGATCAGCTTCGAAGACGGCAAGCCGTACAAGACCCTGAAGCGTCACCTGACCACGCACGGCATGACCGTCGCGGAGTACAAGGCCAAGTGGGGCCTGCCCAACGACTATCCGACCACCGCCCCGGCCTATAGTGAAGCCCGCTCGGCCATGGCCAAGGCGCTCGGCCTGGGTCAAGGCGGCCGCAAGGCCAAGGCTCCGCGCGGTCGCAAGGGCTAAATCGACCTCTTCACGGGTCGTAAGATCAAAACCCCCGCTGGCCACAGCGGGGGTTTTTCTTGGCCTCAGCCGATCTTGAGTCGCACGAACGCCATCGTACTGGTCGGCTCGTCGTAGCCGAGCGACGCCGGGGCGTCGAAGGCGCTGACCAGGCCGCCAAAGCCGAGCTTGACGGTAGCTGACAACGGTATCTCGTAGATCGCTCCCACCGACAGCTTGCGCACGGTTGAGGCCCCGCCGTGATGGCCGGCCAGCTCGTCCTGTTCCACCTGCTCGGCGCGGGGGAAAATCGTCCAGTGCGGATTGGGCCGGATCGCGCCCTCGGCCAGCCAGGCCTGCAGAGCGTCGCCGGGGATGCGGTCCTTGCGAGCCCAGGCCAGGGTGGCGCTCAGGGAACCCTCGTCGCCGAGGGGGCGGACGTAGAGTGCGCTGAGCGAGGTGCGGGCCTCGTTGTCGTCAGGCTCAAGGGCCTCGGGACTGTTGATCCGCGCCCAGCTGGCCTGCAGCGCCCAGTTGGGGGGCGGGTTCCACGAGGCGCGGGCCGAGACGCTGTCCAATCGGCCGGTCTCGATATCGTAGCGGTTCTGATCGGGCTCGCGGCCGCGGAAGGCGCTGGTTTCCAGCTTCCAGCGGTCGCGCGATACACCGGCCGTTACAACACCGAAGGTGATGTGGGTCGAGTCGAACCAGTGATGGCTGATCGGGGCCTCGGGACTGTCCATCGCCGCCTGGCGGTGCATGAAGGCCGGCGGTCCGAACGCCGGCTCGCCGGGCAGACCAGCATACAGAGATCCGTCGAAACCGCCGCCCAGCGGATGGCTGTAGCTGGCCGACAGCTCCATGAAGAGATCGTGCGGATGCTGGCGATCGATCAAGCGGTTTACGCCATCCCCCGTCTCGCCAGCGGCCAGTAGCATCAGGGCCGCCGCGCGGAAGGCATCACACCCCGCTCAGCGCCATACCGGGCGCGTCCGGCTCGCGCGAGCCGCCGCCGTTCAGGGCGCGCTGCATCCAGACCAGGTCCACCCAGCGGTCGAACTTGTAGCCCATGGCGGGGAAGACGCCTTTCTGCTCGAAGCCGAGGGCGGCGTGGAGACCTATGGATGCCGCGTTGCCGCTGTCGCCGATCACCGCGCACATCTGGCGCAGGCCCTGGGCCTCGCAGGCGTTGATCAGGGCAGAGAGCAAGCCCTTGCCTACACCCCTGCCGACTGCATCGGGTCCGACATAGACGCTGTCCTCGACGGTGTAGCGATAGGCGGCACGCAGACGGAACGGGCCGGCATAGGCATAGCCCAGCACCACGCCGTCCTGCTCGGCCACCAGATAGGGCATGCCCTTGTCGAGGAAGCCCCCGCGTCGCCGAGTCATCTCGGTCAGGTCCGGCGGGATCTCCTCGAAGGTGCCCAAGCCGTTGAGCACGTTCCAGCCGTAGATGGCGGTAATGGCCGGCAGGTCGGCGTCGGTGGAGGGGCGGATCGTGACGGTCATGTAAGTCCTCCCCCTATGGGGGAGGTGTCGGCGAAGCCGACGGTGGGGGGAGTGATCCAGCGGCCGACGTATCCCCCCACCGGCGCTGCGCGCCGCCTGCCCCACAGGGGGAGGACCTTCGTGCGCGTCCCGTCCATCAAGCCTTCCATCCCTTGTCCACCGCCCAGACCGCGAACGCGTAGTCCAAGGCGATTTCCTTGAGGAAGTCGAACCGCCCCGACGCGCCGCCGTGGCCGGCCTCCATGTTGATCTTCAGCAGGATGGGGTCACCGCTGGTCGAATATTCTCGCAGCTTGGCGGTCCACTTCTCTGGCTCCCAATAGGTGACGCGCGGGTCCGACAATCCCCCGGTGGCGAGTACGGCCGGATAGGGCTTGGCCGAGACGTTGTCGTAGGGTGAATAGCTGGCGATGTAGTCGTAGGCTTCCTTGTCTTCCAGCGGGTTGCCCCATTCGGGCCATTCCGGCGGCGTCAAAGGCAGGGAGGTGTCGCTCATGGTGTTGAGCACATCGACGAACGGCACCGCCCCGATGATCCCGGCCCACAGGTCGGGGCGCAGGTTGGTGACCGCCCCCATCAGCATGCCGCCGGCCGAGCCGCCATAGGCCACCGTGCGGCCCGCCGCACCGTAGCCCTCGCCGTGCAGGTGCTCGGCGCAGGCGATGAAGTCGGTGAACGTCTTCTTCTTGGTGAACTTGCGACCGTCCAGGAACCAGCCATAGCCCTTTTCCGAACCGCCCCGCACGTGGGCGGTGGCCCAGATCCAGCCGCGGTCGACCAGGCTGAGATTGCGGATCGAGAACGACGGATCCATCGACATGCCATAGCTGCCATAGCCGTACAGCAGCAGCGGCGCCGAGCCGTCCAGCGACACGCCCTTCTTCATCAGCACGGTGACCGGCACCTCGGCGCCGTCAGCGGCCTTGGCGAAGAGCCGCCTGGTGACATAGGCGGCGGGATCATGGCCCGACGGGATTTCCTGGGTCTTGCGCAGCGTCCTCTCGCCCGTGGTCATGTCGTAGTCAAACCACTGACGGGGCGTGGTCGGTGACTGGTAGACATAGCGCATCACGGGGGTGTCGAACTCGTAGCCGCCCTCGAGGCTGAGGACATAGGCCTCTTCGTCGATGACGATCGGACGCTCGGTCCTGCCGGCTCGCTCGGTGATGATGATCCGGGTGTTGGCGCTCACCCGTTCCACGCGAACCAGATGGCCCTTGTAGGCCGACAGGCCGGTGATGAAATGGCCCGGCCTGTGGGCCACGAAGTCTTTCCAATGGGCGCGGCCGGGCGTTTCGACGGGGGCCTCGACCAGCTTGAAGTCAATGGCGTCGTCGGCGTTGGTCAGGATGACGAAGCGGCCGTCCCAGTGCTCCACCGAGTAACGCAAGCCCACGGTGCGCGGCTCGACCAAGGTGGGTGTGGCGGTGGGATCGCCGGCCGGGATGATCAGGGTCTCGGAGGTTTCGTGGTCGCCGGCGCTGATGAGGATGAAGGCCTCGGAGCTTGTGGTGCCGACGCTGACGAAGAAGCCGTCGTCGGGCTCTTCATAGATCAGCACATCGTCCTTCAAGCCGCCACGCGCCGGTCGGCGGTAGATCTTGTCGGAGCGGCCGTTGTCGTCGCGGTGGGTCCAGAAGAGCCATTGCGAGTCTGGCGACCAAGCGAAGTCGCCGGTGCTGCTTTCGACGGGCTCTTTTAGGATCTCGCCGGTCGCCAGGTCCTTCACATAGATGTGGTGGACCTCGGACCCCTGCGCGTCCTCGGCATAGGCCAGCAGCTTGTGGTCGGGGCTGTGGTCGGCGGCGCTGACCTGGCTATAGGCCTTGCCCTTGGCCAAGGCGTCGCAGTCGAGCAGGATTTCCTCCGTGCCTGCGACCTTCAGCCCGATCATGGGCGCACTGGGAACAGCGTCGGCCAAACGTTCTTCGATGCTGATCGGCCGGCGCGCGAAGATCGGATGCTGGCCGCCGATGGCGAAGCGCGAATAATATTCGAACGGCCCGTCGGGGGCGGGCACCGAGGCGTCGTCTTCCTTGATGCGGCCCTTCATCTCCTCGAACATCGCCTTCTGAAGCGGTTCGGTGGGCGCGAGCATCGCCTTGACATAGGCGTTCTCGGCCGTCAGGTGCGCCTTGACCTCGGGCTTGATCAGGGTCGGGTCGCGGAGGACCTTCTGCCAGTTGTCATCCTTCATCCAGGCATAGTCATCGACGCGCACCCGGCCCAGCTGCGTGGTGCGCAGCGGAATCTTGGTGGCGACGGGGGCGATCGGAGGCTTCGACTCAGGCATGGGACTCTCGGCTTGGGCGGCCCCAGGATGGATCGCCGATGCTGACGTAAGCACCGCTGCCGCGCTCGTCATCATTTTGCGCCGGTTCACGGGCAGATTTCCCTCACGGATGCGTCAGAACGCCAACTTGTGCGGGTTAACGACGCTGGTCAAACTGGCGCTCGCGTACAGTGAATCGGGGGCATGAGGGCGTAGATGGCTTGGGACCTGTCGGTCGATCTGATCCAGGCGACCGTGCAGCTTGAACAGTCGCTCGGTGACGGGTCGCGCACGGTCGGCACGGGGTTCCTGATCGAGGACCCCACACCTGACGGTCGTCCACGCACCATCCTGGTCACCGCCGCCCACGTGTTCGACAAGATGCCTGGCGTGTCGGCCAAGATCGGCTATCGCATCCAGAGCGCCGACGGCGTCTGGCGCTACGATCCCCACACCCTGAAGATCCGAGAAGGCGACCACCCGCTGTGGACCAAGCATCCCATGCGCGACATCGCCGCCATCGTCGTCGAAGCGCCGCCCGACTTCGCGAAGGCCGCGATCCCCCTGGCCTGGCTGGCCCAGGATGACACCTTCAACAAGTACAACCTGGGTCCTGGCGACGAGATGATGGCGCTGGGTTTCCCGCGCGGCCTCTCTGCCAATGCGGCCGGCTTCCCGATCCTGCGCTCGGGGCGCGTGGCGTCCTATCCCCTGGCCCCGGCGAGCGTGTTCCCGACCTTCCTGATGGACTTTTCGGTGTTCCCCGGCAATTCCGGTGGGCCGGTGTTCATGGCCCAGGGCGCGCGTCGCAGGCCTGGTTCGGCCGAGAGCCAGGAAGTGCAGTTCGTGGCCGGCATGCTGACCCAGCAGGTCGAGTTGTCGGGTGAGCGTCTCGAGATCGGCATCGTCACCCATGCCAAATATATCCGCGAGACCGCGGCCTTGATCGACAAGCTGGTCGCGCCGCCGCTCATCCAGGCCAAGCCCGCCAAACCCTCCGGCGCGCCTAGCCAGGCCGCCACGCGCGCCGCTACCCAGGCCGCCGCCGCCGTCTCCGCCACGGAGATGGCGGTCGGTCGCTAGGCTCCAAACCTAGGCTGTCCGACAAAGGAACCTTGCTCATAGGCCTCCGTTTCTACGGGGAGTTCAATTCCAACAGGAGCAAGTCATGAGCACCAATCGTGTTGAAGGCGCTATCGACAAGGGCGTGGGCGCCGTGAAGGAAGCCACCGGCAAGGCCACCGGCAATGAACGCCTGGAAGCCGAAGGCGTGGCCCAGAAGATCAAGGGCGACGTCCAGAACAAGGTCGGTCAGGCCCAGGACAAGATCGGCGACGCGATCAAGAAGTAGCTTGATCAACGTCTAGACAAGCTACCGGCCGCGGAGCGATCCGCGGCCGTTTTGTTTGGCCTGCATCTACCCGTAGATGATCGAAATTGTCTCGGCCACGCAGGCGGGGCGCTCCTCGCCCTCGATTTCGATGGTGCATTCGTTCTTCATCTGAAGGCCGCCAGCCTTTGGCTCGACGCTGAGCAGTTTTTGGCGCATGCGCACCTTCTTGCCCACGCGGACCATGCCGGTGAACCGCACCTTGTCGCAGCCATAGTTGATGCCCCGCGTCACGCCGGTGACCCGGAGGATCCCGGCGCCCAGCATCGGGATCAGAGACAGGGTCAGGAAGCCGTGGGCGATGGGACCGCCGATTTCCTTGGTGGCCCGTTCGACATCAACGTGGATCCACTGGTGGTCGCCGGTGGCCTGGGCAAACTGGTTGACCCGCTCCTGGCTGATCTCGACCCAGTCGGAAACCCCGATCTCTTGCCCGATCAGGCTGGCGATGTCGGCGTAAGCGACTTCCTTCATGGCGTTTCTCCCAAGCGCTCTAAACGTTTGTTTGATTGCTCGCATGGGGCGCGGCGACAGGCAAGCGTCAGCCTGATTGGCCGGCGAAGCCGGACCTGGGGACGCGAAGGCGTCAGTCGGCGCTATCGCACTGTCCTTGGGTCCACTGTTCTCCCGCATCCAGGCAGGTGTCGTGCGCGGTGAGCGGTGAGAAACGCAGGAAAAACACGCCGCCGATTGTCACCGTCGCGACCACCAACAGCAGTGAAATCAGGCGCTTGCAGAGGCGGCGTTTGGCGTCCCAGACCTCGAACGCGTGATCGAACTCAGGGCCAAACCACCTGGCGACGCGGTTCGGCGCGGCGCGGCGAAAAGCCTCTTGCCGGGCCGCGGGGTGATCATCTCTGAAAAGCATCAGTGTCGTGTATTAAACTTGAGCATAGGCCAAGGGTTAGCAATTCACACGCCAGCCAGGGGCCCGAGGGCCGCGTGTCAAACGACGCGGCCGTGCTCCTTGGCCCAGTAGGCGTCACGGATCAGTCGCTTGTAGAGCTTGCCTGTGGCGTGCCGGGGGAGTTCGGCCATGAAGTCGATCCGCCTCGGCGACTTGACGTGGCTCAGATTGGCGCGCGCGAAGGCCATCAGCTCCTCCGCCAGAAGCGCTTGGTCGACGTTCCAGTCCAACGGCTGGATCACCGCCACCACCTGTTCGCCCATTTCCTCGTGCGGGGCGCCGACCACGGCGGCGTCGGCGACCTTGGGATGGGTGATCAGCAGGTTCTCGATCTCTTGCGGATAAACGTTCACCCCGCCAGAGATGATCATGAAGCTCTTGCGGTCGGTCAGGTAGAGATAGCCCTCCTCGTCGACCCAGCCCACGTCGCCCAGCGTCGTCCAGCCATGCTGGTTGTAGCTCTCGGCCGTCTTCTCCGGGGCGTTGTGGTAGTTCACCGCAGGGCCGTTGGCGAAATAGACCGCGCCCTCGACACGCGGCGGCAGCGCCTCGCCGTCTTCGTCGCAGATCCGCAGTTCGCCCAGCACAGCCTGACCGACCGAACCCTTGTGAGCCAGCCAGTTCTGCGAATTGATCCAGCAGAACCCGTTGCCCTCGGTGCCTGCGTAATATTCGAAGATCACCGGCCCCCACCAGGCGATCATCTGTTCCTTGACCGGCACGGGGCAGGGGGCGGCGGCGTGGATCGCCGAGCGCATCGACGAGACATCGTACCGTGTCCGCACCGCCTCGGGCAATTTCAGCATTCGCACGAAGTGGGTCGGCACGAACTGGCCGCAACTGACCTGGTGCCGCTCGATCAGGGCCAGCGCGTCCTCGGGGTCGAACCTTTCCATCACCACCACCGTGCCGCCCAGCTTGTGCACGGTCATGCACCAGCGTAGCGGAGCGGCGTGGTAGAGTGGGGCGGGGGACAGATAGACGCTGTCGGCGGTGAAGCCGAACAGGCCCTGGGCCATCATCTGCAGGGCGTTGGGCGCGTCGATCGGCCCGCCGCTCAAGGCCGGCTTGACACCCTTGGGCCGTCCAGTGGTGCCTGACGAGTAGAGCATGTCCGACCCCGCCGTTTCGTCGGGGATCGGCGTCGAGGGCATGGCGTCCTGCGCCCCCTCGAAATCCTCGAAGGCGTCGCGCGCGCCGCCAACCCGAAACAGCCGCACGCCGACGATCAATGGCGCGACCGCTTCGGCGATGGCGTCGAGGCCAGGGCTGATGATCAGCACCCGGGCCCCGCAATCCTTGACGATGTACTCGACCTCGCTGGGCGTCAGCTTGGTGGAGACACAGGTGTAGTAGAGCCCCGCGCGCTGCGCCGCCCAGGCGATTTCGAAGAAGCGCGGAGTATTGTCCATCAGCAGGGCGATGACGTCGCCCGGGTTCAGGCCCAGCGACCGGAACAACTGCGCCCCCTGGTTCGATCGGGCGTCTAGCTGGCCGTAGGTCACCGTTTCGCCAGAGCTGGCCATCACGTAGGCAGGCTTGTCGGGCTGGGTCTGGGCGTGGATCGAAGGGTGCATCTTGGCGTCTCGGTGACTTTGACGGAAAATAGGTCTAGATTGGCTTTCTAGAAACGGAGCCGAACATGGCGCTCAGCATCAAGACGCGAGAGGCCGACCAACTGGCGCGAGACCTAGCCAAGCTCACCGGCGAGACCATGACGCAGGCCGTGACGGTTGCGTTGAAGGAGCGGCTTGAGCGCGAGACGTCGGCACGAACCGAGACGCCGGAAGCGTTCGTCGCGCGGATCAGGAACCTCGTGTCCAGTTGGAGCGACGTTGATCGAAGGCCAGTCACTGAGGAAGAGTGGATTGAGGCGGGTGGAGACGACCGGGATCTGACCATGCTGGCGGCTGAGCGAGCGGCGCGAACGTGATCGTCGTCGACACGTCGGTGATTGTCGCCATCGCGCTGGACGAGCCTATCGCAACGGTTTTGCTGACCTGTCTCATGAGCACAACGGCGCGGGAGCTGTCGATGGCCAGCTATGTCGAAGCCGCGACGGTCCTCACACCTCGTGGCGTAACCCACGCCCGCATCGACGACCTGCTTGGCCAACTCGATATCGCCCTGATCCCCGTCGACGAGACCCAAGGCCGCGAAGCGATCCGCGCCCGTATCGCCTATGGCAAGGGCTCCGGCCATCCCGCCCAACTGAACTTCGGCGACACCTTCACCTACGCCCTGGCCAAGACCCGAGGCGCGCCGCTGCTTTTTGTCGGCGACGACTTTTCGCGGACTGATCTGATCGACGCCCGCGCCTAGGACCATCAGGCGGCGACCATCGCGGTGGCGTCCTGCAGGATCATCGCCGCGCCCTTCTCGCCGATCATGATGGTCGGTGCGTTGGTGTTGCCCGAGACCAGGCGTGGCATGATCGAGGCGTCTATGACCCGAAGGCCGGTGACGCCGCGCACGCGCAGCCGCTCATCGACCACCGCCATCGGTCCGGACCCCATCTGGCAGCTGCCGACCGGGTGATAGATCGTCGAACCCGAGGCGCGCGCATAGGCCAGCAGCATCTCGTCGCTCTCGAACTCGGGTCCAGGGTTCATCTCATGATCAATCAGCGGAGCTATGGCCGGCTGGGCCGCGATCTTGCGGGCCCAGCGCAGGCCGGCCACCGTCACCTCCTGATCCAGCGGGTCGGACAGGTAGTTGGCGAAGATCGCCGGATGGGCCGCCGGGTCGGCCGACTTGATGCGGATGTGGCCCCGGCTCTCGGGGCGTAGCTGACAGGGCGCGATGGTCAGGCCTGGCGCGCTCTCCAGCTCCATCTTCTGCTCGTTGAACAGCTTTTCGAGATCCATGGTGGCCGGCAGGATATGGAACTGGATGTCGGGGCCGGCCAGGTCCGGCCGAGACTTGCAGAAGGCCGCCACATGGGCCGCCGAAAGGGTTAGCAGGCCCTTGCGGGTGAACAGGTATTTCAGCGCTTCCCCAGCCAGCCGCGCGCCCTTGCTCTGCTCATTGACCGAGATCGTCCCGGCCTTCAGGCGAAAGCGCGCGCCGGTGACATAGTGGTCCTGCAGGTTCTCGCCAACGCCGGGCAGGTCGCGGATCACCGCGATCCCATGCTCGGCCAGCAAGGCGCCCGGGCCGATCCCGGAGAGTTGAAGAAGTTGGGGGGAATTGACCGCCCCGCCCGCCAGGATCACTTCGGCGCGCGCCTTGGCGGTGACATTGACGCCGTTCTGGCGGAACTGGACGCCGACGGCGCGCTTGCCCTCGAACAGCACCCGGCTGGCCAAGGCGTTGGTCTCGACCCGTAGGTTGCGCCTGCTCATGGCCGGATGCAGATAGGCCACCGCCGCCGAGCAGCGCGCGCCGTTCTTCTGGGTGACCTGGAACCAGGTCGCGCCCTCCTGCTCCTCGCCGTTCAGGTCGACGATGCTGGGGATGCCGGCCTGATGACAGGCGTCGATCAGCCGTTGCGAAACCGCGTGGTTGTCGCGCATGTCGGCGACGTTCAGCGGACCGCCAGTGGCGTGCAGGTCAGAGTCGCCGCGTTCCTGGTGCTGGGACTTGCGGAAATAGGGCAGGACGTCGTCCCACCCCCAGCCCGCCGCGCCCATCTGCCGCCAGCCGTCATAGTCGGCCCGCTGGCCGCGCACATAGAGCATGGCGTTGATCGAGGACGAGCCGCCCAGCACCTTGCCGCGCGGCCAGACGTGCGAGCGACCGCCGGTGCCGGGGTCCGGCTCGGTCTCATATAGCCAGTTGACCTTGGGATCCTTCAGGGTCGTCGCATAGCCGACCGGGATGTGGATCATCAGGTTGGACATGAACTGCGAAAGGTTCTTGGTCGGCCGGTCGTCGCCGCCAGCTTCCAGCAACAGCACCTTGTGCCGGCCGTCCTCCGACAGCCGCGCCGCCACCACGCAACCGGCTGAGCCGGCGCCCACCACGATGTAGTCGGCCTCGATGATCGATGTCATCGGATCCTCCCTGTTTCTTCCCTTGATCCGTCCCGCGTGTTTCTGCGTGATCGGCGTTCACCAGACAATGCGCAGGTCTGACGGGAAGTCCAAGGGTGTCGTCACGGAAGCAGGTATGCGGTAGTTGCCGCTGGTTCATACGCGTGTTTGAGTAGCGCTGAAATCAGGAGGAAAAACACCCATGGCCGCCCCCAGCTTCGAGACCCTGCTCTATGCCGTCGAGGACGGGATCGCGACCATCACCCTGAACCGCCCTGAGAAGCTCAACGCCTTCACCGCCCGGATGATGAAAGAACTGATCGACGTCTTCGACCTGACCGACGGCGACGACGCGGTGCGGGTGGTGATCGTCACCGGGGCCGGCCGGGCGTTCTGCGCGGGCGCCGACCTGTCGGGCGGTGGCGCCACCTTCGACCGCACCTCGCCCCAGGCCCTGGAGCGCGAGGAGGGCAAGGTCGGCGACATCTATCGCGACGGCGGCGGCCGGGTGGTGCTGCGGATGTACGAAAGCCTCAAGCCGATCATCGCCGCCGTCAACGGCGCCGCCGTGGGCGTGGGGGTGACGATGCAACTGCCGATGGATATCCGCCTGGCCTCGACCGACGCCAAGTTCGGCTTCGTCTTCGCGCGGCGGGGCATCACACCGGAGGCCTGCTCATCTTGGTTCTTGCCGCGTCTGGTCGGCATGCAGACGGCGCTGGAATGGTGCTTCACCGGTCGGGTGTTCAGCGCCCAAGAGGCCCTTGATCGCGGTTTGGTCCGCTCGCTGCACGCACCGGAGGACCTGCTTTCGGCCGCCCGCGCCTTGGCCCGCGAGATCGCTGATAACACCGCTCCGGTCTCCGTCGCCCTGTCGCGGCAACTGCTCTGGCGCATGGCCGGCGCCGATCATCCGATGGAAGCCCACAAGGCCGATAGCCGGGCCATCCAGTCGCGCGGCGCGGCCGGCGACGCCAAGGAAGGCGTCAGCTCGTTCCTCGAAAAGCGCCAGCCGGCTTATCCGGACAAGATCTCCGCCGACCTCCCCGACATCTGGCCGGCCTGGGGCGAGCACCCGTTCAAATAGCCCGCCTTTGGCGCGGGGCGGGGAACGCGCTATATCCCCGCCATGGCCGAAGCTTTCAATGACAAGATCCTAGCCGGCGACAAGTCGGCCCGCTACGCCGAGGTAGCCGACGAGATCGCCTCGGTGCTGGACGGCGAGACCAACCTCACCGCGCGCATGGCCACGGTGGCCTCGATGCTGGCCGGCAGCTTCGACCACTATTTCTGGACCGGTTTCTACGTGATTGATCCGCTGAAGGATCGCGAGTTGGTGGTAGGCCCCTATCAGGGCACGTTGGGCTGCCTGCGCATCGCCTATGGCCGCGGCGTCTGCGGCGCGGCGGCGGAAACCGGCCAGACCCAGTTGGTCGAGAATGTCCATGCCTTCCCCGGTCACATCGCCTGCGACAGCCGCTCGGAAAGCGAGATCGTCGTGCCGGTGTTCAATGCGAATGGAACCCTGCTGGCGGTGTTCGACGTCGACTCCGATAAGCCCGCTGCTTTTGACCTTGTCGATCAGCGGGGCATCGAGGCTATTCTCAAGGCGACCTTCGCCTAGACGTGGCCCAGCCGAGGGTGCTGGCCCAGGGGTTGCAATCCAACCTGCATCTTTCCCTAACCGGATCGGATTAGGACATATGGCGATGCTGGACGTTGAAACTCTTCACCCTCGCGCGTTGGCTTCGGCTGATCTGCAGATGTGGCGTGACATGGCGGCGGCCGAGCCGGCGTTCAGCAGCCCGTTGATGGGGCCCGACTTCGCCCTGGCCGTGGGCGCCGTTCGCGACGACGCCCGGGTGGCGGTGCTTCGTGGTCGCGGCGAGACCTTGGGTTACCTGGCCTATCATCGCCGTCCCGGCGCGGTGGCTCGCCCGATCGGCTCGCCTTTATCGGACTATCACGGCCTCGTCTCGCGACGGGACGCCGGCCTGACCGGACCCGAGGTGCTGCGCGCCGCCGATCTGACCTCGCTTCGCTACACCGGCCTGATCGACCCCTACGGCGTGTTCGGCAAGGCCCAGCAGAAGACGGCGCACGTCATCGCCTTGGCCGATACCGACGCCGAAACCTATCTGGAGGCCGTGCGCGCGGCCAGCCCGAAGAAGATCAAGAATTGGCGCCGTCTCGACAACAAGCTCGAGCGCGAGATGGGGACGATCACGCTGATCGGCGCCGATCGATCGCCCGTCGCCTTCGACCAGTTGATCGCCTGGAAGCGCGAGCAGCTCGAACGCACCGGCGTTCACGATTTCTTGCGTCCAGACTGGACGCGAAACCTGATGCTGGACCTGTTCGCCAAGCGAGACGGTCCGCTGCAGGGGCTGATGATCAACCTGTACGCTGGCGGTGAGTTGGTCAGCGGTCATTTCGGCGTGCGGGCCGGCGGCGTTTATCATCCGTGGATCGCCTCGACCAATCCGGCCTATGCGGAATGGTCGCCGGGCCAGATCTTCTTCATGCGAGCGATCGCCGCCATGCCGGGCCTGGGCCTGACCCGCTACGACCTGGGTCCTGGGCATGACCACTACAAGGGCGCCTATGCGCTCAATCAGATCCAGATCGGCGAAGGCACGGCCACCGCCTCCAGCATGGCTGGCCGCGTCGCCAGCTCGCTGGACAGTGTCTGGGACCTGGCAGGCGGGAAGGGTCCCGGCCCTGTCGGCAAGCTGCGTCGGCGCATGGACGCCATCGCCAGCGTCGAGCTGACCCTTGGCGGGCGGGTGCGGGGCCTGGCCCACGCCTTCGCTAACCAAGCGCAAAGGCAAGCCGGGTAACACTGCGGGAAAGTCTGGAGCCCGCATGCGCGTTACGGTCATGATCCCTACTCAGCGGCGCCTCGGCGGCCTCGCCGTCGCGGCGCGCTCGGTGTTCGCCCAGGCCGGCGTCTTGAGCGGCGATCTGGAGCTGGTGATCGTCGACAACGACCAGGCGCCATCGGCCCAGGCCACGGCCGTCAAGCTGGCGATCGAGGCGCCGTTCCCGATTCATTATGTCCATGAGGCACGCCCCGGCGTGGCCTACGCCCGCAACGCCGGCATGGTCAAGGCGAGCGGCGATCTGATCGCCTTCCTCGACGACGACGAAGAGGCGCCAGCCGGCTGGCTGTCGGCCCTGCTGGCGGCCCAGCTCCGCTATGAGGCCGATGTCGTCTTCGGCCCGGTCCGGGCTCGCGCGCCGCTCAGCGTGGTGTCGCATCGCGACTATCTGGAGCGGTTCTTCTCGCGCGAGGGACAGGCCGAGGCCGGCGTCATCGACCACTATTACGGCTGCGGCGACAGCCTCCTGCGCCGCGCCGCCTTACCCGACCCCGTCGCGCCCTTCGCGATCGAACGCAACCACATCGGTGGCGAGGACGAC
The DNA here is from genome assembly GCF_049896345.1 of Caulobacter sp. DWR2-3-1b2. Lineage (NCBI taxonomy): Bacteria > Pseudomonadati > Pseudomonadota > Alphaproteobacteria > Caulobacterales > Caulobacteraceae > Caulobacter > Caulobacter sp. DWR2-3-1b2. The sequence goes on along the minus strand of NZ_JAFCUC010000005.1, from coordinate 246,544 downwards.
ATGCTGTTTGGCCAAATGCAGGCCCGCGGCGCGATCTTCGCCTGGGAGCCGGCCGCCTGGGTCTGGGAAGACCCCGTGCCCGGCCGCCTGACCCTAGGCTACACGATCGCCCGCGCCTTCGCCTATGGCCAGGGTCCGACCTCGCACTGCGCCGCCGCGAGCCCGCCCGATTGGCTCGGCGTTGCCCGCTGGATGGCGGTAGGCGTCGTCCAGGCCGTGCTGTTTGGCGCGATGGCGGGCTTGAAATGGCTGACCCAGGCCCACGACCGCGCCGAATGGCTCGACCGCGCCGCGCGCGGCCTAGGCAAGACCCTGTGGTGGGGACCCTTCAAGATCCAGTTCTACGGAAGGACCGCGTCGTGAGCATCATAAGCGACTGGACCGAAGCCAAGGCGACGGCCTTCGGCCGGAAGAACCTGGTCTTCCAGCACGACCTGCACGAGCGGCCGATGTTCGACGACGAGGGTTTGGCGCGGCTGCTGGACCAGTATCCGCGCGACCAACTGGGCGTCTTCACCATGGGCGAGGACCCCAAGGCCTGGACCACCTGGCGCAAGGGCGCGGCGGGCAATCTGAGCGGCGACCAACTTCTGGAGGCGGCCAAGACCGGCCGCATCTGGCTGAACCTGCGCCACACCAACGACTTTGTGGCGGAATACGCAGCCCTCTGCGACGAGATCTTCGCCGAGAAGGAGGCCCGCGTGCCGGGCCTGCGCACTTTCAAGCGGGATCTGGGCATGCTGATCAGCAGCGCCAACGCCCAGGTGTTCTACCATCTCGACGTGCCGCTGGTGTCGCTGTGGCAGATCCGGGGACAGAAGAAGGTCTGGGTCTATCCGGTGGCCGACCCCTATGTCGGCGAGCTGGCGCTGGAGAAGATCGTGCTCAAGGAAACCGCCGAGCAGTTCGCCTTCGAACCCGCCTGGGACGCCGGCGCCCAGTGCGTCGACATGGTCCCTGGGACGATGGTCACCTGGAAGCAGAACGCGCCGCATCGGATCGAGAACGGGCCGATGCTCAACGTCTCGATCTCGATCGAATTCATGACTCCGCCGGCCCTGATGCGCGCCAATGTCATCTACGCCAACGGCGTGCTGCGTCGGCGGCTAGGGGCGCGACCCCGAATCCAGAACGGTTTTGGTCCGATGGCCCTGGGCAAGCTGGCCGTGGCGCGCGGCGCCAAGGCGCTGAACCTGCAGACCCCGCACGTGCGCCACCTGCCGGTGACGTTCGGGCTGGATGCAGCGCGACCGGGGTTTTTGGTGGAGCGGGTTTAACAAGTCCACCCCCTGTGGGGCAAGCGATCGCGCAGCGATCGGTGGGGGAGTTAACTGGTCGTTGATGAGGGACCCGGCCGCCTGCCGATCACTCCACCTCCGTCGGCTTTGCCGACACCTCCCCCCCACGGGGGGAGGACTGTTCAAACCCTTGCCCCGACGCAGACTTTGCGCCACTTGTGCGTGGATGAGTCAGGCGGTCACGATTGAACTAGGCGAGGGCGCGGCACATGACGCGCGGGCGTTAAGAAGCGCCTTTGGCTGCTTCACCACCGGTGTGACGGTGATCACCACCACAGGGGAGGGCGGCCGCCGCGTCGGCTTGACGGCCAATAGCTTCACCTCGGTGTCGCTCGACCCGCCCCTGGCCTTGGTCTGCGTCGACCTGAACTCGCGCAGCCTGTCGGCGCTCGACGCCGCGGGCCTGTTCACCGTCAATGTCCTGCACGCCGACCAGCAGGCCATCGCCCGGCAGTTCGTGCAGAAGGACGGCGACCGCTTCGCCGGCATCGACACCGAAACCTGGATCACCGGGGCCCCGATCCTGCCGGGCTGCATGGCCAATTTCGAATGCGTCACCCACCACGTCTTCGACGCTGGCGACCACCGTGTCTATGTCGGGCGGGTCGTGAAGCTGCGCTACGATCCCGACCACGAGCCACTGGTCTATCTGCAGGGCCGGTTCCGCCGGGTGCACGTCGACGCCGCGTAGCGGGCAGATTTCGCGCGATACGGCGGGAATTCCGGATGCTATTGACGCGCAAAACAAGATCTAGGGAGCGCTTCATGCGTAGCATCGCCCATTTCGTGAACGGACAGGCCCTCGCGGGCGCCTCGGGCCGGTTCGGCGACGTCTTCAATCCCAACACCGGCGAGGTCCAGGCCCGTGTGCCGCTGGCCACCGACGCGGAACTCGACGCCGCCGTGCAGGCCGCGGCCGCCGCCCAGATCGGCTGGGCTGCCACCAATCCGCAACGCCGCGCCCGGGTGATGTTCGACTTCAAGCGCTTGATCGAGCGCGACATGAACAGCCTGGCCGAGATCCTGTCGTCCGAGCACGGCAAGGTCATCGCCGACAGCAAGGGCGACATCCAGCGCGGCCTTGAAGTCATCGAGTTCGCCTGCGGCATACCTCACATTCTGAAGGGCGACTATACCGAGGGCGCGGGTCCCGGCATCGACGTCTATTCGATGCGCCAGCCTCTGGGTGTCTGCGCGGGGATCACCCCGTTCAACTTCCCGGCCATGATCCCGATGTGGATGTTCGGCATCTCGATCGCCGTGGGCAACACCTTCATCCTCAAGCCGTCGGAGAAGGACCCGACCGTGCCGGTCAAGCTGGCCGAGCTGATGATGGAGGCCGGCGCGCCCGCCGGCGTCCTGAATGTGGTCCACGGCGACAAGACCTGCGTTGACGCCATCCTGACCCACCCGCTGATCCGCGCCATCAGCTTCGTCGGCAGTTCCGACATCGCCCACTATGTCTACCAGACGGGCACGGCGCATGGAAAACGCGTCCAGGCGATGGGCGGCGCCAAGAACCACGGCGTCGTGCTTCCCGACGCCGACATGGATCAGGTCGTCAAGGACCTGTCGGGCGCGGCCTTCGGCTCGGCCGGCGAGCGTTGCATGGCCCTGCCGGTGGTGGTGCCGGTGGGCAAGGCGACGGCTGACGAGCTGCGCGAGCGAATGGTCGCCGAGATCCAGACCCTGAAGGTCGGCGTCTCCAACGATCTGGACGCCCACTACGGCCCCGTGGTCAGCGCCCAGCACCGCGCCAAGATTGTCGACTACATCCAGATCGGCGTCGATGAGGGCGCGGAACTGGTGGTCGATGGCCGCGACTTCGCGCTGCAGGGCTTTGAAAAAGGTTTCTTCATCGGGCCGTCGCTGTTCGACGGTGTCAAGAAGGGCATGAAGACCTATCAGGAAGAGATCTTCGGCCCCGTGCTGCAGATCGTCCGCGCCGAGACCTTCGAGGAAGCCTTGGCCCTGCCCTCTGAGCACCAGTATGGGAATGGGGTGGCGATCTTCACGCGCAACGGCCGCGCTGCGCGCGAGTTCGCATCCCGGGTCAATGTGGGTATGGTCGGCATCAATGTGCCGATCCCGGTGCCTGTGGCCTATCACACGTTCGGCGGCTGGAAGCGCAGCGCATTTGGCGACACCAACCAGCACGGCGTTGAAGGCGTGAAGTTCTACACCAAGGTCAAGACCATCACCGCGCGTTGGCCTGAGGGCGAGATCGAGGACTCGGCCTTCGTCATTCCGACGATGAAGTAGGTCAAGGGGGCACGGGCGATGCGTGGAATGGTTCGAGTCTTCAATGTCATCGCCGCCGGCCTCATGGGGCTGATCCTGACCAGCACCGCCTTTGCCCAGTCGCTGGACGCCGCCGAGATGGTGGCGGTCGGCCAGTATGGCGAACCCGGTGCGCCGCTGACGGTGTTCGAGCGCGACGGCGTTCTGCGCATCGATGGTCAAGGCCATGCCGACGCGAAACTGACGCCGCTCGGGCGAGGTCGCTACGGCGTCGAGGACGGCGGCGAACTGATGCTGGAACCTGTCGCCGTGCGGCTGGACGGCGCGCGCCTGGCTCGCCACGATTTTGGCGCCGAGGTCGAGGCCGGGATCCGCAAGGCCGTGCGGGCCGATCCGGAGGCTCTGCGGGCCAGGGCCTTGGCCGCGACGCCGCCGGTCGAGATGGCCGAACATCGGCCTGCCGACCTGGTCGATCTGGCGACCCTCGACCCCGCGATCCGTTTCGACATTCGCTATGCCGGCCATGACAATTTCATGGGGCTGCCCCTGTACGAACGCCCGGCGGCTTACCTGCAGCGTCCGGCGGCCGAGGCCTTGGCCCGCGCCGCCAAGGCGCTGGAAGCCCGGGGTTACGGCCTGCTGATCCACGACGCCTATCGCCCCTGGTTCGTCACCTGGATGTTCTGGGAAGCCACGCCGCCCGAAGACCACATGTTCGTGGCCGATCCCGCCAAGGGTTCGCGCCACAACCGGGGCTGCGCCGTGGACCTGACGCTCTACGACCTGAAGACCGGCAAGCCGGTCGAGATGCCCAGCCGCTATGACGAGATGTCGGGCCGCTCCTATGCCGACTTCATTGGCGGCGCCACGAAACAGCGGGCCCTGCGCGCCACCCTCCGCGAGGCGATGGTTGATCAGGGCTTCGAGGTCTATCCCGAGGAATGGTGGCATTTCGACTTCAGGGAATGGCGCAGTTACGGCATCGGGACGAAGACCTTCAGCGCGCTGGCGCAGGCGAATTAGACGCCATCAGCTTCAGGGCGTCCGTGGTCGCCGCGCTCCGTTGGGTATTGTCAAAGATCACCCAAGCCTCGGGCGACTGCTCTTCGGCCATCTGGCTGGCCAGCGCTTCCAACCGCCCGTCATCGTAAGAGGTCTTGTAGATCGTTTGCGAGCCGCGCACGCGGCGATAGGTCAGACCAGGCCAACCCCCTGGCGAGGCTGCGTCTGGAATCACGGCGGGATCGGCGGCGACCCGGGCCACCCGGAAGGCGTCCAGCAGGGCGTCAGCTTGGGGCAAAAACCAGCTGTCGTGACGCGGTTCCAGGACACTCGCCGCCGTCGTCGCCTCTCGCCATACGCTTAGAAAGCGCTCGACGGGCTCGGGGTCGAACTTGAGACTCGGCGGCAATTGGATCAGCAGCGGTCCGAGCCGGTCACCCAGCGCGCCGCATTCCCCAAGGAACGTGGCCAGCGGCTCCGCCACATCGACCAAGCGCCGCTCATGGGTGATCGTTTTCGGAGCCTTCACGGCGAACCGAAAGTTCGCGGGCGTCGAGGCCGCCTAGAGCATTTTTCGAGCGAAGTGGTTCCGGTTCGCGTGAAGAAAAATGCGTCAAAACAACAGATTAGAGCTCACGGCCTGACGCAGTCAGGTCGGGAAATGCTCTAGCGGCGCGGCTTCCAGGCCAGGATGTCCGCGCTGCGCGCCACGCCCGCCCGCGCGCAGCCTCCGTTCAGCGCGCAAGCTCCACAGCGCGGCGCGTGCTGGGCGCATAGCAGCTGTCCCAGCCCCTTCATCAGCCAGTGCAGCTCGTACAGGTCCTCGGGGGTCCAGCGATCTGGCACGAGATCCATCAGCGCGCGATAGGCGTGGGCGGTGTCATAACTGGCGGGGATCAGCCCATAGCGGCTAGCCACGCGGTGCACGTGGGTGTCGATCACCAGGGCCCGCATGTTGAGCGGGCTGAAGTTCAAAACCGAGGCGGCGACCTTGACGCCCACCCCCGGCAGGCCCTGCAGCCACCAGCGGGCGCTGTCGAGCTCCAGTTCGCTGAGATGATCGAGCGACAGCTTCCAGCCGCTGCGCACCTGGATCAGGCGCAGGGCGTGTGGCAGATGACGCGCCTTTTCCTCGGGGTAGGTGACGTCCTTGATCAGCTCAAGCACGACGCCTTCGGGCGCCTCGACCAAGTCTTCCCAGGTCGCGAAGCGGTCCCTCAGACGGTGATAGGCGGCCCAGGACGCGGCATCGGGGCTGCGCCCGCCAATCATCGACCGCACCAGTTGCGACACCGGATCGAGCCGTTTCGTCGGCCGCTGGGGGCCGAAGGTTTTCAGCAAACCGTCGCGCAGGGTTTCGAGCGGCGAGGTCGCGAGGTCGAGGGAAAGCTGCATGCTGATTCTCGTTCGGAACAGAACAAGAACCTAGTGTCTCTTGGCGGGTTTGTCGAGTTATCCCCAGGCTCAACGCCGAGGGCGGCCCCACAGCGCCGTGACTCGGCGGCGCAGGCGTTGAATGGCCACCTGCACCGGCGTGGGGGCCGGAGCGAGCTCGGGGCGTTCCTCGGCCGGAAGCTCCACGCCGGCGAAGCGGGCGATCAGGTCGCGCAGTTCCGGCTCCTGCACCGCCAGGGCGGCCTCGACGGGGCTCATCCATTTCAGGGTGCGTTGGCCTTTTTCCGGCCAGGTCGCGTGCTCGCCGGTGACCTCGAGCGGAAAGACATCGACCGTCACCGCGCGGGCCACACCGCTCTTCAGGCGCTTGAGATAGGGATAGTCGCCGACGGATTGCTCGACGATGCAACCGTCTAGGCCGGCTTCCTCATAGGCCTCCTGGGCGGCCGCCTGGTGATCGAGCTTGCCCTTCATCGGCCAGCCCTTGGGGATCACCCAGCGGCGGGTCTCGCGGGATGACACCAGCAGGATCTCAAGTCCGGCGGCCGAGGCGCGCCAGGGCAGGGCGGCCACCTGGCGGCGTCGCTGTCCGGACTTGCCCCCGCCTTGCTTGCTCTCCGCCTGATTGGTCACTTCATCCAGAACCCTAGGTAAGACAACGCCGCCGCGACCAAGCCGGCCGCGGGCAAAGTGACGATCCAGGTGATCACGATGCTCTTGGCCGCGCCCAACGGACGGTCGAAACCCAGCGCGAGGCGCCGAGATCGACAATAGCGCCCCTGATCGTCTGAGTCGTCGAGACCGGAACGTCAAATATGGGTCACCAAGAACAAAGTAATCGCTCCACCGGTCTCCGCGCAGAAAATCCTGCATCGGCGTCAGGTGGGCGATCCTGCTGCCCACGGTGGAAAGTCTACGAAGAATCTCCCCGCAGACAAAACCGTCTGGAGAACCGCACCCAGACGATAGTCGATTGAGTAGAGGGGGTCGTGCGGACCGTGATCAAGTCAAGGCCTAGGGCGGTGGCGAGCGAGCCTGATCGGCCTCGCCGCGACACAACGCCTCAATGGTGAAGTTTAGGCCGGGTTCACCACGTCCGACCGCGCGATTTTAACCCTATTTCGCGACGATGCTTCGCGAATGGGGAGCGAAGTCGATGGGGTGTCACGTCGAAACCTTGGTGATCGGGGCCGGTCCGGCCGGCCTGACCGCCGCCTACGTCCTGGCCAAGGCGGGCCGCGAGGTCACCGTCCTGGAGATGGATGATCAGGTCGGCGGCGCAAGCCGCACGATCGTCCACGATGGTTTTCGCATTGATCTGAGCGGGGAGGCCTTCGACTCCGCCTCGCCGCGAGTGACTGACCTGTGGTCCAGCATCCTGCCGGGCGGCTTCGTCGAACAGCCTCGGACTTCGCGACTCTATCATCGCGACCGCTTCTACGCCTATCCGCTGAAGACGCTGGAGGCCCTGGCCCACCTGGGGCTCCGCCGTGGCGCGGCGTGCCTGGCCTCACTGGGCCTGGCCAGGATCCGCCCAATCAAAGCGCCCAAGACGTTCCGCGACGAGGTTCGAAACCGCTTTGGCGAAAAACTATCCTCGACGCTGTTCAAACCGTACGCCGAGAAGGTGTCGGGCCTGGCCTGCGACCAGATGCCGCTCGGCTGGACAGGCGGGACCCGGCCGTTGGCCAGTTTTCGCTACCCCCGTGACGGCGCCGGCGCTGTCTGGGAGGCCGCCGCGAGCCAGATCGCGGCCTCGGGGGGCAAGGTTCGCCTGGGGCGGAAGGTCGAGGACCTTCGCTTCGACACAGACAGCAAGCTATGGACGGCGACGGTCCGACGCGCCGATGGCGCCCACGAGATCCACACCGCCGACCATGTCGTCTCGACCGCGCCATTGCGCGACCTGATGAATACTTTGCGTTCGACGCCGATCAGCCTGTTCCATGCTGGCGAGCTGATGTACCGCGACCAGATCACCGTTGCCTTGGTGGGCCCAACCCGCACGCCGCTGCGCGAGACCGCGATCGAGGTCCACGACGCCGGGCTCAAGGTCGGTCGCGTTCAGAACTACAGCGCCTGGTCGCCGGCCATGGCGCCCGAGGGTGACGCCAGCTGCCTTGGCCTCGAATATTACTGCTTCGAGGGCGACGATCTGTGGACCGCCAGCGATGAGGCTCTTGTCGCCTTGGCCCGGCAAGAGGCCGCCGCCATGGGTCTGATGGACCCCGAAGCTCTGCGCGGCGCCCAAGTCATCCGCCGGCGAAAGGCCCTGCCAATCGAGGACGAGGACTGCGCCGAGCATCTGAAAATGATCCGGCTGGACCTGAAGATGCATTTCCCGGGTCTGTATCTGGCGGGCCGCAACGGTCTGCACAAGGCCGGCGGGCGAGACCTGGCGACGCTCAGCGGCCTGCTCATGGCCGACAACATCCTGGCCGGCGAGCCGTGCCATGATGCGTGGGGAGGGCCAACGGTTCCGGCGCTGACCCAAAAGGCCGCCTAGGACACCCGGCGCGCGCGTCCCGCTGGTTCAGTGAGTGCGCCACGCCGCGGTGCAGGGGATTGATGGCGTCAACGACGCCGATAAACGTGACCAGTCAACAGGCTCGAACCCCGAGGTGGAGATTGACAGGCACGACCTTCCCCGGACGTTTGGCGTTTTCTGATCAGCCGCCGAATCGTGCGACCGGTTTCCATCCGGGACGTCTGGTCGGCGCGTTTTCGCCTCTCCGCTTGACAACGTTGTCACCGTTGGAGTGGATGTCCCGTCCCGCAACGTCGGACAGGGAGTGAAATCAAATGGCAGGTATGGGTGCAGGCGCGCCAGTGAGCGGCGCCGCGAATACAGGGGGCAAGTCAGGGGGCGGTTTGGTCCTGGCGATCGTCTACGTCACAGCCCTGTTCTTTATCTGGGCGCTGGTCACCAACCTGCTCGACCCCCTGCTGAAGACCATGAAGACGGTTTTCACCCTGACCCCGGTCGAGGCGAGCCTCACCGGTTTCGCCTTTTTCATCGCCTATGGCGTGATGTCGCTGCCCTCGGCGGCGTTCCTGTCCAAGATCGGCTATGCCAAGTCGGTGATGATCGGCCTAGGCGGCATTGTCGCTGGCTGCTTCATCGCCATCCTCGCGGCCAAGCTGCACACCTTCGGCATATTCCTCATCGGCCTGTTCGTCATGGCGTCCGGCGTCACCCTGCTGCAGGTGGCCGCCAATCCGCTGATCGCCTCGATGGGCAAGCCGGAAGACTCGTCCTTCCGCCTTAACCTTTCGCAAGCCTTCAACTCACTGGGCGCGGCTTGCGGCCTGTGGTTCGGCGCCAACTTCCTGCTCAAGGGTGACATCTTCGCCAAGGACGCGGTGATCACCGACGCCCTGCGCGAACAGGCGCTGGGTTTCGTCTCCAACGTCTATCTGGCGATCGGCGTAGGTCTGGCCCTCTTCATCGTGGCCATCTATCTGGTCCGGCACAAGATCACCGAAGCCGCGCCCAAGACCGGCCATCTGGTCAGCCCATTTTCCGCCTTGGGGTCGAAGTGGGCCAATCTCGGCGCGATCGGCATCTTTCTCTATGTCGGGGCAGAGGTGGCGATCTCGCTAAATCTGCTGCTGTTCATTGAGCAGAGCCACGTTCTAAACATCCCCGCCGAACAGGCCGGCAAGCTGACGACCTTCTACATGGTCTTCGCCATGATCGGGCGTTTCGCCGGCTCGGCCCTGCTGAAGGCGGTAAAGGACTATGTGCTGCTGACGCTCGTCGCCGTGGGCGCCATTGCGCTGTGCGTGGTCGTGATCCTTACTAAGGACATGACACCGACGGCGCACACGGGAACGCTGAACCTGCTGTTGGCCAGCGTGCCGCTGACCAGCGGTCTGATCCCGGCTTTCGCCGCCCTGCTGATTGGTCTCTTCAACTCGATCATGTTCCCGACGATCTTTACCCTAACCTTGCAACGGTCCTCGGCGCCGACCTCGGCCACATCGGGCCTGTTGTGCATGGCCATTGTGGGTGGGGCGTTCCTGCCTCTGATTTTCGCCAAGATCGAGGAAATGACTGGTTCGAAGTCGCTGGCCTTCATCGCACCGCTCGCCTGCTACCTGTATGTTCTGTGGTTCTCGTTCGTGGCCAAGTCGGCTCCGATCCACGCCATCCAGGAGGACGTTGTCGCCGGCGGCCACTAGGTCTATCCAGCCAAGCAAGGCCTAGCCCGGGCGTCCACAGCGTCCGGGCTATTTCTTGCCATTCGGGTCGCCCGGCACAGTGCGACGCGCATGAAAAAGCGCCTCCGGCAGTGGCCGAAGGCGCTGTTCCGTATCGGTGTCAATGAGCGACGTTAGACCGCTCGGCGACCGGTGAAGGCGTGATAGATCGCCAGGACAACAACCGCGCCGATCACCGCGACCAGCAGGCTGTAGAGGTTCAGTCCCGAGACGCCAGCGGCGCCGAACTGATTGAACAGAAAGCCGCCGACGACGGCGCCGATGATCCCCAGCACCAGATCCACGACCAAGCTGCCGCCACTGCGGCTGACAAGCTTGCTGGCGATGAAACCGGCCACGAGACCCAGCACGACCCACGCTAGAATAGACATGAACGCCTCCTTGGCATCGTTGGGCGTGCGAACCGCGCGCCGATGCAAAATAAAGGCCTACGCCTAGACTTCGTTCCGGAACGCTTGCGTGTTTGTCGGCACGAAAACCTTGGCGACGGTGTGATGCTTTTGGCCGAAAGCTAGCGCGGCTTGCCGATCACGGTCTGCAAGGCCTCAACCAGCTTCTGGGCTGGACCGCGCCCAAGCACGATGAAAACGCCTGAGCCGATACAGGCGCCGATCAGAAAGGTCAGGCTCATAGGGTCCCCGGAAAGCTGAAAGCTGCGACTGTCCCTTCCTAGCGCCATGGCGGCATGGCCGCCATGTGACACGCCGACGCCGGGGCGCCTACCGGTTCGGCCAAGACGATTAGGGCGCGGGCTTGGCGCCGGGCGTGTTCTTCGTCGCGGTGACCCGCCAGATCACATTGCCGACATCATCGGCTACCAACAGGGCTCCGCTCTTTTCGATAGCCACGCCCACAGGACGGCCGAGGGCTTCACCCTGGGCGTTGAGGAAGCCGGTCAAGAAGTCTTCCGGCTTTCCCGACGGCATACCATTGGCGAAGGGCACGAAGGTCACCTTGTACCCATTGACCGGCTTGCGGTTCCACGAGCCGTGCTGGCCGATGAACGCACCACCCTTATAGCGCGCCGGGAAGGCGCTGGCGTCGTAGAAGGTCAGTCCCAACGAGGCGGTATGGGCCCCCAGAGCGTAGTCGGGCTTGATCGCCCTGGCCACCAGGTCAGGGCGGCTCGGCTTGACGCGGGCGTCCACCGTCTGACCGTAATAGCTGTAGGGCCAGCCATAGAAGCCGCCGTCCTGGACCGAGGTCATGTAGTCGGGAACGAGGTCGTTGCCGATCTCGTCGCGCTCATTGACGCTAGTCCATAGCTTGCCGCTTTGCGGTTGCCAGGCCATGCCGTTGGGATTGCGGAGGCCCGAGGCGAATACCCGGCTGGCGCCCGTGGCCGGGTCGATCTCCAGGATGCCCGCCCGCCGCTCCTCGGCGGCCATGCCGTTCTCGCCGACATTGCTGTTGGAGCCGACGGTCACATACAGCTTGGACCCGTCCGGGCTGGCGATGACGTTCTTGGTCCAGTGGTGGTTGATCGGGCCGGCGGGCAGGTCGACGACCTTGCGCGGGGCGGTGGTGATCTGGGTCTGGCCGGCCTGGTAGGGGAAGGCCAGCAAGGCGTCGCTGTCGGCGACATAGAAGGTGTCGCCGACCAGGGCCATGCCGAACGGCGAGCTGAGATTGGCCAGGAAGACCGTGCGAACCTCGGGCGTGCCGTCATTATTGGCGTCGCGCACCAGGGTGATGCGATTGGCCGAGGGCACGGTGGCGCCAGCTCGGCCCATGACGATCTTCTGAACGAAACCCCGGATGCCCTTGCCGTCCTCGGGCTTGGGCGGGGCGTTGGTCTCGGCGATCAGCACATCGCCATTGGGAAGGACGTACAGCCACCTCGGGTGGTCGAGGTCGCGGACCAGGGCGGTGACCACGAAGCCGGGGGCTGCGTCGGGCGTCTGGCCATTGGCCCAGCCGACAGCGGGGGCGATCTTCATGACCGGAAACGCCTGCTTCTTGGCTGCGGGCAATGTGGGATTGGCGCCGTAACCCTGGTCGGTCGGCAAGGCCGGCCCGCCGCCGCATGCCGACAGCAGAAGCACCGCCGGGGCGCCGATCAGCGCGGCGCGATAAGTCTTGGACAGGGCCTTGGTCATGGCGGTCTTTCTCCCTCTATGTTGTCTGGAAACTAAACGCGAAGCCGAGCCACGAGGTCCGGTCCGTCAGGCGGGGGCGGGGGCGTGCTCGTCGAGCCAGCGGCGGAAGACACCGGGATCGGGCAGGCCCGCCTGGTGCGCGGCGACCTTACCGTCCTTGAACAGGAACAGCGATGGAATGCCGCGCACGCCGTGGGCCTGGGAGAGGGCGGGCTCCGCATCGACATCGATCTTCACGAACCGGGCGCGGGGCTCCAGATCAACGGCGGCCTTGGCGAAGATCGGGGCGACAGCCTTGCAGGGCCCGCACCAGGCGGCCCAGAAATCGGCGACGATGGGGATCTGGCTGGCTGACAAGTGCTTGCGGAAGCGCGCGGTGGTCAGATTGACCGGCTGCCCCTCGAACAACGGCTTGGTGCAGCGGCCGCACTTCGCGGCCTTGGCGTCGCGCGCCGCAGGCAGGCGATTGGTGGCGTCGCAATGCGGGCAGACGATGTTGACGGTCTTGATCATGGGGATCCTTGAGCGCGTTCGGCCCCCTTCAGATGGGAAGACGCGGGGGCCGGTTCTAGAGCATTTCCCGACCTGACTGCGTCAGGCCGCGAGCTCTAATCTTCTGTTTTGACGTATTTTTCTTCACGCGAACCGGAACCACTTCGCTCGAAAAATGCTCTAGCGCGCTCCGACCTCAGAGGCGGCCAGCAGGAAGGCCCCGACGCCGTAGAGCTGGGTGTCGTCGGCGCGGACCTCGTCCGGCGCGTAACCGACCTGCTGCACCCAACCCAGCTTGCCGTCGGACTGGACGGCCCCGGCCAGAGCCGTCCAGCCCTTGGCCACGGCCGCCTTGTATTCAGGACCCTTCAACAGGCCATGGTTCACGCCATAGGCCAGGCCATAGACGAAGAAGCCGGTGCCGCTGGTTTCTGGCGGGGCGTGCTCAGGGGCCAGTAGGGACGGGGCCCAATAGCCGTCCGCTTTCTGCAGGGTGATGAGCCGCGCCGACATTTTCCGAAACAGCGCCTCGTAGCGTGGGCGCGAGGGATAGTCGGCGGGGAGGGTCTTGAGGATGTCGACGACGCCGGCATAGACCCAGCCATTCCCCCGGCTCCAGAAGATCTTGCGGCCCTTGTCGTCTCGGCGATCGAAGTAGCGGCTATCGCGGTAGTAGAGATGCTCCTTCTCGTCGAACAGCCAGTCGGTGGCGGCCCAGAACTCCGTGTCGCCATAGGCCGCATAGCGCGGGTCGCCGGTAGCCTGGGACAGGCCGGTCCAGCCAGCGGGTCCCATGAACAGCGCGTCGCTCCAGCACCAGCGAAGCTGGCAGGGTTGGTCTTCCGTGCCTTCGATGAAGGTCAGGTCGGCCTGCTGTGGCGGTGCGGCCAGAATTGCGTCGAAGCGAGCGCGCAGGGCCGCGATCTGGGCGGGGTCGTGGTCCTTGGAATAGACCCATAGCCAGGACTGGCCGATTACATGGTCGTCGGCGTGCAAGGGGCGGCGGCCTAGCCCCCAGTTCTGCGAAACCCCGTGGGCGCGCACGGCCTGGGCGTAGCGCGAGTCGCCGGTACGCTCGGCCAAGGCGGACAGGCCCACGAACAGCGCACCTTGGATCCAGCCTTTCGGATCGACTGTCTTGGCCAGGTGGGCGCGTGTGTAGTCAAAGCTGTCCATGTGCGACAGCTGCCAGTCGGCGACCTGGCGGCCCAAGGCCAGCGCCTGGTGCGCCGTGACCCGATCCGTTGCTGGGACGGGCGAGGCCGGCTTGGCTTGGGCCGCGCCGCCGGCGATGAGGGCCAAGGCGGCAAGGGCGATGGTCAGGCTCGCGCGCATGTGTCGATTTCCCCAGGGCCGCATGGCTTATGCGGCCACGTCTGTCACTAGTGCTAGGTCTGTTTGATGGCCGGTCAAGGGGAAGACAGCCATACGCCGCCTAGCAAGGCGCCCTGGCCAATCCGCGAGCCCACTAAATACGGTCAGGCCAATTATCTTGCACGACGAGGGAACATGGATATGCTGATCCACAGAACCTCGTCGGCCCGCGCGGTGGACTTGTCCTTCACCGCACCTCCTCCCGGGGTCGGCCGGCGACGGGCGGCTGGGTCCTTCCCCCAGTCGCCCATCCTATCTTCCCAAAGCGGCTAGATCAGCGAGCGACGCGCCAGCTCGTTGCGACGGGCGGCAACCTCGCTACGGGCCTGCTGCATGGCGTCGATCTCGGTGGCGGTCAGCAGGTTGTCGATGACGCGGCCCAGGTGCTCGCGCATCGCATTGCGCGCCGCCTTGGGGTCGCGCCCCTGCAGGGCGGTGAGGATTTCCTGGTGGTCATCGATCAGCGGGCGGACGCCCACCTGGCGAGCGCGTTCCAGCATGGCCCGGCACAGCGGTGACTTGTAGCGCAGGTCCCAGAGGTTCTCGACCACGGTGACGAGGGCGCTGTTGCGGGTGGCCCGGGCAATGGTGACGTGAAAACGACGGTCGGCGAGATCGCCGCGCACGTCGTGCTCGTTCTCCTCGACCATGTCGTCGACGATCTTTTCCAGGTCGATCAGTTCCTGGTCTGTGATGGTGGTGGCCGCCAGGGCGCAGGACTCGCCCTCGATCAGCCGGCGGGCTTCGGTCAGTTCGAACGCGCCGATGTCGAGCTCGGGGGCGGGGGCTTCGACCGGCGCGGCCTCGGTGACATACACGCCCGACCCGTGGCGGGCCTCGACCAGGCCTCGGATCTCCAGGGCGATCATCGCTTCGCGCACGGTGGGGCGGCTGACCTTGTAGTCTTCCGCCAGATCACGCTCCGACGGTAGCCGGTGACCGGGCTGGAAGGCCCCGTCGCGGATCGAGGCGGCGATCGCGTTGGCGACCTGCTGGTAGAGCTTACGGGTTTCTGCGGTCGACGTGGTCATGCGACTTTCCCGCCCAGCGCGCATCGCGGGGCCAGCGCCAAGGTAGAGCAAGGTCGCACGAGACGCCACGCCGCTTCGCACTGGCGCAATTGTATTATCGTCGCTATGGATTGGTCAGACCACTTCGACAGCGCAGACATAGCGGTTCCATGCTCAAGATTCTAGACGCCAAGGTTATCGTCACCTGCCCAGGGCGTAACTTCATCACCTTGAAGATCACCACGTCCGAAGGCGTCTATGGCGTGGGCGACGCGACCCTCAACGGCCGTGAAATGGCCGTGGTCAGCTTTTTGCGCGATCACATGATTCCCTGCCTGATCGGCAGGGACGCACACCGGATCGAGGATATCTGGCAGTTCTTCTATCGCGGTTCCTATTGGCGCGGTGGCCCGGTGGCGATGACCGCCCTGGCGGCGGTGGACATGGCGCTATGGGACATCAAGGCCAAGGTCGCCGGCTTGCCGCTGTACCAACTTCTCGGCGGCGCCTGCCGCGAGGGCGTCACGGTCTATGGCCACGCCAATGGCGAGACGATCGAGGACACAATCGCCGAAGCCCAAAAATACAAGGCCTTGGGCTACAAGGCCATTCGCCTGCAGACGGGCGTACCGGGTCTCGCCAGCACCTATGGCGTGTCGGGCGACAAGATGTACTACGAGCCGGCCGACGGCGCCTTGCCCACCGAGAACCTCTGGTCAACGGCCCGGTATCTCAAGCACGCCCCCAAGCTGTTCGAGGCGGCGCGCGAGGCGCTGGGCGACGACATCCATCTGCTGCACGACGTCCACCATCGCCTGACGCCGATCGAAGCTGGCCGTCTTGGCAAGGACCTGGAGCCGTACCGTCTGTTCTGGCTGGAAGACGCGGTGCCCGCCGAGAACCAGGCCGGGTTCCGTTTGATCCGCCAGCACACCACCACGCCACTCGCGGTGGGCGAGATCTTCAGTCATGTCTGGGACTGCAAGACGCTGATCGAGGAGCAACTGATAGACTATCTGCGCGCCACGGTGTTGCACGCAGGCGGTATTACCAATCTGCGCAAGATCGCCGCCTTCGCCGACCTGCACCATGTGCGCACGGGCTGCCACGGCGCCACGGACCTATCGCCGATCACCATGGCCGCCGCCTTGCATTTCGACCTGTCGGTCAGCAATTTCGGCCTGCAAGAATATATGCGCCATAAGCCAGAAACCGACGCGGTCTTCCCCCATGCCTACAGCTTCAAGGACGGCATGTTGCACCCCGGCGAGCGACCCGGCCTCGGCGTGGATATCGACGAGACCTTGGCGGAAAAATATCCCTACAAGCGCGCCTACCTGCCAGTAAATCGGCTGGAGGACGGGACCATGTTCAACTGGTAGCCAAGGGAATCAGGCTTCACTGGCCTGACCGGAGGTGCCTGAATTCTGAAATTGGCTTGACAATAAACACTTTTATCGCTGCAAATGGTCGAGCCAATAAGAGGAAGCGCCCCGACCAAGGCGGCGTGGGGAAACCATGCCAATCAAGTTCGCGCCGCGTGTATCGGCGCCACCGCCTATGGTCGGCTCCATCCTGCCGTTGCGCTTGCTCATACCTAACGCGAAACGTCTGACTTTGACGGCGGCCGTCATGGCTGTCATCGCGTCTCCTGTCTTGGCCGCGACCGGGGCGCCTGCCGACGCGCGTGGCCAAGTCTACGTCACCGCGCCGCCGATGAACCGCACGGTCGAGACCCGTTTACTTCCGCAGATGGCGGTTCTTCTCGACAAGCTGATGGTCGAAAAACGCGAAATGACGCTGGACAGCGTCAAAGTGTTCGACGCCGATGACAAATTCCTGCCAGGCAAGGTGGCGATCGGCCTGGCCTATCTGTTGATTGACACACCGCGCGATGATCCGAAATTCAAGCTCTACCTGGAGGGTTATCGCCAGATCGCCGAGATGACGGTGGACGACACCAACAACACCTGGGGTGTCTACTACTACTGCCAGGCCCTGCACATGCTGCAAGAGGCCGGCCTGCTGGAGCAGGCGGTGTCGCCGCAGACTCTGGCCAAGCTGAAGGTCAAGCTGGACTGGCGGCGGTTCGTTGGCGCTGACGACCTGGCCCTCATCGACCTGCCCAACAACTATTATGGCGTGGCCTTCAGCGTGGCGCGGCTGCGCTACCAGTTGGGTTGGGAAGACGCCTCGGCCAGCGAGGCGCTGCTGGGCCGGACGCTCGACCACTATCGCAAATATTCCGGCGAATACGGCTTCGCCGACGAGACCGACGGGGAAGGGCGGTTCGACCGCTACAGCGTGCTGCTGATCGGCGAGATCAGCCACCGCCTGATCGAGGCGGGCATGCCCGCCACGCCGGAGGTCAAGGCTTGGCTGCGCAAGTCGGTCGATCTGATGCTGCCCCGCCTCAACGAACGCGGCGAGGGTTTCGAGTATGGCCGCAGCATCGGGACCTACGGCGAGACCGCATTCCTGGAGGTGCTGACTGCGGCGGCCAAGCTGGACGTGCTGACCCCGGAGGAAAAGGTCATGGCCTACGCCTTTTCCTCGCGCGTCACGGCCCGCTATATGGACTTTTGGTTCGATCCGAAGATGGGTTCCGTGAACCTGTGGGAGCATGGTCGGCGCACCGACGACTATCGCGGCAAGCATCGGATCCTGGGCGAGAACCTCAGCCTGGCGCGGCAGCACATCTACACAAACGCCATCTGGAACGAGTTGGGCTTCAAGGAGCAGGCGCCCGACGCGGGCTACGCGGCCTGGCTCGACACCTTGCCCAAGCGCACCCTCACCTGGTTCGCCAGGGGCGAGCACGATCGGCTGGTCGTCACCCTGCGCGACGGCAAGCGGGTCATCGCCCTGCCGATCATCAATGGCGGCAAGAGCCAGCACGAGAACTCTCCCTATTATCCCATCCCGTTCTCGCCCGGCCTGCTCGCCGGGGTCGCGGATGGAGAGTTCCCGCAACTTCTGCCGCGCATCACCCTGGCGGATGGCGCGCGCCTGACCCCGCTGGCTTATGCGAGCCACGTTAAGGTCGTGGAGAAGGGCGCCAAGACCATCGTCACCTACGATCAGTCCCAACTCGACAAGTTGGGAACCGACGTGCCTATCGCCGATGACCGGTTCAGCGTCAGGACCACCTACGTGCTGGAGCCCGGCAAAATCAGCCGCACGGACGTGTTTACGCCCAAGGGGTCGCGGGCGGTGAGCGCCGTGGACCTGGCGTTCGGGTCGTTTTCGTCGGGGCCAGCCAGCAAGGGCGGGGCGACGACGTTCGAAAAGGGCGATGTGCGAGGCTTCAAGGTGAGGGGTTTGACCTGCAAGTCCCGCCCTCTGAAGAATGAGAAGGCCTACCGCACCCCGACCGGGGCGTTCGCCAGCCTGACCGAATGCTCAAGCGGAGCGGCCACGGTTTCGGCGCCGCTAACGGTGAGCTGGAGCTTGAGCTACCGATAATTCCTTCTCCCACGCGGGAGAAGGTAAGATCCTACTTCACCCGCTTGAGGGTCAGCGTCTGGTCCGGCGGGCCCGGCTTGCCGTCGATGTCCTGTTCGACGAGCAGCGTATCGGGATTGATCCGTGTCACCTTCATCGACTGATGACGTGCGCCGCCCTCGCCGTGGGTGGTCACGGTCACCGCGCTCTGGCCGACGCGATCGACGCTGATGGTCACACGGGTGAGATTGACCACGGCCTTGGTCGGCGTGCCGTCCAGGCGGGCGTCGGCGAACTGCAGGGCGGCCACGCCCGCCTCGTCCTCCTCGACCAGTGTCCAGGCGAGGGTCTTGCCGTCGTCGATGGTGACATCCAGTTCGCCGCTCAAGGGCGCGGGGCCGGTCAGGGCGGTGTTGAAATTGGAACGGGGCAGGTCGATTGCCCAACGTCCGGCCACGCCCATCGGGCCGCTGAAGGGCTGGGCCTGGGCGGCGAGGGGCAGGGCGGTCGCCAGCAGGGCGGCCCCGACCAAGGCAGTGAGGGGGGTGCGCATGAGGCCCGGCTCCGAAGTCAGGGCCCGGCGAGTCCGGGCGAACGCTGTGACACCCGACAAGGTGGTCCCGCGCATCCGCCCGATCAAGTGTTCAGGACCAAGCCTTTAGAAGGGCGAGAATTTCTCGACCAGCGACTGGCCGGCCGGGGTCTTTTGCACGCGGCTGATGTCGCCGCGGCCGCCGTAGCTGATGCGGGCCTCGGCGATCTGGGTGTGCTTGATGGTGTTGGCCGAGGAGATGTCTTCAGGCCGCACGATGCCGGCCACGGTCAGTTGGCGCAATTCGGTATTGGTGCGCACCTCTTGCGTGCCCTGGATCACCAGGTTGCCGTTGGGCAGCACGCCCGAGACAACGGCGGCGATGGTCAGGCTGATCTTTTCCGAACGGTTCACCGCCCCGGCCCCGGCGTTGGAATTGCCCGACTTGGTGTTGACCATGTTGGCGGGATCGAAGCCGCCCGGCAGGATCTTCCCGAGGCTTGACTCCAGGCCCAGGAAGTTAGGCACCCCCAGCGAACTGTTGGAGGTGCGCGACGACGAGGTCTGGTTCTTGGTCGTGGCGCTGTCATCGATGTCGATATTGACGGTCAGGATGTCGCCGACCTTGCTGGCGCGCTGGTCGTTGAAGAAGGCGCGGGCGCCGGTGCGCCATAGCGAGTTGGACGAGGCGGCCGGAGGCGGGCTCATGATCTGCTGGGTCATTGGCGCCAGTTGCGCGGGGTAACCCACGGGGGCCAGTTCCGGACCCTTCACCGCCTCGGTGACGGTGGAGCAGGCGGCGAGCGGCAACAGGGCGAGGGCGAGAACGACGAGGGCGGGGCGCATGAGCAGGACCTTCTAGAGCATTTTTCGAGCGAAGTGGTTCCGGTTCGCGTGCAGAAAAATGCGTCAAAACAAAAGATTAGAGCTCACGGCCTGACGCAGTCAGGTCGGGAAATGCTCTAGCGAGCGGCGTAGCGCAGGGTGTTGCGAGAGGCCCTCAAGCGCTGGGCCTGGGGACCGACGGCGGTGGAGCCCGGGCCGGTGACCACGGTCTCGATGATCTTCTTGCTGGCGGTGTTCTGGACCATCAGGCTATCGCCCACGGCCCCAGCCGCCATGGCCTTGCCTTGCAAGGTTAACGCCACGCCGGCGTCCTCGTAGGTCACCGCGACAATATCGCCCGCCTTGATCACCGTTGGGGTGGAAACATCTCGGAGGCTAGCGGCGGCGCCTTCGCGCAAAGGTCGCTTGGCGCTCATGCCGATCACGTCGTCGGCGTCGCGCGGCGCGTCGTTGGGCGCGGCGGCGACCTTGACCCAGACCAGGTCTTCCGGCTGGACGATTTCGCCGGTCGCCAGGCTGCGAGCATAGGCAAGAACTTCCACATTGCCCCGCGGGGCGCCGGTCAGGCCGCCGCTGGACCCGCCCTCGGCGCCCCCGCGGACGATGATCCGGCGGATGCCTGCGGGATTGGACCAGTCGAGTCCCGCCCGTCGGGCGGCCATCTGCACTTGAGAGGCGTCGAGCACGGCGGTCGGGCCCACGCGGGTGGCCACGACCATGCCCGAAGCAGCGCCCGCGCCGTCGAACAGTTCGCCCAGCGTGACCCGACCGTCGGCGTCGGTGGTGTCCGATCGCAACGAGACGGCGTTCCCGGCCAGGGCGGGCGTGGCGGCCAAGAAAGCCGCGAGGGAAAGGACGAGCGCTTTCATCAGCTTAGGACCTCAGGTTCGAGGTGGTCTGCAGCATCTGGTCTGCGGTGGTGATGACCTTGGAGTTCATCTCGTAGGCGCGCTGGGCGACGATCAGCGAGGTGATTTCGCTGACCGAGTCGACGTTCGACGCCTCGGTGTAGTTCTGCAGCAGGGTGCCAAAGCCCGGCTGGCCGGGGGCGGCGATATTGGCCGCGCCCGAGGCGGCGGTCTCCATGTACATGTTGTCGCCGACCGCCTCGAGGCCGCCTTCGTTCATGAAGTTGGCCAGTTCCAGCTGACCCACGGTCTGCGGAACGGGATTGCCTTGCATCGTCACCTGCACAAGGCCGGTCTTGCTGATGGTCGTGGCCACGGCGTTCTGAGGGATCGTGATGCCGGGCTGGACGGTGTAGCCGTCCTCGGTGACGATCTGGCCTTGGTCATTGGTCGCGAAATTGCCGGCCCGGGTGTAGGCGGTTTCGCCCGAGGGCAGCAGGATCTGCAGAAAGCCCTTGCCCTGGATGGCCACGTCGAACTCGTTGTTGGTCATGGTCGGGGTGCCCTGCTCGTGGATCCGATAGACCGAGCCGGCCTTGACGCCGCCGCCGACCTGGACCCCGGTTGGCACCACGTTGCCACTGCTGGACGACTGCGCGCCGGCCCGCTCGATGGTCTGATAGATCAGATCCTGGAACTCGGCCCGGCCACGCTTGAAGCCGATGGTGTTCATGTTGGCGATGTTGTTCGAGATGACCTCGACGTTCAGCTGCTGGGCGGCCATGCCCGTAGCGGCGGTGCGGAGCGCTTGCATCTTCAGTTATCCCTTACTGGACCTTGCCCATCCGCTCGACGGCGGATCGGGAAAGCTCGGCGGTTTGGTCCATCATCTTGGCCACGCTCTCGTAGGCGCGGTTCACTTCGATGAGCTTGACGATCTGCTTGAGCGACTGGACGTTGGAGGCTTCCAGCATGCCCTGGTGGATCACGGCATCCGTGGCCGCCTGGGGCGTGTCGTTGGAAATGTTGCGATAGAGGTTGTCGCCGTCCTTGCGCAGCGAGGCGAGGTCGGCCATCCGCACAACGGCGATCTTGCCGGCGCGCTCGGCGCCCTGGCTGACCGTGCCGTCCTTGGCGATGGTGACGGGGCCCTTGAGCGGATCCAGCAGGATCTCGCCGCCGCCGTCGTCCAGAACGGCATTGCCGTTCTGGGCTAGCAGCTTGCCGTCGGCGCCCATGGTGAAGCGGCCGTCGCGCGTGTAGCGCTCGCCGCTGCCGGTCGAAACCTTGAAAAACCCGTTGCCCTCGATGGCTAGGTCGAAGTCGCCGTCGGTCTTGCTCAGCGCGCCCTGGCCGAAATCGCGGGCCACGCCGTCGTCGAGCACGAATTTCACTGGGTATGAACCGCCGGCGGTGCGGGCCGGCCTGGCGGGTTCGGTGCGCACCATCAGCTGCTCGACCTTGAAACCGGTCGTATTGGCGTTGGCGATGTTGTTGGCGACGACGTCGAGCTCGCGGCGCAGAGTCATCTGCCGCGAAAGTCCCACATACAGTGCGTTGTCCATGACCGGTTACCGAGACGGCTAGCGCGACAAATGCGCTGCGTCCTCACAAGCAACCCTTGTGCCAACTCAGAAAAATCAACGATTTCAACAAAAAAGAAGGTTAACGACGGGCTGCGGCCAGAGTCTGCCGGGCAGATTCAGCCTGCGGCGAAATGGCGTTCAAAAGGGATCGTTAACCATGCTCCACGCATGACTAGATCCATAGATTCCAAGGAACCGCGCGCGTGGCCAAGAAACCTCCCCAGGAAGCTCCCGCCCCCGAAGGCGAAGAGGGCGCCGTCGAGGGCGAAGCTCCTGCCAAGAAGAAGCCGCCGATGATGATCATCATCGCGGCCGCAGCGGCCGTCGTGCTGATCGGCGGTGGCGTCACGACGTTCCTGCTGCTGAAGCCCAAGCCCGAGGCGCACGCCGAGAAGGGTCACGAAAAGCCGAAGAAGAAAGAAAAGAAGGAAGAGAAGAAGGGTGGCCATGGCGGCGGCGAAGCCGCAGCTCCGGCTGCGGGCGCGCCGGTGATCAAAGAGGGGCCCGACGGCGTGGTGTTCTACACCCTGCCCGACATCGTGGTGAACATGCAGGCGGCCGACGGCCGCTCGACCTTCCTGAAGCTGAAGCTGACCTTCGAGCTGCCCGACGAGGAGACGGCCGAGAACCTGACGCCGAACCTCCCGCGCCTGCAGGACATGTTCCAGACCTTCCTGCGCGAACTGCGCCCCGAAGATCTCAACGGCAGCCAGGGCAGCTACCAGCTGCGGGCCGAGCTGCTGCGTCGCGTGAACCTAGTCGCCGCACCCTCCAAGGTGAATGCAGTCCTGATCGAGGAGATGCTGATCAACTAGCCTGCGGGCTGGTTGGGGCGAACCATATGGCTGACGAAATCGACGATCAGGCCGCGATGGCCCAGTGGGCCGAGGAGAACCCGCCCGGCGGCGCCGGCGGCGGCGGCAACCAGTTTGGCGACTTCAGCGGCGGCATGGGCGGCTGGGACGACGGCGGCGGCGACGCCATGGGCGCCGAGCGTATCCTGAACCAGGACGAGATCGACAGCCTGCTGGGCTTCGATATGTCCGGCGACGGCAATGACGACCGCACCGGCATTCGCGCCATCATCAACTCGGCGCTGGTGTCGTACGAGCGCCTGCCGATGCTTGAAATCGTCTTCGACCGCCTGGTGCGGTTGATGACGACCAGCTTGCGCAACTTCACCTCCGACAATGTCGAGGTCAGCCTCGACAACATCAGCTCGATCCGCTTCGGCGACTATCTAAACTCCATCCCGCTGCCGGCCATCCTGGCCGTGTTCCGGGCCGAGGAGCTGGACAATTATGGCCTGCTGACGGTCGATTCCAACCTGATCTACTCGATCGTCGATGTGTTGCTGGGCGGCCGTCGCGGCACTGCGGCCATGCGCATCGAGGGGCGTCCCTACACCACCATCGAACGGGTGCTGGTGCAGCGGATGGTCGAGGTGGTGCTGCACGACGCCAAGGCGGCGTTCGAACCGCTGCATCCCGTCAGCTTTACGCTTGACCGCCTGGAGACCAATCCACGCTTCGCCGCCATCGCCCGCCCGGCCAACGCCGCGATTCTGGTCAAGCTTCGCATCGACATGGAAGACCGGGGCGGTCGAATCGAGCTTCTGCTGCCCTATGCGACCCTCGAACCCATCCGCAAGATGCTGCTCCAGCAGTTCATGGGCGAGAAGTTCGGCCGCGACAACATCTGGGAAGGCCACTTGGCCACCGAACTCTGGACCACCCAGATGGAGGTGCGCGCCGTGCTAGACGAACAGCAACTGCCCCTGAGCAGGGTTCTGGACCTGAAGGTCGGTGACACCCTGATGCTCAACGCCACGACCGATAGCTTGATAGAGCTGCGCGCCGGTTCGATCCCATTGACCCGCGGCCGCATGGGTCGCCGCAACCACTCGATCGCCGTGCGGGCCGAGGCCCCCCTGACCTCGTCGGCCCGGAAAGCGGTGCAGAAACTGAAATGAGCATGACGGCCATCGCCCTCAACGGTCTCCTGGCTGTGCTGCTGCTGCTCGCGCTGATATTCGGCGTGCGCCTGGAGCGTCGCCTCAAGAATCTGCGCGACAGCCACGAAGGCTTCGCCAAGGCCGTGGCCGATCTTGACCGCGCCGCGATGCGGGCTGAACAGGGCTTGGCCGACCTGCGCGCCGCCACCGACGAGGCAGCCGATACCCTGGGCGACCGCATTACCCAGGCCAAGGCCCTGGCCGCCCAGCTGGATGAGCGCCTGAACCGTCCGATGGTCACGCCGCCGCCCGGCGCGATGTCCGAGCGTTCCACCCCGCGTCCCGCCGCGCCCCCGCGTCCGGTGCGGGCGCCGGAGCCCGCGACCTCGCCCGAAGCCGCCCGCCGGCTGAAGGCCGAGGACTTCGAAAAGCTGCTGGACCGCGAGGCCCGCATCCCCCGCGACGCTCCGCCACCTGCCGCCGCCCGCTCATCTGGGCCAAAGGAAACCCCGCGTTCACGCGCGCGGATCGATGATGATCTGTTCGATGGTCCGGAAGAGTCTCCGCGACCGGGTTCGAGTTTTAGAGGCCGCCGATGAAAAACGTTCCGCGCATCCTGCCCATCGTCGGGATCGCCGTGGTCGGCGTGCTGGCCGTCAACGCCCTGGCCGGGGCCAAGTCGCTGCCTAACATGCTGAGCGGAGCCAAGGCCTTCGCCGAGGGCGTGGTCAAGCCGGAGAGCGACAAGGCCCCATCGGCCGCCGACGTGGGGAAGGACGCGGCCGCCCAAGCCTTGCCGCCCCGCGTCTGCGCGCCCTCGGCTAACGACCTGGCCAAGGAAGCGGGCCTGTCGCCCGCCGAGCTGCGTGTGCTGCAAAGCCTGGGGACCCGTCGTGGCCAACTAGATCAGCGCGAACAGGATATCGACGTCCAACTGCAACTGCTGGCCGCCGCAGAGGCCAAGCTCGACACCAAGATGAAGGCCCTGAACGGCATGAAGGGCGAGATCCAGGGCCTGCTCGGCCAGGCCGACGCCCAGAAGGAGGCCGAGGCCGGCCGCCTGGTGCTGGTCTATTCGGCCATGAAGCCCAAGGATGCCGGCGCGCGGATGGCCCTGCTGGACGACTCCGTGCGCCTGCCGATCGCCGCCAAGATGAAGGAGCGGACGCTCAGCATGATCCTGGCCAACATGTCGCCAAATGAAGCCAAAATTCTGACTGAGCGCCTCGCCAACCGGATGTCGGCCGACGCCATCGCCAAGGGTCGCGCCGCCCTGGCCGCCGTCAATGCGCCGCCCGCCGCCGCCGCCCCAGCTTCCCAGGCGGCCGCCGCGCCGCTGGCCGGCGCCGCTCCGGCCGCGCCAAAGAAAACCGGCTAAGGCCAGGAATGAGGCTGGGGGCATTGCTAAGATCGAGCGTTGCGGCGATCTGCATTTTCGGGGTCGTGACCCCGTCGGTGTCGATCTCCGCCGCGCCGCGTCGTGCCCCCAATCCCCCGCCGCTCGAGGCGTCCGCCTCGACGTCTTCGCGGGGTCTTGAGGTTCGCGTCGCCCAAGCGCCCGACTTCACGCGACTGGAGTTCCCCGGCTCGCGCGGCATGCAGGCCCATCGCGAAGGTGCGACCTTGGTGCTGCGCTTCCGGCGAGACGCCAATCCCAACCTCACCGTCCTGAAAGTTTCGCCGCCGCGCTGGGTGCGCTCGGCCGAGGCCCGCCACGTCGGCGGCGTGGTCGAGATCGCTATCACCCTCAGCGACGACGCCGACTTCCGGGCCGGAAACGCGGACGGCGACGACTTCGTCAATCTGTTCGCTCGCCAGCAGGCCGCCAATGCGCCGGCGCCGGCGGCCGAGACCGCCGCGGCCGCCGCGCGCCGCCCCAGCCCGATGCCTGCGGGCGGCGTTGTGCCGGTCAAGTTCTCCAAGGCCGGCGGTCAGATCCAGCTGAGTTTCGAATGGGCCAATCCCGCCGGCGCCGCCGTCTTCCGCAGGGGCGAGGCGGTGTGGGTGGTGTTCGACACGCCGGCCCGGCTCGACATCGGCAAGCTGCCTTCCGGCACGCCGCAGTACCGCAGCATCCAGGCGTTCAAGGGACCCGACTACACCGCCCTGCGCATCAGCACCCCGCAAGGGACGCCGTTCTACGCCGACGGCGTGGGCGGCGGATGGACGATCGCCTTGGGCGCGGGCGTCCAGGATGCGCCCGATCTGATCCGGGTGGCTCGCGACGACAACGCCGCCCCCGCGACCCTTACCGCCAATGTCGCGGGCACGACCAAGACCCTATGGGTGGCCGACCCGGCCGTTGGCGATAACATCGCCGTCGCCACCGCCCTGGCGCCGTCCAAGGGCCTGCCGTCGCGCCGCGACTATGTCGAGATGGCCTTGCTGCAATCGGCTACCGGCTTGGCTGTCGAAAGCTATTCCGGCGACCTGCAGATGAGCGCCGAAGGCGACATCGTCCGCATCGGCCGCCCAAAGGGTCTGCTCCTGTCGTCAGCCGCCAGCGGTCAACAGTCCGACAACATGGTCGGAGCGCCCCAGGCCATGGCCATGCCCGCCCTGATCGACCCCGAACACTGGGCCAAGACCGGCTCGGGCGGCTTCATGGCCCGCTACGACGCCCTGCTCAGCGCCATTCCGGCGGCCAGCGACGGTTCGGGCAAGGGTGACGACACCGCGCCCCGCATGGCCCTGGCTCGGTTCCTCATCGGCTCGAACCTGTCGTACGAAGCGATCGGCGTGCTCAATGCCGCTGGTCGCGCGCACCAGACCCTGATGGGCGACGCCGAATTCCGCGGCCTGCGTGGTGTGGCCAAGGTGATGGCCCGCCGCTACACCGAGGCAGAGGCCGACTTCGCCTCGCCCGTCCTGGCCGATGATCCCTCCGCGGCCCTGTGGCGTGGCTATGTCGCCAGCAAGTCCGGCCAATGGGTTGACGCCAACGCCAAGTTCGTCGACGGCGCTCGCGCCTTGAACATGTTTCCAGCCCTGTGGCAGGCCCGGTTCCTCGGCGCCCAGGCCGAGGCGGCCGTCGGCGGCGGCGCGCCTGAGACCGCTATCCGCCTGATCAACCAGGCCCTGAAGCTGCCCAACATCCCGGTCGAGGACCAGCTTGAGCTCCGTTTAACCCTGGCCAAGGCCTTCGAGGCCAAGGGCGACAGCCGCGCCTTGCCGGTGTTCCAGGCCATCGCCCGGTGCGGAATCGACCGTCTGGCCGCGCCCGCCACCCTGCGCGCCATCCAACTTCGCCTGGCCAAGAACCAGATCAGCGCCGACGTCGCGGCCAAGGGTCTGGATCAACTGCGCTTCCGCTGGCGCGGCGACGGCGCCGAGCTCGACACCATCCGGGCCTTGGGCCAATTGCAGATCAGGCAAGGCCGCTATCGCGAAGCCCTGGAGGTGCTGCACTCGGCAGGCAACAATCTGCCCGACCTGCCGCAGGCGGTAGCGTTGCGCAACGACCTCAACCAGGCTTTCCGCGCCCTGTTCCTCGACGGCCTGGCCGACGGCATGCAGCCGATCCAGGCGGTGGGCCTGTTCTACGACTTCCAGGACCTGACCCCGATCGGCGCCGACGGCGACCAGATGGTCCGCAACCTGGTGCGCCGCCTGGTCGATGTCGACCTGCTCGACGAAGCCGCCAAGCTGCTCAAGTACCAGGTAGACAATCGCCTGAACGGCGTGCCCAAGGCTCAGGTGGCCACTGATCTGGCCTGGATCTACCTGATGGACCGCAAGCCTGAGAGCGCGCTGGACACCATCAACAGCACGCGCTCCACGGTCTTGCCGCCGGCCCTCAACGCCGAGCGTCGCCTGGCCACCGCCCGCGCCTTGATGGGTCTGGGCCGCTACGACGCGGCGCTGGAAGTCATCGAAAGCGACAAGGTCGGCGATGCCGAGGATATCCGCGCCGAGATCGCCTGGAAGCAGCACACCTGGCCCTTGGCCGGCGCGATGTACGAACGCGCCTTGGGCGATCGCTGGAAAACGCCGGGAACCCTGACCACCAACGAGGAAGCCAAGCTTCTCCGCGCCGGTGTGGCCTTTAGTCTGGCCGACGACGACGCGGGTCTGGGGCGCCTGCGTCAGCACTACAGCGGCTTCATCGACGGTGCGCGCAATCCGGACGGCCTGCGGGTCGCCCTGGCGGGCGCTGATCCGGCGGCGCTGTCCGGCGACGACTTCAGCCGGGTCACCGCCGACAACGAGGCCTTCAACGGCTGGGTGGCGAAGATGAAGGACCGCTTCCGGGCGCAGGCGGCCGGGTAGGCTGGCTGCCCTCATCGTCGCAATTTGCGATTTCCAATTGCCTGCCTGCCCATTGGTTTCGCGGCGTTCGCCTCTGCCTCGCCCGCCCAGACCCCATCGCCGTGGAAAAGCGATTGGTCTTATGGCGGCGATCGCGCAAACCCCTTAGTTAAGCGCCGCACGCGCCGTCCTGTCGGGAGCTCGACAGGCGGCCTCTTGCATTGCGCCGAGGGGCGTGTAATGACAACGTTGTCATAGGGTGGAAACATTGGCAGAAGAGACGAACACCGCTGAAGCGGGTCGAGAAGTGCTGGTCCTGCTAGGTGGCGCGGGCGACCTGGCCCTGCGGATGCTGTTGCCGTCGCTCTATTTCCTCGAAGTCGATCGCCTGCTGCCGCAAGATCTGCGAATCATCGGTTTGGCGCGTCATGATCATGACGCCGACGGCTACCGCGCGCTGGTGCGCGAGCAGCTCGGCAAGCGCGCCGACGTGGAGGAGGGGGCGTGGAGCCGTCTCGCCGCGCGCCTGGATTACATCTCGGTCGACATCACCAAGGAAGAGGGCGCCAAGGCGCTGGCTGACAAGATCGGCAAACACGGCGAACTGGTGATCTACTTCGCCCTGTCGCCGAGCCTGTACGGCTCGGTCTGTCAGGCTTTGCAAGCCGCTGAGCTCACGGGTCCGCAAACCCGCCTGGTGCTGGAAAAGCCGATCGGCCGCGACCTCGAGAGCTCGCGCGCCATCAACGGCGCGGTGGGCGTGGTCGTTGATGAAAGTCAGATTTTCCGCATCGACCACTATCTGGGCAAGGAGACGGTCCAGAACCTGACCGCCCTGCGCTTCGCCAACGTGCTGTTCGAGCCCCTGTGGGACAACAAGCACATCGACCACGTGCAGATCACCATCGCCGAGACCGAGAAGGTCGGGGAGCGGTGGCCCTATTACGACGAGTACGGCGCCCTGCGCGATATGGTGCAGAACCACCTGCTGCAACTGCTGTGCCTTGTCGCCATGGAAGCGCCCTCGGGCTTCGACCCTGACGCCGTGCGCGACGAGAAGGTCAAGGTGCTCCGGTCCCTTCGCCCCTTTACCAAGGCCAATGTCGCTCATGACACCGTGCGCGGCCAATATGTGGCGGGCGTCGTCGATGGCACGGCGCGCAAAGGCTATCTGGAAGAGGTCGGCAAAGCCTCGAAGACGGAGACCTTCGTCGCCCTGAAGGTCGATATCGACAACTGGCGCTGGTCCGGCGTGCCGTTCTTCCTGCGCACAGGCAAGAACCTACCCGACCGCCGCACCCAGATCGTCGTGCAGTTCAAGCCCGTGCCGCACAACATCTTCAGCAACGCCGCCCAGGGCGAGACACGAGCCAATCGCCTGGTCATCGATCTGCAGCCGGACGAAGACATCTCGCTGACCGTGATGACCAAACGCCCGGGGCTGTCGGAAGAGGGCATGCGCCTGCAGTCGCTCCCGTTGTCCCTCGCGATGAGTTCGGCCGGCAGCCGCCGCCGGATCGCCTATGAGAAGCTGCTGCTAGACGTGTTCCGGGGCGATCGCACCCTGTTCGTTCGGCGTGACGAAGTCGAGCAGGCCTGGAAGTTCGTCGACGGCGTCTCGGCTGCCTGGGCTGAGGCCGGCACCGAGGCGGCGCCCTATGCGGCGGGCACCTGGGGTCCGCACGGCGCCTCGGCGCTGATCGCGCCGCAAGGCCGGGCCTGGAACGAGTAGGGTGGCCGTGACCCTCCCCGAGATCGAAACCTTCCCGTCGCGCGAGGCGCTGTATGACGCCGCCGCCTCGGTGCTGGTCTCGGCCCTGACCGACGCCGTCGCCCTGCACGGCGCGGCGGGCTTCGCCGCCACCGGCGGCTCGACGCCGGCCCCAGTCTATGACCGCCTGGCCAAGCTGACCGCGCCTTGGGACAAGGTCACCGTCACCCTGACCGACGAGCGCTGCGTGCCACCGTCGGACGCCAGCAGCAATGAGGGCCTGGTCCGTCGTCACCTGCTTGTGGACAAGGCGGCCAAGGCGGCGTTCGCGCCGCTATATTTCGCGGACCTGGCCCAGGATGAGGCGGCTGAAAAGGCCGAGGCGGGCGTGGCCCAGGCCTTGCCGTTCGGGGCCGTTTTGCTAGGCGTCGGCCCAGATGGCCACTTCGCCTCGCTGTTCCCGGGCAATCTGGTGCTGGAGGCCGGCCTGGATCCCACGTCCGAGCGGACGGTGATCGCCGTGCCGCCCGGCGCGCCCGCGCCGGACCTGCCTCGGATCAGCCTGACTTTCCAGGCGTTGATCCAGTCG
Source organism: Caulobacter sp. DWR2-3-1b2 (assembly GCF_049896345.1). Classification (NCBI taxonomy): domain Bacteria; kingdom Pseudomonadati; phylum Pseudomonadota; class Alphaproteobacteria; order Caulobacterales; family Caulobacteraceae; genus Caulobacter; species Caulobacter sp. DWR2-3-1b2. The sequence goes on along the minus strand of NZ_JAFCUC010000005.1, from coordinate 215,651 downwards.
TCGTTGATCGTCTTGCTGGTCACTGGCGAGGCCAAGCGGATGTTGCTTGAAGGGCCGGTCGATCCCAGCCTGCCGATCGCCGCCATCTTGAACCAGGACCACGCCCCGGTCCGTATCCTGTGGGCGGAGTAGCACCATGTCCATGAACCCCGTCATCGCGGAAGTCACCGCCCGGATCATCGCACGCAGCCGGAGCAGCCGCGCCACCTATCTGGCCAATCTCGACGCTGCGGCCGCCGCCCAGCCGGGTCGCGCCAAGCTATCCTGCGCCAACTGGGCCCATGCCTTCGCGGCCTCGCCGGGCGTCGACAAGGTCCGCGCCCTCGACCCGAACGCCCCCAACCTCGGCATCGTCTCGGCCTATAATGACATGCTGTCGGCCCACCAACCGCTGGAGGAATATCCGGCCCTGATCAAGGAGGCCGCGCGCGAGGTCGGGGCCACCGCCCAGTTCGCCGGCGGCGTGCCGGCCATGTGCGACGGGGTCACCCAGGGCCGGCCGGGCATGGAGCTGTCGCTGTTCTCGCGCGACGTGATCGCCATGGCCACCGGCATCGCCCTGACCCACGACGCCTTCGATGGGGCGCTGTACCTCGGCGTTTGCGACAAGATCGTGCCGGGCCTGATGATCGGCGCCCTGACCTTCAGCCACCTGCCAGCGATGTTCGTGCCGGCCGGACCGATGACCTCGGGTCTCCCCAATTCGGAAAAGGCCCGTATCCGCGCCCTCTATGCCGAGGGCAAGGTCGGGCGCGAGGAACTGCTGGCCGCCGAGAGCGCCAGCTACCACGGCCCCGGCACCTGCACCTTCTACGGCACAGCCAACACCAACCAGATGCTGATGGAGCTGATGGGCCTGCACCTGCCGGGCTCGGCCTTCGTGCATCCGCATACGCCGCTGCGCACCGCCCTGGTGAAAGAGGCCGCCAAGCGCGTCGCAGCCATCACCCACAAGGGTAATGACTGGATACCGATCGGCCGGGTGATCGACGAAAAGGCCGTGGTCAATGGCGTGGTCGGCCTGATGGCCACCGGCGGTTCGACCAACCTGGCCCTGCACCTGGTCGCCATGGCCCACGCCGCAGGGATCATCCTGACCCTCGAGGACATGGACGACATCTCCAAGGCCACGCCGCTGCTGGCCAAGGTCTATCCCAACGGCTCGGCCGACGTGAACCAGTTCCACGCTGCGGGCGGCATCCATTTCGTGGTCAAGGAACTGCTGAAGGCGGGCTTGGCCCACGAGGACGTGCTGACCGTCGCTGGCCCGGGCCTCTCGCGCTACACCCAGGAGCCGATCCTGGTCGATGGCGTGCTGACCTGGCGTGAGGGCGCTGACGAGTCGCTGGACCTCAACATCCTGCGTCCGGCCTCCGAGCCATTCAGCCCCGAAGGCGGCCTGCGTTTGCTGCAGGGTAACCTCGGCCGCGGGGTGATCAAGATCTCGGCCGTCAAGCCCGAGCACCAGGTGATTACCGCTCCGGCCGCCGTGTTCCAGGAACAGGAAGACTTCATCGCCGCCTTCAAGCGCGGCGAGCTGGACCGCGACGTGGTGGTGGTGGTGCGATTCCAGGGCCCGTCGGCCAATGGCATGCCCGAACTGCACAACCTGTCGCCGTCGATCTCTGTGCTGCTGGACCGCGGCTTCAAGGTGGCCCTGGTCACCGACGGCCGGATGTCGGGCGCCTCGGGCAAGACCCCGGCGGCCATCCACCTGACGCCGGAAGCGGCCAAGGGCGGACCTCTGGCCTATGTCCAGGACGGCGACGTCATTTCTCTCAACGCCCACACGGGCGACCTTAAAATCCTGGTGGACGAGGCGACCTTGCGCGCCCGCACGCCGGCGAGCGTCCCGGCGTCCAAGCCGGGCTATGGGCGGGAACTCTTCGGCCTGTTGCGATCGGGGGTCGGCGCGTCCGACCACGGCGCCTCCGTGCTGTTTGCTTAGGAAGAGACGGATATGAGCGGCTTGAACTCCATCGGACTGGGCCTTGTTGGCGACATTGGCGGCACCAACGCGCGGTTCGCCCTGGTCGATTTCGACGGCGCTGATCCCCAGCTGATCGAGCCCACCTCGTACAAGGGCGAGGACTACGGCACGGCCGAGGACGCCATCGAGCACTATCTGGCCAAGATGGGCGTCAAGCACGCCGACCAGGCGGTGGTGGCCGTGGCCGGTCCGATCGAGCACGGCACGGTGCGCTTCACCAACAGCGACTGGAAGCTGTCGGAAGACAGCCTGCGCCGCGCCGGCGGCTTCCGCTCGGCCAGGCTGATTAACGACTTCACTGCTCAGGCCCTAGCCGCCCCGCGCCTGGCGCCCAAGGATCTACGCCAGATCGGCTCGCTGCCGACCTCGGGAGAGGGCGATCTGGCCATCCTAGGCCCCGGCACCGGATTCGGCGCGGCGGGCATGGTGCGCCGGCACGGCGTCGAGACGCCCCTCACCACCGAGGGCGGCCACATAGCCTTCGCCCCGACCGACGAGGTCGAGATCGAAGTCCTTCGCGTACTGCTCAAGCGCTTTGGCCGCTGCTCGATCGAGCGCCTGCTGTCGGGTCCCGGCATGGAAGACCTCCACGTCATCCTGGGCGAGATCGACGGCCGCAAGGTCGATGAGTTGACCGCCAAGCAGATCACCGAGGAGGGCGTCGCCGGCCACGACTGCTGCAAGGTGACGATCGATCGCTTCTGCGCCATTCTCGGCTCCTCGGCGGGCGACCTGGCCCTGGCGCTGGGCGCGCGGGGCGGGGTGTTCATCGCCGGCGGCATCGCGCCGCGCATCGTCGATCTGCTGGAAAAGAGCCAGTTCCGCGAACGGTTCGAGGCCAAAGGCCGGCTCAGCCACTTCACCCGCGACATCCCCACCCACGTGATTATGAACCCGCACACCGCTCTGATCGGCGCAGCCGTGGCCATGACTCCGGATGGCCGGGCGGCGATCTCCTAAAGGGGGTCCAACCTAGAACAACGCACGGCGGCTCGCTTTCCACGCGAAAGGGGGCTCGCCTTGACAAGGCTGTCATGGCTTATTGCGTGGCTTGTCGCTTTCCCGACGCTTCGCGAGGCCCAGTCTTGAGTTCCAAGGTTACGATCCACGAGGTCGCCCGTCTGTCGGGCGTTTCGATCAAGACCGTGTCGCGGGTGCTGAACCGCGAGCCGAACGTCAAGACCGACACCCGCACGCGGGTGCAGGAGGCTGTGGCCGCCTTGAATTATCGGCCCAATATCTCGGCACGGAGCCTGGCAGGGTCCAAGGCCTATCTGATCGGCGTGTTCTTCGACAACCCCAGCCCCGCCTATGTCACCGACGTGCAACTGGGCGCGATCGCCCGCTGCCGGGAGGAGGGCTACCACCTGATCGTCGAGCCCCTGGACTCCCAGGGCGACGTCGCCGCCCAGGTGGAGCCCATGCTGCACACCCTGCGCATGGACGGCGTGATCCTCACCCCGCCCGTCTGCGATAACACCGCCGTGCTCGATGTGCTGGAAGCCGAGGGTGTGCCCTATGTGCGGCTGTCACCCGACCAGGACCTGGGTCGCTCGGCCCATGTGCGCATGGACGACGTGCGCGCGGCCTATGAGATGACCGGCCATCTGATCGCTCTCGGCCACACCGACATTGGCTTTATCAAGGGCCACCCCGACCACGGCGCCTCGCATTTGCGCTACGAGGGCTACCTCCAGGCGATGAAGGAGCACGGCCACGCCGTGCGCGGGGACCATGTGGAGCAGGGCTATTTCTCGTTCCGCTCCGGTTTCGAGGCGGCCGAACGACTGCTCGCCGGCGATGACCGCCCCACCGCCATCTTCGCCTCCAATGACGACATGGCCCTGGGCGTCATGGCGGTGGCCAATCGCCTACGTCTGGAGGTGCCTCAAACCCTGTCCGTAGCCGGCTTCGACGACACGCCTGGCGCTAAGGTGGTCTGGCCGCAACTCACCACCGTGCGCCAGCCGATCCAGGCCATGGCCGCGGCCGCCGCCGACCTGCTGCTGGGGGGATCCAAGCGCGGCGAAGGCGAGGCTCCGCCCTCGCGTTTGCTCGACTTCCAGCTGGTGGTCCGCGAGTCGACCGGTCCCGTCCGCTAAGCGGTCCAAATCGCCCATCCGGTAATATGGATGGAATCCCCGAGACGTTGACGCTAAGTCAGCAATGGCGAATCCGGAACGGGATCGTTAGACAACGTTGTCAGGTGCGAAATTCGAGAATGATGTTCGCCCGACGCAAAAACTTTCCGCAATGCGTCATTTGTTGCCGCGTTGCAGCATTGTTCAGCCTCACCGGAGCAGGTTCATGATCCGCGCGCGCCGCTCCCGCATTGTCGCCACCATCGGTCCGGCCAGTAGTTCGCACGAGATGATTGTGAGACTGGCCAAGGCCGGCGCCGACGTTTTCCGCCTGAACTTCAGCCACGGCAGCCACGAAAACCACGCTGCGGCCTACAACGCCATCCGCGCGGCCGAAGCGGTGGTCGGGCGGCCGCTGGGCATATTGGCGGACCTGCAGGGTCCCAAGCTCCGTGTCGGTAAGTTCGCCAAGGGCCCGGTCTCGCTGAAGGCGGGCCAGGCGTTTCGCTTCGACAGCGACGCGGCGCCCGGAGACGAAACTCGCGTCTGCCTGCCGCATCCAGAGATCCTGGTGGCCATGCGTCCCGGCGCGACCCTGCTGCTGGATGACGGCAAGTTGCGGATGACCGTCACCGACGCTGGTCCCGGCTACGCCAACACCAAGGTGGTCAACGGCGGCAAGCTGTCGGAGCGCAAGGGCGTCGCCGTGCCGGACGTCGTGATCCCGATGTCGCCGCTGACGCCGAAGGACCGCGAGGACCTGGCTTTCGCCCTCCGTCTTGGCGTCGACTGGATCGCTCTGTCATTCGTCCAGGCCCCCGAGGACATGGCCGAGTTGCGCCGCATCGTCGAAGGCCGCGCCGCCGTGCTGGCCAAGATCGAGAAGCCCCAGGCCCTGGAATGCCTCGGCGCGATCATGGACCTCTGCGACGGCGTGATGGTCGCGCGTGGCGACCTCGGCGTGGAGATGGCCCCCGAAGAAGTGCCGGTAGCCCAGAAGATCATGCTGCGCGCGGCGCGTGAACGGGGCATCCCGGTGATCGTCGCGACCCAGATGCTGGAATCCATGACCAGCTCGCCCACCCCGACTCGAGCCGAGGCCTCCGACGTCGCCAACGCCGTCTATGAGGGCGCGGACGCGGTGATGCTGTCGGCCGAAAGCGCGGCCGGCGACTATCCAGAAGAGTCCGTGGCGATGATGAGCCGCATCATCGAGCGGGTGGAGCGCGACCCGCGCTGGCCTGAACTGATGCAGGCCGAGCAACCGCATGACGACGAGGACGCCGACGTGCTGGTGGTCGCCGCCGCCCAAGCCGCCAAGTCCGGCTCGACCAAGTGCCTTGTGGCTTTCACCACCACCGGAGCCACGGCCCGTCGCCTGGCGCGCGAGCGGCCGTTGCAGCCGGTGCTGGCCCTGTCGCCGCAGATCGACGCCGTGCGTCGCATGTGCCTGGTCTGGGGCGTTGAAGCCCGCGTCTCCGCCCAGCCCGATAGCCTCGAGGTGGTCACCACCGACGCCATCGCCAAGGCCGTGGATCTGGGTCTTGTCGGTCCGGGCGAACGCCTGCTGATCGTGGCTGGCACCCCTTTCGGCGCGCCTGGGGCCGCTAATCTGTTGCGTCTGGCCCATGCGCCGTTCCCGGCGCGCAAGCGGTAGAGGTCAGGTGAAAGACACCGGCAGCAGTCGCTGGTATCCCCGCCGCACCGCACCGCACCGCCCCCTAGCGCTCGCAGGTCAGGGCGACCAGGCCCGGCCGGTCGAGGATATCGACCTGCTTGGCCCTGTCGCCTCACGTGTCAACGCATGGACTTTGCTGCTTCCTCGATGACCTGAAGGTAGTCTTCGAGGCTAGAGCATTTTTCGAGCTAAGTGTTTCCGGTTCGCGTGAAGAAAAATGCGTCAAAACAAAAGATTAGAGCTCACGGCCTGACGCAGTCAGGTCGGGAAATGCTCTAGCCTGGGCGAGCGGGCTGCGGCTAGAACCCTGAAAGCCGTGCGTAACGATCCCGATGGAACGACGGGCCGCCGAAAAGGGCCTCGGCCACCCGCGCGCGCTTCATGTAGAGGCCGGCGTCATGGGCGTCGGTCATGCCGATGCCGCCATGCATCTGGATCATCTCATTGGACGCCAGGTGCAACACTTCGCTGGCCTTGGCCTTGGCGAGCGACGACAGCAGGCGGGTGTCACCCCCCCCTGTCAACGAATGGGCGTCGGCGGCTTCCAGGGCGGCCTCGACGCAGGAGCGCGTGGTCTCCAGATCGGTGAACAGCTTTGCGGCGCGGTGCTGCAGCGCCTGGAAGGCGCCGATGACCTGGCCGAACTGGGTGCGGGTCTTGATGTAGTCGAGGGTGATCTCGAAGGCTGCGGTGGCCGTGCCCAGCATCTCGGCGGCCAGGCCCGCATAGGCGCGGTCGAGGACCGGTTCGAGGATCGCCCAGCCGGCGCCGACCTCGCCCAACACCGCGTCCGCGCCGACCTGCACCCCGTCGAAGGTGATCCGCGCCGCGCCGCGGCTATCGACCAGGGCCAGATGCGTTCGTGTAACGCCCGCTGCATCGGCCGGGACAAGGAAAAGGGTGATCCCGTCGCTGTCGCCCGCCGCGCCGGCCGTGCGGGCGACGACGATCAGCAGGTCGGCCGCGTCGCCGTCCAGCACGAAGGTCTTGATCCCGTTGAGGACGAAGCCGCCGCCGGAGGCCGTGCCTGACAGGCCGAGGTTCAGCGGCGCGTGGTGAGCGCCCTCGTCGATGGCCAAGGTCGCGATGACTTCGCCTGTAGCGATCTTCGGAAGCCAGGCGGCCTTCTGGGCGTCTGAGCCGCCCAGGGTCAGGGCCGAGGCGGCGATCATGGCGGTGGAGAGCAAAGGCGAGGCCACCAGACTTCGGCCGGTTTCCTCCAGGATCAGCCCCAGCCCCAGATAGCCGAAGCCCGAGCCGCCATGCTCTTCGGGCACGATCACCCCGGCCCAACCCATGGCGCCCATCTCGGCCCAGGTCGCCGGGTCGAAGCTGGCCTTGGAGCCGCCGTCGCGCAGCTTGCGCAGGGCGCCGACCGGGGCGCTGTCCTGCGTCCAGCCTTTGGCGGCGTCGCGCAGCATGGTCTGTTCTTCGGTCAGGACGGCCATGTCAGGCTTGCTCCAAGGTTTGATGGCGGACAGCCCATTCGAGGGCGGTCTCGAGACGGTCATTGCCCCAGAAGAGCTCGCCGTCGGCGGTGACGAAGCTGGGCGCGCCGAACAGGCCGCGCTCCTGGGCCTGGCGGACATGGTCCTTCAGGCGGGCCTTGATCGGGTCTGTGTTGGCGGCGGCCAGCACGGCGTCAGGACCCGCGCCGACCGAGGCGATCAGCGGCGCCAGCACCTCGGCCTGCGATATGTCCTGGTCATCGACGAAATTGGCCTGGTAGACGGCGCGGCTGAAGGCCGGGGTCCAGCCCTCCTCAAGCCCGCAGATCGCCACCCGCGCGGCCAGCAGCCCGTTGCGCGGAAACTGGCTGGGACGGACCAGCGGCAGGCCTTCCATGTCGCAGACCCGCTGCAGGTCGCGCCACATGTAGTCGCCCTTCACGGGGAAGGTGTTGAACGGACTGTCCGTCAGGCCCTGCTGCTCGTGGAAAAGCGGCCCCAACAGGAACGGCCGCCATTCCACGGTCACGCCCGCCTGTTCGGCCAGGCGCTCGACCCGCATGGCAGCGGGATAGCTGTAGGTGGAGCCGAACTCGTACCAAAACTCGATCATGGGTCTTCGCCGTTGCTACTGGTGATCCAGCAAGCCTAGCACCCGCTTGGCGACGACATTCAAATTGACCTCGCTGGTGCCGCCCTCGATCGAGTTGCCCTTGGCGCGCAGCATGGCCCGCAGGGCGTTGAGCTCGTCGCGCTCGAAGCCTTCGCCCTCCCAGCCCAGGCCTTGAAGGCCGAGCGCTTCGACCAGCAGCTCGGTGCGCTCCTGGTTCATCTTGGCGGCCGCGTACTTGATGATCGAGACGGCGGCGCTCGGGCCGGAACCGGTCTTGGACTCCGTCTCGGCGCGGCGCACCGTCAGCATAAAGGCATGGGCCTCCATGCGGTGCTGGGCGATGCGGGCCCGCAGGTCACCGTCGGCCAGGCGGCCCAGGGCGTCGACGCCGATCTCCTTCTTGGCCGCCTCGACCAGATCCAGCCCGCCGCCGCCGCCGAAGCCCGAGGCGCTGATGTTCTGCCGTTCGTACTGTAGCAGCCGCTTGGCAATGTCCCAGCCGCCATTGACCTTGCCGACCAGCTGGTCCTTGGGAACCTTCACATTGTCGAAGAAGGTCTCGCAAAACGGCGAGCTGCCGCTGATCAGCTTGATCGGCCGCGCCTCGACGCCGGGCGAGGTCATGTCGAACAGCACGAACGAGATGCCCTCGTGCTTCTTGCTGGTGTCGGTGCGCACCAAACAAAAGATCCAGTCCGCCTGGTCGGCGTAGCTGGTCCACACCTTCTGGCCGTTGATCAGCCAGTGGTCGCCCCCATCCTTGTCGATAATGGCTTCGCATTTTGTCTGCAGGGCCGCGAGGTCCGAGCCCGCGCCCGGCTCGCTATAGCCCTGGCACCAACGGGACTCGCCCCGGACGATCTGCGGCAGGAAGCGCTTCTTTTGTTCTTCGGTGGCGTATTCCAGTAGCACCGGCCCCAGCATCCAGACGCCGAAACTCATCAGGGCCGGGCGGGCCTTGAGGCGGCGCAACTCCTGCTCGAGCACCTTGTTCTGGGCCTTGGACAGCCCGCCGCCGCCATATTCCGCCGGCCACATGGGCGCCGTCCAGCCACGTTCGGCCATGCGGTCCAGCCAAAGCTTGGCGTCGGGGTTCTTCCACTGGAACCTGCGGCCGCCCCAAGGCGCATCGTCCTCGCCCATTGGGGCGTGCAGCGACGTCGGATAATTGGTCTCCAGCCAGGCCCGCGTCTCGGCGCGGAAAGCATCCAGTTCGCTGCCGCCAAAATCCGCCATGGCTGTTCTCCCGAATGCTCGCGCGTCGCCGCGACGCTTATCCGCGCCGTCGGAGCGCAGACTACGCCAGGAAACGGCTGGGGCAAGCCAAGATTCAAACGGCCGTTTATCACGTGGCGGGCGACCCTGGTCGGCAAGCCGGGCTATACAGGGGACCGATGACGTGTCCCGCTCGGGATTCGCCTCCCAGGGGTCTAGATGCCGTCCGCGCCTGAACTGAGACCGGCGGCCCTGGCCGTTGCGCCGACCCTGGCGGCCATCCTGGCTGCGAGCGCGGGAATCCTGCTGCTGGCCTCCGGCGCGACGCCCTCGGAGCCGACCCGCTTCGCGATCTGGGTGGCCATCGCGCCTGGCCCGCTGATCGAGGTCAGCCACTTCATCTCGTCGATCCTCGGCCTCGTCCTCATCCTGCTGGCTTTCGGCCTGCGCTCGCGCCTCGACGCGGCCTGGTGGGCGGCGCTGGTCTGCCTGGCCGGGGGCGCGATCCTGGCGCTGTTCAAGGGGCTGAACTGGGAAGAGACGGTCATTCTGACCGCTATCCTGCTGGCGATCCTGCCGTTTCATGAGGCCTTCCCACGCAAGGCGGCGCTGTTTCGGATGGAGATCACGCCCGGCTGGCTGCTGTCGGCCGCCGCCGCCCTGGGCGGGGTGGCGCTATGCGGCTGGTGGACCTTCCGCCACACCGAATATGCCGACCAGTCGGTGATGAAGATGATCGGCGACAAGGACGTGGCCCGCGCCATCCGCTCCTCTGCCGCCGCCGCCATCACCCTGATGGGCATAGGCGTCTGGCGGCTGATCTCCACCCCGGCGACCCCGCCAGTGGTCGACGACACCGATCCGGACTTCGACCGGGTCCGCGCCATCCTGGCCAAGGCCGAGGCCGCCGAGCCGCCATCGAACCTGGCGCTGCTGGGCGACAAGCGCTTTCTGTTCTCGGCCTCGGGGGAGAGCTTCCTGATGTTTGGCGTCCGCGGCCGCTCGTGGATCGCCATGGGACCTCCCGTGGGCCGAGAGGACGAGCGCATGGAGCTCTTCTGGCGGTTCCGCGAACTGGCCGACGCCCACGCCGCCCGCGCCGGCTTCTACGCCCTAGGCCCAGGCGACCTGCCCGACAGCGTCGACCTAGGCCTGGCCATCCAAAAAACCGGCGAGAGCGCCGCCGTGCCGCTGGAGGCCTTCTCCATGGCCGGCCGCCGCCGCGAGGTGCTGCGCCGTAACTGGCGCAAGGCCGGGGAAGGCGGGGCGGCCTTCGAGGTCATACCCGCCGATCAGGTCCGTGCGGTGATGGACGACCTCAAAGCCATTTCCGACGTCTGGCTGGGCCACCACGCCGGGGGCGAGAAAGCCTTTTCGATGGGGGGCTTTGAGCCACGCTATGTCGCCGAGTTCCCCGTCGCCCTGGTGCGGGTCGAAAACCAGATCGTCGCCTTCGCCACCCTTTGGACCACGGCGGGCAAGGTGTCGTTCTCGATGGACCTGATGCGCTATTCCGAGGAAGCGCCCAAGAATGTCATGGACTACCTGTTCGTCGAGTTGCTGGGTTGGGGCAAGGAACAGGGCTACCAGGCGTTCGAGTTCGGCGTCGCGCCCCTGGCCGGCCTGGATGACCGGCCGCTAGCCCCGATCATGTCGCGCGTGGGGCGTCTGCTCTACGAGCGCGGCGAGGAAATCTATAATTTCCAGGGCGTACGGCGGTACAAGGACAAGTACGATCCGGTCTGGCAGCCGCGCTACATTGCCGCGCCTCACAAGTGGGCGATCCCTTTTCTGCTCGCCGATATCGGTTTGCTGTCGTCGGGCGGCGTCTCCGGCCTGACGAAACGGCCGCGACCTAGTAGCGCGGGTCGCCCGTCTTCAGCCCCAGCAGGTTGAGGGCGTGAGCTGTTAGCAACAGCGCCAGCACGGCGCCGGCGACCATCAGCGGCCGCCACGGCATCATGCGCGGACCCTTTAAAACATTGAGCGGAAGCCCTCCGCGCCAGCCGCAAAACACGGTCAGGGCGAGGGCGGCCAGTGCGGCCGCGATTGTCGTGGTCAGGTCCATCGGCCCCTCATGGCCTGCGACAATCGGCCGTGTAAATGGTTAACGTCCGTTAACCACGTTGGGCCGAATCTTAGGTACATAGATTCGGACTTGTGCCTGTTAACCATCCACAGCAAAGAACGATCAACGCTATATGTAGCGTTTTTGGTTGCGTTTACACGCTAGGAATCGGTGTCTAGCGTTGGTCCCCAGAGCGTTTGGGAGATCGATTCGAAATGACGGCCGCAGCGCCATGGAGCGTAAAGGGGATAGACCCCAAGGCACGGGAGGTCGCTAAGGACCTCGCGCGTCGCTCCGGGATGACCCTGGGCGAATGGCTGAATCGCATGATCATCGATGGCGAGGGCGTCGATGGGGTGGCCCTGGACGCCTTGGTCGATCGTCCGATCCCCGCCAACAGTCCCTATTATGAGACGAGCCGCCGCGACGCTCCGGCCCGTATCGAGGCGCCCGAGCATCCGGGCGACGAGGTTGGTCGCGTGGCGATCGCCCTGGATCGCCTAACCAACCGCATCGAAGCCGCCGAGAGCCGGTCGGCCCAGGCCATCTCCGGCATCGATGATTCCGTTCGCGGCGCCCTGCAGCGCCTGGCCCAGGCCGAGCGCGAGCAGGTGGCCGTGGCCGCTCGCTTCGAAGGCGCGGTCGATAACATCAAGACCGACACTGTCCGCAACGCCGAACGCCTGCGCCGCATGGAGGCCGAAGCCGTCGGTCCTCGCTCCGCCGAGGCCCTGCGCGCCCTTGAAGGCGCGCTCGGCAAGGTCGCTGGTCACCTCTACGAAGGCGAGGCCCGCACCCGCGAGACCATCGCTCACCTGGAAAACCGCCTGGACAACCAGGCTGGCGCCGGGGCCAGCGCGGTCGATCCGGCCGCCCTGGTCGATGAGGTGGTGGCTCGTCTGGGCCAGCGCCTGGAAGCCGCCGAAACCCGCACCACCGAGGCCCTCCAGGCCCTTGGCGCCTCCTTCACGGCCCTCGATGGCCGTCTGCAGACCGTCGAGACCAGCGATGTCGGCGCAGGCGTCCAGAAGCGCCTGGACGATCTGTCCAACGGCCTGACCCAGCACATGGAGGCCGCCCGCATGGAGATGGCCGCCAAACTGCGCGAAAGCGCCGACGGCCGCTTCGACCGCATGGAGCGCAAGCTGGGCGAAATGACCGCCCACGTGCAGGCTGCCGAGCAGCGCTCGGCCCAAGCCATCGAACGCATGGGCCGTGAGGTTGTCGGCATGGCCGACGCCCTGAACCGCCGCGTGCAGACGTCGGAAGCCCGCAACACCGCCGCCATCGAGCAGGTCGGCGGTGAGGTCGCCCGCATCGCCACCGCCGTCGAGCAGAAACTGCACCGCGCCGACAGCGTCCAGGCCCAGGCCCTGGAAAAGCTGGGCACGGAAATCGCCCGGATCACCGAAAAGCTGGCCGAGCGCATCAGCAATGCTGAGCGCCGCAACGCCCTGGCCATCGACGATGTCGGCGATCAGGTCACCCGCGTCACCGACCGCCTGAGCCAGCGCCATGAGCGCACGTCGCAGGAACTGGTCGATCGCATCCGCCTGAGCGAGGAGCGCACCGCGCGCATGCTCGAAGAGGCGCGCGAGAAGATCGACACCAAGCTAGCTGAGGCTCAGCGTCGCGCCGAACCGGCCCCGCCCGTGTCGCAACCCGCCCCGTCGCCCTTCGACGGCGAGCGCTACTCGTTCGGTGGTGAGGCCGTTCCCGAAGACGTCTTCCACCAGGCCGACGCATTTATTCCGGCTCTCGCGCCGAGCTTCGCCTCGACACCCGCGCGCACGGCCGCGCCGGAGGCCTTTGACGCCCCGGTGTTCGAAGCGCCGGCCTTCCCGGCCAGTGAGCCGCTGGAACCCAAGTTCGGCGAGGAGGATTTCGCGGCCGCCGATGGCTTCGGTCTCGCCGCGCCGGTCGAACCAGAGCCGGCCTTCGAATCGGCGGCCGAATACGACGCCGATTTCCCCGACCTCGAATTCGCCGCATCAGAACCGCCGGTCGAGCCGTCGCGACCGCTATCGACTCGCGAAGTGATCGAGCAGGCCCGCGCGGCCGCTCGCCAGGCCGCCGCCGCGGGTGACGTCAAGGGCAAGGACAGGCCCAAGAAGGCCAAGACCCCCGGCGTCTCATTGTTTGCAAGCTTCGGCGCCAAGAATTCGGCGAAGAAGGCCAAGTCCAAGTCAATCATGAAGACCGCCCTAATGGTCTCGGCCACGGCCGCTTGCATGGGTGTCGCCGCCGCTGGTGTGATCATGAGCGTGGCCCAGGGCAACGGCGCCCTGCCCGAGCGCGTGGCCGAGGGCAAGACCAAGGCCTCGGCCGGTGAGATCCGGTCTTCCGAAGCCGACACCAGTCCCGACGCTCCCCGCGCTGCCATCGCCCTGACTCCGCAGGCGCCGATGGCTGACGCTTCATCCCAGCTCGACGTCGCCCCGCCGGCGGCCGAGAACGCCCAGGCCCTCTACGAGGACGGCGTCCGTCGCCTTGAATCCAAGGACCGCACGGGTTTGGATATCCTGCGCAAGGCCGCCAATCTTGGTCTGCCGCGCGCCCAATTCTACCTGGCCAAGATGTATGAAGTCGGGGAGGGCGGGGTGAAGAAGGATCTTCCCGAGGCCCGCCGCTGGACCGAACGCGCCGCCACCGCCGGCGAAGCCCGCGCCATGCATAATCTGGCCCTCTATTACTATAAGGGCGAAGGCGGCGAACGGAACTCGACCAAGGCCGCCAGCTGGTTCCGCAAGGCCGCCGACCTGGGTCTCGTCGATAGCCAGTTCAATCTGGCTCAGCTTTATGAAGGCGGTTGGGGCGTTAGTCAGAACCCGTCTGAAGCCTACAAGTGGTACCTGATCGCCGCCAAGGCCGGTGACAACGCCTCGCGCACTCGCGCCATGGCCTTGCGTGGTCAACTGACGGCCGAGGGTCAGCGGATCGCCGAGCGTTCAGCCAGCGGCTACCGCTCCCAGGCCACCGTCGCACCGGTCCAGACCGCCTTGGCCGCGCCCAGCGCCGGCTTGGCGACCGCTCAACGCGCGCTCTCGAAACTGGGCTACTACCAGGGTCCGCAGGACGGCGCGTCATCGCCAGCCTTGCAGATGGCGATCGCCGCCTACCAGCGGGACCAGAATTTGGCGGCCACCGGCGTCCTCGACGGCGACACCCTCGGCCGCCTGTCGGTCTTCTCGCGCTAGGCATTTCGGCCTGGCGAAGGTGAGGCCGCGTCATTTTTCTCCACAAGTCCGTCAGAAGCGGCTAAATATCCTCCGTGGACCTATGAGGCCGGGTCGGCAATAGTCGTCCTTTCCGGGGGGAACGGGAGCTGCGGTCGAAGACCGTCTCCTGAAGGAGTTGTAATGGCGTTTGAAGCAGCGGCTCACCACGCACATGAAGATCGCGTGCCAGTGCCACTGGCCGTCTGGGTGTGTGGCCTCGCAACGCTCGTGCCGTTCGTCGTCTGCTCGGCCCTGTTCTGCTACGGTCCGATCGACCAGCGTCAGGTCGCGTTGATCAGCTTGCTGGCCTATTCCACCGCCATGCTGTCCTACCTCGGCGGTATCCGCTGTGGTCTCGAGATCGAGCGTTCGAGTCCGCGCTGGATCACGTTGGGGCTGTCGCTGTTGTTTCCGCTTGCTGGTTTCGGCCTGCTACTGGGCGGGCTGAAATTCGAGCCGGCCTGGCAGATCTCGGGCTTCCTGCTCGTCTATATCCTGCAGTGGCTGTGGGACGTGACCAATCACGAGGGCCCCGCCTGGCGCCCTCGCCTGCGTACTCTGCTGACCTCGGGCGCCGCCATTTCGCTGGCCTTCGCGCTCGAACAGGCCCTCCACCTCTAACCAGGCGCAAACGGGATCGGCAGGGCGCGTCAGTCCGGCCTTAGCGACTTCCAGCCGACCGCATGCACCCGCCCCCGGCCCAGCGCCGCCGCCAGGGGGGGGGTCCCAAACAGCGGGGCGAAGGCGGCGTCCAGGATGTTCAGCCCGCCCGTGAAGGCTCCAAAGGCCGGCAGCACCAGCCGCGCGCCGTCGGTCACGAAACAGCGCCGCCGCACGCTGGCCCGGCCGCTGGTGACACGCGCCGCCGGGTGCAGGTGACCGGCCACCTCGCCAGGCTGATCGCCGTGGAGGGGCTCGTGGCGGAAGGTCAGGCCAGCGATCACCGCCTCATCGACCACCGCGCCGGGCAGGGTGCGCGGCCCGTCCTCATCGTGATTGCCTACGGCCCAAACCAGTTCGCGACCCAGGGCCAGGGCGGCGATCCGCGTCCGGTCCTCGGGCGGCAGCCGTTCCTCGCCCGCCCCATCGTGGAAACTGTCGCCCAGGAACACCAGGGTGGCGGGCGACAGCGCCGCGAGCTCCCGCTCCAGCCGGTCCAGCGTCTCGCGGGTGTCGTAGGGCGGCAGCATCTGGCCAAAGCGGGCGGCGTAGCTACTGCCCTTCTCAAAGTGCAGGTCGGCGACCACCAGGGTGCGATGGCCCTCCAGCCACAAAGCGCCGGAATGGCGCAGGGTGGCGCGCGTGCCGAAGATTTCGATCTTCAGACCGCCGCAATCACTGATGTTGAAGCTCAGGGTACTCACGCCAAACACTCGTTTCTGATGGAATCGCTCACGACATCGCCTCGGCGATCAGGTCTTCCTCGGCCTCCGCCAGGATCATTTCGCCGGCCGCGTCGCCGGGCGCCCGTTCGCGACCGATCTCCAGCATGATCGGCACGGCGAAGGGCGAAACGCGATCCAGCGCCGCGTGGCGGATCTTGCCCTGGATGCGTTCCAGCATGTCGCCTAGCCGCCCAACGTCAAGCGAGCCGGCCGCCGCGTCGGCGCGGGCGCAACGCAGGAGCAGGTGATCGGGCTGGTGGCGGCGCAGCACGTCATAGATCAGGTCGGTCGAGAAGGTCACCTGGCGGCCCGACTTTTCCTCGCCCGGGTGCCGCCGCTCGATCAGGCCGCTGATCAGGGCGCAGGCCTTGAAGGCGCGCTTCATCAGGAAGCTCTCGTTCAGCCAGGCCTCCAGGTCGTCGCCCAGCATGTCCTGGGCGAACAACTCGTCGAGATCGAGCTCTTCCATCGACTTCAGCGACCAGATGTTGACCGCGTAGTCGTTGGCCACGAAACCCAGCGGCCCCACCCCCATGCGGTCCAGCCGCCGGGTCAGCAGCATGGCCAAGGTGGTGTGGGCCAGGCGGCCCTCGAAGCTGTAGAATACCAGGTGGAAGCGCTTGCCGCGCGGAAAGGTCTCCAGCAGCAGCTCGTCCTCGCCGGGCATGATTGAGCGCAGCTTCTGGTAGCCTAGCCATTCCTGAACGTCGGCGGGCAGGGCGGCCCATTCGCGCTCGTCGTGCATCATCGCCCGCACCCGACTGGCCAGATAGGTCGATAGAGGGAACTTCGACCCACCCCAGGCAGGCATCATCGGATCCTTATCCGCAGCGGGGCTGACGAAGGCGTCGGTGCCGACCAGGCTGTTGAACCGCCAGACCTGGCCGGCAAACACGAAGGTGTCGCCCGGCTTCATCTGCTCGAAGAAGCCTTCCTCGGCCTCGCCGACCTTGCGCCCGCCCATGGAGCGCTTGCCACCGACGCGCACATTGACCACGGCGGCCGTGACGATGGTGCCGACATTCATCCGGTGGCGCTGGATGGTCTGGGCGTTGCGGGCACGCCAGAGGCCGTCGGGACCAGGCACGATGCGGCGGAACTTGTCGTAGCTCTTCAGGGCATAGCCGCCGGTCGAGACGAAATCGACAACGGTCTCGAAGTCCTCCCACTCCAGGTCGGCATACGGCCCGGCGGTGCGGATCTCGTCATAGAGGGCGGTCAGGGCGAACGGCTCGGAACAGGCGCAGCCCATGACGTGCTGGGCCAGCACGTCATGGGCGCCCGTGCGGGCCGGTTCACCGTCCAAGTGGCCGCCGAGGATTGCGTCGGCGGCGGCGCGGCATTCCAGCATCTCGAAGCGGCTGGCCGGCACCAGCAGGGCCCGCGACGGCTCGTCCAGCCGGTGGTTGGCGCGGCCGATGCGCTGGACCATCCGCGAGGCGCCCTTGGGCGCGGCCAGCTGGATCACCAGGTCGACGTCGCCCCAGTCTATGCCCATGTCCAGGGTGGAGGTGCAGACCACGGCCTGGATCTCGCCCCGCGCCATCGCCGCCTCGACCTTGCGCCGCTGCTCGGCCGCCAGGCTGCCGTGGTGCAGGGCGATGGCCAGGCCGTCGTCGTTGAGCTTCCAAAGCTCCTGGAACGCGAACTCCGCCTGGAAGCGCGTGTTGACGAAGACCAGGGCGGTCTTCGACGACTTGATGATTTGATAGACCTCGGCCATGGCGTGCTCGGCCGTGTGGCCGGCCCAGGGCACCTTGCCGCCGGAGATCAGCACCTCGACGATCGGCTGCGCGCCGCCCGCGCCGAGGACGAGATCGACCGTGTGGTCCATTAGGTCCTCCCCCTGTGGGGGAGGTGTCGACTGCAGATCGACGGAGGGGGGAGTGGGCTGCGTCGTCAGACTCCCCCCACCGACGCTTCGCGTCGCCTCCCCCACGGGGGGAGGCGTTTTGCGGTGGAAGCCCAGCCACCGTCTCACTAGGTCCGGATCATTCACCGTCGCAGACAAGCCTACGCGCCGCATCTTCGGCGCGAACCGTTGCAGCCGCGCCAGATCCAGCGCCAGCAGGTCGCCGCGCTTGTTGGGCCACATGGCGTGGGCCTCGTCGATGATCACGCACGAGAGGTCGGCGAAATAGTCGCGCGCGCCTTCCCAGGCGCAGAACAGCGCCAACTGCTCTGGCGTTGTCAGCAGAATGTCCGGTGGTTTCAGGCGCTGGCGAGCCTTGCGGGATTCGCCGGTGTCGCCGGTGCGGCTCTCGGCGGTGATCTTCAGGCCCATCTCGCGGATCGGCGTGGCCAGATTGCGCTCGATATCCACCGCCAGGGCCTTGAGCGGCGAGATGTAGAGGGTGTGGACCCCGGCCGGCGTATTGCGCGGCGCGCGCTCGGTCAGCTCGATCAAGCTGGGCAGGAAGCCCGCCAGCGTCTTGCCGCCACCGGTGGGGGCGACTAGCAGGACGTCACGCCCCTGCCGCCCCTTCTCGATCATGGCGAGCTGATGGGGTCGCGGCGCCCAACCACGCGCGGCGAACCACTCTAAAAAGCGGGGGGGAAGGGCGTCAGCCGCGAGCATTGTGATGCGTATAGCATGTTCCCGTTCCGTTTCCATGCGAACCGCGCTAGTTAAATCCCTGTGAGCGCGCAGATTCCCACCCTTGAACTGGCCCCCGCCCTGGTCGTTTTGCCCGGGCCGCGGGCGGGCTATGCCGATGGCGGCTCGGGCCGTCCAGGCGAAGACGGCGGCGGACGGCCTTTGCGCACGCCTGACGCGCGCGACCTGTTCGAGCATGGCCCCGTCCTGGTCGCTCACGCGGCTATGACCGCCAAACGGCTTAATCTGCACGCGCCGTCGCGGGGGCGAGGCGTGTTCGACGTGCTGGAGCTCTATGTCTTCACGCGGCCCGCTACCTTCTGCGCGCCGTCGGCCGTGGGACTGGCCACGGCCTTGGGTCTGCCCGAGCCCAAGGGGGCGCCGGCCCAGGCCCAGACCCTGCGTGACGCCGCCGACGCCCTGCTGCGCGAACTGGCCCTGACCCCGCGTCCTTCCCGCGAGGAGGCGCTTGCGGTCGCCGAGACCCTGGCCCGCGCGGGTTGGGCCTGGGGTCCGGCGGTGGTCGGCGCCCTGCGCTCGGTTCCGGTCGGCAACCAGTTTCGCAGTTCTGGCCTCGACGTCTGGGCGCGCGCCACCGAATGGGAAGACCAGGCCCCGCCCGGCGAACCCGGCAGCCGTCCGGTCGATCCCGAGCGGGCCAGCGAGCGGCTGAAGGAGCTGCTGCAGCGCTCGGGCCTGGACGAGGTGCGTGAGGCTCAGGACACCTTCGCCCGCGAAGCCGCTTTCGCCTTCGCGCCCCGCGAGCGCGAGGGTGAGCCGCGCATGATGCTGGCCGAGGCTGGAACCGGGGTTGGCAAAACGCTCGGCTACCTCGCCCCCGCCTCGCTGTGGGCGGAGGCCAACGGCCCGGCGGTGTGGATCAGCACCTATACCCGCGCCTTGCAGCGCCAGATCGAGCGCGAGAGCCACTCGATCTATCCCGACCCGCTGGTGCGGGCGCGCAAGGCCGTGGTCCGCAAGGGCCGCGAGAACTACATCTGCCTGTTGAACTTCCAGGAGCAGGTCAACACCGCCCAACTGGGCAATGGCGACCTGATCGGCCTGGCCCTGGCGGCGCGATGGGCGCGGGTCAGCCGTGACGGCGACATGACCGGCGGCGACTTCCCCGCCTGGCTGCCGACCCTGTTCGCCATCCCGCCCTCCGCCCAGGCCGGTCCGGCCAATCTGGTCGACCGGCGCGGCGAATGCATCCACGCCGGCTGCCAGCATTACCGCGTCTGCTTCATCGAAAAAGCCGTTCGGGCCTCCAAGCGCGCCGACATCGTCATCGCCAACCACGCCCTGGTGCTGAGCCAGGCGGCCTTCGACGGCGCGCGGGCGGCGCGCGGCCTGAAAGGCGACAACGAGACCACCTCGCTCAAGCGCATCGTCTTCGACGAAGGCCACCACCTGTTCGACGCCGCCGACAGCGCCTTCTCGGCCGCCCTGTCCGGCGCCGAGGCCGCGGAGATGCGGCGCTGGCTGCGAGGTCCGGAGGGACGCGGCCGGCGGGGGCGGGGGCTGGAGACCCGGCTGCTCGACATCATTGGTGACCGCGAGGGCGCGCGCGCCGCGCTGAACGCCGCCTTGCACGCCGCCGCTGTCCTGCCGGGTGAGGGGTGGTCTGGTCGCATCGCGCCGCCTGACGGCCAGGTCAATCCGATCGGCCCCATCGAGAGCTTCCTGGTCGCGGTGATCGAACAATTGCGCGCCCGCGTCACCGATCGTCCGGGTGCGGCAGAGCAGGGGCTGCAGTGCGCCGCTCGTCCGGCCATCGAGCTGGTGCGCGAGCGGGCCGGCGAGGCCGCGCAGGCCCTGGCCGCCGTCGAGGCTCCGCTGCTGGCCCTGGCCCGCCACCTCGAGGACGTGCTCGACGAGGAAGCAGACACCCTGCCCACCTCCGAGCGGGCGCGCATCGAGGGCGCCCTGCGCGGCTTGGACCGCCGGTGCCGCATGACCCTGCCGGCCTGGCGCTCGATCCTGAAAGCCATCGACGAGGACGCCGAGGACGATCCGGAGTTCGTGGATTGGTTCGAGGCGACGTTCCTTTACGGGCGGGTGGTCGACGCCGCGTGCCGTCGGCACTGGGTCGATCCGACCGAGCCGCTGCGGGCGGCGGTGCTCAGCCCTGCCCACGGTGTGCTGGTGACCAGCGCCACCCTGACGGATCCGGCGTTGGAGGACCCCTTCGCCCTGGCCGAGATGCGCACCGGCGCCGCGCGGCTGCCGCAGTCGCCCAAGGTGCTGAAGCTGGCTTCGCCCTTCGACTACGCCAACCACGCCCGGGCCTTCGTGGTCACCGACGTGGGCAAGGACGATCCTCGCCAGGTGTCGGCGGCGATGCGCGAGCTGTTCCTGGCGGCCGGCGGCGGGGGCCTGGGCCTGTTCACCGCCATCCGTCGGCTGAAGGCCGTGCACGAGCGTATCGCGGCCCCCTTGGCGGACGCCGGCCTGGCGCTGTACGCCCAGCACGTCGACCCTCTGGAAGCCGGGGCGTTGGTTGATATCTTCCGGGCCGAGGAGGACGCCTGCCTGCTGGGCACCGACGCTATCCGCGACGGCATCGACGTGCCGGGCCGCAGCCTGCGCCTGCTGGTCTTCGACCGCGTGCCCTGGCCGCGTCCCGACGTGCTGCACAAGGCCCGACGCGCGCGGTTCGGCGGCAAGGGCTATGACGACTCCACCGCCCGCGCCCGTATCAGTCAGGCCTTTGGTCGCCTGATCCGGCGGGCGGACGACAAGGGGGTGTTCGTGATGCTGGACGCCGCCGCGCCCACCCGCCTGTTTTCCAGCCTGCCCGAGGGCGTGACAATCGAACGCGTCGGTCTCGTCGAGGCTATTGAAGCCACCGCCGCATTTTTGTCGAAAGATCAGTCTTAATCCGTGTTCCGCATAGGTGCGCGGGCGTCGAAGGGTGAGCGGTCGGGCGTGCGTTAAGGGAATTGCGTTGGCGTTGGGTAGGATTTTGGCGGCCGTCGCGGCCGTGATCTGCGTTGGAACGGCCTCGAGTGTCCAGGCAGCGGACTTCGTGCGCCCCGATTGTCGCATGATGGTCAAGCCGACCGACGCCATCCGTTTCGATACCGACGAGCACCGGCGCTGGTACAAGCGGTTCTGGACCGGAACCTGCGATCACCTGCCGTTCTGTTTCGGCGGTTCGCCCAACTGGAACGACATCGTCGGCAAGTTATTGGTCAAGGGCGGTCCGACCGAACAGCCCGCATTGCTGCCAAGGGCCTGTCGCTTGGGTCAACTGATCGGGCTGGAATGGGCCAAGGACAAGGG
The DNA here is from genome assembly GCF_049896345.1 of Caulobacter sp. DWR2-3-1b2. Lineage (NCBI taxonomy): Bacteria > Pseudomonadati > Pseudomonadota > Alphaproteobacteria > Caulobacterales > Caulobacteraceae > Caulobacter > Caulobacter sp. DWR2-3-1b2. The sequence goes on along the minus strand of NZ_JAFCUC010000005.1, from coordinate 194,074 downwards.
TGTGCAGAAGATCAGCACCAAGGATCTCAAGACCTTCAACGCCATGCTCGATGAGGCAGGGGATCCGTTGAAGGGCGTCGAGGCCGTCGAGGCCAAGGCTCGGGTCCTGACCGCCGCACGGTAGCGATCCGTCCTCACCCGTGAAACGGTGAGGCGTCCGCCGCGCCCCGGACCCCGTACCTCCTGCGAAAGGAGACACGGCATGCATCTACGAAACCTCGTGGCGATCCTCATCACGGGGACCGTCCTGGCCACCTCCGCCCACGCCGCCGCCCTGTCGCCCAAGGCCCAGGCGGCCTTGGCGCGCGGCGAGGCCTATGCCGAGGTCACCCCCGATCCGGACGGGGTCTCGGGCAAGGTCTCGGCGGTGATCGACATCGAGGCCTCGCCGGCCAAGGTCTGGAGCGTGATGACCGACTGCGTCACAGCCGGCAAGATGGTCACCAACCTCGCCCGCTGCACCATCGTCTCGGGCGACATCAAGCGGGGGTCCGACGTGCGTGAACACGTCACCCACCGGAGTCTGTTCCTGCCGGCCATGCGCATTGTCTTCCGCTCGGTCTATGAGCCCTTCACCCGCATCCGCTTCGAGCGGGTGGGCGGTGATCTAAAGGTGGAGCAAGGCGAGTGGCGGCTGCTGGCCTTGCGGGGTGGCGCGGCCACCCGGGTGTTCTATGAAAACCGCCTAGCTGTGGATTTGCCCATCCCTCGGGCCCTGCTGCGCGAAGGCCTGCGCAAGGACACGCCCAAGGTGCTGCTCAATCTGCGGAAGGCTTGTCTGGCGGCGGCATAGGTTGGGGACATGGCTATGAGCATGTCCCCATCGGCTGTCAGCCATGGAACGGGCCACGCCCACAGCCGTTGTTAAGGTCCATTTCGAGGACATCATCATGGCTGACCAAATCGTGCCGCAGGACGGCTCGCAACCCGGCGTGTTGGGTGACTTTTCGCAAGCCCAGGACCTCGGCCAGCCCGGCCACCCCGAGGACCGGGTCTCCGAGACCGACGTCAAGGAAGCCTTCCAGAACGAAAATACCCCGACCACCCGCGCGGTCGAGCCCCCGCCCGAGGGCGAGAAGCACGACCAATTGGCCGAGCATCTGGAGATCGCCGAAGATCGCCAGGAAGCCCTGATCGACGAGAGCCTGGAAGAAAGCTTCCCGGCGTCCGATCCGCCCAGCGCCAAGCACATCACCTGATCCCCACCCCAAACGCCGCCCGGTCTTAAGACCGGGCGGCGTTTTTCTTTGAGCGGTGCTCGCGCCGAGAATCTCGAGCATTTTTCGAGCGAAGTGGTTCCGGTTCGCGTGAAGAAAAATGCGTCAAAACAGAAGATTAGAGCTCACGGCCTGACGCAGTCAGGTCGGGAAATGCTCTAGTGGTCGGCGGGCGGGGTCTGCGGCGCGTCGCCCTGACGGCGAGCCCTTATCTTCGACATGGCGGTCTTCAGCTCGTCCACGGTGACCTTGCCGTCGCTGTCGGCGTCAACCAAGGCGAAGCGCTCTTCCTTACGGCCTGCGGCGACCCATTCGGCCTTGTCGACGACGCCATCAGCGTTCTTATCCCAGGCCTTATGGATCTTCTCGGGGGACGGCATCTGGGCCAGGGCGGACCCGGCGGCGAGGGTGGTCAGCGTGGCGAAGGCGGCGGCGATCAGTTTGCGGCGCATGGGTGTTTCCTTCTGGGCAGGTCCCTTGGGACCATTTGCGCGGGATGTTGCGGCCATATTTCGGCACGGCGCGATTGAGACTGATCCGGCGGCTGAGGACAGATCGGCCTGGACGATCTAGTCGTTGATCAGCCCGACCTTATACCAACCGTTGTCGCCGAGCCGTTTCAGCACTGCCGTGTAGGTTTCGTACTCCACCGCGTCCGTGGCGCGAATTCTCACCGGCTGCTGGCTTTTGTCGGAAGCGGTAGAGGCAGCGGCGACGTCGCTCGCCAAGGTCTCCAGGCTCGACGGCCGACCATCGACGCGGATTTCGTCCTTCGCGTCGATGAAGATATCGACCGGCTTGGGCGCGGGCGGCGACTTCGGTGTGGCGGCCGGCGGCAAGTCGATCTTGATCGACACCATCCGATCCAGCTTCGCGAAGAACAGTCCCCAAACCACTAGCGCCAGGGCGACGGCGCAGAGGGCCAGGCCAAGGACGCGTTTCCAGCTCACAGCCTAATGCTTCCCGCGATCCCGCCCGAAGTTCGGTTCGGCGCTTTCCTGGCCCGCCGCGACGATTCCTCGCCGGATGGCGCGGGTGCGGGTGAAGTGGTCGTGCAGGGTGTCGGCGTCTCCCCAGCGGATGGCGCGGCTCATGGCCTGAAGATCCTCGGTGAAGCGGCCCAGCATCTCCAGCACCGCGTCCTTGTTGGCCACGAAGATGTCGCGCCACATGGTCGGGTCGCTGGCGGCGATGCGGGTGAAGTCGCGGAAGCCGCCGGCGGAATATTTCATCACCTCGCTCTCGGTGACGTTCTCCAGGTCGGCCGCGCTGCCGACGATGGTGTAGGCGATCAGGTGGGGCAGGTGGCTGGTGACGGCCAGCACCAGGTCGTGGTGCTTCTCGTCCATCAGCTCCACATTGGCCCCGATGGCGCGCCAGAAGCTCGACAGCCGGGCCACGGCCAGGGCGTAGGCCTCGTCGTCGGTGATCTTCGGCGTCAGGATCGTCCAGCGGTTCTCGAACAGCTCGGCGAAGCCGGCGTCGGGGCCCGAGTGCTCGGTGCCGGCGATCGGATGGCCCGGAATGACGTGAACGCCCACCGGAGCGGCGGCGTACATGGCCTCGGCGGGTCCGGCCTTGACCGAGCCGACATCGGTCAGGGTGGCGCCGGGCTTCATGACGGCGGCGGCCAAGGCGGCGACCTCGGCGGTGGCCAGGACGGGGGTGGCGATCACTACCAGGTCGGCGCCCGCCACGCCCTCGGCCACGTCGCCGGTGACCAGGTCGGCCAGGCCCAGGGCCTCGACGCGCGCCCGATGCGCGGGGCTGGCGTCGACCACGACCACCTCGCCGACGAGCTTCTGCTCGCGCGCCGCGCGGACAATCGACCCGCCGATCAGGCCAAAGCCGATGACGGTCATCTTGGGATAGAGGACGCCGGGCGGGATCATTCGGACGCTCCGCTCATCGCCTGATGAACTCGGCCAGTAGGTCCACCACGGCCCGGTTGTGCTCCTCCAACCCAATGGAAATCCGAATCGCGTTGGGCAGGCCGTAATTGGCCACCGCCCGCACCAGATAACCCTTCGCCGCCATGAACGCCTCGGCCTCGCGCGCAGTCTTGCCGGCCACGTCCGGAAAGTTGACCAGCACGAAGTTGGCCGCCGAGGGCGTGACCTCGAGCCCCAACCCGCCGATCTGCTGGGTCAGCCACGGCCGCCATTGCTCAACCAGGGCGACCGAGCGCTTCTGGAAGTCCTCGTCGGCCAGGGCGGCGATGGCCGCGTCCTGGGCCGGGATCGAGGTGTTGAAGGGCGGACGGATGCGCTCGATCGGGTCTATGATCCCGGCCGGCCCATAGGCCCAGCCCACCCGCAGGGCGGCCAGGCCGTGCAGCTTGGAGAAAGTGCGGGTGACGATGACGTTCTCGCTGTCGCGGGCCAGGTTCAACCCGTCCTCGAAGCGGGGATCGGTGCAGAACTCGGCATAGGCGCCGTCCAAAACGAGCACCACCGACGGCGGCAGGGCGGCGTGCAGGGCGCGGATCTGCTCGCCCGTCAGCCAGGTTCCGGTAGGGTTGGCGGGGTTGGCGATGAACACCAGCCGGGTGCGCTCATCGACGCAGGCCACGATCTCGTCGATGTCGATCCGCTGGTTCGGCTCCTTGGCGAAGCGAACCTCAGCCTGGCAGGCGCGGGCCCCGATGGCGTAGGCTGCAAAGCCGTGCTCGCCCTGGACGATGTTGTCGCCGGGCTCGAGATAGACCTGGTTCAGTAGGGCGAAGATCTCGTCGCTGCCATCGCCGAAGGTCAGGCGCTCGGGCTCCAGGCGGAAGTGCGCGGCGACGGCGGCGCGCAGGGCGTTGGCCTTGCCGTCGGGATAGATGTGCAGGCGATCGACGGCGTCACGATAGGCCGTCTTGGCCAGGTCGCTGCAGCCCAGGATGTTCTCGTTGCTCGACAGCTTCACCGGATGGGCGATGCCCTCCACCTTCGACTTGCCGCCCACATAGGCGGCGATGTCGAGCAGGCCCGGCTTGGGCGTGGGGCGGGGCGCGGTGAAGCGGTCGGTGGTCGGAGCGGTCATTCGGAAACTCGGTCGGCGGAGGGGCTGTTCTACACGTCGAAGGGGGTGGGCGCAGCCCCGATGACGCCCGTCAGATGCCCCGGCGCTCGGGTCAGGCGCTCGTCGCCGACCTGGTAGAAGCCCAGCAGCGAGAACAGCTTCAGCCCGCCGGCCTCGGCGACCAGTTCTGCGGCGACGCCATCGACCGCGAGGGCCTCGACTATGGCGTGGGCGCCCTTGGCGCTGTCGGTGACCCAGAAGGTCTGGTCGCCGCCGGTCGGTTCGACCTCGACCTCGGCCACCGCGAAGGCGGCCTGCGGCCCCCAGCGCTCCAGGCAGGGCAGGGCGGCGAAGATCTTCAGCTTCGGTTCGGCCAGCAAGCGGCCCCACCAAGCGCTGTCTTGTGTCAGGGCCAGGACGGATACCCCCCAGGGGGTCTTAGCGGCGGCCAGGGCGTCCTTGTCGGTGGCGACCACCTTCATCGGCGGGGCGACGCCGAAGCGCAGGCGGGCCAGTTCCACGGCGCGGGCGGGATCCTTCCCACCCCAGACGGTCAGGTGATAGGGGCCCTGGCTGGTCAGGCTGTCGGACATCAGCTCGCGCCAGATGCGGATGACCAGGGCGTCGCTGGCGGCTGTGCGGGGCGCCGACAGGAGCTTGCGGACAATCAAAGCCTCGCGGGCGGGGCGCAGGCCAAAGCCGGTGTCACCGGACGCCTGTTTGGCCGCCGCCACGGCGCGCGCCAGGCCGGCCCGCTCGTCGAGCAGGGCCAGCAGCTCACCGTCGATGGCGTCGATCCGCCATCGGACCTCGTCCAGCGAAGGCGTCGCCTCGTCCGCCTCGTTCCCCATGATCTATCCCCGAAATTGGAGGCCGGACCATAGACTTTGCCGCCGAAGGCGCAATAGGGCGAGGTCACGGGAAGAAAGTTGCGTGACAGAACGCTCGCATGGTCTGCGCATAGGTGGGGTGTGTGTCGCGTCACGATACGTCTCCATGTATTATGTATCACCTTGCGATCCGATCTCTGTCGAGGGCGGACGACGTGAACGGCGATTCAGAGCTTCAGGGACGCGCGGGCCAAGGCGATCTTTGACGGGATCAAGCCTGGCAAGGGTTTTCCTGCCGACCTGCTGAGACCTGCGAAGCGAAAGCTGGAAATGCTGCAAGCGGCGACATTGCTTGAGGATCTCCGCTTCCCGCCGGGCAATCGGTTGGAGGCGCTTTTGGGCGTTCGAGCGGGACAGCATTCGATCCGCGTGAACGACCCGTTTCAACTGGTGTTCAAGTGGACGGACGCCGGTCCGGCCGACGTTGAGTTCGTTGACTACCACTAGGCTCGGCAGCCTAACCAATCGAGGAGACCGCGATGCCCGCCCACATCGCCAGCCCCGCAGACCCTCTCGCCCCGGTTCATCCGGGCGAGATTCTGCTGGAGGAATTCATCAGGCCTTTCGGCCTTTCGCCGGGAAAAACCGCCAAGCGCCTGCACATCGCGCGACCGCGCATCGAGAAGCTGGTTCGTGGCCAGACGCCGGTGACCGTCGATACGGCCTTGCGTCTGGAAAAGCTGTTCGGGGCCACCGCGCAGTTCTGGCTCAACCTCCAGACCCGTTATGATTTGGAGACGGCCAAGCGCGCGCTGGCGGGCGACATCGCGTTGATCGAGCCGATCGACGCCGCTGCCTGAGCTCAATAAACGCGCGGCGACGGCCCGGTGTCGAACAGTCCCAGCCGTGTGCGGCCGTTCTCGAACTTCAGAGTGGCCGAAATCTCTGGATCGCGGCCCAGGGCTTGGGCGACCGCAGCGGCGGCGGCTTCGGGGCTCTGCAACGCCTGGCCGGGCGTGGGGGTCTCGCGGACGGTGACGTCCAGCGCGCCCTGGAGGCGGCCATTCTCGCCAACGGTCAGGGCGCCGGTCTTGGCGTCGAGCAAGGCCTCGCCCGCCTTGACCTTGCCTTGCTGGACGCTGAGAGCGCCGCCCGCCTGGGACCAGTCGCGCACGGCGTCGGCCCAGCTTGTTCCGCGCAGGGCGCTGACCTTGCTCAGGCGGATGTCCCACATCAGGGCGGCGGTGCGGTCTTGGGCGATGCGGCCCAGCAGGCCGGTGAACTGGGCCTTGGCGCCGTCGGCCTTGAACAGGATGGCGGCCTGATCATCGGGACCCGGCACGATGTGCAGCACCAGGCCGGCCGTTGACAGCAGCGGGAACGGCGCGGCGCCGGCGGCGGGGGTGAAGAGCAGGTTGGCGCCCTCGACCGAGATGCGCGGCGGATATTTGTCGAAGCCCGCGAAGCTGGCCCGCAAGGCCTGGCCCGTGATCGTCACGTCGCCATTGATCGGCCGCGTCATCACCACGCCAGCCGGGGCGACCACCACCCAATGGCCCAGGCTGTAGGCGTTGGCCTCGCCCTTTAGCCGCGGCGCTCGCAAGGCCCAACCCGACGGTTCGGCGACCCGGGCGTCGGTCAGGGTGATATCCATGCGGAAGGGAAAGCCGCTGAAGGTTCGGGTTTCCCACGACAGGTCGTAGCCGCGCGACTTCATCGACAAGGCCGTAGCGTCCATCCGCTGCTCGACCTGGCCGCGCAGCCAGAACCAGCCGAGGCTCCAGGCCAGAGCAACTATCAACAGCACCACGAAAGGCGCCAGCAGACCACGACGCCGGGGCTTGCGGGACGGTGCGGCGGCGTTATTGGTCATGAAAAGAGCGGCTCCGGTCGGGAAGAGTGATGGCGTCTGACAGCGAAGACCGCTGGGTATTTGGGTATGGATCGCTCATGTGGCGGCCTGGGTTCCCGTTCATAGAGCGAAGAACGGCCGTGCTCCATGGGCGACGGCGGGCGTTCTGCATCTATTCGGTCCATCACCGGGGGACCCATGAGCGCCCGGGGCTGGTTTTAGGCTTGGCGCCCGGCGGCGCGACGCGTGGCGTGGTCTACCGCGTCGCGGCGGCGCAATGGCCTGAAGTCTATGCCTATCTGCGCGAACGCGAGCAGCCGACCGAGACCTATTTCGAGGCCTGGTCAGAGGTGAAGATCGACGGAGACGGAAAGACTTCCGCGCTCGTCTTCCTGTCGGACATGAAGCACAGCCAGTGGGCGGGCTCCCTCACCCTGGACCAGCAATGCGCGCTGATCGCCGGGGCGACGGGCCTGTCGGGGCGCAATATCGACTACCTGCGCGACCTCGTACTGCACCTGCGCGAGGACGGGTTGCGCGACCGGGCGATGGAGACCTTGCTGGCGATGGTGGAGGCGCGAGAGGCCGCCTAACGGATTCTACGACACAATCCCGTTGCTTACGCAACTCTCCGTCCGCCAGGTGCCGTTGCGTTTGCGCAGTAGACAGTTGCGGCCTTTGCCGGCTAGCGACGCCCACTGTGCATAGGTGGAGACGAAGGCGATCGTGCCAGAGGCGGAGATGACCGGTCGGCCGACTTCGTTCCAAGGATAGTCGGCGACGTGTAGGGATCTTTCACTCCAGCCGAAGCCGAGTTTGCGCCAATCGCAAGCCGGGACGAAATGCCGGCCTTCGGACTTTGGAGCGCCCAGGGCAAGGTCAGTCGCCTCGGTGTCAGTCAGTTGGGGAAAGGCATTCTGAAAGCCAGCCGCGTCGGCCGGGCCGTAGCTGAAATGTCCGGCTAGCAGGTCGCGCAGGCTCACGAGACTTTCGGGTTCTCTGAACACCGCCGATAGCACCGCGCAGTCGTCGGCGGTCGCCCGAACAACCTTTTCGCCCGCCACGGCGTTGGATAGGCCGAGACTCATCGAGACGAGCAGAGTCGCGGCGCCTGTTAAAGCAGCCCGTGCTGCAAGCCGCAGGCCGCCCATTTTGATCACTCCCTTTTGGGAGGAGCCTATACTAGGCGAGGTCTCCCGCAATTTCCGCGTGCTGCCTACAGCCCTTCGTCTTCCAGCGCCTTGGTGGCGGTGTCGATGCGGGTCTGGAGCTCGCGCATGAACTCGCCGCGCTTCAGGCCGGCGGGGATTGGCGGCAGGTATTCGAAGACGATCGTGCCGGGCGGCCGCAGCATGCCCTTGGGCCAGTGGACGCCGCAGTTCAGGGCCAGGGGCGTGACCGGCATGTCGAGCTCGCGATAGAGGGCCGCGATGCCGGGCTTGTAGTCGCCCGCGACCCCGACATCGCCGCGCGTACCTTCCGGGAAGATCACCACCTGGCGGGTTTCCTTCATGCGCTCGACAGCGTCGCGCACCAGCTTCTTCAGCGCCGTGGAGTGGCCGGCGCGGTCGATGACGATCATGCCAGCCTTCTGACCATGCCAGCCGAACAGCGGCACCATCAGCAGCTCCTTCTTCATCACGAAACAGGCGTCGGGCAGCAGGGCGAACTGGCTGAAGACGTCGAACATCGACTGGTGCTTGGCCGCGACCAGGGCCGGTCCGGTCGGCCGGAACTGCTCGCCGCGCACCTCGACCTTGACGCCGGCCAGCCAGCGCAGCCCCCAGATCAGGCCCTTGGCCCAGATCGACAGTGACCAGGTGTTGAACCGGCGGGGCAGGGGGAAGGTCACGATCATGGCGATGGCCGTGGCCACCGACCACAGCCAGAAGAACAGCTGGAACAGGAAAGACCGTAGATAGATCAAGACGCTTCCTTCGCGGGCTTGCCGGTGTTCTGGCTCGCCTTCTCCCTGGGACCCAGCTTCAGGAACGCCTCGCGGCCCAGAATCGCCAGGTACTTGCAATATTCCACGGTCATCCGCCGGGCGCTCGTGCCGCCCTTCCACCAGCGGTGGGCGTTGAGGCTCTCGGTGACGACTGGATAGGGATGCAGGGACACGCCGGGCATGGCGGCGCGCAGTTCCAGCATCGAGCGCGGCATGTGATAGTCGGCGGTGACGACGATCAGGCTGCGATAGTCCTTGGCCTTGGCCCATTCGGCGGTTTCGCTGGCGTTGCCGATGGTGTCGGCGGCGGCGTAGCCCAGGTCGACGCAGCACTCGTAGATCGGCCGCACCGCTTTGGTGACGCCCAGCACGTCTTCGCGGGACGCTTCGCGGTTGACGCCGGAGATCAGCAGGCGCTTGCCCTTGCCGGCTTCCAGTAGCTTGGTCGCCTCTTCAAGCCGAACGTTCGAGGCGCCGGTCAGCACCACCACCCCGTCCGAGACCGGCGGCTCCTGGGCAGGCGTCGATTGATCCACGCGACTGGTGAAGGCCAGCAGGCCCACGAACCAGATCATCACCAGGATCAGTATGGCTGCGATGCTCTTCATGGCATGGCTCTCAACAGGCGTAGGGAGGCGGCGCGGGCCGCGATCCCGGCCACCAGCGCCGCCACCAACGGGCAGGGCAAGGGCGCCAGCAGATCGATCCAGGCCAGCGGCAGGACTGGCGTCAGTCCCTGGCCGCCCCCCACTAGCCGCGCCGCCGCCCCGATCATGGCCGCAGCCGCGCCGCCCAGCAAGCCGGCGATGAAGGCCATGCCCGCGAACCGGTTCTGGAACAGGGCGGCGATGAAGCCGTCCTCGGCGCCGGAGAAGTGCAGGATCTCGATCACATCGTGCCGCGCGGCCAAGGCGGCGCGGGTGGCGAAGATGATCACCGCCGCCGCCGCCGAGGCGATGAGGGCGAAGACGCCGATCGCCGCCCAGCCGGCCAGGCGCGCGGCGCGCTCGATGTCGGCGATCCAGCGGCTATGGTCATCGACCACGGCGTCGACATTGGCTTCCTTGAGCGCCGCAGCCAGGGTTTCGGCCGTGGCCGGTCCCTTGGGATCGAGATCCAGGGTAACCAGACGCGGCACGGGCAGGTCGGCGATCAGCGCCTCGCGGCCGATCCACGGTTCGAGCAGGGCCTCGGCCTTGTCCTTGGTCAAGGCGCGGGCCTCGGTCACGCCTTTGACGCCCGACAGGGTCTCGGCCGCGCGCGCGGCGGCGCTGTCGGGCGTCTCGTTGGACCGGGGCCGGACCACGACGGTGGCCGAGCCGGTCAGTTGCGAGGTCCAGCCGGTGGCGGCTCGGGTCGAGGCCAGGGCGGCCAGGGCGGTCAGGCAGGCGAGAAAGCACAGCACCGCGACCACGAACACCAGCGAGCCGTCACGGGCGTCGCGCGGTGGCAGTAGCGGACCCGGCTTCCAGCGGGCGACGGTGAAGGCCTGGCTCATGCCTCGTCCTCCTCGTCGTAGGGCTCGTCACCATAGTCGTCTTCGCCGTCGGCCTCGGCCTCGCCGAAATCGACCAGCCTGCCGTTTTCCAGATGCAGGGTAGGGCGGTTGGCACGGGCGACCAGATCCTCGTCGTGGGTGGCGATCAGCACCGTGGTGCCCAGGCGGTTCAGCTCCACGAACAGCCGCAGCAGGCGCAGCGACATGGCCGGATCAACATTGCCGGTCGGCTCGTCGGCCAGAAGCACGTCGGGCCGGTCGACCACGGCGCGGGCGATGGCCAGCCGCTGCTTCTCGCCGCCCGACAGAGTGGCGGGAAGAGCGTGCATGCGTTCGCCCAGCCCCACCCAATGCAGCAGCTCGGCCACGTCGTCGCGATAGGTGGCCGGCTTGCGGCCCGAAATGCGCAGCGGCAAGGCCGCGTTGTCGAACACTGACAGGTGCTCCAGCAGCCGGAATTCTTGAAACACCACGCCGATGCGCCGGCGCAGGAACGGCAGGTCCTCGCCCTTCACCAGGCTCACGTCGCGGCCGAACAACTGCACGCGACCCCGTGACGCACGGTGAGCCAGATAGATCAGCTTGAGCAACGAACTCTTGCCCGAGCCAGACGGGCCGGTGAGGAAATGGAAAGACCCTGGGTATAAGGAAAAAGCGAGGTCGCTCAGGGTTTCAGGCCCTCGTCCATACCGCATCGAGACGCCCTCGAAGCGAACGACGGGGACGGAGCCATCGTCCAGATCTTCGTCGATGCGCAAGGGTGTGTCGCTGGGGCTTGTGGACATGGCTGGCAAAATCGGCGACCTCGTGAGGTAGGAGCGGGGAGCGTCCGATTCGCGGCCATGATACTGACCTGTCCAGAGTGCGCCAGCCGCTATTTCGTCGATGACTCAAAGGTTGGCGCGGCTGGCCGTGTCGTGCGTTGCGCGTCCTGCGGCGCCCGTTGGACGGCCCGCAACGAAGACGCCCTCGACCTGTTCGACGAACCCTCGGCGGCTGACCTGGCGGCTGATCCCGCCATGGCCGCGCTGGATGGCCCGACCAACCCGGTCGATGATCCCGACGCCCCCGTCAGCGCTCTTCCCGGCGAGGAACTGCCCAAGGTGTTCCGGGCCCGCGCCGACGCCGAGCGGCGGCTGAAGGAAGCCAAGACCACCGGCGTCATCTGGGGCGGCATGGTCGCGGTGATGGTCGTCATCCTGGTCGGAGCCGGCGTCTTCCGCCTGAACGTCGCCCACCTGTGGCCGACCACGGCCGGCGCCTACGCCTTCGCCCGCATGCCGGTGAACAATGTCGGCCTGGTGGTCGAGGGCCTGAAGGCCGAGCCGACGATGCACGAGGGCCACGCCGCCATCACCATCACCGGCGTCATCCGCAACATCACCGACCACACCGTCGCCACCCCGCCGCTGCGGGTCGCGCTGCTGAACGAGCACCAGAAGCGCGTTGCCGGCAAGCTGGCCGCCGCGGCCGATCCGATGATCCCACCCAGTCAGACCCGCCACTTCTCGGTCACCCTGCTGGATCCGCCGCGCACCGCCAACACCCTGGAGATCGGCTTCGCCCTGGAGCCTGGGGCCGCCAGGTCGGCCGGCGCGGCGCCGCATGTGGAGAAGGTTTCCGACCACGAGGCGCCCACCCTGCGCGGCGCGCAAGACCAGCCGGCCCACATCGCCGCGGGCGACGCTTCCCCGTTCCAGAGCGCGCAAGGGGCTGGACATGAGGGCCCCGCTCATGAGACCGGAGCGGCCGAGCCGGCTCCCCACCACTGAAGAATCCGCACATGACCGACCGCGTCGCCCCCGAAGTCCTGATCTCGCAAGAGGAGATCGCCGAGCGGGTGGAAGCCCTGGCCCAGGCCATCGCGCCGCGCATCGACAACGATACCGTCGCCGTCTGCCTGCTGACCGGCGGCCTGTGGTTCGCCGCCGACCTGACCCGGGCCCTGTGGCGCGCCGGCCGCGACGTGCGCTTCGACGCCCTGTGGCTGGCCTCCTACCATGACGAACGCAAGAGCTCTGGCCGCTGCGAGGTCCGCGCCGACCTGCAACGCCCGCTGATCGGCCGCCGCGCCCTGGTCTTGGACGACGTGCTCGACACCGGCCTGTCGCTGGGCGAAGCCGCCCGCCTGGTCAAGGACGCCGGCGCCAGCGAAGTCATGACCGCCGTCTTCGCCCGCAAGCCCTGGGACAAGCCCCGCATCGAACCCGACTTCGTGGCCTGGGAAGCCCCTGCCCGGTATCTGGTCGGGTATGGGCTGGACGACGAGGGCAAGAGCCGGGGGCTGCCCTATATCGGGGCGCTGGACTAACGGAGCCAGTTCTCGATCGACAGGCCTTCGACACGCGAGAATTCACGATCGTTGTTGGTTACCAAAATGTCGTCACCGGCTAGGGCGTGGGCAGCGATCAACATGTCGTTGCCGCCTATCGGCGTGCCGACGCTTTCCAGTTTAGCGCGAATTTCGCCGTAGAGGCGGTCAGCAGGAGGCGTGAGCGGTAGGATTTGGATCACCGCCAAGATCGCTTCCAATTGCGTAGCTAAGCGCGCGGAGCCCTTCTTGGCAGCGCCAAATCGCAGTTCCGCGGCTACAATGACGCTGGTGCGGACATTGGCTTCGCCACGTTGCCTGATGTGTTCGGCCACCCGACCCGCTGGATTGCGCACCAAGTCCGACAGGATGTTGGTGTCTAGCAGCCAACCCTGACTCAAAGCTCGACAGGCTCCGGCGCCGGATCGTCGATTGGATCGAAATCCTCTTCGATTGGCTGCAACGACGCCAGTACGGCCAACAACGACCGAGGCGGGGCTGGTTCGAGGATCAGCTTGTCACCATCTCTGCGCAGGATTGCTTCATCGCCGGGAAACTCCAGCCCGCGCGGAATTCGCACGGCTTGGTTTCGGCCGTTACGGAATAGTCTGACGTGTTTCTCGTAACCCACGGTCGAAGCCTCTGGCATAGGCCTGAGCATAGGCCGCCTTGGTCGATTTGACAACGACGCCCTTAGACCCAGTCCGGCACCACGTCCCGGCTCAGCATCTCCTCATACGTCGGCCGCTCGCGAATGACCGCGAACTTATCGGCGTCCACCAGCACCTCGGGCGCCAGCGGGCGTGTGTTGTATTCGCTGGCCATGGCCGCGCCATAGGCGCCGGCCGACATGAAGGCCACGAGATCTCCCGACGCCAGCGGCGGCAGGGCGCGATCGCGGGTGAAGGTGTCGCCCGTTTCGCAGATGGGTCCCACCACGTCATAGGTCATCTCGCCGGCGCGCGGGATCAGCGGGCGGATGTCGTGGAAGGCGTCGTACATGGCCGGGCGGATCAAGTCGTTCATGGCCGCGTCGATGACCAGGAAGCGCTTGCCCTCCGGCCGTTCGTGGACATGGATCACCTCGCTGACCAGCACCCCGGCGTTGGCGGCGATCACCCGGCCCGGCTCGAAGGCCAGCTTGACGGGCAGGCCCTGGGTCACCTCGCTGACCATGGCCGCGAAGTCGGCGGGCGAGGGCGGGGCGGGCATGTCGAAATAGGGCACGCCCAAGCCGCCGCCCAGGTCCAGGCGCTCGACATGCAAGCCCTCGCCCAGCAGCTGCTCGACCAGGCCGCGCATTTTGGTGAAGGCCTGGCGCATGGGCGAAAGGTCGGTGATCTGGCTGCCGATATGGCAGGCCACGCCGATCGGTTCGAGGTTCGCGTGGTTGCTGGCGTTGGCGTAGAGCCGCGCGGCCTCGGCGAACGACACGCCGAACTTGTTCTCGGACTTGCCGGTGGCGATCTTGGCATGACCGCCGGCCGCGACGTCTGGATTGACCCGAAACGCCACCTTGGCCTTGACGCCCAGCTCGGCGGCCACCGCTGCGACCAGGTTCAGCTCGGGCTCTGACTCGACGTTGATCTCGGCGACGCCAGCTTGCAGGGCAAACGCGATCTCGCCGCGCTTCTTGCCGACGCCCGAGAACACGATGCGATCGCCGGGGATGCCGGCCGCCAGGGCCCGTCGGACCTCGCCCTCGGATACCGTGTCGGCGCCGGCCCCCAGGTCGCCCAGCACCTTCAACACGGCCACATTGGAATTGGCCTTCACCGCATAGGCGATCAGCGGATCAACCACACCGGCGGCCGTCAGGGCGTCGCGAAACACCGTGAAGTGCCGCTCCAGCGTGGCGCGGGAATAGACATAGACCGGCGTGCCGACCTGGGCCGCGATGCGAGCCAGCGGGACGCCTTCACAGGCCAACCCCTCGGGGCCGTATTCGAAATGGTTCACGAGTCTAGCAGCTCTCTAAGGTCAAGCCCCCAACCTCCGTCTTCCCGGCGAAGGCCGGGACCCAGATTCATCAGGAGCCACGGCAGGGTTTCACCTGGGCCCCGGCCTTCGCCGGGGAGACGGGGAAAACGATGCGGCGTTGGTGAAGGGACGCGCTAGTTCGGTTGCGCGCTCGGGAAGCCGGCGCCCGAGGGGCCACCGAAGGGGTCGGGGGCCGTGCCGGCCAGGGGCGCGGCGCGGGTGGTGCGGTTGCTGGACGCCGGGTCAATGTTTTCCTGCGTGCCATTGGCGCGCGCCGGCTTGTTGACCTGGGCCGAGGACTGCCGGCGCTGGGCCTCGTAGACGGCCTTCTTCTGGGCGTTCCACAGCGGAGCGGGGCGCTCCAACTCGGCCTGCTTGCCACAGGCGGTGGCCGACAGGGCCAGGGCGGCCAGGGTGATGAGGGCGATAGGACGGATCATCCGAGCAGTTCCTTCCAACGCGCGATCTGGGCGCGAACCTGGGTGGGAGCGGTCCCACCATAGCTGATGCGGCTCGCCGCCGAGGCGGCGGGCGTGAGCACGGTATAAACTTCAGAGGTGATGCGCGGCTCGATTGCCTGCAAGTCGGCGAGCGCCAGTTCCGCCAGATCAACGCCCTTGGTTTCGGCCGCCTTCACCGCCGAGCCTGTCACGTGGTGCGCGTCGCGGAAAGGCATGTTCAGTTCGCGGACCAGCCAATCGGCCAGGTCCGTCGCGGTCGAGAAACCCGCGCCGGCGGCGGCGGCCATCTTCTCGGTGTTGGGCGTCAGGTCGGCGACCATGCCGGCCATGGCCAGCAGGGACAGCTCCAAGGCGTCGAAGGCCTCGAAGGTCGGGACCTTGTCCTCCTGCATGTCCTTGGAATAGGCCAGCGGCAGGCCCTTCATCACCACGGTCAGGGTGGTGAGGCTTCCCAGGATCCGCCCGACCTTGGCTCGGATTAGCTCGGCGGCGTCGGGGTTCTTCTTTTGCGGCATGATCGAGCTGCCGGTCGTGAAGGCGTCGGTCAGCTTGATGAAGCCAAACATTGGCGTCGTCCACAGCACGATCTCCTCGGCCAGGCGCGACAGGTGCGTGGCGGCGATCGTGGCGGCCGACAGGGCTTCCAGCGCGAAGTCACGCGCCGAGACACTGTCCAGCGAATTGGCGGTCGGGCGGTCAAAACCGAGTTCGGCGGCCGTGGCGTGGCGGTCGATCGGGAAGGGCGAACCGGCCAGGGCCGCAGCGCCCAGCGGGCACTCGTTCATCCGGGTTCGGGCGTCGCGGAACCGCGAAGCGTCGCGGCCGAACATCTCGACATAGGCCATCAGGTGGTGGCCGAAGGTCACCGGCTGGGCCGGTTGCAGGTGGGTGAAGCCCGGCATCAGGGCGTCGGCATAGGCCTCGGCCTGGGCGACCAGCGCTTTTTGCAAAGACGCCAGTTGGGCTGCAGACCTCTCGCAGGCCTCGCGCACCCACAGCCGGAAATCGACGGCCACCTGGTCGTTGCGCGAGCGGGCGGTGTGCAGGCGGCCGGCCACCGGGCCGATCAACTCGCGCAGCCGGGCCTCGATGTTCATGTGGATGTCTTCGTATTCGTCGCGAAACGGAAAGGCTCCCGCCGTGATCTCGCCCTCGATGGCGTCGAGACCCTTGAGGATTTCTTCGCCGTCTTTGCTTGCAATCACGCCTTGACTGATCAACATCCGCGCATGGGCGCGGGAGCCCGCCAGGTCCTGGCTCCACAGGCGCTTGTCGAAGCCGATGCTGACATTGATCGCCTGCATCAGCTCCGCCGGCTTGGCCGAGAACCTGCCGCCCCACATGGCTTGGCCCTGTCCGCCCGTCGCGGTCTGGGGCTTATCGGAGGCGTTGTCGGTCATATGAGCGAATTCCAGTCGGACAGGGAACAAGCCGCGCGCAAGCCCGGCCCGCTGAAGTGGGTCATCGCCGCCGCGGTGATCATCGGCGTCGCGGCGGTTCTATACGTCATCGGCGCAGCTTCGTTCAAACCCGCAGGTGTCACCGACCTCAACGAATTCAAGAAAGCGTCCCTGGCGAAGCTGGATGTGCCGGCCGCGCCGCGCGGCCAGCCGACCACGGTGTTTACCGATGGCGCCGGAAAATCCCTGACCCTCGCCGATTTCAAGGGCCAGGTGGTGGTGATGAACCTGTGGGCCACCTGGTGCGCGCCGTGCAAGAAAGAGATGCCCACCCTGGCCAAGCTGCAGGCCAGCTACGCGACCCAGCCGCTGAAGGTGCTGCCGATCAGCGTCGATCGCGACAGCGACCTCAACCTGGTCCAGGCTCAGATGACCGCCAACAGCCCACTGCAGGTCTATCGCGACCCCGGTTACAAGCTGTCGTTCGCGCTGGATCCCCGCGCCGAGGGCTATCCGACGACGGTGATCTACGACAAGCAGGGCCGCGAGCGCGCCAGGTTGGCGGGCGACGCCGACTGGTCTAGCCCCGAGGCCTATGGCTTGGTCGAGGCCCTTCTGGCCGAGCACTAGGCCCCCGCGCACGTTTGAGTATACCGGTGTTTTTTGAATTGACCCCTCAACAGGGGCATGTCCACTCTGCCGCGCAATCCTGGATTTGGGCCTGCTACCGCTACCCGGACAACTGCGATTGTTACCCGCCCGCTTGTCCGGGCACTGGTTTGGCGCTCTCGAGGAGACTTCCGCATGGCGACCGGCGTTGTGAAATGGTTCAACGGCACCAAGGGCTTTGGCTTCATCCAACCCGATGACGGCGGCAAGGATGTGTTCGTTCACATCAGCGCCGTCGAGCGCGCGGGGCTGCGCAGCCTTGATGAGGGCCAGAAGGTAAGCTTCGACAGCGCCGAGGAGCGCGGAAAGATCGCCGCCAACAATCTGAAGCCGCTTTAGGCGCAGCTTCTTCCTCTGTGGGGCCCTGTGGGGGAGGTGTCGGCGAAGCCAACGGAGGGGGGAGTGTGCGGAAGGCCGCCCAGCCCGGATCAACCCTCCTAAAACTCCTCCCACCGGTCGCTTCGCGACCGCTTCCCCCACGGGGCCCCACGGCGAGGACCTTTGGGGCGCTCGTCTGCTACAAAGGCTGCATGATCATCGATCCGCGCCTGCTCGAACCGATCGCCGACCGCGCCTGGCCGGCCCGCGAAACTGCCGCCTTGGGCGGGTGGCGGCTGAAGGCTTCGGATGGCTGGTCGCGGCGCATCAACGCCTGCTGGCCATTGGACGAGCCCGGCCGACCCGCCGACGAGGCGATCGACGCGGTCGAGGCCTTCTACGCGGCGCGCGGCGCGCCGGCCTGTTTCAAGCTGGCGGACGGGGCGGCGGTCCCCGCCAATCTCGCCGAGCACCTGACGGCCCGGGGCTACCGGCCCGCCCACGAGACCCTGGTGATGACGGGCGCCACGACGGGCGATGCGGACGAAGCCGTGACTCTCTCCGCCACCCCAGATCCAGCCTTCGAGGCGGTGTTCCTGGCGAGCGCGGCCGGCAACACCGCCGAGGCCCGCGAGCGGCTGGACGCCCTGGGCCGTATCCCCGCCCCGGCCTTCTTCGGCCGGATGGACATCGACGGCCAGACCGCCGCCCTGGGCGCCGCGGCGGTCGAGGGCGATTGGGCCGGGATCTTCGGCATGCGCACCTTGCCTGGCCACCGCCGCAAGGGCCTGGCGCGGCGGATTCTGGGCGCGCTGCTGGACATGGCCGAGGGACAGGGCGCCCGGCGGGCCTACCTCCAGGTCGAGGCCGATAATGCCCCGGCTATCGCGCTGTACAGCGGGCTGGGGTTCGCTCCGGCCTATTGTTATCGGTATTGGGCGGTGGGGGCGTGAGCGGGCTAGAGCGCGTTCGCTTCACATTGAAGCGTCACCCCTAAACTCCTTTTTATCCGGCCTTCGCCGGGATGAAAGGATCAAAAGGCAACGGTTCAGTCTCAAGCAAACCCACTCTAGCGGGTTCCTAACCCTGAGCCACCGACCGCTCCTTCATGTGCTTGACCATGCCGATGGCGGCCAAGGCGTAGTGCAGCGACGCCCAGGCATAGAAGCACAGAGAGACGATGATCCCCTGCTTGCTGGAATGGGCCAGGGTGGTGTTGCATAGCTTGGCCAGTTCGACGGACGAGCCCTTGGGGGCGACGCCGCCTGGGCAGGTCGCCGCGAAGTTGGCGGCGTCGGCATGGCGGCCGAACGAGGCCAGCACGGTGTCGATCAGGCCGCCAGCGTCGGGCGTATTGAAATTGTGCTGCGCCAGATGGTCGATCAGCCAGCCGGTAAACACCGGCCCGCCACCCAGGGCGATCAGGTTGAGGAAGAAGAACAGCAAGGCCGTGGCGGTGGCCCGGCGGCGCGGCTCGACCGAGTTCTGGACGACGCCGAAGGTCGGGGCCAGATACACATAGTGGAAGATGCCGGGGATCAGCAGGATCAGGGCGGTGGTCTGCCAGTCGGTCTGCAGATAGGCGGTAATGTAGATCGGGGTGGCGATCAGCAAGCCTATGGCCGGGACCAGGGCGTACCACTTGGCGCTGCGCCGTCCCGCCCAGTCGCCGAGGAAGCCGCCGACCAGGGTGCCGATGCCGGCCGAAAAGCCCGCGACCACCCCGGTGATCAGACCGACCTGGGCATAGCCGAGATGGAACTCACGGACGAAATAGGAGGGCACGAAGGCGCCCGAGCCGTAGGAGCCGAACGAGGCGATGGTGACGCCCAGCATCATGTTCAGCACGGGCCATTTGCCGAACAGTGTCTTCATCACCGCCCAGATCTCGCGAAACTCATTGGCGAGCGAGAAGGCCGGCTTGGGCGGCTCGACCACCACATCCTCGGCTTCGAGCGGATGCTCCTTGGCCTCGGAGTGGCCGCGGGGCGGCTCCTTGACCACCAGCTTGACGATGACCGCCAGGATGATGCCGGGCAGGCCGACGATGACGAAGGCCACGCGCCAGCTGAACTCCTGGGCCAGCCAGCCGCCGATGATCGCCCCGAACATCGTGCCCAGGGGAATGCCGAACGAGTAGATCGACAGCGCCGAGGCGCGCTGCTTGGGCGCATAATAGTCGCTGATCAGCGAGTGGCTTGGGGGCGAGCAACCCGCCTCGCCGACCCCGACCCCGAATCTATAGAGAGCCAATTGGGCGAAACTGCCGGCGCTGCCGCACAGGGCGGTGAAGCCCGACCAGACGACCAGCGAGATCGAGATGATGCTGACCCGGTTCCAGCGCTCCGCCAGCCGGGCGATCGGGATGCCGAGCAGCGTGTAGAGCAGGGCGAAATAGAGGCCGCCAAGTAGGCCGAGTTGGGTGTCGGTGAGCTTGAGATCGACCTTGATGGCCTGGCCGATGGTGGCGATAATCGTGCGGTCGATGAAGTTGAAGGTGTAGGTGGCCAGCAGCAGCCCCAGAACCGTGGCCTTGTAGCCATTCGAGTACAGCGGTTTGCCGCTGCTCGGCGCATTCGCCTGAGCCATCCTGGGCCTCTCCCTTCAAACACTTGTTCTAATCGTTGCGCCGACCATAGACGTAAGGGAAGCGCCAAGGCCAGAGGGGAAATCGCGGTCATTCCAGACGTGGAGATGAACGCTCGACAACAAAGACGCTGATGCCGGTTCAGGCGCGGCGGTTTTCAATGGACCTCATGGCCGCGACAGACGGTCGTCTTCGAGGCCACGTCATGCATCCCTCCGCGCAACGCCCGTCGACGCCTTGGCGCTCGGCCCAGATTGTTTCCGTCGAGGCGCTCAACCGCGCCCGTTCGCTACGGACCGTGGCCGCCGACCCCGGTGCGCCGAACGAGACCTATCCCTGGGCCTATGCTTTTCCGCGGCCCCAAGCCGCTTCTCCAGCCTGTCAGGCCACAAGTCAAAGACCCTAGATATCCTGGCGTTGTCGGCCAGCGGCAGGCGCGCTAAGCCCAGACGCTCGCCTGTCTGACCTCAAGGAGACCGCCATGGAAATCGTCATCGGCACCAAGAGGTGGTCCAGCTGGTCGCTGCGCCCCTGGCTGGCGCTCAAGCACACGGGCGCCACCTTCACCGAGACCCTGGTCGAGCTGCGCCATGCCGAGACCTCCGAGGCCGAACTCGCCAAGCACTCACCCACCAGCCTGGTGCCGGTGGTCAAGGACGGCGACCTGGTGGTCTGGGACTCGCTGGCGATCTGCGAATACCTGCACGAGACCTATCCGGAGGCCTTGCTGTGGCCTGCCGATCCGGCCCTGCGGGCCATCGGCCGCGCGGCGGCGGCCGAAATGCATTCGGGCTTCTCGGCCCTGCGCGGCGAATGCCCGATGGAGCTGGAAACCCGCAAGGTCTTGGACATCTCTCCGGCCACCCAGGCCGACGTCCGCAAGATCGTCCTGCGCTGGAACCAGCTGCTGGAGCGCTCGGGCGGACCGTTCCTGCTGGGCAAATGGTCGATCGCCGACGCCTTTTACACGCCGGTGGCGACGCGCTTCCGCACCTACGGGATCAGGCTGTCCGACCACGGCGACACAGGCGCCGCCGAGGCCTATTGCGAACGCTTGCTGCAAACTCCGGAATACCTTGCCTGGAAAGCCGACGCCCTGGCCTAGGAGCGTTCATCCTCGATGGTGGTCGGGCGATAGGAGGGATGCCGCCCCGGTCGCCGCTCGACCTCGCGCTCCAGAGCCACGACGTTGACCAGCACGCCATCCGGATCGAGGAGCGGGAACACCTCGATCGAACAGAGATAGGCCCCGCCGGATTTTCGGTAATTGACCAGGGTGGTGGCGCGGCGCTCACCGGCTCGCAAAGCGCGCGCCATTAGCTTTCGCGCCGCCAGACTAGGGCCTCGACCCTGAAAAATTCGCGGATCTTTTCCCACGATTTCGTCCCGGTTAAAGCCGGTCATGCGCTCGAACGTTGTATTGACGTAGAGGATGTGAGGGCCGGGCGGACCGAGCATCTCGTCGGTCAGCACAACACCGGTATCCAGGTCATCCCCGAAGACCGCGATCAGGTCACGCTAAAGACATACGATATTCCGGGGGTTTAGCTCGGAGCGATTTGTGCGCGCACGGAGCGTTTTCGTATCCGAATCCCAAATTCACCCCTCGTTACCGCGAAAGGCCGAGTTGACAGCTTAAATATAGGCGTCGTGGCTCACTTTGGAGTTGTGACCCCGGATGATTTTCTAATTAGGGAATCGTTAGGGGTCTTCATGGCTAGAAGCCGAAAAGCCGCATTGGCCGGAGGCGAAAAACGATGTTTTCAAATCGCAAGCAAACCAAGGTCGCCGCTGAACGCGTGTTGGAGCTCGAAGCGCAGCTCGCGGCGATGGATCGGTCGCAGGCGGTGATCGAGTTTCGGCTTGATGGCACGATCATCCGGGCCAATGCCAACTTCCTCCACGCCATCGGCTACGCCGCCGATGAGATCGAAGGCCGCCACCACAGCCTGTTCGTATCGCCAGGCGAGGCCGCGAGCGCCGAGTACCAGGAATTCTGGCGGCAGCTTAATCGCGGCGAATTCATCGCCGCCAGGTTCATGCGGATCGGCAAGGGTGGCAAGGAAATCTGGATTCAGGCGTCCTACAATCCCGTGCTCGACACATCCGGCAAGCCTTACAAGGTCATCAAGTTCGCCACTGACGTCACCGAGATCGAGCTGGAAAGAACGCGCGGCGAGACCGCGCGCCGTCAGGTGGACGACGAACAGGGCGCCGTGGTTTCGGCTCTCGCCGACAGCCTCAGACGTCTGGCCGACGGCGACCTGACCGCAGGCATCCGAGTGCAGTTCGAGGGGCGGTACCAGCAGATCAAGGATGACTTCAACGCCGCTATCGACAGCCTGCGCGTCGCCATGGGTGCTATCGCCTCCGCGACCGGCGGGCTCCAGGCCGGGTCGGACGAAATCGCCAGCGCTTCGGATGACCTATCGCGCCGTACCGAGCAGCAGGCCGCATCGCTCGAAGAGACCGCCGCCGCCTTGGATGAGCTGACCGCCACGGTCCGCCGCAGCGCCGAGGGGGCCAAGGAGGCCTCGACGGCGGCCAGCGGCGCCCGCCGGGACGCGGCTCGTTCAGGCGAAGTCATGCGCGACGCGGTGGCCGCCATGGGCGAGATCGAGCAGAGTTCCGGCCAGATCACCCAGATCATCGGCGTGATCGACGAGATCGCTTTCCAGACCAACCTGCTGGCCCTGAACGCCGGGGTCGAGGCGGCTCGGGCCGGTGACGCGGGTCGTGGCTTTGCCGTCGTCGCTCAGGAAGTGCGCGCCCTGGCCCAGCGTTCAGCCGAGGCCGCCAAGGAGATCAAGACCCTGATCGCCAGCAGCACCGCCCAGGTGGCGCGCGGCGTGCAATTGGTCGGCGACACGGGCGAGGCCTTGAACGGCATCGTGGGCAAGGTCACCCAGATTGACACCCTGATCTCCGAGATCGCCCAGTCATCGCAAGAGCAGGCCACGGGCCTGAACCAGGTAAACGCCGCCATCAATCAAATGGACCAGGTGACCCAGCAGAACGCGGCCATGGTCGAAGAGGCGACGGCCGCGGCCTCGAACCTGCGCTCCGAAGCCTCGGAACTGGCGCGACTGGTAGCGCGCTTCGAGACGGGCCAGGAACAGGTCCAATCGCGTCTCTCGAACACGCGGGCGCGCGCCGCCTAGGTCGGGAACATCGCGAAATAGGGCTGGGCCTTCTCGATCACCCGCGAGGCCGAAGGACGGACCAGCAAGCGGTCGAGATAACCGCTGGTGTTCGGATGGGCCGGAGCCAGTGGCGCCACCCTGTCGGCATAGAACAGTGCCGTGGCGGCGGCGCAGTCGGCTAGTCCGAAAACCTCGCCCGCCGCCCAAGGCCGATCCGCCAGGCGCGCCTCGATCAGGTCATAGGCCATCGCCAACTGAGCGGGAGCTTGGGCCACGCAGTAGGAATCCTTGGCGACAGCCGGCCTGATCTGGTCGCCGACGATCTTCTGCATCGGCTCCTGGACATAGAGGTCGAACAGGCGATCCATCAGGCGCACGTCCAGCGCGGCCTCTGCCCCGCCGGGGATGAAGCGGACCGGACCCGGAGACCAGGTCTGTAGATATTCGATGATGACCGGCGTCTCCCGCACAGTCTGATCCCGCGCGTCGTCACGCAGCAAAGGCATCTTGCTGGTCGGCCACAGCGCCTGGAACGCCGCTGTCTCGGCCGGGCCACTTAGATCAACGATTTTTGCCTCGAACGGCGTGTCGTTCTCATAGAACGCGATCAGAACCTTCCAGCAGCAAGAGGCCAGCGGCTGCATGTGCAGGGTCAGGGACATGGGAGGTCTCTCTGCTGAGGCCTTGACCTCACCATTTGCCAAGCCCGGCACAAAGCGGCGGAAGGCGAAATCTGCTGCTTTGCGTTTCGAACGAAAAGCGCCCCGGACCAGGTCCGGGGCGCTCGATGCAGGCGTGACTCGCCCCGGAAAGGGGAGAAGAAAAGGCGGCGAGTCGCCCGTCTCTAGAACCGCGTGGACAGGGTGACGAAACCCTGGATCGGCGGGATGGGGAAGGTGCTGTAGCTGCCAGCCGGTTGCGAGACGGTGACGTTCAGGTCGCCCTCCTCGTCGGTCAGGTTGGTGACGTTGCCGCTCAGCTTCAGGCCCTTCACCGGCCAGCTGGCCGGGGTCTCAAAGTCATAGCTGACCTGCAGGCTGTACAGCATGTAGCTGTTGACCTTCAGGTCGTTGGTGTAAGTGGCGAAGCGGTCGCCGACGAAGTCGCCGATCACCTGGATTTCAAAATTGCCGAAATTGCCGGTGGCCACGAACTTGTTTAGCCATTCGGGGCTGCCGGGCACCTTCTTGTCGGCGATGTGCACGACGGTCGGGGTGATGACGCCGCCAATCGTGGTCGAGCCGCTGGTGTAGTCGTCCTGATAGACCGAGCGGTTGTACGAAAGCGCGTTGTAGAACGAGAAGTGTTCGCCGATGTGCAGGGTGGCGGCCACGTCGACGCCGTCGGTCTTGACGCTGCCCACGTTCTGGACGATCGCCGCGCCGCCGATGATCGAAATCGCGGCCGCCGAAGGGGCCACGCCCAGCAGGCGGTTGCTGAAGTCGGTGTGATAAACGCTCACTTGGCCGTCGATCGCGGTGAACGGGCCGAACGCGATCTCGCGCTTGCCCCGTAGGCCGGCCTCGTAGGTCCAGGCGGTCTCCGGGTCGGCGCTCTTCTTGAACTGGTCGAACGCCGCCTGGCTGCCCAGGCTGAACGGCGACAGGCCGCCACCACCATAGGTCTGGAAGTGGCGCAGGTTCTTCTGGATGTTGACGAACAACTCGTCGCCCGTCGAAGCGGTCCACACCGCGCCGATCTGGGGCAGGAACCATTCCTTGGTCTTGATGTTGCCGACCGGCAGGCCGATCGAGTTGACCAGCGAACCGACGATGGGCTGCACCGCCACCGCGCCGGTCGCGTCCTGCACGCTGCTCTTGAAGCCGCCCTGCAACACCAGGTTCTCGCGGATGCGCCACTGATCCTGGACGTGGAACTGGTAGACCTTGTTGTCGATCTCGCTGCCGTACTGGGTGATCAGCCAGCCGGTGGGCACGTCATAGGGCGAGGTCGGATGGTTGACGTCGAACGGGTACCAGCGGCGATAGGCCGACGACTTGTTGTGCTCGTACCAGAACCCGGCCTCGATCTGGTGCTCGCCGAACGTGGCGTTCAGGGTCGAGATGCTGCCCACGCGGTCGATCTGGTACTCGGTGGTGCGGGTGGCGAAACCCGAATTACCAAACACCTTCTTCAGGTCTTGGCCCGGGAAGTAGAAGTTGAACAGGTTCGGCAGGCCCGCCACCCGGATCGGGCCGGCGACGATGCCGCGGCCGTGGTCGTCATGATAGTAGACTTGGTTCGACCAGGTGACGTTGTCGCTCAGCTTGGCGTCATACTTGATGTAGGTGAGATAGTCTTTGCGCTGGGCGGCGCTGAAATAGTTGCGATAGTTGTCGCCCTGCGAAGCGGGATAGTTGCCGGCTGCGTCCAGATAAGCCAGGGCGGCGGCGAAGTCCGGATAAAGGAACGGGCGGGTATAGGGCTGGTAGGCGTCCGTCGGCCGATTTGCGCGACTGGGGAAATAGCGGGTGGTGCCGTCCTCGTTCGGTTCGATCTTGTCCGAATAGGACAGGTAGAAGGTCAGCTTGCCGTGCTCGCCGTCGTTCACGTATTTCAGGTTGGCCTGGTCGCCGCCCTGCTTGCCGTTGAAGTCCCAGGCGCGAGCTTTCTGATGGGCGTAGGCGAGATAGAGGCTGTTGTTCCCGCCGAACGCGCCCGTGTCGAGGCGCACGAAGGTGCGGCTGGTGTCGTAGCTGCCCAGCGTCTGGTTGAACTGTCCGCCGAATTCGGCGCGCGGGTCGTTGCTGAAGGTCTCGATCGCGCCGCCCAGGTTGCTGGTCGAGGCGGTGCCCAGCGCGCCGGCGCCTGACGACAGGATGACCTTGCCGACCACTTCGCTAATCACCGCGCGCTGCGGCGACAGGCCGTTGTAGTTGCCGTAGCTCTGGTCGCCCAGCGGCACGCCGTCGAGCGTGTAGCCCAACTGTTGACCGTTGAATCCATGGATGAACAACGAGGTGTTCTGCTCGTTGTTGCCCCAGGGATCGGCGGTGACATACATCACCCCCGGCAGGGTCTGGATGGCTTTCATTGGCGACAGGCCTGGCAGGATCTTCTGCATTTCCGAACCAGATAGCTGCACGGCCGAGCGGGTGGTCGATAGGCTGGTGACCAGCACCTGCTCGACGGCGTTGATGTCGTTGGGCTCCGCGGCCGGCGCGGTTGCTGCGGTTTCGGCGGCGTTGGCGGCGGTAACCAGCGTTAACGTACCCAACGCGCAGGCGGCCAGCAGCGCTTTCCGATTGAAAATCTTGGACATGGAACCCCTCCAGAGTCGTCCGATTGCGGACGCGTGTTGGAGGGGGTGTTAGGCGAAGGTTGCGACACTTCGGCGTGAATTTGGCCAAGGGTTTGTGACGGAGCTTCACCTCGCCGCAGAATGGGCCTTTTTCCAGGTGGCATAGGCCTCAAGCGCCTTTTTCGGGCTGGCATTGGACCAGGAATAGCCGTTGCGCCGCTCGAGAGTTAGCTCATTGACGCTGGCGACGAATGCGATAACGCTCAGCGCAGGTAGGGTGCGACCCTGGCCCGCAGCAAGCTCACCAGCGCGGAATCCATGAAGGCGTAGTCATCTGGAATATCGAGGCAAACCAGCCACGCCTTCAGCTGGCGCTTGAAGCGCTTGGCCAGCTTGTTGCGATGGGCTTGCTCCATCACGAAGATCACGTCCGCCCAGGCCGCCAGCTCACCCGTCAGTGGGTTTTCGGCGTCATTATTGGTGCCGGCCGAATCGACTTCCAGGTCCGGCCAGGTCGAGAACACCTGCTCGGCCGTGGGGCTGCGCAGCTTGTTCTGGCTGCAGACGAACAGCACCTTCTTCAAGCCCGGATCACGCCGCCGCGAAGTCGCGCAGGGACGACAGACCGCCCTGGTTGATCGGCAGCACGAAGCTGACCGTGGTGCCCTCGCCCGGGGCGCTGGTCATTTCCAGCGAGCCGTCGTGCATCTCGACCAGCGACTTGGTCAGGGCCAGGCCCAGGCCAGTACCTTGGGTGGTCTTGGCGTGTTGGCTCTCGACCTGCTCGAACGGCTTGGCCAGGCGGGCCAGATCCTCGGCGGCGATACCAATGCCGGTGTCGATAACGGAGACGCGGACGCGCTCGCCCAGCGGATCACGGCGCATCTCGGCCCGTACGGTGACACGGCCGGCGCGGGGCGTGAACTTGATGGCGTTGGACAGCAGGTTTAGCAGCACCTGCTTGACCGCGCGGTAGTCGGCCTCGACCTCGGGGAGGGCCGGGAAGTCGATCTCCAGCTGCAGGCCGGCGGCCTCGGCGCGATTGCGCACCAGGCGCACGGCGTCCTCGGTGACGTCCTCCAGGCTCAGCGGCTCAAATTTCAGGTTCATCTTGCCGGCCTCGATCTTCGACATGTCGAGGATGTCGTTGATCAGGGCCAGCAGATGCTGGCCGGAATTGTGGATATCGAGGCTGTAGCCCTTGTAACGGGCGTCGCCGAGCTTGCCGAACATCTCGTTCATCATGATCTCGGAGAAGCCGTTGATGGCGTTCAGCGGCGTCCGCAACTCGTGGCTCATATTGGCCAGGAACTCGCTCTTGGCCTTGTTGGCGCCCTCGGCCTTGACCTTCTCCATCTCGTACTTGCGGGCCAGCTCGGCCAGCTGCTCCTGGCTGCGCTCAAGGCCTGTCACGGCGTATTGGAGCTGCTCCTCATTCAGGCGGCGGGCTTCTTCCTGGTTCTTGATGGCGGTGATGTCGGCGGCGGTCATCACCAGGCCGCCTTCAGCCGTGCGGCGCTCGCTGATCTGTATCCAGCGGCCGTCGTTCAGCTCGGCCTCGCGCACGCCCTTGGCGCCGTCCGGGGCGGGTTGGTCGTGCTTGATGGCCAGGGCGGCGAAGCGGTTGACCTCGCTGCGCGGGGCCCCAGGCTTGAGCAGCTTGGGCTCGAGGTTGAAGACGTTGCGATAGTTACGGTTGCACATCAGCAGCCGGCCCTGGCGGTCCCACAGCACGAAGGCTTCAGACACGCTCTCAATGGCGTCGCGCAGGCGGTTCTCGGCGGCTTGAGCACGGGCCTGGGCCAGACGCTCCTCGGTGACATCGAGCGCCACGCCGATGATCCGCGAATAGCCGTCCTCGCCGGGCTTGCCAAAGCCCTGGCCGCGGGCGTCGACCCAGATCGAGCGACCTCCGTCGCGACCCGGCACCCGGAACGATACGTCGAAGGCGCCGTACATGGCGGCATTGGCGAGGGCCTGGCGAAGCTTGTCGCGATGGTCGACCGACACGCGGTCCAGCAGCTCCTGTCCGCCCACCACGCCGCCGCCGCCCCAGCCGAACATCGCGCCGGTGACGTCGGACATGAACACCTGGTCGGCGCCCAGCTCCCATTCCCAAATGCCGCAGCGGGCGGCTTCCACGGCGAGGCGGAAGCGCTGCTCGCTGTCGACAAACTCCTTCTGCGCGGTCTCGACCCGGCGGCTCTGCAGCATCAACATCAGGGCCAAAGCGATGCCAACGGCCAGCGGGGCCAGCAGCGAGAACGCGCCTTGCATCACCTGGCGATCAACATTGGCCACGGTGCGCGATTGAGCGCTGGCGGCGGCCAACAGAGCGCCTTGGGCCAGAGGCTGCACCGCGACATCCAGCGCCTGGCCATCGGCGGACTGGCCGCGCAGGGCGGAGGCGCTGTCGCTGACGTCCTCGACCGATAGGGAGAAGGCCTCGCGCAAGTTGGCGGCGCCCTGGATGGGTCGGCCGGAGGAGGCCAAGATCCGGCCGTCGGCCAGCATCAGGGCGCTGGCCGCGCCCTTGGGGGGGGCGGCGATCAGGCGCGAAGGATCGCTGGAGGCGATTACGAAGCCGCGCCCGCCCCCGACGGGCGTCGCGACGGCCACATAGAGCCTGCCGGAGGTCGGCGCGCCGATCCAGACATTACGGCCCGATGCAGCGGCGGCGCGGGCGGCGACCATCCAGTCGGCTGACGGGTCGCGACCGGCAACCGCCAGGGGGGCGGTGGAGCCGACCACCGCCACTGCCATGGCCTCGCCGCCGGCGGCGCGCAGAGCGGTCTCGGCCGCGTCCATGGGAGCGCTAGGGTCACGCTGCAGCAAATCGGCGGCGGCCGACAAGCCGGCGCGCTGAGCGGCGAGATTGGTTTCGACGGCGCCAGCCACCAGCTTGGCCTGGGCGGCCAGCGGCGCGCCGCCGGGTGGAATACTGGCTTCCTGCTTGAGGCGGTTGACGCCAAAGGCGGTGTAGACGGCCAGCAGCAACAGGGCGGCAAGGATCGCCACCCGCACATAGGCCTGCGAAGGCGATTGCGCGGCGCGCTGACGGGCCGCGCCCGCCGCCGACAGACTGGCTCCCGCCAACCTCCCGGTCCTCGCCCCACCACGCTCCAACGCCCGATGCTCCCGCCAGCCCCGGCGAGTCACTTCGCCGACATGGTGAATCTACCGCACCCGCGACCGATGCGTCACCGACGAACGGCGGTTTTGGCGTCGCATGAGCCTTTTAGTCGCAACCCGTGGCGCTGAGAATCGCGCCACGCTCGGCTCAAGCTGCACCGCAAGCCGTCAATTCAGAGCGCGGGACACCAGTTCCAACACGTTCTTTGACAGGCCGACATGACCGCAGATGCGCTCTAGCTGTTCCCGCATCAGCAAGCCCAGGGCCGGCACGTAGCGTCGCCAAGCGCCCAGCGGTTCGACCAACCGCGCGGCGGTCGTGGGGTTGAAGCCATCAACCCCCAGGATCTGGTCGGCCAGGAAACGATAGCCCGCGCCGCTGGCGTCGTGGAACTGGGCTGGGTTGCCGCTCGAAAATCCCTGGACCAGGGCCCGCATGCGGTTTGGATTGCCGGCGTCGAAATCGGGGTGCGCCGTCAGAGCCAGGATGCGGCCGATCGCACCGTCGCCAGGGTCGCGCGCTTGGACCGAGAACCACTTGTCAAGCACCAGCGGCTCGTCGCGCCATTGGGCGTGGAAGTCGGCCAGGGCCTTCTCGGCCGGCTCGCCGCCGACCGTCATCAGGGCTGAGATAGCGCCCATGGTGTCGGTCATGTTGGCGGCGCTTTCGAAATGACCGACGATGCGCTCGACATTGACCGCGTGCGGATCGGCCGCCAGCAGGTCGCAGCAGCCGTTACGCAGCGCGCGCTTTCCGGCCGCCTTGGCGTCGGCCGAGAACTCGCCGCCGCTCTGCAGATCACCGTGCAGACGTCGCAGCAGGTCGCCTAGATGGACGGCCATGACCGTCTTCAGGTGACCACGCGCGGCGTGGATCGCGGCGGGATCGACCGGATCGACGGCCAGGCTGAGGTCGCCTTCGCTGGGCAGGGTCAGCAGCAGGGCCTTGAAGGCCGGATCGGAGGCCTCGTCGATCAGAGCCTTGCCCAGCGCGTCGGCATAGCGTTCCTCGCCAACCTCGTCGGGGGCCCCGGCGGCGCGGCCGAGGATCAGTTCGCGGGCCAGGGTCTGACCGGACTCCCAGCGGTTGAACAGGTCGGGATCGGCGGCAAACTGCACGTAGCGATTGACCGAGCGCGTGTCCACGGTCAGGTTCACTGGCGCCGAAAAGCCGCGCAGGGCCGAGATCACCGGGGTGCTGGCGACGCCCTCCCAGCGCACGGTCTTGGTCGGCGTGTCCAGTAGCACCACCTCGCTATCGCGCAGACTTTCGCCCTCGCTGTCGAGCAGGCCGATGGTCACCGGGATCGGCAGAGCCTGCTTAGTGGGCTGACCGCTGGTCGGGGCGGTGACCTGGGTAAGGGTGATCTCCAGCGCCTGGGTGGCCTCGTCATAGACGTGGGTCAGCGATACCGCTGGGGTGCCGGCCTGCTCGTACCAGGCGAAGAAGTCGCCCATGTCGCGGCCCGAGGCGTCGGCGAAACAGGCGATGAAGGCCTCGACCGTGGTGGCCTCGCCATCATGGCGGTCGAAATAGAGGTCCAGGCTTTTACGGAAAGTCTCGGCGCCCAGGATCGTCTTGAGCATCCGGATGAGTTCGGAGCCCTTTTCATAGATCGTCGCGGTGTAGAAGTTGTCGATCTTCATGTAGCTGGACGGCCGGACCGGGTGGGCCAGTGGACCGGCGTCCTCGGCGAACTGCCGGGCGCGCAGGGCCTTGACGTCCTTGATCCGCTGCACGGCCTCGCCGCGCATGTCGGCGCTGAAGCTCTGGTCGCGGAAGACGGTCAGGCCTTCCTTGAGGCACAGCTGGAACCAGTCGCGGCAAGTGATGCGGTTGCCGGTCCAGTTATGGAAATATTCGTGGGCCACGACGCTTTCGATGCGCTCGTAATCCATGTCGGTGGCGGTCTCGGGGGCAGCCAGCAGCAGGGAGCTGTTGAAGATGTTCAGCCCCTTGTTCTCCATCGCCCCGAAATTGAAGTCGCGCACGGCGACGATCATGAACAGGTCCAGGTCGTATTCGCGGCCGAACGCCTCTTCGTCCCACTTCATCGAGCGCTTGAGGCTGTCCATCGCATAGGCGGCGCGCGGCGCCATGCCAGGATCGACAAATACTTTCAGCGCCACCGTCCGGCCGGTCATGGTGACGAAGCTATCTTCCAGCACGTCCAGTTGGCCCGCCACCAGGGCGAACAGATAGGCCGGCTTGGGGAAGGGGTCGTTCCAGACGGCGTAGTGGCGGCCGCCTTCCACCGTGGAGTCCAGTTCGCCGCCTTCCCACAGATTGCCGTTGCTGAGCAGGTAGGGGAACGCCACGTCCGCCTCGATCCGCACCGTGTAGCGGCTCAGCACGTCGGGCCGGTCGGGGAAGAAGGTGATGGTCCGGAAACCTTCAGCCTCGCACTGGGTGCAGAACCGGCCGCCGGACATGTAGAGGCCCATCAGCGCCTTGTTGGCCGACGGGTTGATCTCGACCTCGGTGGTCAGGACGAAGGCGTCTGGCACGGCGTGGATCGTCAAGCCCTCGCCGTCTAGGGCGTATGCGTTCGCGCCGAGGGCCTGGCCGTCGATGGCCACCGAGATCAGCTTCAGGCGTTCGCCGTTCAGGAACAGGGGCTCGCCGGGCGCGCCGCTGCGTTTGATCGTCAGGGTCGCCCTGATCCGCGTCGCCTCGGGATTCAGCAGGAACTCGAGATCGGTGGTCTCGATCGTGAACGGGAAGGGGCGATAGTCCGAAAGCTGGACGGGCTGGGGCGTGTCGGTGCGCATCCGGCCAATGTAGGCAAGGAGATGTGTCGGGGCGAGGGCGCACTTGACCCGATTGCAGAATTGTCGCGAGTTCCGCGCCATGACCCCGCTGGGTCCACAGGGGGCGTCGATGACCGGGCGGGAATGCGGCGAGTGCGGCCAGTGCTGCAAGCTGATCGGCGTGCGCGAGTTGGAGAAGGCGCCGCAAGTCTGGTGCCGCTATTACAAGCGTGGCAAGGGCTGCTGCGTCTATGAGGGCCGCCCGCAAGGCTGCGCGGACTTCGCCTGCGACTGGCTGCTCGATCAGCGCCTGGACGAGACGTGGCGGCCAGACCGTAGCGGTTTTGTCCTGCACGCCGGCAAGGGCGGCCGCACGATCCATGTCGAGCTCGACCCGACCAAGCCCACGGCTTGGCGGCGCGCACCGTTCGAGGCGACCTTGCGCGGCTGGGCCAGCGCCGGGGCGGCGGACGGGCTGGAAGTGCTGATCTGGGTCGGACGCCGTTGTTGGCGGCTTGGGCCGAACGGCGGCGAGATCGACCTGGGCGTCACGCGCCCGGCGGTGGAATTCAGCTCGCACAGCCGCCTGCGTCGCCCGGGCTCGGGCATGGACTGGCCGCCACTGGCCGACGCAACGCGACCTGAACCGTTCGTCACTTGAAGCCAAGCGTGATCCCGCCAAAGGTCGGTGCTTGTTCTGGGGTCTGATTCAATGTCGCTGATCGATACGGCGCCAAGCGCCGGCCTTGACCTGGGCTCGCGCCGGTTCGTGCATCCGGGGCCCCTGCGGTGGCTGCGATGCCTGGGTTGGGGGGTGTTGCTGTTCGTCGCGTTCATGTTGATCGACGCGGCGGCCACGATCCTGCCGGGCGTCTGGTTCAACGGGCACGAGCCGCTGATCGCCCTGGCGACTCTCGCCATCTGCGCGGCGGGCTATGGTCTCTACGCTGGCGTGATGCGCTTGGCCGAAGCGCGGTGGCCCTCGGAGTTGGCTCTGCGACCCGCCTTGTCGGAGCTGGCGATCGGCCTGCTGCTTGGCGCGGCGATGATGACCGTGGTGGTTGGGCTGCTGGTCGGCTTTGGACTCTATGACGTCACCGGACCGCGCGCCGCGTCGGCCTGGGGCATGATCACTGTCGCCATCTTCTCGGGCTCCATGGAAGAGCTGGTCTTCCGCGCCATCATCCTGCGCCTGCTGATGCGCGCGTTCGGCGCCTGGTGGGCCTTGGCCATCTCAGCCGCCCTGTTTGGGCTGATGCACCTGGGCAACGACAACGCCACGCCGACGGCCGCCTTCGCCATCAGCATCGAGGCGGGCCTGATGCTGGCGGCCTTCTACATGCTGACGGGCCGAATCTGGATGTCGGTGGGCGTCCATGCGGCCTGGAACTTCGCCCAGGGCTGGATCTGGGGCGCGCGGGTGTCAGGCATCGAGGTCAAGGAGAGCCTGTATTTCAGCACCCCCAAGGCCGGGGCGCCGGAATGGCTGAGCGGCGGCGGCTTCGGGCCCGAGGCGTCCGTCCCGGCCATGGTCGTGGGCACCGGCGTAGCGATCCTGGTGCTCTACTGGGCCTGGAAGAAGGGCAATTTCAAAGCGACTCCGGACGAGCCTTCGGTGGCGCAGATCGAGGCCGGCTAACTGGCCTCGAGGATGGTCACCGACGCGTCGGCGGCGGGCACCTCGTGCAGGGCCCGTTCGATGGCGGCGGCGCGCTGGGCGATGGCCACCAAGGCCGGTGGCGCGTCCTCCGGATGATCGGCGGCCAGTTCAATCAACTGGCGGGCCAAGGCGTGCAGTTGGGGCGCGGCGGCGATCAGTCGCGCCTGGAACTCCATCTTACGCGGATCGCGATCGTACTCGGCTCCGGGGGTGCGCCAGCCGCCCCAGTCATTGGCGTCGGTCACCACCACGGGATAGGTCCCGGGATAGGGGTGGTGCAGGCAGTCGCTTTCCTGCTGCCACTTGTTGCGGGCCCGCAGGATGCGCCAGTTGGCGAGCGCGACGCCGCCGTCCTCGCCGATGCGGTCTTCGGGTTTCAGCTCATGGGCCTGGAACTCGCGGTTCAGTCCGACGTCGTAGGTGACGCGCACCGGTTCGTCGAAACCCTTGGCCCAGATGGGAACGATCTTCTCGATCGTCGCCCACGCGCCAACGCTCTCGACCCACACCTTCTGGTTCCGCTGAAAGACGGTCTTGGCCACGCACGCGCTCTCACTCGTTTCGAGGCCGCCATAAGAACGTGAAATCCTTGACGCGAGGTCAATCTTTCCCTCGAGGCCAAGGCGGTCCATCGTGTCTCGACGCCGCCGCCAGAGCGACCCAAGGAGGAAGTCCAAGTGGATTTCGACTATTCCGACGACCAGAAGTTCCTCAAGGACGAGGCGCGCAAGTTCCTCGCCGCCCGTTGCGCGCCCTCGGTGGTGCGCGGCGTGTTGGACGATCCGGCCAAGAGCTATGATGCGGGGCTATGGACCGCCGTGGCTGAGCAGGGCTGGCTCGGTGCGGCCATTCCGGAAGACTACAATGGCCTGGGCCTAGGGCGGGTCGAGCTGTGCGCCATCGCCGAGGAACTGGGCCGCGCCGTCGCGCCCATTCCCTTCGCCTCGACGGTCTATGTGTTGGCTGAGGCCGTGATGGCGTACGGCACGGCCGCCCAGAAGGCCGCCATCTTGCCGCGCATCGCCGTTGGTGAACTGATCGGCTGCCTGGCGGTGTCGGAAGGACCGGGCGCGGTCACCCCGTCCAGCCTGTCGGCCAAGGTCGAGGGCGGCAAGCTGTCGGGCGTCAAGATCCCGGTTACCGACGGCGACGCGGCCGACATCGCCATCGTGCTGGCGGCCGAGAGCGGCAGGCCCGGCCTGTTCCTGGTCGACTTGCGGGCTGGCGGCGTCAAGGTCGAGACCCTGGAGAGCCTGGATCCGACACGGGGTGTGGCTCGCCTGACCTTCGACGGCGCCACCGCCGACCGTCTTGGCGAGTCCGGACGGGGCTTCGAACTGCTCCAGGCCATCCTCGACCGCGCCGCCGTGCTGCTAGCCTTCGAGCAACTGGGCGGCGCTGATCGCTGCCTGGAAATGGCCCGCGAATATGCGCTGGGACGCTACGCCTTCGGCCGCGTGATCGCCGGCTACCAGGCGATGAAGCACAAGAT
Organism: Caulobacter sp. DWR2-3-1b2; assembly: GCF_049896345.1. NCBI lineage: Bacteria > Pseudomonadati > Pseudomonadota > Alphaproteobacteria > Caulobacterales > Caulobacteraceae > Caulobacter > Caulobacter sp. DWR2-3-1b2. Next base: position 158,578 of record NZ_JAFCUC010000005.1, on the reverse strand, counting down.
GGCCGACATGTACGTCAAGAACGAGGTCGCTCGCTCCAACGCCTATTATGGGGCCTGGGCCCTAGACGTCGACGCGCCGGAATTGCCGACCGCCGCAGCCGCCGCGCGCATCGCCGCCTCCGACGCCTTCTGGTTCGCCAGCAAGGAAAGCGTCCAGGTGCATGGCGGCATGGGCTTCACCTGGGATGTCGACTGCCACCTCTATTACCGCCGCTCGCGGCAACTCGCGCTGGTCGCCGGCTCGCCCAAGCTCTGGAAAGAGCGGCTGGTTTCTGAATTGGAAAAGAAGAACGCCGCCTGACGCTATCCCTCTCCCCTTGCGGGAGAGGGTGGCCCGCAGGGCCGGGTTAGGGGTCTCTCAGACCTCTCCGGACAGGCCTTTCGACCCCTCATCCGTCGGCCGCTGGCCGACACCTTCTCCCGCAAGGGGAGAAGGCAAGGAGAACCAAGATGGATTTCAACGACTCCCCCGAAGAAATCGCCTATCGCGAGACGGCTCGCGCCTGGCTGGTCGAGGCCGCCGCCGCGCATCGCGCCGAGCACGGCGAGCCCAAGCCGACCACGCCCGAGCACATGGCGGCCGGCAAGGCCTGGCAGGCCCGTAAAGCCGCCGCCGGCTATGCCTGCATTACCTGGCCCGCGGGGGTCGGCGGGGGCGGCGGCACGCCGATCCAGTCGGTGATCTTCGGCCAGGAAGAGGCCAAGGCGGGCGTTTCCTACGGCTATTTCACCATAGGCCTGGGCATGTGCGTGCCCACGGTCATGGCCTTCGCCAACGACGAGACCAAGCAGCGCTTTGTCTCCCCGGCCGTGAAGGGCGAGGAGATCTGGTGCCAGCTGTTCTCCGAACCGGCCGGCGGCTCCGACGTCGCGGCCCTGCGGACACGGGCCGTCCAGGACGGCCCAGATCCTGATGGCGACTGGGTGATCAACGGCCAGAAGGTCTGGACCACCGGCGCTCACTACTGCGACTACGGCATCGTCCTGGTCCGCACCGATCCCGACGTGCCCAAGCACAAGGGCCTGACCATGTTCTGGATCGACATGCGCGACGCCGCCGTCGCGTGCCGGCCGATCCACCAGATGTCGGGCGGCCGCGAATTCAACGAGGTCTATTTCACCGACCTGCGCGTCAAGGACAGCCAGCGGCTGGGCGCGGTCGGCGACGGCTGGAAGGTCGCCCTGGTCACCCTGATGAACGAGCGCCTGGCGGTCGGCGGCTCCAGCGGGCCCGACTACCGCCAAGTGATGGAACTGGCCCGCGGCCTGTCCGGTCCCAGCGGTCCGGCGCTGAAGGACAACGCCTTCCGGGAGAAGCTGGCCGATTGGTATGTCAACTCGCAAGGCCTGAAATATACTCGCTTTCGCACCATGACCGCCCTGTCGCGCGGCCAGACGCCGGGCCCGGAAAGTTCGATCGGCAAGATCATCGCCGCCAACCAGATGCAGGAAATGGCCAATACCGCTGTCGAGGCCCAGGGCGAATACGGCATCCTCACCGATCCGTCCCTTGCCCCCATGGAGGCGGCCTTCCAGGCCAGCCTGATGTGGGCGCCGGGCTTGCGCATCGCCGGCGGCACCGACGAGATCCTCAAGAACATCATCGCCGAGCGGGTGCTGGGCCTGCCGGGCGACGTGCGCGTGGACAAGGACGTGGCGTTCAAGGACATGCCGACGGGGCGGTAGCTATGTGCGTCCTTCGAGGCTTCGGCTTTGCCTCGCACCTCAGGATGAGGAAATCAGCAGAGCGTTCCTCATCCTGAGGCGCCCGCGCAGCGGGCCTCGAAGGACGCAGAGCGCCTAGCCCTTCACGCCCTTCGCCGCCCGCGTCAGCTGCACGAACTCCGCCCGCAGGCCGTAGGGATCATCGCCCCGCGCGCCCTGGGCCAGGGCCGTGACGTCATCCCAGCCGAAACGGTCCTCCACCCACGGATCACCCCGCAGCTTCTGTCCATAGGCGGCGACCGCCACGGCGAAGCGGGTCGCCTCCGGCGCGGCGGCCAGGCTGGCGCGCACGTCGCCGGCTCCGATCGGCCGCTCGATCAGCTTCGAGGTCGAGCCCCCCGGCGGCTTGTAGCGAATCTTCAGGAACGCCAGCTCGTCGCCGCCGCTCTTGACCGGCGCCTTGCCGCGATAGCGCAGCGGGTCGGACGACGGCCGCGCGCCGACGGGTGTGATCTCGTAGATCGCCGTCACCGCCGCGCCTGAACCGACTTCGCCAGCGTCGACCTGGTCATTGTTGAAGTCCTCGCGATTGAGCAGCCGGGTCTCGTAGCCGATCAGTCGATATTCGGCGACCTTGGCCGGATTGAACTCGACCTGAATTTTTACGTCGTCGGCGATCGGGAAAAGGGCGCTGTCGAAGTCGTCGCGCAGCAGCTTGCTCGCCTCCTGCAAGCCATCGACATAGGCGGCGGTTCCGTTGCCGTTCTGGGCCAGGGCCTGCATCATCGTGTCGTTATAGTTGCCGCGGCCAAAGCCGTAGACCGACAGGTAGACGCCGCTCTTGCGTTGGTCGGCGACGAAGTCCTTCAGGCGCGACGGATCACTGACGCCGACATTGAAGTCGCCGTCGGTCATCAGGATCACCCGATTGACCGCATCTGGATCCATGTTCTGTTTGGCCAGGGCGTAGGCCAGTTCCAGCCCCTGGCCGCCGGCGGTGGAGCCGCCGGAGTTCAGGGCGGTCAGGGCGCAGCGCATCTTCAGCTTCGTACGGCCATCGGTCGGCGACAGCACCGCGCCGGCAGAGCCGGCATAGGCCACCATCGAAACCCGGTCCTGCGGCCGCAGCTGGTCGATCAGGACATTCAGCGCCTTCTTGGCCAGGGGCAGGCGGTCGGGCGACGACATCGAACCCGAGGTGTCGATCAGGAACACCAGGTTCAATGGGGGTTGGTCGGCGTGGGGGGTGGTGTAGCCCTGGACGCCGATGTGCAACAGCTGGCGGTCCTTCGACCAGGGCGAGGGCACGACCACGACGGTCGGCTTGAACGGCGCGTCCTTGGCGGAGGGCCGGGCATAGCCGTAGTCGAAATAGTTGATCAGTTCCTCGACCCGCACAGCGTCGTTGGGCGGAGCGGCGGCCTCGTTGAGGAACCGCCGCACATTGGCGTAGGCGGCGGTGTCGACATCGATCGAGAAGGTCGAGACCGGCTCTTCGGCGGTGCGCTTCACCGGATTGGCGACGGCGCCGGGGTATTTCTCGGTGTCGCGATACTGCGCCATGTAGCCTGGGGACGGCGGCGTCACGGATGGCGCCGCGACGCTGTAGGAGGCCTGGGGAGGCGGAGGCGGAGGAGGGGGCGGAAACTTCGATTCGGCGCGACGAGCCGGCGAGATCGGCCGCAGGGGCGCTGCCGTCTCGGCTCCCGTCGGGCGCGCGCGCGTCGCAGTCACAGTGACGCTTTCGTGATCGTTGGCCGGCGAAGCGTACCCCAGCGCCGCGCAGGCCTCGGGCGTCACCGCGCCATCGGCGACGTCAGGCCGGGCCAGGCTGGGGCCGCTGGCGCTCGCCGCGATTAGCAGCGAAAGCGCCGTGGAGCCGAGGACGCGAGCGATGCATGACGCCATGATCTGAAAACCTCCCGAGGTTGCAGACCATGGTGCTTCCCGGCTTGTGGCCAAAGCTGGGCCTTGACTAAAAACCTAGGGATTCACCTGAGACGAGAATCCTTCTGTGAGCAGTCTCGTGATGAGGCTCAGAACAGCGTTCCGCGAGCTTGACAGGGTTTGCCCCCAGGCACATGAGTGATTTCGGATTTTATGGTTAACGACGTGCTGAGGGGGAGCGATGCGCGAGACCAGCAATGCTGTTTCTCATCTCGTGGCGCTCCGAAGAGCGTTGGCCTATGTGGTCGATAACCGGGTCACCCTGATCCGCCGCCTGCCGGTCACGGCCGTGGTGGCGGCGGTGGTGATCCCGCTGGTCGGCTGCGACACCGGCCCGTCCTTCTGGTTTCACAAGCGCGCCAGCGCCTGCCCGCGTCCACAAGCGGCGCAAGGGGTTTCTGGCCAGTTCAATCAGCAACAGCAGGAAATCCGCGCCCTGCGCCAGGGCGGTTTCCACGGCGACTTCTTTGCCCAGTTGGAACTGGCCCGGCGCTATGAGGGACAGCGCGCGGTCGACAAGAATCTCGAGGATCAGGTCGAGGCGGCGGTGTGGTACGCCATGGCCCTCTCCAACGCCGGCGGCTATTCGCCGATCGCCGCCTACGAGCGCCGCGGCCAGAACGGCGGTGGCGCACTGTCGCGATTCGACGACTGTAGGGCCTTCGAGCGCCACGCCGCCTATGGCGCGCTCGATCGCCTGCTGTCGCGGATGTCGACCGAGGAACGCGAGAAGGTCCGCAACCGCGTCATCTACATTCTTTCCACCCAGGGCGCCGACGGCTACCGGGTGCTGGCGCGGATGCATGACGGCTTCTTCGGACCGTTCGGCGAGCCCTCCGACAACCTCCAGGCCGTCGAGGCCTACGGAACGCCCAAGCGCAGCGGTGCGGCCGCAGCCCTGGATCTGTTCCGACGCAACGACGTGGACGCCTATCTCTACAACTATCTGGCCGTCCAGACCGGTGACGTGTCGGCCTATGTGATGCTCAAGGATTTCGAACGGTCCTCGCCGCAGCGCGCGTCCTACGGCGGCTTCGTCGAGACCAAGGCCAAGCGCTGGATCCCGCCTTACGAGTTCTACCCGCCCGATTCGCCGGACTCCGGCGTGCCACACTCCGACGAAAGCGACCCCTCGGGCGACGCCAAGGAGGCGGCCCTGGCGCGGCTGCCCGAACTGCCCTTCGTGCACATCGGCGAGGCCCTGGCCTATCTGCGGGTCATCCCGGCGCCCATCCTCGACGAGCGCCTGCTCAGCCTCAACGCCGCCCAGACCTTCCAGGCGATGATCGGCCGGCCGATCACCGGCCGCCTGACCGGGATCGAGAAGGTGCGGGCGGTGCAGTACGCGGCGACCAATGGCTCGTCCAAGGCCCAACTGGTGCTGGCGGTGATGTACTCCGAGGGCGTCGGCGTGCCGCGTGACTATGCCCGGGCCTATCACTGGTACGAGGAGGCCGAGCGCCAGGGATCCCCTGAGGCCAAGTACGCCATGTCCACCTTCTTCTCGCTAGGCCTGCAGGGCGTGGCCGACCAGGACCGGGCCAAGGCCGTGGTCTATCAGCTGGACGGCGCCTTGGCCGGCTTCAAGCCCTCGGTCTGGCGTCTGCAGCAACTGCTGTCGCAGGTCTCACGGCCGCCGCGCGCCGCCGGCGATCGCGGCCAGCCCGACGGCCAACGGCCCTATATCGAAAGGGACTATCGATGACCCGCTTTCGCCAGCTCATCGCGGCCCTGGCGGTTCTCTGTTTGATCGTCGGCGTGACGCCGCAGCCCGCCCTGGCCGGCTCGCCCGACGCCAAGATCGACCAGCAGATCCGTCCATGCTTTGGCCTGCTGCTCGAACCCAACCTGTCGGACGGCTGCCGGGTCAAGCACTATCGCAAGAAGAAACCACGCTATGGCACGGGCTACGGCTACGGCGACTCGCGGGGCCGCTATCGTACCTCGGTGGATTGCGACCGCGCCTATCCGGGCGAGGTCAGCGACGTGCTCGACCATCTCTATGAAGGCGACACCCTGACCCTGCGGTCACGCAACGGCCGGGCCTGTGTTGATTCACTGAACGTCACGCGGGCCGTGAACATCATCTTCGACGGACCGGCGCCGATGCGCGGCCGGCCGGTTCTGGTCACGCCCCCTGGGCAACCCTGCATCCGCATCGCCGCCGGCGTGCAATATGTCGTCATCGAGGGACTGAGCATCGAGGCGCTGCGCGCCGGTTCGTCCTCCTGCATCAGCGGCCGGGCCACCGAACTGGCCTTGAAGAACGTTGTCATCCGCTATGAAGGCGACGCCTCGGCGCTGGACCTCGGCGAAAGCCGGCTGGAGCTGGCCAATGTCACGGTCATCGGCCGCACGCGCCAGGCAGTGGTCAAGGCCACCGGCGCGATCATGGCCGAAAATGTCGAGGTCGCCGCCACTGCCATCGGCGCGGCGTTCGAGGCCAGCGAGGACAGCCGCATCCGCGATTTCCGGGTCATTCGCCTGGGCGACTGGACCGGCTCGAGTCGTAGTCGAAGTTCGGCCGGCTTCGTGCTGGCTGGCATGAACCGCTCGCAGCTGGTGCAGATCGAGGGCCTGTATGTCGACGGCTTCTCGCGCGGCGTCTATGTGGGCGGCGGCGACGAGACGACCCTGCTGCGTCCTGTAGTGCGCGACAGCGACTGGGCCATCGTGCTGGAGAACGCCGACCTGCGGGTGTTGGAAGGTAAGCTCGAGGCCACCGATGTCGGCATCTATGCCGGTTCGGGCACGGTCTACGCGTCCGACAACGCCATCGCCGGCGTCATGCGCGCCGGCCTGTTCGCCGACAACGGCGCCCAGGTACGGGCTCGCGACAACCGCGTCTACGCCAAGCCGGGCGGCTGCGAGGCGCTGATCACCGGCTATTTCGACGGCAAGCTGACCTGCGAGCCTTGGTTCGAGGGGCCGGAGCTGTTCCGTACCCCGCGCGACCGGGCCCGGGTCGATTTCGACAACTATTGGCCGGTCGCCGCCCTGACCGCCACCGCCGCCATGCCGACCCTGCCGGGTGACGCGTACTTGGCCGGCCGGTCGCTTGACTTGCAGGACGCCTCGGCCGCCGCCGGCGGCCCCGCCGGTCCTGGTTCGCCCCAACCCTATCCGCCGCCTTGCTATGTTTCGTCTCCGTCCGGTCTGGCTGTCCAGGTCGCGTGTCCGGCCAAGGCGCCTAGAGGAGGAGCCTCGCGATGAGCAAGCTTGCCACCGGCCTGTTGGCCGCCCTGATCGCGTCCACCGCCTCGACCGGCGCCTGGGCCCAGCAACAGTCCGGAGCCTATGGCGTTCCCGGCGGCTATGGACCTTCCAATGGCCCGCCAAGCCGCCGCCCCACGCCGTGCGGCGCGCCGCTGACCGGCGAGGCGCCCGACGTCATGACCTATGACCGCGCCACGGGCACCCAGGTGTTTGTGGGGGGAAAAGGCCAGACCGAGGTCAGCGCCTTCAACCGCGAGACGGGCTCGTCGGCGGCGATGCGTGGCGACCTCAGCCGGGCCGGCGTAACCGAGACCTGCGCGGTCGACAAGCTGTCGGGCGACTCCTATCGCGTCAGCTCCGACGGCCCTGGCGACATAAATGTCAGCGGCCGCACAGGCCGGACGGGCGAACGCTGGTCGTTCCGGGCGCCGGACGGCTCGACCCAGTACTGGGATCCTCGCGCCGACAATCGCTGCTTCCGCGACGGACTGGGCCTCAGCCCGAACGGTAGCCTGGCCTCTGGTCCGCGTCCCGATCCCCGCGACGGCGGGCGTTCGGGATGCTGAGGACGGCGCTCCTGCTCGGCGGTCTGCTGCTGGCGCTGGCCGCCTGCGCGCCGCGCTATCCCTATTACCCGTCCGGTGGCCCACCGCCGCCGGTCTCGCCGGACGCCTACCAGGTAACGCCGCCGCCACCGCCGGTCGATGTCATCCGGCCGAAGGTGTAGGCGCCGGTCCTCCCCCCGTGGGATCGGTGGGGGAGGTTTAAGATCGATAGATCAGGCTTTCGGTTGACCCCCGATCACTCCCCCCTCCGTCGGCTTCGCCGACACCTCCCCCACAGAGGGAGGACTTATTTCTCCGGCGCCACGGTCGGCAGGAACTTCGGTTCGATCCGGCGGTGGGTCGCCTGTTCGTAGGCGTAGCCCAGTCCCAGCAATCGCGCCTCGCTCCAGGCCGGGCCGATGAAGCTCAGCCCCACCGGCAGGCCGCCGACCGCGCCCATCGGCACGGTCAGGTGCGGATAGCCGGCCACGGCGGGCAGGGTGGTGGACGAGCCGCCATAATGGTCGCCGTTCAGCGGGTCGATGGTCCAGGCCGGACCGGTGGTCGGGGCGACGATGGCGATGGCGCCGGTGTCCTTCAAGATCTTGTCGATGCCCTCGGGACCGGCCATGCGCTTGGAGTCTGCCAGGGCCTTCTTGTATTCAGGATCGTCATAGCCCTTGGTGGCCTGAGCCTTCTCGAAGGTTTCCTGGCCGAACCACTCCATCTCCTTGGGGGTGGCGGCGTTGAAGGCGATCAGGTCGGCCAGGGTGCGGGTCTTGACCTTGGTCGGATCGGTCGAGGCCAGGTAGGCGTTCAGATCGACCTTCAGCTCGGTATAGAGCACCACGCCCTCGGCCTTGCCGATCGGGGCCTCGTCGAAATCCTTGACCTCGACCAGGGTCGCGCCCTGGGCCTTGAGGTCCTTCAAGGCCTGTTCGAATACCGCGTCGGTGCCCGGCGAGGAGCCGGTATAGAACCGGGCGACAGCCAGGGTCACGCCCTTCAGCGCGTCCTTGTCCAGGCCCTTGGCGTAGTCGGTCTTGTGGGCGTCGGCCTCCTTTGTCGCCACGTCGGCGGGGTCGGAGCCGGCGATGGCGGTGAGGATCAGGGCCGCGTCCATGACCGTGCGGGTCATCGGGCCGGCGGTGTCCTGGCTGTGGCTGATCGGCACGATGTGGGTGCGCGACACCAGGCCGACGGTGGGTTTCAGGCCGACCAGGCCGTTGATAGCGGCGGGGCAGGTGATCGAGCCGTCGGTCTCGGTGCCGATCGCCGCCGGGGCCAGGCCGGCCGCCACCGCGGCGCCTGAACCGCTGGACGAGCCGCAGGCGCTGCGGTCCAGCACATAGGGGTTGCGCACCGTACCGCCCACCGCGCTCCAACCGCTGATCGAATGGTCGGAGCGGATATTGGCCCATTCCGACAGGTTGGTCTTGCCCAGGATCACCATGCCGGCGTCACGCAAGCGCTTGACCAGCGGGGCGTCGCGGCCGTTGACGTTGTCCTTCAGCGCCAAGGAACCGGCGGTGGTAGGCATTTCGTCGGCGGTTTCGATGTTGTCCTTCAGCAGGATCGGCACGCCGTGCAGCGGCCCCCGGACCTTGCCGGCCTTGCGCTCGGCGTCCAGCGCCCGGGCGTCGGCCAGGGCGTGGGGGTTCAGGGCGATCACGGCGTGGAGCTTCGGGTTGAGCGATCGGATCCAGCCCAGGCGCTGCGCGGTTGCCGCTTCGGAGGTCATTAACTCAGGGACCGCCCAGAGTTGGCTGGCCGGCGGCGGGCCTTGGGGGCGATAGGCGGTGATGACCTCCTCGACCTGAGGGGCCTTGGACGCGACCTTGGCCTTCGCCGGATCCGCCAGCGCCGGCTGGCACGGTAAGGCCACAACGCAGACGGTCGCGGCGCCAATCAACAAGCTCTTTCGGATCACGCGGTCTCCCACTCAATTCTGTCCCTTAATTCCGTTCATCCCGGCTTTCGCCGGGAGGAACGGAGTGTGGGGAATCAGATGAACACCGCCACGGACTGGCGCGCAACGATCAATGGCGTTCCGGCCGCGTCCCAGACCGCCATGTCCTGGGCGGAGTAGCCGTCCAGCACCGTGTCCGCCCGGCTTTTCATCAGGCGCCAGCCGTCGTCGTCCGCCGAGGGCTCGGCCAGCACGTCCAGCGACCAGGTCATGGTCGAGATCGGGGCGCGTTCGGGAAAGAGCGTGATGGCCGGCGGGGGCAGGGCGTCGGCCAAAGCGACCAGGGCGGCCAGCGACCGGGCGGCGGGGTCCTTGTGGCGGATCCAGACCAGGAAATCCGGCGCGCCGGGCGTGCCGATCCGCGTGCCGCCCGCCAGCCTGAACTCGAATTGCTGGGTGAAGTTGGGACCTGCCCCGCTGGGGAAGAAGTCCGGAGCGTCGGCCAGCGGCGCGGCGGCTGGCATGGGCAGATCGAGATGGCTCAGCCGCGAGTCCCGCGCCGCGCCGAAGGTCAGGATGGCGCGGGTGGCCAGGCCCTGCTCGCCGAACAGGTCGACGCCCATGAACAGGGTCGACTTGCCGCGCCGCAGCACTTGCGTGCTGATCGCCAACTCGCCCGCCGCCGGTCCGACGAAGGCGAACTGGCCCGAACGCAGGGGCGGAGCGTCCGGCGCGGCCTTCAACGCCGCCTCCAGGCACAGCGCCGCCGACAGCCCGCCATAGGTGGTGCGGCCCTGCTGCCAGTCGGGGGTGACCTGGGCGGTGAAGCCGGTGTCGGTCGGGGCGAGGGCGGCGATCAGGTCGGTATAGATGGTCACGGCGGGTCCTTTTGGTTCGCGGCCAAGGTTCGTCTTCTTTCGCTACGGAAGTCAAACGGACAGTCCTCCCCCCGTGGGGGAGGGGGTCGCGCAGCGACCGGTGGGGGAGTTTTCAGATCGAAGATCGCGGGACTGGCCGGCGTCCGATCACGCCCCCCTCCGTCGGCTTCGCCGACATCTCCGCCACGGGGGGAGGACTTCACGCGGACGGCCGCTGAAGAGGTGGAAAGGGTCGCGGAGCGCCGGACATCGTCCGGAGTGTTTTCTAGTGTATACCGTTTCGACGAAGCCGATCGCTCCGCGCCATCGTTATCCGTCCGCGTCCGGTAGGCGGCCCTGTTAAGGCCTAGCCGGATGACCGGTTCGCCGTTTCCGACGAGGGCCGGCGCCGGGGGACGCGGATCCAGAAGACACGCACGCCGATTCCCCAGCTGACGCCGACGGCGGGCGGGCTCCCCAACGATGGGAGTCCCCGGACACGCTGAAGTAACCCCCTTCAGCCCAGTCCCGCTCGATCGCCCCCCGCCGCCGCATCGGTCGCTGGCCATGCGCCCTTTCCTCGCGACGAGGTGAGAGAAGGATACGGGCGCCGGGAGTCACGGAGGATAAGTCTTTTTCAGGCGTTGATTTTGCTTGGGAAACACGGCGGGAGACGGGAGCATGGATTTGTTTCTTGTCCCTCCCCTTATGGGGAGGGTGGCGGCGAAGCCGACGGGTGGGGCTCCGGCGCCCGGCGCTCCATGCGGCCAGCTCCCCCCACCCGACCCCTTCGGGGCCACCCTCCCGCGAGGGGAGGGAAGGATATGTTCTTTTGGCGACTACTTCCCCTTCAACTGGCGATCGAAGAAGTCCAGGTGGGTCTTCAGCACGTGCAGGCCCTTGGTACGGCTGCCGGGGGCGCTGTGGCGCTCGCCGGGATAGAGCATCATCTCGAACGGCGTGGCGTTCTTCTGCAGGGCCGCGATCAGGCGGGTGCTGTTCTCGAAGATCACGTTGTCATCGGCCATGCCATGCAGCAGCAGCAAGCTGTTGGGCTTGAGGTTCTTCAGGCGATTGAGCGCGTCGGACTTGGCATAGCCGTCCTTGTTCTCGTCCGGCTTGCCCATGAACTGCTCGGTATAGTGGGTGTCGTACAGGCCCCAGGCCGTGGGCGGGGCGCCAGCCGCGCCGGCCTTGAACGGGGTGTCGGGCGCCGTCATCAGCATCAGGGTCATGAACCCGCCGTATGACCAGCCCATGACACCCAGATTCCCGGCGTCGACATAGGCCAGGGTCTGCAGGAACTTGGCCCCCACCAACTGGTCGTCGACCTCCACCGTCCCCATGCGGCGGTCCAGCGCCCGCTTGAACTTGGCGGAGCGGTTGGTGCTGCCGCGGTTGTCCAGCTTGAAGATGACGTAGCCGTCTTCGAGATAGGGCCGCTCGCGCACGCTCTGCCAACCCTTGTTCACCGTCTGGGCGTGTGGGCCGCCATAGACCGAAACGATGGCCGGGTATTTCTTCGCCGGATCGAAGCCGATCGGCTTGAGGATTTCGTAGTGCAGCACCTCGCCGTCGGCGGCCTTCAGCACGCCGTATTCCGGAACCGGCAGGGTCGCGGCATAGGGCCAGTAGGGATGGCCCTCGGCCAGCCTGTTTTCCTCGATCCAGCGCACGCGCTGGCCGTCGGGCGCGTAGAGCGCGGTCTGGGGCGGGGTCTTGATGTCGCTATAGCTGCCGGCGAAGGCGCCGTTGGGGGCGACCTTGGCGCTCCACCAGCCGCCGGCCGAGGTCAGGGGTTTGGGCGCGCCATTCTTTCCGCTGGGGGGCTTCCCGTAGGAGACTTCGTAGATGCGGCGCTCCAGCGGCGTCTCGATCGAGGCGCTGAAGATCGCCACCTTGCGGGCCTCGTCGACGCCTTCCAGGTCGGCCATGGGCCAGTCGCCCTTGGTGACCTGGGCGATCAACTTGCCGGTGGCGGCGTGGTGATAGAGGTGCTTGTAGCCAGACTTCTCCGACGACCACAGGAAGCTTCCGTCTTTCAACGGCTTGAAATCGTCGTTCAGCTCCAGCCAGTGGGCGTCGGTCTCGGTCAGGATCGTCTTGCCCACGCCCGTCGCGGGGTCATAGGCGATCAGCTCGAGCGTCTTCTGATCGCGGGCCTGGCGCTGGACATAGAGAGTCTTGCCGTCGGCCGACCAGTCGACTCGGGCCAGATAGATGTCCTTGTTCGAACCCAGGTCGATTTGGATGGTCTTGCCCGAAGCCATGTCCTGGACGAACAGGTCGACCACGGCGTTGGGACGGCCGGCGCGCGGATAGCGCTGCTCGACCACCGTGGCGCCGCCCGGACCGATGTCGGCGCGCGGCACGACATCGACGCCGCTCTCATCGACGCGGGTATAGGCGATGCTCGTTTCGTTGGGGTTCCACCAGTAGCCGGTGAAACGGTCCATTTCCTCCTGAGCGACGAACTCGGCCACGCCGAACGACAGAGCGTCCTTGCCGCCAGCGGTCAAGGCCTTCTCGGCGCCGCCGGTGATCGGCTTGATGTAGAGGTTCTGGTCGCGGACATAGGAGACGAAACCGCCCTTGGGCGAGACCTTGGCGTCGACTTCGTCGCCGGGGGTCTCGGTCAGCCGGCTGACCTTGCCGTTTGCGACGCTGTCCAGATAGAGGTCGCCGTCCAGCGGCACGAGGATGAAGCGGCCCTGGCTGTCCCAGCTATATTCGACGATGCCGCGGGCCGAGACGCGGGCCCGTTCGCGGCGGGCCAGCTCGGCTTCCGACAGCGCCTTGGCGCCCGAGGACAGGGCCGCCGAGTCGATCAGGCGATAGGGCTCGCCGCCCGCCACGTCGGCCGCCCACAGGTCCTGGACATTGGCCGCGTCAGCCTTGCCCTTCAGATAGGTGACGCGCTTGCCGTCCGGCGACAGGGCTACGCCCTTGGCGGTGGGGCCCGACAGGGCCGGATCGGCGAAAACGCGTTCGGGGGTGAGGTTTTGCGCCAGGACCGGCGAGGAGAGGGCGAGGGCGGCCGTGATGGCCAGGAGCGAGGGTCTGATCATGGCGTGGGACGCTAGAGGTGCGTGGGGCGGTTGTCAGCAGGGAAAGTTAGCGTCTGTCCGCCCACCTAGCAGGGCAAGTGTTCGCCGCACGAAAAAGGGCCGGGATCGCTCCCGGCCCTTCGCTCATTTCGGGCGATGAACGACTAGAAGGCCTTCTTCACCGTCACGAACCCTTGGCGCGGCGGCGCCGTCAGCACCGTCTGAGCCGTGCCGGCGGCGTCATTATTGGCGAAACCGCCCGAACCAATGGTGGAGATATAGTCCTTGTCGGTCAGGTTGGTGATGTTGGCCTGGATTTCCAGACCCTTGGTCCAGACATTGTCATCAGGAAACCGATAGCCGACCGTCAGGTCCGCCACGGTGGTTGAAGGCGCCTGACCACCGATGTTTTCGTAGGTGTAGTAGCGCTTGTCGGTATAGGCGACGCCTAGCTTGCCGTAGAAGCCGCTTTGCTCGAACGACACTTCGCCCTTGAAGATGTTCTTGGGCGTGTTGACGACGGTCTTGTCCTTTGTTCTGGCCTTGATCGTGCCGTCTGCGGCGACGACGTCGTCCTCGTACTTCGAGTCGTTATAGGAGTAGGCGCCGTACAGCGACCAGGCGTCAGACAGGCGATAGGTTCCAGCCAGTTCCAAGCCCTTGGTCTCGACCGAACCGACGTTCGACAGCACCGGCGCGTTGCCTTGGATCGTCGCGCCTTGAGCCAAGGCCAGCAGGCGATCATCGAAGGCGACGTGATAGAAGGCCGCCACGCCCTGAAAGCGCTCGTTGTGGTAGCGGGCGCCCAGTTCGATGGTCTTGGAGCTTTCCGGGTTCAAGGTTTTGGCGATGTAGTCGACCCGAGCCTGGCTTTGCGAGGCGAACGGACCGGACGTGGCCGCCGAGACATAGGCGCCCATGTTCTCCGTATAGCCGGCAAACAGCTCTCCGCCGTTTTTCAGATCGTAGACCGCGCCGAACTGCGGCAGGAAGCTGTCCTTGGACTCGATCTTGCCCGACAGGGGAGAGCCGACCACGGTCTTGACGCCGTTCTCGACCTTGATGGCCTTGAAGCCGAAATTGACCTTCAGATCATCCGCCGCGGTCCAGGTGTCTTCGATATGGGCCGTCGTGGTCTTGGTGTCGAAACTGTACTGCCACTGGGTGAAGAACGGGTTGGACTGGAAGTCCAGCGCGTCGCGCGAAGGCGCCGCGGCGGTCTCGGCGTAGAAGCGGCGTGCCTGGTTGAAGTCGTTCTGCTCGGTCCAGAACCCGCCGCTGACGATGTGGGCGCCCAGATCGACGGCTAGTTCGGCGATCAGGCCCTTGCGGTCGATATCGTACTCAGTGGAGCGGATCGATAGGGGGGCGGCCGTCGAACCCGCAGTTCCGAAGCCGGGGCTGGGCACATACGGCGTGTACCACAGGCCCTGACCCTGGTTGGTGTGACCATAGGCGGTGGCGGTGAGGCGGACCTTGTCGGTGATCGGCAGGTTCAGTCCCAGGCCGTAGAGGTCATCGTCGCGGATGCCGGCCCCGGCGTAATAGGAGTCGTCAACGCACTTGACCGGCGCCGGATAGGGATTCGTCCCCGTGCCCGTGTAGCAGCCGTTGCCGTCCAGCCGGGCCGCGCCGGCGGTGTAGTTCGCGGGGTTCAGATAGGCAGCCGCCGTGGACACCGCCGCCGCCCAGTTGGGCTGGAAATTGTCCCAGTCGCGGCCCAAGCGCTTGATCATGTCGAACGACAGGTCTTGGTAGTCTTGCTCGCGGCGCTCCGAGCGATTGTAGAAGGCGGTCAAGTCGCCCTCGCCGATCGGCAAAACGACCTTGAGGTCATATTGGCGCTGCTTCTGCTCGCCGCCGCCCTTCCACTTGTCGGTGTTCTGGTCGGCGATCGACAGATAGCCGCGCAGGCCGCCCAGACCGGCGATGGCGCCACTGTCGACGCGGCCGAACAGCCGGTACATGCTTTCCGAACCCGCTGTAGCGTTGATCTGGGCGCCGAAGGCTTCGGAGGGATCGCGCGAGAAGAACTGCAGCGTACCGCCCAGGTTCGAGGTCGAGGCGGTGCCCAGCGCGCCGGCGCCCTGCGCCAGTTCAACCCGCCCGATGTCCTCGCTGGCGATGGCGCGGCTGATGTGTAGGCCGTTGTGGTTGCCGTAGCTCATGTCGCCTAGCGGCACGCCGTCCAGGGTGAAGCCCAGCTGGTTCTGGTTGAAGCCGCGGATCGAGATGCGGGTCGACCACTCATAGGCGCCGAAGGCGTCGGCCGACTGGAAGGTCACGCCCGGAAGCTTGTCGATCGCCTTCAGCGGGCTGCTGCCGGCGGCTTCGAGCAGCAATTGCTCAGTCTTGAGGGTCTGGACCTGCCGGCTCTGACCTTGGCCCAACACGACGACGGCGTCGACTTCGTTGGCGTCGGCCGGAGCGTCGGCGCCGGGCGCTGGCGTGGCGGCGGAGACGGTCTCGGCGGCGAGGGCGGGCGCGGCCAGCAACAGCGCGCAGGCGGCGGCGCCCAGCATCAGGTGTTGTCTCATAATTGGATCCCCACGCCGGCGCTCAGGGAGAGCGGCGCCGGCTTAGGAACCTCGGGTAACAGCGCTGCGCGACAGTCCTTTGACGCTTTCGTGTCGGGTTTCCGACGGCGGCGCGACGCCGCCGTGACGCTCCGCCACGACCGCCGACATTGCGCAATCCCGCCCCGGGGGCTATCTGAGCGCCCGACCCCCCGATCCGATACGCAAGAGGCCGACGCCCCCCATGGCTCAGCAATATATTTTCCAGATGCAGGGCCTCACCAAGGCCTTCCCCGGTGGCAAGAAGATCTTCGAGAACATCTGGCTGTCGTTCTATTCCGACGCCAAGATCGGCGTCGTGGGCGTCAACGGCTCGGGCAAGTCGACCCTGCTGAAGATCATGGCTGGCCTTGACGACCAGTTTTCGGGCGAGGCCAAGGCCGCCGAGGGCATCCGGCGCGGCTACCTGCCGCAGGAGCCGGTGCTGGATCCGACCAAGGACGTCTGGGGCAATGTCATCGCCGACTGCGAGGACAAGCTGATCTTCGACAAGTACAACGAGATCGCCAACCGGCTCGGCGAGGACTATTCCGACGAGCTGATGGAGGAGATGACCAAGCTCCAGGAGATCATCGACGCCCGCGACCTGTGGGACATCGACTCCAAGGTCGAGATGGCCATCAACGCCCTGCGCTGCCCGCCCAACGACGCCAGCATCGAAGACCTGTCGGGCGGTGAAAAGCGCCGCATCGCCCTGGCGCGCCTGCTGCTCAGCAAGCCCGACATCATGCTGCTGGACGAACCCACCAACCACCTGGACGCCGAGTCGGTGGCCTGGCTGCAGCACCACCTGGAAAACTTCCCGGGCTGTGTGATCCTGGTCACCCACGATCGCTACTTCCTGGATCAGGTCACCAAGTGGACGCTCGAGCTCGATCGCGGCAAGGGCGTGCCGTACGAGGGAAATTACTCCGGCTGGCTGGAGCAGAAGACCAAGCGTGTCGTGCAGGAGCAGTCGGAGTCCGACAGCCGCCAGCGCGCCCTGACCCGCGAACTTGAGTGGGTGCGTTCCAGCCCCAAGGCCCGTCAGGCCAAGTCCAAGGCCCGTCTGGCGAGCTATGATGAAATGGTCGCCGCCCAGGACAACGCCCGTCTGGCCCAGACCCACGCCCACATCCAGATCCCGCCTGGCCCGCGCTTGGGCAATCTGGTGCTGGAAGTCGAGAATCTGGAAAAGGAATATGGCGACAAGGTGCTGTTCAAGGACCTGTCGTTCCGCCTGCCGCCGAACGGCATCGTCGGGGTCATCGGCCCCAACGGCGCCGGCAAGTCGACGCTGTTCAAGCTGATCACCGGCCGCGAACAGCCGGACGGCGGCACGGTCAAGGTCGGCGACACCGTCAAGCTTTCGTACGTCGACCAGTCGCGCGATGCGCTCGACGCCAACAAGACCATCTGGGAAGAGATCAGCGGCGGCACCGACATCATGATTGTCGGAAAGCGCGAGATTAACAGCCGCGCTTACGTGGGCAGCTTCAACTTCAAGGGCGCGGACCAACAAAAGAAGGTCGGCCTGCTGTCGGGCGGTGAGCGCAACCGCGTCCATCTGGCCAAGACCCTGGCCACCGGCGGCAATCTTCTGCTGCTCGACGAACCGACCAACGACCTGGACATCGAAACCTTGCAGGCCCTGGAAGAGGCCCTGGAGGAGTTCGCCGGCTGCGCCGTGGTCATCTCCCACGATCGCTGGTTCCTGGACCGCCTGGCCACCCATATCCTGGCCTTCGAGGGCGACAGCCACGTCGAGTGGTTTGAGGGTAACTTCGAGATGTATGAGGAAGACAAGAAGCGCCGCTTGGGCGCCGACAGCCTGATCCCCAAGCGCATCAAGTTCCAGAAATTCGCGCGCTAGGGCGTTTCCCGACCCGACTGCGTCAGGCCGTGAGCTCTAATCTTCTGTTTTGACGCATTTTTCTTCACGAGAACCGGAACCACTTCGCTCGAAAAATGCTCTAACGCGCCGACTTTTTTCCGGACTCCGCGACAGGGCGGCCGCCAGGGCCGCCCTGTCATCGTTTCTGGATCTACTTTGGTTCGGTCATCGTGCCCGGCGTGGAGCTTGAGCCGGGAAGGTTCGAGCCGGGCTCGGGGCCGGTGGATTCTGGCATGGTCGGCGGTGTAGCCGGCATGCTGCTCGTACTGTCGGAAGGCATGGTCGTGGACGGCATGCTACCGGCCGGCGAGCCCATCGAGGCGCCGGTCATGGCCGGGGCTGCGGGCATGGTCGCCGAGGTGTCGGTCGACATGCCGGTCGAGGCCGAGCCGCTCCACCAGTCCTTGCTGGCCCGGACCTTGGGCGAGGCCTTGAGATAGGCGTCCAACTGCGAATAGGGGATCGGCTGCTTGGGTGCGGCGGCTGCGGCCGAAGCCTTGGCCTGCGGCGCGGCCGAAGCGGCGCCAGACAAGACCATGGCCAGCGCGGCGCCGGCGGCGAGCGTTCTGATCATCATGGGAATTCCTCCAGGATCTTCAGGCGTCGGGGCGGCGCCACGGACAAAACCCGTGGCAAGACAGGGAGTTCACAGCTTAACCTTGCGTGACTTGGGTGGGGGCCGGGAACCCCCGCGTCGTTGGTCGAGTTTGGATGGCGCATTGTTCGCAGGAGTCGCCCATGTCCAACCCACCCCTGACCGGTCGTCCGCCCTCGCTCATCGGCCGCAAGGTGGCCGTCCTGGCCACCGACGGTTTTGAGCAGTCGGAGCTGGATACGCCCGTCGAGGCCTTGAAGGCGGCGGGCGCCACCGTCGAGATCGTCTCGCCGAAGGCCGGCGAAATCCAGGGCTGGGAACATCATGACAAGGGTCACGTCGTGCCGGTCGATCGCGGCCTGGCCAGCGCCGACCCCGCAGGATACGACGCCCTCGTCCTGCCGGGCGGTGTGATCAACCCCGACGCGTTGCGGATCGAGCCGGAGGCCATCGCCTTCATCAAGCACTTCGTGACCAGCGGCAAGCCGATCGCGGCGATCTGCCATGGCCCTTGGACGCTGATCAACGCCGGCGGCGTCGAGGGCAAGCAGATGACCTCCTGGCCATCGCTGGAGATGGACCTCCGCAACGCCGGGGCCTTTTGGGTGGATCGCGACGTGGTGGTCGACCAGGGGCTGGTCACCTCGCGCAAGCCCGCCGACCTGCCGGCCTTCTGCGCCAAGATGATTGAGGAATTCGCCAAGGGACTACACAGCTAGGCAGTTATCTCCCTGCGGTTCTGGGTAGCGCGCGGTTACAACTGGAGTAGTTTGCGTCGCGTTCCGGCGGCTCTATCTCGGGCTCCATCCCGGGATGGAGGAAGCGCATGCCGCAAACGCCCGCCGACAAGCCCCACATCCTGATCTCGCACGAGATGCTGACGCCGCTGCAGTCGATGCTGGAGGGCGCCTACGAGGTGCACCGCCTGTGGGACTATCCCGATCGGCTGGCGTTCCTGGAGGGGCCGGGACGAGAGGTGAGGGCCATCGTCCATGCGGGCGAGATGGTGCTGACCAAGGACCTGCTGTCGGAAATGCCCAAGCTGGGTCTGATCGCTTGCGTCAGTGTCGGCTATGACGGGATCGACGTGCCGTGGTGCAAGTCGCATGGCATCGCGGTCAGCCATTCGACGGGCCTCAATGCTGGTGATGTCGCCGATCACGCGGTGGGTCTGGTGCTGGCTGCCTGGCGGGGCGTCGTCGAGGGCGACACGCGGCTTCGCACCGGCCACTGGACCAACATGGAGCGGATGAGCCCCCGCCATGGCCTGCGCGGCCGCAAGGCCGGGATCGTCGGCCTGGGCCATATCGGCGAGGCGGTCGCCCGCCGGCTGGAAGCCTTCGAGCTCAAGATCTCGTGGTGGGCGCCCCGGCCCAAGGACACCGACCGGCCGCGCGCCGCGAGCCTGCTGGACCTGGCCCGCGACAGTGACATCCTGGTGGTCTGCGCCCGGCCCGACGCCAGCAACCGCCACATGATCGACCAGGCGGTGATCGAGGCGCTCGGGCCCCAGGGCCTGCTGGTCAATGTGGCTCGGGGCTCGCTGGTCGACGAGGACGCCCTGATCGCGGCGCTCAAGGACGGCCGGTTGGGCATGGCGGGGCTGGACGTGTTTGATCACGAACCGACCCCGGCCGCGCGTTGGGCCGGCGTGCCGCACACCGTGCTGACTCCCCACACGGCTGGCGCGACCCTCGACAGCATCCCCGCCATGGTCGGGCTGACTCTGGAGAACCTGCGGCGGTTCTTCAAAGGCGAAGGTCTGGCCTCGCCGGTCGAGGTTTAGGCGGGGAACGGCGCCGCAAAGGGCGTCGAACTGATCGAGGCTCTTGCGCCTTTGCTGACTTGGTCGGAAGCTTGGGCCCGGGATCTCGGGGCGCAAGACCTCGGGGCCGCCGATCGGGCGCGAGAGGGCTAGCATGGCGAAGGTGTTGGGACTGGGTGGGTTGTTCTTCAAGGCGGAGGATCCGGCCGCGGTTCGCGCCTGGTACGCCCGGGTGCTGGGCTTCGAAGTCCACGACTGGGGCGCCACCTTCAACCACCCGAAAACCGGCGCCGTGAGTTGGGCGCCATTCGCCGCCGACACTGGCTATTTCGAGCCGTCGGACGCTTCGTTCATGATCAATTTCATCGTCGATGACCTGGACGGCGTGCTGGCGATGGCCGCAGCCGAAGGGGTTGAGCCGACGGGTCGACAGGACGAGGATCTGGGCCGTTTTGCCTGGTTGATCGACCCTGCTGGGGTGAAGATCGAACTCTGGCAACCGGCGCCTGAGGGGGCCTGAAGCCGAGGCGGCGCAACAAAATCCACTTGCAAAATGGGACATAAAGATATCTTTATATCCCCATGAAGGCGTCATCCGAAAAGGTTGTGGATCTGCTGCGCGCGGCCGGGGAATCGACCCGTCTGCGCCTGCTGGCGCTACTGGCCCATGAGGAACTGTCGGTGCTGGAGCTGTGCCGAATCCTCGATCAGAGCCAACCCCGCGTATCACGCCATCTGAAGCTGCTGGCCGAGGCCGGGCTCGTCGAACGCTTTCCCGACGGCGCCTGGGTCTTCTACCGTCTGGCCGCCAAATCGCCGGGCCGGGCCCTGATCGCCCAGGCGCTGGACCTGATTGACGCAGCAGATCCTGCCGCGCGCGCTGACGGCGAGAAGCTGGCCCGGGTGCGGACCGAGCGCGCCGCCGGCGCCCAGGCCTATTTCGCCCGCAACGCCGCGCGCTGGAACGAAATTCGCTCGCTCTATGTCGATGAAGCCGAGGTCGAGGCCGCTATCCTGCAGGCGGCCGGTGAGGGGCCCTTCGATGAGATGGTCGACCTGGGGGCCGGCGCGGGTCGCATGCTGACCCTGCTGGGGCGTCGGGCGGGCACGGCTTTGGGTTTGGATCTTTCACAACAGATGCTCAACATCGCCCGCGACGAGGTGGCCAAGGCCGGCCTGGTCCAGTGCGAATTGCGACATGGCGACATCTTCGCCACCGGCCTGCCGGGCGGTTGCGCCGATCTGGTGACCGTTCACCAGGTGCTGCACTATCTCGGCGACCCGGCTGCGGCCGTGGCTGAGGCCGCCCGACTGGTGGCCGACGGCGGCCTGCTGTTGATCGCCGATTTCGCGCCGCATGATCACGAGTTCCTGCGTGAGGCGCACCAGCATCGCCGCCTGGGCTTCGCCGACGGCGAGATCACCGCCTGGGTCGAGGCTGCGGGCCTGGTGCTCGACAGCAACATCGCCCTGCCGCCGACCAGCAACGAAGGGCTCACCGTCAAGATCTGGACGGCTCGCCGTCCCGCTATCAAGACCGCCGAAAGAAGCGCCGCATGACGACCCCGCTCGACCCCCGTGTGCTCGACCCCCGCGTCCTTGGCCCGGTCGCCCGCGCCGGCGAACGCACCGACCGCCCGCGCGTCTCGTTCGAGTTCTTCCCGCCGAAGACCGAGCAAATGGAGGAGAACCTGTGGGCGGCGATCAATCGGCTGGCTCCGCTGGATCCGGCCTTCGTCTCGGTGACCTATGGGGCCGGCGGCTCGACCCGCGAGCGCACCCACCGCACGGTCAAGCGCATCCTCGAAGAGACCAGCCTCAAGCCCGCCGCCCACCTGACTTGCGTCGGCGCCAGCCGCGCCGAGGTCGATGAGGTGATCCGCGAATATTGGGAGACCGGCGTACGCCACGTGGTGTCGCTGCGCGGCGACCCGCCCCCCGGCGAGGGCGGCATCGGCGGCGTCTATGTGCCCCGCGAAGACGGCTACAAGAACGCCACCGAGCTGACCTCGGCCTTGAAGGCCGTCGCGCCGTTCAATGTGCTGGTCGGGGTCTATCCGGAAAAGCATCCCGAAAGTCCGTCGATCGAGCACGACATCGAGGTGCTGAAGGCCAAGATCGACGCCGGGGCCACGCTGGGCATCAGCCAGTTCTTTTTTGACACCGACGCCTTCCTGCGGTTCGTCGACAAGGTCCGCGCCGCCGGCATCACCATCCCGATCGTGCCGGGCATCATGCCGGTGACCAACTTCAAGGGCCTGGTGAAGATGTCCAGGGCCTGCGGCACGGCTGTGCCTGGCTGGCTGGCCAATCTCTTCGACGGCCTGGACGACGACGCCGACACCCGTCGCCTGCTGGCCTGTTCGGTGGCCGCCGAGATGTGCGCCAAGCTGCAAGAGCAGGGCTTTTCGGACTTCCACTTCTACACCCTCAACCGGGCCGACCTCGTCTACGCCATCTGCCGCGTGCTGGGCGTCCGCGAGACCGTCCCGGCGCCTTCGGAGGCCGCCGCATGACCGATCTGACCTCCCGCCCAGATCTTTCGACAAGAAGGGGCCGCGTCGCGGCCCTGAGGGCCGCCGCCAAGGAACGGATCTTGATCCTCGACGGCTCGTGGGGCGTGATGTTCCAGAAGCGCAAGCTGAGCGAGGCCGACTACCGCGCCGAGCGCTTCGCCGACTATGACGGCCAGATGAAGGGCAATAACGACATCCTCTGCCTGACCCGGCCCGACATCGTCGCCGATCTGCATCACCAGTATTTCGCGGCCGGCGCCGACATCTCCGAGACCAATACGTTTTCCGGCACCACCATCGCCCAGGCCGACTATCGCCTCGGGGCCGACGTGGTGCGCGACATCAATTACGAGGGCGCGCGCATCGCCCGCGCCGTGGCCGACGAGTGGCTGGCCAGGGAGCCGGAAAAACCGCGCTTCGTGGCCGGCTCGATGGGGCCGCTCAACGTCATGCTGTCGATGTCGTCGGACGTGAACGACCCCGGCGCGCGCAAGGTCACATTCGACCAGGTCTACCAGGCCTATCGCGAGCAGGTGGCCGCGCTGCACGACGGCGGGGTGGACCTGTTCCTGATCGAGACCATCACCGACACGCTGAACTGCAAGGCCGCGATCAAGGCGATCATGGACCTGGTCGACGAGGGCTATGAGGAGCTGCCGATCTGGATTAGCGGCACCATTACCGACCGCTCGGGCCGAACCCTGTCAGGCCAGACGGCGGAAGCCTTCTGGAACTCGATCAAGCACTGCAAGCCGTTCGCCGTGGGCTTCAACTGCGCCTTGGGCGCCGACCTGATGCGGCCGCACATCGCCGAGATGGCTCGCATCGCCGACACCCTGGTCGCGGCCTATCCCAATGCTGGCCTGCCCAACGCCATGGGCGAATATGACGAGGAGCCGCACCAGACCGGCCACCAGCTGCACGAGTGGGCCAAGGACGGCATCGTCAACATCCTGGGCGGCTGCTGCGGCACCACGCCGGACCACATCAAGCATGTGGCCGACGAGGTGCGCGGCGTGAAGCCCCGCGCGATCCCCGAGCGCCCGAAGGCGATGCGCCTGGCGGGGCTTGAGCCGTTCGAGCTGGCCTAGGGGCTCCGATCCGATCGCATCGGATCAGGCCTCTCGATCATTGTTTCCACGCATTTTCTTCACGCGAACCGAACGCCGCTTGGCTTGAAATGCTTTAGAGATTTCACGATGCGCACCACCATTCTCTTCGGCGGCATGAGCCGCGAGCGTCTCGTCTCGGTAGCCAGCGCCAAGGCCTTGGCCACGGCCTTGCCAGGCGCCGACCTGTGGTTCTGGGCCCCGGACGACAAGGTCTATGTCGCCAGCGACGCGGTGCTTCAGGCCCATCAGCGGCCGTTCGAGCTGGACCTGCCCACCGAAGGGGCGTCGATTGGCGGCATCGAGGCGGCGCTCGACAAGGCCAAGGCCGAGGACCGCGTTCTGGTGCTGGGCATGCACGGCGGCGAGGCCGAGAACGGCGACCTGGCCGCCCTGTGCGAGGCGCGGCGCGTGGCGTTTACCGGTTCGGACTCCAAGTCCAGCCGCCTGGCTTTCGACAAGATCGCGACCAAGGTCGCCATGGCTCAGGCCGGCGTCGATGCGCCTTCGACGGTCGAACTGGCCGACGCCGAAGCGGCTCTGGCCAAGTACGGCAAGCTGGTCGCCAAGCCGGTGGCCGATGGCTCCAGCTACGGCCTGATCTTCGTCAACGGTCCCGCCGATCTGGAAACCCTCGAAGAGGCCGCCGGCTCGGCAGCCTATGTCATCGAACCCTTCGTGGCTGGGTTGGAGGCCACCTGCGGCGTGCTCGAACAGGCCGACGGTTCGCTGATCGCTCTGCCGCCGGTCGAGATCCATCCCGCCGACGGAGCCTTCGACTACGCCGCCAAATATCTAGCGGCGGCGACCCGTGAGATCTGCCCCGCCACCTTCCCCTCGGAGATCATCGCCGCCATCCAGACTGGCGCCCTCAAGGCCCACGAAACCGTGGGGGCCGGCGGCTATTCGCGCAGCGACTTCATCGTCACGCCGAACGGCCCGATCTTCCTGGAGATCAACACCCTGCCAGGCATGACCGCAGCGTCCCTCTATCCCAAGTCGCTGAAAGCCCAGGGGATCGCCTTCACCGACTTCCTGGCCGGCCAGATCACCTTGGCGACGGCCCGCGCCAAGACCGAGGCGGTTTGAGCATGGCCTGGGCGAGCGGACTGTTCGACAATGACGAGGCGATGGATTTCGTCGGCGACCTGGCCGAGGCGCCGGACTGGCGCACGGTCGTCCAGATGCTGGACCATGTGACGAAGACGGCCGGCTATCTGGAAGCCCCCGAGGGCGAGATCGCCGTGGCAGCCGCGGCGATCGTCGCCGCATCGGTCGGCGACGTCACCATCCTGCCCGACAGCCACCGCGACCTGAAGACGGCGCTGGGCGCGGCTCCGGACGGCGCGGTCGCCCTGGCGCGCTCTGCCCTGGCGCGCGTCGTCGGCCCGGCCTCCGAACTCGACGAACTGTGGCAGGAGGGGGAGGATCACGACGCGTGGCTCACCCAGATCGCCGCCCTGCAAACGACCTTGAGTGCCGCGAAATGAGACCTGTCTTCGTCAATATCGGTGAGCGCACCAACGTTACTGGCTCGGCCAAGTTCAAGAAGCTGGTCATCGACGGCGACTATCCGGCCGCCCTGTCGGTGGCCCGCCAGCAGGTCGAGGCCGGGGCCCAGGTCATCGACGTCAACATGGACGAGGGCCTGCTCGACTCCAAGCAGGCGATGATCACCTATTTGAACCTGATGGCGGCCGAGCCCGACATCGCTCGGGTGCCGGTGATGATCGACAGCTCCAAGTGGGAGGTGATCGAGGCCGGCCTGAAGTGCGTCCAGGGCAAGGCGATCGTCAATTCGATCTCGATGAAGGAGGGGGAAGCCAAGTTCATCGAACAGGCGAAGCTATGCCTGCGCTACGGCGCGGCCGTGGTGGTCATGGCCTTCGACGAGCAGGGCCAGGCCGACACCGCCGCCCGTAAGATCGAGATCTGCGAGAAGGCCTATCGCATCCTGGTCGACAAGGTGGGCTTCCCGGCCGAAGACATCATCTTCGACCCCAACATCTTCGCCGTGGCGACGGGCATCGAGGAGCACGACAACTACGCCGTCGACTTCATCGAGGGCACGCGAGAGATCAAGAAGCGCTGTCCCTACGCCCGCATCAGCGGCGGGGTGTCGAACGTCTCGTTCAGCTTCCGTGGCAACGAGCCGGTGCGACGGGCCATCCACTCGGTGTTCCTGTACCACGCCATCGCGGCGGGCATGGACATGGGCATCGTCAACGCCGGCGACCTGCCGGTCTATGATGCGCTGGACGCCGAACTGCGCGAGGCCGTCGAGGACGTGATCCTCAACCGCCCGCAGCGCACCAACGTCACCAACACCGAGCGGCTGGTCGACCTGGCCCCCAAGTACAAAGGCGACAAGAGCCAGGTCCAGACCGCCAATCTCGAATGGCGCAAGGGCACGGTCAACGAACGCATCACCCACGCCCTGGTCAACGGCATCACCGAATTCATCGAGGCGGACACCGAGGAGGCGCGCCTGTCGGTCGAGCGACCGCTACACGTCATCGAAGGCCATCTGATGGACGGCATGAACGTGGTCGGCGACCTGTTCGGCTCGGGCAAGATGTTCCTGCCGCAGGTGGTCAAGTCGGCCCGCGTCATGAAGCAGGCCGTGGCCTGGCTGGAGCCGTTCATGGAGGCCGAGAAGGCCGGCAAGCCGCGCGTCCAGGCCGGCCGCATCCTGATGGCCACGGTAAAGGGCGACGTCCACGACATCGGCAAGAACATCGTTGGCGTGGTGCTGCAGTGTAACAATTACGAGGTCATCGACCTGGGCGTGATGGTCCCGGCCGACCGCATCCTGGAAGAGGCCAAGAAGCACAACGTCGACATGATCGGGCTGTCGGGTCTGATCACCCCGTCGCTGGACGAGATGGTGTTCGTGGCCGCCGAGATGGAGCGCCAGGGCTTCACCATGCCGCTGCTGATCGGCGGCGCCACAACCAGCCGCACTCACACGGCGGTCAAGATTGAGCCGGCCTATTCTAAGGGCTCGACCACCTATGTGCTGGACGCCAGCCGGGCGGTGGGCGTGGTCTCGGGCCTGCTGTCGCTCAGCGAGCGCGACCGCCTGCAGGCCGAGACGCGCACTGAGTATGTCCGCATCCGCGAGCAGTATGCGCGGGGGCAGAGCAACAAGGCGCGCACCAGCATCGCCGATGCCCGCAAGAAGAAGTTCGAGATCGAGTGGGCCGGCTACCAGCCGCCCAAGCCCAGCTTTATCGGCGTGCGGACCTTCGAGCCGTCGCTGGCCGAGCTGGTCCCGTTCATCGACTGGTCGCCGTTCTTCGCCAGCTGGGAGCTGATCGGCCGCTTCCCACAGATCTTGGAGGACGACGTGGTCGGCGTGGCCGCCACCGATCTCTATCGCGAAGCCCGCGAAATGCTCGACAAGGTGGTGGCCGAAAAGTGGTTCGGGGCCAAGGGCGTGATCGGCTTCTGGCCGGCCCAGGCCGACGGCGACGACATCGTTCTGTACACTGACGAAAGTCGCAAGACTGAGCTGTCGCGCCTGTTCACCCTGCGCCAGCAGATGGACAAGGGCGCCGGCAAGATGAACGCCGCCCTGGCTGACTTCGTCGCGCCGATCGGGCACGGCCCCGACTATGTCGGCGGCTTCGCCGTCACTGCCGGCCATGGCGAGGACGAGATCGTCAAGCGCTTCAAGGACGCCGGCGACGACTACAGCGCCATCATGGCCAGCGCCCTGGCCGACCGCTTGGCCGAGGCCTTCGCCGAGTGGCTGCACTACCAGGCCCGCGTCGAGCTGTGGGGCTACGCCGCCAATGAGGCCCGCGACACCGACGTGATGATCGCCGAAAAATACCAGGGCATCCGCCCCGCCCCCGGCTATCCGGCCCAGCCCGACCACACCGAGAAGGGCACGCTGTTCAAGCTGCTGGACGCCGAGGCCGCCACCGGCATGATCCTGACCGAGAGCTACGCCATGAGCCCCGGCGCGGCGGTGTCGGGCTTCTATTTCAGCCATCCGAAGTCGCACTATTTCGGCGTTGGCAAGGTCGATCCCGATCAGGTCGAGGACTATGCCCGCCGCAAGGGCTGGGAGGTGGCCCTGGCCGAGAAGTGGCTGTCGCCGATCCTCAACTACACCCCCGGCGCCAAGGCGCGGGGGGAGGCGGCTTAGCCGCCCAGGAACGGGCCGAGGCCGAAGGCCTGGCCGCCACCCGGGGCGACGCCCTGCGCAAGGCCCAGCAGAA
Source organism: Caulobacter sp. DWR2-3-1b2 (assembly GCF_049896345.1). Lineage (NCBI taxonomy): Bacteria > Pseudomonadati > Pseudomonadota > Alphaproteobacteria > Caulobacterales > Caulobacteraceae > Caulobacter > Caulobacter sp. DWR2-3-1b2. Next base: position 130,729 of record NZ_JAFCUC010000005.1, on the reverse strand, counting down.
GCGCGGCCTGCAGACCCTGACCGCCCCGGTCGGCGGCATCGTCCAGGCCGTTTCTGTGACGACGCTGGGCGAGGTGGCCGAGACCGGCAAGCCGGTCGTCACCCTGGTGGCCGACGGCGAGGCCCTGGTGGTCGAGGCCCTCGTTTTGGGCCGCGACATCGGCTTCGTCCACACCGGCGACCCCGCCGTCGTCAAGCTGGAGGCCTATCCGTTCACCCGCTACGGCACGCTGAGCGGCCAAGTGATCTAGGTCTCGCCGGACGCCATCGTCGATGAAAAAAGGGGCTTGGTGTTTCCCGTCAGGATGAAGCTGTCACGGGCGCGTCTTACGGTTGACGGCCGGCAAGCTTTGCTGTCGGCTGGCATGAGCGCTTCGGTCGAGATCGTGACGGGGAAACGGCGGGTGATTGATTTTGTGTGGTCGCCGGTGGCGAAGACGGTGTCAGAGGCGGGGAGAGAGCGGTGAGGAACGGATATCGACGGCCTTACCCCCCGACCCGTGCGGGGGCCTCCCTGGCAGCGGCCTGCTTGGTCGCATCGATGTCGTTTGGCTTCGCCTGGAGTGCGCCTCCCAAGACGTCGCGGACCAAGCAGGAGCCTCCCAGTCTCTACTTCTGGCGTAACGAACGCCCTCACAACCAGCTTCAGTTCGAGACGGTGGAAGGCTACCTCTACAACATGCAAGAAAGGCAGCGTCGCGTCGTTCCCACGAGGACCGCCAGCGCCTATTCCGCCGCCCAACTGCGCACATGGGCCCAGCGCGGCGACTTGATCGCGAACTTCATCATCGCCGGGCAGCTCCGAGGTTCGCTCAACGCGCAGACCATAAACAGCCAGCAGGACGAGGCCGCGCTGGCGCGATCACTCCCGTTCTATGAACGCGCCGCACAACCGTCGCCATGCGCCGGCATCCTGGCGAGCGAAAAGAAAATCCGGGAGTTCCTTGGTTGCAGCAAAGGTCTCCCCGAAGCCCAATACGTCTTGGCCGTTTGCTACAAATACGGACTTCTTGGCTGCCGCCAAGACGACGCCCTATCCTTAAAATACTGCACCCTGAGTAAAGGGCAAGGATACATCCCGTCCGAAAACCTATGCCGATCTGAGGATTGAAATGCCAAACCCCACGAAGGCTGTTCGTCCTGAATTCGTCGCCCAGTCATTGCCGGGCGGAGACACCTTGATCAATCTCGTCAGCGGATCGGCGGCGAACGTCGGAATTACTCTGCCGCGCATCGTCCTGGGACCGGGCACCGCGACCACCAGCGTGTCGGCCTTCGTGGAAGGCCTTGAGGCTCTCTACTGGCACTCGGACACCGCGAGCCCGATCGACTCGGTGACACAGTTCACGGACTACGCCACCAAGGGATGGGACGTGCGGGTCGATTTCGGCGCCACCGGCAAGAATGGTGCGCGTGGGGGAGCGGCGTCGGCCGTCTGGAACAAGGAGAAATGGAGACACACACTCTATTTTCTCGGCGCCATAGATCTTCGAGTGGAAGCCTAGGCGCGGCGGCATCGAGCATAGCGACCCCCCTTTAAGCCGCCTCGATCTCCCGCGTCGCCGCGTCGCGCAGCTTCTCCTCCGTCCAGCCCGCCAGGCTCTTGCCCGCCAGTTCCGCCGCCAAGGCGGCGCGGGCGTGGACCACGGGATCGACGCGGACCATGATCTGGCCGGAATAGGGCTTTTCCGGCTTCTTTCCGGCCTTGGCGCAGGTGGCGATGTAGTCGGCGACGGCCTCGTGGAAGGCGGCCTTCAGGTCGCTGACGCTGTCGGCGTGGAAGCCGACGATGTCATTGACCCCGGCGAGGCGGCCGATGAAGATCTCATCCTCGTCGTCGAATTCGGCCCGAGCCGTGTAGCCGTTGTGCTTCATGACATTCATGGCGTCACTCCAATCGCCGCGAGGGTCGTTCCGGCCGACTTGTCAGGCGTCGCCGAGCAACTCCGCCAGCCGCATCGCCAACTCCGGCGCCAACAGTGCGGCCACCTCGGCGTCGGCTCCGAACGCCTTGACCGAGCGATAACGCTCGTCCGTCGGGTCGCGATGGACGATCATCCGCCGGGCCGCGACATCGACCACCCAGTAGGCGCGGAGGCCGTGGTCGGCATAGATCGCGGTCTTCAAGCCCAGGTCGCGTGACAGGCTTTCGTCGCTGACCTCGACGATCAGGGTGACGTCGCCGCCCGACAAGTCCTGCGGCTTGAGGCAGCGCTTTGCGATCATCTTCGCCGCAACGAAGACGCGCGATCTTCAACGGAGCGTCCTGGCGGTCGGTGGTGCGGCCGGGCTTGGCCTCAGCGGCTGCGACCGCGCCGGCAAGACCGAGGTCGCGATCAAGTCTCGACAATTCCCCGACGACTTCGTCTGGGGCGTGGCCACGGCGGCCTTTCAGACCGAGGGCTCGCCTACCGCCGACGGGCGCGGCCCCAGCATCTGGGATACCTTCGAGAAGCAGCCGGGCCGGATCAAGGACGGCTCGACCGCCGATCTGGCCACAGACAGCTACCGTCGCTACGCCGAGGATATCGAGCTGATCGCCGGGGCGGGGCTGAAGGCCTTCCGCTTCTCGATGTCGTGGTCGCGGGTGCTGCCCACCGGGTCAGGCACGGTCAACGCCGCGGGCTTGGACCATTACGAGCGCCTGGTCGACGCCTGCCTGGCCAAGGGCGTCACGCCCTACGCCACCCTGTTCCACTGGGACCTGCCCCAGGCCCTGCAGGACAAGGGCGGTTGGAGCGCGCGCGACACCGCCCAGAGCTTCGCCGACTACGCCGCCGCCGTCGGCCAGCGGATGGGCGACCGGCTCAAGCACATAATCACCCTCAACGAGCCGGCGGTGCACACCGTCTTCGGCCATGTGCTGGGCGAGCACGCGCCGGGCCTGAAGGACATCGCCCTGCTGGGACCAACCACCCACCATATGAACCTCGCGCAGGGCCTGGCGATCCAGGCCCTGCGCGAGGGGCACGACGATCTGAAGATCGGCACGACCCTGGCCCTGCAGCCATGTCGCCCGGCCGGCGGAGCGCTGGCCTTCTGGAACCGCCCGGCGTCCGGCGGCCTGGATGCGCTGTGGAACCGGGCGTGGCTGGATCCCCTGCTGAAGGGCGTCTATCCGGCTTTGATGGATGATTTCCTGAAGGGGCATGTGCAGGACGGCGACCTTGCCAAGATCCGCCAGCCGGTAGACTTCCTGGGGGTGAACTACTACTCGCCGGCCTATGTGAAGATCGACCTGGGCTCGCCCAGCCACATCGCGCCCGCCGCCCCGCCGCCCCGCCGCCCGGGGCCGAGCTCGACGCCTTTGGCCGCCAGATCGACCCCTCGGGCCTGGCCCAGGTGCTGGACATGCTGCGCCACGACTACGGCAACCCGGCGGTGATGATCACCGAGAACGGCTGCTCGGACGCCTTCGGCCCGGGTCCAGCGGTGCTCGACGACGGCTTCCGCAGCCAGTATCTGCGCCGCCACCTCGAGGCGGTGAAGGGGGCGATGGAGGCAGGCTCCCGGATCGGCGGCTATTTTACCTGGACTCTGATCGACAACTGGGAACGGGACCTGGGCTTCACGTCCAAGTTCGGCTTGGTGGCGATGGACCGAACCACGGGCGTGCGAACGCCCAAGGCGTCCTATGCGTGGTTCAAGGCGCTGGCGGAGAGCGGGGCGCTGCCGGTAAAATAACCCTCTCATCGGGAGAGGGTCTAAACGCCGCCCTTAGTCCGGCTTGCAGACCAGTACGTTCTTGCCGCCGCGCTTGCCGGGCGCGAGGCTGCCGGCGCAGGGCTGGGGATTGTTGGGGTCGATGATGATCTCTCCCTTTTCGGCCAGCGGCAGTGCGGGCGGCTTGGCGCCAGGCTTCGCCGCCGTCTTCGCCCCAGGTTTCGCCGCCGTCTTCGCAGGCGTGACCTTGGCGGAAACCGGCTTGGCCTTCGCCGCGACAGGCTTGGCGATCGGAGCCGGCTTCGGCGTGTCGGCGACCGGGGTTTCAGCCGCTGGAGCCTCCTGAGGCAAGGGCTCCGTCGCAGCCGGGACGGGTGCGGATTCGGTCGGCGCGAGAACCGGAGCCTCGTCCTTCTTGACGTTGTAGTTCAGGGCTTGGCCGAACAGGTTGGACTTGGTCTCCAGGGTCTTGGCGCGGGATTCGCAGTCGCCTGGGGGCGACCAACTCATCCACACCTGAGCCAGGCGGGCCTTGTCGACCTGCTCGGAGCCGCCCCAGACCGAACGGCCCTTCTTGATCGCCGCCGCGCCATATTCGGAGATCGGACGGGGGCTGGCCTTCTCGGCCGCCACAATCGCCGACCGATAGATCTTCAGGTCGCTCTGGGCCTGAGTGCGCAGGGCCGGATATTCCTTCATTGCAGCGGAAAATCCGTCGGGGCCGGGGAAGGCCTTCTCGATGCGAGTCACTTCCGGCAGGACCTTGTCGTACAGCTCGACATAGCCGCCCAGCGCGCCGTAGCACCAACCGACATAGCCATAGTCGTCGGTCGGCGGCGTGGGCGCGGCGGTCGTGCGGACCGGGGGAGCGGAGGCGACCGGCGCGGTGGACACGGGAGCGTCCTGGGCCAGCAGGGCCAGGGCGAGAAGGAAAGCGGTCGCCATGCGGGCGGAAGTCCTCTTGATAGGGCGTCGATCTACAAAGTCGGGCGCGTTGAGTTAGAGCCTTTCCGGCCGCAATGGGACCGGAGCATGGCGCCGGGGGCGTTTCAACCCGCCCACGCTCAAGCGTGACCATAACGACGTGGACGGCCAAAACGCTCCCCCGGCCCGCGAATATTTCCGGCGAGCGTCGGACAGACTGTTACCAATTTTCAATGTGCGATGCAGCATGGCCGGGTGGGGCCACGGCTTTTTTGTGCTAGAAAGCGTGGGAGGCGTGATCCGTGGGGGACGGTCTTGCGTATATACAACTGCCACTACTCCGCCACGCTTCTGGACTCACGTCGCTGCCATGACCTTCTGGCGTAACATTGCAAGCCTCGCCGCGCGGCGGTTGGACATGGCGGAATGCCAGGAATGTCCGCCTGGCCTGCCGGGGCAGGATCCGGCCTTCTCGACGGCCGTGACGGCCCTGGGCGCGAAGCTGGCCAAGGCCGACGGCTCGGCCGACACCGACGAGTTCGCCGCCTTCGCCGAGGTGTTCCACCCCGACCCCGCGTCCGAGAACAACATCCACCGCCTGTATGACCTGGCGCGGCAGACGACGCACGGCTTCGAGAGCTATGCCAAGCGCCTGGCCAAGCGCTATCGCACCTGCCCGCAGCTGCTGGAGGACGTGCTGGACGGCCTGTTCCACATCGCCAAGGCCGACGGCGCGGTGACCCCCGAGGAGCTGGCCTATCTGGAGCGGGTGTCGGATCTGTTTGGCATGTCGCCGCTCGCCTTCCGCCGCCTGACCGCCACCCACGTCGGCGCCGAGCCTGACGATCCTTACCGCATCCTCGACGTGCCGGCCGACGCCGAGGACGCGGTGGTGCACTCGGCCTGGCGCACGGCGATGTCGGAGGTCCACCCGGACCGGGCGAGAGCCCGAGGTCTGCCTCTGGAGTTCATCGAAGTGGCCGAGGCCAAGTCGGCCGCGATCAACGCCGCCTTCAGCACGGTGATGCGCGAACGCCGCGAATTGGCGGGTTTCGCGGCGGGCTAGCGTCGAATTCATTTTACGCAACGATCGACTGGGTGTTCAGTTGACGTTCAGTACTGGCGCCCCACCTTAGCAAGAGGGCGGGGCAACGCCTGGCGAGGAAGACGATGGAGACATCCAAGGCCAACGGTATCGCCTGGCGCAGCCTGGCCACCATCGCCGGAGCCGTGGCGACCTCGGTCGCCGTCGCCGTCGCCGCCGTCATCGCCGTTGTGTTCGCCGCCACCTTGGTGGTCATTGGCTTCATGGCCACCGCCTTGCTGGGCTTGGCCGCCTTCGCCCTTCGCGGTCGTCCCACCGCCGCGCCCGCGCCCGCCGGCGATCCTGGCCTGATCGAGGCCCGACACATGGGCGGCCATTCGTGGGTGGCCTACGGTTGGAACGAGCGACGGTAAGTTCTCTCCCGCTACCCCGGATTTCGACTGAGCTTCGCCGCGCCCTGCGGCTGCCGCATGACTGAGTTCGCCTCGGGCGTCACCGCGTTCTGAACGCCCGCGAACGCCATTCCCGCCGGCCTGTCTATGAAGGCCTGGGTCCACCACAGACCGTTCGAACCGACATGACCCAGGCTACAGGCGGTGTCGACGCCCCAGCCTAACGCCGAATAGCCGCCGAACGGAGGGGTCTGCAGCGTTCGCCACGACGCCTCGGTCAGGAAGCCGGTCGGGCGGTCGCGATGGGCCTTCAGATAGGTCAGCAGATCGCCGAGGTTGATGTGGACCAGGCCGGACGGTCCCAGCACCGTGCCTGACTAGGCTCCGACCAAAGCCGCCAGCACGTCAGCCGCGTTAGCTGGGCGAGCAACCGCGAAGCGGCGAGCGCCAAGGCGGCGCGGATGTGGTCTCGACGCGTCGGCTCCATGCGATCCCCTGGACGCCGCATGTGGCGCGGCGCTCGCCATGGTTGTCAAGCGCGTGCCCCCTTGCCCTCTACGCCACTCTGCCCGACACTGGCTTCAAACAAGCGTTTAGCCGCCAAGGCCTCGGAGACGAACATGATCGGCGTTATAGCAATTCTCAAAGTGCAGCCGGACAAGGCCGCCGATTTCGAAAAAGTCTTCCTCGACCTCCAAAACAAGGTGAAGGCCAACGAGCCCGGTTGCCTGGCCTACCAGCTCGTCAAGAGCCGGACGGAGCCTGCAGTCTACAAAGTGCTGGAACTCTATGCCTCGGAAGACGCGCTAAAGGCCCACGGCGGCAGCGACTATTTCAAGGCCGCCGGCGCGGCGATGGGACCGTTCATGGCCGGTCGTCCCGAGATCGAATATCTGGATGCGGTGGAGTAGCGGCCGTGGATCTCGCCTTTTCCGCCGAGGATCTGACCTTCCAGAATGACGTCCGCGACTGGATCGCCAAGGCTTTCGATGACGGCCTGCGACACAAGATGGCCCAGTCGAAGAACGGCTATCTCGACAAGGCCGGCCAGGTGAAATGGCAGAAGAAGCTGTTCGAGCGCGGCTGGGCCGCGCCGGATTGGCCGGTTGAGCTGGGCGGGACGGGCTTCACGCCCTCGCAGCGCTACATCTTCAACATGGAGATGTCGCTGGCTGGCACACCAAACCCCTCGCCCATGGGGCTGAAGATGTGCGCGCCGGTGATCATGGCGTTCGGCACGCCAGAACAGAAGGCCCAGCACCTGCCGCCGATCCTGTCGTCCGACATCTGGTGGTGCCAGGGCTATTCGGAGCCGGGCGCGGGGTCGGACCTCGCCTCGCTGAAGATGAGCGCCGTCCGGGATGGCGACGACTATGTCCTGAACGGCTCAAAAATCTGGACCACCCAAGCTCAGTGGGCCGACTGGATGTTCTGCCTGGTGCGCACCTCGACGCAGGGCAAGCCGCAGGAGGGGATCAGCTTCCTGCTGCTGCCGATGACCCTGCCCGGCATCCAGGTGAAGGCCCTGCCCACCCTGGACGGTCCGGCCGAGGGCGAGCAGGAGATCAACCAGGTGTTCTTCGACAATGTTCGCGTGCCCGTGGGCAACCGGATCGGCGAGGAGAACAAGGGCTGGACCTACGCCAAATATCTGCTCGAGTTTGAGCGCGGCAACGCCTATGCGCCTGGCCTGATGCACATGTTGCGCAAGGTGAAGAAGATCGCCGCCCTGGAGCGCGCCGACGACGGCGGGGCGCTGATCGAGGACCCGGACTTCCGCTTGAAGATCGCCGAGCTGGAGATCGCGGTGGAGTCGCTGAACGCCACCGAGCTGCGAATCTTCTCCGGCCGTTCTGCGGGCAAGGCGGTGGGGCCGGCCTCGTCGATGCTGAAGCTGGCGGGATCAGAGACCCAGCAGGCGATCACAGAATTGGCCCTGGAGGCGGTCGGAACCTATGCAGCGCCGTTCGTGCGCGACACCTGGGCCCCGACCAACGAGGGCCGGGCCGGACCGGATTACGCGGCCCCGATCGCGCCGTCCTATTTCAGCTACCGCAAGACCACGATCTATGCGGGCTCCAGCGAGATCCAGAAGAACATCATCACCAAGCTGGTGTTGGGGCTTTAGATCGGAGTGGGGACAGGCGCATGCGCCTGTCCCCACTCCGCACGGGGAGGCGTTAGTTTTTCTCCATCGTCCTCAAACGAAACCCGCCTTTATAACCACCGCTAACCCAGCCCTTTGCGGAGCCGCCTCATGGCCCTCGACGCCCTGTTCAAGCCGTTCGAATTCAAGTCGCTGAAACTGCCCAACCGGGTGGTGATGGCCCCGATGACCCGGTCGTTCTCGCCCGGCGGCGTCGCCACCGACGACGTCGCCGCCTATTACCGCCGCCGCGCCGAGAACCAGGTCGGATTGATCATCACCGAGGGCACGGGCGTGGCCCGCGACGCCTCGCTGAACGACGCCAACATTCCGCGCTTCCATGGCGAGAAGGAACTGGCGGCCTGGAAGACTGTGGTCGATGAGGTGCACGCGGCCGGCGGCCTGATTGCGCCGCAGCTGTGGCATGTGGGCGCGGCCAAGGGGAAGGACGTGCTGGGCAAGATCGATAGTCCCTCGGGTCTCTCCAAAGCTGGCGGCGAGCCCTTCACCACCCCGATGACCGACGCCGAGATCGCCGACACCATCGCCGCCTTCGCCACGGCGGCCGCGGACGCCAAGCGCCTTGGCTTCGACGCCATCGAACTGCACGGCGCCCACGGCTATCTGATCGACCAGTTCTTCTGGAACGGCACCAATGTCCGCGACGACGGTTTTGGCGGCGCCACCATTGCCGCCCGCGCCAATTTCGCGGCCGAAATCCTCAAGGCCGTGCGGGCTGCGGTCGGTCCGGACTATCCGGTGATCATCCGTCTGTCGCAGTGGAAGCAGCAGGATTTCACCGTCAAGAACGCCGTCACGCCTCAAGAGCTGGAAGCCTGGCTTCAGCCCCTGGCCGACGCCGGGGCCGACATCTTCCACTGCTCACAGCGCCGGTTCTGGGAGCCGGAGTTTGAGGGCTCAGACCTCAACTTCGCCGGCTGGGCCAAGAAGCTGACCGGCGCCCCGACGATCACCGTCGGCTCGGTGGGCTTGTCGGGCGAGTTCATCGCGGCGTTCGGCGGCGAGGGCAGCCAACCGGCCTCGATCGACGGTCTGCTGGAGCGCCTGGACCGCGGCGAGTTCGACCTGGTCGGCGTCGGGCGCGCGCTCTTGCAGGACCCGGAGTGGGTCATGAAGATCCGCGACGGCCGCAACGACGAACTGAAGGCCTTCGAGCGCGAGGCGCTGGGGGTGCTGTACTAAGACCAAATCTTCCCCCTGCGGGGGAGGTGTCGGCGCAGCCGACGGAGGGGGGAGTTAGCCGCGGTGGGTCCGCCCCCCCCCCACCGGCGCCTTCGCGCCGCCTCCCCCACAGGGGGAGGAATGGGTTCATCCGTTGAAATTCAACCTCAACCCCGCCCTGGGCCACCGCGCCTTGTAGAGTTTCCCCGTCCCCGACGCCGTGATCCAGGCGTCTCTCATGTCGGCGCCGCCGAAACAGATGTTGGTGACAATCACGTCGGGCACGGCGAAGTGCTCGGTCGCGCCGCCCGGCGAGATCGCGGTGATTCCGCCATTGATGATCGTCGCCACGCAGACCCTGCCATCGGCCTCGACCGCCAGGCTGTCGAACAACTGATACCCCGGCAGGGTGACCACCACGTTTCCGGGCATCAACGGCGGCGCGTCGGCCAGGACGCCGGGCGCGGCGATGTCGAACGACCATAGCCGGCCCAGGGTGGTGTCGGCCATGTAGACGGTTTTCTCGTCGGGCGAGAGGCCCACGCCGTTGGGCGAGACGAAGTGGTCGCGCCAGCGAACGATCTGGCTGCCGTCGGTCAGGGCGTAGTAGAGGGCGCCGAACTTGCGACCCTCGGCTGTGGTGCAGCCGTGATCGGTGAACCAGAAGCCGCCTTGCCGGTCGAACACCAGATCGTTGGGCCCGATCAGCCGCTTGCCGTCGCACTCTGTGTAGAGCGTGGTCACAGCGCCGGTCGTTAGGTCTACGCGCTGGATCGACCCGCCCTCGTGGCCTGGCGGTGTCGGGCCGGGCACGTTGAGGCCGCCCATGTCGATGAAGTTGAAGCTGCCGCCGTTGTTGGTGACATAGACCGCGCCGTCCGGACCGATGGCCGCGCCGTTTGGGCCGCCCGGCAACTCGGCGATCGTCTCGCGGCGCCCGTCGGCGGCTACGCGGCTAAGGGTCTGGCGCTGGATCTCGGTGAGGATCACCGAGCCGTCGGCCATGGCGATCGGCCCCTCGGGGAATTGCAGGCCCTCGGCGACGAGTTCCAGTTCCATGCGTCTTGCTCCCGTTGCGACACCTCTAGCGGGCGCATGGGCGGAGTAAACGGGCGTTTGAACCCGCACGCAACGCCTCAGTCCAGATCGTAGAGCTCATAGGCGATCAACGCGCCGTCACTGGCCAGGAAGGCGCGGCCGTGGGCCGAGCGAACCAGGGCCTCGCGGTCGATCCATTTGGGCGTCGAGTCCGACGATCCGGCGCCCTGGGCGGCGCAGGGGACGGTCAATCGCACTGACTGGCGCGGCTTGAAGCGGGCGCCACGCTCGGCCTTGATCGCCCGACCATAGACCCGGCAGGTCGCTACTTCGCCGCGCTGTAGCGGACGAACCTTGAGCACGTCGAACACCACCACGTCGGTCGCCGCCGCCCGCCCCAGGCTGTCGTCCTGGCCCAGGTTGCGCGCATCGACCGGGGCGGCGCTGCACAGCGTCAGGACGCAAAGCGCGGCGAACAGGTGAGGGCGAACAGGCATCATCGACGCTCCAATACACGGAACACGAAGGCGTGGTCATCATCGGGACCGGCGGGGTGCTCCTCGCGGCGCACCTCCGTCCAGGCGGTCTCGTCGAAAGCCGGGAACGAGACGTCGCCCTCCACCTCGGCCTGCACCTCGGTGAGGTACAGCCGCTTGGCGCGGGGCAGGGCCAGCTCGAAGATCGCCCGGCCGCCGATCACGCAGACCTCGTCGACGCCGTCGTCGGCGGCCTGTTCCTTGGCCATCTGCAGGGCTTCCAGGAAGCTCTCGCAGACCACGGCCTGCTGGGGTTCGAACGAGCCGTCCTGCGACAGCACGATGTTCATCCGGCCGGGAAGAGGCTTGCGGGGCAGGCTGTCCCAGGTCTTTCGCCCCATGATCACCGGCTTGCCCATCGTGCAGGCCTTGAAGATCGCCAGGTCGGACTTCAGGCGCCAGGGCAGATCGCCATCTCGGCCGATGACGCCGTTGAGCGAGCGGGCCACGGGGCCGACGGTAAGGATCACGGACATGGGCCCGTTCTACGCCGCTCCGAACGGAACCACCACCTGTTGCGCCGAGGCGCGGGCGATCAACTCGCCGTCGGGTCGCCGGAAATCGGCGTCGACATGGATCATGCCCCTGGTCTGGGCCACCACGCGGCCTTCGATCGTCAAGACTTCCGCCTTGCCCACGCGGATGAAATCGACCTTGAGATTGCTGGTGCGGAACATTGCGTTGCCCGGCGCGACGGTCATGGCCGCGAGCGCCAGGATCTGGTCGGCGAGGGCGGCGATGTAGCCGCCGAACAACGAGCCATCGACATTCAGCAACTCCGGCGCCGGCGTCCAGGTCTTGCGCACCCAGCCCTCGCCCCAGTCGTCGAGGCCGCCGAGCTGGAGGGTCTGGACGACCGGCGGCAGGACGACGTCGCCGCTCTTGATCTGATCGAGGCGGTCAGTAGCCCAGGTCACACCGCCACGGCCGCCTTGATGTGCGGATGAGCCTCGTAGCCTTCCAGCGTGAAGTCTGCGTACTCAAAGCCGAACAGATCTGTCTTGTCGGCCATCTTCAGGGTGGGGAGGGGGAGGGGTTCGCGGGTCAGTTGTTCGCGGGCCTGGTCCAGGTGGTTGAGATAGAGGTGGGCGTCGCCGAAGGTGTGGACGAACTCGCCCGGCTGCAGACCGACGACCTGGGCGACCATCATCGTCAGCAGGGCGTAGGAGGCGATGTTGAACGGCACGCCCAGGAAGACGTCGGCGCTGCGCTGGTAGAGCTGGCAGCTGAGTTTCCCATCCGCGACGAAGAATTGGAACAGACAGTGGCAAGGCGGCAGGGCCATGTCGTCGACATCGGCCGGATTCCAGGCGCTGACGATGTGACGGCGACCGTTGGGATTGGTCTTCAGGCCCTCGACCAGCCTGGCCATCTGGTCGATCGAGCCGACTCCGTTTCCGTCTTTGGCCGGCGCCGCCCACGAGCGCCATTGCTTGCCGTAGACCGGACCCAGGTCGCCGTTCTCGTCGGCCCATTCGTCCCAGATCTTGCAGCCGTTTTCCTGCAGATAGCGGACATTGGTGTCGCCCTTCAGAAACCACAGCAGCTCGACGATGATCGAGCGCAGGTGCAGTTTCTTGGTGGTCAGGACCGGGAAGCCTTTGGACAGATCGAAACGAATCTGCCGGCCAAAGACGCCCAACGTGCCGGTGCCTGTGCGATCGCCGCGCTGGACGCCGTTGTCGAGGATGTCCTGCAACAGGTTCAGGTACTGCCGTTCCGGATGGTCGGCGGGGGCCTGCTGGGCGTGGATGGGGACGATGGCGTTCATGGTCGCTAGAGTGCAGGCGAATCGCCGTCGTCGCCAGTGCGGCAAATGCGTTTGGGCGTTCGTCCCGTCAGTAAGGTGGAGGGAGGGGCTTTGTCACCCCGCGAAGCCGCCCTCGTCCAGAAACGCCTGTTCTTCCTGCGTGGTTGTCCGCCCTAGCGCCGCGTTGCGGTGCGGGAACCGGCCGAACCGGGCGATGATGTCCCGGTGCAGCAGGGCCCAGTTCAGGCTCTCGGCGTCGCCGTTGTCCTTCGGCAGGCCTTCGAACAGGGCGATGCCGGCGTCCTGTTCGGCCAGGGACTCCGAATGTTCGTAAGGCAGGTAGAAGAACGGCCGCAGCAGCGGGTCCACGGTCTTATCGTAACCGGCGGCCACGGCCGCGACAGCGATCGTCCGGGCCTTGCCGTCGGTGGCGAACGCGTGGCCACTGTCGCGGTAGAGGTTGCGGGGAAACTGGTCGAGCAGGATGACCAGGGCCATCGCGCCTTCGGCGTCGCCCGCCCAGCCGTCGTACTGGCCGCGCGCGGCGACGAGATGGACGGGTTCGAACCTCAGCCGGATCGCCGCGTCGAAGACGTCCGACTTGACGAACCACTTGGCCGGGCCGGCGGCGGCCCAGAAGCCGAGAACGTCCTGAGGGTTGACGAGCATAAAGCATTCCTCAGCGGCGTCGTTCAAACGCGGTTCATGGCGCTGGGCCGACACTACATACAAGGGATGAGCGTCGGACCCACCACAAGGGATCCCTGGAGCACGAAATGAAACGTCTGATCACGACCGCGATGATCCTGTCGCTGCTGGGCGGTGCCGCGGCCGAAGCCGCCGGCGCGGGACAGCTTGACCGGCGCGGGGGCCGCCAAGAGGGCGGCGAGCGCGGCCCACGCGGGGATAACGGTGGCGATCGCGGCGGTCAGCAGCAGCCTCAACCACAGGCCCAGCCTCAACAGCAACCTTCGAGTAGCGATCGCGGTGATCGTGGCGACCGCTCCAACGGCGGCGGCAGTTGGAGCGGCGGCCGTCCGGCGCCACAGCCGCAGGAGCCTCAACAGCCTCAACAGCCTCAACAGCCTCAACAGCCTCAACAGCCTCAGCAGCCTCAAACTCCCCCGCAGGCGCAAAACCCGCAGCAAGGCCGTGACCGCGGCGGCTGGCAGGGCCAGAATGGCCAAGGCGGTCGTGGTGGCCAGGGCGGAAATTGGGGTCAAGGACAGGGTCGTCCAGATCAGGGCCGCCCCGACCAAGGCGGGCGTCCCGGTGGCTGGGACCGTCCCGGCCAAGGCGGTCGTCCCGATCAGGGCGGACGTCCGGGCGGTTGGGATCGTCCCGGCCAGAGCCGCCCCGGCGACAACGGCCACTGGCGTGACCGCGACAACAACCGTCAGCGCTATGACCAGCGTCGCTACCGTCCTTCCTATCAGGCCGGCCAGCGCTACCGGGTCGGCGTCTATCGCTATCCACGTGGCTTCTACGTGAACCAATGGTCGTTCGGCGACTATCTGCCGGGCGGCTGGTACGGCCAGTCCTACTATCTGAACGCCGGTTCCTATGGCCTGCCCTATCCTCCGGCCGGCTGCGAGTGGGTTCGGGTCGGCGACGACGCCGTCCTCGTCGATATCTGGTCGGGCCAGGTGCTCAGCGTCAACTACGACCTGTTCTGGTGATTGACTGAAATTTGGGGACGCACGCATGCGTGCGTCCCCATCGGCATCCTCGACCTTCGTCGTCGATTTCGCTGCCTTTCAGGAGCGGCGGACGGCGGCGACTTGCCGTTCTGGCCGGCTCCTGCCACGCCGACGATGGCGGCGGAGCGCCCCAGGGTCTAAAACGTGGCCGCAGAGGCTATAAGGTCACAACGTTCTGCCGTCATCGCCTTGACGAAACGGCAAAAAAACGCTCAAACGCCCGGCCTTTGTCGCTCCGCCGTTGCGCGGGACGGCCTGATTTGACCAGTCCTGGAGAAAAAACATGCGCGTCTATTATGATCGCGACGCCGACCTCGCCCGCATCCTGGACAAGAAGATCGCGATCGTAGGCTACGGCTCGCAAGGTCACGCGCACGCTCTCAACCTCCGCGACTCGGGCGCCAGCAACGTCGCCGTCGCCCTGCGCGCCGGTTCGGCCACCGCCAAGAAGGCTCAGGCCGAGGGCCTGCAGGTCATGACCGTGGCCGAGGCCGCCGCCTGGGCCGACCTGATCATGATCCTGGCGCCCGACGAGCATCAGCGGGCGATCTATGCCGAAGAGATCGCCCCCAATATCCGCGACGGCGCGGCCCTGCTGTTCGCTCACGGCCTGAACGTCCACTTCGGCCTGATCGAGCCCAAGGACACCATCGACGTCCTGATGGTCGCGCCCAAGGGCCCCGGCCACACCGTGCGCGGCGAATATCAGAAAGGCGGCGGCGTGCCCTGCCTGATCGCTGTCCACCACGACGCCACGGGCAACGCCCACGACCTGGGCCTGGCCTACGCGTCGGCCATCGGCGGCGGCCGCTCGGGCATCATCGAGACCAACTTCCGCGAAGAGTGCGAGACCGACCTGTTCGGCGAACAGGCCGTCCTGTGCGGCGGCACGGTCGAGCTGATCCGCTGCGGCTTCGAAGTGCTGGTCGAAGCCGGTTACGCGCCGGAAATGGCCTATTTCGAGTGCCTGCACGAGCTGAAGCTGATCGTCGACCTGATCTATGAAGGCGGCATCGCCAACATGAACTACTCGATCAGCAACACGGCCGAGTACGGCGAATATGTCACCGGCCCGCGCATCGTCACCTCGGAGACCAAGGCCGAGATGAAGCGGGTGCTGGAAGACATCCAGTCGGGCAAGTTCGTCCGCGATTTCATGCTGGAAAACCAGGTCGGCCAACCCTCGTTCAAGGCCACCCGTCGCCGGACGTCCGAGCACCAGATCGAGGAAGTCGGCGGCCGCCTGCGCGCCATGATGCCCTGGATCGCCAAGAACAAGCTGGTCGACGTGGCCAAGAACTAGGCTTTTGCGCCATCGCTGAAACGTCAGACGGCGGGCTCGAGAGGGCCCGCCGTTTTTCGTCCACCAAACCCATTCAACCGCTCATCCTGGCATTGGCCGGGATGAGCGGCATTTGGAATCTCACCCCAACAAGAACACCGGCCCCCAGGCGACCTGATACTTGTGTTCCCCGGTCGAAAGGTGAGGGCGCAGTTGCCAGGCGCCCGGCGGCAGGGTTTGGGGGCCAGGGCCTTCGAGATAGGTCTCGATCAGGGGCTCGGCGCCCGGCTCCGACACCGAGAACTGATCGATGCGCGGGGTGGCGCGGGCCAGGGCCTCGCCGATGGCGTCCACGGACGACACCCGTAGCGGGGCAGGGCCAGCCAGCCGGGCCGAGACCTCGGCATAGGCGCCCACGGCAATCACCTCGGCCCCCCGGCGAAGCACGCCGTAGCCCACATGGGTGAAGCCCGTGGCCAGCAGGTTGGCGCGGTGGCTGGGGCTGGTCTTCCACTGGCCCATGATCTGGTCGGGACGCACTGGCCCAATGGCGTTGAGCCGCTCGGCGATGTTCTCGGCCGGGGCGCCGATCAGGTCGCGGGCCAGCAGGCCGACGCGGGCCGCAGGTCCGAAACCCTCGGGGGTCATGTGGTCGAACACGCCGGTGCGGGCCACGTCAGCGGCATGGGCCCGGGCCGCCAGGGTCAGGCCGGGATCGGGCGTCAGGTTTCGCAGGCCTCGAGCGCGCCGAAAGATGTCGCCCAGATCGGCCAGGTCCTGTTCGAAATCTGGATCGAAGTCGCCGCGTCGCTGGGCCAACTGAGCCCGCAGGCGGCGCTCATAGGCGAGCCAGGAGTCGCTCAGCGCGGCGCGCGCGCAGGCAGGCAGCAGGCTTGAGCCGACGACGGCGAGGAGGGTGCGACGGTGGACCGTGGTCCCGATGGGGGGCGACATCTTCAAGGCGGTTGACAGCATCCCGTTTGCGCAAGCTCTAAGGTCTCATGAGACCTGTCCGTTCCCTATGGCTGGCCGGCCCCGAACCCTGGCTGCCCGACGCCGAGCCGCACGCCGCCCGGCAACGCGCCTTGTGCCTGAACTTCGGCTTCACTGGCCTGACGGCGCCCGCCATCGTCGAGAGCGATCCCAACGATTCCGAGATCCGGGCCCGCGAACTCTACACCGAAAGAATGGCGAAGCTGCGTCAGGCCGACGCCGGGGTGATAAACCTGACGCCCTGGCGCGGTCCGTCCTGCGCCGCCAGCGCCGCCTTCGAGGCCGGGGTGTTGGCTGGGCTGGGCAAGCCGGTCTTCGCCTATCTCAACGTCGCCGACGAAATCGAGGCCGAATATGTCGACCGGGTCGAGGCCCATGTCGGCGCCCAGCGCGACGAGGCCGGCGTCTGGCGCGATGGCGACGGTTGCGTGGTCGAGGACTTCGGCCTGCCGGAGACGGTGATGCTGTGGGCCGAGGCCCGGCGCCTGTTCGTGATCATCACCGAGGACACGCTGCACGACCTGACGGGGCTGGAGATGTGCCTGGACGCCTTGGCGCTGTACGCTGAGTAGGGTCTATTCGCCCACTTGCCCCCACCTGGCGGCTTCGCCGCCTGTCCGTCCCCCATGGGGCGCGGAGCCCAGCGCGCCTGAGCTCTTCCTCCTATGGGGGAAGACGATCGCGAAGCGACCCCTAGGGGGCAAGTAACGGCTAACTCCATCCCAGCCCCGTTTCCCCCCTCAGGATCGCTTCCGCCCGCACCGTGTGTCCCGCGCCCTCCCGTTCATGCAGCACCAGAGGCGGCAACAGCACCAGCGGCGCCTTGCCGGTCTTGATCGCCCGGACGATCACCCGCTTGGCCGGAGCGTCGGCGAACGGCGCGATGGGGCGGATCCTGAACGACCCCGCCTTGGGAGCCAATAGCGTCAGGATGTCGCCCAGCCGATCGGCGCGGTGAATCAGGGTGACCGTCCCGCCCTCGCGCACCGCTTTCAGGCAAAAGACCGTCCAGGCCGCCAGGCCGCCATCCGCCATCCAGGCGCCGGACTTTTCTGCGGCCGGGGCGCGCAGGGCGCCAGGGTCGTCAAAGAACGGCGGATTGCTGATCGCCGCGTCGAACAAGGGCAGGCCGAGCGCCCGAAAGCCGGCCTCGACATCGCCCTCGATGATCTCGACCCGAGCCTCCAGGCCGTTGAGCGCGACATTGCCGCGCGCCAATGTGGCGGCGGCCGGATCGCGCTCCAGTCCGACGAATCGGGTGTCGGGTCGGCGACTTGCGGCGCCCAGCAGGGCGCCGCCAACGCCGCAACCGGCCTCGATGACGCGATCGCCGGGCGGGGCGTCGCAGGTCGCCGCCAGCAGGGCGGCGTCCATGCCCGCCCGGTATCCGGACACGGCCTGGCGCAGCCTGACGCGGCCGCCCAGCACGGTATCTTCAGTGACCCCGAGGGGCGGTCCAGGGGGGAGGATCTCGTTCGGCAACGTTTCAAGCCTTGTGCTCGCCTTGACCCTGACCTATCCCGCCACCATTGTCGCTCGCAACGGCTGATCAAGCCCGCGAGACGCAAGGCGCACGCCGACCCCCGGCGGGCGTCAGTCAGGGAGAGTATTGTCTTGGACGCAGCTGCAGCGACCCTCGCCCGGGAGCCGGGATCGGTGGATCGTCTCGTGCGGCTGGCCGCCGCCGACATGACCGGGGTCGATGCTCTGATCACCGCGCGCATGCAGAGCGAAGTGCCGGTCATCCCGGCTTTGGCCGAGCACCTGATCGCCGCCGGCGGCAAGCGCCTGCGCCCGCTGCTGACCGTGGCCGCCGCGCGCCTGGCCGGGTCGGGCGACGACACCTGCCTCAAGCTGGCCGCCGCCGTCGAGTTCATCCACACCGCCACCCTGCTGCACGACGACGTGGTCGATGGCAGCCAGCTGCGGCGCGGCAAGATGGCGGCGCACCTGATTTGGGGCGCGGCGCAAAGCGTGCTGGTCGGCGACTTCCTCTTCGCCCGGGCCTTCGAGCTGATGGTCGAAACGAATTCGATGAAGGCGCTGGAGATCCTGGCCAAGGCCAGCCGCGTCATCGCCGAGGGCGAGGTTCTACAGCTCACCCGCAGCCACGACCTGAACCTTTCGCAGTCGCTGTATCTGGAAATCATTGGCGCCAAGACCGCGGAGCTGTTCGCCGCGGCCTCGGAGGCTGGCGGCGTCTCGGCCGGAGTGCCGGCCGTGCAGTCCGACGCCCTGCGCGCCTATGGCATGAACCTGGGCCTAGCCTTCCAGCTGGCCGACGACGCCTTGGACTATGGCGGCACGACCGAGGCCTTGGGCAAGAACGCTGGTGACGACTTCCGCGAAGGCAAGGCCACCTTGCCGCTGCTGCTGGCCATCGCCCGGTCCGGCCCCCGCGAGGCCGAGTTCTGGGAGCGGGCCATCGGCCGTCGCGAGCAGACAGACGCCGACTTCCGCCGCGCCCGCGAACTGATCATCGGCACCGGCGCGCTGGAGGCAACCCTCGACCTGGCCTCGGAATATGCCGACAAGGCCAAGGGCGCCCTGGCGGGCTTCCCGGCCAACGAATGGCGCTCCAGCCTGGAAAGCCTGGCCGACTTCGCGGTCAGCCGGCGCAGTTGATGGCGCGGCGGGACGATCCAAAGACGTCGAACATGCTGTGGGTCGAGCCCGAGGGCCCGCCCACGCCGCTGAACACGACGCTGGAGACTTCGTCCAACAATCCCAGCGGCGACCCCCACGGCCAGGCCCATCACGCGGGCGAAGCGGCAGGCAAGGTGATCGGCGGCGGGATCGGCCTTGTGGTCGGCGTCGGCATCTTCTTGCTGATGTTCGGACCGGTGCTTTGGGCGCCGCTGTGGGCCGCCTTTACCGCCGCCATCCGGGTCAAACTTCTGGCTCATAACGGCTGGCTGACCGCTGGCGCAGCCATCGCGGCTTTTCTGGCCGTGGCCTTCGTCCAGTTCCTGCTGCTGGTCCAGAAGAGCCCGCTGCTGCGCTATCCCGCAGTGCTGCTGTTCTCGCTGGCCTGGGTGGGCGGGCTTTGGTGGGAACTGACATCACCGCCGCACAACTGGCTTCTGCCGCCGCCGTGGCGCACGCCCGGAACCTGGGCCATGGTCGCGGTCGGCGTCGGCACGGTAATCTATTCAGGCCTCTACCTGCTGATTCTCACCCGCTTCGGCAAGGGCCGCTGGGCCAAGAAGTGGCAACTGATCAAGTAGGCCGGGCCTGCTAGCCCCTTGCCTTCAAGCACAGGTCCAGGTGGGTGCCGTTGTCGTCCTCGACATGGCGCTTCCAGGCTTCATCGACTTTCGCAATCACTTCGGCAGGGCTGGCCGCCTTCACGGCCTCGCGCCGCTTTTTGCGGTGCAGGATTTCGACGCCGTAGCCCATGTCGAGGAAGAAGCTCAGCAGGGCCGAACCTTCCGCGCGCGAGGTCTCGGCCTGGAAGGCCGGGGAATATTCCAGGAAGGTGATGGGCTTCTGGTCGGCCATGAAGGCCTTGGCCCCCATGAAGGCGCGATATTCCATGCCCTCGATGTCGATCTTCATCACATCGACCTTGCCGAACTCGCCGCGCAGCAGATCAATCGGCACCACGGGGGCCAAGTCGTAGTCGCCCAAGTCGCTCGGCGCGGCCTCACCCGACGGTTCCAGCTGGTGGTTGTTGTGCATCGTCTGGCGACGCAAGAAGGCGGTGCCCAGGGTGTCGGACACGCCGACCAGGATCAGCCGGATGTTCTCCACGCCATTGGCCTTGGCGCTTTCCAGGATCACCCGGCCGTTGCCAGGGCTCATCTCGATGGCGATGACCTGGCCGCTGGCTCCGACCTTCCTGGCGGCTGGCAGGGCGAAGGCGCCCCAGCTAGCGCCGACGTCCAGCACGGTCATGCCGGGCTTCAGCGTCTGCAGGAAGTAGTCCAACACCCAGGGCTCGTAATCCTTGCCGTCCAGCAATTGCTTGGTAATCACCCAGTGGTCGGGCATGCGGAAGGTGCAGCCGCGGAACTTCACCGCGGTCGGGATGGGGGCGGCGCCGACCGGCAGCGAGATGGCTTGGTGCTTCGTCTTGCGGAACAGGCCCATGGAGTCCTCGTCGCGTGCGGCGTCACGGAATCGCGGCGCGGCAATCTTGTGTCTGGCGCGTCACATAGCCGGCCGGCAACGCTGCGTCACCTGCGTCGCGGCGCGCCAAGCTCGACAAGGCCCGCGATTCGTCGCACGGCTAGGCGTCGTAAGACATTGGAGACCGCGATGATCCGACTGTTGCTCAACATCCTGTGGTTCGTGATGGGTGGCTGGATCAGCGGCCTGCTGTGGCTGCTGGGCGGCGCTCTGCTGGCCCTCACCGTCGTAGGCCTGCCCTATACCGCCGCGGCCTGGCGCATCGCCGGCTTCGCCTTCTGGCCGTTCGGCAAGGAAATCGTGTCGCGCGACGTGATGACTGGCCAAGGCGACCTGGGGACCGGCGGCTTGGGCTGCGTGCTCAATGTCATCTGGTTTGTGCTAGGCGGATGGTACATCGCCCTGTCCCATCTGGTCATCGCCGTCGCCGAGGCCGTGACGATCATCGGCATCCCCTTCGCGATCAAGGACCTGCAGTTGGCCGTCGTGGCCCTAGCGCCGATCGGGCGGGTCGTGGTCGATAAGCGCTAGTGGATTGAAGCTTACATAAGAGTCCTTTGCGGGATTCCCATGGCTTTTCGGCTGTGCGAGTCTTGGGGATGCGCACTGGCATCACCGTCCATCTGAGCCCGACCGATCGCAAGCGCCTGCGGGCGATCGTCGATGACCGCAACAGCGCGCAGAAGCATGTCTGGCGCGCCAAGATCGTGCTGGCCACGGCCGATGGCCTGGGCACGTTGGAGATCATGCGCACCGCCGGCGTCAGCAAGACGGCGGTCTGGCGCTGGCAGGCGCGGTTCATGGAGGCCGGTGTTGAGGGCCTGCTGCGCGACAAGACCCGACCGCCGCGGATACCCAAGCTGGCCGACGAGGTGGCTGATCGGATCATCGCCCTGACCCTGGGCGAACCGCCCGGCGAGACGACCCACTGGACCGGCCGGGTTATGGCGAGAGCCGCTGGCGTCAGCCTGACCTCGGTTCAGCGCATCTGGCGGGCCCATGGCCTGGCGCCGCACCGTATTCGCACCTTCAAGCTGTCCAACGATCCCAAGTTCGCCGCCAAGGTTCGCGACATCGTCGGCCTCTATGTCGATCCCCCCGCCCACGCCGTAGTGCTCAGCGTCGATGAGAAGTCGCAAATCCAGGCGCTTGACCGCACCCAGCCGGGCCTGCCGTTAAAGAAGGGTCGGGCCGGAACCATGACCCATGATTACAAGCGCCATGGCACGACCACCCTGTTCGCCGCCTTCGACGTGCTCGAAGGCAAGGTCATCGGCCGCTGCATGCAGCGCCACCGACATCAGGAGTTCATCCGCTTTCTCAACGCCGTCGAGCGCGAGGTCCCGGCTGGTAAGGCCGTCCACGCCATCCTCGACAACTATGCCACCCACAAGCATCCGAAGGTGATCGCCTGGCTGGGCCGCCATCCGCGCTGGACGTTCCATTTCACGCCCACCTCGGCCAGCTGGCTCAACGCCGTCGAGGGCTTCTTCGCCGTCCTGACCAAGCGACGACTCAAGCGGGGCGTCTTCAAGGGCGTCGTCGATCTCCAGGCCGCCATCAACCGCTTCGTCGCCGATCACAACCAGCAGCCCAAACCCTTCGTCTGGACTGCCGACCCCGACAAGATCATCGCCGCCGCAGCACGAGGGCACCAAGTGTTGGATTCAATCCACTAGAAGCCGGTGAACAGGCGGTCGATGGCGCGTCGGATGTCGTCTTCAAGGTAGACCAGACTTGCAACTGCGCCATGCAGTCCTGTCGGCAGGAGGCTGAACAGCTCGCTGACGATAAGGGTCAGGCGTTGGCCTTCGATTTCAACTCGAATTTCAAGTAGGCAGACGGTTTCGGCGGCGTCATTGACCAGGGGCGCGACAATGACTTCGTCTATGCTGCGGAGGTGATGCGACGACAGCATCACCAGGAAAGGCGCAACCTTGCGGGCTTCGAGCGACGGATTTCGAAAGACGTCGAACTGCCGCAACTCACCACTTTCTGAAGTGGTCTGAGATCAGGCCGCGCCGAGCGATCCGTTCGTTGTGTTCCTTGATGGCCTCGGCGTTTTCTTCCACCCAGCGCCGGGCGCGTTCTTCGGCGCCTGCGGGATCAACCTTCTGAAGATGAAGCCGAAGCTGATTCTCGCTCAGGCCCGCCACGGAAATGCCCAGCCGCTTGGCCTGAGCCAGCAGTTCCGGATCGATGCCGATGTCGAGTTCGACCTTGCCCATGGCCGGAGACTAACACGGCGCAGGCAAGGCGTCAGGCCTCGAAGGAGTCGCCATCGTCTTCCGGGGCCAGCAGGATATCGAGGAAGGTCTGTCGGCGGTTGAGGAAGCTGCGGGTCACCTGGAAGTGCTCGGTGTCCTCGTACTCGACGCGATCCAGGCCGCGTTCGGAGGCCTGGTAGATCCAGGCGTCGGGATAGCCCAGTAGGATCGGCGAATGGGTGGCGATGATGAATTGCGAGCGCGCCAGGACGAGCTCATGCAGTCGCGCCAGGAAGGACAGCTGCCGCTGCGGCGACAGGGCCGCCTCGGGCTCGTCGAGGATGTAGAGGCCGTCGCCCAGGAATCGATTGTCGAACAGGTCGAAGAAGGCTTCCCCATGTGAACGCTCGTGCAAACCGACCTGACCGGCCCGTCCGGTGCCCGACGCTTCCAGATAGCTCGCCGTGGTGAAGAAGCTCTCGGCGCGCAGGAAGTAGCCGTCCCGAGCTCTCAGCGGCGCGCGCACGGGCCGCACGAAACGGTGCAGCGGCGAGTGAGAGGCACGGGTGGAGTACTGGTGGTCTCGCGAACCACCCTCGGCGTTGAAGCCCCACGCCACGGCCAGGGCCTCGATCAAGGTTGATTTGCCCGAGCCGTTCTCGCCGACCAGGAAGGTGACGCGCGGATGGAAGGCCAACCGGTCGAGGTCGCGCACGGCCGGCAGGTTGAACGGATAGGACCCGGCGTCCCATCCGTCGCGCCGCTCGAACAGCGCCTCGATCCAGTACGGACGGTCCAGGGCGGTCATGCGGCCAACCCTAACCATTCCAGGCCACCAGGCAGGCTGAAGTCGGCATAATCGACCTGCAACACGCGACGGCGACGCGGCGCCTTCGATCGATCGGAGGCGTGCAGGATGGGCGTGGCGTAGGCCCATATGTCGCCAACTTCCGCCAGGCATGCGACCACCACATGCTCGATGGCGCGGATAGCGGCTTGGTCCGCCGAGACGCGTCCCAGGCGATGCGAACCGAGCGCGGCCCGCAGAGGCGCGTTGTCCGGCGTCACGGGGTCGAGATGAATGCGCAGGGTGACCATGCGCTGCAGGATCTCGAAGGGCGGCGCGACATGCAACAGGCCGTCCTTCGTGGACCAGGGGCCGAAGCCCTCGATCTCGACGCGTCGGCGCACGGGGATGGTGCGATCCTGATGCCAGCCCACCGACCAATTGGCCTCGGGGGTCTTGTCGAACATTACAGCACGCACCGGACGGGCCGTCGCCGTGGTGAGCTCGGCGGCCAATGCGCCGACCGGTCCTGTCGGCGAAAGGACAGTCTCCAGGATCTCAGCGCCATGAAGGCGTGCGCCGGGACGCTTTCCGACCTGCGCGACGGCCAAATCGCGTAGGGCGGCAATGTGAATGGAGTCCAGAATGGCGGGCGCGAGAACCGCCCCGTCTCGTTGTAGAACGGCCCTCATTCAGCGGCCCGTCGCCGAAACGGCCAGTCGATTACCCCAGCCGCCCACAGCGGCGCCCAGATGAGCACCGGCTGCAGCAGCAGGCGAGGTCCGTGGTACCACCACGAGCTGGGCAGGGGCGGGATGCTGACGCCGCTGAGGGCGTGGTAGAGATTGGCCGGCCAGACACACAGGGCGTAAAGGGCCAGCATGATCCCGGCTAACCGACGCGTTCGGGGCAGCAACAGCCCCACGGCGCCCGCGATCTCGCACAACCCGGTGAAGATCACGATTTGCTGCGGAAACGGTATCATCGGCGGCATGATCGCCAAGAAGCCGTGGCTGCCCAGGATGTGAAACAGGCCGAAGGGCGCGTAGACGGCGGCGATCACCAGACGTGTGTAACCGCGCGCCGTCATCGTCATCAGCCCGGCGAAATCATGTTCTCGGGGCGGACATACTGGTCGAACTCTTCGTTGGTCAGGTAGCCGCCGCCGACGGCTTCCTCGCGAAGGGTGGTGCCGTTCTTGTGCGCGGTCTTGGCGATCTTGGCGCAGGCGTCGTAGCCCAGCTTGCCATTCAGGGCGGTGACCAACATCAGGCTGTTCTCGACGCCTTTCTGAATGTTGTCGATCCGCGGCTCGATGCCGACCACGCAGTTGTTGGTGAAGCTGATGGCGGCGTCAGAGACCAGACGTACCGACTGCAGGAAGTTGTAGGCCATCACCGGGTTGAAGACGTTCAGCTCGAAATGACCCTGGCTGCCGGCGAAGGTGACGGCGGCGTGGTTGCCGAACACCTGGACGCAGACCTGGGTGAGGGCCTCGCACTGGGTCGGGTTGACCTTCCCCGGCATGATTGACGAGCCGGGCTCGTTTTCTGGCAGGCTCAGCTCGCCCAGGCCGGCGCGGGGGCCGCTGCCGAGGAAGCGGATGTCGTTGGCGATCTTGAACAGGCTGGCGGCGACGGTGTTGATCGCGCCGTGGCTGAAGACCATGGCGTCGTGGGCTGCCAGCGCCTCGAACTTGTTGGGAGCGGTCACGAAGGGTAGGCCGGTGATGGCCGCGATCTGCTCGGCCACCTTCTCGGCGAAGCCGATCGGGGCGTTGAGGCCGGTGCCGACAGCGGTGCCGCCTTGCGCCAGTTCCATCAGCTTGGGCAGGGTCAGCTCGATGCGCGCGATGCCGTTGGCGACCTGCTGGGCGTAGCCGCCGAACTCTTGGCCCAGCGTCAGGGGGGTGGCGTCCTGGGTGTGGGTGCGGCCGATCTTGATGATCTTGGCCCAGGCGTCGGACTTGGCCTTGATGGCCTCGTGCAGGTGCTTGAGGGCGGGCAGCAGGTCGTGGACGATCTGTTCGGCGCAGGCCACGTGCATGGCCGTCGGATAGGTGTCGTTCGACGACTGGCTCATATTGACATGGTCGTTGGGGTGGACGGGCTTCTTGGAGCCCATCTCGCCGCCCAGCATCTCGATCGCGCGGTTGGAGATCACCTCATTGGCGTTCATGTTCGACTGAGTGCCCGAGCCGGTCTGCCAGACGACCAGCGGGAAGTGCGCGTTCAGCTTGCCGTCGATGACCTCGTTAGCGGCCGCGACGATGGTCTCGGCGATCTTTGGATCCAGCTTGCCGAGGGCCAGATTGGCCTCGGCGGCGGCGCGCTTGACGATCCCGAGGGCACGGACGATGGGAAGCGGCTGCTTCTCCCAGCCGATCTTGAAGTTGCCGAGCGAGCGCTGGGCCTGAGCGCCCCAGTACTTGTCGTTCTCGACGGCGATCGGGCCGAAGGTGTCGGTCTCGTTGCGCGTGCTGGTCATGCGGCGGGTCTCCGAAAATCTGTCGAGCGGGGTCTAGACCCAAGCCGGGCCAAGGGCAACGCTCGCGGCTTGCGAAGCCGCCCGATGGGTCTTACGCCTCCAGTTCTGGATGAACAGGAGTCTCCATGAGCCCTCACATCGCCCTGCTGCGCGGCGTCAATGTCGGCGGCCGCAAGGTGCTGAAGGACGACCTGCTGGGTTTGGCGAAGGACCTGGGCTTCGACGACGCCAAGACCCTGCTGGCCAGCGGCAATCTGGTGCTGTGGGGCGAGGGGGCGTCCGACGTCGCGCTGGAGAAACGTCTGGAGGACGGGCTCGAAGCCCGCATGGGCGTGCGCACCGCGTTCTTCGTTCGCACGCCGGCTCAACTGCGGGCGATCATAGCCGGAAACCCCTATCCCGCCCAGGCCGCCAGCCATCCCAACCACCTGCTGGTCCAGTTTTTGAAAGCCCCGTTGCCGGAGGGCGACGAGCTCATCTTGCGGGCGGCGATCACCGGGCGCGAGACCTTCGAGGCGCTCGGCCGCGAGCTCTATGTCGACTATCCCGAGGACGTCGGCCATTCGATGCTGGATCGCGACTGGAAGAAAACCAAGCGCTCGCCCAACGGCACCAGCCGCAACTGGAACACGGTGTTGAAGCTGGCCGCGCTGGTCGGCTGAGGTCTTCCGACCCCGCAAGGTCGCGGCGGCCGAGCCGCCTCAATCGCTGGCAATTTGACAGCGCTGTCCCGCGTGGCATGATCCTTTCAACGCGTGCGGGGGAGGGGTCATGAGTTCGGATACCGACGGCCAGCGGATTGTCGCGCTCGACGCTTTGCGGGGCCTGGCCGTGGCGGGCATGATCGTCGTCACCAGTCCCGGCGCCTGGGAGCATAGCTATGCGCCGCTGATGCACGCGGCCTGGAACGGCTGGACCCCGGCCGACCTGGTGTTTCCGACCTTCCTGTTCTGCGTCGGCCTGGCGATCGGCCTGTCGATGCCGGGGCTGAGCGCGACGGATCGCGCCTCTCCCGCCCTTTGGATCAAGTTCGCGCGCCGCACGGCGCTGCTGGTTCTGCTGGGCCTGATCCTGAACGCCCTGCCGACCTTCGACCTGGCTCACCTGCGCTTTCCCGGGATCCTGCAGCGGATCGGGCTTTGCTACGCCTTGGGCTGCCTGATCTGTCTGCCGTCGGCGAGGACGGGTCCGGACGGGATGCTGCGGCTCGACGCCGGCGTCACGCTCTCGGCGGCCGTGGCGCTGCTGATCGGCTACTGGGCCCTGCTGGCCTTCACGCCCGTGCCTGGCTTTGGCGTCGGGCGGCTGGACACCCAGGGCTCCCTGCCGGCCTTCGTCGATCGCGCCGTGTTCACCGTGCCGCATCTGTGGGTGCTCGGCCTGACCGAGGGCGTCGGCGTCACCTACGACCCCGAGGGCCTGCTTTCCACCCTGCCGGCGACGGTCAATGTGCTGATCGGCGCCGTCGCCGCGCTCCTCCTCCGTCAGCCGACGGATTCTCTACGTCCCGGTCGGGCGGCGG
This sequence comes from Caulobacter sp. DWR2-3-1b2, assembly GCF_049896345.1. Classification (NCBI taxonomy): domain Bacteria; kingdom Pseudomonadati; phylum Pseudomonadota; class Alphaproteobacteria; order Caulobacterales; family Caulobacteraceae; genus Caulobacter; species Caulobacter sp. DWR2-3-1b2. The sequence goes on along the minus strand of NZ_JAFCUC010000005.1, from coordinate 102,945 downwards.
GCCTGGCGCTGGTGCTGGGCGTGGCCCTGATCGTGGCCGGCTTGGCGCTGGACCCTCTGCTGCCTATCAACAAGCGGATCTGGACACCCAGCTTCGCCCTGTTCAGCAGCGGCGTGGCGCTGACGGCTCTTGCGGTCCTGCACGCGCTGCTGGCCTTTCGCGTCGCGCGGATCGCCGCCTGGCCGCTGAAAGTTCTGGGCGGCAACGCCATCCTGGTCTTCGTCATTTCGCAGGTCATGGGCGCCTATTCCAGTCTCGCCCTAGGTCAAGGCCCGGACGGCGCGGTCATCACGCCCCAGGCCTTTGGTTACGCCTTGGCCCAGCGACTAACCCACGATCTCAAGCTGGCGTCCCTGCTCTGCGCCTTGGGCGTGCTGACGCTGATAATCTGCCTGGTCGCGCCGTTGCACCGGCGGGGCATTCACCTGCGTCTCTAGGCAGGCCGACGGAGGGTCGGCTATACCAGCCGAACGCACAGGAGACACTCATGCTCGTCGCCACCACCAATGATCTGCCCGGTTATCGCATCGTCGCCCATCTGGGCCTGGTGCGCGGCGTCACCGTTCGCTCGCGCAGCGTGATCGGCAATATCGGCGGCTCGATTCAGTCGATCTTCGGCGGCAAGCTGTCGATCTATGTCAACCTGGCCGAGGCGGCCCGCAAGGAAGCCTATGACCTGTTGGTGGCCCATGCCGCCGAAACGGGGGCCAACGCCATCCTGGCCATGCGCTACGACGCCAACGAGATCATGGACGGCATCACCGAGGTGTTGGCCTATGGCACCGCCGTCAAGGTCGAGCCGATCGCCTGAGCATGGATCACGGCTGGGTCCATCACGGCAAGGTCCGGGCCCGCGAGGACGGCGGCGAGTTGACCCTGGTGGTCGATGGCCTGACCACCCAGGCCAAATACTACAAGCCCCTGATCTACGAATTCTTCCGCAAGGTCTGGCGCGGATCACGGCCGGCCTGGGGCGAATTTTCGGTCGAGATCGGCATGGAGTTCGTCGGCGAACCGCCGTGGATGGACCTCGACAACCTGGCCAAGGCCCTGCTGGACGCCATCAAGGGCTACGCCTTCCATGACGACGCCCAGGTCGCCCGGCTGCTGGTCGAACGCCGCCCGGCCGAGCGCGAGCGGATCGTCATCGTGGTGCGAAAGCTAGACTCGCGCTTTCTGCGCGCCACGCTCGAAGATTGAAGCGCCGATCCCGATGAGCAGCACCACCACGAAGGCGCCGTAGCGGCCCAGGCTGACCGGATCGTCCGACATCAGCTGCTGGAAATTGACGACCACCAGGTCGCCCCCGACCAGGATGGGCAGGCCGAAGGCCAGGGCCGGGAACAGCCGCTGGCCGCAGGGAATTCGCCGCAGCCGGGCCGTGACCTGGAACACGAACGTCGCCAGGGCGGCCGCGCCGAAGGCGTTCAGGGCGTAGAACCAGAAGGCCTTCTCCAGCAAGCCGTCGCCATAGGCCGCGTAGAACAACGTCGCGGCCAGCCAGGCCAGGAACCCGGCGCCTGTGAAAACGATGACGTCCTGCTTTGACACGATCCGCTCCCCCGGATGTTTCTTCGGGGGTCTGGTTGCAGTTCGCGTGCCTGTCTTTTTGGGCAAGAAGCCTACGTGTTCCAGAATTCCAGGAAGCCCCAGGTCGACAGGATTACCGCGAAGCCCAGGAAAACCAGCGTGGTGCAGGTGAAGCCCAGCTTGCGCAGCGATGTCCAGCTGTCGACCCGCCGCCCGCCGCGCCACACCACGGGCGCCATGAACAGGGTGGCCAGGGTCAGCAAGGCGGCCACGAAGGCGCACGCCGAAGCGGTCAGCAGCCAACCGCTGGGCCAGCCATAGAACACCTTGGCGATGTCGCGCGATCCGGACGCAAAGATCCCGACGCCGGCCAGGGCGGTCAGCCACAGCACCGCCTGGGTGATCTGCAACAGGCTGGCAAGGGCCTGGGTCGGGGTCTGGCGTGACTCGCGGCGGTCTCGGGTGACGACGCCGATCAGGGTGGCGATCGAAGCCAGCCCCGTCAGGATCGCGAAGGTCATAAACAGGCCCAGCCCGTGCGGGAAGCCGATGCGCTCGAACGCCGCGAACCCCATGGGCGAGAAGAAGCGCACGACGCGACCCTCTTCGCGCTGGAACACCAGCAGGCCAGGACCGCTGACTGGGGCAAAGACATCCGGCTTGTCGGTCGCCGTCCACTGGCTGGACTTGCCGTCGAGGGTGAGGGTCAGACGCCCGTCCGGCGCGGCGCGCACCGAGGCGTCGCCGATCATCCGGTCGATGAAGCCTTCCAGCCCACCATAGGAGCGCCGGGTGGTCAGGAACTGGCCCCCATAGGCCTTGGCCTCCGCGACGCTCATGCGGCTGGCGACAGGAACCTCGGGGCGAGGGGCGTAGAAGCGCTCGATGATGGCCGCCGGCAGGGTGGCGGGCAAATCAACGCCTGTGTCGGTGTTGACGGCGATGAATACGCCCAGGCCCAGGTCCGGAACCATGACCATGTTGGAGTGGAACCACAGCGTCGCGCCGGCATGGCCGAAGCCGCGGTGGCCGCCCGGCAGGGGGATGTCCATGAAGCCGGCGTTCCAGCCCGGCGCGCCTTCGGCCGGACGGTACATCGGCGTGCGGAACGCGGCGCTGGTCTTGGGCGAGAACACTGTCCTGCCGTCGATCGTCCCGCCGTTCAGCAGCAGGGTCATGTAGCGGGCCATGTCGCCGGCCGTGCTGGATGCCGATCCGGCGGGGGCGATGTGGCCGATATATTCCGGCGCTTCAGTGTGGAAGCCCAGCGGGGTCCAGCGGAAGCCGTCCGAGCGATCGGCGGCCAGGGCCGGCGACATCGGCGCGGGCAGGTCGGCGCGCCACGGGCGATCCTCGCGGAAGGTGGTGTGGGTCAGGCCGGCGGGGAAGATCACCTGCTCGGTGACCAACTGCTCGAACGGCTTTCCGGTCACATTGGCCAGGGCCTCGCCGGCCAGGGCGACGCCATAGTTGGAATAGGCGGGCAGGACGCCTGGTTCGCGCACGCGGTTGGGACGCTCCTGGCGCAGATAGAGCTCCAGCGACCGCTCGCGACGCGCATCGCGTTCGAACAGTTGGCCCAGCGCCCGGTCCTCGAACCCTGCGGTGTGGGTCATCAGATCGCGCAGCCGCACGGGGCTCTTCTTGCCCTGGTCCTTCAACTGCAGCTTTTCGGGCAGGTAGATGTTGACCGGGGTATCCAGCCGTATGCGCCCGGCCTCGACCTCGTTCATCAGGGCGATCCAGGTGAAGGTCTTGGAAATCGAGCCCACCCGGAACAGGGTCTTGTCGGGATCGACGCGCCGGCCGCCGGTCACGCTGGCGACGCCATAGCCCTTTTTCAAAACGACTTGGCCGTTCTGGACCACGGCGATAGTCACCCCGGCGATGTGGTCGCGGGCCATGCTGCTGCGCACGACCCCATCGACATAGGCCTCAAGATCAGCGGCCGGCAGGGGGGCGGCGGTGACCGGCACGGGCGTCGGAGCGGCGGCGGCGATCGCCGCGCTGGTCGTGGTCAAGGGGGAGCCGACGGACAACGTGCGGGTCGGCGCGGGGCGTACTCTGCCGGGGCGACGCTTGACGGTGGCCGTGTAGGGGATGGGCGCGCCAGGTGTGGCGACCGCGGCGGCAGGTAGCGGCGGCGCGACGGCGTCCTGGGCTTCGACCATCGACGCGCCGAAGAACACGCTGCCGATGAGCGCCGCCAACGCGGCGGCCTTGAACGAAAGACGCAGCGCCACGAACAAGACCTCAATGGTTAGGGCAGGGGATGATCAAACTTCTAGGGCGCCCGGGCGACGGATCAAAGGATTCGTGGCGCCGCCGGAGCTCTTTCCCGCAGACTTTCGATCCTCAACGCGCGGCCGCCGGCCTCTTGAGCCTGGCCGGCGGCCGCGCGGTGGGCTTCGGCGGAGGGTGTGAGAGGGTGTAGAGCGGCAGCAGAGGGCGCAGGTCGGCCCCGATCCACAACTGCGGCTCCGAGGGCGGCTGCGCGCCGGTGTCCCGCTCCTTCCTGGCCACGCAGGTCTGCACAGCCCGGCCCAAGGCGGCGAAGTCGGGAGCCAAAGGTGCCGACGACAGGAAGCAGTCGTCGAAATAGGGATACTTGTCGTCCGCGCTGCAGCCGAACGAGGCGCGATCCGATCGCGCCGCCGTCAGGATCATCCGGTTGCTCTTTTGAAGGGGCGCCACGAACACACCGGAGAAACAGGCGGAGATCACCACGATCGAGGGGCGGCCGGGACAGGCGTCGTTGATCACCGCCGCCAGCAGGTGAGGCGGCAAAATCCCCTCGTCCAGCACCACCCCCTCCGGCGCGCCATGGCTGCTTATATAGAACAGACAGCCGGCCGTGTTTCGGGCGGCCAGCTTGCGCAGTCCGGCGTGAATGACGCCGAGATCGGCCTTTCCGGGACTCACGGCGGGATAACGCGCGGGCCTTACGGAATACTGTCTTATGGCGTCGCGCGCGAAACCCAGATCCGCCAGGGTCAGGCTGACGTCGCGGCGGGCGTTGTCGAACGCTTCTGTCGGGCCATCCGAATGGGCGTGCCAGTCACCGGCGACAACGACGGCGGCCCAATTGGCGAACGGACTCCGGTAGGGGCTGGAAGGCGTTGGCGCGGCGGGAGAAACCCCGCTCTGGGCGAGAGCGGGCGCGGCCAGCAGCAGCAAACCCAGAAACAGGCCCGCGATACGCCGCATCGCGCTCTACTTCTTGAACTTCGCGAAGGGCGTGGGGATGGCCGTGGCGCTGGCCTTGGCCAGCAGACGGCCTTGGGGATCGTAGAGCTCGCCCTCGGTAAAGCAGACGGTCTTGCCCCACTTAACCACCCAGCCGACGCCCCGCAGCGGGCCGGGAATGGCAGGTCGCAGGAAGCTGGTCTTCATCTCCAGCGTCGGGACCACGCAGGTCATGCCCGAGGCGATCATGCCCGCCACCGACATGCATTCGTCCAGCATGGCGCTGACATAGCCGCCCTGCACCTGGCCCATCGGGTTGCCCACGGCCTCGATCGACGGCTCGAAGGCGATCTCGACGCGCCGTTCGGCCTGGTTCACCGACACCATGCGAAAGCCCAGCGTGCGGGCGCTGCCCGGCACGGTCTTGGCGGCATGGAATCGCGCCAGGATCGCCTCGTCCGTCAGGGCCTGCGGGGTGTCCGAAACCACCTCGTTTGGGGCGATGTCGCTCACGCGCGACTACTTCTTGCGGAACTGGTCGAGGGAGATGATCTTCGGCGCGTCCTCGCCGCCCTCGGATGGCCCAGTGGTTTCGGGCTCTGGGTCCGGCTCAGGCGCCTGCGGCACGATCTCGGGCGCCTCGAACTGCAAGGCAAATTGCACCGATGGATCGTAGAACCGCGTCACGGCTGCGTAGGGCACCGACAAACGCTTGGGCTGGCCGCCGAACTTCAGGGTGACCGAGAAGAAGGTCTCGCCCGGCGCCAGGTCCCAGTACTGGTGCTGCAGGATGATGGTCATCTCATCGGGATACTTGCCGAGAAGGTCCTGCGGCCCCGACACGCCGGCCGCCTGGGTCTTGAAGGTGATGTACAGATGATGGGGCTCGGGCAGGCCGCCGGGCGCGGCGGCCTTGCGCAGGGCGGCCTTGACCACGCCACGCAGTGCGTCCTGGGCCATCGCCTCGTATTGCATCAGGTCTTCAGGCGGATTGGTCTGGGCCATGCGGTCCATCGAAAAGCAAGAACTGGAAACGAAGCGCGGAGAGTAGCGTGTCGCGGTGGCGGGGAGAAGGTGGGGGCGCGCCGTTTTTATTCCCTCCCCGCTTTGGGGAGGTAAAGCGCCGCGTTCTGGTGGAAAGTGGAGGGATTCTGTTGGCAGGCTCCCTCCGGGCCCCGCCTAGGGATCTGAACCCCTAGGACTTAAGAGGCGAGATCACCCGCACCGCATTACGCGGCGATGGCGAACTCTTCAGCGAAGTTATCGTTCGCATTTAGAAAAATGGCCCGAAACGGTGAGCCACGCCGAGAGAAAGCATACACCTTTACACGTCTGTCGATGCTGATCGGCCCCATGCAGTCCCGCGATAACTCGGGAAAGAGTTGGTGGAGCCGCCGGGAATCGCACCCGGGTCCAGTCCGCTTATTACGTGCGCGTTTATCCCCATAGTCCGAGCGAACCCGGACAAACTCAATATAGGGGGTGCGATCGGCCGAGGGAAGTCCGACGTTGGTTTCGAGCCGGAAATCGACCGACATCGCGCGGGCGAGGCGGCGGCTCCAAGCTAAGACGGCCCTCTGTAAGGCGGCCAATCAGCAGGCCGCCGCCATCCTCGAACAGGCGCACGTCGTCGCCTTCCATCTCGTAATGGCCGGTGAACACGACCTCGCCGTCGTGGCGTTCTTCGAACCGGCCGTCCATGCGCAGTTCCAGGGCGACGCCATCGGCGCTGGCCCACACACCGGACACCCAGCGCGCGATCTTGGGATAGTATTTCATGAAGACCTCGGGGGCAGGCGGCTTCGCCACGACCAGACAAGGACGGTGACGACGCCGACCTCGCCAATGTGACTTATGCCGACCGATGTTCGATAGACCGATGCTCCGCCTTGATTGCACGATCCTGCACATCATCTCCCGAAGGCGTGACGCATGTTCGTGGCTTGGCTAGGAGAGTGGGCGTTGCGGAAAGGAATTTCTCATGGCCGAACAGGGCGAACTCGCCGCGTTGATTGAACGATACGCCCCGCAAGACGGTTCGTATGAGGTCTGCGGCCCGCGTTGCGCGGTGGTGCGGACCAGCCAGCCGAGCGAACCGGTGCATGGGGTGTTCGGCGCCGCCGTCTGCGTGGTGGCCCAAGGAACCAAGCAGGTGATCAGTGGCGGCCAAACCCTGATCTATGACGCCCTGCGCTATGTCGTGGTGTCGGTCGACCTGCCAGTGATCGGCCAAGTGATCGAGGCGACACCTGAGACGCCCTATCTTTGTTTCCGCATGGAACTGGATCCCGAGGTGATCGGCGATCTGCTGCTGCAGACGGGCGCCGAGGCGGCCCTGGCCCATGACGGCGGTCCCCTGATCGGGGCCATGGCGGTCAGCGAGGTCAATCCGCCGCTGCTGGACGCGGTGATGCGAATGGTGCGGTTGATGGAGACCCCGCGCGACGCCGCCGTGCTAGCGCCGCTGATCGAGCGCGAGATCCTCTATCGCATCTTGCTGGGCGACCAGGGGCCACGCTTGGCCCAGATTACCCGGGCCAATGGCCGCATGCGTCAGGTCCGCCGGGCGATTGGCTGGATCAAGCAACACTTCGACGAGCCGTTCCGCATCGAGGATCTGGCCGCCGAGGCCCGCATGAGTCCTTCGGCCCTACATCGCCATTTCAAGGCGGTCACCGCCCTCAGCCCCCTTCAGTACCAGAAGCAGATTCGCCTGCAGGAGGCGCGCAAGCTGATCCTGGTGCAGCGCCTGGACGCGGGGTCGGCCGGCCATGCCGTGGGCTACGATAGCGCCTCGCAGTTCAGCCGCGAATACGCCAGGCTGTTCGGCGCGCCGCCTCTGCGTGACGTCGCCCGCCTGCGGGGCCGTCCAGACATGCTGGTCGAGACCTAAGTCCGGCGCGTCCTGGGGCGGCCCGCCCGATCGCCTAGAGATTTCGCCTATTCCAAGACTCGCCCAACAGAGACAAGCTCGCCGCGCCTGCCTTCGAGGTGCAGATGGGCGCGGGTGAGGGAGGCGGTCAAATGTCAAAACTCGTTGCCGAGTTCGTCGGCACGTTTGCTCTGGTCTTGTTTGGCTGCGGCGCGGTGGTGTTGGGCGGCGATCATGTCGGACAACTGGGCATAGCCTTGGCGTTCGGGTTCGCGATCATCGCCATGGCCCATGGCCTATGGCATCGGCCCGGTGTCCGGCTGTCACGTCAATCCAGCTGTCAGCCTGGCGGCCTTCGTCGCCAATCGCATCAGCGCCAAGGAGATGGTGCTCTATTGGGCCGCTCAGTTTGTCGGCGCGACGGCGGGGGCGGCGGTTTTGCTGGCCATCGCGGGCGGCACGGCCCACGGCCTGGGCCAGAATGGTTGGGGTCCTGGCTACGGCGGCGCGCTCCCAGTGCAGGCGGCCTTCCTGTTCGAGGTTGTGATGACCGCGCTCTTTGTCATCGTCATCCTGGGGTCGACCGGCACCGACGCCGCGCCCGGCTTCGTGGGCCTGGGGATCGGCATCGCCCTCGCGGTAATCCACATCGTTGGCATTCAGGTGACCGGCGTCTCGGTCAATCCGGCCCGTAGCTTCGGCCCTGCCATCTCTATGGGCGGACAGGCCCTGGCCCAGTTGTGGCTGTTCTTCGTGGCGCCGGCGATCGGGGCGGTGCTGGGCGCGCTGCTCTACCGCTTCAATGTGCTGAAGGTGGGTTGAGGCGCGCCCAGGGCGTCCTCCCTAGAGCATTTCCCGACCTGACTGCGTCAGGCCGTGAGCTCTAATCATTTGTTTTAACGCATTTTTCTTCACGCGAACCGGAACCACTTCGCTCGAAAAATTCTCCAGTGCGGCAGGTCGGACCAGTTGACCGCGATGAACTGCTTGTCCTGGCCGAAGATGGTGATCTTCTCGCCCTTGTCGTCGCTGATCGCGTCGAAGACATAGCGCGCGCCGTCGCGTCGGACGTTCCACAAGACGTTTCCGGCGCTGTCGTAGGTGACCAGGGCGAAGGACGTCCGGTTGTCATTGAAGCTGTAGATCCAGGTCTTGTAGCCACCGTAGTAGATCACCGGACAGGTCTTGCTCGCCGGAGAGCCGTCGTCGGGCGCCGTCGTGCACGCGGCGTTCAAACCGGCGGGGATGGGCGGATGCTCCGCGATCGGGTCGTACTTGATCTACGGCGTGTGAGGCGTGGCCTGGGCCATCGACGCCGCGCCGATCACGGCGCCAACGCTCGCCGCGGCCAGCATGGATTTCAGGATGACGGTCTTCAACATGGCTTTCCCTCCCGAGGTTATTGCCAAGCCTGATAACGCCGTTAACCATCAATTCCAATTTACGAGTGTGTCCACGGCGACGGGCGCGCATAGGAAGTTGTCAGTTCGCGCCCCTTGTCGGGGATACTTGTGACACCGCGTCCAATCCAAATCCGTCGTCTAGCGGCAAAGGGACCGCCGGGGGTTGGGTCCGGCTGCTTTCGCCCTTCAGTCGGCCGCCCGAGGCGATCAGAGCGTCATAGGCTCGTTGCTGGCGCGAGAAATCGCCGCCGCGCGCGAACATGACGTCGAACCTGGAGTCGTGGCCGGTAGCCGCCGACAGCGCCGCCGTGAGAACAGGCGCGATGGATCCCACCTCAGTGTCGTCGCAGGCCCTGCGCAGATGCCGCGCCTGACCGGGAACCAGCAGGGTGACGTCCCAGGAAATACCGTCAAGGCACACCGGCGCGATGGCTCCGCCGCCGTAGTCGACGATTACCGAACGCGGCTGGCTCCACAGCGGAGCGCCGACCAGCGCCTTGAGCGCAGCGATCTGCTGCGGCGCCAGTTCGGCGTCGATGTCGACTCGGCGGCTGATCTCGGGGGTGCAACAGCCCAGCCCGGCCCGGGCTTGAACGAACGCGCGACCATCGCGGCGGACGGTGACCCGAACGATGGCCTGGCGCACGCCCAAGGCGGGGCGGGCCCAGACCTCGAGGATCAGTTCGCCGCGCTTGATCAACTGGGCTTGCAGGGGCTGCAGGCCCCACAGGCGGTAGAGCAGGGGATCGACGCCATTGTCGATTGGCACGAGCTTTTCGTTACGCGCCAGCCGGCGATTTTGCAGCGGATCCTGTTCGGACGGGACCCTGGGAATTTCCGGCGCCCACCAGACGGCGGGATCGGTCGGCAAAACCGTTTGAGGCGCGGGTTGCTGACCAGCGAGGGCGAACCCCGCCAGAAGACCGGCCAATAGCGTCGCGCCCGTCATGACTACATTCCTTCAACGCCCCGCTCGATGGAAAGCACGCCCGTACGGGACAGTTCCACCAATCCCAGCGGCCGCATCAGATCGAGGAACTTGTCGATCTTCGATGGCGCGCCGCTGATCTCGAACACGAAGCTCTCCAGTGTGGTGTCCACGGGCTTGGCGCGGAAGATCTCGGCGATGCGCAGGGCCTCGACCCGATCGACGCCCGAGCCGCGCACCTTGACCAGGGCCAACTCACGTTCGACGCCGTTCGGGTCGCGGGTCACGTCATGCACGCGCCGGACATTGACCACCTTGTTGAGCTGGGCCTCGATCTGGTCCAGCACCTGGCGCGTGCCACGGGTGACCACGGTGATGCGGCTGGTATGGGCCTTGTGATCGGTCTCGGCCACCGTCAGGCTCTCGATGTTGTAGCCCCGCGCGGCGAACAGCCCGACCACCCGGTGGAGCACGCCCGGCTCATTGTCGACGAGCAGGGCGAAGGTCGCGGTCAGCTCTAGTTGGGCCGCGCCGGGCATGTCATAGGCGGAGGCGGGTTGGCTGGTTGTGCTCATGATAGGTCTTCCAAGCGAATCTTGATGGCGGGGCGGGTCTCGCGGACCGCGGCCGAGTGGCGCCGGCTCGATCCGACTTCTTTTTGTAGCAGGGATACGAACTCGCGGCGGGCGTCTCGCAACGGCTGTTGCAAGAGGCCTTTCCGCTCAAGGCCGGCCTCCGGGATCAGATGGGCGACGTCATAGCCGACGATCACCTGGTCGAGGATGACCACCCGCGAACCCCGATAGGCTGCGGGCTTGTCTCCGCGCTGCTGGCCTCTGGTTTGGACATTGGGAAAGAACATCCGGCCCTGATCGACCAGGCTGGAAAGCCGTGCGGCAATGGCCAGGCGTTCGCGATCGAACCCGACGCCCGGCCATAGGCTGGCGGGATTGGCGCAGAGCGTTTCCAACTCGGCCATGGCGTCCATCACCTTCGAGCCCCAGGCCAGGAGTTCGTCGTCCCGCTCATCCGACCGCTCGCGCGCCGCCAGCAGCCATTGGAACAGGCTGAACGCCCCCGCCACGAGGGCGAACACGACGGGCGCGGCGGCCAGGGCGATCTGAAGCGGCGGCATGAGGTCTCCGGGAAGTTCGCCGGCAAGCTACAGCAGAGCGGCCGGCAAGAAAGGTGGCGCTCTAGACCAACCCAGCCCCCGCCGCCCCGATCACATTCCCGATGTCCTCGACGTCGCCCATGATCATCTCGTTGTGGGCCTTGCCCGAGGGGATCATCGGCAGGCAGTTCTCGTGCTTCTCGACGCGGCAGTCGAAGACCACGACCTTGTCGCTGTTGATCATCTGCAGGATCTTCTCATCCAGCTCGGCCGGATCACTGCAGCGGATGCCGACCGCGCCATAGGCCTCGGCCAGCTTCACGAAGTCGGGCAGGCTGTCGGAATAGGAGTGGCTGTAGCGCTCGCCGTGCAGCAGTTGCTGCCACTGGCGGACCATGCCCATCCACTCGTTATTGAGGATGAAGATCTTGACCGGCAGGTTGAACTGGATCGCCGTCGACAGCTCCTGGATACACATCTGGATCGAGGCCTCGCCGGCGATGTCGATGACCAGGCTGCCAGGATGGGCCAGTTGCACGCCGATGGCGGCGGGCAGGCCGTAGCCCATGGTGCCGAGGCCCCCGGAGGTCATCCAGCGATTGGGCTCCTCGAAGCGGAAGAACTGCGCGGCCCACATCTGATGCTGACCAACTTCCGTCGTGATGTAGACGTCCTTGTCGCGGGTCAGGGCGTACAGCCGCTCGACCGCGTATTGCGGTTTGATCACCGTTTCCGAGCCGCGATAGTTCAGGCACTGGCGGGCGCGCCAGGTGTCGATCTGGGCCCACCAGTCGCTCAGGGCTGCCTTGTTGGCTTGGTGGCCGGCCGCCTTCCAGGCGGTGATCAGGTCATCGAGGATGCTGCCGGCGTCGCCGATGATCGGCAGGTCGATGCGGACGTTCTTGTTGATCGAAGAGGCGTCGATATCGATGTGGATCTTCTTGCTGCCCGGCGAGAAGGCGTCGAGGCGCCCCGTGACCCGGTCGTCGAAGCGCGCGCCGACGCAGATCATCACGTCGCAGTCGTGCATCGCGTTGTTGGCCTCGAACGTGCCGTGCATGCCCAGCATGCCCAGCCAGGCGGGGTCCGCCGCCGGGAAGGCGCCCAGGCCCATCAGGGTCGACGTGACCGGCGCGCCGGTCATGGCCTGGAACTGCCGCAGGGCCTCGCTGGCCTTGGGACCCGCGTTGATGACGCCGCCGCCCGTATAGAAGATTGGCCGGCGCGCCTGGGCGATCAGCTTTGCGGCCTCGGCGATGCGGTTTTGGTCACCCTTGGTGCGCGGATTGTAGGCGTGGGTCGAAGACACCTCGGTCGGGCCATAATATTCACCCTGGGCGAACTGCACGTCCTTGGGGATGTCGATCAGCACGGGGCCGGGCCGGCCGGTGGTGGCGATCTCGAACGCCTCGTGGATGATCCGCGGCAGGTCGCGGACGTCTTTCACCAGGTAGTTGTGCTTGGTGCAGGAGCGGGTCATGCCGACGGTGTCGGCTTCCTGGAACGCGTCGGTGCCGATCAGGTGCGTCGGGACCTGGCCGGTGATGATGACCATTGGGATGGAGTCCATCAGGGCGTCCATGATGCCGGTGATGGCGTTGGTCGCGCCCGGCCCCGAGGTGACCAGGACAACGCCAGGCTTGCCTGAGCTGCGGGCATAGCCTTCGGCGGCGTGGGTCGCGCCTTGCTCGTGGCGCACCAAAATATGCTGCAGGCGCGGCTCGTGGAAAAGCGCGTCATAGATCGGCAGGACCGCCCCGCCCGGATAGCCGAACAAAACCTCGACACCCTGGTCTACCAGGCCGCGAACCACGATCTCGGCGCCGGTCATGGCGCGATCATTTTGGGGCTGGGCGGGAGCCTGGCTCTCGATGGTCTGGTGGGCGGTCATGGCGGTGTCCGGGGGCTTGGAAGCTTGGCTTGGAGCAGAGCAGAAAAGAAAAAAGGTCCCGAAGGACCTTTTGTACGCGCGACCGATCTATCAGCGTGACTTCTAGGTCACGCCGCGAACGGCCGCTCCATAAGTACGATCATGGTGTTGCGCACGAGTGTTGCTCCAAATGGATGATCGGGGAATGCCATGCTCGCGCGAGGGCGTCAAGGCGCACTTTGACGCAAGAAACGACCCGTGGCTGACGCGCCACAGGCTTCACCGGGCCAATTTTAGCCCAAGGTTTTCAGCAGCAGGGCAAGAGCTTGCTCGGCGAAGCGCTGCATATTGGTCGCGCGGTCATCCAGACCGGTCTCGATGGTAAGACTGACCTCCTGCTCGCCGCCGACCACGGCCACACAGCTGTGACCGGCCAGATCGCCATAGCGATTGCCGTCCGGCCCAGCCGCCCCGGTTTCCGACAGGCCCCAGGTGGCCTTGAGGTTCTTGCCCACGACCCGCGCCAGTAGCACGGCATAGGGCTCGCTGGCCGAGCGAAGCCCGTCCATGGCCTTCTGCGGGATGTCCAGCAGGGTCAGGCGGGCGCGGGCCGTGTAGACCACGGCCCCGCCCACATAGAACTTCGATGCGCCAGGTACGGCCAACAGGGCGGCCGAAATCAGGCCGCCGGTCGAGGACTCGGCCACGGCGAGCGTCTCGCCCCGTTCGGTGAGGCGGGCGGCCACGGCAGCGGCGAGGCGGGCGAGTTCGGTCATGGGGAAGATCCTTGTTTCGGGGAACTTGCCCCCACCTGGCGACTTCGTCGCCGTTCCGCCCCCATAGGGGGCGGAGCTTAAACGCCTGAGCTCTTTCCCCTATGGGGGAGGAGGGTCGCGCAGCGACCCGGAGGGGGCGAGTGCGTCAACCCTCTCCCAGTCCGGCGTCTGGTTCCGGAACCAGGTCATCTGCCGCTTGGCGTAGCGGCGCGTCTCCTGGCGGGCGTCGTCCAGCGCGGCGTCCAAGCTGATCTCGCCCCGCAGGTACGCCGCCAATTGCCTGTAGCCCACGGCCTTCAGCGCCGGGAGAGCGGGATCGAGGCCCCGAGCCTCCATCGCCGCCACCTCGTCCAGGGCGCCGTTCTCTACCATCAGACCTAACCGCGCGTCGCAGCGATCGTAGAGTTCGGCGCGCGGCGGATCGAGCACCATGCCTTTCCAACTCCCCTCGGCCAGGGTCGGGCGGGTGTCGGTCTGCCAAGCGGTCAGGGACTTGCCGGTGGCTATGGCCACGGCGTGGGCGCGCAGCAGGCGCTGGCGGTCGCCGACCTCGATGCGGGTCTCGGCGGCGGGGTCGAGTTCGGCGAGGATGTCGCGAAACTCCGGCTCGCCCAGGGCGGCGTACAGCAGGGCCGAGACCTCGCGCTGGGTCTCGGACACCGGCGGCACGTCGGCCAGGCCGTGGGTCAGGGCCTTGAGGTAAAGCCCCGTGCCGCCGACCACGATCGCGGGCCGGCCGCGCGCGGCGATCTCGGCCAGGGCGGCCGAGGCGGCCTTCAACCAGCGCGCTACCGACCAGCCGTTGGCCGCATCGACGACGCCGAACAGGTGATGCGGCGCCTGAGCCAGCTCCTCACCCGTGGGACCGGCCGTCAGCACCGGCATGCCGGCATAGATTTGCATGGAGTCGGCGTTGACGAGTTCAGCGCCGGTCTCGCGGGCCAACTTCAGGGCCAGGGCGGACTTGCCGCTGGCGGTGGCTCCGGCGAGCAGGGTAATAGGCGGGGAAGCGCTCATGGCGCGACCCTTCTCCGGCGATGCGGTCGGGTCAAGGCAAGCCGTGTCCCAGGGTCGCGACGAACAGCGCGAAGGTCGCGGTCGCCAGCCAGATCCACGGCCAGCTGCGACGCAGCGGCGGCGAGGCCAAGGCCGTCCGTCTCGCCACTCCACCGGCGATGAACCACAGCGGCAGCGAGGCCAGGGCGATTTCCTGCGCCGCTTCCTTGAAGGCCTCGGCCCGGCCAGCGCCCTTGAACGCCAGCACGGCCACGATCGCGACGAGCGCGCCCGTCAGCCAGATCGTGCGCAGGCGCTTCGCCGGCCGGCCCGCGCGGCGCCAGGCGGGCGACGACGAACACGGCGCCCGTGTAGAGACCAAGGCCGGCGGCGATCATGATGGGACGCCACACCGCCGCCGGGGTCGCCAGGGCGTCGCGGGCCCAGAAGGCGAAGTCGCCCTGGCCCGTCAAGCCGCACAGCAGCAAATACCCCGCGCCCCAGAAGGCGCTGAAGGCCAGCAGCGCCGTCAGGAACAGCTTGGAGGCCTGGCCCGCGCCGCGCCAGACCAGCAGTCCGGCCAGGGCGACCAACGCCATGCCCAGATTGCCCAGCGGACCCGCCAGATCGACGATTGGCGCGCCGCCTTGGCAATGGAAGAAGACGTTGGACAGCAGAGCGACCCGGCCCCCGACCGCCAGACAGGCGCCCCCGTGACCGACCGCTTCATGGGCCGTGGCGGCCAGGCAGGCCGCGGCGACTCCAATGGCGGCGAGGGTGGCGGTGTCGTCCCTGGCGCTGGAGGCTGGCGTCGCGGTCATCGGCCTTCCCTCTATGGAATGTCCTTCGCTTACCACCAATCGTTGGCCGGTGAAGGTTGATCTCGCCGCCGCAGCAGTCTACGCCCCGCGCCATGGTCCAGATCGCCGTCTTCGTCAGCCCCGACGCCGCCGCTCTGGCGCGCGCCGTTGCCGCCTTTGGTCGGGGCTCGCCAGAGGTTCTCGGCCCCGGCGCCGTCGAGATCGCCGTTGAGGGCGACCTGCCGGCCCTGCACCGCGCGGCGGCCGACGCGGTCCTTGGCCTGCCCGTGGACGTCGCGGTCACGCCTGCCGATAACCGCCGCAAGCGCCTGCTGATCGCCGACATGGACTCGACCATCATCGGCTGCGAATGCCTGGACGAGTTGGCCGACTTTGCGGGCTTGAAAGCCCAGGTCTCGGAGATCACCGAGCGGGCCATGCGCGGCGAGCTGTTGTTCGAAGGTGCGTTGCGTGAGCGGGTCGGCATGCTCAAAGGCCTGTCGGTCGACGCGCTGCAGTCCTGCTACGACGGCCGTGTGCGCCTCAACGCCGGGGCGCGGACCCTAGTCGCCACGATGGCCGCCAACGGCGCACGCTGCGCCCTGGTCTCGGGCGGTTTCACCTTCTTCACCAGCCGCGTTGCGCAGGCGGCGGGCTTCCACCTGAATCGCGCCAACACGTTGATCCAAGCAGGCGGCCTGCTGACGGGCGCGGTCGGTGAGCCGATCCTCGGCAAGGAGGCCAAGCTGGCGGCCTTGCGGGAAGAGACCGCCGCCCTGGGCCTGACTCCGGCCGACGCCCTGGCCGTGGGCGATGGGGCGAACGACCTGGCGATGATCGAGGCGGCCGGCCTGGGTGTCGCCTACCGCGCCAAGCCGATCGTCGCCGCCCAGGCCCATGCAAAGATCGACCACGCCGACCTGACGGCGCTGCTCTACTTCCAGGGCTATAGGGCCTCGGAGTTCGTTTCTTGACCTTCCCGCGTCGCGTCCAGGCGGTGGTCTTCGACATGGACGGCCTGTTGCTCGACACCGAGACGGTCTACCAGGCCGCGATGATCGAGGCGGGCCAAGCGTTCGGCATCGATTTCTCGGCGGCGACCTATCAGTCGATGGTCGGCAAGACCAACCCGGAGTGCGCGCGGATGCTCCGCGATCTTTACGGCCCGGACTTCCCGGTCGAGGCCTATTTCAAGCGCACCTGGGGCGACGTCGAGATCCTGCTCGAGGCCGAGGTGCGGTTGAAGACCGGGGTGATGGAGATCCTCGACTATCTGGACGCCCTGGGCCTGCCGCGCGCCATCGCCACCTCCAACAGTCGCGAATCAGTGGAGCGCTATCTGGGGCGCTTTGACCTGGTGAAGCGCTTCCACGCGGTGGTCGCCAACGCCGACGTCCAGCGCCACAAGCCGCATCCGGATCCCTACCTGGAGGCCGCGCGGCGATTGGGCGTGGACCCGACCCTGTGCCTGGCGCTCGAGGACTCGCACCCGGGCGTGCGGGCGGCGCACGCGGCGGGGATGATGACGATCATGGTGCCTGACATCCTCGATCCGAACGACGAGATGCATGACAAGTGCGTGCACGTGGCCGAAAGCCTGCACGTGGTGCTGGAGCTGTTGAAGGCGACAGCCTAAGCCGTCAGCGCCTCGTCGCCAGCCACGACTTCCGCACTCCAATCCGCCAGAAATTCCACCAGGGCCTCCAATCCCATCGGCTTGGCGATGTGATACCCCTGGGCCAGGTCGCAGCCCATCACTTGTAGCATGGCCAAGGCCTCGCGGCTCTCGACGCCCTCGGCGGTGACTTTCAGGCCCAGGCTGTGGGCGAGGTCGATGGTGGACTTCACCAGCAGGGCGTCCTTGCCGTCCTTTTCCAGCGACAGCACGAAGGCCTTGTCGATCTTCAGTTCGTCGGCGCTGATCTGCTTGAGATAAGCGAGGGACGACAGGCCCGAGCCGTAGTCATCTATCGAGACGGCGATGCCGGCGGCGCTCAGCTTGTCGAGCACGCCCAGCGCAACGTCGGGATTGCCGATCACGGCGGTCTCGGTGATCTCGAAGCAGAACCGTGCGCCGGCGGCCGCGACCTTCTCGATAGCGCGATTGGCGAATTCGGAATCGTCGATCAGGCGACCGGAGATGTTGATCGACATCAAAACATCGTGGCCGACCTCGCGCAGGGCCTTTTGATCGAGGATGGCCTGGTCGAGCACGCATTCGGTCAGGGCGCGGATATGGCCGGTTTCCTCGGCCATGCCGACGAACAGGTCGGGGCGCAGCAGGCCGCGCGTCGGGTGGTTCCAGCGCACCAGGGCCTCGACGCCGGTGATCGCGCCGCTGCGCAGGTCGAGTTTCGGCTGGTGATTGAGGAAGAGCGCGCCGGTCGTCACACCCTGAAGCATTTCGCTCATCAGGGAGAGGTTGCCGGCCGGGTCGCCATAGGCCACGGCGTCGAAGACCGCCACCTTGCGGCCGCTGGTCCGGGCTTGGTCCAGGGCGATCATCGCGTGCTCAATCAAGCGCAGGGCGTCCATCTCGCCGGCTTGGGCGCCGGCCAGGCCGTTGCTCATGTGCACATCGACCAGCTCGCCGCCCAGGCGCACGGGGGCCGACAGATCGGCCAGCGCGCGCGTGACCATGGGAAGGGCGGTCTGCACGTCGGTAACGTCGGAAATCACGCAAAGGGTCGAGGTGGTGAGGCGCGCCACCATCACGGCAGGATGCAGCGCGCGGACGCGCGCCCCGACTTCGGTCACCAGTTGAGTGAACAAGGCGTAGCCGATGGCTCCGCGCAATAGAGTGAAGCGGTCCAGGCCCAAGGCGCCGACCACCACCTGCTGGCCGGGCTTGAGGCGGGCCATGCGGGCCTCGATCTCGCGTTCGGCCGCCAGGCGGTTGGGCAGGCCGGTCTCGGCGTCGTGCAGGGCTAGCTCGGTGATCCGGTGCTCGCGCTCGCGAATCTCGGCGGCCATCAGGTTGAAGCTGTCCGACAGGCGGCCGATCTCGTCGCTGGAGCGCACGTCCACATGAACGTCCTCGCCCCGTTGCAAACGCCGGGCGGCGTCGTCCAGGGCGATGATCGGCTTGGCGATGTCGCGCGACAGGGCCCAGCTGGCGGCGACCACCAGGGCCGCGCTGATCAGACCGGCGATGATCACCGCAGCCATCAAGGGGCGGTAGGGCGCCATGGCCAGGGCCATGGGATAGCGCAGCACCAAGGCGGCCGGGGTCTGGCCATCCAGGGTCTTCAGCCGCTTGACCAGCACCAGGTTGTCGCCGGTCGCGGTGCGCAGGCGATGGGGCGAGGCGATCGTCTGGCCCATTTCCCTGGCGACGAAAGCGCTCATCGCGTTGCTGTCGGCGGTCTTGTCGGTGGTCACCCAGGTCTCGCCCCGGCGGTCGAACACCTGGGCCTCCAAGCGAATGGCCGACAGCCGTTCCAGGGCGGTCATCTCGCGATCGTCGAGGCGGGCGCCGAACACGAGCCACCCGGTGAGGGTGGGCGACATGACGGGGGCCGAGATCAGCTGGTAGGGCGCGCCGTCAACCACGAACACGCCTTGGGCGCCGTCTTCATGGTCCAGGGCGCTCCACAGTTTCTCGATGTCGACCTTGCTCGGGTCGGTCCCGACGACGACGCCATCAACTCCGACCATGAAGGCCAGGTCCAGGCCCATGCGGGCGCGCAGGTTGGTCACCGCCGACTGCACCGTCGGCACGTCCTGGGTCGCTACGGCGGCGCGGAAGCCGAAGTCGCGCGACAGCAATTCCGCGCCATCGTGAAGGCGCTGGGTCCGCAAGGCCCAGACGCTGTCGAACACCGTACCGGTCGAGGCCAGCTCCTTGCGGACCTGCGACTGGGCGTTGCCGGCGATGGTCAGATAGACGCTCACCGCCACCAGGCTCAGGGCCAGAGCGAACAGTCCCGCATAGAGCACGGTCAGCTTGGTCTGGAGGCGGTTGAACATGCCTGGGCTCAGTGTCCCGTTGCGCGCAGTTCGAGGGTGACGGTCTCGCGCGCCACGCCGCGAACGGCGCTCGTGGTCAGCGTCTTCTCGTTCTTCGGCGCGCGCAGATAGGGGTGCCAGACCTTGGCCACGACCGGCCCGTCCGGGATCCCATGGACCACCGCATTGCCGTTGGCGTCGCTCTTGGCGGCGTAGGCGGTGTCGACCACCTTGATAAAGCCGACCATCTGGTCGTGGATGTTGCAGCCGATAGCGGCCACGCCAACCGCGGGCAGCTTGACGTTGCGGTTCTCTTCGCGGCCGTAGAGCTTCAGCTCGAACTTGTTGCCGGCCGAGAACGAATAGACGTGGTGGCGCACCTTGTCGAAGTTGGGGAACGACACCTCGGCTCCCGCCGGCACGATCAGCACGAACGGATTGAACTGGATGTTCTGCTGCGCGACCCGGTAGGGCCAGTCGAACTTGATCGGACCCTTGGTCGGCTGGCCGTTCGGATAGACAGTGACAACGGCATCCGGAATGGGCTTGCCGTCAGCCCCGCGCACCGAAACCGTCAGGTCGGCGGCTTGAGCGGAGCCCGCGAACATTGCAACCAAAAATAGTACGGGTGCGAATTTCATGGCTCTGCTTAGCGCGGCCGCCGTGAAATCCCGGTTAACACCCGGTGGCCACCTCTCGGCAAGCACATGCGACAACTTGTCATGGTCAAGGTTCTGTAAAGTCTTGTCAGGGATGCTCTCGCGTGAATTTGGCGACGTCATTCGAACGACGTGACGCTAACGGCCAAAGGGGGCGTCATGCGATCGACACTGTTGGGACTGGCTGTCGCCATTGTGGCGCTTGGCCTTGGCGTCGGCGCGGCTGGCGCCGAGGAGATGGAGCCGGGCGGCAAGCTGCTGCTCACCGGCGGCGTCAGCGCCTTGGAAGGCGGCGCGGGCGGCGGGTTATCGACCTGGGCCCTGATCGGCGGCAACGAGACCTCGCGCGGTGTCGGCGGTAGTGTGCACGCCACCTATGTCAACGTGCCCGACTACGAGCTGCGCTCGGTCGGCGGGGCCGTCGGCCTGTTCGATCGGATCGAGCTGTCGATCGCCCGGCAGGAGTTCGACACCGGCGAGACCGGGGCCAAGTTGGGCCTGGGCAAGGGCTTCACCTTCAAGCAAGACATCATCGGCGTGAAGGTCCGCCTGGTTGGCGACGTGGTCTATGACCAGGACACCTGGCTGCCGCAGATCGCCGTCGGTGTTCAGGCCAAGCAAAACAATCAGGGCGCCATCATCCACGCCATTGGCGGCAAGGACGATGACGGGGTCGACTACTATGTCGCGGCGACCAAGCTGCTGCTGAATTACAGCCTGGTGTTGAACGGCACGGCGCGGCTGACCAAGGCCAACCAGACCGGCCTGCTGGGCTTCGGCGGCGACAGGAACGACAGCTACAAAACTCAGTTCGAGGGCTCGGCCGGCTATCTGGTCAGCAAGCGCCTGCTGGTCGGGGCCGAGTATCGCACCAAGCCCGACAATCTCGGGTTCGCCAAGGAAAACGACTGGGCCGACGTGTTCGTGGCCTATGCGTTCAGCAAGACCCTATCGTTGACGGCGGCCTATGCCGATCTCGGCTCGATTGCCACCTTCAAGAACCAGCGTGGCCTCTATGTCTCGCTGCAGGCCGGCTTTTAGGGATCACATGACCATGCGTCTCATCGCCCTGGCCGCGACGGCCTTTTCGCTCACGCTCTCCAACGCGGCGCTCGCCCAGACCGTCCCGCCCGGCGAGATAGCGGTGGATCCTTACATCCAGTCCAACGCCAACGCCGGCGCGACGCCGATGAAGGACGCCAGCGTCTTCAAGGCGTTCCACGGCAAGGAGGGACTGGTGCGGATCACCAGCGACCTAGTTGATCGCAACCTGGCCGATCCGCGCATCAAGGACGTCTTCGCCACGGCCGACATCGTCCGCCTGAAGCGCACCCTGGCCGAGCAGTTCTGCTACATCCTTGATGGAGGGTGCGACTACACCGGCAAGGACATGAGCGCCTCGCACAAGGACCAGGGCATCACGCCGCGCGACTTCAACGCCCTGGTCGAGAACCTGCAATGGGCGATGGACAAGGAACGCGTGCCCTTCGCTGCCCAGAACAAGCTCCTGGCCAAGCTGGCCCCGATGAGCCGGCAGGCGATCGAGCGGCGGTAGTTTCCTTCTCCCGCAAGGGGAGAAGGAAGGATCTACCCAGCCGGGCCCTTCGCGAAATATTTGAAGAACGCGCTGTCGGGAGACAGCACCAGCGTCGTGTCGCCCTTGCCCAGGGCCGCCTCATAGGCCTGCATAGAGCGGTAGAACGAGGCGAAGCCGGGGTCGCGGCCGAAGCTGGCGGCGAACATCTGGGCGCGCCGGGCGTCGGCGTCGCCACGGATTTTTTCGGCCTCCTCATAGGCGGTCGCGACGATCTCGCGGCGGCGCTGCTCGCCGATGGCGCGCAACTGGGCGGCCTCCTGCTTGCGGGCCGTCTGCATGCGCTCGAACACCGCCTGTTCGTTGGCCGGCGGCAGGTCGGCGCGCTTGATGCGCACGTCGATGATCTGCACGCCGAGATCGGAGGCGGCGACCTGGCGGGCGACCTTGGCGCGGATGGCGGCCATGATCTGCGCCCGCTTGCCTGCGATGACGTCTTCCGAGTTCGAGCGGCCGACCTCCTCGCGCAGGGCGGCGTTGATGATGCTCTCCAGGCGGTCGGTGGCGACGCTTTCCTGGCCGAGGGTGCGGTAGAACTGGCGCGGGTCGGTGATGCGGTAGCGGACGAAGGCGTTGACCACCAGCCGCTCCTGGTCGGCGGCTGTGACCTCTTCCTCGTTGGCGTTGAGGTCGATATTGCGCTTGTCGAACCGCAGCACCGTCTCGAAGGGGCTCTTCATGTGCAGGCCGGGCGTCAGCACCGTGCGCACGGGATCGCCGAAGCGGATCACCAGGGCCTGTTGCCGCTGATCGACCTGGAACAGGACGAAATTGGCCAGGATCAGCGCGGATAAGGCGGCGACGCCAGCGAAGATGGTCGTACCGTTGAGGCGGTTCATCGGACGGCTCCCTCGGCGGCGTTGGCATTGGGCGCGGACGTCCGGGGGCGGAAGGTCTCGGACGGCAGGATCACGGGGGCGTTGGCGCCCTTGCTGTCGATGATCACCTTGTTGGAGTTGGCCAGCACCCGCTGCATGGTCTCGATATAGAGTCGTTCGCGGGTCACGGCCGGCGCCAGCTTGTACTGCTCGTACACCTGGTTGAAGCGCGCCGCGTCGCCCGAGGCTTCGCGCACCACCTGTTCGCGATAGCCGAGCGCCGCCTGGGTAATCTGCGCCGCCTCACCGCCAGCGTTGTTGGCGGCCGACTGGGCGTTCTGGGCGGCGCGCTGGACGTCGCGATAGGCTTCCAGCACCGGGCCGGGCGTCGTGGCGGTCTGGATGTTGACGTTCTGGATCGAGACGCCGATGTCGTAGCGGTCCAGGATTTGCTGCATCAGCCGCTTGGTCTCGTCCTGCACCCGGCCGCGACCGGTGGTGAGGATCGGGGTGAGGGCGGTCTTGCCGACCACTTCGCGCATGGCGCTTTCGGCGACGTCCTTGATCAGGCCATCAGGCTCGCGGACGTTGAAGGTGTATCTCGCCGCGTCCATGACCCGCCACTGCACCGTGAAGCTGAGATCGACGATATTCTCGTCACCGGTCAGCATCAGGCGCTCGTCCGGCACCGGCGCCGCAGCCGTACCGCCGACGTCGAGGGCCTGGGTGGTGGTGAACGGCACCAGTTCCGCTTGCTCGAAAGGGAAGGGCAGGTGGTAGCGCAGGCCGGGGCCGGCGGTGCGGGTATAGGCGCCGAAGGTGGTGATCACCGCCTGCTCCTTGGGCTGCACGACATAGCAGCCTGACAGCGCCCAGAGGCTGGCGACGGCCGCGACCGAGACCACGATGGCGCGCGACCGGCCTGGGCCGTTGAAGGTCTGGCGCAGGCGCTCCGAGACGCGATCGACGATGGCGTTGACGTCGAAAGGCGCGGGTGGGCCGCCGGGGCCCTTGGGACCGCCGCCGGGGCGTGGTCCTTCGATCTTGGGCTTGTCGCCGTCCTTCTTGCCGTCGTTAGGCGGCGGGGATCCCCAGGGACCGGGGCCTGCATTGTCGTTCCAGGGCATGGGCGGCGTCGACTTCCCGTCACTACTTGGGCGGGGTTGTAAAGCTAGCCCCGCACGCGGATATGAGAGCCCTCGCACCACAAGGCAAGACAAACACGTGACCGCAGTGCTTCCCGCCACCCTCGATGACGCCCGCGCGGCGCTGGATCGGGTCGTCGATCCGGTGTCCGGCGAGGGCTTGGTGGCCGCCGGTCTGGTGCAGGGACTGGTGTTACGCGCAGGCCGGGCGGGTTTTATGCTGGAGGTCCCGGCCTCGCAGGCAGCGACCTATGGCCCAGTGCGCGAGGCGGCAGAAAAGATCCTGGCGGCCCTGGCCGGTGTTGAGGTGGCCCAAGTGGTTCTGACGGCCCAGGCCGCCGAAGGCGCGACCCGGGTGCGCAAGGGCGCTTCGGTCAGAGAGGACAAGCAGGCGCGTCTTGTCCCGCCGCCGGAGGCCGAGAAGCCCGTCCATGTGAAGCACGTGATCGCCGTGGCGTCTGGCAAGGGCGGGGTGGGCAAGTCCACTGTCGCCACCAACCTGGCCTGCGCCTTCGCGGCCCAGGGCCTGAGGGTCGGCCTGCTTGACGCCGACGTCTATGGCCCCTCGGCCCCCCGAATGATGGGCGTGGACGGCGAGCCCAGCTTCGAGGACGGCAAGCTGCAGCCTCTGGTCGCCCATGGGATCAGGCTGATGTCGATCGGCTTCCTGGTCGATGAGGGCAAGGCGATGATCTGGCGCGGGCCGATGGCCTCGTCGGCGGTGCGTCAGATGATTCACGACGTGGCCTGGGGCAGCGAAGCCGCGCCGCTGGACGTGCTGGTTGTCGACCTGCCGCCCGGCACCGGCGACATCCAGCTGACCCTGGTGCAGAAGCTGCGGATCGACGGTGTGGTGCTGGTGACGACCCCGCAGGAGATCGCCCTGATCGACGTTCGCCGGGCGGCGGTGATGTTTGGCAAGACGGCGACCCCGATCCTGGGCTTGATCGAGAACATGGCCTTCTTCGCCGATCCGACGACCGGCGCCCCGATCCCGATCTTCGGAACGGGAGGTGGCGTGGCCGAGGCAAAGACGCTGGACGTCGCGTTGCTGGCTCAGATTCCGATCGAGATCGCCGTCCGCGAGGCCGGCGACGCCGGGACGCCGGTGGTGTTGCGTGCGCCCGGCAGCGCGGCGGCCAGGGCGTTCACCGAGGCGGCGCGGGCATTGTGGACCACTGTCGGGCAGGGCTGATCTCCACGTCCCCCTATGGTGGAGGCGGCCGAAGGCCGGTGGGGGGAGTGTTGGGGCGTCACATTATCTGCCGATAGCTCCCCCCTCCGTCGGCTTCGCCGACACCTCCCCCCCCGAGAGGGAGGACTTAGAAAAACGGCCGCCCGGGTTGCTCCGGGCGGCCGCGTTCTAGCCAATCAGGCCAAGCTTAGAAGCTGTAGCGCAAACCGGTCGAGATGACCGCCGCCGAACCGCCGACGTCGCCCCTGAGGTTCAAGGTCGTCGCCGCCGCAGTGCCGGCGAAGATCGTTTCGGTGCGGTTGATCTTGGTGTCTTCGAAGGTGATGTACGACAGGGCCGCATCCCACTTGATGGACGGGGTCGCTTGCCAGGTGGCGCCGGTTGCATAGACCATCCGGTCGCCGTCCGGTACGCGGGCGGTGCGGCCCAGGTCCGGGGTCGGGGTCGGGTCGTACTGCACGCCGGCCCGCAGGGTCAGCTTCGGCGAAGCCTGGTAGTCGACGCCGACCGCCACCGTGGTGGTGTCCTTGTAGTTCTGGGCGCTGACATTGCCGCCGCCCGGATAGCTGACGACGATCTTGTCGAACTCGCTCCAGCCGATGCGCGACACCGACAGGTTCAGGGTCGTCTTGTCGTTTACCGCCCAGCGGGCGCCGACATTGGCCATCCACGGCGTGGTGATCGTGGCCTTACCGTCGGTGTTGACATTGGCGCCGGCCAGCGGACCCACCAAGCCCGAGACCACGACGTGGCCATCCAGCTTGTGATCGATCTTCGAGCGATACGACGCGCCGAAGGTCAGGGCCGGCGAGGCGTGGAACTGGGCGCCGACGTTCCAGCCGTAATCCCAATTGCCATCACCCTTCAGCGATGACGAGCCATCGGCCAGCAGGGGCGACAGGTTCGGCAGCGCCGAGGTCAGTTCGGCGTCGGTATATTGCGCCGAAACACCCATGCCGAGGTCGAGCATGTCATTGAGGCGATAAGCCACCGCACCATTGACGTCGATCGTGGTCAGGCTGGACTTCAGGGCGTCGTAGCGGGTCCAACTGCGGGTGTTGTAGTCGGTGGTGAAGTTGTAGGGCGCGGCCGCGGTCAGGCCGACGGCCAGCTTGTCGGTGATGCGGAAGGCCGCGGCGAAGTTGGGCACGACGCCGTTGTTGATCGGGCCAGGCGAACGCGGCTCGCCGCCGACCGGGGTGGTCAGGCCGCCGGGGATCACGGGACGGGTCAGGGTCGAGCCGCTGTCATTGACGTCGGAATCGACTTGGATCAGGTGCAGACCGCCATAGATCTCGCTCTGTTCGAGACCGGCGATGGCGGCGGGGTTCCACCAGAGGCTGGCGGCGCCGCGGTCGGCGACCTCGCCCGAATAGGCGCGACCGGCGCCACGCACCGATTGTTCCTGGAGATAGAATGCCGAAGCCGAGGCCTGGGAGGCGACAACCATGGCGGCAAGGGCCACGCCGGCGGCGAGGCAAGTACGCGAGAGAGACATGAGACGACCTTCTGGGGAGGAAGAGCCGGCGTCCTTGGATGGCGCCGATTGGCGTCGCTCTAACGCATTTAGTCAAAAACCGTTGCTATTTATTCCTGTAACAATGAATTTTGTGCCCTGCGTTCAAAGAACGCCTGACTTTAAAGCCGTTACTTATTTCGTCGTTATGTCAGAAAGTGCCATAGTTGCCTGGAAAAGGCGCGATGTGGCTAGCCGTAGGGGGCTGTTCCTTGGCCACAATCGCGCCCTATTCAACTTAAGCTCAAGCTAACCTACCCGCCAGCCATCTTGCGGAAGAACTTCTGGCCCTGTTCGCCGCCGTTGAAATAGGCCTTCTGGCCATCCTCTGCGGCGATCTGGCCCCAGCAGTCGCGCACTTCTTCGGCCGACAATCCGCCTTCACCCAGATAGACGCCTTCGGTCTCGTAGATCCGCGACAGGGCGAAGGCGCCGGCGCCGGCGGTCAGGATCGCGCCCGTCGGGGCGTCTTCCGACACCAGATAGACGACACCCGGCGTCACATATTCCGGCTTCAGCTTCTCCAGCACTTCGGGCGGCATCAAGCCTTCGGTCATGCGGGTGGCGGCGACCGGGCTGATGGCGTTGATCTTGATGTTGTTCTTGCCGCCTTCCAGCTTCAGCGTGTTCATCAGGCCCAGAACCGCCATCTTGGCCGCGCCGTAATTGCTCTGGCCGAAATTGCCATACATGCCCGAGGACGAGGTGGTGACGACGATGCGGCCGTAGTTCTGGGCCTTCATGATGTCCCACACGGCCTTGATAGGCTTGAAGGTGCCGAACACATGGACCTGGATCACGGCCTCGAAGTCGGCCAGCTCCATCTTGGTCAGGGTTCGATCGCGAAGGATGCCGGCGTTGGCGACGAGGATGTCGATCCGGCCCCACTTTTCCATCGTGGTCTTCACAAGATCAGCGACGCCGGCGTCGTCGGTAACGGAAGCGCCATGGGCGATGGCCTCGCCGCCCGCGGCTTCGATTTCCTTGACCACGTTCAAGGCCGCGTCAGATGAGCCGCCCGAACCATCGACACTGCCGCCTAGATCATTGATCACGACCTTGGCGCCGCGCCGCGCCAGCTCCAGCGCATGCTGTCGGCCCAGGCCGCCGCCGGCCCCTGTCACGATCGCCACCTGACCGTCGAACCGGATGTCGTCCGCCATGTTCGTATCTCCCTCAAACGCGTGTTTGGTTTGGCGCGTTTGTGCGGCGCGAGAGACAGAGCGTCAAGAGAGGCGTGTCCTCCGAGGGACCGCTGCGCGGGCGCCTCGGGATGGGGAGCGCTGTTGCTCTGGATTCCTCATCCTGAGGTGCGAAGCGAAGCCGAGCCTCGAAGGACGCACCGCGCGCTACGCCTTCTGCTTTTCGCCCCCGGCCACCGGCGGCTTAGGCTGGTCGCGCTTGATGCCGGCCTTTTGGCCCGGCTTCATGAACTTAACCAGCACGCGCTGGCCGACCAACAGCGGGGCGCCGTCGGCGGTGACAACCACCTCGACCACGCGCTCGTCGCTGCGCTGGCTGGGGTCGTCCGAGGACAGCTTGCGCGCCCCGAACACGACGGCTCGTCGCAGCACCTTGCCGACATAGGTTTTGGTGGGGTCGCCCTCGGGCTGGATCTCGATCTCCTGGCCGACGGCGACATTAGGGATGTCTGCCTCGACGATCTCGGCGCGGACGATGCGGGCGGTCTGCGGTTCCAGGTCGAACATCGGAGTGACGTTCAGGGTCGAGACGCCGGCCCCGGGATTGGCGTAGCGGCGGGCGATGCGGCCGTTCGCCGGGGCGCGGATCACCGTCAGTTCCTGGTTGTAGCGGGCCTGGGCCAACTGGGCGGAGGTCACCTGGATGGCGGCCTGTTGGGCGGCGATGTTGGCGTTGGCCGCGGCGATCTGGTCCTGGGCCGCGTCGAGCCGCTGGCCGGCCACGAAATTGGCCGTCGACAGGGTCTGCAGGCGCTTGAATTCGCGCTGGCCGGTGCGCAACTGCACCTGATAGACGGCGATCTGGGCGCGGGCCGAGGCCAGGCCGGCCTCGGCGGTGGCGGCGGCCAGGCGGGCGTCGTCGTCTTCCTGCTTGGCCAAGGGCTGGCCGGCGACCACGTCCTGGCCTTCCTGCACGTACACCTCTCGGACGATGCCCTGGCGGCGCGCGGCCACCTGGATGATTCCGCCCTCAACGTCAGCCTTGCCGTTGGCGATGGCGCCGTAGGGGCTGGGCTCCTCCTGGGCGGCGGCGATCTCGAGCTTCTTCTTCTTCTCTGCCGCCTGGCCCTTCATGAAGAACACGCCGCCGACCACGGCGGCGATGATCACGATGACGATCCAGAAGGCGGGACGACGCAGGAACGCGGGCATTTGGCAGTTTCCCCAGAAAGTCAGTGGCTAAGCGGCGCGGGATTGGCGTCGGGCGTTCTACGCACGTCGTCCAGGATCCGGCCGTCTTCGATGTGGATGACGCGGTCGGCATAGGCCTCGAGGCGCGGGTCGTGGGTGACGCAGATCACGGCCGCGCCGCGATCGGTGGCGGCGGCGCGCAGCAGGCGGATGACGATCTCGCCGCTTTTCCCGTCTAGCGCTGAGGTGGGCTCGTCGGCGAAGATCAGGTTGGGGTTCTTGGCCAGGGCGCGGGCGATGGCGACGCGCTGCTTCTCGCCGCCCGACAGTTCCGACGGCCGCTGGTTGACGCGCGGGCCAAGGCCCACCTCTTCCAGCGCCGCCTGGGCGCGGCGGGCGCATTCGCCCTTGCCGACACCCTGGTACTTCAGGGCCGTCATCACTTGCTGCTTGGCGGTGAGGGCGGGGAACAGGTTGAAGCCCTGAAAGATGAAGCCGCAGTGATCGAGGCGGAACTTGTCGATCTTGCCCGCCGGCAGCTGCCACAGATCCTTGGCCTCTAGCGCCGAGACCTTGCCCTCGTCGGGACGGAGCAGGCCCGACAGGGCGGCCACGAGGGTCGACTTGCCCGAGCCCGACGGCCCCATGACCATGGTCACGTCGCCATGCTTGGCGTCGAAATCCACGCCCTTGAGCACCTCGATGAAGGTGCGGCCGGTCTTGAAGCGCTTGACCAGTTGCGTGGCCGAGAGGGCGCTCTCGCCGCGCTTGTGGCTGTGATCGGCGATCATCGCAGGAGGTCCGCAGGTTGGCTGTTTTTCAGGACGCCCAGCGACAGGAAGCCGGACAGCATGGCGATCAGGATCAGGAACACCGCGACCACGCCGACCAGTACGGGTGGGAAAGACATCGGCACGCCGCCGGCCGTGGCGACCAGCGAAACCAGCCAGGTCAGCAGGGCGGAGGCGAACACGCCGACGATCCCGACCCAGAAGCTGAGCTCCAGGACGATGTTACGCAGGTCGCCGATCGACACCCCCAGAGCGCGAAGCGAGGCGAACTCCTTGATATTGGCCATGATCGCCCCGCGCAGGGTCTGCCAGGTGATGACCACCCCGATCAGCAGTCCCAGGAAGGCCGAGAAGCCCAGGATAATCCCGATGATCTGGTCGTCGAGCATGGCCCCGGAATTGGCGTCGGCCAGTTCCTGGCGGGTCCAGGCGCGAAACTGGCCGTCGCCCTTCTTGTTGAGCTGGGCGGCGACGATCTCGGAGCGGGCCGGATCGCGGATCTGCACCATCAGCGGGCCGACGCGCTGGCCGGTGTCGGCCTCGCCCAACATCCGCAGGGTGTCGCGCGACATCACCAGCGTCGGTTGGATAATGTTGGGATAGCCGGTGGTGACCACGCCTATGGTGACGGTCTTGCCGTTGTAGATGGCCTTGTCGCCCTTCTTGACCCCCAGGCGCTTGAGAGCGGTCTGATCGACCGCAACCGCGAACGGCTGGCGCAGGGCCTCGATCATGGTCTCGCTATAGTCGGTCGGCACGGTGACGAAGCCCGGAATCGCGTCGATCACCGTGACATTGACGAACTCGCTCTTGCGACCGCCGCCAGCGACCTTGTTGCCGCCCTTGGCGGCCTGCTTGGCGCGGGCGTCGGCCTTGGCCTGGTCCTCGGGCGACAGGATGTTCTGGAAACGGCCGCCGGAGCCGTCGAGGGGCGCGACCTGAACGACCTCGGGGTGGCTGTAGACCAGGGGGATCATCCGCCGAGGCAGGCCCGAAGGGCCGCCGAACAACGCCTTGGCGCCGGGGCCCAACACCATGATGTCGGCGCGGGAGCGGTCGATCTGGGCGGTGAAGCCCTTGCCGATGCCGACGAAGATGCCGACCTGGGCCAACACCAGCAAGCCGGAGAACGCCAGGGCGACAACAGCCGCCATGTATCTACGCCACTCGTACAACAGTGTGGCCAAGGCCAACGACATGCGCGCTACGCTCCACCCCAATCAAGGGTTGCAGCAATGGACGGCGATCTTCAAGCGGCCAAGTTAAATCGAGGTAAGGCGAGCGAAGCGCGTTCCGCGACCGCCGGTTTGCACGATTTGGCGGCCTCGCGCCGAAGCTGTCGATACGCGGCGCCGCGCCCCTTAGGCCGGTTGTCGCGTCGAGGGCGAGCTTTGTATCGGTGGCGTAACAAATTGAAAAACGGCATGTTTTTCGCAGATCGAACGACCGCGTCGGCAAATCCGGCGTGGGCGTTCGGCGCAGGGGCCGGCGCTCTCATCGCAAGGAGAGCATGGTGACCATCTCCACCGTGGGGTCTTCCTCGCTATTGCAGCAACTGCTGCAGGCCAGAGCGGCCGCGTCCTCCCAAACCGCCAATGACGACGACGCCTCCAGCCCGTTCCAGGCCACCGGACAGAACATGCCGACCGGCGGCTAGAACGGTTCGCCGCCGCCGATGCAGGGCTGGTCCTCGTCAAGTCAAGGTTTCAGCGCCGACACATCAGCGTCGTTGCTTTCAACCCAGCAGACCAGCCAGACCGACCGCGCCGCCTCGATGTTCGCCGACGCCGACGGCGACGGCACGGTCACCGCCGATGAACTGTCGATCGCCATGGCCGCCCACGCGCCCAAGGACCTGCCATCGGATGCGCCCAGCGCCACTGACATGGCGGCGAACATGCTCGCCGAGAGCGATTCGGATGGCGATGGCTCGCTTTCGCTCAGCGAGTTCCAGGCCATGAAGCCGCAGGGTGGCCCGCATGGCCCGCATGGCCCGCACGGTCCGCCGCCCAGCGACGACTCCAGCGCCAGCACACAGGCCTCGACCTCGACCTCGACCGACCCGAACGGCGACGGCGTGGTCTCGGCCAGCGAATTGGCCACGAACCTGACCTCGTCCTTCGACAAGCTGGGCTCGGAGGTCTCCAGCGACGCGTCGGACCTGATGCAGAAACTGTTGGCCCAACTGACCAGCAACCTCAGCAGTTCGACCACCTCCTCCGCGACTTCGGTCGACATCGCCGCCTAAGGCCCCGCGCCCGAGGGGCGAGCAGAACGCTCGGCCCCTACGGTTCTCCGCGCATAGCGCTTGCGCCCCGTCCCTTAATCATAGTCATTTGGCCCCTTGGACGGCGTCGCGGGGGCGTCGCCGCATCAGTTAAGGTCCTCAGTCTTGATCTTCCTTCCCGAGAACGTCCAAGCCCTGGCGGGCGTGGCGCTGATCCTCGGCCTTTGCTGGCTCGTCTCCGAGAACCGCAAGCGCTTCCCGTTCGTGCTGGCTGTCTGCGCCATCGCCATCCAGCTGATCCTGGTCTTCGTACTGTTCAAATTGCCCGCGACCCGCAACGCGCTGCAGGGCGTCAATGGCGCCGTCGAGGGGCTGGCTTCGTCGACCCAGGCCGGCACCAACTTCGTGTTCGGCTATCTGTCGGGCACGACGCCGCCCTATGCCGAGACCAATCCCGGCGCTGGCTTCCTGTTCGCCTTCCGCGTGATGCCGGTGATCCTGGTGGTCTGCGCCCTGTCGGCGCTGCTGTGGCACTGGGGCATTCTGAAGCTGATGGCCAAGGGCCTGGGCTTTCTGTTTCAGAAAACACTGGGCCTGCGCGGCCCGCCGGCCCTGGCCACCGCCGCCACCATCTTCATGGGCCAGATCGAAGGACCCATCTTCATCCGCGCCTATCTGGAGCGTTTGACCCGCTCGGAGCTGTTCATGCTGATCGCGGTCGGCATGGCCTGCGTCTCGGGCTCGACCATGGTGGCCTACGCCACCATCCTGCACGACGTCTTGCCCAACGCCGCCGCCCACGTGTTGGCCGCCTCGCTGATCTCGGCCCCGGCCGGGGTGCTCCTGGCCCGGATCATGGTGCCCGGCGATCCCAGCGAGAAGTCCGAAGACCTGGACCTGGCCGAGGAAGACAAGACCTATGGCAGCTCGATCGACGCGGTGATGAAGGGCACCACCGACGGGCTGCAGATCGCGCTGAACGTTGGCGCCACCCTGATCGTCTTCATCGCCCTGGCCACCATGGTCGACAAGATCCTGTTCGCCCTACCCATGGTGGGGGGCGAGCATCTGAGCATCGCCCGGGTGCTGGGCGTGGTCTTCGCGCCCCTGGCCTGGTCGATGGGCATCCCCTGGAAGGAAGCCGGCAGCGCCGGCGGCCTGCTGGGCGTCAAGCTGATCCTCACTGAGTTTACGGCCTTCATCCAGCTGGCCAAGACCGGGCCGGAACTGCTGGATCCCCGCACGCGGATCATCATGACCTACGCCCTGTGCGGCTTCGCCAACATCGGCTCTGTCGGCATGAACGTCGCCGGCTTCTCGGTGCTGGTGCCAGAGCGTCGACAAGAGGTGCTGGGCCTGGTCTGGAAGGCGATGATGGCCGGCTTCCTGGCCACCTGCCTGACCGGTTCGCTGATCGGCCTGATGCCGCGGGCCTGGTTCGGGTTGTAAGGGCCTTTCCTTCCTAGGCGGAACTAAAGCATCCTCCCGGTCAAAAGCCGGGAGGATTTCTTTTGAAGCTCTATGACAGCCGCCGCGCCCCCAATCCTCGCCGCGTTCGCTGGTTCATGGCCGAGAAGGCCATCGAGGACATCGAGATCGTCGATGTCGATATCTTCGGCGGTCAGCACCGCCAGCCGGAGTACCTGGCCAGGGCCGGACTGCCCAACGTGCCGGCCCTCGAGATGGACAACGGCCAGACGATCACCGAGTCGGTGGCCATCTGCCGCTATCTGGAAAGCGTTTATCCAGAGCCCAATCTGTTCGGCGAGGAAGCCTGCGAGGTCGCCGTCATCGAGATGTGGTCGCGGCGCGCAGAGATGCTGGTCGCCACGCCGTTGATGATGTCCGTGCGCCATGCCCATCCGGCCCTTGCGGCGATCGAGACCCAGGTTCCCGAACTGGCCGCCAACGGCCGCGCCACAGCCGAGAAGGGCCTGAAGATGCTCAACCGTCGCTTGGCGGAGAGCGAATTCATCGCCGGCGATCGGGTGACCATGGCCGACATCCTAGCCGCCACCGGCATCGACTTCGCGCGGATGGTGCGTTTCCGGCCCGATCCAGAGCTGATCAATCTGAACCGCTGGCTGGCGGCGATGATGGCGCGGCCTGCGGCCAAGTCGGGGGTGTAGAGGCTCAGCGCGGCCTGGTCTTCTTGATCACGCCCGAGAAGTTCAGCATCGGCGAACCGCCCGTCGAAATCAGCCCGCGCACGAACAGCAGCGAACCGCCAGCCTTGGTGACCTCTCCTATCGATTCCACCAGGTCGCCGGTCCGCGCCGGGCCGAGGAACTCGCCGTTCAGGCTGACCGTGACGGCCCGCACGTCCTTCAGATGCGCCCAGGATATCGAGAACAGCGAATAGTCGGCGAAGGTCATCATGCAGCCACCGTGCATGAATCCGCCGCCGTTCATGTGGCGGGCCTCGGCGCGGAAGGCGCTGCGGACCACGCCGTTCTTTTCCCTGAAGTAGAAGGGCCCGGTCTGGTCCTCGAAGGCGTCCATGCCGGCCCAGGTGCGCCAGCCGGCCCATTCGCCGTCGGTCACTGGCTTGGGTCCGTCCCAGATCTCGTTGCCGCCGTCCATTGACCGTGCCCCTTGCGTTGTCTTTGAGGACCTAAGGCCGGCCTGGGCCGGAGGCAAGCGGCCACGCTCGCGCTGCTGACAGATTCGTGGCATTCCTCCGCCCATGAGCGATCCGATCCCACCATCCTCCCCGATCCAAGACACCATCCTGTCGCAACTGGCCGCCGTGGCGGCGGGCAAGTCGATAGACCCGATGTCGGTCGCCAAGACCGTCGAGCCCGTGCGCTGGCAGCGCCTACTGGGCCATGTCCGCACCAACGCCATCGAACTGGCCCGCGAGGGCAGGATCGTCATCCTGCGCCACAACAAGCCGGTGAACCCGGAGAAGTTTCGCGGCGTCTATCGCCTGCGGATGCGGATGGAAGGCGATCCCACCAGCTTCGAGGATGTCGTGGACGACGGTGCGATCGACGGCGGCGGCGAGGAATAGGACCCACGCGCCACACGCCCTCGGTCGTCCAGTCGCGCTTGTGCGATGGCGCGGCGCGCCTAACTCCCGTCCATGCCACTAGACGCTCTTCTCGCTGACATCGCCGCCTGCCGGGCCTGTGCGCCGTATCTTCCGCACGCCCCGCGACCCGTGGTGCGGGTTGCCCAGGGCACGCGACTGCTGATCTGCGGCCAGGCTCCGGGGAGGCTGGTGCACGAGACGGGGTTGCCGTTCAACGACCCCTCCGGAAACCGCCTGCGCGACTGGATGGGGATCGACCGCGAGACCTTCTATGGCCGGCCAGAGATCGGCGTCGCGGCCATGGCTTTCTGCTTTCCAGGGACCAGTCCTAAGGGCGGCGACTACCCGCCTCCGGCCCGCTGCGCGGCGTTGTGGCGACCTCAACTGCTGGCGGAGCTGCCCCAGGTCGAGCTGACCCTGCTGGTCGGGAGCCATGCTCAAGCCTGGGAGCTGGGCTCTCGAATGAGGGGAAGCATGACCGATACCGTCGGCGCCTGGCGCGACTATCTCGACGACGGCTTGTTGCCCCTGCCGCATCCGTCGTGGCGCAACAGCGCCTGGCTGAAGCGCAATCCGTGGTTCGACGCCGAGGTGGCGCCCTATCTTCGCCGTCGCGTGGCGGGCATTCTGGCGTCATGAACCGTCGGAACCTGCTCCTCAACGCGGCCTGTGTCGCGGGCCTGGCCGCCTGCGCCCCCATCACGCAACGCGCCGGCCCAGGCTCGTTGGGCTTTCGAGGCCCGCGCCTGTTGGCCGACGGCATGGTCAGCTTCGATGGTCAGACCCTAGGCCTGCAACGCTGGCTGCCGCCGGAAGGGACGCCTGTTAGACAGGTGATCGTCGCCCTCCACGGCATGAACGACTATTCCAACGCCTTCCACCTGGCCGGCCCGTTCTGGGCGGCGCAGGGGATCGCGACCTATGCCTTGGACATTAGGGGCTTTGGCCGCTCGCCCGACCGCGGGGTCTGGGCGCCGATCGCGCTCTCCGTCGAGGATGTGCGCACCGCCGTGGCCCTGGTCCGCGAGGCCCATCCTGAGTCCAAGGTCGCCTTGGCCGGCGTCAGCATGGGCGGCGGGCTCGCCATCGCGGCCATGGTGTCGGATCGGCCGCCCGCCGCCGACCGCCTCCTGCTGTTCGCCCCCGCCGTCTGGGGCTGGTCGGCCCAGCCTCTGCCCTACAAGACCAGCCTGTGGATCACCGCCCACACCACGCGCGGCTGGGTGGTTAAGCCGCCCGAATGGCTGGTCAAGCGCGTTCAGCCCACCGACAATATCGACGAACTGCGCCGGATGAGCCGCGATCCGCTGATGATCTGGGGCGCGCGGTCGGACACCCTCTACGGCCTGGTCGGACTTATGGAGAAGGCTTGGTCGTCGCTCGGCAAGGTGCAGGTCCCGGTCGCCTATTTCTACGGGGCCAAGGACCAGATCATTCCCAAGGAGCCGACCATGGAAGCGGCTCGACGGCTGAAGCCCGACGACCGCTCGGCCTATTACGCCGAAGGCTGGCACCTGCTGTTGGTCGACAAGCAGGCCGAGGTGGTCTGGCGTGACGCCGCCTCCTTCCTGAAGGACCCGCTGGCCGACCTGCCGTCCGGCGCCCCGCCGATCCCCGGCGCGCCGACCGCGCCCAATGTTGTGCGGACGCAGGCTGCGTCCTCGGGCGGCTAGGGCAGGGGTTGTTCCCCCTCGCCCTAAAGCGTACACGCTGCACAAACTTTCTGACTAGGGCAGGACTGACGGCATGACCTTGTTCGATTCCCCGGATTTCGAGGGACACGAAGGCGTTCACGCGTTCTTTGACGAAAAATCCGGCCTCAAGTCGATCATCGCCATCCACTCCACCGCCCGCGGCCCCGCCGCCGGCGGCTGCCGCATGTGGGATTACAGCAGCAGCGAGGCCGCAGTGACCGACGCCCTGCGCCTGTCGCGCGGCATGTCCTACAAGAACGCCATGGCCGACCTGCAGTTTGGCGGCGGCAAGGCCGTGATCATCGGCGACGCCCGCAGCCAGAAAACCCCCGAACTGTTCGAAGCCTTCGGTCGGGCCGTCGACAGCCTGGCCGGCCGCTATTGGACCGCGGAGGACGTCGGCGTCTCGCCCGCCGACCTGGTCAACACCCGCCGGACCACGCGCTATGTCGCCGGCCTCGAAGGCCACACGGGCGCCTCGGGCGATCCGTCCCCGGTCACCGCCGAGGGCGTGTTCCGTGGCGTTCGCCTCTGCGTCCAGCGCGCCCTGGGCCGCGATCTCAAGGGCGTGAGGGTCGCCATCCAAGGCGTCGGCCATGTCGGCGCCTATCTGGCCGAAAAGCTTCACGCTGCGGGGGCTCAACTGATCATCGCCGACGTCAATCAACAGGCTTTGGAGCAGGTCGCCGCCGCGACCGGCGCCCAGATCGTGCCGACCGACGCCATTTTCGACGTCGACGCCGACGTCTTCGCCCCCTGCGCCCTGGGCGGCGCGATCTCGACCACCACCTTGCCGCGCTTGAAGGTCAAGGTGATCGCTGGCGGCGCCAACAACCAACTGGCCGACGCCACCATCGGCCAGGCGGTGTTCGAGCGCGGCATTCTCTACGCGCCTGACTACGTCATCAACGGCGGCGGCATCATCAATGTGGCCGGCGAAATCCGTGCCTTGGAAGCCGGCGTTGCGTTCGACCCACAGTGGGTCGCGACCAAGCTGGACCGCCTGGCCCAGACCCTGGGCGAGGTGCTCGACCACTCCCTGGTCGACAATCGCCCCGCCAATCTGGTGGCCGACGAGATCGCCCGCGCCCGGATCGCTTCTGCGCGGGGCTGACCTTTCCAACGCGGCAAAATTGTCATGGATCAACCGTAGATCGCATGCGATTCTTGTCTTAGGGTTTCTCGGTAGCCGGCGCCCAAGCAAGGCGCCGGGGCGGATCGGGAAAACCAGCCATGAAGTTCGCTCTGCGCGCCCTGCTGCTTGGATTGCTCGTCGCCGCCGCCCAACCCGCCTCGGCGGCCGACCGCTGGCTCAAAGCTGCGACGCAGCACTTCGTGGTCTATGGCGCGATTGACGAGCCGAAATTGCGAGAGGCGGCGTCGGACCTTGAGCGTTATCACCGCCTGCTGGCGGGCGTGATGCACATGGACAGCCAGGCGACCGTGGCCCGTCTCGACATCTATCTTGTGTCTGACCATTCGGATCTCGAAAAGGTCTTGCCGGGCCTGGATCGCAATGTGGTGGGGTTCTACAAAGCCGGCCCTGGCGGACGGTTCGCGTTAGCCACGTGGGACGCCCGCGACCGCGACCAGGCGCGCCATGTCCTGCAGCACGAATATGCTCATCACTTCATGCAGCAGTATTTCACCTATCCCTACCCGACCTGGTTCACAGAGGGTTTCGCCGAGTATTTCGCCACCGCCACGGCGCAGGGCGAAACCATCCAGCTCGGCGCCGCCGCGCCCATGCGCGTGGCGTCACTCGAAAACCGGCCATGGATCACTCTGGACACTCTCCTGGCGCCCAAATCCGGGCAAGCCGCCGGTGAGATGGTCTATGCACAGGGCTGGCTGTTGACCCACTATCTACTGCGCGATCCGGTCCGCGCCGAACAACTGCAAACCTATTTCAGCGCCCTGCGCGGGGGCCAGGCCGAGCCGGAGGCCTTCGCGGCCGCCTTCAAGACCGACAAGCCCACGCTGCAGCGGCAACTTACCAGCTACGCCCGCTCGGGCATGACTTACACCATAATCCCCATCAAGCCGCTCGCCCCCGCTGACATGACGGTGACCGCGCTGTCGCCGGCCGCCAAGGATCTGCTGCTGCCGTCGCTGCGCCTGATGCAGGGGCGACATGGCGAGACCGACGATCAGGCGGCGGCGATCCTGGCCACGATCACCAAGAGCGCCGCCAAATATCCCGGCGATCCCCTGGCGATCCGCACCCAGGCTCACGCCGAGCAGGTGTTCGGTGACCCTTCGACCGCCGTGGCCACGCTGAAAGGCGCGGACATCGTGAAGGACGATCCCTATAGCCAGTATTTGCTGGGGGTTTCCTATCTCTCCGTCGCGCGTCGCGATCCGGCCCAGAAGGCCGGCGCGACCGCTGAAGCCAAGAAAGCCTTCGCCCGTGCGGTCAAGCTCGATCCCAGCTTCTACCCCGCCCTCTATCGCTACGCCCGCACGCTGCCGCCCGAGAGCGAGACCGTAATCGACGTCTTGGTCCAGGCCCATCTGCTGGCCCCCCAGGTCGAGCAAATCCGCATCGACGCTGTGCTCGCCCTGCTGCGAAAGGGCGAGTACGACACCGCAGGCGCGCTGATCGAGCCGCTGGCCCGCTCGCCGCACATGAACCTGAATGTCGCGGCCGCCCAGGTCCTCGCCGAGAGCGCCACCGCGCACAAGGCGCCGCCCAATGATCAAGTTCTCGTCAAGGAAGCCCACGGTCGGATGGAAAAAGCGACGAGCGATAACGAAAAATAAAATCCGGGTAATATTGACTCTCTAAATTATCCGGGTAAAAATCGGTCATGGAAACGAACATGACCGACCGACGGGCGCTGCTGCGAGACTACAAGGACCGCCAAGTACAGGCCGGAATCTACGCCGTCCGTTGCCTGGTGACACGCGAGGCATGGATCGGCAGCACGCCCGATCTCGCCACCCGCCAGAGCGGCGTCTGGTTCAGTCTGAGGATGGGCGGCCATTCCAGCGCCAGCCTGCAGGCGGCGTGGAAAACGCACGGCGAGGCGGCCTTCGGTTTCGACGTGCTGGAGGTGCTCGAAGACGAGGGCCTGGAACGGCTGGGCCGGGCCTCGTTGCTGGTCGAGCGCCGCGAGCATTGGCGGGTCAAGCTGGGCGCCGAGGGGTTGCGGCGATGAGTGGCGCGCCCAACCCCTATGTCGTCTTCGAGGGCGAGCGGCGGCTCGCGGCGGGCTCAAAGCTGGAAGTGGCCGTCGCCGCCCAAGGCCGGTTGGAGGACGCGCCGGCGGAGCCACTGCTGATCTTCGATCCGGAGGGCCGGCAAGTCGATTTCGACCTGCGCGGCGGTCCTTCGGATATCGCTCGGCGACTGGGCGGAGAGACGCCGGAGGCCGCGCCGCGCGGTCGGGGCCGCCCGAAGCTCGGCGTCACCGCCCGCGAGGTGACCCTGCTGCCGCGCCATTGGGAATGGTTGGCCGCGCAGCCGGGCGGCGCCTCGGTGGCGCTGCGCAAGCTGGTCGAGGCCGCCCGTCGCGACACGGAGGGACCCACCCGTCGCCGCGCCGCGCGTGACGCCACCTATCGTTTCGCCTCGGTGATGGCCGGCGACCGTGCGGGCTTCGAGGGCGCCTCTCGAGCGCTGTTCGCGGGCGACGCGCGGGCCTTCTTCGATCTGGCGGCCGCGTGGCCGACGGACATCGTCGAGCACCTTCGGGTCCTGGCGGCGGAGGCGTTCGAGGCGGCTTAACACGCCCATTGGCCTGCAGGCCCGCCGTCACTCAGCCTTGGTCTTGGGTTGCAGCAGGTCCCAGCGGTGGCCATAGACGTGCTCGAACACCGCGACGCTGCCATAGGCCTCATGACGCGGCTCCTCCAGGAAACGCACGCCCGCCGCGGTCAGCCGGGCATGGTCGCCGGCGAAGTCGTCGGTGTGCAGGAAAAGCCAGACCCGTCCGCCGCCCTGGCCGCCAACCATCGCCGCTTGAACCGCGTCGGCCGCCTTGGCCAGCAGGAAGCGCGAACCGCCAAGCCCCGGCGAGACCACGACCCAGCGCTTGCCGCCGCCCATGTCGCTGTCCTCGACCAGGCTGAAACCCAGCTTGCCGACATAGAAGGCCAAGGCCTCGTCATAGTCACGGACGAGCAGGGACAGCAGGGCGAGATGGCGGGCCATGGGAACTCATTGGGTGACGTCCCTGATCTTAGCGCCCAAACAGCGTCAGCAAATACGACGTGCCCGAATTGGCTATGCTCAGCGACTTGTAAGCCAACTGCTGCTTGATCTGCAGGGCCTGAAGCTTGGTGGCCTCCTTGGCCATGTCGGCGTCGACCAGCCGGCCGATCGAGGCGTCGAGCGTGTCCTGCAGCTTGTCGATGAAAGTCATGTGGGTCTGCAGCGCATAGGCGCCCGTGCCGATGTGCGAGAGGGCCGAGGTGACGTTCTCGATTGCCCCGCCCATCGCCTTGATCTCGGCGGTGCTGATCGGCGCGCCCAGCAGGTCGGCGCGCATGCCCGACAGGGCCGAGCCTGTGGTTGACAGGTCCACGTGATCGACATCGACGGTGTCGGAGGCCTGGGCGTTGGCGAGGGCCCGGATCTGGCCGTTCGAGCCTGAGGAGATCAGGTTGACGCCGTTGAAGTCGGCATTGCCGACCGTGCGATCGATCTGACGCTTCAGCGACACGTAGTCGTCGTTCAAGGCCTTGCGGCTGGTGGTGGAGAGGCTGGTGTCCGAAGCCGCCAGCATCTTTTCCTTCATCTGGCCGAGCAAGTCGGTGACGGTGTCGCCGGCCGCGAGGGCGACGTCGGTGATCGATTGGCCCCGTTGCAGCGAGGCGCGCACAGCGTCCAGCGAATGGGATTCCGCGCGCTGGTTCTGGGCGATCGCCCAGACGGCGGGATTGTCCTTGGGGGAGGAAATCGCCCGGCCGGTGGCGATGTGGCGCAAGGTGTCGGACAGGTCGCGGTTGGTCGCAGCCAGCGACTGCAGGGCGATCATCGCGCCGATATTGGTGTTGACGCTATTCAGCGACATCGAAAATTCCGACGGCGCGTTTTGCGCCTGGTTGGCAACCTAGACTGGCGACCTTAGCGGCCCGTTACGGAGCAAGGTAAAGGGCCTCCCCCGGAGAGGGAGGCCCTTAAGGCTACTGACCGAAAGCGGTCTTCAGCTTGCCGGCCGCGAAGTCCTCGGCGTCCTTGGCGTCGGCGACGACCGCGCCCATGCCGAAGAACTCGTGGGTCACGCCGGCATATTCCTTGAGGTCGGTGGCGACACCGGCGGCCTTCAGCTTGTCGGCCAGATTGACGCCGTCGTCGTGCAGCGGGTCGATCTCGGCCAGGATGATCGTGGTCGGCGGCAGGTTCTTCAGGTCGGCGCCCACCAGGTTCACCCGCGGGTCGGTGGCCTGGGCAGGGTTGCCGAGGGTGTGGGTGAAGAACCAGGCCAGCATCGGGGTGTTCAGCGGCTTGGCGGCGGCGTTGGCCACCTTGGAACGGGTGGCCATGTTGCTGTCGGCCACCGGATAGACGGCGATGACCGCCTTGGGCGCCATCCAACCCCTGTCCCGCGCGGCGATGGCGACATTGACGGCCATGTTGCCGCCTGCGCTTTCGCCGACCACGGCCACCTTGGTCGGATCGCCGCCCCACTTCGCGGCATTGGCCAGCAGCCAAGGATAGGCGGCGTTCGCGTCGTCGTGAGCGGCCGGGAACTTGGCTTCCGGCGCGTGGCGATACTCGATCGAGACGACGATGGCGTTGGCCGCCTTGGCCAGGGCGCGCGGCCCGCCGTCATAGACGTCGATATCGGCGATTACCCAGCCGCCGCCGTGGATGTAGAGCACGACGGGCAGGGGACCAGTCGCGCCGGCTGGCGTATAGACCCGCGCCTTCTGGGCGCCGCTGGCCCCAGGATAGGTTATATCCTTTGTTGTCACCGTGGTGTCGGCCCTAAGGCCCTTCTCGGCCATCAGCGCCTTGACCGCGTCGGTCGGGGTTGGCTGCTTGCGGGCCTCTTCGGGTGACAAGGTCTCGATGGGCTTGCCGCCCAGCGAGCCCAGCTTGTCGAGCACGGCCTGCATGTCGGCGTCGGCCTTGCCGGCTTCGGTGGTCTGGGTCGCGGCCGCCGGCGTGTCGCCGGTGGTCTTGGGCGCGCCGGTCTTCGGCGAGCAGGCGGCGGCGG
Organism: Caulobacter sp. DWR2-3-1b2; assembly: GCF_049896345.1. Classification (NCBI taxonomy): domain Bacteria; kingdom Pseudomonadati; phylum Pseudomonadota; class Alphaproteobacteria; order Caulobacterales; family Caulobacteraceae; genus Caulobacter; species Caulobacter sp. DWR2-3-1b2. Next base: position 60,349 of record NZ_JAFCUC010000005.1, on the reverse strand, counting down.
TGAGCGCCAGCACAGAAACCGCGCCAAGCGCGATCAGCGGATGTTTCTTGGTCATGGACATTTCCTGGCTGGCGAAGGCCGCCAGACTTTTTTCTGATTTCGCAACGGGTTAACGCCGCCAGCGGTTCCGCCTAGCCTCCCGTGTAGCCGCCGATGATCGGCAGCACTTCACCGGTGATGTAGCTGGAGGTCTGGGGGGAGGCCAGGAACACGTAGGCGGGCGCGATCTCCTCCGGTTGGGCCGGGCGTTTCATGGGCGTCTTGCCGCCAAACTGCGCCACGTCGGGACCCAGCTTGTCGGCCGGGTTCAGCGGGGTCCAGACAGGACCGGGGGCCACGGCGTTGACCCGAATGCCCTTGTCGATCAGGTGGGTGGCCAGCGAGCGGGTGAAGGCGTGGATGCCGCCCTTGGTCATCGAATAGTCCAACAGGTCCTTGTTACCGAGCAAGCCGGTAACCGAGCCGGTGTTGACGATGGCGCCACCCGGCGGGATCACTTTCACCGCCGCCTGGGCCATGTGGAAATAGCCATAGAGGTTGGTCTTCAGCGTGCGGTCGAAGTGTTCTTCGGTCAGGTCCTCGAAGTCGAGCACGTGCTCCTGGAAGGCGGCGTTGTTGACCAAAATGTCCAACTTGCCCAACTCCGCGACCGTGCGCGCGACGGCGGCCTTGGCATAGGCGGGGTCGGCGACATCGCCGGGCACAAGGATGGCGCGGCGGCCTTCCTGTTCAACGGCCATGCGGGTCAGCTCGGCGTCCTCGTCTTCGTCGAGGTAGCCGATGGCGACGTCGGCCCCTTCGCGGGCGAAAAGCACCGCCACGGCCCGGCCAATGCCGCTGTCGGCGCCGGTGATCAGGGCCACCTTGCCCTCTAGCTTGCCCGAGCCCTTGTAGAAGGGCGCGTCGTACATCGGCGCCGGATCGAGCGCGGCCTCGAGGCCGGGCTTCAGCTGGTGCTGTTCGGGGAAGGGCGGCGCGGGATAGGGACGAGCGCCGGCTTGCATGGCGGGCTTCGCGTCCTCGTTCTCCTTGAACGACCGCTTCTCCTTCGCGTCCAGCGGGGCCTGGATGTCGCGTTCGGCCTGCGACGTGCGGTGGGCGGCGGATTCAAATTCCGGGGTTTCGACGTCTGACATCGCGCGCTCCTGAAGGCTGAGACGTCGGAACAGGCGAGCGGTAGCGGATGTTCCAAGCCTCAGCATGGGAAGCGGGGTTGCCCAAAGCGGAGGCATCGGTCATTTTCCCGGCCCTCTTTGAAAGGCCTTTCCATGCCGCCGCTCGCGGCCGCGTCGGCTCCCGACCCGGGGAAGCCGCACGGCGTCATCGTCTCCGACCTGATTGAACTGCTCCGCCTGGCGGGGCCGGTGGTGCTGTCGCGCCTGGGGATCATGGTCATGGGCCTGACCGACGCCATCGTGGTGGGGCACTATTCGGCGACGCAACTTGGCTTCCACGCCATGGCCTGGGCGCCGACCTCGGTGTTCGTCACCGTCACGGTCGGGCTGCTGGTCGGGGTGCAGGTGATGGGCTCGCGGGCCATCGGAGCCGGCAAGCCGCATGAGGCGGGAGCGGTGCTGCGGCGGGGGCTCTCCTACGCCCTGTGGTTGGGCCTGGCTGGCACCTTGCTGCTGGCGGTGCTGGGACCGCCGCTGCTGCACCGCGCGGGCCTGGACAAGGCCCTGGCCGACGGCGCGACCGTGCCGCTGATCGTGTTTTCGCTGTCACTGACCCCCTATGCGCTGAGCGTCGCCCTGAGCTTTTGGTTGGAGGGCCTGGCGCGGCCGGGGGCGGTGACCATCGCCATGTGGATCGCCAACCTGATCAACCTGGCGGTCAATCTGGTTTTGGTGCCGGGAACCTTTGGCTTGCCCGCCTTGGGCGCGACAGGCGCGGCCTGGTCCACCTTCGTGGCGCGGGTGGCCCTGACGGTGATGCTGGTCGTGATCATCCTGCGCCGCAAGGACGCCCGCGACCTGGGCGTGTTCGACAAGCCGGCCCGCGACCGGCCGGCCGAGATCGAGCAACGGCGGGTTGGCTATGGCGCGGGCACGTCGAACTTCTTCGAGGTCTCGGCCTTCGCCGGCATGAGCCTGGTGGCTGGCTGGCTGGGCGGCTATTCGGTGGCCGCCTGGGCTGTGGTGCTGAACGTGGTGGCGGTGATCTTCATGGTCCCGCTGGGCCTGTCGACCGCCACGGCGGTGCAGGTGGGCCGGGCCTATGGCGCGCGCGACCTGCCAGGCATGAGCCGAGCCGGCTGGATCGCCTTTGGCGTCACGGCGGTGTTCGCCCTCCTGGTGTCGGGACTGCTGTATCCGCTGCGCCATCTCGTGGCGGCGGCCTACACGACCGACCCGGCGGCCCTGGCCCTGATCGGGCCGGCGCTGGCGCTCAGCTGCCTGTTCCTGCTGCCCGACGCCGTCCAGGTGGTTTGCGCCCAAGCCCTGAGGGCGCGCGGCGAGGTGTGGATTCCCACCGCCACCCACATGGTGGCCTATGCCCTGATCATGGGCCCCTTGGCCTGGTGGCTGGCCCTGCCGATGAAGCTGGGGGTCAACGGCATCGTCTGGTCGGTGATCATCACCAGCTTCATCGCGGCGGGGCTGCTGCTGGGGCGATATAGAATGCTGGACGTGCGGGACCGGTGATGCAATGGGGACAGGCGCATGCGTCTGTCCCCATCAGGGCGTGCTGACTAGATGGCCGCCCCCAGGATCCAGCCTTCCTGCGTCTCGGCGTCGACCACCACGTCCTCCGGCGCGCCCTTGCTCGGCCCGAACAGCGCGGCCAGCTTGCCCGCCTCGTCCAGCTTGGCGAAGTGCTCGGCCAGAGCGCGCACCTGGGCGGCGTCCTTGACCTCGCCAGCCGCCTGAACGGCCTTGATCAGCGAGGGATAGACCTCGGCGATCACCACCGACACGCCCTCGAGGTCGGCCTCGGTCAGAGCCTTGAAGCCCGTTTCGAACGGCCAGACCCGCGCCGCGTCGCCGCGAGCATCCCGAAGACGGCGCGCCGCCGGAATGCCCATGATCGCCTGGCCACCTACCGAGCCGTTGTAGTAGAGCTTCCAGATCGAATGGGCGCCGCCCCCTTTTGTAGGTTGGGCCGCCACATCCGCGTGGCGGAACTCCGGCAGGTCGTCCGCGCCATGCTCGCGGGTCTTCTTCGGCTGCAGCGTGGTCAGGGTGTCCTTGGGCGGCACGCCCCAAAACGGGAAGGGACCGCCGGTCAGCCGGCGGTTAAGCTCCGAGCCGACGCCGAAGCGGTTGTTGGTGTTGTCGGTCTTGTCCTTGACCATCTTGGCCAGTTGGTCCCAGACCGCGCGCCAGGGTTGCTCGCCCTTCAGGGCCAGGGCCTGGGAGAAGCCGCGCGGGAAGCCCAGCGGGAAGTCGAAACCCACCAGAGCGCGCTCGCCCCGCTTCTTCAGGTCGTCGAGGATCGCCGCCAGCTTGGTCTCGGCTTCGAGACGCGTAGGCGGGTTGAAGGTCTCGTAGGTCAGGCGAAAGCGCACATCGCGCTTGACCACGCCGATCCACACGGAGTCCGCTCCCGTGGTCGGCTTGGCCGCCGCGCTCCAGTCGACGATCACATAGGCGCTGAAGAGGCGCGACACGGCGGAAGCTCCGTTAGGATTGAACGAAGCGCGCTTCTACTCCGGTCGGGGAGGCGGAGCCAGACGCTTAGCGCGCCTGGCTGTAAGATGTCAGGCGGCGTTCTGTTCCGCCGGGTGCTCGGCGACCAAGACGGGATGCTGCTGGCGGCTGAACCAGGCGGCCGGCGGCTCGCAGGCGGGGCCCAAGGCCGCGCGGACGATGGCTGGCGGCCGACGCTCTTCCGGGGTCATGAACAGGCCGTTGGCCTTGACGGCCAGGCCGGCGATCTTGTGTGCGCCCAGCATGGTCAGCGGCACGGCTAAAACCAGGCCGGCCAGGATCGGGGCGGTGGCGGTCAGCAGGTCCGGCGTGAACCAGAACATCACCGACAGGGCCAGGCCCGTGAGGCTGATCCAGCCCATGGCCGCGAAGGCTTCCTTGCCGGTGACCTTGTCGGCGTCGCGGCGCTGGGTGGCCCAGCCGCCGACCTTGCCGGCCAGGATCTCGACCAAGGCGCGGGTCTGGGTGAACATCAGCATCGGGGCGACCAAGGCCGAGAGCAGCATCTCGACGGCGAGGCCGGCCAGGATCCGGCGGCGGCCGCCGAAGCCCCTGATCTCGTGCTTGCGCGAAAAGACCAGGATCGAGCCCAGGATCTTGGGGCCAAACAGCAGGACGAAGGTGATGATCATCGCCCAGGCGGTGGCCTGGATCTCGCGCCAGTCAATCAGGGCGTGGGCTGCGGCCTGCAGGTCGGCCAGGGTGAAGGCGGCCTTCTTCAACTCCGGCATCAGCATGCGCGAGATGATCCCGGCTGACAGGGCTACGAACCAAAGGGGCGACAGCACATAGCTGAGCACGCCGATCACCAGGTGCAGGCGGCTCATCCAGTGCAGGCCGGGCAGGCCGATCAACGGCACGTGCTGCACATTGCCCCGGCACCACCGGCGATCGCGCGTGGCGAAATCCAGCAAATTGGAGGGGCTCTCTTCATACGAGCCACCCAGATAAGGCGCCAGGTGCACGCCCCAGCCGCCGCGGCGCAGCAGGGCGCTTTCCAGGGCGTCGTGGCTCATCACCTCGCCGCCGAACGGCTTGGGGCCGTCCAGGCTGGGCAGGCCGCAGGTCTCGGCGAAGGCGCGGGTGCGGACGATGGCGTTGTGGCCCCAAAAGGAGCTTTCCGAACCCGACCACCAGGCCAGGCCCGTCCAGGCGACGCGGCCGTAGAGGCGCGTGGCGAACTGCAGGGTGCGGGCGAAGATCGTCTGGCCGTTGATGATCATTGGCATGGTTTGGATCAGGCCAATGCGCGGGTGACGCTCCATGGCGTCGGCCAGGCGGACCATGGCCTCGCCGGTCATCAGGCTGTCGGCGTCGAGGATCAGCATGTGCTCGTAGTCGCCGCCCCAGCGGGCGACCCAGTCGGCGACATTGCCAGCCTTGCGGCCCGTGTTCTGGGTGCGCTTGCGATAGAACACGTGGCTATTGGCCTCGCGGCGGAAGCGGGCGAAGCAGGCTTGCTCGGCCAAGGCCACGGCCGCGTCGCGGGTGTCGCTGAGGATGAAGATGTCGAAGGCGCGGCTATTGCCGGTCTCGGCCAGCGAGACGTCCATGGCGCGCAGGCGGGCGAACACCTCGGCGGCGTCCTCGTTGTGCACCGGCATCAGGATCGCGGTGCGGGCCTTGGGTCTGGGCATGGGCGAGGATGCGCTGTCGTCGATGCCCAGCGGATCCTTGGGCTTGCCCAGCAGCACCACAAAGCCAACAACGGCCGTGCAGAACCACAGGGCCAGAGCCAGGAACAGCGGGGCCAACAGGGTGATGCAGACGGCTTCCAGGTGAGTCACGCCGCCCAGGGCGATGGTGTCGAACGTGGCCTTCCAGCCGGCGAAGCCCATCACGGCGGTGCCGATGAACACGCCCCAGCGGCGTAGGTGAAGGTCGCTCTTGGCCGTGTTGGAAGGCTTGGCCCCGCCCTGCCAGAAGGCAAGCGGTTGCACCGGCATGGCCAGGGGTGCGTCGGTGGGAATCTCGACCCGCTCGCTGGCGGACATCACCGTTTCGTAGGCGACGCTGCGCGACGAAGTCAGATCGAAGAAGGCGCCGCGTTCGCTCATGGTCTGTCGTCTCGGGCTGTCCGGAGATAAGCCGGGCCTCTCCGAAGAAGCGTGGCGATGGGCGCGAGGTCAGCTTCACCGGACGCACCGCCTCCGCTAGGAATTGGGCGCGTTCTGCTGCTACTTTGCGTTCACCGACAACCGGCGTGGAGAGCCGCCAGTCTCCCTAGAGTAAAACTTCGATCACGAATTCGCTACCACAATCGCCGCGCTTTTCGCACTTGCGGCAAAAAACATCAAAGCGCGATCGTCCAACAGGCTGTCGCTAGTAACTTGTCACGAGACTATATGATAAAAATCAATGCCTTGAAGATCGTTTTTCTCAGCGGTTTGCTCATCGCCTGCGGCCAGGGGGCACCGCCAAAGGCGCCCGAAAAGGTCGCAGCGGCGCCGAAAGCGGCTGTCCCAAACGGCCCGGAGTACGACTCAACGGGTGTGATCGCGGCGATCGAAGGCCAGACTCTCACGCTCGATCACGACGGCGCGAGCGCGGTTAAGCTCTCCGCCGGGCGCGCGTCGTTCACGGGGTATGCGGACATTTTGGCCGAGGCGCCAATGACGCCTGGCGCGCGGGTGGGCTTCAAGTTCCGCAAGGTGGGCGACGGTTACGCCCTGACGGAGCTCAGGGGACGGTAGGTGTAGTGGGGACAGGCGCATGCGCCTGTCCCCAAAACGGAGCAGGCCGCTAGCCCAGCTTGACCAGCATCTTCCCCAGGTTCTCGCCCTTGAAGAGCTTGATGAACGCGTCGGGCGCGCGCTCTACGCCCTCTTCGATCGTCTCGTTCCACTTCAACTGACCCGAGCCGATCCAGCCGGCGATGTCGGCGATGAATTGCGGCGCGAGGTCGTAGTGGTTGGAGACGATGAAACCTTCCAGCCTAAGGCTCTTGCCGACCGCCTGGATGATGTTGCTTGGGCCGGTCAGGGCGCCGGTTTCGTTATATTGCGAGATCATCCCGCAGAGGGCGAAGCGGGCGAACGGCCGCGCCGAGTTGATGGCCGCCTCAAGGTGAACGCCGCCGACATTCTCGAAATAGACGTCAATGCCCTTGGGCGCGACCCGCGCCAGTTCGGCCACTACGTCGGGCGTGGCCTTGTAATCGATGACCTCGTCGACGCCGATGCTCTTGAGGAACGCCACCTTCTCGGGCCCGCCAGCTGACCCGATCACCGTGTGGCCCTTCAGCTTGGCGATCTGGCAGACGACCTGCCCCACCGCCCCGGCGGCGGCCGAGACGAAGACGATGTCACCATCCTTGAGGGCCGCGATGCGCAAGAGCCCGGCATAGGCGGTCAGGCCCGGCATTCCGGCCACGCCCAGGAAGGTCTGGGGCGGCAGGCCATGGGTGTCGATCTTGGTCACCGCGCCCATGCCGCCGGCCGCTAGCGCCTTGGGCGAGACGTTGAACACCTCGCGCCAGCCAAACATGGTGCTGACGATGTCGCCCACCTTGAAGTCCGAATCATTGGTGGCCGTGACCTCGCCGATCGCCCCGCCCTGCAGGGCCTCGCCCAGCTCGAATGGCGGCACATAGCTTTTGCGGTCGGTCATCCGGCCGCGCATGTAGGGATCAACCGACATCCACAGGTTCTTCACCTGGATTTCGCCATCGCCCGGCGCGCCGACCTCGACCGTGGCCAGTTCGAAGTCGGTGGTGACTGGGACACCCACCGGGCGGCTCTTCAGACGGATTTCGCGCGACGTGACCATGGTCGTTCCTCCAGACCTCGTGATCGAGGTGCGTTGCTTAAACGAACGTTTAACCCGGTCTGGTCCGCGCCTCCAGTCCTTCCCGCGACAAAGCGAACGGTCTAGACAGCAAACCCATGACCCAAGATATCCTCAAGGCTGGCGTTGTCGGCGCGGGCGTGTTCGGCGGCTACCACGCCAAGAAGTACGTCGAGCTCGACGGGGTCGAACTCAAGGCGGTGTTCGACATCGACCTCGCGCGGGCTCAGGCCCTGGCCGAGCCCCTGGGCGCGGAAGCCTTCGATGACATGGCCGCCTTCCTGGCGACGGTTGATGTGGTCACCGTCGCGACCCCGGCCGTACACCATGCCCCGGCCGTGCTGGCGGCGCTGAAGGCGGGAAAGCCGGTCTATTCCGAAAAGCCCCTGGCCGTGACGCCGCAGGACGCCGACGCTCTGGTCGCCGAGGCCGCCAAGCGACAGCTGCCGCTGGCCTGCGGTCATCAGGAACGGGTTGTGTTCCAGGCCATGGGCCTGCTGGACATTCCCGAGCAGCCGCTGCGCCTTGAGGCCGTGCGTCGCGGCACGCCGTCGGACCGCAATCTTGACGTCTCGGTGGTGCTCGACCTGATGATCCACGACATCGATTTGGCCCTGGCGATCTGCGAGGGCGAGCCGATTGCCGTGGAAGGCGAGGGGGCCATCACCCGCTCGACCTCACTGGACTGGGTCAAGGCCGAGGCCACCTTCGACAACGGCTTCACCGCCGTGTTCGACAGCTCGCGCGTCGCCGAGGCCCGCGAGCGGACCATGAAGGTCGTCTACCCCTCCGGCGAGGTCGAGATCGACTTTCTGGCCCGCACCTTCCGCAACACCACGCCGTTCCCGCTGATCGAGGACTTCACCGAGACCCCGGCCGGCAAGGACCCCCTGGGCCAGAGCGTGGCGGGGTTCTTGAAGGCGGTGCGCGGGGAGGCGCCGCGTCCGGTGGTCACCGGCGAGGAAGCGGCCCGGGCGCTGGACCTGGGCCTGGCGGTGGAGCAGGCGGCGGGGGGCTGACGGCGCGGTTAGCGTGGCGCCACCTTCACCAGCACCACGTCATTGGCCCGCATGGTCACCGCCACCCTCGCCGCGCCCGACTTGCCGACGGTCAGCGCTCGGGTCTCGGGCTTGTCCACCGTCAGCGCCTGCAGGTCGCTTACCTGCGACCCGCGCAGCGTCTTGGGCGAGCCCAGCTCCAGATAGGCCGTGTAGGCGTCGTTGGCCTTGAAGCCGGTGCGGAAGATCTGGACGTCATAGCGGCCCGGCTTCAGGCCCTCGAGGTCAAGGCTGACCGGCTCAATGTCATGAGTGGGCTGCACCTTGGTGTAGTAGGGCCGGTTGCTCTTTTCCTGCACCGGCTGACGGAAGGCCCAGACCAGGGCCTGGACGCCGCCCTTGTCGCCCGTGACATAACTCTCGGCGTCGGCCACCTTGATCGCCTTGTCGCCCAGCTGGTTCAGGTACTTGTAAGCGAACCAGGCCGGCTTGCGGATGCCCTGCGGGTTCATCAGGCCAAAGCCGCCCTGGAACGGCGCGGTGGGCGGGCCCGGCTCTTCGAACAGGTCGCTATAGGTCCAATAGCTCATGCCCTGCAGCAGGCCCTCGCTGGCCTTCAGCTTGCTGAGGATATAGGGCGCGCTGACATAGGAATCGTGGACCGGATCGCGCGGCGTGTAGCTGGTGCTCCATTCGGTGAAATAGAGCGGCAGGCCGGGCCTGGACGAGGCCTCGATCTCCTGGCGTACCCGCCGCACATCGCCGACGATGGCGTCGGGCGACGGCGATAGCTTGGTGTCGCTCTCGCCCTTCTCGTCCAGGAACCCGCCGTCGACGCCGTAGGTGTGGGTGGTGATGAAGTCGACCGGCGCGCCCGAGGCCTTGGTGTGGGCGATGAATTCCGGCGTCCAGGCCGCGCCCGCCGTCGAGGGCCCCCCGACCTTCAACAGCGGATCGACGGCTTTCAGGGTGCGCGCCGTCAGGTCATAGAGCTCGAAATAGGCCTTCTGGTCGGCGCCTTCCCAGAAGCCGGCCAGGTTGGGCTCGTTCCAGACCTCAAAGTACCACGACCGCACCTCGGCCTGGCCGTAGCGCGCCTCGACGTGGCGGGCGAAGGCGTCCACCAGCCCGGCCCAGGCCTTGGGTTCGGGGTGGGACGAGTTGCCCTTCCAGTAGAAGATCGTCTGTTCCGAGGTCTTCATGGCGTCGGGCGTAAAGCCCAGCTCGACGAACGGCTTGATCCCGATCTTCAGCAGGGCGTCGTAGAACGCGTCGATTTTGATCCAGTCATAGACCGGCTTGCCGTCGACGACGCGGTAGGTCCCCAGCACGTCATGGAAGATGGCGTGGAAGCGGATGTAGCGGAAGCCAAGCTCGTCCTTGGCGGTCTTGAGCTGGGCCAGGCTGTCGTCGCGCAGCAAGGTGCCCGGATAGTCCGAGCCGACCGACAGGTCATAGAAGCGGTCGCCCGGGGTGGTCGGGGCCTGGGCGTCGATGGCGATGTGGCGGACGGCGCTCGGCTCGGCGGCCATTGCGGCCGTCGAGGCCAGCAGTGAGGCCAGGGCCGAGGCGGCGGCGGCCGCGAACCGTGTGTTCCGGACGATCTTCATCACTGGTCAAACTCCGTCTGTTTCCGCCCGGGCCGTCTAAGCGATCTCTGTCGCTCTCTGGCTGATGAGAGCGGTACCATCATTTGTCACACAATGCCTAGAGGGCGCGGCTGCGAAGGGTTTGATCGTGCGTCGAGGGCTGCGACGCCGCTGACCCGTCGCAACGAAATATGCGTGCGGCGTCGGTTTCACGGTAAAAACCAAGCGCGAACCCTTCCGTCGCGCTTGCGCCTGAGCTAACCACACCGCTCTGTTCGAAGGGCATAAGCATGACCAAGAAACCCGACGGGACCTGGGACAAGTCGCAACTCCCCAGCCGGCACGTGACCGAGGGACCGGCCCGCGCGCCGCACCGTTCCTATTACTACGCCATGGGTCTTGGCACCCGCGAGATCGCCCAGCCGTTCGTCGGCGTGGCCTCGTGCTGGAACGAGGCCGCGCCGTGCAACACCGCCCTGATGCGCCAGGCCAACGCCGTCGCCAAGGGCGTCAAGGCGGCCGGCGGTACGCCGCGCGAGTTCTGCACCATCACCGTCACCGATGGCATCGCCATGGGCCATGAGGGCATGCGCTCATCTTTGGTCAGCCGCGACGTGATCGCCGACTCGGTCGAGCTGACCATGCGCGGCCACGGCTATGACGCCCTGGTCGGCGTCGCTGGCTGCGACAAGAGCCTGCCAGGCATGATGATGGCCATGCTACGCCTCAACGTGCCGTCGGTGTTCCTGTACGGCGGCTCGATCCTGCCCGGCCGCTTCCAGGGCCGCGACATCACCGTGATGGACGTGTTCGAGGGCGTCGGAGCCTTCGCCGCCGGCAAGATGTCCGCCGAGACCCTGTGCGAGCTGGAGCAGCACGCCTGTCCGTCGGACGGCGCCTGCGGCGGCCAGTTCACCGCCAACACCATGGCCTGTGTGTCGGAAGCCATCGGCCTGGCCCTGCCGCTGTCGTCGGCCCTGCCGGCCCCCTATCTCGACCGCGACCAATATGCCGTGGCCTCGGGCGAGGCGGTCATGCGGCTGATCGAGCAAAACATCCGCCCCCGCGACATCTGCACCCGCAAGGCCTTCGAGAACGCCGCCGTCGTCGTCGCCGCCACCGGCGGCTCCACCAACGGCGCCCTACACCTGCCGGCCATGGCCCACGAGTGCGGCATCGAGTTCACCCTGAAGGACGTGGCCGAGATCGCCGCCCGCACGCCCTACATCGCCGACCTCAAGCCCGGCGGCCGCTATGTGGCCAAGGACATGGGCGAGGCGGGCGGCGTGCCGATGCTGCTGCGCACCCTGCTCGACGCCGGCCTGCTGCATGGCGACTGCATGACCGTCACCGGCAAGACCCTGGCCGAAAACCTGGCCGACGTGGTTTGGCGCGAAGACCAGGACGTCATCCGCCCTGTCTCCAACCCGCTGTCGCCGACCGGCGGCGTCGTGGGCCTGTGGGGGTCGCTGGCTCCGGATGGCGGCATCGTCAAGGTGGCGGGTCTCAAGCACCAGGTGCATCGCGGCCCGGCCCGGGTATTCGACGGCGAGGCGGCCTGTTTCGAGGCGGTGTCGAACCGCGACTACAAGGAAGGCGACGTCCTGGTCATCCGCTACGAAGGACCGCGCGGCGGGCCGGGCATGCGCGAGATGCTGTCGACCACCGCCGCCATCTATGGCCAGGGCGTGGAGAACATCGCCCTGATCACCGACGGCCGCTTCTCAGGCGCCACGCGCGGCCTTTGCATCGGCCATGTGGGTCCTGAAGCCGCGCTTGGCGGTCCGATCGCCCTGGTCAAGGACGGCGACATCATCAGCATCGACGCCACCAAGGGCACGATCGAGCTGGAGGTGGATCCGATCGAGCTGGAGAACCGCCGCCGCCACTGGGAGCCGCGCAAGCACAACTACAACAGCGGCGCGATCTGGAAGTTCGCCCAACTGGTGGGGCCGGCCTATCTCGGCGCGACGACCCATCCGGGGGCGGCGGAAGAGACGCATATCTACGCGGATCTGTAGGAAACGCGGCGGTGGGGTGAGGGACACACACTCATTTTCCGCCACCGCCTTATCAGCCGCGAAGCCGTTGCGGAAAATGAGTGTGTGTCCCCAAAGGCACTGACCGCCCCGGTCGGCGGCATCGTCCAGGCGGTGGCGGTGACTACACTCGGCGAGGTGGCCGAGACCGGCAAGCCGATCGTCACCCTGGTGGCCGATGGCGAGGCCTTGGTGGTCGAGGCCCTCGTTTTGGGCCGCGACATCGGCTTCGTCCACACCGGCGATCGCGCCGTCGTCAAGCTGGAGGCCTATCCGTTTACCCGTTACGGCACGCTGTTGGGCGAAGTGATCCAAGTCTCGCCGGACGCCATCGTCGACGAAAAGCGCGGGTTGGTGTTTCCCGTCAGGGGGAAGCTGTCACGGGCGCGTCTTACGGTTGACGGCCGGCAAGCCTTGCTGTCGGCTGGCATGAGCGCTTCGGTCGAGATCGTGACGGGGAAACGGCGGGTGATTGATTTCGTGTGGTCGCCAGTGGCGAAGACGATGAGTGGGGCGGGGAGAGAACGATGAAGAACAGGATCAGCGCCCGCGCGCGCTTCCGGATTTGCCTGTCGCTGGTCGGCCTGTTCGTCACGATCGTCGATCAGGCCGACGCGGGCGTCAGTCGCGGGACCTGCGCGAACCTGCTGGAGCGGAGTGTCAGGGTCATGGACGACACAAGCCTCGTCCTGGCCGCCGAGGCCGAAATCCGGGATGACATGAATATCTACAGGTCCTCGCAGGCCGCGACCGTGGCGGCGGAGCAGGTGCAGAGGTATCTTCGGACCTGCGCTCCCTCCGAGGCCGGGAAGGCCCGCCTGCGGGCGAGTTCGTCGCATCTATCGAATCTCGCCCTCGACAGATCGTCGGGTTCGTACCGGCTTGATCCGGCCCGAACCTACCTGCCGCTCTACATCGAGATGTTGCTCGGCGATCGTGGACCCATCACCGCCACGCTGCGCGATCGGCCCGAACGCGTCTTCATCGACAACGAGACGCCGGTGACCTGGTCGGCCAGCCGCGCGCCGACCGACGTCGCCAACCTCGACCACAGGGCCATCCTCGCGAACGCCTACGCCGTTTGCGTGGCCTATCCGCGACGGTTCGGCCGGATCATGGCCGACTTCGGATATGCCGACTTCCTCTCCGGGCAAGCCAGACGCGAAGTCCAGGCCCTGCCCAACCGCGCCTTCTCGACCTGCATCGCCACCTTGGTGAAGGGATAGGATCATGGGTTTCAACCGCCTGCCGGACGGCCGCCTGATCGGTTCCTGGAAGGGCACGAACACGACGTGGATCTCGGGAAACATATCCTCGAACTCCGGCGGCGCGTGGACCGGGGTGAGGTCGGTCGTGCCGACCTGCACGTCCTACAACGAGTGGGTGACGGGCGTCGTCCTCACCAACGCGGCAGGACAGACGCAGACGGCGAACATCCATGTGGTCGGCTTCAGGACCTCGGGCGTCGCCATCGCCGAGCAGATTATTCGCTCCGTCGCCGCAGGCAGCAACGTACCCGGGAAATAGGGACACAGGAAATAGGGACACACACCCTTTAGAAGCGAGCCCCCAAAGCACCCTTGAGTGGGGCGCTCCACACCGATCGTCTCCAGGTCGCCGTTGCCTGCGCCCTCAGTCCTCCAGATCAAACGGCAACTCGTCCTGGTCGCCCTTGGGCGGGCGGGGCGTGGCCTTGGAGACCGGTTTGTAGGGCTTGTCCATCACCAGAGGCGGCTCGTCGAGGTCGTCGTCCCAGGGCGCTTCAATCGGATCGGCGGTGGTGTCGATCTCGTCGAACATCGGGGCGGTGGTCGTGGCGGCCACGGCCTCGTGCGCGGGCTGGTAGGGCTTGGGCGACGGGGCGGGTACGGGCCGAGCGATCTCCGGCTCGGCCAGCGGGCGCGACGGCCTGGCCGGCTGCAGTTGGGCCTTCGGGGCCAACGGCCGGCGGACGATGGCGTCGGCGCGCAGCAGCCAGCGGTTGGCTTCCTGGATGGCGTCGGCCGGTGAGCGGGTCTCGCGGCGCGCCTGGTCGCCGTCCAGCCACAGGTCGAGCTCGAAGTCGGGATGGCGCGGATCGTCGAAGATCAGTTTCAGCGTCACCTGTGCAGCCTGTTGGACGATCTGGTCGATGGCGCGGCGCTGCTCGCCCCGGAAAACGCGGCCGATCACCTGGCCATCCACCGCCAGTTCCGCGCCCATCAGTTCGTCGATGCGGTAGATCAGGCACCAGGCGCCGCTGTCCCAGGCAACGGCGGCCTGGTTGGTGGAGAAGTTGAAACCCGCCCCGCGACCGCGCCCCCGCGCGATGATCACCGTCTCCGGCGCGCCCTTCAGCACGTGGCGCAGGGACCGGCGGATGCGGCGGTCCTCGTCAATGAACCAGATCGCGGCGCTGCCCATGAACGTGACGGCCGAGGCCGAGATCGTCACCAACAGCATAAGACGCCAGAGTTCGCTCATGAGATCAGGCTAGCGAGAGTCCGGGTTTGGGAACAGGGCGAAGACTAGAGCGAAAGCTCGACCACGACCGGAACGTGGTCCGAAGGCTTCTCCTTGTCGCGCTCGTCGCGGTGGATCACCACGCCCTGAAGCTTGTCGGCGGCCTGGGGCGACAGCAGTAGGTGGTCGATGCGGATGCCCAGGTTTCGCGGCCAGGCGCCGGCCTGATAGTCCCAGAAGGTGTAGCCGTGCGGCGCGCCGTCGGCCTGCATATAGGCGTCGGTGAAGCCGAGGTTTTTCAGCGCGCGAAAGGCGCCCCGGCTTTCGGGACGAAATAGGGCGTCGTTCGCCCAGGCCTCGGGGTTGGCGACGTCCTCGGGCTCGGGGATCACGTTGTAGTCGCCGGCGATAACCAGCGGCTCTTCCAAGGCTAGCAGGCGCTGGGCGTGGGCCTGAAGCCGGCGCATCCAGGCCAGCTTGTAGGTGAACTTCTCGGTATCGACCGGATTGCCGTTGGGCAGGTAGATGCCCGCTACGCGGAACGGGGTCGGCGCGCCGATCACCGCCTCGATATAGCGCGACTGCTCATCGACCTCGTCCTCGTCCTCGTTGCGGAAGGGCAGGCCGCGCCGCACATCCTCCATCGGATATTTCGAGAGCATGGCCACGCCGTTGTAGGTCTTCTGGCCGTGGACCGCCACGTTGTAGCCCAGGCGTTCGAAGCCCTCGACGGGGAACTTCTCGTCGACGCACTTGATCTCCTGCAGCACGGCCACGTCGGGCGAGGCCGATTCGAACCACTCCAGCACTCTTTCCAGGCGGGCGTTGACGGAATTGACGTTCCAGGTGGCGATACGCATTGACGGCTCCAGTCGGCGGCGGGAAGGCTAGGGCCCATGGCGAGCACGCTCAAGTCGGGGTTCCAGATTTCACGACGCGGCCGACTCTTGCTGCTGGTTCTGGCGACCGTGACCTGCTGCGCCTTGGCCGTGGCCGGCGCGGTGGCCGCCGTCTTCACGCCGCTGGTGTTCGACGCCCCGGGCGCCCTGCGCAATCCCATGGCCTGGATCGGTTTCGTGCTGGGGGCGAGCTTCTGGATCGTTTGCCTGCTGGCGCCGCTGCGGGCCTGGATCGAATGGAAGCGCGGCCGCGAGCCGATCGCCTGGGCCGCGATGGCCGCGCCGCTGGCCTGGGGCGCGGCGGCGCTGGCGGTGCTGCAGTTCGTGCCGGCCTAGTGGGTCCTCAGCGCGGCGCCGCGCGAGAGGAGCCCACGGCTTGTCCAGCCTGGAAGGCCGATAGCAGATTGGCTTGAACGCTCATAACGAGGGCGGCGGCCGCCAGGATGGAGGTGATCATCGTGATGACCACGGTCCATCGCGTGGCCTTGTTGTCGGCCTTGCTTTCAGATCTCAAGGAATTCACCTGCGCGATAAGACCATGGTCGCCGGTGATGATCTCGCCCAGCCGGTCGATCTTACCGATGAGTTCGACGAAACGCGTCTCGCTGCGCGCCTCTGCGGCTTCCAGTCTGGCTTCCGTCTCTTCGCGCGTCATGGCGTTCATCTTGCGACCGGGGCGCCTTGGTTTCAATTGGCTTTTCGATGTGGCCATGCCCTTGCCCGAGATGGGACCGACCTAGCGTTTATGATTTGTTCCAAACTCATAGCGTCACCCGAAGCGGTTCGCAATCGCTTGAGTTGAAGTATTAGATCGAGAAGCTGACGCCGCAGCCGCAGCTGGACTTGGCGTTGGGATTGCGGACCCGGAACTCGGCCCCGGCCAGCTCATCGACGAAATCGATTTCCGAGCCCTTCAACAGGGCCAAGGAGATCACGTCGACCAGGGCCGCCGCCCCGTCGCGCTCGACCCGCAGGTCGTCGGCGTCGGCGGCGTTGACCAGGTCGAACCGATACTGGAAGCCCGAGCACCCGCCGCCGTCGACGGCGACGCGCAGCATCACCGGATGGCCTTCGGCCTCCGAGATCGTATGCAGCCGGCGGGCGGCGTTGGGAGAAAGCGTAACGGAGGTGTCGGTCATGGCTGTGGAAAACCCGTGCTTGACCTATATGAGGGTGTCCGCGCCCCAGGGAAAGGGGGCGATCAGCAAAGGCCGCTCATGTCGTCGTCTCCGTTCATCGTTCCGCGCGCCCCCTATGCCGAGGATCCGTCCAAGTCGCGGGGCCGTCGCTTCCCCGAGGACGAGAGCCGCACGCGCACGCCGTTCGCCCGCGACCGCGACCGCATCATCCACACCTCGGCCTTCCGCCGGCTGAAGGAAAAAACCCAGGTGTTCGTCGCCCACGAGGGCGACAATTTCCGCACCCGTCTAACCCACTCGCTGGAAGTAGCCCAGGTCGCGCGCTCGCTGGCCACGGCCCTCGGGCTCGACAGCGACCTGGCCGAGACCATCGCCCTGGGCCACGACATCGGCCACCCGCCTTTCGGCCACGCCGGCGAGGACGAGCTTCAGGCCAGGATGGAGCCCTATGGCGGCTTCGACCACAACGTCCAGACCTTCCGCGTCGTCACCGAGCTGGAGCGCCGCTATCCGGACTTCGACGGCCTGAACCTGACCTGGGAAACCCTGGAAGGGCTCATCAAACACAACGGCCCCGTCATTGATAAACTCGGCAAGCCGTCGTGGAAGGCGATCGCCGACTATGACGGCGCGTATAATTTGGGCCTCAACACCTGGGCTTCGGCCGAGGCCCAGGTCGCGGCCCTGGCCGACGACATCGCCTATAACAATCACGACGTCGATGACGGGGTCGAGGCGGGGCTGTTCACCTTGGACGAACTGATGGACGTGCCGTTGATCGGTCCGATCCTGGCGGCTGTTCGCAGCGAGCGTCCGGACCTGGACCTGCGCTTGACCCGCCTGGAGGCCGTGCGGCGGATGATCGGCGCCATGGTTGATGACGTGATGGGCGAGACGCTGCAGCGCGCCGGCGCGAGCGGCGTGCAGACCGCCGACGAGGTGCGGGGCCTGGACCATGCCCTGGTGGCCTTCTCGGCCGACATGGCCGAGGATTTGGCGCGGCTTCGTCAGTTCCTGCATGCCCGGATGTACCGTCATTGGCGCGTCAATCGGACTCGTAGCCAGGCGCGCCGTATTCTGGCCGAGATGTTCAGCCTGTTCTTGGCCGAGCCCGACGTTCTGCCGTCGGAATGGTTCGCCCGGTCGCAGAATTGTGACGAGGCCGGCCGCGCCCGCGTGGTCTGCGACTACATCGCGGGCATGACCGACCGTTTCGCCATCGAAGAGCACCGAAAACTGTTCCAGCTGGAAGTCTGGAACTAGCCCGGCGCCTGCTGACGGTTCTGCGTAAGCTCGGGCTTGGTTAGACTATCGAACGCGCGCGTCTGATTCGCTGTCGGCGATCCGCGCGCTGGAATACTGGAGCTTCGACGCGAATGTCCGATCCCCACCGCGGCGCCTATACGCCGCCTACCGATGCGCCGCTCTCGTTCGACGCGCGCCAGCCGGTTCGCGGTTCGCGGCCCCTGCCCATGACCCTGATCCTCAGCGCCGTGGTCCTGGCCACCCTGGTGGTCGCGGTGCTGCTGATCTATCGCGGCGGAGTCCGGGGCGCCAATGAGCCGCCGCGCACGGTGGGCGAACCGGTGGCGTCGATCAAGACGACCCCGCCAGCCGGGGGCGCCCAGCCCACCGATCCGGCCTCCGGTCTGCAGATCTACAAGAACGAACAGGCCGAGCCTTCGCCGACCTTCGCCGCCGCCCCGGAAGCGCCGATGGCTCGTCCGGCCGCGCCGCCCCCGACCACGCCCGTGCAGGCCGCGACCCTGGCTCCGGCCAAGACCCCTCCGGTCGGCCCCAACGCGCCGGTCTCGGCGACGCCGGCCGCCAAGCCGAGCCGCGCGCCCAGCATCGAGAGCCTGGCCACGGCCGCCGTCGCGCCCAAGGCAGGGTCCGTCGCCGCAAGGCCGGTCCAGGCCGCGACAGCCAAGCCCGTCACCGCGCCGGCCACGATCACCGCAGCCGGCGGCCCGGCCAGCGTGCAGATCGGCGCCCTGTCCTCAACCGCCTTGGCAGACAAGGCCTGGTCCGACGCCGCACGCATTGCGCCCGGCATGGCGGCCGGCAAGGGCAAGCGGGTGGAAGCGATCGACAAGAACGGCGCGACCCTCTACCGCACCGCCGTCACCGGTTTCGCGAGCCGAGCCGAGGCCAAGGCCTTTTGCGACGCCCTGACCGCCGCCGGCAAATCCTGCTTCGTGAAGTAGGGGAGGCGCGCGCTTGGCCAGCTTTTCCGCCGCCATCCTCGGCTGTGCCGGGACCACCCTGACGGCGGAAGAAGCCGCCTTCTTCCGTAACGTGAAGCCCTGGGGCTTCATCCTGTTCAAGCGCAATATCGCCGATCCCGATCAGGTGCGAGCCCTGACCGCCGCCCTCCGCGAGACGGTGGGCCGCCCCGACGCCCCGATCCTGATCGACCAGGAGGGCGGCCGCGTCGCTCGTCTGGGCGCGCCGCACTGGAAGACGTATCCGCCGGGCCGGTCATACGGAGCGCTGGTGGCCAATGATCCGCTGGTGGCGCGTGAGATCACCCGCCTGGGCGCGCGACTGATCGCCCACGACCTGTTGTCGCTGGGCGTCAATGTCGATTGCGTGCCGGTGCTGGACGTGCCCGATCCGCTGGGCCATGAGATCATCGGCGACCGCGCCTATGGCGATACGCCCGAGCAGGTGGCCACCCTGGGCCGCGCCGCAGCCGAGGGCCTGCTGGCCGGCGGCGTGCTGCCGATCATCAAGCACATCCCCGGCCACGGCCGCGCCATGAGCGACAGTCACCTGGAGCTGCCGGTGGTCAAGGCCAAGCTGGCCGAGCTGGACTCCCGCGACTTCGCGCCGTTCCGCGTGTTGTCGGACATGCCGATGGCGATGACCGCCCACGTCGTCTACACGGCCATCGACCGCCGCCGGCCGGCCACCACGTCACGTAAGGCCATCAAGAAGATCATTCGGGAATCCATTGGCTTCGACGGACTTCTGATGAGCGACGACCTGTCGATGAAGGCCCTATCGGGCGACTTCAAGCAGCGGGCCAAGGACAGCCTGTCGGCCGGCTGCGACGTGGTTCTGCACTGCAATGGCGACATGGCCGAGATGCGGGCCGTGATGTCCGGCGTCGGCCGCCCGTCCACCAACGCCAGGCGCCGGATCCAGGCGGTGATGGGCCGGCTGGTCAAGGTTCCCGAGCCGCTGGACGTCGCGCAGGCCCGAGCCCGCTTCGACGCGGCCTTCAACGGCGAATTTGCGTGAACACGGGCTTCCAGCCCACGTTAGACTTCGAGGCCGCCGATCACGCGGCGGAGGACGGCGCGGCCCTGGTCATCGACATCGACGGCTACGAAGGCCCGCTGCACGTGCTGCTGGCCCTGGCGCGCAGCCAGAAGGTCGATCTGCTGCAGCTGTCGATCACCAAGCTGGCCGAGCAATATCTGGCCTTCGTGCAGCAGGCCCGCCGCGTGCGCTTCTCGCTGGCCGCCGACTATCTGGTGATGGCCGCCTGGCTGGCCTATCTCAAGTCCCGCCTGCTGCTGCCCAAGCCCGAACGCCCCAAGGCCGAGGAGCCGCCGGCCGAGGAGATGGCCGCCCAGCTGGCCTTCCGCCTGGCCAAGCTGGATGTCATGCGCCAGGCCGTCGAGGCGCTGAAGGACCGACCGCTGCTGAAGCGCGATGTCTTCATGCGCGGGGATCCGGAGGCTGTGAAGATCGTCTCCTCCACCCGCTTCGAGGGCGACCTCTACGCCCTGATGACCGCCTACATCACCCAGCGCAAACGCGAGCACGGCCGCCATTACGCTCCGCGCCCGCCCCAGGCCTATCCGCTGGAAGACGCCCGCGACCGCCTGCGCCGCCTGCTGCCCGAGATGCAGGACTGGACGACGCTGTCGGGCGTCGCGCCGGTCGATCGGTTCGAGCATGATCCCGAGGGGCCGAGCCCCGCCAGCTACCTGGCCTCGACCCTGGCGGCCAGCCTGGAGCTGGTGAAGGAGGGGATCCTGGAGGCCCGTCAGATGGAAGCATTCTCGGAGGTTTACCTGCGGACGCGGGCCGAGCCGTTGAAGGCCTTGGCGTGAGTGCGATCCGAAAAGTCCTCCCCCCGTGGGCCCCCGTGGGGGAGGCGGCGCGAAGGCGCCGGTGGGGGGAGTGATCCCACGCCGGCCGGCTCCCCCCTCCGTCGGCTTCGCCGACACCTCCTCCACAGGGGGAGGACTTAGATGCTCGACTCTCTTCTAACCCAACGCTGCATCGAGGCTCTGCTGTTCGCGGCTGCCGAGCCCCTGAGTTTCGACGACCTGGCCAAGCGCTTGCCCGAAGACGCGGACATCGGCGCGGCCTTGGCAGACCTGCACGCGCGCTATGCTGGCCGAGGTATCGAACTGGTCCAGGTGGCCGGCCGCTGGCGTTTCCAGACCGCCACCGACCTGGCCTTCCTGATGACCGAGGAGCGCGAGGAGCCGCGCCGGCTGTCCAAGGCCGCCCAGGAGACCCTGGCGATCATCGCCTATCACCAGCCCGTCACCCGAGCCGAGATCGAGGCCGTGCGCGGGGTCCAGGCCAGCCGCGGCACCCTGGACGTCTTGCTGGAGCTGGGCCTCGTGAAGATGCGGGGCCGTCGGCGTTCGCCGGGCCGGCCCGTGACCTTCGGCACCACGGACGCCTTCCTTGAGCATTATGGATTGGCGAATCTGGCTGACCTGCCGGGCATCGCCGAGATGCGGGCCGCAGGCCTGCTGTCACTGGACCTGCCGCCCGGCTTCTCGGTGCCCGACCCCATGGGCGTGCGTCCCGGCGAGGACGAAGACCCACTCGACGACGGCGACGAAGCGCCGGAATTCGCGCAGGATTTCCTAGGGGAAAGCTGACGGTCCGATTGGATTAGCTCCCCGCCTCGCGACCGCCTATATTGTCTGAAATATTGTGGTATGGCGTGCGGACGGCCCGTAGGGCCGCGTACGCGTAGGAGCACCAGCGATCATGGGTAGTTTGAGCATCTGGCATTGGCTGATCCTGGCCGCCATCGTCGCGATCTTCTTTGCGCGTCCCGGCAAGCTGTCGGGCATCATGGGCGACGCCGCCAAGGGCATCCGCGCCTTCAAGGACGGGCTGAAGGACGAGACCTCCGACGAGGTTGCGGCCAACAAGGCCACCGGCGCGCTGCCGCGCACCGAGGCCGAGAAGGAAGATTTGCGCAAGTCGTAGTCGATTTCCGGCGTGGCGCGACCCGCGTCGCCGCCATGTTGTCGCCCTCGCCTCGCGTTTGCGGGCGCTTTTCTTTGACACAGTCGCGGAGGCCGGGCTTTCCCCAGGCCGGAAACCGCTCTAAGGCCGGCGGCTATGCTTCCTGATATCGGTGGATCCGAACTGCTTGTCATCGCTGCGGTCGCCCTGATCGTGGTCGGGCCGAAGGACTTGCCCATCCTGATGCGCAAGATCGGGCAATTTCTCGCCAAGATGCGCGGCATGGCCTCTGAGTTTCGCGCCAGTTTCGACGAGATGGCTCGCCAGTCGGAACTCGACGAGCTGCGCAAGGAGGTCCAGGCCATGCGCTCGGGCCAATATACCCAGCCCTTCAAGGACGCCGCCGAAGCCGCCCGCGACGTGGGCCTGACCGAGACCTTCGCCGAGATCGACGCCAGCCTGGCTAGCGGGACGATGCAACCCTATCCAGGCGCCGCAGCGCCGCTGTCGCCACCGCCCGAACCGGAGCTGATCGAAGCGCCCAAACCGAGAGCGGTGAAGCCTAGGGCCTTGGCCAAGAGCGCGCCCAAGCCGACCGTCGAGATCAAGGCCAAGGCGGTCAAGGCCGCCGCCAGCGCCGCGCCAAAGCGCGCATCGGCCAAGGCCGTGGCCAAGGCGGCTCCAGCCAGGTCGGCGAAAGCCTCCACCGAGATCACCGCGCCCAAGCGGCCCCGCGCGCCCGTCAAGACATCGGATAACGCCTCGTGAGCCAGGCCATCGGACACGACCCTGACGACTCCGAGATCGAGGCCTCGCGCGCCCCCCTGCTGGAGCATCTGGTCGAGCTGCGCACCCGCCTGATCATCTGCGTCGGCGCGCTGATCGTCGGCTTCGTCGCCTGTTTTGCCTTTGCTGGTAAGATCTTCCTGTTCCTGATCCATCCATTCGTGGTGGCCGAGACCCTGCGCACCGTGCAGCGGGCGGGCTCGCATCACGGGCCGTTCGACCTGCTGCTGGCCCTGACCGGCATCAAGCCGGTGCCCAAGGGCGCGATCATTCCCGACATCGCCCTGCAGGCCACCGCGCCGCTGGAGCAACTGTTCGCCAACATGAAGCTGGCGGCGTTCGGGGCGATCATCCTGACCTTCCCGATCATCGCCTGGCAGCTGTATCGCTTCGTCGCGCCGGGGCTGTATCGCAAGGAGCGCCACGCGTTCCTGCCGTTTCTGATCGCCTCGCCGGTGCTGTTCATGATGGGCGCGGCGCTGGTCTACTACATCATGCTGCCGTTCGTGTTGTGGTTCTCGCTGAACCAGCAGATCACGGGCGAGGGCGTCAAGGTGCTGCTGCAGCCCAAGGTGTCGGAATATCTGAGCCTGGTGACGACCCTGCTGCTGGCCTTTGGCTTGTCTTTCCAGCTGCCGGTGGTGCTGACCCTGGCCGGGCTGGCCGGGTTGGTCAGTTCCAAGCTGCTGCGCACCGGCCGACGCTACGCCATCGTTGGCGTGTTCCTGATCGCCGCCATCGTCACCCCGCCCGATCCCATCAGCCAGATCACCTTGGCGATCCCGCTTTGCCTGCTCTACGAGGTGTCGATCTGGTGTGTATGGCTGATCGAACGGCGGCGGGCGAAGGACGAGGCGGGTACGGACGTGGTGGCGGTCTAACCGCTCTTCCTGCCTTGCGGGCGGGAAGAGTGTTGGCGCCCCCGCCGACGCGCCTTAGAGAGGTCGTTTCTTAACGACCTGCCTCCGAGCGTTTCCGATGCACGACATCAAGGCCATCCGCGACAATCCCGAACCCTTCGAAGCCGCCTGGTCTGCCAAGGGCCGCTCGGGCGCGGCCGCCGAGGCGGTGGCGCTGGACGCTCAACTGCGGGCCTCGCAGAGGACGCTGCAAGAGGCCCAGGCCAAGCGCAACGACAACTCCAAGCTGATCGGCATGGCCAAGGCCAGGAAGGACGAGGCCGAGGCCGCGCGCCTGATGGCCGAGGTCGAGACGCTGAAGGGCGTGATGGCTGAAGCCGGCGGACGGGAAGGGATTGCTCTTCAACAACTGACGGATTTGCTGGCGGCCCTCCCAAACATCCCTGCCGCCGACGTGCCGCTGGGCGAGGACGAGGCTGGCAATGTCGAGATTCGCCGCTGGGGCGACGCGTCTAAACTGCCCGCCGGTCGCCTGAACAATCCCAAGGACCACGTCGATCTCGGCGCGGCCCTCGGCGGCATGGACTTCGAAGCCGCCGCCCGCATGAGCGGCGCGCGGTTCGTGGTGCTCAAGGGGCAGATCGCTCGACTGGAACGGGCGCTGGGTCAGTTCATGCTGGATATGCAGACTGTGCAGCACGGCTACATCGAAGTGTCACCGCCGCTTCTTGTGAAATCGAATGCGCTTTTTGGCACGGGCCAACTGCCGAAGTTTGAAGAGGATTTATTTTCCACTCACGGGAATTTCGCCACTGAAGTGAAAGTTCTCAAAAAATCGTTCGAATTGGAAGCGTTGGGCGACATCGAGGTCGATGATGATGATGTCGCGCTAGCCGCAGAAATTCAGAAATACCTGGATAAGGTCTCTGCGCGGCAGCTCGCAACGAGCTATGCCGATACACGTCACTTCCTCATCCCCACCGCCGAAGTCTCCCTGACCAACATCGTCCGCGAGCAGATCACCGACGAGACCGAACTGCCGCTGCGGATGACCGCCCTGACCCCCAGCTTCCGCTCGGAAGCCGGGGCCAGCGGTCGCGACACGCGTGGCATGATACGCCAGCATCAGTTCTACAAGGTCGAGCTGGTGTCGATCACCACGCCCGACCAGTCCGAGGCCGAGCACGAGCGCATGGTAGGGTGCGCCGAGGCGGTGCTGAAGGCGCTGGCGCTGCCGTTCCGCACCATGCTGCTGTGCGCCGGCGACATGGGCTTCGGCGCGCGCAAGACCTATGACCTCGAGGTCTGGTTGCCATCGCAAAACACCTATCGCGAGATCAGCTCGTGCTCCAACTGCGGCGACTTCCAGGCTCGCCGCATGGACGCCCGCTTCAAGAAGGCCGGCGAGAAGGGCACGCAATACGTCCACACCCTGAACGGCTCGGGCCTGGCGGTTGGCCGCACCCTGGTCGCCGTGCTGGAGAACTATCAGGACGAGACGGGGCGGATCACCGTGCCGGAGGTGCTGGTGCCGTACATGGGTGGGGTGACACATATTGGGGGCGCTCAATGATTCCGCTCATCCCGGCGAATGCCGGGACCCAGATCCATCCTGAGCGGTTCGCGGGCTTCACCTGGGTCCCGGCATTCGCCGGGATGAGCGGTTTGTAGGAATGCGCATCCTGCTCACCAACGACGACGGCATCCACGCGCCGGGTCTCGAAAGCCTGGAGCGTATCGCGCGCGTGCTGTCGGACGACATCTGGATCTGCGCTCCGGAATACGAGCAGTCCGGCGCCGGCCGGGCCCTGACCCTGTCGGACCCCATCCGCGTGCGCCGCATCGACCCGCGCCGCTTCGCCGTCGAGGGTACGCCGACCGACTGCGTGTCAATGGCCGTGCAGCAGTTGATCGAGGGCGCCAAGCCGGATCTGGTGCTGTCGGGCGTCAACCGCGGCCAGAACCTGGCCGAGGATGTCACCCTGTCGGGCACCGTGGCCGCCGCCATCGAGGGCATGAGCCACGGCATCCGCTCGATCGCCCTGTCCCAGGCCATGACCTATTTCCACGACGAGGTCCTGGCCCACTGGGAGACCGCCGAGCATTTCGGGCCAGGCATCATCCAGCGCCTGCTGGAGATCGGCTGGCCCACCGACGTCATCATGAATGTCAACTTCCCCGCTGTTGCTCCCGAAAGCGTCACCGAGGTGGAGGTCACTCGTCAGGGCTTCCGCGACTCGCACATGCGGAGCATGGAAAAGCGGACCGACCTGCGCGGTCGCGACTATTACTGGACCGGCTTCGTCTCAACGCCGTCCGTCCCGGTGGAGGGCACCGACCTGAAAGCCGTCTATGAGGGCCGCATCTCGGTGACGCCGCTGCATATCGACCTGACCCACAACGTCACCGTCGCGGCGATGAAGGGCCTGCTCGGCGGTTCGCCGCCGAAACGAGAGTTGACCCCGGCGGAAATGGGCGCGTGATGGTTCAGGCCAAGACGGACACGCCCGAGGCGCGGCTGAAAACCCTGATGGCCGCCTTGCGCGCCCAGGGCGTCACCGATCCCGCCGTGCTGACCGCCATCGAGAAGACCCCGCGCGACCTGTTCACGCCCGACCTGTTCAAGGAACGGTCGTGGGAAGACTCGGCCCTGCCGATCGCCTGCGGCCAAACCATCAGCCAGCCCTTCATCGTCGGCCTGATGACCCAGGCCCTGACGCTTGAGCCCCGCTGCCGGGTGCTGGAGATCGGCACCGGCTCCGGCTATCAGACCGCCGTGCTCAGCCGCGTTTCGCGCCTGGTCTATACGATCGAGCGCTACCGAACCCTGATGAAGGAGGCCGAGGCGCGCTTCGCGGTGCTCGGCCTGACCAATGTCATCACGAAATTTGGGGATGGATGGGACGGTTGGCCCAAGCAGGCTCCGTTTGACCGTATTCTGGTCACGGCCGCCGCTCAAGATGAGCCCGAGACTCTGCTGGCTCAACTGAAGCCCCAGGGCGTCCTGGTGGCGCCGGTGGGCAAGGGGCCGGTGCAGAGCCTTCGCCGCTATGCCGGCGACGGTAAGGGGGGCTTCACCGTTGAAGTCCTGTGCGATGTGCGTTTCGTCCCGATCCTGGACGGCGTCGCCCGCGAATAGCGCGGGGCGATGGTGTCGGGTTCTCGGCGCGGCGCGTGATGTTTAATGGTTGGTTTACCCTTGCGGCGGCGACTGAAGCCTCGCGAGGCAAAGGAGAGGCTATGCGGCAGTTGTGGACGCGCGCGGCGGTGATCGCCCTGACGGCTGGAACCCTCGCGGCCTGCGAAAGCACGGGCGGGGCGCAGTATCCGGTTCGTGACAGCGACGGTCGCGCCACGCCCAATTTCCCGATTGTCCAGGCCCCGATCGCCAACCAGCAGCCCGAGGGCCCGACGCTGGCTCCCGGCCAGGACCAACCCTTGTCCGGCATGTCCGCCCCCTCGCCGAGCGTCGGAGTGTCCAGCCAGTCGCTGCCGCCCGTGCCGTCTTACCAAGCCCCCCAGCCGCCGCCCGTCGAATACCGGCCGGCCCCGACGGCTGCCCGTCCCGTGGTGATCACCACCGTAGGTGGCCCCGTCGTCGCGATTCCTGGCCCGCCCAAGACCTACAAGGTCAAGGCCGGCGACAATATCGACGCCATCGCCCGCGGCCTCGACACCACCCGCGCGGATCTCGCCAAGGACAACGACCTCAAGTCGCCCTACCGCATCAGGCCCGGCCAAGTGCTGAAGGGGCCAGAGGGCAGGGACGTTAAGGCCTATCTGGTCCAGACGGGCGACACGATGTTCGCCATCGCCAAGCGTTTCTCGGTCACGGCCGCCGCCTTGGCCGACGAAAACGACCTGTCCTCCGGCGCCGCGATCAAGAAGGGCCAAAGGCTGCGCCTGCCGTCCGGCTACAAGGACAAGGGCCCGACCCGAACCACGGTGCTGCAGCCGGTCCCGCAAGGCGCGACCTCCACGCCCGGCCCGACCCGCGCGCCGGTCCAGACCAGTGCTCCGACCTATTCGCCTTCGGCCGCGACACCTTCGCGCATGACCGAAACCGTATCGGAGTCCGAGTCCGGGAGCGCGCCCGCTCGTTCGACCACGACCACCACGGTCAGCGTCACCGGGCCTGTCGTCGAGGTCGCCGGCCCGCGCCGCAGCTACACTGTCAAGTCGGGCGATGCGATCGACGCCATCGCCCGCGGCCTGGACACCACACGCGCCGACCTGGTCGAGGACAACAACCTCAAGGCGCCCTACCGCATCCAGCCCGGCCAGAAGCTCAAGGGCCCGGCGACCACGGCCAAGGCCTATGTCGCCAACAGCGGCGACACCCTGAGCAACATCGCCAAGCGCTTCAACGTCAAGCCGGCGGCCCTGGCCGACGAGAACGACATCAAGGTCGGCTCCACGATCAAAAAGGGTCAGAAGCTGCGCCTGCCGTCCGGCTACAAGGACAAGGGCCCGCTGAAGACCGTCGTGAAGACGGCCGCGCCCGCCGCGCCGCGTCCTGTTACGCCGCGCCCGGCCGCGCCGCCTCCGATCTATGTGCCTCCGGCCGCCGCCACGACCACCCCGCAGCCCTACATGCCTTCGGCCCCGCGCCCCTATACGCCGTCGCCCTCGCAGAGCTATCCGCGCCCGAGCGCACCCGTCGCGGCTCAGCCGGTCACCCCGCCGCCGTCGTCGGGCCAGATCATCGGCAGCAGCCCGCCGCCGACCGAGGCCGAGATCACCGCCGCCGGTCGTGGACGCTTCGTCTGGCCGCTGCAGGGCGTGACGATCTCCGACTTCGGCCCCAAGGGGACTGGCCAGCGCAATGACGGCGTCAATATCCGCGCCGCCGCCGGCACGCCGGTTCGCGCCGCCGCCGCCGGCGAGGTGGTCTATGCCGGCAACCAGGTGCCGGGTTTCGGCAATCTCGTCCTGGTCAAGCACAGCGACGGCTGGGTCACGGCCTATGCCCACCTGTCGACCACCGAGGTCAAGATGCGTCAGCAGGTCTCGCAAGGCGCCACCCTGGGCGCGGTCGGCCAGACAGGCGGCGTTACAGAACCGCAGTTGCACTTCGAGGTCCGCTACGCCCCGACGCCCAAGGACAAGGCGCGGCCGGTGGATCCGGGCCTGGTTCTGCCGCGCTAAACCCTTCCTCCGCCTGTGGGGGAGGTGTCGGCGAAGCCGACGGAGGGGGGAGGGATTGGCCGTCGGCTACACGCGCCGAAGATCCTGAAGCTCCCCCCACCGATCGCTGCGCGATCGCCTCCCCCACAGGGGGAGGAACGAGAGCCTCAATCCCCGCCGTTGCGCCACTTCCAGGGTTTGTCGCTCTTGCGCCACGCGATCCAGAGCAGAGGGATCGAAGGCGCGATGATCGCCGCAGCATAGGCCACAGGGTGGCTGACGCTGTAGGCCACGCCGAGCATCGAAATGGCCAGGATCAGGATGAGGAACACGGCCAGAACGGCCCAACCTTCCCAGCTGACCGGCAGGCCAGCGCCGTAGCCGAACCGTTTGACGCGAAACCAGGGCTTGCCCATGACGGGTCTCCGAAGGGGTTACGCGGGCAAGTTTACACCCAGCTCCCCGGCAAGGTCACGAATGAACTGCCACGCGACGCGGCCCGAGCGGGCGCCGCGGAGTTGCGACCACTGCAGGGCGCGGCGGTCGAGATTCTCCACCTTCAGCCCGAAGCGCTCGGCGTAGCCGTGAATGGCCAGCAGATAGGTCGGCTGGTCCATAGGCGGAAAGCCGATCCACAGGCCGAAGCGGTCGGAGACGCTCATCTCCTCCTCGGCATTCTCGGCGGAGGCGATCGCGCCCTGGGCCTCGACATGGTCGCGCGGCATCAGGTGGCGGCGGTTGGAGGTGGCGACGAACAGCACGTTTTCCGGCGGACCGGCCACGCCGCCTTCCAGCGCCGACTTCAAGGCCTTGGCCGCCGCAGCCCCATCCTCGAACGACAGGTCGTCGCACAGAACGACGAAACGCTCCGACCGCGTGCGCAAGGCGTCGAACAGGGGGGGCAGGGCTGTGACCTCGTCGCGATCGACCTCGACCAGCTTCAAGGCCGGATATTCCGCAGCCAGCACCATGAAGGCGGCCTTGGTCAGCGAACTCTTGCCCGTGCCGCGCACGCCCCACAGCAAAACGTGGTTGCACGGCAGGCCCACGGCGAAGCGGCGCAGGTTCTCTACGAAGCGATCCTTCTGCCGTTCCACACCGATCAGCAGGTCCAGCGCCATCGGATAGTCGGGGGCCGGTACGAAGGCGTCCTTCGACGCCGCGTGCCGAAACAGCCGCGCGGCGTCGAAGGACGCCGGCATCGGTGCGGGCGGCGCCAGGCGCTCCAAAGCGTCGGCGATGCGGGCGAGAAGGGCTGTGGCGGCGTCATTCATGGCCTGCCTCCTAGACCCCCGAAGGCCCCTATAAAAGGGCCGTCGCCGAAACGTGAGCCGTCATTGCAAAAGAGGAGGTGAACGCATAGCTTCCGCCGACTTGGTCGACCCCCTATTTGAGCGGGACGCCAGCTAGACTTTCGTGGAGCCGATATGAACGACCCGAGCCAACTGATCCAAATGATTGGCATGCCCGTCATGCTGTTTGGGCTGTTCTACATCCTGATCCTCCGCCCGCAGCAGCAGCGCGCCAAGCAACACGCCGCCGCCATCGCCGCCGTGAAGCGTGGCGACAATGTCGTGCTGTCGAGCGGCATGCTGGGCAAGATCGTCCGGGTCGAGGACACCGAGGTCGGCGTCGAGATCGCGCAGGGCGTCACCGTCAAGGTCGTCAAGAGCATGATCACCGATATCCGCGCCAAGGGCGAGCCGGCCCCGGCCAACGACCCCAAGAGCTGATACCCCTCCGCGCTGAATACGGGGCGCCGCCCACCACGAGACGCCTTTGGGCGTCGTCTAGAGCCTGTAATCCATGCTGACCCTCTCCCGCTGGAAAGTCACCGCCGTCATCCTGTCGGTGATTTTCGGCATCGTCTTTTCCTTGCCCAACATGCTGCCGCAGAGGACGCTCGACGCGCTTCCGGGCTGGGTTCCGCATCAGAAGCTGAACCTCGGCCTCGACCTGCAGGGCGGGTCCTACCTGCTCTATGAGGTCGACACCGACGCTTTGCGCGCCGAACGCCTGACCAACATGGTCGAGGATGTGCGGACCGCCTTGCGCAACGAGCAGATCGCTTTCAGCGAGTTGGGCGAGTCGGGCGGGATCGTTCGAGTTCGCATCGCCGACCCGGCCAAGGCGGGCGAGGCCGTCAGCCTGCTGCGCAAGCATGTTGGCGGACCCCTCCAAGGCGCGATCGGCGGCCGCGACACGACGATCAGCGACAAGGGCGACGGGCGACTGGAGCTCAGCTTCGTGGCCGAGGCCGCCAGGGCCGACGCCGCCAAGGCGGTGGAGCAGTCGATCGAGACGATTCGT
Source organism: Caulobacter sp. DWR2-3-1b2 (assembly GCF_049896345.1). Taxonomy (NCBI): domain Bacteria; kingdom Pseudomonadati; phylum Pseudomonadota; class Alphaproteobacteria; order Caulobacterales; family Caulobacteraceae; genus Caulobacter; species Caulobacter sp. DWR2-3-1b2. The sequence goes on along the minus strand of NZ_JAFCUC010000005.1, from coordinate 29,552 downwards.
CGCCGGATCGACTCCCTGGGCACCAAGGAACCGACCATCACCCGCCAGGGGACGGATCGGATCTCGATCCAGGCGGCGGGCGAAAGCGACCCTGATCGTCTGCGGGCGGTGATCGGTCAGACGGCCAAGCTGACCTTCCAGATGGTGGACGACTCGGTGACGCCGGAGGAGATCGCCTCGGGCCGCGTTCCGCCGGGCGTGGTGGTCCTGCCAGGCGCCGAGCCAGGCATGCCGCCGTTGGCCCTGGCCAAGCGGGCCCTGGTGACGGGCGAGGACCTTGTCGACGCCAGCCAGCAATTCGACGGTCAGAGCGGCGAGGCCGTGGTCGCCTTCCGCTTCGGCGGTCCGGGCGCCCGGAAGTTTGGCGACGCCACGGCGCGCAACATCGGTAAGCGCTTCGCCATCGTGCTGGACAACAAGTATATCTCGGCGCCGACCATCCAGAGCGCCATCACCGGCGGATCGGGCCAGATCACCGGCAGCTTCACGGCGGAAAGCGCCAATAACCTGGCTCTGCTGCTGCGGTCCGGCGCCCTGCCGGCCAAGCTGAACCTTGAGGAACAGCGCACCGTGGGGGCCGAGCTTGGCGCCGACGCCGTCCGGGCCGGCGCCATCTCGCTGGCCGTCGGCGCGGCGGCGATGTTCGTGTTCATCATTCTGGCCTACGGACTGTTCGGGGTGTTCGCCGCCATCGCCCTGGTGGTCAACGTTCTGCTGATCATCGGCATCATGTCAATGACCCAGGCCACCCTGACCTTCCCCGGCATCGCCGGCCTGATCCTGACCCTGGCCGTCGCGGTCGACGCCAACGTGCTGATCTATGAGCGGATGCGCGACGAGGCGGCGGCGGGACGATCTCCCATGTCGGCGGCCGACACCGGATTCCGCCGGGCCATGGTCTCGATCATGGACGCCAACATCACCAGCCTGATCTCGGCCGGGATCATGTTCGGCTTCGGGTCCGGGCCCATCAAGGGCTTTGCCTGGACGCTGTCGATCGGCGTGTTCACCTCGGTGTTCACCGCCATCATCATTACTCAAGTGCTCATCGGTTGGTGGTTCAAGGTCACCAAGCCGAAGAAGCTGCCGATCGCGTAGGTCCACATCATGGCTTGGCCCCTCATCCGTCTGATTCCCCGCCAGACCCACTTCCGGTTCGTGAAGTGGGCTCCGGTCGCTGCGGCGATCTCCCTCCTGCTGATCGCCGGTTCCGGCGTGTCGTTCTTCACCCAGGGCCTGAACCTGGGCATCGACTTCAAGGGCGGCGTCGCCATGGAAGCGCGCATGCCCACGCCCATCTCGGGCGACGCACTGCGCAAGGTCGCCCGGGCGACCGGCGCGCACGACGTGCAGGTCCAGGACAACTTCGGCTCGCCCAACGCGGCGATGATTCGCTTCCTGCCCACCGAGGGCGGCAACGCCATGGCCGAGGCTAGCCGGGTCCAGAAGGCGATCATCGCGAAGTTTCCGGGCATGACCATGCCCGCCCCCAGCGTCATCGGCGCCAAGGTCTCGGGCGAGCTGCTTTTGGGTGGCTTCAAGGCCTTGGGCATCGCCCTGTTGCTGATGCTCGGCTACATCTGGTTCCGCTTCCAGCTGCAGTTCGGCCTTGGGGCCGTGGTCGCCGTGTTCCACGACATCCTTCTGACCCTGGGCCTGCTGTCGGTGCTCCAGATAGAGTTCTCGATGACCTCGATCGCCGCCCTGCTGACGGTCATCGGCTATTCCATGAACGAGAAGGTCATTACCTTCGACCGGCTCAAGGAAAACCTGCGCAAGTACAAGACCACGCCGTTGCGCGACATCATCGACCTGTCGGAGAACGAACGTCTGTCGCGGACGATCATCACCGGCTCCACGGCGCTTCTTGCGCTGGGCGGCACGATGGTGTTCGGCGGCCCGGTGCTGTTCCCCCTGGTCTTCACCATGACCTTCGGCATCATTATCGGCACCTATTCGTCGGTCTATATCGCCCTGCCGCTGATCCTGGTCTGGGGCGTGAAGCGCGGCGACGAGGAAGCCACGCCGATCAAGCTCGGCGCCGGCACGCGTCCCTGATGTTGCGGCAGCCGCCATCGGTCGACGCCTGGGGCGGCGGCGGCTTCCGCGTCTCCGGCGATTGGCGTCCAGGCTCGTTGCTGATCATCGACGATCAGCCCAAGCCCTGGATCGCCACCAGCCTGGCGGCCTTGACGCCCGACGACTTCGCCGAGGTGTTCGCGGCGGGCGGGGCGGTCGAGTTCGTGCTGCTGGGCTGCGGGCTGGTCAACGCCTTGCCGCCGCGCTCGGTGCGCGACGCCTTGAAGGCTGCAGGCCTGGGTCTGGAATTCATGAGCACCGAGGGCGCGGCCCGCACCTACAACGTCCTGGCCAGCGAAGGTCGTCGGCTGGCGGCGGCGCTGATCGCGGTCTAGGCGGCGCCTATTGCCGACACGGCGAACAGGCCTATACCTGAGGTTCAGGGCTGGAACTTCAGGGGGCTGAAAATGACCGGACTTCTTTCGAACTTTCGCAACACCATCATCCTCAGCGTCATCCTCGCGCTGGTCATGGCGTTTGGCTTTGGGCACAGCCCGCACGGCTTCGACGACGCCTATTTCAGCGCTGTCTTCCGGGTGATGCACGTGTTCTTCGGCATCCTGTGGATCGGGCTGCTCTACTATTTCAACTTCGTGCAGATCCGCGTGATGCCGCAGATCCCGGCCGAGCTGAAACCGGCAATCAGCAAGTATATCGCGCCCGAGGCGCTGTTCTGGTTCCGCTGGGCCGCCCTGGCCACCTGGGTGATGGGCGTGATCCTGGCCTATAGCCGCGGCTATCTAGGCGAGGCCGCGACGCTGGGCCTGTGGGGCGGCTATACGCCGGGCTCGGACATGGGCTTCGTCTTCATCGGCGTGGGCATGTGGCTAGCGACGATCATGTTCCTCAACGTCTGGGGCGTGATCTGGCCCAACCAGAAGCGCGCCCTGGGCATTGTCGTGGTCGATGACGCCGCCAAGGCCAAGGCCGCCAGGATGGCCATGCTGTTCTCGCGAATCAACACCCTGCTCAGCATCCCGATGCTGGTCTGCATGACCATGTACCAGACGCTGTTCGGCTGATCGGTTCGCCGCATCGCTTGGAGAGGGCCCGCCAGATCGGCGGGCCTTTTGCTTTTGGGCAATGCGGCGCATAAGCCGCGCCCATGACGATTTCCGAAACCGGTCCCGACACCGATCTCGACAATTTGGTGCGCCGCGTCGATCCCGACCGCTGGCTGGCCAGCCGATTCGTCGCGGACTCGAAGGCCCGCGCCGACGTTGTGGCGCTGTACGCCTTCAATTACGAACTCGCCCGTGTCGCCGGCGGGGTCACCAACGCCTTAATGGGCGAGATTCGGCTGACCTGGTGGCGCGAGGCCATGGACGAGGTCGCAGCCGGCCAGGCCCCTCGCAAACATCCCACGGTCGAAGCCGTGGTCGCTGCTGGCTATCCGTTGACGGCCCTGGCGGAGATGGCGCAAGCCCGGTTGACCGATCTGGACGCCGCGCCCTTCGAGGACGAGGGCCAAACCCTGGCCTATGTGGACGCCACGGCCGGCGCGGTCATGATGCTCAGCGCCTGGCGGCTGGATCCCAAGAGCGACCTTCACGCGGTCAAGAGCGCGGCCCGGGCCTACGGCTTGGCGGGGCTATGGCGGCTGAAGCAGGTGGGCGCTGGCAGACTGCCTTCGGACTGGACCCAGTCCGAGGTCCGCGGCCGGATCGCCGAAGCGCTGGCCAAGGCGCGCGGCGAGTTGAGGGCCCTGCCAGTGGCGGCGTTCCCGGCCGCCGCGCTGGCCGCGCTGGCGCAGGCCCAGACCGGCGGCCGGACGTTGGGCGTCCTGGAAACCCAGGCCCGTCTCACCTGGGCGGTGGCGACGGGCCGGGTCTGATCGCGGGCGCGGGCTAGAGCATTTCCCGACCTGACTGCGTCAGGCCGTGAGCTCTAATCTTTTGTTTTGACGCATTTTTCTTCACGCGAACCGGAACCACTTCGCTCGAAAAATGCTCTAGCGCGTCGTCTTGGTCCATTTGTCCAACCACTGCAGGACCTCGGCGTGCCATTGCACCGAGTTCTGGGCTTTCAGCACCCAGTGGTTTTCGTTGGGGAAGTAGAGCAGCTTGCTCGGAACGCCCTTGCGCTGCAGGGCGGTGAACGTCCCGATGCCTTCTTCCAAGGGCACGCGGAAGTCTTGGCCGCCCTGGACCACCATCGTGGGGACGCTCCATTGATCGACATGGTCGGCGGGATTGAACTTCGAATAGGTGGTGTTGGCCGCATAGGGCGGGCCGCCGTTTTCCCACTCGCTGAACCACAACTCCTCGGTCGAATAACCCATGAAGCGGCTGTCGAAGATGCCGTCGTGATTGACCAGGCATTTCCACGGCTCTTTCCACTGGCTCGCGATCCAGTTGACCATGAAGCCGCCGTACGAGCCGCCCAGGGCGCAGGCGCGGTCCTTGTCGAGAAAGCTGTACTTGCCGGTGGCGAAGGCCCAGCCCTTCTGAAGGTCCTCCAGCGGCCGGTCGCCCCAATGCTGGCTGATGGCGTCGGTGAAGGCCTGGCCGTAGCCGGTCGAGCCGTGGAAATCGATCATCACGACGGCGTAGCCGGCCCCGGCATAGGTCTGGGCGTTCCAGCGATAGTGGAAGAGGTTGCCGAAGCTGCCCTGCGGCCCGCCGTGGATCAGGAAGGCGACGGGGTATGTCTTGGCCGGATCGAAATTGGCCGGCTTGACGACGTAGCCGTGCACGGTCTCGCCGTTCCAGCCGGGGAAGCTGAACTGCTCGGTCTCGCCCATGGCCACGCCGGCCAGGGCCTCGGCGTTGTTGTTGGTCAGCTTGATCGGCGCCTCGCCCTTCTTGGTGGTCGAGATCGCGTAGAGCTGGGCTGGACCCTTCAGATCGTCCTGGGCGTAAACCAGCGTGCCGCCACCAAGGCCGAAGGCGCTGACATGGCCCTCGCCGGTCAGGGCCATGACCCTGCCGGACTTCACGTCGACGGCGAACAGCTTGGTCTGACCCACGTCCTCGGCGGTCGTGTAGATCGTTTTGCCGTCCGCGCTCCAGGCGATCGACTGTGCCGAGCGATCCCAGGTCGGGCTCATCTCGCGAACCTTGTCGCCTTCACGAACCATGATCGCCATGCGATCGGCCTCGAACCCTGGACGCTTCATGGCCAGCCAAGCCGTCGTCTTGCCGTCCGGTGAGGCGGTGGGCTGGGAATCCATCGCCTCATTGGCTTCGGTTTCATTGATCGGAGCCGAGGCGCCAGTCAGCGGCGCCCGCCACAGGTCATAATTGGTGCTCCACGCCTCCTCGCGATCGGCGAGCTTGGCCGAGAACACCACCGACTTGCCGTCGGGCGTGATGTTGAAGTCCTCGTCGCCGCCGAACGGCTTGGTGGGCGTATCGCCGTTGAAGCCGTTCATCAGGGCGACGGGCGCGCCGCTCACTAGGCCCTGGTCGTCGAGCTTCAGGGCATAGAGATGGTTTTGAAGACCGTCCGCCCAGGTGTCCCAGTGACGGATGAACAGCTTGTCGTAGACCACGCCGGTGGTCTTGGCCGCGCCCTTGGCCGCAAGCTTGTCCTTGGTGCAGTCCAATGTGTCGCAGTCGGGGAACACGGCCTGCGAAATGACCAAGCTCTTGCCGTCGGGCGCGATCTTGAACACGCCAACGTCGAACGGGGCCTTGGTCACCTGGGTCGCGGCTTCGGCCGCCAGATCGGTGCGATAAACTTGGTCGAGGCCGCCTGTCCGTCCCGAGACGAAATAGATCGCCTTGCCGTCCGGCGACCAACGCCCGCTGGAGACGCCGCCGTCGGAGATAGCCAGCCGACGCGGGGCCATGCGCGCCTTCAGGTCGACGATCCACAGCGACACCGACGCCTTGTTGGCCGCGTAGTCCATCGTCCGCACGCTGTAGAGGACATAGTGGCCGTCCGGCGACACCCGCGGGTCGCTGATCCGTTCAAGGTTGACCATGTCCTTGGCGGTAAAGCCCCGGGCCTGGGCCAAGGCGGCCGGCGCGACCGCGAAGGCCGCGAGCGAAAGGGCGAGGGCCGAGGCGGCTGTACGCAAGGTCTTTGTCATCGAAGCAGTATCCACGAGGCTATGGCGCCGGAAGGTCGCGGAAGCCTAGCGAGAGCGTGCTCCCTAGGCCACACCTAACGCAGAACTTTACCGGGCCCCGCGCCGAGCGTTGCAATGCGGCGCGAAAATGGCGGTGAAATGGCCAGAAAAGCCATGAAAAACAACTCGGTAAACAGGTAACAAACCGAAACAGGACTTGCTTTGCCGCGACGCAGCATTGTCCCTAAATGGTACGCGGGGCGAGAGGTGGTCGAAGAGCTACTCCGTCGGTCAAGTTTTAAGGGTCTCGTTTTGTCGGCTTCGGCATATTTTCAGCATACGGTCGCTGGACCGGTGATCTTCGCGGGGGTGGGCCTGCATACGGGGTCGCATGTCCGCGTCGCCGTGCGCCCCGCGCCGGTCGATGCCGGGATCGTCTTCGTCCGCACCGATGTGCAGGACCGCGATAACCGCGTGCCGGTTAAGCCTGAAGCCGTTTGCCAGACTCAACTGGGCACTGTCATCAACAACGCCGCCGACGTGCGCGTCTCCACCATCGAGCACCTGATGGCCGCCTTGGCCGCCCTGGCCATCGACAACTGCGTCGTCGAGTTGGATGGTCCGGAAGTGCCGATCATGGACGGGTCGTCCGAGCCCTTCATGCGGATCCTTGATCGCGCCGGTCGTCGCAAGCAGGAAGCCGCGCGTCGCTACATCGAGATCCTCCACGCCGTGGTGGTTCAGGACGGCGAAAAGCAGGCCAGCCTCTCGCCGTCTGATCGTTTCGAGGTCGCCTTCGAGATCGCCTTCGCCAGCAAGGCCATCGGCCGCCAGCGCGTCGACCTGACCATCGACGAGGAGTCGTTCCGCGCCGAGCTGTGCGACTGCCGCACCTTTGGCTTCGTCCGCGATGTTGAAGCGCTGCGCGCCATCGGCCTGGCCCGAGGCGGCTCGATGGAAAACGCCGTGGTCATCGACGGCGACCGGGTGCTCAATCCGGAAGGTCTGCGTCGTCCCGACGAGTTCGTGCGCCACAAGGCGCTGGACGCGGTGGGTGACCTCTATGTCCTGGGCGCGCCGATAATCGGCCGGTTCGAGGGCGTTCTCGCCGGTCATGGCCTGAACAACGCGGTCGTACGCGCCCTGATGGCCAATCCGCGCGCCTGGCGTCTGCGGACCCATTCGGTGGAATTGGCAGAAGCCGTCTGACATTCCGTGCGCGGTCATCGCGCTTCGACCTGATTTGGTCAAAAAGTCGATGTCATTAGGGTTTGGGCGGATTCCTCGGGGGATGCGTCTTGGGGCGTATCCTTCTCACGGCTCGGCTTCCATTTGCGCCCGCATCGGCGTGGTGTAGAAGCCTTGCACGGCGCAGGAGCGCACGTTTGCTTCGAGGGTGAAAAGTCCGTGCTTCGTAATTTCTCGGGACGCCAGGCCGCTACCGTCGCGACCGCCCTGCTGGTCGCCCTGTCGGTCACCGCCTGCGCCGGCAAACACAAGAAGCCGACCCTGGCCTATGAAGAGCGCCCGGTGGAGCTGCTCTATTCGACGGGCGCCAATCGCCTGGACCGCGGCGCCTGGAACGAGGCCGTCGACTATTTCCGCGAGGTCGAGCGCCAGCACCCCTATTCGGAATGGTCGCGCCGCTCGATCCTGATGACCGGCTACGCCCACTACCAGGGCAACCAGTACAACGAAGCGATCTCGGACGCCGATCGCTTCATCGGCCTTTATCCGGGCAACCCGTCCGCCTCCTACGCCTATTATCTGAAGTCGATCTGCTATTTCGAGCAGGTCGTCGACGTCAATCGCGACCAAGCCGCCACAGAACAGGCCTTGGCCGCCCTGCGCGACGTGGTTCAGCGCTATCCCAACTCGGAATACGCCCAAGACGCCCGCCTCAAGATCGACATGGTCAACGACCAGTTGGCCGGTAAGGAAATGACCATCGGTCGCTACTACCTGCGCAACGGGCAGACCCTGGCCGCGATCGGGCGGTTCCGCACCGTCATCGATCGCCACCAGACCACCTCTCACACGCCCGAGGCCCTGTACCGGCTGGTCGAAAGCTACATGACCCTGGGCCTGCTGGACGAAGCCAAGCGCAATGGGGCGGTGCTGGGCTACAACTTCCCGGGCGATCCCTGGTACGCCGACGCCTACAAGCTGCTGAACAACGCTGGCCTCAAGCCCGCCGTCGAGCCGCTGAAGGCCGGTAACAAGAAGAACATGCTGGACCGCCTGACCCAGGACAAGGACGCTACCCTGGCCCCGCCCGGTGAGACCAAGTCCAAGAGGAGCGGCATCAAGGGCGTTCTCGGAATGTGATTTCAAGGGGCCGGTCCAGAGGATCGGCCCCTGTTTTCGAAACGTTCTTTCAAAAACCTTGATTCCCGGCGATCCTGCGCGACATGCTGATTGGCCTTTCCATCCGCGACGTCGTGCTCATCGAGAGCCTGGACCTGGCCATCGGGCCGGGCCTGACCGCCCTGACCGGTGAAACCGGCGCGGGCAAGTCGATCATTCTCGACGCCCTGGGCCTGGCGACCGGCGCCCGGGCCGACGCCGGGCTGGTGCGGCGCGGGGCCACGGGCCATGCCAGCGCCACCGCCATTTTCGCCCTGCCGGCCGACCACGCCGCTTTCGCCTATCTCGACGACAAGGGCCTGGACTATGCCCGCGACGAGGACTTGGTCCTGCGCCGCCAGCTATCGCCCGATGGTCGCAGTCGCGCCTTCGTCAACGATCAGGCCACCAGCGTTGGTGTGCTCAAGGACCTCGGCGCGCTGTTGCTCGAGGTTCATGGCCAGCACGAGACCGTCGGCCTGCTCGACCAGCGCACCCACCGAACCCTGCTCGACGCCTATGGCGTCGTGAGCCTCGGGACCGTCGCTGGAGCGTGGAGCGCCTGGCGGGCCGCTCGAGAGAAAGCCGCCGCCCTGCGCGACCTCGCCAACCGCGCCACGGTCGAGACCGAGGAACTGACCCTTCGCCTGTCGGAACTGGACCGTCTGGATCCGCGCGAAGGCGAGGAAGCTCAGTTGGCCGAGGAGCGGGCCCTGCTGGGCTCCGCCGAAAAGGCCCTGGCCGATATCGATGCGGCTCGCGACGCCCTGGGCGGCGACGCCCTGTCGGGCAGGCTGGCCGGCGCCTATCGTGCGTTGGAAAGGGCGCGTGAACGCGCGGTCCAGGCCGGCGCGCCCGCCGATGGTCCAGCCATGCTCCGGCTCACCGCCGCCTGCGAGGCGGTGGACCGCGCCTTGGTCGAGGCCCAGGAAGCCACCGCCACCATCGACGCGGCCGCCGACAGCTTCGAGTTCCAGCCCGACCAGTTAGACAAGACCGAGGAGCGCCTGTTCGCCCTGCGCGGCATGGCCCGCAAGCTGAACCTGGCCGTTGAGCTGCTGCCCGCAGCCCGCGCCGACTTCGCCGCCCGCCTGCAAGCTATCGAGACCTCAAGCGAAGCGCTGAAGGCGGCCGAGGAAGAGGCCGCTGGCGCCCGCGACGCCTATCTCTATGCCGCCGAAGCGCTGTCGGCCGAGCGCCGCGCCGCCGGTGATCGCCTGGCCGCGTCTGTCGAGTCCGAGCTGGCGCCGCTGAAGTTGGAAAAGGCTCGGTTTCGGGTCGCGATCGAGACCCTAGACGAGGACCGCGCCGGTCCCGCCGGCATGGACCGCATCGCCTTCGAGATCTCCACCAATCCCGGCGCGCCGTTCGGACCGATGGAGGCCATCGCCTCCGGCGGCGAACTGGCGCGCTTCGCCCTGGCCCTGAAGGCCGCCCTCGCGGGTCGCGAGGGCTCTCAGCCGCTGATGATCTTCGACGAGGTCGATCAGGGCGTTGGCGGGGCCGTGGCCGACGCGGTGGGCCTGCGGCTCAAGCGCCTGGCGACCAACGCCCAGGTGCTGGTCGTCACCCATTCGGCCCAGGTCGCGGCCCGCGCCGACGCCCACTGGCGGATCGCCAAGTCGGGTGACGACACTGCGATCCGCACGCGGGTCGAACCGCTGTCGCCCGTCCAGCGTCAGGAAGAGATCGCCCGGATGCTGTCGGGCGCCGAGGTCACCGAGGCGGCGCGGGCGGCGGCGCGGGCGTTGATCGGCTAGTCAGGCCGGAGCAGCCTTTGCCTTTGGCGCGAGATCCTTGCGCGACCCGCCCTTGATCCACACCTGCAGCGGCGCGTCGACATAGAGCATTTTTCGAGCGACGTGGTTCCGGTTCGCGTGAAGAAAAATGCGTCAAAACAGAAGATCAGCGCTCGAACAGCCACGCGGCGGCGATGCAGGCGGGCAGGGCCATCGCCCAGACGAGCCAGAGCATCGCATCGTCCAGGTCGAGTTTCGCGGCCACTGCGCGGGCGGCGCCGAACCAGATCACGGCGGCCAGCTGATTGGTCAGGAACGCCAGGCGGCCGGGAAGCCCGCATAGCAGACGATCAGGGCGGACAGCGTCCAGGTCGGCATGTTCCAACCCGACGCTGCTGGCACGAACCAGGCCTGGACCAGGAAGATCTGCGGTGGCAGCTGGCTCCATTGGAACCACTGCGGGTTCTGAGGCGCCAGGCCGATGGCCCCCGTTCCAAACACGAAGCCGGCGAGCAGGGCCAGCATGATCAGGTGCGCCGGCCAGATACGCAGGATGCGGCGCTCGAGAAACTCGCCGGTTCCCAGCCCATGGTCCAGCACAAGCTGACCGTAGGTCTTGGCCAGAACCTAGCCCGAAAGCATCAGAAAGAAGTCCGTCGCGAGATAGCCGCGTCCAAGGGCCGGATCGCAAACAGCGAAACCGGGGCTCGCTTGGCCACGTGATAGAGCACGATGAACAGCGCCGCGACGAACCGCAGGACGTCAAAGGCGCCGCCACGAGCCAAGCCCGCGTCGTTCTGGGACATCGTTGCGGGCTGGGTCATGCGGCGAGCTTCTGAGCGTCAGCGGCTAGGCAAGGCTGTCGGCTTAAAGCTCCTCCCCCACAGGGGGAGGAGCGGCTAGTCTGCCGCCGTCTCAGCTTCCGCCGGATTCGCCCGTGTCCCAGATCGCCGTTGCCGACCTCACCGAAGCCCAGGCCGCCCTTGAGCTGGAGCGCCTGGCCGACGACCTGACCGGTCACGACCTGCATTATCACCAGCAAGACGCCCCGACGATCACCGACGGAGAGTACGACGCCCTCAAACGCCGCAACCTCGACATCGAGGAACGCTTCCCGCATCTGGTGCGCGACAATTCCCCGTCTGTCCGGGTCGGGGCGGCGCGGGCCGAGCAGTTTTCGCCGGTCGAGCACGGCGTGCCGATGCTCAGCCTCGACAACGCCTTCTCCAACGACGAGGCGGCGGAGTTCGACGCTCGCGTCCGGCGGTTCCTGCGGCTGACGAACGAGCCGGTGTTCTACACGGCCGAGCCGAAGATCGACGGACTGTCGGCCTCGCTGCGCTATGAAAAGGGCGTGCTGGTCCAAGGCGCGACGCGAGGCGACGGCCGGGTCGGCGAGGATGTCACGGCCAATCTGCGCACCATCGGCGACATCCCCCACAGGCTGAAGGGCGCCGGCTGGCCCGACATCATAGAGATCCGCGGCGAGGTCTATGTCGAGCTAGAGGCCTTCGCCGCCTTCAACGCCGCCGCGCTTGAGGCCGGCCAGCGCACCTACGCCAACCCCCGCAACTTCGCCGCCGGCTCGCTGCGCCAGATCGACCCGAAGATCAGCGCCCAGCGGCCGCTGCGGTTCTTCGCCTACGCCTGCGGTCTGGTCAGCGGCCCCTTCGCGGCCGGCCAGTGGGAGGCGCTGGGGACGCTGGAAGCCTGGGGATTCGTCACCACGGCCCCGCCGGCCAAGAGGGTCCAGGACGCCCAGGGGCTGCTCGACGCCTATGCCGCGTTCGAAGTGCTGCGCCCCAAGCTCGATTTCGATATCGACGGGGTGGTCTACAAGGTCGACGACCTGGAGCAGCAGCGGCGCCTGGGTTTTGTGTCACGCTCGCCCCGCTGGGCCGTCGCCCGCAAGTTTCCGGCCCAGCAGGCTCGCACGATCCTCGAGGCCATCGACCTGCAGGTCGGCCGCACCGGCGCGATCACGCCGGTGGCGCGGCTCAAGCCCGTTGCCGTCGGCGGGGTCTCGGTCACTAACGCCACCCTGCATAACGCCGACGAGATCGCCCGCAAGGACGTGCGGATCGGCGACACGGTGATCCTGCAGCGGGCCGGCGACGTGATCCCGCAGATCGTCGGGCCGGTGCTGGAGGAACGTCCGGAGGGCGCCACGCCGTTCGAATTTCCGAGCCATTGCCCCTGTCCGCTGAGGACAGCGCTGGTCAAGGAGACCACCGCCTCGGGCGCCGAATCCGTGGTGCGCCGTTGCAGCGGTGAGTTCGCCTGCCCGTTCCAGCGCATCGAGCACCTGCGCCACTTCGTGTCTCGCCGAGCCTTCGACATCGAGGGCCTGGGCGAGAAGCAGCTGGCCGCCTTCTTCGAGGACGGCTGGATCAAGGAGCCGGCCGACATCTTCCGGCTGGCCAAGGACGAGGAAAAGCTGGCCGTGCTGCGCGAGCGCGACGGCTATGGCGAAACCTCGGTCGCCAACCTGGTCAAGGGAATCGAGGCGCGACGCACCATTGGCCTCGATCGGGTCATCTACGGCCTGGGCATGCGCGACATCGGCGAGACCACCTCGACCGTGTTGGCCCGCAACTTCGACCGGTTCGAGGAGCTGCAAGCCGCAGCCGAGCGGGCAGCCGGGCAACTGCCGGGCGCGGTCTATCTGGAACTGGCCGGCGCGGCGGGGGTCGGTCCAAAGGCCCGCGACGAGCTGGTCGAGGCGGGCCGGGGCGGGCTGAAGGCCGATCCCTGGCCGGAGGCCGACAGTTTGGAGGTCAAGATCGGCCATGCCGTGCCAAAGCTCTCCAAGCCCGCCAAGGTCGCCCTGGCCGAGCGCTTTGGCGACTGGGAGGCCTTCGCCCAGGCCCTGGTCGAGGCCGCCGACGGCGCGCCGGGCGACGACTATCTCCAACTGGCGGCGATCGACGGGATCGGCCCGGTTGCGGCCCAGTCGATGGCCCGGTTCTTCGCCGAGGATCACAATCGCGAGAAGGTGGCCAATCTAATCGCCCAGCTCGACATCCAGGCCGTGGCCAAGCCGAAAACCGATACCGCCGTGGCCGGCAAGACGATCGTCTTCACCGGCGCCCTGGAGAAGATGACCCGCGACGAGGCCAAGGCCCAGGCCGAGGCGCTGGGCGCCAAGGTGGCCTCGTCGGTGTCGAAGAAGACCGACCTCGTGGTGGCCGGGCCAGGTGCGGGGTCGAAGCTGAAGACCGCCGGCGAATTGGGAGTTCAGGTGATGACCGAGGACGAGTGGCTGGCAATGGTGGCGGGGTAGGCGTCGCGCCTTCGCTTTTCAATTCATGGCCGGTTCAGGCGAACGCGCGTTAGAACAGGCTAACAATACTTAGGAGAGACGATCCTATGAAACTGCCCATCCTCGCCGCGGCCTTCGCCGTGGCCATCGCCGCCCCGGCTTTCGCGCAGGACGCCATCGGCCTGTGGCAAACCGAAACCAATGGCGGCCAGGTCGAGATCAGCCGCTGCGGCAACAGCCTGTGCGGCAAGCTGGTGACGTCAAACCACATCAAGGCCGATCCGACGATCAAGGACGTCAAGAACAAGGACGCCAGCCTGAAAGCCCGTCCGTTGAAGAATATGCAGATGCTGTACGACTTCACCGGCGGCCCGACCAGGTGGACCGGCGGCAAGGTCTACAACGCCGACGACGGCGGCACCTATTCGGGCACCATCACCCTGACCTCGCCCAATTCGCTGAAGCTGAAGGGCTGCATCGTGGCCCCGCTGTGCAAGACGCAGAAGTGGACGCGGATTAAGTAGTCAGCGGCTCGCTTATTCCTGCCCTTGTGGCAGAGGTGTCGGCGCAGCCGACGGAGGGCGAGTGTCGGTGAGGTGGGTCTGCTCCCCCCACCGGCGCCTTCGCGCCGCCGCCCCCACAGTGCCCCACAGGGGGAGGACCTAAGCGCCTAAAGCGGCGCGCAGACCTCTTCCAGCCAGGCCCCGACCTCCGGCTCCACCAGCGGCCCGATCTCCCGAACCACCCGCGCGTGATAGGCGTCGAACTGGGCGATCTCCTCGGGGCTCAACAGGCTCCTGTCCACCAGCCGCCGGTCGATGGGGGCCAGGGTCAGAGCCTGGAAGCGGTGCATCGGGCGGTCGCCGTCGCCGACGGCTTCGGCGGGCATCACAACCTCTAGGTTCTCGATGCGGATGCCGTACTCACCGTCTTTGTAGTAGCCCGGCTCGTTGGAGACGATCATCCCGGGCTGCAACGCGATGGTGTTGGGAGCTTTGGAAATCCGGTGCGGACCTTCGTGGACGCCCAGATAGACCCCGACGCCGTGGCCAGTGCCGTGGTCGTAATCCAGGCCATGGCTCCAGAGGGCGGCGCGAGCGAAGGCGTCGATGGCCGAGCCAGTGGTGCCTGCCGGAAAGCGCAGGCGGGCTATGGCCAGGTGGCCTTTCAAAACGAGGGTGTTTCGGGTGACCATCTCGGCGGTCGGCTCGCCGATCGCCACGGTGCGGGTGACGTCGGTGGTGCCGTCCAGATACTGACCGCCGCTATCGACCAGGAGCAGTGACCCCAAGGCGGCGCGCTCGTTTGAGCGCTCAGTCGGACGATAGTGCGGCAGGGCGCCATGGCCGTTGGCCGCGCCGATGGTGTCGAAGCTGAGGTCCTTCAGCAGACCAGTCGCCTCGCGGAAAGCTTCCAGCTTGGCGACGGCTTCCTTCTCGTCCGGCGGGTTGATCTGCCCTTCGGTGGCCAGCCAGTGCAGGAAGCGCGTCAACGCCGCGCCGTCGCGGCGGTGGGCCTTCTGCGTGCCGGCGATCTCGACGGCGTTCTTGCAGGCGCGGGGCAGGGTGCAGGGATCCATGGCGCGGACGACCGAGGCGCCGGCGGCGGCCAGGGTGTCGAAATACCAGGCCGAGGACTGGGCCGGGTCGACGACCACGGCCTTGCTGGACAGGTCGGCCAGGGCCCCGTCCAGGGCCTCGGATGGTTCTAGCCACACCTGGTTGCCCAGCCACGCCGACAGGCCTTCGGCGACCTTGGCCGGGTCTAGGAACAACCGCGCCGTGCCGTCGGCGCGGACCACCGCCTGGGCCAGGGGCAGGGGCGAGCGGATCACATCTCCGCCGCGAATGTTGAACAGCCAGGCGATCGAGGCCGGAGCGGTGATCACTGCGGCGTCGGCGCCCAAGGCGGCGATGGCCCCGCCGATCCGGGCGCGCTTTGAGGCCGACTCCTCGCCGGCATAGTACACGGGCTGGGGGACGACGGGCGCGGCGGGTTGGGCCGGACGCTCAGCGCCCCAGGCCTGGTCGATGGGGTTGACCGACACGGGCTTGAGCGCCGCGCCGGCCTTGCTGGCGGCGGCCTTCAGCGCGTCGAGCGCCTGAGGGCTGTGCAGGCGGGCGTCGTATCCAATCACCGCGCCCTTGTGGACAGTTTCGAGATAGGCCGGGACGCCGCCCTCGACGAGGTCGCGAATCTCGAACACACCCTGGTCAACCTGGTCACGGACCTGAAGGGTGTAGCGTCCATCGACAAAGACGGCGGCGCGGTCGGCCATGATGACGCCAGCCCCAGCCGAACCGGTGAAACCGCTGGCCCAGGCCAAGCGGTCATTGGCGGTGGGCAGATATTCGTTCTGGTGCTCGTCCTCGTGGGGCACGAGGAAGCCGTCCAGGCCTTGCAGCGCCATGGCGGCGCGGATCAGTGGGACATGGCGGGGGCCGAAGCCCGGCTCGGTGGATTCATCGAAGGTCTGGCGCATGCCTTCGATTTAGTCCGACCCGGCCGGGCAGGGAAGAGCCAGCCGCTACTGGGCCGGTTGCGGGGCGGGCTGCTCGGCCATGGGGGCGACTGTCTCGTCGCGCGAAGCCGCAGCGCGGGCGGCGGCGTCCTGAGCCACCCGTGCGGCGTTGGCCGCCGTCACCTCGGTCGAGCGACGGGCGCTGTCGGCGGCGGCCGCGGCGTCGCGGGCCGCCTGTTGGGCGACCATCGTCGATTGGGCGGCGCCCACCTGGGCGCCTTCGATCTGCCCGACTGCGCGGCCCTGATCCTGAGCCTGGGCGATCTGGTCCTGGCTGGGGGTGCGCGCTCCGATCGTCAACATGAAGGCCACAGCGATCACCGCCACGACGGCCACCACGCCGGCCACGAACCAGCCGGTCGCGCCACCCTCCCGGCGCACCACGACTTCGCGCGGCGGTAGCGGGGCGTTGGGGTCGATGTAGGTCATGAGGTTGCTCCTGGAACGTACGAGTGCCGCAGGAGAAACGTCAGGACCGTGAAGGACGTTCCGCGCTCTACGGCCGTTGCAGAACCAGCGCCGCCCAAGCGTCGCGATGGATGCGGCTCACCACCTTGAAGCCGCGCGAGACGTAGGCGGCCTTCACCATCCGCTCCTGGGTGCGCAGCAAGCCCGACAGGATCACCGTGCCGCCGGGGACCAGGGCGGTCTTGATGTCCTGGGCCAGGCTGATCAGCGGGCGGGCCAGGATGTTGGCGAACACCAGGTCATAGGGGGCGTTGTCGGACACCAAGCGGTTGGACAGGCCCGCGGCGTGGACGAACCTGGCGTTGGCGCGATTTACCTTGGCGTTCTCCTTGGAGATCCGCACGCTGGGCCTGTCGATGTCAGTGCCCACGGCGATTTTCGAGCCCGTGCGTGCGGCCGCAATGGCCAGCAGGCCCGTACCGGCCCCGACGTCGAGCACCTTGTTGAACTTGCGAGCCTTGATCAGGCGGTCATAGGCCTGCAGGCAGCCGACCGTGGTGCCGTGGTGGCCGGTGCCGAAGGCCGCGCCGGCCTCGATGCGGAGGTTGACCGTGCTGGCCGGCAAGCGGCCGCGATCATGCATGCCGTAGACGAAAAACCGACCCGCCCGCACGGGCGGCAGGCCCGACAGCGCCATGGCCAGCCAGTCGGCGTCGGCCAACTGCTCCCGGATCACCTTCAGCTTGTAGCCGGCCAGGACTTCGAGCAGGCCGGCGTCTTCCTCGTCATTGGTCGGGAAGGCGTCGATGCGCCAGAGACCCTTGTCCTCGTCCTCTTCCAGGATCGAGTAGGTCGCGCCTTCGAGGTCGGGATGGTTGTCGATGGCGTCTGCGGCGGCTTCGGCGACGGCGCGCGCGCCGCGGGCGACGATCTGCTGGGGCGTGTAGTCGGTCATGGCGCTTCCGTAGCGGTCCAGAGCAAGCCGCGCGATACAGAAATCGCACGGCTTGCTCTAGATTTTTGTTTTCGCACCGTTTTCGCGGAAAACTGGGTCCCACTTTTCCACACGGTGCTTCACGCGCCGAAAGGCGAGACCGGGCGCTTGCCAAATGTCGAGGCGCGGCCCTCGTCGGTCGCCCAGATCTCGACCGTCGGCTCGCCCGACGCCAGAGACCAGGCCAGCGGTGGCGGCTGGAGAGCGATCGAGGGCAGGGCCCATCTGGCGGCGCCGAGATCGGCGAGCACCGGTCCGAGCAGGCGGGTCACCGCCGCGCAGGCCAGAGCCCAGGCGATGCCGTTACGCTCCAGGATGAAGCTCTCGGAGAGGGTGGTCGTCAGGAAGATCACCAAGAAGAGCGGTGTCCAGTAGCCGTCGCGCAGGCGCTGGAAGCGGAACAGGCCGACCAGCAGGGCGCTGCCCAGCACCAGGGCGCAGAGGCCCACGCCGATCCAACCCAGCTGCGCCAGGATATCGAGCCAGCCGTTGTGGGCGGTGGACACCAGCCAACCGGTCTCCTTGCGGATCCAGTTCGCGGGCGCGGATTCCAGGGTCCAGAGGACCGCACAGCCATAACCGGTCAGCGGTTGCTTGGCCGACTGGCGCAGCACCGCAGCCCAGATGTCGGTGCGGCCGGTCAGGGTCATGTGGTTGGACCCGGCGCCTTGAAGATCAGCGCCGGGTCCAACCACATGACCATCACGCCCAAACCAATGACGGTGACGCCCAGCCACAGCACGATAATCGCCGTGGCCGGCCCACGCCGGGTGATGGCCAGCATCGCCGAGCCCCCCAGGCCCAGCATCAGCGCCAAGAGCGAGGTCTTGGACTTGGTCGCCGGCAGGAGCGGGCTTAGGAGCTTGACGCCGCCATCGCGACCGGGGCGGGGGTCGCCACCGGCGGTTCGGGCGCTTGCGACGCCTCAGGCGCGGGCGGCGCATCCTCTGGCAGGCGCGTGTTCAATATATCGCCGCCGGTCGACGCCCAGCTGCGTTCCGCGGGCTCGGCCATGCGCGCCGGCTGAACATGTGGCTCGGGTTCGCGCCAAGCCGGCGCGGTATATTCCGGGACCTCGTACGAGGCCACCAGCACCGGCGGCGGATCCATGCGCTGGGCGTCCAGGAAGTCGGTGCCGATCACGTAGTCGGGGACCTTGCCGCTGGGCCAGGCGATAGGCTCGGCCTCGGCATATTGGCTGTCGTAGGTGGGGACGGATTCAATAAACGGTTCATCCTGCGGGCCAGTCTTCAGCGCGATACCGCCGGTCAGGCCGGTGGCCAACGCGACGACGGCGCCGATCATTGGGGTGCGGTGCTGGAGGAGGAAATCTTGCGCGTCCATATCCATGAAGCGCACTAAGCCACAATTCGTTCGATCCCACAGTGACGATTGCTAGGCTGCCACTCGTCCAGACGGGAAATGCCACCATGCAACGCCGCCACATGCTTCGCCAACGCGCTTCTGGAGGTCACGCGCGCCTCGGGGATCGCCATGGCCAGCAGCATCCCCGCCGCCACGCCGCCTTCCTCGCCGCCTTCGCGGGGAGGAAGGCCATGTGGTGGATATATTTCTCGTTCACCGCCCAGGCCGCCAGCGAGGCGATCAGCCACGCCAAGGACCCCGGCGCGGTGGCGCGCGCCGCCTATACCTAAAGCCACCTGCTGCCGATCGCCGGCATCATCGTCACGGCTGTGGCGGAGGAGCGGGTGCTACACCACCTGCTGGGCCATGCTGACCTGAAGACCGCCGCCGCCCTGACCGGCGGGCCGTTCCTGTTCATGCTGGGCGGGCTACTGTTCAAGAAGGCGGTGTTCCGCCTGTGGTCGCCGTCGCGCGGGGCGAGGTTGGTGGGGTTGGCGGCGCTGGCTCCGCTGAGTCTGTCCATGAGCCCGCTGGTGCTGTCGGTCGCGACGACAGCCGTGCTCGCGGGCGTCGCGGCGTTCGAAAGCCTGGCGATGCGCCGGCGCGAAAGTCTCTCCCATGGGAAGAGGGTCTCAGACCCTTAGACCCTCAGCGCTGCGTCCGTCGCGCGCACCAGCCCGTCGATGATCCCCGGCTCGGTGGACGCATGGCCGGCGTCCCAGACGATCTCGAAATGGGCTTCCGGCCAAGCGCGGTGAAGCGACCAGGCGCTGTCGAGCGGGGTGACGACGTCAAAGCGGCCCTGGATGATCCACGCCGGGATGTGACGGATTTTGTCGATGTTCTTCAGGATCCAACCGTCGTGCTCGAAGAAGCCCTCATTGGAGAAAAAGTGGTTTTCGATCCGCGCGAACGCGATGGCGAAGTCTTCTTCATTGAACTTGGGCGGTCGCGCCTCGGGGCCTCGCAGCGAGATGGTGTCGCCCTCCCACTGGCTCCAGGCGTTGGCGACCTGCGCCTGCACCCGGCGGTCGGGATGGGTGAGGCGCTTGTGATAGGCCCCCATCAGGTCGCCGCGCTCCTCGATCGGGATGGGAGCCAGGAACCGTTCCCAGGCGTCGGGAAACAGCATCGAGGCGCCTTCCTGATAGAACCAGCGCAGCTCCTTCTGGGTCAGCAGAAAGATGCCGCGCAGCACCAGGCCTTCGACCCGGTCCGGATGGACCAGGGCGTAGGCCAGGGCCAGGGTCGAGCCCCAAGAGCCGCCAAACACCGTCCACTTCTCGACGCCCAGGTGCTCGCGCAGGCGCTCGATATCGGCGATCAGGCTCCAGGTGGTGTTATCCTCCAGGCTGGCGTTCGGACGCGAGCGGCCGCAGCCGCGTTGATCGAACAACGCCATGCGCCATTTAGCCGGATCGAAGAACCGCCGCATGGTCGGATTGACCGCCCCGCCAGGGCCGCCATGCAGGATCACCGCCGGCTTGCCGCGCGGCGCGCCGCATTCCTCGTAATAGATTTCGTGTGGGCCATCGGTGGTCAGCCACCCGAACGAAAAGGGCTCGATGTCGCGAAACAGGCTGCGGCGGCCGGCGGAGGACATCACGGAGGCGGAGGCGTTACGATCCATGCCCGCGATCCTAGCCCGGTTTCGGGGGCGGTGGGAACGGCAGGAATGGGGTTCATTTCCCGCTGCCGGTCGCGTATCCGGGTTCCATGATCGATCGACTCCCTTGGGCTCCGCGTCTGCGAACCGCCTCTGGCTGGCTGGAGATCGGTCGCGGCGGGCTCGGCGCGTTGCTGGG
Source organism: Caulobacter sp. DWR2-3-1b2 (assembly GCF_049896345.1). Taxonomy (NCBI): domain Bacteria; kingdom Pseudomonadati; phylum Pseudomonadota; class Alphaproteobacteria; order Caulobacterales; family Caulobacteraceae; genus Caulobacter; species Caulobacter sp. DWR2-3-1b2. The sequence continues at coordinate 9,018 of NZ_JAFCUC010000005.1, read as the reverse complement.
CTTAGCGGTGACGGGCGTACTGGCGCGGGCGATGATTGGGGGCGGACCCCTGACCTCGCCGCTGCTGGTCGCGCCGATCGGGGCTTCGGCCGTGCTGGTCTTCGCCGTGCCCGCCAGTCCCCTGGCTCAGCCACGTTCGGTGATCTGCGGCAACGTGCTGTCGGCGGTGGTCGGGATCGCCTGCGCGCAATTGTTCCCGGACCCGATGATCGCCGCGCCGCTGGCGGTGAGCCTGGCGATCATGGCGATGGCCTTGACCGGTTGCCTCCACCCGCCAGGCGGCGCCGTGGCGCTGATCTGTGGCCTGGGCGGGTCCGAGGTGACGCGCCTCGGTTACCACTTCGCTCTCAGCCCGGTGGGCCTCGACAGCCTGTTGTTGGTCGGGGCGGGCGTGGTCTTCCACCGCGTCACCAGGCGATCATATCCGCACCGTGCGCCGGTCCTGGCCGCCAGCCCGCATGGGACAGCCGATGCGCCACCGTCCACGCGGGCCGGCTTTACCAGTGGTGACCTGGATGCCGCTCTGGCGCGCTATGGCGAGCTGCTCGACGTCAGCCGCGATGACCTCGACGCCCTGTTCCGCCAGGTCGAGCTGCAGGCCCATCAGCGCTTGCACGCACAAATCCTCTGCGGCGACATCATGTCGGCCGACGTCATCACGGTCGATCCGCAGCAGAGCTGCGACAGCGCCTTACGCTATATGCGCGACCACGACCTGCGCACCGCCCCCGTGATCGACGGCGATCGCAAGGTGCTGGGCCTGGTGCGCCGCGCCGAACTCCAGGCCAATCGCGATCACAAGGTCGAGGCGGTGATTGACCCCTTCGTGCACCGCGTGCGCGAGAGCACGCCGATCCAGGCCCTGCTGCCCCTGCTGTCCAGCGGCCAGGTGCACGAGGCGGTGGTCGTCGACGCCGACCGGGTGCTGAAGGGCATCGTCACCCAGACCGACCTGCTGGCCGTGCTCTATCGCGCCCACGTTGTCGAGGCGATGGCGGCCAACAGATGATCGCAACCCGCGCCGACTTTCCGTATTCTCCCGAGTCATGAACAACCCCGAAGACCTCAGCGACGACGAGCTACTGGCGATGCTGACCCCGCGTCAGCTGGCCGAGCTGGACCGCGCCATCGCCGAGATGATGGGCCCCGAGGGGCTGGACAAGGTGATCTCGCTGCAGGTGATGGCGCAGGTGTACAGCGTGCGGGCCACCGAGCGAGACGAGGTCTCCGCCTTGGCCATGCTGCAGATGGCGGCCGCCATGCGGCGGCGGGCGGTGATTCTGGCGGGCTAATAAGGGCGCCGCGCATCCTTTGAGGCCCGCTGCGCGAGCGCCTTGGGAAGGAGCTTTGCAGAATTCCTCATCCTGAGGTGCACCCGCTGGCGAAGCCTCGCAGGATGCAAAGCGCTTAGTTTGGAAACCGCCGCCCGAGCCAGTCGATCAGGATTTCGTTCACCCGCTCGGGTTTTTCCTGTTGCGTCCAGTGACCGCTGCCCTCGACCAGCACCTTTTCCAGGTCCGAAATCTGGTCACCCATCCGGTCGGCCATCGCGGGCGGCAGCACCACATCGTGCTCGGCCATGATCATCAGGCAGGGTACGCCATCGATGCGGGTGGGCAGGCGCTCGGCCATCTCCCAGTTGCGGGTGAAGTTGCGATACCAGTTGATGCCGCCGGTGAAGCCGGTCCGCTGGAAAGTCTCGACGAACACCGCCAACTCCTCGGGCGCCAGAAGCTGGTTCGAGTCCCCGCTTGGATCGTAGTGGGCCAAGCCGTCCAGCAGGGCCAGCGACCGCTTCTCCGCTGGCCGCGCCGCGAAGTCGCCTTGTGTGCCGTTTGGCTTGCGCATGAAATAGCGCATGGTCTTTTCCACATCGGCGATCAGTTGAGCGTCGGCGACGGCGGGTGTCTGGAACTGGACGATATACATGTCCTCGCCGAAGGCGTGGCGGAACATGGCAATGGGATCCATCGGGAGGCGGGGGGTGAACGGCGTGTTAAGCCCGATCACCCCGGCGGTGCGGGCGGGATGCATCAGTGGCATCTGCCAGACGATGATGCCGCCCCAGTCATGGCCGCAAAATATCGCCTCCTTGACGCCTAGGTGATCGAGCAGGCCAACCAGGTCGCCAGTCAGGTGCTCCATGTCATAGGCCTCGACCGCCTCGGGACCTTGCGTCAGGCCATAGCCGCGCTGGTCGGGGACAATCACCCAGCGACCCGCCGCCGCCAGGGCCGCAATCTGCCAGCGCCAGGAATAGGAAAATTCCGGAAAGCCATGACACAGCACGATCGGGACGCCCTGGCGCGGCCCGGCCTCGTAATAGGCCATGCGGACGCCGTTGACCTGCGCATACGACGGGGCGGGCAGGGCCGGAGCAAGGTGAGACATGGCATTTCCTGCTTTTGTTATTGTTGATCACCTTGCCGGTGCTGGACCGACGCGGCAAGCGGCCGATTCGTACGGTCAAGGCCTTACCCTTATGGAAAGCAGGCGTAAAAGCGCTGCCATGACCGATCCTGCCGCGCCGCTTCCCGCCGTTACCCCCTGGCGGCTCGTCCTGATGCTGGGGGCGCTGACCGCCTTCGCGCCGATGTCGATCGACATGTACCTGTCGAGCATGCCCGATATCGCGCGGACCCTGCACGCCGGGGCCGACGACACTCAAGCGACCTTGGCGGCCTTCTTCGCCGGCATGGCGATCGGCCAGTTCCTGTACGGCCCGGCGTCGGACCGGTTCGGCCGCCGACCGCCGTTGTTGCTGGGCATCGGCATCTATGTGGTGGCCTCGGTGGTCTGCGCCATGGCGCCGTCGATCCAGGCGCTGATCGGCGCTCGCTTTGTTCAGGCCCTGGGCGGGTGCGCGGGGGCGGTGATCGCGCGCGCGGTGGTGCGCGATCGCTTTAACCACTCCGACACGGCCCGGGTGCTGTCGCTGATGACCCTGATCATGGGGCTGGCGCCGGTGCTGGCCCCGCAGTTCGGCGGGGTGGTGCAGGTCTTCGCCGGCTGGCGCGGGGTGTTCTGGACCCTGACGGTGTTCGGCCTGCTGATCGGCCTGTGGATCGCGCTGAGCCTGACGGAATCGCGTTCCGAGGCCACCGCCGTCCAAGCCCGTTCGGAGAACCCGTTCCGGGCCTACGGCGCGTTATTGAGCCAGAAGCGGCTGGTCGGTTACGGCGTCGCCGGGGCCCTGAACGGCGCGACCCTGTTCACCTACATCTCAAGCGCGCCAGACCTGATCATGGGGACCTACGGCCACCGGCCGCTGACCTTCAACATCATCTTCGCCTTCAACGCGGTGGGCATCATCGGGGCCAGTCAGGTCAACCGGCTGCTGCTGCGCCGCGCGACGCCGGACCGGGTGCTGGTGCGGGCCAGCATCGCCTCGATCGTCGCCGCCTTTCTGCTGGCGGCGGCGGCGTGGAGCGGGGTCGGCGGCCAGTTCACTGTGCTGCCGCTGCTGTTCGCCGCCTTGTCGACCTATGGTCTGATGGCCGGCAACACCATGGCCGGGGCGTTGAGCGTCGATCCGATCCGGGCGGGCTCGACCTCGGCCCTGATGGGCGGGGCGTCTTTCGCGGCCGGAGCCCTTGCCTCCTGGATCGGCGGCCTGCTGCATGACGGCACCGCTCGGCCCGTGGCGGCGGTAATGTTCGCCTGCCTGATAGGCTCCAGTCTGGCGATCTTCCTTTTGGCGGTTCCGAAGGACCAGCGGACCAAGGTCCCGGCCTAGGGTCCAGACTCATTGAGCCCACCAGATGATGATTGCGGCGATGAAGACGGCGCTGGCGAAGATGGAGGCGAGTTTGTCGTAGCGGGTTGCGACGCGCCGCCAGTCTTTGAGCCTGCAGAACATCCGCTCGACGAGATTGCGCTGCTTGTAGGCCTCTGGATCGAAGGGCTGGAGGTTCTTGCGGGTAGGATTGTTGGGGATGACGGGCGTGGTGCCGCGTTCGATGAGGAAGCGCCGCAACTTGTCGGCGTCGTAAGCGGTGTCGGCCAGACAGAGGCGCGCCCTGGGAAGGGACTCCAGCAATGGCCTAGCGAAGGGGGCGTCGCCGCGCTGTCCGGCGGTTATTTCGAAGGCGATGAGGTGTCCCTTGCCATCGACGACGGCGTGGATCTTGGTCGTGCGGCCGCCGCGCGAACGGCCGATCGCCTGGATTTCGGCCCCCCTTTTCCCCCGCCCGCCGAGCGGTGGGCCTTGGCGCTGGTGGAGTCGATCATGTGGACATCGTCGGGACTGAGCGCGACCAAGGCCGTAAACAGCCGCCGCCACACGCCCTTGATCGTCCAGCGGCGGAAGCGATTATAGATGGTCGTCGGCGGGCCGTAGACCGCCGGGCAGTCCTGCCAGCGGCAACCCACTTTCAGCACATGGATGATCCCGCTAATCACCCGCCGGTCGTCCACCCGACGGGCGCCAGACTGGTTCTTCGGCAAAAGCGGATCGATTGCCGCCCACTGCCGATCCGATAACCAGAACTCTCCAGCCATGATCCACCTCCGTTCCAAAGAGTGAATCACAGCAAGAATGCTTCAATCAATACCTTGATTGGGTTTTGACCCTAGAGCACTTCCCGACCTGACTGCGTCAGGCCGTGAGCTCTGATCTTTTGTTTTGACACATTTTTCTTCACGCCAACCGGAACCACTTCGCTCGAAAAATGCTCTAGTCGGCGGTGTCCGCAACCGCGCCAGCCCGCCAGGCCAGGATCAGCCAGCCAGCCAAGAAGCACAGGCCGCCCAGTGGCGTGATCGCTCCCAGGATACGCGGCGCGCCGAAGGCCATGGCGTAGAGCGAGCCCGAGAACAGCACCGAGCCAGTCAGGAAGAGGCTCGGCGTCCACAAGTCCGCCTTGCCGCCGGCTCTCCGCGCCGCCAGCCAGCAGAACACCGCCAGGGCGTGGATCATCTGATAGAGCGCGCCAGTGTGCAGCAGCTCGGCGGCGCGGGCATCCTTGGCCCCATGGGCGGCGAAGGCGCCGAAGGCCACGCCCAGGAAGCCGCTGAGCGCCGCCAGCCGAACCATCAGGCCGACTGGCCTGGTCATTTCTTATGCTTGAGGTGCGCGGCGAGCTCGGCCGGCGTGATGTCGATGATCGACGGCGCGGCGGCGTTGTAGGCGGCGGTCTTGTCCAGATCCATGACCACGCTGCGGTGGCCTTCCCAGATCATGTGGCCGGCCACGTAGAGCACGATGGCCAGGCCGATGAAGCCGATCCAGCGGAACCGGTGCAGCAAGTTGGCTATCGCACTGGCGGCCAGGCCCATCAGGGCGATCGACAGCAGCAGGCCAAACACCAGGATGGCGGGGTGCTCGCGGGCGGCGCCGGCCACGGCCAGCACATTGTCCAGCGACATCGAGACGTCGGCGATCAACACCTGCAGGAAGGCTTGCTTGAAGCTCTTGGCCGGTTTGACGTGGGGCTCGGTGGTTGGATCATTGTCCAGCATCGCCCGCGCGTCCGCCTGGTCGTGGGTGAACTGCTCGCGCAGCTCGCGCCACATCTTCCAGCAGACCCACAGCAACAGCACGCCGCCGGCCAGCAGCAGGCCAATGACGCCGAGCAGCCAGGTGGTGATCAGGGCGAAGCCGATGCGGAGCACGACCGCTGCGCCCAGGCCGTACAGGATGACCTTGCGGCGATCCTTGACCGGCAGGCCGCCGGCCGCCAGGCCAACGGCCACAGCGTTGTCGCCCGCGAGGACAAGGTCGATCATCAGGACGGACAGGAAGGCCGCGAACGGACCATCCAGCCCGCCCACCTGGGCTATGAGCGCATCAAACATGCGGCTTCAATGCGTCAGGCTGGGCGGTCTGGCAAGCATCGCCTAGTGCGCGGGCTCGAGTTCCTTGTGGGTCTCGCGGCCTTCGACATGTTGACCATGGTCGGCATGGGCGTCGTGATCGTCCGCGTGCTCGACGGGATGGACCTCGGCGTGGTCGTGACCGCTGACAGGCAGGGCCTCTCCGGCCGGCGCGACGACATGATGACCGTCATGGGGGTGGTCGTGGTGGTCCGGTTCGGCGTGGGTCTCATGGCCGTGATCGTCGCGAGCGGGGTCGCCAGCATGGGCGTCGTGCTCAGGACTGTCATGACCATGGTCGTCACGAGCGTGATCGTCATGGCCGTGGTGGTTGACCGCAGTGGCCACCGCTGCGCCGGCCAAGGCGCCACCAGCGGCGGCCACCATCGGGTTCACATAGTTGACGCTGGCCGATTGCGGCGGCGCTCCGAATTCCATCTCGTTGCGGCCGTAGTCGGTCAGGGTGCGGAACTTGCGCTGGCGCTCGGCTCGGGTCCTCGAGGCCGAGGCGTTGCGGGCGATCGCGACCAGGATCAGCAGGGCCAGCAGCACCAGGGCGCCGCCCAGCACCGACTTGCCTTGGACCTTGCCCAGGCCCGGCACGTCGATGGTCTCGAAGCCGCCCAGGCTGGGCAGGGCGAACTTGAAGCCCTTGGTGGCTTCCTGAACCTTCTCGCGCATCGGTGCGACCTGCTTGGCGATCGAGCCGAGCGAGAAGCCTTGGGCGGGCTTGGTCCCGTTCAGCTCGACGCCGAATTCGGTTTTCAACGCGCCGGTCGCCTTGTCGGTGGGCTTGACCTGCCAAGCGAAGGTCGGGGCTTCACCCGGCTTTACCACGGCGGTCTGGCGGCCGTTCGGGGTGATCTGGTAGCCTTCGCCCTGCAGGTCGGCATAGGCGCTGGTCTTCTTGGCCGCCTTGGTTAGGCCCAGCTTGGCGGCTTCCTTCTTGATCATGTCGCCGAGGGTGGCGGGCAGGGACAAGGTGACCTGGCCCTCCTTGCCCTGGGCCAGGCTTTCTCCCGAGGCCAGGACGGCGCCCTTGGTGGCTTCCGGCGCCACGGCCGCTTGCAGCTTCTGTAGCTTGGTGAGGACCTTCGGCGGCGCGGCCTTGACCGGCGCGACGATGGCCGGGGTCGGGGTCGGGGTCGGGGCCTTGGCCACAGCGGCGCCGGGTTTGACGGCGGCGACGGGCTTCACCGGGGCCGGAGTTGGCGCCACGGCCACGGGCCTGACGGCGGGCTTGATCACCGGATGAGCGACCGGCGCGGGCGCCGACTTGCCCACGGGCCGTGGCGCGGCGATGGCGGCGTGATGCGCGACGGCGCGCGGCTTATAATGCACGACCCTATGCTTGGGATTGGCGATCGGGGCCATGGCGGTCACCAGGGTGCCGTCGGCGCGCCGCCAGGTTTTCAGACCGGGGTGGCTGGACACGGGGACCGGCGCGGCGACCGGCAGGGTCGAAGCCGCGGGGCCGCCAAGCAGGCCGTCGGCCGGCGTGGTCTCGCTCGGCGCGGCGCCCATCAGCTCGGGGGTCTGGGTCGCGCCATATCCCGGCGCGGCCGAGGCGGGCGGCGCCTCGACAGGTTCGCGCGCGCCGCAACCGGCCACCACCAAAACCCCAACCGCGCATCCGGCCAGAGCCGTCAAACGGACTTTGTTATGCAACATCGGGTCCCCCGATCCCATGTTCGAACTCCCGGCAAGCGTCGCCTGTAGGAACAAGCGTTGAGAGAACCACGTCATCGCGACGAAATCAAAACGGTTAAGAGAGATTCACGAACTGGTTTCTTCCTACGGGCGAACTTTTGACGCTTCGTAGAGCGCCACCGCTGCCGCCGCAGACACGTTCAAGCTCTCAAACCCGCCCGGCATGGCAATTTTTCCCATCGCATCACAATGTTCGGCAACCAAGCGTCGGACGCCTTCGCCTTCCGATCCCAGCACCAGAACCGTCGGGCGGCCGTCCAGAACCTGGTCCAGGGTTTGTTCGGCCTCGCCAGCCAGACCCACGGCCCGCCAGCCCAGGTCGCTCAGTTCTTCCAGGGCGCGGGACAGATTGACCACGCGGGCATAGGGTATCTTGTCGATCGCCCCGACGGCGGTCTTGGCCAGCACGCCTGACAGGGCGGGGGCATGGCGGTCCTGGAGTATCACGCCGCGCGCGCCGAACGCGGCGGCCGAGCGGAAGATGGCGCCGATGTTCTGGGGGTCGGTGATCTGGTCGAACATCACCAACAGGCCCTGAGCCGGCATGCCCAGGTCATAGACCGACAGCGCCTCGGGCTCGTCGATCTTCAGCGCGATGCCCTGGTGCACCGCGCCGGGCGGCAGCTGGCGAGCAATCTCGGCGCCTTCCATGACCGTCAGAAAGGACGCCTTGGCCAGATCGGGGCTGAGTCGCTTGGCGCGGTCGGCGGTCGCCAACAGGCGTTTTGGCGCGGGCCTGGCGGGGTTGGAAAGCGCCGCCTCGACAGCGTGCGTGCCCCAGATCCAGTCCTTGGCGTCACCTTGGCCCTTGGAAAACTCGTTAGTTTTCCTGGGGTTGGAGCGAAAATCGCGACCTTTCGCAGAAGGCGGTTTCCGGTCGTTGCGTTCGGAATGAGAGGACACTATAAGACGCGCTCCGATTTGGGGCCCTGAGGGTTTCCGCGAGCCAGGGCGGCGCTGCTTTAGCACCGTCTCACCGGTCTCGAGGAAGCTTTTGTTCCTTTTTCGTGACGCGCGGCTCGCCGCGGGTTCGAGACTGGAAAGGCCGCTTTGAAAGAACTCTGCCGCGCGCTGGGGGAATGTCCCGAGTGGCAAAGGGGGGGGACTGTAAATCCCCTGGCGTACGCCTTCGTAGGTTCGAGTCCTACTTCCCCCACCACGCGCGGCGAGAGCTCCAACAAGGCTTGGCCCCAAAGCCAGAGACCGGGAGCCGACGCGACCCCGCTAGCCCGATGGGGTATATTGGGCGGGTATAGCACAGTGGTAGTGCAGCAGCCTTCCAAGCTGAGGATGCGGGTTCGATTCCCGCTACCCGCTCCAGCTCCCTATATATGACGACCCACATTCATAGCCGCCGGCGCGCAAGGTAGAGACCATGGCCAAGGAAAAGTTCGAACGTAACAAGCCGCACTGCAACATCGGCACCATCGGTCACGTTGACCATGGCAAGACGACGCTGACGGCCGCGATCACGATCACGCTGGCCAAGCAAGG